>NZ_JPJA01000093.1:199786-257805 GCF_000733315.1 Vibrio sp. ER1A
CGCGGGTGAATAGTTACTTCAATAGAATGTTTAAGTTGGTTCTGATGCTGCAATAGCTGACGTTCAGTTTTTTTCTGTGCTGCAATCGCATTACGAGAAGTATTGTTTAGGTTTTGTAAAGCGTGAGCGACATAGGATAGTTCATCTGTACGCTCTGTTAAATCTTGCGGTAGTTTCACTTTGCTTGAGGTTCTAGGACTAATATCTTTCGAAAGGCGATATAGATCCAAAAGTGGCGTCGTTATAAGCTTGCGAACAATATAGAGAATAACGACCAGAATAATAACGGCTTCGATAATGTTAAGTAAAAGTCCTAATGCGAGCTTAGATATCACTTCTTCTTGAATAATTTCATCGTCAATCATGTAAGAGATGTTGCCGAGGTAGCGACCGTTATATCGCAGTTCCAGTATTGAGGGGTTGGTTTTGATGTTTGGTGATAAATTAGCGTCCAAATAGGTACCATCGACACCTGTTAGACGAATGTTGCGAATGTAATCATCCTCACTAATGCTCAGCATAAGCTGTTGAAGTTGAGAGAGGTCTAAATCCCATAGCGACTCTGCAATGGGATAGGTGAGCGAGTGTACATGGACTCGAGTATGTTTGTTCACATTGTGTATTTCCTGTCGATAGTCGACATAGGCTTGAATGCTTACGTTTAAAAGCGCCAGAGCTCCCGTAACGATAATCAAAATAGTGATAATTTTGTTGCGGATGGACATAGCATTGAAGCGTTGCATCTATCGTTCACTCGCTTTTGACAACAAAAGGGTCGATTGGGTTGGCAAAAATGTCGATATTTTCGAAGTCTATGTTGTTCCATGCTTTGTTCTCAAGCGTAGAGAAAAGCTCAGAGGGGTAACGAATGATCTGGAATAGATTGAATTTGGTTCTTTGTGGCCAACGCTGGTCTTTCTGGTGATGGTGAATCTTAACCATTTGCAAGCCGACCGCAGTGAAGTGTCCACCGCCCAATGAAGTAATATGCCCATCTTTCAGCTCCGATAGTACTGCCTGTGAGGTGTTGATAGTGCTAATAAATACGTCGTTGCCTATACTGCGTCCCGCTTCGCTAATTGCTTTTTGAGCACCAAATGCCATGTGATCGTTGGCGGTCCAGATGTAACGGACTTTTGGATGACGTTTAAGCAGGACCTTGGTTTGTTCATAAGCCAGATCCTCTCGCCAATCTCCGTACACTCGCTGCGCAATCGTGGTGTGCTCTTGCTGCATCACAAATGCCATAGCTCCTGCTTCGCGATTGTTTGAGGCTGGAGTGTTTTTATCTCCTGACAGGATTACGAAGGCGCCTTGTTTATCCTTTCCTTTTTGATACAGATCTTTGGCAGTGAGATATCCGATATTAAAGTTATTGGGAAATACGCCAGGCATAAGCCGCGTATTCCATATTGGATCGGTTCGCAGCGTTTGTTTGTTTGAAGGGGAAAGGTCGTTAAGTACGAAAGAAACAAAGCAATTTGATTCAGATAGCATGTTCAATAATGCAAGGCCGTTGCTTTTTTCGTTAACGAGAACGACATAGTCGGGCTTGGGTAAAACTTGCATCCGTTCTGCAAGCAACTGTTGTGTCAGAATGTGGTCTCTATTGCCGTGAAGTATCTCCAAGGTTAAGCCCAGTGAGGATGCCGCTGCTTGAGCGTAGCCGTCAACGTCTCCCCAGAAGCTCTCTTCGGCAAAGCCTGGGTTAACGAATAGAACTCTTGTCGTGATGTTCTGGTTCGCACTCAACGCGAACGGGCTATGAATGATAAGCAAGCAGCATATCAACCAAATGGATCTCCAAATCATACTAACACTCCCTGTGTTAGAGAAAATTATGGGATTTAGATCACATTAAGTCGAATGGATTGGTTTGAATTTGTTGCAGATTATTCGAGTTTCTCATTTCTTGAACGCTTTTTTGGTTTTGAGATAGCAGAAATGAAAGGCATCAGCCACGAGGTAGGGCGTGGCTGATGTGGGTTTGCTTATAGGGATAAAGGTTTTGATTTTATGATTCGTTTTGCCCAAGCCCTAGCGGGATGCAGTTGTGATAAAACATCCACGGGTAGCGGAAGAGGATCACCGCAAATCTCAGAGGCTAATAGCTCAGCCAAAAGTGGCGCAGAACTCAGTCCTCTAGAGCCTAAACCGAGCATACAATATAAGCCGCCATAATTCGGAAGTTCAGTTAACGTGTTGTCGTCCTCCGAATAGGAGGCATCCAGCTTATCAAAATCACACACTTGACCAACGAAGGGTAAGTGATCTCGACTTACGGTGCGAATCCCCTGTCGTGACTGGTTATCTGAGGTGTCTACCTCATTTACCCATTCGACGTCTTGAATACAGTGTCTGAGTTTTTCTGCATTTTCGAACTGAGCTTGTTGATCAAATTGGTTATCGATGTGTTTTCGATCGTAGCTTGCGCCGATGCAATGGGTGCCTGTTTGTGGATTGTTTGGCGTCATGTAACCGTCATAACATAGCACCGACTTTAGCGATTTGAGCTTATCTGTCGTCTGAATATGGCTGACTTGTCCTTTTACCGCCGTAAGATGCAGTTTCTCTGTTTGTTTTATAGCACTGAATTTATGGCCATTAGCAACGATAACTGTGTCGAAGTGAGTTTGATGGATAGTGCCGTCAACGAGGATGACTTGCCACTTTCCGTCCTGCCCTTGTTTTAGCTCAGCTACTTCTAAATTAAAGTAAGCACTACTTTTTCCATCGTTTACACTACTTTGGATTAGACCTTGAGTGAGCTGGAATGGACATAACCAACCTCCGAGAGGGTAGTGAATGCTCGCATGCGGCGAAGGGAGGCCGATGGTCTCTGAGGTTTGTTCTGCATCCAACTTATGGATAAGCGCTGTCGGAAAGCCTCCTGACAACATACGTTCGAGTTTAGTAGCAGATTTTTCGTCCCACATCAGTTGCGTGACACCGCACCAGTCGTGGTCGTAAGGGATTGTGGTTGCTGCTTGCTCCGCAAACTGGCGGGCATAAATAAATGCTGGAGCAAACACTCTCGATACGCCTTTGTGTTCGCCGTTAAGAAGTGGGTAAACCGCACCTTGTTTGTTTCCGGATGCACCTTGAGCAGGTTCACTGTCTTTGCAAAATAGTTGACTGTGAATTCCTCGATTTGCTAACGCTTTTGTTAGGCAAGCACTGGCAATACCGCCACCAATGATGGCTACTTGTTCTGGTGTATTTAGATTTGGTCGATAATACAGTGAGTGATAGTTTGTGAATGGCATTTTCTGCGCGATTTGACCGACAATCATGTCACGCTTTGTGCCAAAACCTTTGGCTTTACGCATATCGAAACCAGCTTCGATTAAACCTCTTCGAACAAAACCTGCTGCCGTGAACGTTGCACAAGTACAATCTTGTTTACCGAGCTTAACCATGCCGTTAAACAGCTCTTGATTCCACATCTCTGGGTTCTTACTTGGCGCAAAACCATCTAAGAACCAACAATCTACTATACCTTCGTTTGGTGTGGGTACTAGCGGCATGCAGTCTTTTATATCGCCAAACCAGAGATCTAGCGTTATCGCGCCATCCGCTAAGACAATGCGATGACATTCCGGTACAGCCATAGGGTAATGTGCTTGCAACTGTTCGGCATAAGGAGCTAACTCCGGCCATGCTTGATGCGCTTTTTCTAGATCGGTTTTTGAGAGAGGGTATTTCTCAAAGCTAATAAAATGCAGTTCTTGAAGTGTCGAATCCGGATTGCTCATTCGGAACTGTTCGAACCATTGCCACACTGCAAGGAAATTGAGGCCGGTACCAAATCCGGTTTCAGCAATGACAAAACGTCGTTGTTCGAAATCCTGCCAACGCTCCGGAAGGCGATTTTGTTTCAAAAAAACGTAACGTGTTTCTTCTAACCCATTGACATTAGAGAAGTAAACATCGTCAAATTGGTCTGAAACTGGAGTACCCGACTCATTCCAGTCGAGTTGAGCGTGAGTGATGGAAGTCATAATATTGACACTTAACTTGTGTTATACCCGTTACTAGAAAGTTATCACAACTACAGTTATTAGGGCATCGATAGCATTTATTGGTGCGGATTGTACGAATTTATGGGAAAGCTGACCACTTATATCCTGTATCTTCGTTATCATTTAGCAGTTTTTGAATTTATAGGAAAGTCACATGAAACGAGTCGTAATTACCGGTATGGGTATTGTTTCGAGCATCGGTAACAACGTAGAAGAAGTTTTAGCGTCTCTAAAAGCAGGCCGTTCTGGTATTAACGCCTCTGAGCAGTTCAAAGAGATGGGCCTTCGTTCTCAAGTGTGGGGCGACCTGAAAATCAACCCAGCTGAGCACATTGATCGTAAAAAAATGCGCTTTATGGGTGATGCTGCGGCGTACGCTTATCTGTCTATGGAACAGGCAATTGCTGATGCGGGTCTAACAGAAGACCAAGTATCAAATGACCGCACGGGTATTGTTGCTGGTTCTGGTGGTGCGTCAGCACTAAACCAAACACTAGCGGTAGACACTATTCGCGAAAAAGGCGTGAAGCGTGTTGGTCCTTACATGGTACCTCGTACTATGTCTTCAACTGTTTCTGCATGTTTGGCGACTCCATTTAAAATCCGTGGTGTGAACTACACGATGAGTTCTGCATGTGCGACGTCGGCACACTGTATCGGCCATGCGATGGAACTGATTCAACTTGGTAAACAGGACATCGTATTTGCTGGTGGTGGTGAAGAGCTTGATTGGACTCAAACTATGATGTTTGATGCTATGGGCGCACTATCTACTAAATACAACGAAACACCAGAAAAAGCCTCTCGCACTTACGATGCAAACCGTGACGGTTTTGTTATCTCTGGTGGTGGCGGTATGGTTGTTGTCGAGGAGCTCGAGCATGCTCTAGCTCGTGGCGCGACTATCTACGGTGAAATCGTAGGTTACGGTGCAACTTCTGATGGCTACGACATGGTAGCACCATCTGGCGAAGGTGCGGTTCGTTGTATGAAGATGGCGATGCAAGATGTAGAAGTGATTGATTATGTAAACACTCACGGAACATCAACTCCTGTTGGCGACGTAAAAGAACTGGGCGCTATTCAAGAAGTATTCGGCGGCAATAGCCCTGCAATCTCAGCGACAAAAGCAATGACAGGTCACGCATTGGGAGCAGCTGGTGTTCATGAAGCAATTTATTCTGCGCTAATGCTACATCACAGCTTTATTGCACCAAGCATCAACGTTGAAGAACTGGATGAAGCAGCCCAAGGCCTAGATATTGTTACTGAAACTCGTGAACAAGAACTGAATACAGTGATGTCAAACAGCTTTGGCTTTGGCGGTACTAACGCAACGCTAGTATTGAAAAAGTATCAAGGCTAAGACTGGATAATCAGTTATTATGATTTCCAGAGCTGACCAGTGAAAATTGGTCGCAGACGCAAGTTTTAACTCCTGGAGAGCGGGTTAAAATCCTTTTGTTCTGGATATTGCCCAGCCATTATTGGCTGGGCATTTTTCTATCTAGGGAATTTGAAAAGAGTTCTCTCGACACTGTGGTGAAGATCTTGCACAATTCACGCC
Organism: Vibrio sp. ER1A; assembly: GCF_000733315.1. NCBI lineage: Bacteria > Pseudomonadati > Pseudomonadota > Gammaproteobacteria > Vibrionales > Vibrionaceae > Vibrio > Vibrio sp. ER1A. The sequence continues at coordinate 205,376 of NZ_JPJA01000093.1, forward strand.
TAGGTAAGGACAACACCCTTTGGACAAAACAATGAAGATTATTGTTGATGAAGCAATGCCTTATGCTGTCGAATTGTTCGAGCAGCTAGGTGAAGTGATAGCGAAACCAGGACGTGAGCTAACTGCTCACGACCTTATTGACGTTGATGCGCTGATGATACGTTCGATCACAAAAGTGAATGAATCGTTGTTAGAAAAAGCGAACAAATTGAAATTTGTCGGTACAGCAACAGCAGGCATGGATCATGTTAATCAAGCATTGTTGCAACAGCGTGGTATCTTTTTCACTGCTGCGCCAGGTTGCAATAAGGTTGGCGTTGCGGAATACGTGATCAGTAGCTTGATGGTTATTGCTCAGCAACAAGGCTTCTCTATTTTTGATAAAACAGTGGGCATTGTTGGCTGTGGTCAAGTCGGAAGCTATCTCCAAAAATGTTTACAAGGTATTGGTATTAAGGTTCTGCTCAACGACCCTCTTAAGCAGCAACAAGGCGACAGCCGTGAATTTACCGACCTAGATGTACTATTAGAGCAATCTGATGTCATCACTATGCACACGCCAATCACACGAGATGGTGAATTTCCCACTCACCATTTAATCGATGAAGCGCGTTTAAACAATTTTAGATCTGACCAAATCTTAATAAATGCAGCACGAGGTCCTGTGGTGGATAATGCTGCTCTAAAGCAGCGACTACTTAAGAACGATGGGTTTACTGCTGTTCTTGACGTGTTTGAGTTTGAACCAGTAGTTGATTTCGACCTGCTTCCTCTGTTAACGTTCGCGACCCCTCATATTGCAGGCTATGGTTTAGAGGGCAAAGCTCGCGGTACCACGATGATCTTCAATAGCTATTGTGAATTTTTGCAGCTATCTGAACGTGCTAACCCAGATGCTTTATTACCTATTGCACCCATTCCACAAATTACATTAGATAGAGAGTGGAATGAAGCGACACTGCATAGCATGACTCAAATCATCTATGATGTACGCAAAGACGACGCAATTTTCCGCCGTGAAATTCACAATGAAGGCGGCTTTGATAAAATGCGCAAAAATTATTGGGATAGGCGTGAATATGGCGCCATCCTTGTTAAGGGTAGCGATTCATGCAATTTAGCACCTTTAGCAGAACTAGGATTTCAAATCGAGGTAACCAATGAGCCAACAATTTAATATTGCTGTATTTGGAGCAACCGGCGCTGTAGGTGAAACTATGGTGGAAGTGCTTCAAGAACGCGAATTTCCAATGGGTGACATTTACTTGCTGGCTAGCGAGCGTAGTGAAGGTAAAACTTATCGCATTAATGGTAAAACCGTTCGAGTAGAGAATGTAGAAAACTTTGATTGGTCTCAGGTTCACATCGCACTGTTCTCTGCTGGTGGTGAGCAATCAGCTAAGTGGGCACCAATTGCAGCTGATGAGGGTGTAGTCGTTATCGATAACTCCTCAAACTTCCGCTATGAGTATGATGTTCCTTTGGTTGTCCCGGAAGTTAATCCAGAAACGATTGCTGAGTTCCGTAACCGTAACATTATCGCTAACCCAAACTGTTCAACTATTCAAATGTTGGTTGCATTGAAGCCTATTCATGACGCAGTAGGTATTGACCGTATTAATGTCACGACGTATCAGTCAGTGTCTGGCGCGGGTAAAACAGGTATTGATGAGCTAGCGGGTCAAACCGCAATGCTACTAAATGGCAAACCGGTTGAAAATAAAGCATTTAGCCAGCAAATCGCATTTAACTGTATTCCACAGATTGACCAGTTTATGGACAACGGCTACACCAAAGAAGAAATGAAAATGGTGTGGGAAACTCAGAAGATTTTCAATGATGCGAGCATCATGGTGAACCCAACGTGTGTTCGAGTTCCAGTATTCTACGGCCATGCTGAGGCGGTACACTTAGAAACTCGTGCACCAATTTCAGCGGAAGAAGTGACGCAACTGTTAGAACAAACGGACGGTATTGAAGTATTCCATGGTGAAGATATGCCAACTCAAGTTCGTGATGCGGGTGGCAAAGACCACGTTATGGTTGGTCGTATTCGCAATGACATCAGTCACCACAGCGGTGTCAACCTTTGGGTAGTGGCAGACAACGTCCGTAAAGGCGCTGCGACGAATGCGGTGCAAATCGCAGAAGTGTTAATTCGTGATTACTTCTAAACTCGTTACGTTCAATTTAAGTTGATAATTAAAGGCCTCTTGTTAGAGGCCTTTGTTCTGTATAGTGTGACAAAATTGGTACGAATATCATGCTTGAATCATGTTTTTTCAAGGCTGAGCTATAGTTTTGCAGTGATTATCCGATATAGTACCAAGATTAGATTTGTATTTTTTATCGCAGACAGCTGAGCCTTCCATGCATCATTTTTTAAAGCCTTTGCTGGTGACACTTGCACTAGCAGGAGCGACGACTTCTTTTTCTATCAGCGCTGATACTATTCGATTAACTGGTCCTAACGGTGAAGCTCTGGCTGCGCCACAGTTTTCACAGCCAATTCGTAATCAAGTTACTCCAGATTCTGAAACGCCTGCTCGCTATTATGGGCCCACTAAAGTCGACGAAACTCTTTGGTCGATTGCAAGTCGATTTAAACCAGCAGACGCTACCGTACAACAAACGATTTACGCCTTTTATCAACTCAACCCTGCTGTATTTGAGCAAAACAATATTCATAAGCTGGTACCTAACAGCGAGCTACGCATCCCGTCTGACGCTCAAATCAATCGTGTCGATTTACAAGAAGCCTTAGCCGTACTTGCTGCCCATCAAAATAAACTCAATTCAACAGCGACACAGAGACAGGCCAAGGTGGTCGCTGAATCAAAACCTGAGGTAAAACCGACTGATGTGAAACCAACGGTTGAAACTTCGGCGACAACCAAATCAGTTCCTTCGCAAGTCACGAACGAAAAAGTTTCGGACATCAAACCTCAGAAAGGTTTAGAGCAAGTTATCCCAGCGGCGAAAGGCTTAATTGAGTCGGGTGAGATTAAGCCGCCAGCACAAGAGCTAACTCAAAAGCTTCAGGAAGAGTTGACGCGTTCAGAAAGTGAATTGCTTTCCCTAGAAGAGCGTAATCATCAATTGAGGTTGATGTTGTCAGAAGTCCAAAATGAAGTGGAAGTTCTAAAAACTGAAGTTAGCAACGAAGAGCGTATTCGTACAGAGGTTGAGCGACAGCTCAGTGAAGAGAAACGCAAGCAAGCAGAGATGGCAAGGCTTGCGCCGAGCAAGTTGGATACTTGGTTAGCTAAGCCTTGGTTTGTTGCCTTATTAGCATTTGTTCCTGCATTGCTGATCGGCTTGTTGGTAATGATGGTTTTACGATCTCGTAAGCAAAAGACGCAGAATGCTAGTAATCAAGAAGCCAATATCTCAACCCCGTCTTCTGATGTTGCGGTAGCGACTGCCGGTGTTGCTACTGCAGCTGTTGCGGTTGATGCTCTGGATGATGATAACCCGTTCTCGGATGACCTGCTTGCCGGGATTGAGGAAGATGATGACAGTAGCCAATTAGAGGTAGAGCAACAGCCAGAAGATGATATCTTCGCCGATTTGAATGATAGCGATCTTGATTTCAATTTAGACGATGATGAAGAAGACCCGTTTGCCAGTATCGATGAAGATGGTGAACTGGATATCGGTTTTGTTGATCTTGACGCGAGTAATAACGGCATCAGCGTTAAAGATGGTGAAAAGGCATTAGGTCTTGAAGAAATGGAACGTGCACTCAACGATGTTGCAGTTCCAGATGGAGAAGATGACCTCGATTTAAACTTGTCTGATACAGATTCAGAGCCTGTTTCTCAACAAGAGCTCGACGATCTATTCGCTGATTTTAACGGCACGTCTAGTACTGAAATGGCTGACCTTGATTCGGAGGAACCTGAAAACTCACTAAATCAAGCGGACATGGACGAGTTACTTGCGGGTGATAGCTTTGATCTAGAAAGTGATGGTGACTTCAATCTGGATGATCTTGATATTGAGACGGATAATGAAACCGCATCAGAGATGACACCAGAGCAAGCAGATGAACCTGTTGACAATGCCGATATTGATGACCTTTTTGCCCAGTTCTCACAAATAGACGCAACGCCTGAAGCGCCACAGTCTAATATCTCTGAACTGGCACAAGACGAAGAAATCACGCTTCTAGACGATATGCTGGACGAGGATTTTGAGCTGTCTGATTTGGATGATTCTGATCTAATGCTCGATGAAATAGTCGATGCTGATGAGAAAGAAGCCACTGACAAGGAGTTTGAATCTTCCGAGAATTTAGACCTAGATGACGTCACTTTACTGGCAGATGAAGACTTAGAGCTTGATGAAAACAATACCGACTTACTTGATGAGTTACTGTTTGAAAGTACGTTAGGCGATTCAGCCTCTGATGAGAAACAAGCTGTTGATCTTGACCCGTTTGCCTCTGACGACCTAATCGGCGCAGATATTGATTTAGATAGTGAGATCGAAGACAGCAAACTTGAACTTTCTGACCTTGAGCCATCAAACTTTGAGTCTTCAACAGTAGAAGCCGAATCTCCACTAGCACAACAGCCTGAGAATGACGACGTAATGGCTGTGGCAGAAAGTACTGATGTAGAAGAAAGTGCAGATGTAGATAGGTTGGTCGAAGAGAGTACGGCTGTCGCAGCGCAAAATGTAACTGAAGAGCAGCGCTTAGAGGATGACCTCGATCTGGCATTAGATGCTGAGTTGCTACCAGCTACTGCTGAGGCTGAGCAAGTCAATATGGAAGAGCTAGATTCGATGGGTCTGTCTTCATCTTCGCAAGATCCTGCCGGCGAAGCACAATCTCAAGTGGAAGAGCCATCAACATTAGATGACTTAGATAATAATGTTCCTGACGTTGATTCTATTTCAGATGAACAAGGCATTGCTGAACCGTCGTTATCGTCAAGTTTTGAAAGCGAAGTTTCGCAAGAGAACGAGCGACATCACGAGGCGCATCAGCAACAAACGTCAGCCAGTGACAATGCGAGTACTGCATTTGAAGATGAGTTCGACTTCTCTCCTGAAATTGAAGGGGTAGGAGAGTCGGACACAGTGCCGCGTGATGATTCGCAAGAACAGAAAGAACTTGAAGCTTTGATGGCGAATGAGTTTGGAATTCCTCAAGATGATGATTGGTTGATAGATGATGAGAATACTCCATCAACTGCGCTAGAAGCCGAAGTGGCGGAATCATCTCAAGAGCAAGAGTCTGACGATGACTTTTTAGCCAAAGCTTTGCAAAGTGAATATAACGAAGAAAATGCTTTCGCCGATGCAGAGGGTGACGCTGAGGATACCTTGCAGCCGGATTCGGAACTGGCTGCCGATTTTGCTATGGCCGATGATGAACTGCCTGAGTATAGCGAAGAAGATGCGCTTGCTGATGTGTTGGCAGGACAACCAATAGAGCAAGAGGCGTCTGAGCCTAGCGATGTTAGCGAAGCGGAGATTGAAGCTGTACTTCATGACATTGAATTGCCAGAAGAGGTAGAGGTTGCCCACAACACAGAGAGTGACATTGAAACTGCCCCTCAATCAGATGCTACTCAAACGGTGCCGGAACGAGAACCGATTGAAGAGTTTGATTTTCCTGATTACACCGAAGAGGACGCGTATGCGGATAGCGCGCAAGCAGAGCCTGAGCTTGTTCATGAGCCTTCGGCTCAGGATGAGTTCACCGATGGCGCTATTTCGCTAGAGGATCTACCGGAATACGATGAGTCACAAGCTGCGGAGGATATGGCGTCGTCCGCTTCTGAACGAGAGCCGAGTTTTGCAGTTGAGCAAGACATGGTAGGTGAAACATTAGATCACTCAGAAATTGATGCTCTAGCAGATGCTTTTTCTATGGTAGACATGTCAGCTATAGAGCAAGAAGGTCAGCTTGGGGAGTTGCTGCAAGAGGGCGAGCAAGCGTTCTCAAATATTAGCCCTGTTGACCAAACAACGGCGGATAGTGCTGGGATGGATTTGGGTGTGATGCTGCAAGATTCTCCAGACCAAGAAGGTGGTGAAGACTGGAATGGTTTCTCATTGACTGACGAGCAGCGAGCATCGATCGATCACCAAATCCCAGATGAAGAACAGGAAATTTGGAACAATACTCATGCTGGTTCTTTAGCTGATGCCAGTGAAGAGGATTGGGCTTCCCAAGACCCTGTTGCCGACTTTGAGGACAGCGCAGATCAATTTATGACGATTGATGAGCTGATGGCACAGGTCGACGATAATGCTTCCAGTGATGAGGAAGAAGAGTTGAAGTTGGATGTGGGATTGGATGAGTTCCCTGATGTCATTGGTCCAATTACCGAAGTCGATGTTGATTCGGATTCCGAAGCCGCAGGTAACCTCGACCTTGCCAAGATCTACATCGAAATGAACGATTTCGAGGGTGCGGTGAAATTACTTGAGAAAGCGCTACTAGAAGGTAGTGGCAATATTCAATCAGAAGCAAAGGCCTTGCTGGCTAAGCTTTCCGAATACCAGTAAGTAAAAGTGATGTAAAACGGCGGTTGAATGACCGCCGTTTTTGCTTTTACGCTTTGATGACAAAGGATTCACCACCTGCGGGTTTATACCTTTATGAGTTGGGTATATACTTTGCCCCCTTTGAAAATTGACAGATAGACAGAGAAAACGATGAAAGTTGCATTAGGTATCGAATATAACGGTGCAAACTACTACGGTTGGCAAAGACAAAGAGACGTCTCCAGTGTGCAAGAAGAACTGGAGAAAGCGCTATCGATCGTTGCAAATCAACCGGTAGAAGTACAGTGTGCTGGTCGAACAGATGCTGGTGTGCATGGCACTGGGCAAGTGGTTCATTTTGAGTCTTCTGTCATTCGTAAGCCAGCTGCCTGGACCATGGGCGTGAATGCGAATCTTCCTAAGGATATCGCTGTGCGTTGGGCAAAAGAAGTCCCTGAAGAGTTTCATGCTCGTTTTTCGGCGACCGCTCGACGCTATCGTTATGTGATCTTTAACCACGCATTGCGACCTGGCATTTTGTCTTCTGGTATTAGTCATTATCATGGCGAACTTGATGCAGAAAAAATGCACCAAGCAGGTCAATATTTGCTGGGCGAAAACGACTTTACCTCATTTAGAGCGGTTCACTGTCAGTCTCGAAGCCCATGGCGTAACATCATGCACCTCAATGTTTCTCGTCATGGACCGTATGTTGTGATTGATATCAAAGCGAATGCCTTTGTTCATCATATGGTGCGTAATATCACTGGCAGCCTGATTGTGGTGGGTAAAGGTGAGCAGCCACCAGAGTGGATTGAATGGCTATTGCAGCAGAAAGATCGCAAGCTAGCTGGCGCAACGGCAAAAGCTGAAGGCCTGTATTTGGTCGATGTGGATTATCCAAGTGAGTACCAGCTCCCAGAAGCACCAATTGGTCCACTATTTTTGCCGAATGATTTGAACTCTGGTTGGTAATTGTACTCGAAAATCAGTAGAGACTTTCGGCGTTACAAATATTTATGGCAATGTCACAAGGATAGGTACAACCAGTTTTTTATCTACAGTTAGCCTGTAATATGGTTTAATCCAACGGCATTAATTAGAATTTCAATCTCTCGCCATTAGGCGGGGGTCACAAGAGAAAAGGTCTTCCATGAGTTGGCTTGAAAAAATTTTAGAAAAAAGCAACATCGTTAGCTCGCGCAAAGCGTCTATCCCAGAAGGTATCTGGACTAAATGTACTTCCTGTGAGCAAGTACTTTATCATGCTGAATTAGAGCGTAATCTAGAGGTGTGTCCTAAGTGTGACCACCATATGCGAATGAAAGCGCGTCGTCGTCTAGAAACATTCCTAGATGAAGGTAATCGCGTTGAACTTGGTACTGAGCTTGAACCACAAGACAAGCTGAAGTTTAAAGATTCAAAGCGCTATAAAGAGCGTATCTCTGCTGCTCAAAAAAATAGTGGTGAGAAAGATGCACTCGTTGTCATGCAAGGTGAACTACTGGGTAACCCAGTCATCGCATGTGCATTTGAGTTCTCCTTCATGGGGGGCTCTATGGGCTCTGTGGTTGGTGCTCGTTTTGTGCGTGCAGTAGAAGCGGCTATAGAAAACAACTGTGGTTTAGTGTGTTTCTCTGCCAGTGGCGGTGCTCGTATGCAAGAGGCACTAATGTCTCTAATGCAAATGGCGAAAACCAGTGCTGCACTTGAGCGCCTATCTCAAAAAGGTCTACCGTTCGTTTCTGTTATGACCGACCCAACTATGGGTGGTGTATCGGCGAGTTTAGCAATGCTGGGTGATATCAATATCGGTGAACCAAAAGCATTGATCGGTTTTGCTGGTCGTCGTGTTATCGAGCAAACGGTTCGTGAAGACTTACCAGAAGGTTTCCAACGTAGTGAGTTTTTACTTGAGCACGGTGCGATTGATATGATTGTTGACCGCCGTGAAATGCGTCAACGCGTAGGTAGCCTACTTGCTAAAATGACAAATAAAGCGTCTCCTTTAGTGGTCTCTGTTGAAGATTCTCCAGAAGAACCTACATATGAAGTACCAGAAGCGGACGAAAAAGGGTAAAGTACTCACTAAGTTATCAAACGTTAAGATATTGACGGCTAAATGAGTTCACAATCCATTCCACAAGCCACATCTTCTTTACAGGTGTGGCTTGATTACTTAAATAGTATTCATACTAGTGCTATCGACCTAGGTTTAGATCGAGTTTCGGTAGTCGCCCAAAAAGGTCAATTGACCAAACCTGCCCCAACAGTCATTACCGTCGCTGGCACTAACGGTAAAGGCTCTACCTGCGCGCTTATGGAAGCAATCTTGCTAGATGCAGGTTATTCAGTCGGTGTTTATAGTTCCCCACACCTTATTCGTTACAACGAGCGTGTTCGCGTTAATGGTAGCGATCTTCCTGATGAATCACACACTCGTGCGTTTGACTATATCGAAAAGCTACGTGGCGAAGTCAGCCTTAGCTTTTTCGAGTACGCCACGCTTGCCGCATTGCGACAGTTTCAGGCAAACAAAGTGGAAGTGGTTTTACTGGAAGTGGGCCTAGGTGGGCGTCTTGATGCAACCAATGTGGTTGATCACGACGTTTCGGTCATTACTAGCCTTGCAGTAGATCATGTTGATTGGCTGGGTGACGACATCAATGTCATTGGGTTCGAGAAAGCAGGAATCTTTAGATCTGGGAAGCCAGCAATATGTGGCCAACCAAAACCACCTGCAACTGTGCCTGCGCATGCTGATGATATTAAGGCGAATTTCTACCAAACGGGTATTCAATTTGACTACAAACTGACGTCTGAACACACATGGGCATGGCAACATGGCACATTCATGCTTGAGGACTTGCCCGTACCAGTCTTGCCACTAATGAACGCCAACACTGCGTTGATGGCTTTAGGGGCGGCAGAATTGGACATTTCCGACGTTAATATCGTGAATGGACTTAAGCAAGCGCGTCTTCCGGGTCGTATGCAGATGCTTACCGAATCGCCAGTAACCATTCTCGATGTAGCTCATAACCCTCATTCAGCAGAGTATCTGGTTGCACAGCTTTCTAAGCATTACCCAAATCGCAGATTTAAAGTCGTGATTGGCATGTTGCATGATAAGGATATCGAAGAGACCATTCGAGTGTTAAACCCATTAACTGAAGATTGGTATCCGGCGTCATTATCAGGGCCAAGAGCGGCGAGTGCAGACGAACTGTGCCAGCATTTAATGTCTGGCAATGCTCTAAAGCGATATGACAACCCAGTAAGTGCATATCAAGCCGCGAAAAGTGAAGCAAAGTCAGACGATATGATTTTGGTCGTAGGATCCTTCCATACCGTTGGCGAAGTTCTTGAGCATTGTGAGAAGTTAGACGCTCAAGAGCAATAAAGTAATTAAGGAGTATCAATGGCGAGTAAATTTCAAAGCCGCTTGGTGGGTACCATAGTATTGGTCGCAGTTGGTGTCATCATTTTGCCTGACCTACTTGATGGTAAAAAGCTTCATTACAAAGAAGAGTTTGCCAGTATTCCGCTTAAGCCTGAAATCAGCGCTCAAGTAGAAAGCTTTGAGGTACTAGAGCCAGAAGAAGACACATCGGTGTTACCTGACTCGCCTGTTCAAGCAACAGTAGGGGAAGAGCTGGCTGCAACACCTGAGCAGCAGGCCGAACAAGATAAGCGTGATGTCGTGGATGTTGCAGTGAAAGAAGTGCCTGAGCGTAATGAGTATGCTGATAGTGCATGGATTATTCAGCTTATGGCTCTTAAGAATGCAGATAATGCTCGCGGTCTTGTTGCCGACCTACAAAAACGCGGCTATCAAGCACATGTAAAACAGGAAGCCACCTTTACGCGTGTCATCATAGGTCCAGATGTTTCAAAAAGTAAACTTGAGAAGCAATTGCTAGAATTGGAGAAAATTACCGGTTCAAAAGGTCAATTGCTCAAATTTAAACCACTAAATCCATAAGAAAACGTTTGCGTCGCGGATTTTTCTGTTAAAATGCGCGCCAACTTGAGATGAAGAATTCATGAATTGGTTAGATTTTGTCATTTTGGGTGTGATTGGGCTTTCAGCTTTAATCAGTTTAGTTCGCGGATTTGCCAAAGAGGCAATGTCTTTAGTGATATGGTTCGGCGCATTTTTTATTGCCAGCCAGTACTACGCAAAACTTGCGGTGTACTTTACCAATATCGAAGATGAGATGTTCCGAAATGGCGCCGCAATTGCTGCCCTATTTGTTGCCACACTGATTGTTGGGGCGTTAATTAATTATGTTTTAGGGCAGTTAGTGCAAAAAACGGGTCTATCGGGTACTGACAGAGTATTAGGTATCGTATTTGGCGCGCTTAGAGGTGTGTTAATTGTTTCTGCGGTATTGTTCTTTGTTGATACCTTCACGACACTAAATAGCAGTGAATGGTGGGAGTCTTCCCAACTTGTTCCGCAATTTAAACTTGTGATACAGCCGTTTTTTGAACACATCGAAGCAACTTCTAGTTTCCTGTCTGGCGCCTAATGGCGCCAGCTAATGTCGCAAATCGAGGATTAGGACATGTGTGGTATTGTTGGAATCGTTGGCTCAACGCCTGTGAATCAGTCTATCTATGACGCTTTGACCGTTTTACAGCACCGTGGCCAAGATGCCGCTGGTATTGTTACCATAGAAAGCAATCGTTTTCGTCTGCGTAAGGCGAATGGTCTAGTAAAAGACGTATTTGAAGCGAAGCATATGCAACGCCTCCAGGGTTGTGTTGGTATTGGACATGTTCGTTACCCTACAGCAGGCAGCTCAAGCGCTTCAGAAGCTCAACCTTTCTACGTAAACTCACCGTTCGGAATCACACTGGCTCACAATGGTAACTTGACTAATGCTCACGAAGTTCGTGAGAAGCTGTTTGAAAAAGACCGCCGTCATGTGAACACTACGTCCGATTCTGAAGTATTGCTGAATGTTCTAGCTCATGAAATTGATACAGTAAAAGGCAATGTAACATCTGATGATGTCTTCAGAGCTGTTACTAATGTGCATCGCACTATCAAAGGGGCTTACGCAGTAGCTGCTATGATCATCGGTCACGGTATGATTGCATTTCGTGACCCAAACGGTATCCGGCCGCTATGTTTAGGCAAACGTGATGTTGAAGGCAAAACCGAGTACATGGTGGCTTCTGAGTCAGTAGCTCTTGATGCAGTAGGCTTTGACTTTGTTCGCGATGTTGCTCCTGGTGAAGCGATTTATGTAACGTTTGACGGTGAGCTCTTCACTCGTCAATGTGCTGACAATCCAAGCCTAAACCCATGTATTTTTGAGTTTGTCTACTTTGCTCGTCCTGATTCATTCATTGACAAGATTTCTGTTTACAGCGCACGTGTTGAAATGGGTAAGAAGTTGGGTGAGCGCATTCAGCAAGAATACTCGGATCTAGACATTGATGTGGTTATCCCAATCCCTGAAACATCATGTGATATCGCTTTGCAAATCGCTCAGGCTATCGATAAGCCATACCGCCAAGGTTTTGTTAAAAACCGTTATGTAGGTCGTACCTTCATTATGCCTGGGCAGCAGCAGCGTAAGAAGTCGGTTCGCCGTAAACTTAATGCCATTCGCTCAGAATTTAAAGGTAAGAACGTTCTGTTGGTGGATGACTCTATTGTTCGCGGTACAACGTCAGAGCAAATCATTGAGATGGCACGTGACTCGGGTGCTAACAAAGTATTCATGGTTTCTGCTGCACCGGAAGTCCGCTTCCCTAACGTTTATGGTATTGATATGCCTAGTGCCAATGAGCTGATTGCTCACGGCCGTGACAACGATGCTATCTGTAAGCAAATTGGTGCGGACGCACTGATTTATCAAACCATTCCTGACCTAATTGAAGCTGTTGGTCTTGGAAACCCAGATGTGAAATTGTTTGAGGCGTCTGTATTCAACGGCGAATATGTAACTGGCGATATTGACCAAACGTATCTTGACTTCCTTGACTCGCTACGTAGCGATGATGCAAAGACGCAACGTGATATCCAAGCGGATCTAGCAAATCTAGAACTGCATAACGAATAAGCGAACGATGAAAAGAAAAAACCAGAGCAAGCTCTGGTTTTTTTGTGTCTAAATTTTGAAGCCGTTGCTACTGAACGATCAATGAAGTGAGTAATCGATAACAAAGTCGATGAACAGACGGACTTTTTCAGGAAGATGATCTTTATGGTTATAAAGCATATAAATATCGCGAGGGTTGGCACTCCACTCTGGTAGCACTCGAACTAGTTCGCCGTTGTTTATGTACTCTTTTAGCATGACATCGGGCATCAAGGTAATACCCAAACCCGCAGAACATGCTCTGCGAACCACATTTAAGCTATTGGCTTCGAAACGGCCTTTCGTGTTGTTAATAATGGACTCGCCACTGGTATTTTTCAGTTGCCATTTAATTAACGGTGCGCCTTTTAATAGGCGGTGTGTTGATAATTCTTCAGCATGCTTAGGCTCGCCGTTTAATGACAGATAGTCAGGATGCGCAACAAGGATATCTTTGACTGTACTGATCTTACGAGCGATTAAACTTGAATCGCGTTGAGGACCGACGCGGAAAATAACGTCCCATTCCGTTGGGTCTAGTTGATCGGCATGATTGCTCATCGTTAGCTCAAGGCTGATGTCAGGGTATTTAGACATAAAGTCGTTGAACATCGGCATCATCATGCGCTTAGTCAAATTAGAAGGTGACGATATTTTTAGTTTACCAGACGCACCTTTGCATTCATCTGCGATATCTTCGGTAGTGCTAGTAAGACGCTGGAGAAGAGGAGAGCACTCATTATAGAAGCGTTCACCCGCTTCAGTTAAAGACAGTTTTCGCGCGTGACGATTCAGTAAACGAAGATTCAAAGAATCCTCTAGAGCCTGTATACGTCGAGTAATTGTTGCAACAGGGATCATTGTCTTACGAGAAGTTGCTGTATAACTCCCATTTTCCACAACAAGTCGGAACAGATTTAAATCGTCAAGTTTCATATATTCAACTATTTGTATTAATTGGCTTTTAGTATAGCTTACACCTTGTCAAGCTGGCGTGGTTAATTTCAAGCGTTGTTGCTAAATAACACAAGTGCTCTCAAGCAAACTAACTTGATATCAAAGGGTTGTTTGATTTTTTCAACTTTAGCTATTGTATTAAAAAAACTCTCCCAAGGGTACATTTGTATAAAAACGAATTTCTGCCTACAGTTAAAATACTCAGGAGCAGTTTGTTCTGCTGCCTGCATATACATATAAATGCATTATTGTAACGTGTCCTACGGTACGAGGTTTAATGTAAACCAAAAAATAATAACAACAAGCTCAATAAATTTTGTGAGGCGTAATTTTATGTCTAATACCGACAGTCGGGCTGCTGTGGCTATACCTCATCAGCAACACAGTGCGCGGATTATGGTTGTTGATGATGATCCCGTATTTCGAACCGTTACCCGAAACTTTCTTGAGGCAACGGGCCACCAAGTAACAGAAGCTGGGGATGGATTAGAGGCTTTAAAACTACTTAGTATCACTGAGCCGGACTTAGTGCTTTGTGATTTAGCTATGCCACTTCTTACTGGCATGGAGTTCACCGAAGAGGTGCGCGTAGAGTACCCGTCACTACCGGTTATTGTAATTTCGGCGACGGGTGACATGGCGGACGTTGCTAAAGCGTTACGTATGGGAGTGAAAGACTTCTTAACCAAACCTATTGGTGATTATAAACATCTTACGGAATCTATTAATGTCGTCTTAGAGGAGAGTTCAAGTAGTTGTGAGCAATCTGACTTTGTCAGTCGATGGTTTCGTATTGAAGAGTCAGAAGAAGACGGTTCGCAAGAAGAACAAGAACTCCATTGGCACCTACAATATCTTCAGCAAAATCCTAATGCAGCGAGAGAGCTACTCACGGCACTGTTACCTGAAAAAGATTCTGCGTTAGGGGCGTGGAGAAGTAGTTACCGGCTTTTGCAATCGGCCAACACATTACCTCTCGTGTTCGATTACACATGGCTTATGAGCGGTCAGATGGCATTCTATCTGGTCGATGCTTCATCAAGTGACCATGGTGGCGTGGCTAGTACGTTGTTGGTACGGACACTGTTTGATGATTATGTGCGCCGTTTGCATCACAACAGTGTCGACCTTAAAGATCTTGCGCGAAATATAGAAAAAGGTATGCAATGCTCGTGCGCTGCATATCCTGTCGAGGCTGTGTTTGGAGTGATTGACTTATCGGAGGGCACCATATCTGTCTTGCCGGCTGGATTGGATTGTCGTTGGGAGAATTCTCAAGCTCATTTCAACATCTCCGGGTCAAATCGTTTGGGTGAGAACTGTTTAAGTAATTTTATGACTAAAGACCTTGCTGTTTTAGAAGGGGGGAAGTTGTCCTTAAGTCGAGTCGGTTCAAGTAGCTTCAGCTGGGAGGTAAAACTTGCTCTGCCGAGCTAAAACAGTGTAGCTGAAGCGCTCTTCAAAAATAACCACACAGTTAGTCTGTTTTTGATTGAATGTAATTGAGATATAGTCAAAGTGTTAACAAAAATGGGAGGCGAAAGCTTCCCATTTTGATGTCTAAAACAACTATACCCAAGAGC
Organism: Vibrio sp. ER1A; assembly: GCF_000733315.1. NCBI lineage: Bacteria > Pseudomonadati > Pseudomonadota > Gammaproteobacteria > Vibrionales > Vibrionaceae > Vibrio > Vibrio sp. ER1A. The sequence goes on from NZ_JPJA01000093.1 coordinate 220,518, forward strand.
AAAGTCATGTCTGATACAGAATTCAAAGAACCATATAACATTTTTTACTTTTTAGGCTTCATTGCCGCATTGCTAATTCCAACGCTTCCCGCTACTCTGACGTGGATTAGAGTTATGAACGGATATGCGGGTTTTTGACCAATACAATAAGTCCAGTTAAACGTTTCTTTTGGAATACGTTAGGCGTTACTTCAGTAATATTGGGTGTGGTAGGCATCGTACTTCCGCTTCTACCAACCACACCTTTCCTACTTCTTGCCAGTGCGAGTTTTTTTCGAGGTAGCCCTCAATTTCATGATTGGTTACTTTCTCATCGTAAACTTGGTCCCATCATCTCTGACTGGGAAAACGATCGCTGCATTAAACGTTCGGTCAGAACCAAAGGCGCAATCTTCATTGTTTTGAGTTTTGCCATCTCCATATTGGTTGTCCAACCTGTATGGTTAAAAGTTGTGCTGTTTATTCTGTTTATCGGTGTTTTTACCTTCTTTTTGCGAATTCCTGTGAAACAGCCCGTTGCCGACCACGATGAAAATCACTAACATGTGAAGGTTGTGTGCCCACGCTTAATGTGGGCGTTTTAATTTATACCTACAGAATGAACGTACTCGTGACTATTCGCGACAGCGTACTCTGATCGTCAGGCATATAAAGACCTTTCCAGAGACCAATACTATGACAATCGATAAAATCTCCCAGATCAAAGCAAGCATCAAAAGCATTCCAGATTACCCAAAGCCAGGCATTCTATTTCGTGATGTAACGAGTCTTATGGAAGACGCAGCAGCTTACAAAGCAACGATAGAGATGCTTGTAGACAAATACAAAGATCAGGGCTTCACTAAAATTGTTGGTACTGAAGCTCGTGGCTTTTTGTTTGGTGCACCTCTAGCACTTGAGCTAGGTCTGGGATTTGTTCCAGTTCGTAAGCCAGGTAAGCTGCCACGTGAAACTGTCGCACAATCATATGAACTTGAATATGGCACTGATACTCTAGAAATCCACACAGACGCGATTGTGGAAGGTGATAAAGTACTGATGGTTGATGACCTGTTAGCAACTGGTGGTACGATTGAAGCTACAACGAAACTTATTCGCCAACTAGGTGGTGAAGTATCTCACGCTGCATTTGTAATCAATCTGCCAGAAATTGGTGGAGATAAGCGCTTAGAAGCACTAGGTATTGAAGTATATAGCTTGTGTGAATTTGAAGGTCACTAATTAGGACACCTTGATGAGTTATCTCGCGTTAGCTAGGAAATGGCGACCAAGAAAATTTTCAGAGGTAGTTGGACAAACCCATGTCCTAACTGCACTTGAGAATGCACTAGACCAGAACAGATTGCATCATGCTTATTTGTTCAGTGGAACACGTGGTGTGGGTAAGACGTCCATCGGTCGCTTGTTCGCAAAAGGTTTAAACTGTGAAACAGGCATCACCTCGACACCTTGTGGTACATGTTCGACTTGTATCGAGATTGATGAAGGCCGAAGCGTTGACTTACTTGAGATTGATGCGGCGTCTCGTACAAAGGTTGAAGATACTCGCGAGCTTCTAGATAACGTTCAATATAAGCCAGCGAGAAACCGCTTTAAGGTTTACCTGATCGATGAAGTACATATGCTTTCGCGTCATAGCTTCAATGCGTTGCTTAAAACGCTTGAAGAGCCACCAGAGTATGTGAAGTTCTTACTGGCGACGACGGATCCTCAAAAGCTGCCGATGACCATTCTGTCGCGCTGCTTGCAGTTCCACCTCAAGCCGATCACTGTCGAGAATATCCAGCAACAGCTAGAGCATATTCTTGAGAAGGAACAAGTTCAGTCTGAAAACCGAGCGCTTGCTCTGCTTGCTCATGCTGCTGACGGCAGTATGCGTGATGCATTGAGCTTGACCGATCAAGCGATCGCGCTAGGAAATGGCAATGTATCGACACCAGTAGTCAGTCAGATGTTGGGTACGCTAGATACGGCTCAAGCGATTCAAATACTGGAATCATTGACTACGGGTGATGCACATCAAGTTATGACCAAGCTTGAGCACTTGGCGGAAAATGGTGTGGATTGGGATACATTGCTTTCTGAGCTCGCATTGCAGCTACATAGAATCGCGATGGCCCAGGCATTACCATCTAGTATCGATGCCGCAATTGCCGACAGCGAAAAAATTCAGCACCTTGCGCGTGTACTACAAGCAACTGATGTACAGCTGTACTATCAAATTGCTCTGAAAGGCCGACAAGATCTGCCCTTCGCTCCATCGCAACGTGTCGCCGTTGAGATGACGCTACTGCGTATGTTGGCATTTAGACCGAGCACTCAGCTCAGCGCCAATGAAATCACTGTTGCGAATCAAAGTGCAGTGGCTAAGCCTGCCTTGTCATCTTCACAAAGCATGGCAACACAACAGGTGTCGAGTGACACGAACGCTCAAACTTATGCCACACCGACGCCACAGTTTGATAGTACGCGTGAAGCGTATATTGATACTTCAACTATGCCGATGGGTAACCAGCCAGTACAGGCCGAACATCGACCAAGCGCGCAAAGTGAATGGCAAGCACCTCCATCAAGTCAAGAGCAGTATTCGCAAACATCTCCTGCGCAAATCCAGCCCACTCCAAGTACTGGAGCTAATGATGCTGTTCGCGGTGAGGTGCAGCGTTCAGCACCTGCCAGCGAGCCTGCAAGACCTGCGGGTGGATTGCGTCATCAATTACGTTCGAAACGACAATCGGCTTCTCAAGGTCAAGCGAATTCAGGAAACTCTCCTGTAAAAAAGCCTAAAGCGTCATCTGAATCTGCCTCTGTATTAGAGCGCGTTGCTCAGAGAACCCAAGGTCGCACGCCAAGTGCGTCAAATGGTTTAGATGCCGCTAAATCAAATACCGAGCAGGTTAAAGATAACGAGCCTTATCGATGGCGGCCAACAGGTAATGTTGTTGCTCAAGAAGTGAAGCCAGTCGTCAAACCGTCTACGCTTAAAAAGGCTCTTGAACATATCAAAACGCCAGAAATGGCGCAGCGACTCACGCAAGAAGCTGCTCAGCAAGACACTTGGGCTGAACTGATTGAATGTCTTGATATTGGCAAACTGGTGCAACAATTAGCGCTTAATTCAGTCTTCAAAAAAGATGGTTCATCCATTCAACTGGGACTGCGTGCTACGCATGCGCATCTAAATTCTGACAAAAATCAGTCAGAACTACTTGCAGGGCTTAATGTCTTATTGGGAGAAGAGTGTCATTTGTCGGTAGAGCTCTCCGAGGAGGGGACGACACCACTCGAACTTCGAGAGCAGTTATATCAAGGCAAGCTTTCTGATGCGGCCAAGAGCTTGCAAGCGGATCCTAACATTCAGTTTATTGTTACAAGGTTTGCGGCAGAGCTAGACGAAGAGAGTATTCGGCCTTTATAAAGTTACTTTCCCGGTTGTTTGCTCGAGGTAAACAGCTAGGAAGCGGGGTTGCAATCTATGAATGCGTCCCCATGTTATTAGTTGAAACATGAATAAACCGAGAGAACCCTATGTTTGGTAAAGGTGGTATGGGCAACCTGATGAAGCAAGCCCAGCAAATGCAAGAGCAGATGCAAAAGCTTCAAGAAGAAATCGCTAACATGGAAGTAACAGGTGAGTCTGGTGCTGGCCTTGTTAAAGTAACCATCACAGGTAGCCACAGCACTCGTCGTGTTGAAATCGATGAAAGCCTTATGGAAGACGACAAAGAGATGCTAGAAGACTTGATTGCAGCGGCGTTCAATGACGCTGCTCGTCGTGTAGAGGAAACTCAAAAAGAGAAAATGGCTTCAGTAACTGGTGGAATGCAGCTACCACCAGGCATGAAAATGCCTTTCTAATTGAAGGATTAGAGAACAATTAATGCGTACTAGCCATATGCTGGAGCATTTGATGGAGGCCTTGCGATGTCTACCTGGGGTTGGCCCCAAGTCAGCACAACGCATGGCCTTTCATTTGTTACAGCGCGATAGAAAAGGCGGCCTTCAGCTGGCGGATGCACTTTCAAGTGCGATGACCGAAATTGGTCACTGTCAGGAATGCCGTACCTTTACCGAAGAAGAAGTTTGTCATATCTGTAGCAATCCTAAGCGTAAAGAGAATGGCCAACTTTGTGTGGTAGAGAGTCCTGCTGATATTGCTGCTGTAGAAGCTACAGGGCAATTCTCGGGTCGCTATTTTGTGCTAATGGGACACTTGTCGCCATTAGATGGCATCGGTCCTAGCGATATTGGATTGGATGTTCTCGATTATAGACTGCGCCAAGGCGACATCGGTGAAGTCATTTTAGCGACTAACCCAACAGTGGAAGGTGAAGCAACCGCGCACTACATTGCTGAACTGTGTCATGAGCACAAGGTATCAGCAAGTCGTATCGCTCATGGCGTTCCGGTGGGCGGAGAGTTAGAACTGGTCGATGGAACGACGTTGTCTCACTCTCTGTTGGGCAGACAAAAAATCTAAAGTAGATTGCTAAATAAGATTGATAGTGAAAAGGCGCATTTAGCGCCTTTTTTATGTTCAAAAATTAGTTTTAGTCGCTATCATTGCTTAGCAATGAGCGATACACCCAAGCCCCAATGATTGCGCCAACAATAGGTGCCAACCAGAACAACCACAATTGTGCGACAGCCCAATCGCCAACGTAAAGCGCGACCCCTGTGCTGCGCGCTGGATTTACTGACGTGTTGGTTACTGGAATACTGATTAGGTGAATCAAAGTCAAACACAAGCCAATTGCAATAGGGGCGAAGCCCTGAGGTGCTCTTTTGTCAGTAGCTCCCATGATGACCAGTAAGAACATTGCTGTCATGACGACTTCGCAGACCAAGGCCGCGGTTAACGAGTACTTCCCGGGGGAGTGTTCTCCATAACCATTAGAGGCAAAGCCAGACGCGACGGCGTTAAATCCGGCTTGTCCGGAGGCTATAATATAGAGCACGCCACCGGCAAGTAAGCCACCGATGACTTGAGCAACAATATAGGGAAGTAGCTCTTTGGCGTCGAAGCGACCACCGGCCCAAAGGCCGATACTAACGGCTGGATTTAAATGGCAGCCAGAAATGTGGCCAATAGCAAATGCCATTGTGAGCACAGTCAAACCAAAGGCAAACGCCACACCTAATAAGCCAATACCTACATCTGGAAATGCCGCCGCTAATACTGCGGAACCGCAACCTCCGAGTACTAGCCAAAATGTACCAAATACCTCAGCCAAATATCTGTTCATAAAAAACACCATTCTTAATGTTGTGCGTCTTAACAACATAGCTTACTGGTTTGATACTGCCAGTTTGGGGGCAGATATTAGGTAATTCGTTCAAGCTCTAGGATGTTTGCCAATGCTTTAGCATTAGTATCGCTACACACGTCTGGACAGGCTTTAAAAGCATGACACACTTTTGGCCGTTCTGGCTGACCAAACAACTTACAAAGATTGCGCTCATCAAGTTGTATGCAGCGAACGCCGCTGGGTTTGCCGTTTGGCATTCCTGGAATAGGGGAAGAAATACTTGGGGCGATACAACATGCCCCACAACCTAATCGACAATCCATCTTTTGCAGCCTTAAAATTGAAGGGCGCTGAGTTTACCAAAAATAAAGGTGTTGTACATAATTGAATAACAGCTACAGCATCTAGAGCGAACAGAGTACTTGCAGTTTGTATCGACTAGCGGTATAAAACGCCTCCATAGATTTAGAAGGTAATGCCACATGACCAGTCCATTTTGGAAAACAACACCATTAGAGCAAATGAGTGAACAGCAATGGGAATCATTGTGTGATGGTTGTGGTAAGTGTTGCCTACACAAACTTATGGATGAGGACTCGGATGAGGTCTATTACACTAATGTGGCTTGTAGTTGGCTGAACAGCAAAACTTGTTCGTGTAAGGATTATCCAAATCGATTCCAATCGGGTGAAGAATGTTTAAAGCTAACCCGTGAAAAAATCCACGAGTTTAATTGGCTCCCGGAAACGTGTTCATACCGTGTTTTATCAGAAGGAAAACCCCTTCCAGAATGGCACCCATTGATCACAGGCTCTAAGTCCGCTATGCACGCGGCAGGGGAAAGTGTTCGCAATAAAGTCGTGTATGAAATTGACGTGGTGGACTGGGAAGACCACATCATCAATCACCCGAATCGTTAACAAAAAAGCAGGCTTAGAGCCTGCTTTTTTGTTGTTATTAGCTTGCGGAACAAACCTCAGTAAACCTCATTCTCGCATCTTGTGCAGCTTGTGAGGACTGCTCTTTCGCGTTCTGAGCATCTGTGAGTAATTGAAGCTTCGCCTCTAAATCATCCAACAATTCCTGTGGGATCGCTTTACTGGTGTCATCGGCATGCTCTAATGCATAAGCGCGAATCTTTTTCTTAACTTTGAACAGAGCATGCAGCGCAGTTCGCTCTTCATCTGCGGCAATTTGTGCAGCGTCACGACACTTTTCAAAATTAGCTAGTGCAACCCCTTCATTTGACCAAGGATCAAACTCTGGCAGTTCTTCAATGTTAATGGTTGGCTCTACATAATCTTCTTGGTGACGAATATCCAACGTGGTGGCTTTTACCGCTGAGATCATCAACATAACTGCAATACCGAGTAGAGGCAGGCCGCCGACGATTGCTGCAGTTTGTAGTGTGCTCAAACCACCTAAGAACATGAGAACAGCAGGCATAAAGCTCAAAGTGAAGGCCCAAAATAAGCGGTTCCAGCGCATTGGCTCCTGCGTTACGTCTTTTTGAACCACAGACGCCAAGATGTAGGAGATCGAGTCGAATGTTGTTGCTGTAAAGATGATACACAGCAGTGTAAACAAAAGGATGATAAACCAAGCAAATGGTAGCTCTGACAACATAGAGAAGATGGCTTTTGTTGCACCAAACTCGTTTAAAATTGCGACAATATCAAGCTGTCCAGATAATTGTAGCGATAGGCCGTAGTTTCCTAAGATGATGAAAAATAGGAAGCAACCACATGAACCAAAGAACAATGAACCTGCGACCATCTGTTTAATTGTGCGACCGCGGGAAATGCGTGCAACAAACAAGCCCATACTTGGCGCGAACACTAACCACCATGCCCAGTAGAAAATAGTCCAATCTTGTGGGAAGTGAGTGTTGTCAAATGTACCGTAGCCACCAAATGGTTCCGCCCATGTCGCCATCACAAAGAAGTTAGACATCATTCGACCGATGGAATCTAGACCCGTCTCAAGAATAAAAATAGTTGGACCCAAAACCAACACTAGAGCAAGAAGCAGCATTGCACCCCAGAAGTTGATGTTACTGAGGATCTTAATGCCTTTTTCCATCCCCGCAAACGAAGAGTAGGCGAAAATTGCGGTACAGATAGCTAATACGCCGATTTGTGAATAGGTGTTTTGCGGTAGCCCGAATAAGACACTCAAGCCCTCGCTGATAAGCGGGGCTGCAAGTCCTAATGTCGTCGCCGCACCACCTAATAGGCCAAAGATGAAAAGCACATCAATCAGTTTACCGAGTGCACCATTGGTGTGTTTCTCGCCGATGACAGGAATCAATGCGCTGGATACTTTCAGGGCAGGTTGCTTACGTACATAGAAAAAATAAGCGATCGGTAGCGCAGGGATCAGATAGATGGCCCATGCAATAGGTCCCCAGTGGAAAATACCATATGTTGCCGCCCAGCGAACCGCTTCTTCACTTCCCGCTTCTAGTTGAAATGGTGGCGCTTGATAATAATAAGCCCATTCAATGCAGCCCCAGTAGAGAATACTGGCACCGATACCGCCGCAAAACAGCATGGCAGCCCAAGAAGACGTTGCAAATTCTGGTGCCTCGTCAGGTTCGCCTAGTTTAATTTGGCCGATATCGCTAAAAATGATGAATATCATAAAAAAGAGGGCAGCGAGGCCAAGGGCTAGATACAGGAAGCCAAACTTATCGGTCATAATGAGCTTAGCTTGCCCGATGATTTTTGCACCTTGTTCAGGGAACATTATCAGGGGAATGATAACGCTCAGGAGCAATGTGATTGCGCCAAAGAAAGTTGGCTTATCAATCAGCTTGAAGTGTCGATTCATAAATTGTGATCATGCAGTTAAAGATGATCGATTATCAAGTGAATGTGGTTTCCACCTCAAACAGGATTATTTGTCGTTAGGATAAATGATGTTAAGCCAAAGCCAATATCAAAGCACCAATGGTCACAGCTGCGGAGACATACTGACCGGCAGAGTAGGAACTATCTTCTTGTTTCTCTAAGTCATCTGGATGGTCCATACCTAACGCACCGTGAGCAAAGGAGGTGACCGACTTACCTACGCTATCGTTATCGCCTTTTGAGATATTCTCTTTAGTAGCGCCTTCGCTCACTTCCTTTTCAAGCATTGCTTTAGCTTGAGGTGAGATGGATACACTATCTCCGTTGCCTGTAGGCAAAGTGTTGCCGTTAGCAGTGGCACCTTCTGCTACTGTCTTAGTGGCCGTCGCAACAGGTGCGTTTGTCTGGCTCATTAGGTTTGAATTGACGCTTTGCATAACTATCTCCATTAGCGCTATCAATCAATACATCGTCAAATGTGGCAAAAACTTTATAAAAGCTTCTATAAATGAGAGATTGATCGATGCTATTAACATGGACTAAGCAATTTGTGCGCCAATCATAACTTGTGTTGATGAGTTATTTACAAACCAGAGAGTCGTTACGTATTTTTAAGCTCTTATACGCCTTCATTCGGTTCTCGTTTTTAACGTAACGTTCTGGTGGTGGTAGTACTTCCAATTGGTAGTCATTGCTCGCACTAGCAATGTCATTCACTGGCGTAATCACGACGATACTCAAGTCAGGGTTCAATTGCTGGATCTGCGCAGCGGTTCCTAATGCTTGCTCGGTATGAAATTTACCTGCGATGTGCATGACCTGAGAGTTAGGATGTGCTGCCATATAGTTAACAATACTTTCTGCCATAGTCGCATCCCAGGCGAGTTGAGCAGCATATTGTTTCTTCGTTTGTTCAATGTCACCGTGATGCATAGAGGACATGAATTTTTCTTTGTATGGTGAACTTGACGTGTCTATCGTTGCTGCGACTAGAGAACGTTCTTGTTCATCCAGTTTATCTAAGTAGCCAACCCCTTGACGCCCAATACAGCGGACGATTGATTTTGGTGCGTTGCTGGCAATGATGTCGATATCTGAATCCTTGGCTAATTCAACGAGTGGGCGGTAGTCGCTTTCGTAATTTGGCCAAGCTCCTCCTTGTTTAATTAAGATCTGCTCACCAATTTGTGAAGCGAGATAGTCATCAACCACAGGCTGTTTGTCACGGGTAAACTGTTCCATAGAAAGCGCGGTGTTCGGATTGTTGTTGATGAGTTCTTTCAGAAGATCGGTTTGAAATCGGTGAATGCCCGCATGGGTATGCCATTCCCCGACTAGGATAACATTGGCATCCAATATCGCCTCCGGTAAAGCGCTCAGGCTGATTGATTCACCAGTAGGGCTGGCCAATTGGTAATCGTAAAATGAAGTGATACTTTCCGGTTTTGTAGCTGGGTATTCAGGTGAGTTTTTTGTCGTGGTGCAACCCGATAGAAGGGCGAGTGATATGAGAATGGGTAATGCTTTCATAGTCTGTTCTCTCTATAAAAATAGCCTTCATCGGAAGGCTATCTTGGAACCGTAATGGTAATAGAGATTGAACGTGGACTCAATCTAATTGAAAATAAATCTCATTACATTTTACGGTAGGCTCGAATCAAGAAGTCGGCGTTACATTGAAACTCTTGTTGTGACTTGAGGTTCGACCTTACTTCGTCTGTCGCTTTCCAAGCAAATGGTGTCATTTGCAACAAGTCATACGCTTGTTGTCCACTAAGGTTCATTTCATAGTCTAGTTTAGATTCAGACAAAAGTTCGAAGCCTTCAATTTGCTCGGCCGTTTCATCATGTAAACGAACATCTTGATAGATCAACGCCCTAAGTTCATATAGATGGTGACTACCTGGCGTTACGGTCAGCATGATACCTTGATCTTCAATACAGCGAAGTAACTCATCGTGTTTACAAGGTGCGTAAATTCGAACCACCGCAGCTAGACTGTTTTCAGAGAAGGGCAGCTTATGACTTGAGGCAACACAAAAGTTGACGTTTGGATAGCGTTTTGCGCCGTATCGAACCGCCACTTTGGAAATATCCAGTCCATGAAAATCTAACTTTTTGTTCCTTTCTGCTAGGTATTGCTGAAAAAAGCTAGTGTAATAACCTTCTCCACAGCCGATATCGAGAACCGTGCCTTGGTTTAAGAGATTGGCTAGAGTCTCCGCAACTTGTTGACGCATAGGTGTGTATAGGTCGTGCTCTAGAAAAGTACGTCGTGCCTGCATCATTTCTTTATTGTCGCCAGGATCTTTTGAGCGCTTGTGTTGCACAGGCATGAGATTGACATAACCTTCTTTTGCCAAGTCGAACTGGTGGTTGTTTTCACAGCGAAAACTACGCTCATTGAGGGACAACGATTGATGACAGAGCGGGCATTGATAGGACATAGGTTAGACTCGACGAAAATTTTCGTAAGTCTAACCATATCATGGGTTGGAAGCAATTAGCTCGGGCGATTTACTTTACCGAAAGAGTGGTTGCGAGCTGGTAAGTGTCACCAGGATTAAGTTCTTGCCCCGCTTCTAGTGTCTTAGCGTGTAATGTCGACTCTATACAGAACATAGTTAAGTAGCCATCATCGTTCATGTCGCCCATCGACTTCGCGCCTGCTTCCCAAGGATTCCAAAGGACTGCAGAATTGTCACCGTCATTAACGATGGAGAGTTGTCGATTGAATGCATTATCGTGAAGCACAATTTCTTTGCTTGGCTCGGTGTAAACACGATCGATAGTGTCGGTTAGAGACAGGATTTCGCCGCCTTGACACACTTTACCTTCTTGTAGGCCGTCAATATAAGTTGGACCCATCCCGGTTACTTCCATGTTATGAATGTCACCGATGTTTAGGTAAGTATGCAGTGCACCTGAGAACTTCCATGCAGCCGAGTCGGTGTTGGTAACATTGAGAGTAGCAGTGAGTGTTTCAGATACTTCTACGTTTAAAACGAGTTGGAAGCTGTGTGGCCAAATTTCGCGAGTTTGGTCATTGTCAGATAACCCCAAGCTTACAATAACACCAGCGTCGCTTTCACGGTGCTCGATTAGCGTCCAAGCGCTGTTGCGCGCAAACCCATGAGCAGGGGCGGCAACGCGACCAAACCAGGGCCAGCAAATAGGGATACCACCTCGTAGTGCAGCTTTGTTATCGTAGACTGCGTCTTTGCTCATCCAAATCAACTCTTCTTGATTGGAGGGCTTAAACGAGATGATATGACCACCATGAAGGGAAATCGCAGCCGTTGCCTTAGGGTGGTTGATGCGAACGATCGTATTGTCGCCTAGCTTAGCAGTCGTTACGCAGTCAGAAAGTACAGTTAAAGCTGGTAGCGTAGACAAGTCCATAGATAGTAACTCCTAGGTGAGAGTTTCTGGTTCCTAGGGGAGGGTAATGTTTGACATTCCCAGGTGATATTGAACCCAGAAACAGATACAAAAAAGGCGACCCAATGAGTCGCCTTAATACAAATATTCAGCTAAAAGCTTACATTACTTAGAGATGTGAGCGATTAGGTCTAGAACTTTGTTTGAGTAACCGATTTCGTTGTCGTACCAAGATACAACTTTAACGAAGTTGTCAGTTAGAGCGATACCAGCTTTAGCATCGAATACTGAAGTTTGAACTTCACCGATGAAGTCTTGAGAAACAACTTGGTCTTCAGTGTAACCTAGAACACCTTTAAGAGCGCCTTCAGATGCTGCTTTCATAGCTGCACAGATAGCTTCGTAAGATGCACCGTTCTTAAGGTTAACAGTTAGGTCAACTACAGAAACGTTAGCAGTTGGTACGCGGAAAGCCATACCAGTTAGTTTGCCGTTTAGTTCTGGAAGAACAACGCCTACAGCTTTAGCAGCACCAGTTGAAGATGGGATGATGTTCTGAGAAGCACCACGACCACCGCGCCAGTCTTTAGCAGAAGGACCGTCTACAGTTTTTTGAGTAGCTGTAGTAGCGTGAACTGTAGTCATAAGACCAGATTCGATACCGAACTCGTCGTTAAGAACTTTAGCGATAGGCGCTAGACAGTTAGTAGTACAAGAAGCGTTAGAAACGATATCTTGACCAGCGTAAGTGTCTTGGTTAACGCCCATTACGAACATTGGAGTAGCGTCTTTAGAAGGACCAGTTAGAACAACTTTCTTCGCGCCAGCAGTGATGTGCTTACGTGCAGTCTCGTCAGTTAGGAAAAGACCAGTTGCTTCTGCTACTACGTCAACATCGATAGCATCCCATTTTAGATCTTCTGGGTTGCGCTCTGCAGTTACACGTACAGTTTTGCCGTTAACGATTAGGTTACCGCCTTCAACTTCAACAGTACCGTTGAAACGGCCGTGAGTTGAATCGTACTTAAGCATGTATGCCATGTACTCAACGTCGATTAGATCGTTGATACCTACTACTTCGATGTCGTTGCGCTCTTGCGCTGCACGAAATACGAAACGACCGATACGGCCAAAACCGTTAATACCTACTTTGATAGTCATTATAGTTGCTCCACAACTTAATTTCTGTTTAAAGATAACTGGTAGTAAAATTACAGAATCCAGTCACTAACTTCAATAGATAATCGGAATTAATTTGTTTAAAGTCAAAAAAAAGTGTCGCTTTTCTTAACATTCGGTATTAAATGACGTTTTTTTGAACTTTGACAGAGACTCTGTAATAGTTTTAGTTATGTATTTAACCTTGTAAGCAAGGTAAGTTAACATAACTGATACAGCTTGGTTGGAAATTGACAACAATGTGCTACAACCAAGTTTGCTATACGTATGATATATAGCGTGTATAAAATGTAGACAATAAAAAAGGGAGTGTAAAGGTCGTGAGTGGTGAAAATAAAAACGCGATGAAGCCCGATGATTACTGGCGTGAGACCCTAAATGATGAACAGTACCGTGTGTGCCGACAGCAGGGTACTGAAGCACCTTTTAGTGGTACTCTACTACACAACCGTGATACTGGCTTATACCATTGTACTTGCTGTGAAGCGCCACTTTTTCATTCTGAAAGCAAGTATGATTCAGGCTGTGGCTGGCCTAGTTTTGATGCACCGGTCGATCAAAAAGCCATTCGATTTTTAGAAGATCTAAGTCATGGTATGCAGCGAATCGAGATTAGATGTAAGGCATGTGATAGCCATTTAGGGCATGTTTTTGAAGATGGTCCTAAAACAACGGGGCAAAGGTACTGTGTCAATTCCGTGTCGTTAATTTTCAACAAAAGTGAAAGTAGTGATGTATCTGACTGATTCTATGTACCATTCTTTCATTTTGTAGAGATAAAAACGGGCGCCATTGTGGAGCCCGTTTTTATTTCCAATAATTTAGTAAACTACTGAAGCACCAAGTCTCTCGTATAGCTTCCGTTATCAATGGCTTTCGCGACAGTTTTTGCCTGCTCGTTGAGAGAGCGATAGTCTTCTTCCGTTAACCCAAAAAGCAATCTGAGTTCGTTGTCTGAAGCGATGGGGATGTCAAACTCTTTGCCAACCATTGCCCAAAGATAGGATTGCTTTGGGAGGTCTAGGTTTTGAGTCACGCTTGCTAAAGACTTAATCACTTCTTTGTTGACGTGTTTTCCACCTGCCGAAAGCTCTAGAGAGCGATTTAATAGTTGATAGGTTTTTTGCTTATCTCGTGAAATATAATAGGTGGCGAGAGCATATTGCATGGAAGAGGTGTCAAGTACACCGGTATTTTCCATGGCTAAAAAGCGACGTTTTGCTGCTTGGTTTCCCGTTTCGCTCCAAAGAAAATAGAGTGTTTCGGGCGAAGTTGAACTCGCTAAATCTCGTGTGATTCGTTCTTGTTCTTCTATCGAATACATCAGGGCGTTAAATCTTTTTGCCTTGAGGTCGGCCTGTTCAATTGGCTGAATTTGTGACGCTAACTCTAGACACTTTCGATATTCCTTGAGCAGGTGATAGTCCTTGATTTGATTATTTTCACTAGGGCTGTCAAGCATCTCATAACGATGCCAAATAAGGTCTGTTCTCGCGATTCGGCATTGACCATCGTTTATATTTAATGAAGAACAGTTCAAACTGGGCTCGTTTTCGCAGAGCTGATCTGTGTTCTTGCGAGTTTCAAAACAGCCGGATAAAAGTGAAGTGGCTACTAAGGCGGATAGGAGATAAGGTAATTTCATTCTACTACTTGTGATCAATTACACTGATTTGTCGTACTCAACTTGACTCAGTGTATCATCACGTTATGGTTCGAGTAACGAATTAACCTCTCAGAACCGAAATTTAGCGGGTCTGAAAGTTCAAGCAAAAAGAAGGTTCAGTATGGACGTAGAACAACTCTTAGAAGCCATGACTCCGGATGTTTATGAGAGACTTCTGTATGCCACTGAAACTGGTCGCTGGCCAGAAGGTAGTAGATTATCTCAAGACCAAAGAGACTCTTGTATGCAAGCGGTAATGCTTTATCAATCGAAGCATAACGTAGACCCTCAGCATATGTCGGTCGCCGCAGGGGGCGAAATTAGCTTTAAAAGCAAAGCAGAGCTAAAAAAACAGTTCGGTGCAGAACAGCAAGACATAATGAGAGTTAAAGTGAGTAATGAATAAAAAAGGGGCGATGAGCCCCTTTTTTATTTTGCTTTCTGTTATCCAGCAAGTACATCAGTTGCAACTTTGTAGCTCGGATCTTCTTTCACATTGATCTCGACTAAGCTGCCCGCCTTTTGTAACAGTGCGCGGCAGTCTGGACTTAAGTGTCTCAAGTGAAGCGTTTTACCCACTGCTGCATAACGTTCCGCTAACGTCTCAATAGCTTCAATAGCTGAGTGGTCTGTAACACGCGAGTTAGCAAAATCAACGATGACATCTGCTGGGTCGTTCTTAGCGTCAAACAACTCTAGGAAGTTCGCTGCAGAGCCGAAGAAGATAGGTCCGTTAATTTGGTACTCTTTAGAGCCTTCAGCATTGACGCTGCTACTCGCGTAGATGTGTTTCGCGTGTTCCCAAGCGAACATAAGCGCAGAGACAACAACACCCACAGCAACCGCTACGGCAAGGTCAGTAAGAACGGTAACTACCGTAACCAGCACAATAACAAAGAAATCTTGTTTAGGTACACGGCGCGCAAGCTTAAAGGTCGCCCATTCGAACGTCCCAATCACAACCATAAACATTACGCCTACTAGTGCGGCTAACGGAATCATTTCGATAAGTGCAGCTGCAAAAAGAATAAACATTAGTAGTGCAACGGCTGCAACGATACCTGACAAGCGGCCACGACCACCAGAGTTTACGTTGATCATTGACTGACCGATCATGGCACAACCACCCATCGCGCCAAACACCGAACAGGTTACGTTTGCTAGACCCTGACCTACACATTCACGGTTAGATTGACCACGTGTATTGGTCATTTCATCAAGCACGGTCAGTGTTAATAGTGACTCGATTAAGCCGATTGCCGCCAAAATAATAGCGTATGGCAGAATGATCTGTAGGGTTTCAAGCGTCAATGGAACCGCTGGGATGGAGAACTCTGGAAGAGAGCCCGCCAACGTTGCGTTCATATCACCTGACATAGAACGCAGAAAATCGACAACGGTGCGTGTATCCAAACCAAGACCCTGAACCAATAAGGTAACAGTCACGATAGCAACTAACGATGATGGAACAGCGGTAGTTAGTTTAGGTAGAAAGTGAATAATACCCATAGTCAACGCAACTAATCCAAGCATCAGCATCATTTGATCTTGAGGTAGCCAAGTTAAGGCACCTGAAAGGTCAGGAGCTTTAAATTGTCCAAGCTGTGCCAAGAAGATAACGATCGCAAGGCCGTTAACGAAGCCGATCATAACAGGGTGGGGTACCATGCGAATGAATTTCCCCAATTTAAATAAACCTGCACTGATTTGTAGTAGGCCTGCAAGCATAATAGCGGCAAAGAGATATTGTACTCCGTGAGTCGCTACTAGACTGACCATTACTACAGCCATTGCGCCTGTAGCGCCAGAGATCATGCCAGGACGGCCACCGAAGATAGAAGTGACTAAACCGACGATAAAGGCGGCGTATAGGCCAACCATTGGGTCAACACCGGCAACGAACGCAAAAGCAACCGCTTCTGGCACTAATGCCAATGCAACGGTAAGGCCGGATAGAACATCGTTTTTTACCGAGTGCTTGGAAAACTGTGGAAATTCAAACATGTAATTGTGCTTACTTATGTTGTTGGATTTATATGGATTTCATCCAGCGCAAATTGAGACGTTCAAAGTGTAGAATTACTATATGAATAGCATAGGTGAAAATGATTCGTCGTCATTATCCATTTTCTATATGACATAGATATGGCGCATTGTTGATGAAATAATCAAAGCTCGGCATGCTACCGAAATGTGAACAAAACTTCAATATTGAAAGAAAGTGTTTCGATGCTAAGTGGCATCTTTATGCCTACGATTTTCGCCAACGTTTCCCGAATAATAAAAAAGGCTGCGATATTCGCAGCCTTTTAAAGTTTTCCTTTCTACGTATTAGTAGTTAGGTTTTGTCATTACTGCTGACGCAGAGTTAGTTGCTACTTGGCTGCCTGCACCCTTCTGTTGGTAACGCTCAGCTTTAATAGGTGCTGCGTTGATGATAATTTCACCAAGTTCTTGCTTGCCCTCAGCTTTAGCCATTGGTGCACTCGCGTGGCCCTTGAAGCTAACAACTGCTTTCTCTGCAACAAGGCTTACTGGAGTAGGTTCCACGATAGTAGGTTGCTCTTCAACCACTGAATTTTCAGCTACCGAGACTTCAACCATAGGTTCGGTTTCAACAACAGCTTCTGTAGCAGGCTCAACGATTGCTGGTGCAGCTTCTGCAACTGGTTCAGCAACAACTTGAACTGGTTCAACTACTGCTTCAACGACCGTTTGCTCAGCTTTTGGTTCTGTTACAACAGGTGCTTCAATAGCTTCAGGCTTACGCATTACGATAACCTTACCCATTGCCATCTCAGGCATAGCAACACCTGTGGTTGTGACTAGCTCTTTAACTTCCGCTTCAGGTTTCGCTTTCGCCTTAGGTTTCACAATGCCATAGCTCGGCATTACTTTACCCATCGCCATTTCAGGAGAAGCTACACCACCCTTACGTAGGCGGAATGGGTTAGGGCGACGATCACGACCACGACGACGACGTTGACCACTTGCACGTAAGTGACGAGGAGAACGACGGTTACGACGTTGTTTGCCTTCCTCTTTCGCTGGAGCTTCTGTTGCCGCTTCAGGTACTTGAGGCTTTTCTACCGCAGTTTGAGCTGTCTCAACAGACGCAACCTGAGTCGCTTGCTCTTCTTGTTGTGCTTTTTGATCTTTTACGCGCACTTGCTTAGAAAGCTTACGACGCTGACGGCGCTCTTTAACTTTCGCCGCTTTTTCTTCAGAACGAGGTGCTTTTTTCTCAGCTTGAACATCAGCTGCGATTTGTTGACCTTGCTCTTCTACTTTTGATTTGCCGGCTGCTTCATCGCGCTTTTTATTACGACGATCTTGCTGCTTACCGCGACGATTTTGCTGTTTGCGTGACTCTTGAGCATTGTCGTTAGACTCTTTCTCTTCGTCACGAGCAGGTTTGTTACGGCGATTCTTGTTACGATCATTATCGCGAGAATCTTTACTATTACGGCGACGTTGATCGTTGTTTCGATTCCGACGCTGTCTGCCGTTGCGATTCTTAGGTGCTTCTTCTTGCTTCTCTGGTTCTTTCTTAGGCTCTTCATTTGAAGAGAAAAGTGAACCAATAGCAGAAAGGATACGAGACATCAGACCAGGCTGCTTCTCTTCTTTCTTCACTTCTACCTTAGCTGGCTTACTTGGCTTAGGCGCTGGAGTCGGGGCGTTTTGAGTAGGTGTCGCAAAACCTTGCAGTGCAGGTTGCTCAATCTTACGCGGCTTAGCTTCGACTTCGGCTTCCTTAGCTTCAGCCTCTTTGAGTGCTTCTAGCTTTTTAGGTAGCAAGTATGACAACAGGTCTTGTTCTTCACCTTCACGAACACGAATTACCTCAAAATGAGGCGTTTCCATATCAGAATCAGGAACAATAGTGATCTTAACTTCTTGTACGCGCTCAATGTGGTTAATGGAGCGACGTTTTTCGTTTAGTAGGTAAGAAGCAATTGGCACTGGCACGATGGCAAGAGCTTGAGACGTGTTGTCTTTCAAGGCTTCTTCTTCGATGAGACGAAGTACTGATAGCGCTAATGACTCGTTATCACGTACCACACCAGTACCAGTACAACGTGGGCAAATGTGATGACTTGCTTCAGCCAAAGATGGGCTCAAGCGTTGACGAGACATTTCTAGTAGACCAAAACGAGAAATACGACCTATTTGAACACGGGCACGATCAATTCGTACTGCCTCGCGCAGACGGTTCTCAACCTCACGTTGGTGACGTACAGGTGTCATATCAATAAAGTCGATAACAACTAAGCCACCTAGGTCGCGAAGACGTAGCTGACGAGCAATTTCATCTGCTGCTTCAAGGTTAGTATTCAGTGCAGTTTCTTCGATATCGCTGCCTTTGGTAGCGCGGGCAGAGTTGATATCGATAGACGTAAGTGCCTCAGTTGGGTCAATAACAATAGAACCACCAGATGGAAGCCTCACTTCACGCTGGAACGCTGACTCGATCTGGCTTTCAATCTGATAGTGACTAAATAGCGGTACTTCACCTTCGTATTTTTTCACTCGGTTCACAAAGTCTGGGCGAACCAATTGAATGTGCTGGCGAGCACGCTCGTAGATGGTGTTGCTATCAATCAAGATCTCGCCGATATCGCGACGTAGGTAGTCACGAAGTGCACGAACGATAACGTTACTTTCTTGATGGATTAAGAACGGAGCAGGGTTTTGGTCTGCTGCACCCTTAATGTTTTCCCAGTTGTTTAGTAGGAAACGCAAATCCCACTCAAGCTCTTCGGCACTTTTGCCTACGCCCGCGGTACGAACGATTAGGCCCATACCTTGTGGTAGTTCTAGAGTGCTAAGGGCGGCTTTTAGTTCTGTACGCTCTTCACCTTCAATGCGACGAGAAATACCGCCAGCGCGAGGGTTGTTAGGCATTAGTACTAAGTAGCTACCTGCTAGAGAGATGAAGGTTGTCAATGCAGCACCTTTGCTACCGCGTTCTTCTTTCTCAACTTGCACGATCACTTCTTGGCCTTCACTCAAGACATCTTTGATGCTTGGGCGACCTTGGTAGGTGTAGCCTTCAGGGAAGTATTCGCGTGCAATTTCTTTGAGAGGGAGGAAACCGTGGCGTTCGGCACCGTAGTCAACAAAAGCGGCCTCTAGGCTAGGCTCAACTCGAGTGATACGTCCTTTGTAGATATTCGCTTTTTTAGATTCGTGACCTGGACTTTCGATATCAAGATCGAATAGTCGCTGGCCATCGACCAAAGCGACACGCAACTCTTCTTTTTGAGTTGCGTTGATTAACATTCTTTTCATTACAGAAATTCTCGTTGTATTTTCTTTGTTTTCATCATTGCTCTTGTCACAGTTTTCGTAAGTCGTGGTGCCGGATCCCATGGCTTTGTAAAATGCAGCCTCCCGGCTGGAAGGGATGCTCTTGGGCACTACAGTCTTCACACAGGACTTTCGCTGTGTGCTCCGCATATGTGGCGGTGATACTCAACACGATTACGTGAGTAGGTGACAAGGAAGTCTTAGCGATCAACGTCTTATGCCAGTTGCTGCGTCTCAAAACTAAGCGTTCTACTCATAGTTAAAATTGCTCAAAGATAATATCGACAAATCATAAATCGATTTTAATTACCTATTGCAGCTGTGAACTATAGCAGCGCAGCGAATTATCAGCAATCAGCTTTAGTATAAACCACAGAAAAAATTCTGATTATTCCTAGGCAATGTACGTTTAATGTGCTGATTTTAAGCAATAATATCTCAGGGCGCGTAAAAGCTGGTTCAAACTGGTTGATTTCTATCCACAGCTTGTTCAGACAATGGCTGAGAGCGTGTTGTTGATGGTTTTTCCACTATCTCATCGACAAAATTACCAATAGAAAGCGTTATTTTCTTGCAGCTTTGAATGTTATAATAGCGAAATGAGTGAAATTAGAACTAAAGTCCAATTTGTCGATATTGACGACGATATGGCTGGTCAGCGCATCGATAACTTTTTGCGCAACCAATTGAAAAACATTCCTAAGAGTGTTGTGTACCGAATCGTGCGCAAGGGTGAGGTACGGGTAAACAAAAAGCGTGTCAAAGCAGAATACAAGCTTCAAGCAGGGGATAGCGTCCGTATACCTCCTGTCACAATAGAAGAGAAGCAAGAAGAAGCGCCGATCAGCACAAAGTTGAATAAAGTGGCAGAGCTTGAGTCGCAAATTATTTATGAAGACGACCACATGCTCATCTTAAACAAGCCATCTGGAATTGCGGTTCATGGTGGAAGTGGTTTGAAGTTTGGTGCGATTGAAGCTTTAAGGGCGTTACGTCCACAAGCGCGCTTCTTAGAATTAGTACACCGCATAGATCGCGATACTTCGGGTATTCTTTTGGTTGCGAAGAAACGGTCTGCTTTGCGTCATTTGCAAGCACAGTTTCGTGAGAAGACGGTGCAAAAGTATTACTTTGCCCTAGTAATGGGGAAATGGAAGCCTAGTTGCCGAGTAGTAAAAGCGCCGCTGCTAAAGAATGAAGTGAATAGTATTGTTAGAGTTAACCCTAATGGAAAACCTTCAGAAACTCGCTTTAAGGTACTGGAGTCTTTTGAGCAGGCAACGTTGATTCAAGCAAGCCCAATTACCGGGCGTACCCACCAAATTCGAGTTCACACTCAATACACGGGCCATCCGATAGCATGGGATGATCGCTATGGTGACCGCCGATTTGATGCTTATACAGCGAAAGTAGGTCTAGACCGTTTGTTCCTGCATGCCGCAAACATTGTCTTCATGCATCCAGCGAATGATGAAAAAATGGAAATACATGCTGAGATGGAACCAAAGTTGCAGCAAGCGATTAAAAAGCTAAAAGCAGGCGTATAACCTAAAAGCTATAACTAGAGCGGAGTGCTTCGATCCAGATGCACTCCGTTTTTGTCTTTAAGCGAGTGGAGAAATGCCTTGTTTCGCTAATAGAGTGACAAGGTCAATGAGAGGTAGTCCGACTAAAGTATTTGGATCTTTACCATCGAGTTGACTAAATAACGTGATACCGAGCCCTTCGCTCTTAAAACTTCCAGCACAGTATAGTGGTTGCTCCATATCGACATAACGCTCGATTTGAGTGGTCGTTAATTTTCGAAACGTCACATCAAAAGTATCAATAACGGTCTCCGATTGCTGAGTCTTGGTGTTGTAGACTGCCAGTCCAGTATAGAACCGAACAGTTTTTCCACTTTGCTGCTGGAGCTGGTGTATCGCATTGCTGCGAGTCAACGGTTTGCCAATAATTTTGCCATCGATGACGCAAACTTGATCGCTGCCGATAATGACAGCGTCTTTTTCGTTTTTTAAGGCACTCGCTTTTTCCAATGCAAGCCGCTGAACCAGCTCCGTTGCCGTTTCGTGCTCTTGTGCTGTTTCTTCAACGTTTGGTGCAATAGCTTCAAAGTCTAAACCTAATTTGGATAGAAGCTCCGCACGGTACGGAGACGTTGAGGCTAAAATGAGTCGAATTGTTTTCATTTTTGGACAGTTTTTCTTATCATAATTGCAGATTCTAGACATAATGTTAGATTCTTAATCTGTAGGCAAAAAAAGTACAACTTTTTAGCCTTTTTCTTTGACTAAATCCGTTTTGGAAGATAATATTCGCGCCCTATGCAAAAGGTAAAAATACCGCGAACTGTTGACCCGGGTAAGACAGCACAGAAAAGATTGGACTTTGATGGCATCATCCAAGTAAGTCTTTTTAAGCGTCTGAGCGAGTCAGTTAGTAGCGTAAAACGCGATGCTGAAGTGACATTGTCCTTTGGGCATGATGAACAGCGACTCGTTGTTATCTCTGGTAAAGCTAACATCGAAGTTGATTTGGAATGTCAGCGTTGTAATGAGATTTTCACACACCTGTGTGAAGTCCAATTCACTTACACTCCTTACTATAGTGAGAAAAGTGAAGAGGATGCACCGGAAGATTACGATTTGGTAGATCTTAATGAGTACGGTGAGGTCGATCTCATACAATTAGTTGAAGACGAGTTCATCTTAAACCTGCCTCAAGTCGCAATGCACGATATAGCAGATTGTAGCGTTGACTCAAACAACATGGTTTTTGGAGATATTCCGGAAGAGGTTCCAGAAGATAAGCCAAATCCATTTGATGTTTTAAAGAGCTTAAAGCGTGAGTAACACAGTTACTGACGTTTAAATTACTAACATAGGAGTAGGGTCCATGGCCGTACAAAAAAGCAAGAAGTCACGTTCTATGCGTGGCATGCGTCGTTCACATGATGCGCTAACTTCAGCTGCACTATCTGTAGACGCAACTTCAGGTGAAACTCACCTACGTCACAATGTGACTGCTGACGGTTACTACCGTGGCAAAAAGGTTATCAACAAGTAAGGTTGACCTTTGCATAATATAACCGTTGCACTTGATGCAATGGGCGGGGATTTCGGTCCTTCCGTAACAGTGCCTGCCGCCGTGCAGGCACTGTCGCTTTTCCCAGAGCTAAAAGTGGTTCTTGTCGGCGACGAACCGTCGATAAATACACAACTCAATCAACTAGGTTACCAACGCAGTACCCGTTTAGAGGTAATGCATAGTGACCGAGTCATCTCGAATTCAGAAAAGCCTTCCTTTGCGCTTAGAAACAGTCACGATACCTCAATGCGTATTGCGATTGATCTCGTTGAGTCAGAAAACGCTGATGCTTGCGTAAGCAGCGGTAATACTGGCGCATTAATGGCGTTATCTCGCTTCAGACTGAAACTATTACCAGGTATTGATAGGCCTGCTTTAGTCACTGCGTTGCCGACGGTATCGGGCAGCAAGACCTGGATGCTCGACTTAGGTGCCAATGCATCGGTCGATGCAGATTCTCTCTTTCAGTTTGCGGTCATGGGCAGTGCACTAGCAGAACAGCATTTGGGCAGAAAACCAAAAGTTGCCATTCTAAATATTGGCGCTGAAGAAATAAAAGGCAACGATCTTGTGAAACGTTGCGCTGAAATGCTTACCCAAACGCAATCTATAAACTATATTGGTTTCGTCGAAGGTAATGAGTTGTTACACGACGCTGCTGATGTTGTTGTTTGCGATGGATTTGTTGGAAACACAGCGTTGAAAGCGTGCGAAGGAACGGCTCAACTCATTTTAGATAAACTAAAAGCAAAACTAACCGCCTCTACATGGAAAGGATGGATAGCAAGAATATTGTTTTCCGATCTCATAACTGAGGTGAAAACACTGAACCCCGACCAGTATAACGGGGCAAGTTTGTTAGGATTGCGCGGCATTGTCATAAAAAGCCACGGAAGTGCTGATATTTCAGCACTTGTTCATGCAATAGGCGAAGCGGTTCACGAGGTTAAACGCCAAGTCCCGAACCAAATCAGCGATCGTCTAGAAGCAGTGTTACTCGAGAGGCAGTATTAGTCTTCATGTATAGCAAAATTTTAGGTACAGGCAGCTACCTGCCATCTCAGGTCCGTACTAACGCGGATCTAGAGAAAATGGTAGATACGACAGATGAATGGATCGTAACTCGCACAGGTATCAAAGAGCGACGAATTGCCGCAGAAGACGAAACTGTTGCAGATATGGGCTACGAAGCTTCGATAAAAGCTATCGAAATGGCTGGTATCGATAAAGATGACATTGATCTCATTATCGTAGCAACGACCAGCAGTAGCCATGCTTTCCCATCATCCGCATGTCAAGTTCAAGCAAAACTTGGTATTAAAGGTTGTCCCGCATTTGATATGGCGGCAGCATGTACTGGTTTCGTTTATGCACTCTCAGTCGCCGATCAGCATATTCGCTCTGGTATGGCTAAAAATGTTTTAGTTATCGGCTCTGATTGCTTATCGAAGACAGTTGAAGATATTGATCGTTCTACTATTATTCTGTTCGGCGACGCTGCAGGCGCAGTCGTACTGGGTGCTAGCGAAGAACCTGGCATTATTTCTACTCACCTATACGCTGATGGTCGATTTGGAGACTTGTTAAGTCTTGAGATGCCAGTACGCGGTGGTGAACTGGATAAATGGCTAAATATGTCAGGCAATGAAGTCTTTAAGGTTGCGGTGACACAATTGTCAAAGCTGGTCAAAGACACATTAGCGGCAAATGATATGGATAAGTCAGAACTAGACTGGCTTGTTCCGCATCAAGCGAACTATCGAATTATTTCAGCAACAGCTAAAAAGCTTGGTATGTCGATGGATCAAGTGGTGGTTACCCTTGATCGTCACGGTAATACCTCTGCGGCAACAGTTCCTACTGCACTAGATGAAGCAGTGCGTGATGGCCGCATTAAACGTGGACAAAATCTGTTGCTAGAAGCCTTTGGTGGTGGATTTACTTGGGGATCGGCGCTTGTTCGCTTCTAATCCCAGCAAAATCCAAACCAATACTAATTTAGATTGCGTTGTTTAAGGAAATAACGATGAGTAATTTTGCAATCGTGTTCCCTGGTCAGGGTTCACAAACAGTTGGAATGCTTGCAGAACTTGGCGAGCAATATGATGTAGTTAAAGCAACATTTGCTGAAGCATCCGAAGCGCTAGGTTATGACTTATGGGCACTTGTTCAGAATGGCCCTGCTGAAGATCTAAACCAAACTCACCGTACACAGCCAGCATTGCTAGCCTCTTCAGTTGCTATTTGGCGTGTATGGCAGGAGCAAGGACTAGAACAGCCTGCTCTTTTGGCTGGTCACAGTCTTGGTGAGTACTCTGCATTAGTTTGTGCTGGTGTTATCGATTTTAAAGAAGCGATCAAACTGGTTGAGCTTCGCGGTCAATTAATGCAAGAAGCAGTACCAGCTGGTGTTGGTGCAATGTATGCAATCATCGGTCTTGATGATGAGTCTATTGCGAAGGCTTGCGAAGAAGCTGCTCAAGGTGAAGTTGTTTCTCCAGTTAACTTTAATTCTCCAGGTCAAGTAGTTATCGCCGGTAATAAAGCGGCAGTAGAACGTGCTGGTGCACTTTGTAAAGAAGCAGGTGCAAAACGTGCTCTGCCTTTACCTGTGTCAGTACCATCTCACTGCGCACTGATGAAGCCTGCTGCCGATAAACTCGCAGTTGCTCTAGACGCGCTTGAATTTAATACGCCAGAAATATCAGTGATTAACAATGTTGATGTTGCCGCTGAAACTGACCCTGCGAAAATCAAAGATGCATTAGTTCGTCAACTTTACAGTCCAGTTCGTTGGACTGAAGGTGTTGAGAAAATGAGCGAACAAGGCGTAGAGAAATTGCTGGAACTTGGTCCTGGTAAAGTACTAACAGGTCTAACGAAGCGAATCGTTAAGACATTGAGTGCTGCAGCAGTTAACGATGCTGCGTCACTTGAAGCGGTAAAATAAAAGGAACGCGATAATGATGAACCTTGAAGGCAAAATTGCCTTAGTAACAGGTGCTAGCCGTGGTATCGGTCGCTCAATTGCTGAGCTATTGGTAGAGCGCGGTGCAACAGTAATCGGTACAGCAACATCTGAAAGTGGTGCTGCGGCGATCAGCGAGTATTTAGGTGAGAATGGTAAAGGTTTGGCACTAAACGTGACAGATACCGACTCAATCGAAGCAGTACTAAAGCAGATCAACGCTGATTTTGGTGCGATCGACATTCTTGTAAACAACGCTGGTATCACACGCGACAACCTTCTTATGCGTATGAAGGACGACGAGTGGACAGATATCATGGACACTAACCTAACGTCTATCTTCCGTCTGTCTAAAGCAGTACTACGCGGTATGATGAAGAAGCGTCAAGGTCGCATCATCAACGTAGGTTCTGTTGTTGGTACTATGGGTAACGCAGGTCAAACGAACTACGCGGCAGCGAAAGCAGGCGTAATTGGTTTTACTAAGTCAATGGCACGTGAAGTTGCATCTCGCGGTGTGACCGTGAACACAGTTGCACCAGGTTTTATCGAAACAGATATGACAAAAGCACTGAATGATGAGCAACGAGCTGCTACACTAGCCAACGTACCTGCTGGTCGTTTAGGTGACCCTCGTGAAATTGCATCTGCTGTTGCATTCCTTGCATCGCCAGAAGCGGCATACATCACAGGTGAGACACTTCACGTAAATGGTGGCATGTACATGGTTTGATCTGTGCAACATTTGTGCATGATTTAAGTCAAAAATGTGCTGAATTTCGGTTAAATTCGCTAAAATTGTGGTTTGACCAGCAAGGACCCCCTTGCAACTTTCAATAGTTCGAATAAACTACGGAAACATCGCATAAAGCGAAATCTGTAAAGGAAAAGAAAAATGAGCAACATCGAAGAACGCGTAAAGAAAATCATTGTTGAACAGCTAGGTGTAGACGAAGCAGAAGTTAAGAACGAAGCTTCTTTCGTTGACGATCTAGGTGCAGATTCTCTAGATACAGTTGAGCTAGTAATGGCTCTAGAAGAGGAATTCGACACTGAGATTCCTGATGAAGAAGCTGAGAAGATCACTACTGTTCAAGCTGCTATCGACTACGTAAACAGCGCTCAGTAATATCTCTTTCCAGGCGGCCTTCTGGCCGCCTGTGTTTTTTTAAACGTCTTCTATCCTTTCAAATAGAATCACAAATATCCCGGAGAATAAAATCGTGTCCAAGCGTCGTGTTGTTGTCACTGGCATGGGTATGTTGTCACCGGTAGGCAACACCGTAGAATCTTCATGGAAAGCCCTTTTGGAGGGTAAGAGTGGTATCGTAAATATTGAACATTTCGATACAACCGATTTTTCAACTCGTTTCGCTGGCTTAGTAAAAGACTTTGATGGTAGTGAATACGTGTCTAAAAAAGATGCTAAGAAAATGGATTTGTTTATCCAATACGGCATCGTAGCAGGCATGCACGCTCTCAAAGACTCTGGTCTAGAAGTCACACCAGAAAACCAACACCGTGTCGGTGTAGCTATTGGTTCTGGTATTGGTGGTCTTGACCTAATCGAAGCGGGACATCAAGCGTTGGTAACGAAAGGCCCTCGTCGTGTAAGCCCTTTCTTTGTACCTTCGACTATCGTAAACATGGTTGCTGGCCAACTTTCTATTCTTGCTGGTCTTCGTGGTCCTAACATCGCAATCTCTACTGCATGTACGACTGGCCTTCACAATATCGGTCATGCTGCACGTATGATTGCGTATGGTGACGCTGAAGCAATGGTAGCGGGTGGTGCAGAAAAAGCTTCAACTCCACTTGGTATGGCGGGTTTTGGTGCAGCTAAAGCGCTATCTACCCGTAACGATGAACCACAAAAAGCGTCACGTCCTTGGGATGTTGACCGCGATGGCTTCGTACTGGGTGACGGTGCAGGCATGATCGTTCTTGAAGAGTATGAGCATGCTAAAGCACGTGGTGCGAAAATTTATGCCGAGCTTGTTGGTTTTGGTATGAGTGGCGACGCTTACCATATGACTTCACCAAGTGAAGATGGTTCTGGCGGCGCTTTGGCTATGGAAGCTGCACTTCGTGATGCAGGCATTACTGGTGAACAAATCGGTTATGTGAACGCTCACGGTACCTCAACACCAGCTGGTGACGTAGCTGAGATCAAAGGCATTAAACGCGCTCTTGGCGAAGAAGGTGCGAAGAAAGTGCTAGTATCATCGACAAAATCGATGACAGGCCACTTACTAGGCGCAGCTGGTTCAGCGGAAGCGATCATCACTATAATGTCTTTGGTAGATCAAATTGTCCCACCAACGATTAACCTAGATAATCCAGACCCTGAGTGCGATGTAGACCTAGTTCCACATACTGCACGCAAAGTTGACATGGAATATGCACTTTGTAACTCATTTGGATTTGGCGGTACTAACGGTTCATTGATTTTCAAAAAGATGTAACCCGCGGTAATCGTACAAGACACTTGTATTCAAACGGCTTGATGCTTAGCATTAAGCCGTTTTGTTTTTAAAGGAAGAACTATGTTTTGGCGTGATGGAAATCAAGTCGACCATGTTTCAGTTACGGACAGAAGTTTTCAATATGGTGACGGTTGCTTTACAACGATTCTGACTAAGTCAGGCAAACTGCAGTTGTGGGATCAGCATGTGAAGCGAATGGAACGGGCGCTACTTCGTCTGAAGATGGCACCCGTAGATTGGCAGCAGATGAAGGCTGAACTTGAGCGAGTTGTTTCACGCAAAGCACTGGCCGGCATCAAAATACATGTAAGCCGTGGTGAAGGAGGGCGAGGTTATAGCCCTAGCGTAAATCGGGGCCCCTTGATTACTCTAAGCCAGTTCGATTTCCCTGTTGGTTATATCGAATTACGTCAGGTCGGCCTTGAACTGTCACTTTGCGATGTCGCATTGGGGTTAAACCCGTTGCTGGCGGGATTAAAGCATAACAATCGTCTGGAGCAAATCCTTGCAAAGGAACAAGTTGAACATAGTGACCGTATGGACGGCATCGTGTTGGATATTAACGGCAACGTAATCGAAACCACAATGGCAAATATCTTTTGGTTTAAGGATGGTGTGCTTCACACGCCAAGTCTTGATATGGCCGGAGTAGAAGGTGTTATGCGTGAAGAAGTTTTACGAGTAGTAAATCAAGACGAGCTGCCAATCTTAATCGACTCGTTCAAGCTCAACACATTGATGTCCGCAGATGAGATATTCGTTAGCAATTGTATTTTAGGGGTTGCGCCCGTAACCAAAATTCAGGATGCTCAATTCCCTATTGGAAACATGACAAGACGTATTCAGGAGAAGTTAGGTCAGTGATAAAGAAGTTTTTGTTTACAGTGGTTGTTTTAGGAGCAATTGCTTTAGGTGGCTTTTTATATGTTAAACAGAGCGTAAACGAATTTATTGCTCAGCCGTTGAATATTGAACAACCACATCTTGTTACCGTGGAGCGTGGTAATAATCTCAATACGGTTATCTCAACATTTGTAGACGACCAGTGGATTAAGCCTACTCAGTTTGCATCTCTTGTTCGTCGTTTTCACCCGAACTTGACTCAAATAAAAGTGGGTACCTTCGAAGTCCTACCTGGGATGACGTTTGAGCAAGCACTCAACGCAATCATTGATGGCAAAGAATATCAACTCGCGATCACTTTTATCGAAGGGTCTACTTTCAAAGAGTGGCGAGAGCAGTTCAAACAAGCAGAATATCTTGAGCATGAGACTGATATGTTAACAGAAGCTGAAATTGCGCAGCAATTGGGTATTGAACGTGAAAAGCTAGAAGGGCTTTTTCTCGCTGAGACCTATCATTATTCTGTTGGTGATAGCGATTTAGACATCTTGAAGCGTGCTCATCGAAAGCTGAACATTATCCTAGAGCAGAGTTGGGACGCTCGACAAGACAAATTACCTTTAAAGAATAGCTATGAGGCGCTAATACTCGCTTCAATCATTGAAAAAGAAACGTCTGTACCATCAGAAAGAGAGCGAGTGGCGTCCGTCTTCGTGAATCGACTCAATAAGCGTATGCGACTTCAAACCGATCCTACCGTTATTTACGGAATGGGCGATCGTTATGATGGCAATATTAGAAAGAAAGATCTCCGAGAAGCAACGCCATATAATACTTATGTCATCAATGGCTTGCCACCTACGCCAATTGCTATGCCAGGCAAAGCGTCTATCCTAGCTGCAGTAAATCCAGAAGATAGTAATTACTTGTACTTTGTTGCGAGCGGTACAGGTGGACATGTATTTTCTAAAAATCTACGAGACCACAATAGAGCGGTCCAACAATACTTAAGACAATTAAGAAGTAAAAAATGAGCCAAGCAAAATTTATCGTTATTGAAGGACTAGAAGGTGCAGGGAAAAGCACTGCGATCAGTACGTTGCGAGCTGAGTTGGATGCAGCTGGCATTCAGGACATTGTTAATACACGCGAACCTGGAGGGACTGTCCTAGCAGAAAAAATGCGAGCCTTGGTCAAAGAAGAACATGAAGGCGAGCCGCTGCAAGACCGCGCTGAGTTACTGTTAATGTATGCATCACGTATCCAGTTGGTAGAGACAGTGATCAAGCCGGCGTTAGCAAAAGGTGCTTGGGTAATTGGTGATAGACATGACATGTCTTCGCAAGCATACCAAGGCGGTGGTCGTGAAATTGATCAGGCTGTGATGACTTCCCTAAAGCATATTGCCATTGGTGAATTCAAGCCAGATTTTACTTTGTATCTGGACATCGACCCACGTCTAGGTCTTGAGCGTGCACGTGGACGAGGTGAACT
This sequence comes from Vibrio sp. ER1A, assembly GCF_000733315.1. Classification (NCBI taxonomy): domain Bacteria; kingdom Pseudomonadati; phylum Pseudomonadota; class Gammaproteobacteria; order Vibrionales; family Vibrionaceae; genus Vibrio; species Vibrio sp. ER1A. Next base: position 251,036 of record NZ_JPJA01000093.1, read on the forward strand.
CGACCGAATCGAAAAAATGGACATTAGTTTCTTTGAGCGTACCCGTGAGCGCTATCTTGAAATGGCGACTAATGATGAGTCAGTTGCCATTATTGACGCGAGCCAGAAGATTGAAGACGTACAGCACTCGATCCAGCAAGCTGTGCGTACTTGGTTAGCAAAGCAAAAAGGGTAATCTATGCAAGTCTATCCATGGTTAGTACCAACTTGGTCGAAGCTTAAGGATAACCTTGAACGCCAGCACGTGCCCGGAGCGATGTTGATTCAAGCTAAGGTAGGCTTAGCTCCGGAATCAATGATTGAACGATACGTTGCAGGGTTGATGTGTCAAAACGACAAGTCTGAACCTTGCGGTTTCTGCCATTGTTGCGATTTACTTAAGGCTAGTGGACATCCTGATGTTCACTATGTGCTTCCCGAGAAAGATAAGAAATCATTATCCGTTGAGCAGATACGACAAGCAAACAAGTGGGCATTAGAGTCTTCTCAGTTTGGTCACTATCGAGTTATTGTTATTCCTCAAGCCGATCGTATGAATGCCTCGGCCGCTAATGCGCTGTTAAAAACACTCGAAGAGCCTCCGTCGCAATGTTTATTTATTTTGTCGACTGAGAACACCAAGTTATTGCTGCCAACGATCAGAAGTCGTTGTGAAGTTTGGCATGTTTCATCGCCTTCCGAACAAATGTGTATTGACTGGGTTAGCCAAGAGATAGGAAAGTCCGTTCCTCGTCATTCGGCACTACTTTGCCATTTTGAACCTATTTCGACGCGTCAGTTTGTAGAGTCGGGACAAGACAAAGAGTATCAAGCGTTAATTGGAGCCTTCATCGGTTTTATTCGTAGTGATGGTTTAGATACGAATGAATTTATTACAAAGTTAACGAAGAATAGTAGCGAGCTTTCTACCCAGCTCAATTGGTTATGGTTACTTCTTAGCTGTGCTCAAAAATCTTCCTTAGGTATTGATATTCAGACCTCTTTACCTGAAGCGAGTCAAATTGCTGAAGTGTACAGTTACGAAAGCCTATATACGCATGCTCAGTCGCTGCAGGCGCTGAGGGAGCAATTACGTTCCTTCCCTGGCCTTAACATTGAATTACTCGTGGCTGATTGGCTTTATGGGTTGAACTAAGTCTAGAATTAGTCATTGCGTTATATTACTTTGAACGGCGTTGGCTAATGCGAAAGCTCGTTAATCATTATCAAATTTAAGTTAGAAAATTATGTTTGTAGATTCCCACTGCCACCTAGACAAACTCGACTATGACGATGTCCATTTGGACATTCAAGATGTCATTCAGAAAGCGAAAGCAGCGAATGTCGAGAAGTTGTTATCAGTTGGTGTGACATTAGGTTCCTTTCCAAAGATGTTGGAGTTAATCGAACCGTATTCAGAGGTTATGGCGTCATGTGGCGTCCATCCATTAGACGTTGAGAGTGACTTTTCTCTTGAGCTGTTTAAGCAATATGCCTCACATAACCGAGTGGTGGCTATTGGTGAAACAGGGCTGGATTACCACTATCAACCGGAAACAGCCGCCCTTCAGAAAGCCCGATTTGAGCAACAGGTCGAGGTAGCGGTTGAGGTTAATAAGCCTCTGATTATTCATACTAGAAACGCACGTGAAGACACTTTAGCTATTCTGAAAAATGGTTTAGCTGACAAGTGTGGTGGTGTCATACATTGTTTTACAGAAGATTTGCCATTTGCTCAAGCAGCGATGGAGTTAGGCTTCTACATCTCTATCTCTGGGATTGTCACTTTTAGACAAGCCAAAGAGCTTAAAGAGGTGGTAAAACAGCTACCTTTAGAGCGATTACTTATTGAAACGGATTCGCCTTACCTAGCTCCAGTTCCTCATCGAGGGAAAGAGAATCATCCGGCTTATGTAGTTGAAGTTGCAGCATACATAGCACAGTTAAAAGGGGTCTCACTTAAAGAAGTCGGTGAAAAAACAACCCAAAACTACCACAATCTATTTTTGCGATAAAAAATAAGTTTGCCACTAAGAATGATTAAAAAAGGCGCACATTGCGTCTTTTTTGTTTTCTAAAATTGAAAAAGTCAAAAAAAGTTAATGTTCACCAAATCTGTTGAGGAAAAAGTAGTGAGTCTGCACAAACTGTAATTATGTTACGTAAAATAACTTAGGAGTGTATTTTATTCACTGCGTAAAATTAATTGATGACAATATTAATATTAATAAAAACAATTACTTAATTTAATTGTAAAGCATTACATTTTGGCCGATGAACTGTGATCCAAACGTAGTTTTGAAACTAAATTTCGTAAGTGTGTAGAAACCATGAGGAGCATCAATATATATTTAGAGGCAGAAAATATAATTCAATTCGTGGTTACATTTTCTATGGGTGCTAACATTTAAGGCTACGGGGGTGTGCCGTTAGAGCCCATAAACTAATAACTTTATCAGGAGCATAAACATGTTTAAGAACCTTTTTGCTAACCTGCAAAAAGTTGGTAAGTCTCTGATGCTACCAGTGTCAGTACTACCAGTTGCAGGTATTCTACTTGGGGTAGGTGCTGCCAACCTTGGCTTCATCCCAGATGTTGTTTCTAATCTAATGGAACAAGCTGGTGGTTCGGTATTTGGCCAAATGGCTCTTCTATTCGCTGTGGGTGTTGCACTAGGCTTCACTAACAACGATGGTGTTGCAGGTCTTGCTGCAATCGTTGGTTACGGCATCATGACTGCTACGTTAAGCGTTATGGCTGGCGTAATGGGTGTTGAAAAAATCGATACAGGTGTACTAGGTGGTATCCTCGTCGGTGGTGTGGCTGCTTGGGCATTCAACCGTTTCTTCAAAATTCAGCTTCCAGAATACCTTGGCTTCTTCGCTGGTAAGCGTGCTGTGCCAATCATCACTGGTTTCACTGCAATCGCACTAGGTATCGTACTGTCTATCGTATGGCCACCAATCGGCTCTGCAATCGGTGCATTCTCTCACTGGGCTGCTGAGCAAAACCCACAACTAGCATTCGGTATTTACGGTGTTGTTGAGCGTTCTCTAATCCCATTCGGTCTACACCACGTTTGGAACGTACCATTCTTCTTCGAAGCAGGTACTTGTGTAAACGCAGCGGGCGAAACTCAAAACGGCGTACTAACTTGTTACCTAGTTGCAGACGATGCATCTCGTGCTGCTGGTAATGGCTTCGGTCAGCTAGCGGGTGGTTACATGTTCAAGATGTTCGGTCTACCAGCTGCTGCAATCGCTATTGCACACTGTGCTAAACCGGAGAACCGTGCAAAAGTTATGGGTATCATGGCTTCTGCAGCACTAACATCGTTCCTAACAGGTATTACTGAGCCAATCGAATTCTCATTCCTATTCGTTGCTCCAGTACTATATGCAATCCATGCTCTACTAGCTGGCTCTGCATACGTTGTTGCTAACACTCTAGGCTTTGTGCATGGTACTTCATTCTCACACGGTCTAATCGACTTCCTAGTTCTTTCTGGCCACGCTCAGAAGATGGGTCTGATGATTGGTGTTGGTCTAGTTTACGCGGCAATCTACTACTTTGTATTCCGTACCGTTATCACTGCAATGGACCTTAAGACTCCAGGTCGTGAAGACGAGTCTGAAGATGCAACTGCAGCAGTTTCTGGTAACGAAATGGCTGGTGAACTAGTTGCGGCATTCGGTGGTAAAGCTAACATCACAGGCTTAGACGCATGTATTACTCGTCTACGTGTAGCGGTAGCTGACACTGAAATCGTCGACCAAGACAAGCTTAAGCAACTTGGTGCAGCAGGTGTGGTTGTAGTATCTGGTGGTGTTCAAGCTATCTTCGGTACTAAGTCAGATAACCTGAAAACAGATATGGACGAGTGGATTCGTAACCACGGCTAATCAACACGTTCAATAACAATTGAAAAGGGAAGCATTTGCTTCCCTTTTTTTGATCGTATGGAGTGGAAATTCTTGCTCTCTGTTTTCCTCGTCATGACATTCGGACAACTTGCCTCTCTAGAATGCCGTTATTCCAACTTACATGCCAGAAGACACAAGCTCTCAGTTAAACAGAAGAGCAGGCATGATCAATCAGAGAGCAAACCTATGAAAATTAAATTTCCTTTGGTAGTGGTATTCGCCATGGCTACCATTTCGTCATTCGCAACATTTGCAAGCAACACTGCTGGCGGCGAAGAGCAATGGCAAATTGTTGAAGAAAACCAAACTGCGGCTCCTGCGGCAAGTAAGCCTGCACAAAGCAGTCAAAAATCTAACCAGCCTAGAAGCTCATCTCGCAGTAGCGGCGGGAACTCGGGCTTCAAAATTGGGATGGGGTTTGACCAAGGATTAAGTATTGTTGGTCAAATCAATAATACCGTTAACTTTGCCGTAGGTAACGATGGCGTTGCTGCTGACTATATCTTTAGTCGTGGACAATTTGGTGGAGACGTACCTTTTAGCTGGTTTGCTGGCGTCGGTGGTCAAATTCAACGTTCTGATAAGTTTGGACCGCGCGTGGCACTCGGCGTAGAGCTCCCTTTTGCACGGAGTTGGGACGCTTACGCTCAATTAACTCCAAATCTGATGTTTGATAATAGTGATTTGAAGTTAGGTATTGGGGCGGGTATCGGTGTTAGATACAGCTTCTAAATTGAACATAAAAAAATGCCAGCATTTAGATGCTGGCATTTTTGTTTAAAAAGAAATTTTGGGTTATTTATCCATGGCTTTCTTAATGCAGTAGGATGCACCACCCCATGTGATACCAAGCCCTAAAACCATCATAAAGATTGCGCTGACTGTCATACTAAGCCTCTTTCTTACTGGTTAAATTAATCACAATTCCGACCACAACGAGTAGCCCCATAAGTCCCCATCCTAACAAAAGCAGATCCGATTGGTCGTAACCACCGTAGCCTTCGGTAAAGAGAGTCTTAAACTTCGTGGCGACGATAATTGCTAGGATGACAGGAGTAATGAATCGAAGACATACGTCGAACCAAGTACCAATAGTGAAGTCAGATATTTGATTGACATAGTCTCGTACATCAGCAATTTTCAGCAACCAAGCCATAAGGATAATTTCGATTAGGCAGCTTGCTACGATACCAACGTTATTTGCGAAATGGTCGACAAGGTCAAGCAGTAGTAGACCTCCATTAGTGGCGAAGGCCATAGAGATAACTAAGCCTGCACCACAGATAACGCTTGCCGCTTTATTTCTACGCCACTTTAGCTTGTCGATGACGGCAGATGTCACTGCTTCCATAATAGAAATGTGTGAGCTTAAACCTGCAATGACAAGTGCAAAGAAGAAAAGTGGCCCTAGGATATATGGAGCTGGTAGTAAGTTAATCGCTGCTGGTAAAGTTACAAATGCAAGACCAACCCCTGCGGTAACGACTTCAGTCAAAGGTTTACCTTGTTCTTGCGCCATATAGCCTAAAACAGAGAAAATCATGATACCTGCTAGGATTGAGAAGCCGCAGTTAATAAGGACGGTCATAAACGCATTATTGGTGATATCTGACTTCTCGGGTAAGTAACTGGAGTAGGCGAGCATGATGGCAAAGCCAATGCTCAACGTGAAGAAGATCTGCCCATAGGCGGCTGCCCAAACTTTTACATCCCAAATCTTGCTGAAGTCAGGTTCAAACATATAGTTGACGCCATCCAGTGCGCCTGGAAGGAAAATCATACGACCGATCAGCAGTAATACCATGATAAACAGTACTGGCATCATGATTTTCGCTGCACGCTCAATACCAGATTTAACGCCGCCTGCAATTGCCGCATATGTAATGGCCCAAGCAATAAGCATCGACCCTGCTATTTTCCATTGAATAGCACCGAGGTTACTTGGAGAGTTGTCTCCAAGCTGTAAGTATTCACTGAAGAAAAATGCATTGGTATCGGTTCCCCAACTTTGCGTGAAAGACATACCGAAGTATGAAATAGCCCATCCAATAACCGCTACATAGTAAACGGCGATGGTCGCGGCGACACCCACTTGAAACCAACCCAGCCATTCAAACTTGCTGTTGATTTTAGCCAAGGTTGCTGGCGCAGAACCGCGATACTTTTGACCCATACTGAACTCTAAGATCATAAAGGGAATACCAGCGGTAATCATGGCGAACAAATAGGGAATAAAGAACGCGCCACCGCCATTTTCATAAGCCATATAAGGGAAACGCCAGATATTACCAAGTCCAATGGCTGAACCTACCGCTGCAAGTATGAATCCCGCTCGAGATCCCCACTGTTCACGTTTCATAATTAACTCCTTTTAGTGAATCTTCTACATGGCCTCATCTATACTTAAATCCAAATATTATTCTGGAATGTAAGTTTCTGCTTATTGATAAATTTTCAAATAATATATTTTATAAATCGGTTGTTATTTTGAATATTATTCTACAAAAATTGATTGAAATAGATGAAGCGACTGGTTTTTGTGCTTTTCAATGTTTTTTATTGAAACATTTAGCTACAAATTAAAATTAGAGTAACGTCGTTATTGCTTGATCGCAATAGATTTCACTGTGCGGGGTTGATTGGTCTATTAGTGATTAATGCTGATATATATATTTTTGCTGGCTTTATATGTTGAGGTGTTGGAGGTGTCACTCTCTCTACTTCTTTTTACTTCAATAAAATTTAGTGAAATATTCTTAAAAATTTCCTGTGATTTTATCTAGCTATATATCGCGATGTAGCATAATAGTTCACATAATGTATCAAGGGTGTTAATGATTGAGTTAAAATCTGAAACTGATGCCAAA
>NZ_JPJA01000093.1:258055-308941 GCF_000733315.1 Vibrio sp. ER1A
AGATTTCACTGTGCGGGGTTGATTGGTCTATTAGTGATTAATGCTGATATATATATTTTTGCTGGCTTTATATGTTGAGGTGTTGGAGGTGTCACTCTCTCTACTTCTTTTTACTTCAATAAAATTTAGTGAAATATTCTTAAAAATTTCCTGTGATTTTATCTAGCTATATATCGCGATGTAGCATAATAGTTCACATAATGTATCAAGGGTGTTAATGATTGAGTTAAAATCTGAAACTGATGCCAAAGTTGGTTTGAAACTGATTCATCCAATTGGTTTTAAAGCCGATAAGACAGCTTTGATCTTCTGTCGGCAAGTTACAAATAGATATAGTTTCGTTGCTCACTACGGTGCCTTGCCAGCGAATCTGCCCGTTTAAAGCGAGGTTTTTGGTTAGATGGTACTCCATTCCACCAAATATACTTGCCGCAAATCCAGTGTGTGACTTAGCCCACTCCCCAGAAGTATGAGAGGCACCAAGCCCTGCTCCGATATATGTAGAGGTTTGGTCGTTAACTCGATACTCGGCGCTACTTTGAAACTGGAGGTATTGAATTCGAGAGTCCAAGTTTAAGGTATCTAATGAAGAGTCTTGCTGAGAGTAAAAGACACCCATTCGTCCATTGCGGAACGGAAACTCAATTGCTAATGCTGCATTTGCCGATGGAGAAATATCATAACTCTCACCATTGCCGTTTTCGGCAGCACCTCCCATCGAGTAGCCAATAAACGGTGTCACAATGACATTGGCACAACTGGAAAAGCTTAAGAGTGTTGTGGCAAGGGGGAGCAGTAAGAACCTGTATGTCATTTTTGCATTCCTATAAATAAGAACTGATTGGCTACAATTCACGTCTGGGATGTACTAGTTTTAATTATAGTGTGACATTAACGTCATAAATTTGAAGTGGTTACCTGTATATTGTAATTGTATGTCACAATAGTAATTAAAATGTTACAACTGGAGGTGTTATGGAATACGATCTTAAACTAGCTCTGACGATCACGACGGTTGCGTTCAGCACCATTGTTGCGTTTGGACTTATCGCTATCCTAACTGCATAAGATTTATATGGCGAATCTTGGGTTAATTACCAATACCCGAACCGTCATAGATGATGCTCAGTTACAAAAATATATTGGCGGTAAAACGGCGTTAGTTGCACAGGGAGGAGGCCAGCGAGGTATCTTCACATCTGGTGTGCTAGACGCCTTTTTGTTGTCTAATTTTGACCCATTTGATGAGTTTTACGGGACTTCAGCTGGCGCTTTAAACATTTGCGCTTACCTTTCTAGACAAGCCGGCCTTGGCAAATCTTTTATTCTCGACCTTACCACCAATCCACAGTTTTTTAATCTGTTTAGCTTTATTCGTCGCAAACAGTATCTCAACTTAGAATGGGCGCTCGACAGAATTTGTGAGTATCCGTATAAGTTAGATATCGACATGGGGCGAAGGGTCATTGGTCAGCGAAGAGCATTCGCAGCGGTCACCGATGTTTCGACTCTCAAAGATCACTATTTCCCAATGTTGCAAGATAATTGGTATCAAGTGCTGATGGCCACAAGTGCGATTCCCAATTTATTTGAGGGTTCGGTAACATTGAATCGACAAGCATTCATCGATGGAGGGGTGTCTGCGTCAATACCCGTTCAAGAAGCGTGGCGACAAGAGAACCGCACGATAGTTGTGATTCGAACAGAAGAGTGTGGTGGTGAAGAAACTCCAGTGGTGGATGATCAACCCGTTGCTACCGAACCGCCAACTTGGTTCAGGGAGTCACTTAACGGCTTACAGCTACAGTGGCAAGAAAAAATACAAAGTTGGTCTAATGATTGGAATGGCTTTTTTGATAGCCAAATATTAAAAGCTCAGGAAAGTAAGCATGCACAACATCTCAACCTAATTAACGGTGGTCGATGGCTGTTCGGAGCTGCAGATATTTACCGTCTCAGTCATTTATTCGGAGAAAAGTTTGATTCTGGGTTAGCCGATATGCTCATGGTGCATTACCAAACATATGCGTTAACTCAAGAGTTCTTGAAAACCCCTCCTGATGACTGCTACGTACTACAAATTGCTCCAGAAGTTGCTTTAAAAACCGCTTCTTTAATGAGTGATCCTGAGGATATTCTACATGACTATCAACTTGGGCTCGATGCTGGATTCCGTTTTGTCGAGCGTTATAATCTTGCAAGTATCACTCAAGTAAACGCTTCAGAAACGTCTGACCTTTGGCTGCCATCTCAAACAGGTTAGTTATTGTTCGTCGTGAAAAAAGCGCTGATATTGTTAACAGCTCTTTAATCATCTATTGATTGTTTTTTATACGTCAGATTTTATTGATGCCTTTGCCAATCAATGTCGTATGGTGATTTGAGCCCCAAAGATTCATCTATATGCGTGATATTTGTCACGGCAATCCATTAAACTACTTCACAATTACTTCGCAAAGTAAAAAAATTAATAGGTTGTTGTTTTTTGGAGTGCAAAATGTACATGGCTCAACCCGGGCACATTGATCATATCAAGCAGATCAATGCTGGTCGTGTGTATAAACTGATAGACCAATTTGGGCCTATTTCGCGAATCGATTTATCAAAACTCAGTAGTTTGGCTCCGGCTAGTATTACTAAAATCACTCGTGAACTTATTGATGCACACCTAATACACGAAACCACCGTTCAGGAGGCGACCAGTCGAGGTCGTCCAGCTGTTGGATTGCAAACCAACAATCAAGGTTGGCAGTTCCTTTCCATGCGGTTGGGGCGAGGCTACCTATCTATCGCGTTGCACGAGCTTGGCGGCGACGTTCTTATCGATACCAAAATAGAAATTCATGAAGTGGATCAGGAAGATGTACTTGCGAGACTGCTTTATGAAATTGATGACTTCTTTGAAAGTTACAATGAGCAACTTGATCGTGTCACCAGTATTGCGTTGACGTTGCCCGGTTTGGTGAATTCCGATCAAGGCATTGTGTTGCAAATGCCTCATTACAATGTAAAGAGCTTAAACATTGGCGAGGAAATTTTTAAAGCAACAGGATTGCCTGTTTTCGTAGCGAATGATACCCGGGCGTGGGCATTGGCGGAAAACCTCTTTGGGCACTCTCAAGATTGCGATAACTCAGTGTTAATCTCAATTCACCACGGGCTAGGTGCCGGAATCATATTAGATGGTCGTGTATTACAAGGTCGTCACGGTAATATTGGTGAGTTAGGGCATATCCAGATCGATCGCAACGGCGCACCTTGTCACTGTGGCAACAGAGGCTGCCTTGAAACTGTTGCTAGTTCACAAGCTATCAGGGATGAAGTCTCTAAGAGATTAGCGAAAGGCGAAGCGTCGGTTCTTTCTGAATGCGAAGACATTACAGTCGAAGCTATTTGTGAAGCGGCGGCGAATGGTGACGCTTTAGCGATCGGGGTGATAGAGAAACTAGGTGAACATTTAGGTTCTGCAATTGCTATTGTCATCAACCTCTTCAATCCTGAAAAGGTACTGATTGGTGGCGTTATCAATCAAGCGAAATCGATTTTATATCCCGCCATAGAGCGTTGTATCGCAGAGCAAAGCCTCCCTGTTTATACTCAAGATCTACAACTTGTGGAGTCTCGTTTTTATAAACAAGCAACAATGCCGGGAGCCGCTTTGGTGAAACAAGCACTATATGATGGCTTGCTGCTGATGAAAGTGATTGAAGGATAAGGCTTTTCACCATTTTTGTAGACGGTCATACTTTTCTATACAAAGTCAGTAAACTTCTTGTGCTTCCTGCCGATTACATGAGATAAGAGTTTTAGTTCGTGTTTTGCCAAGGAAGCCTCATGTCGAGCGTTTTAAGTTCAGTAGATCAGCGTACCCAGTTAGTGGGAGAAAATAGATTAGAGCTGTTAATGTTTACGCTTAACAGCCGTCAAACTTTCGCTATCAACGTATTCAAAGTAAAGGAAGTGCTAAAGCTTCCTGCATTAACTCAACTTCCTGGCTCTCATTCTAGTATTCGCGGTGTGGCTTCTCTGCGTGGTGAGTCCGTTCCGGTGATTGATTTACGTCGCGCTATCGGTTTTCCACCAGCTAAAGACGATGGTGACCAAAACCTGATTATCACTGAGTACAATCGATCTGTTCAGGGCTTTTTAGTTGGTGAAGTGAAGAATATCGTTAATACTGCTTGGACAGAGATTCAACCTCCGCCTCGTACAGTCGGTCGTGCAAACTACTTAACTGCGATCACTAAGGTTGAAGAGAATCAGCAAGTCAATCTAGTTGAAATCATTGATGTTGAAAAAGTACTAGCAGAGATCATCGACTACGATGTGTCGATTTCTGAGCATACCCTTGACCGCAGCTTATTACCTCACTTGTCAGGTAAAAAAATTCTTATCGTTGATGACTCTTCCACGGCTCGTAATCAAGTGAAAGGCACATTGGATCAGCTTGGCGTCGAGATCATTGAGTGCTTCGATGGCGCGATGGCTTTCAACCTTCTCAAGCAATGGTGTGATGAGGGGGTTGATGTATGTAATGAACTGTTGATGATGATTACAGATGCAGAAATGCCGGAAATGGACGGCTACAAACTAACGCATGAAGTTAGAAGTGATCCTAGAATGCGAGATTTGTTTATTACTTTGAATACCTCGCTCAGTGGTAGCTTTAATGATGCGATGGTAGAGAAAGTCGGTTGTGACCGTTTTATTTCTAAGTTTCAACCTGATTTACTGGTTGAAGTTGTGCAAGACCGTATGCGAGAGACATTGTAATTGTTTCGCATCGCAAAATAAATTACGCTGTACGTTAAAAATAAGCTATAATTTGGTTGTATTATGGTCAAAAGCCATAAGAGTCATAAATAAATTTTAACTACCAGCTAAAGGTTGTTCCATCAGAATGATTTGGTTAACTTCTAAGGTCTTAATGACGTTAAGTTTACTCATTTTCAAGGAATGGAAGAAAAGACGTACGGAAGCGGCAGTCGAAGCGGATCTATGATTCAATATGATTTAAAACGGGAGCAATAGCTCCCGTTTTTTCGTTTTATGATTTGCAATCAGTGGAACTCTCTTGACTGTATCTTAAGATCAGAAAGTTGCTCGGTCATATCGATCAAGCGTCCAGCTATTACGTGGATGACTTGCCCCTCACGTTCTAAAATCCCTTTCACCTTAAGGATTTTAGCGGTGAGGTACTGTTTTTTCTGAGCTCTTGCGGTGGCTTGCCAAACAACAACATTAATATTGCCGGTATCATCTTCGAGTGTAAAAAAGGTCACGCCTGCTGCGGTGCCTGGTGACTGTTTTCCAGTGACAGTACCCACTACGGTGACCAAAGACTTGTGTGGCTTCAAAGTAAGATCCCGCATACGAGTAAAGCGTCCTAATTTGCCTGCTTGGTCTAAGAGGGTGATGGGGTGTTGATTGAGGGACACGTTCATTGCAGAGAAATCCTCTAACATATCTTCAATTGGCGATGGCTGGTGGGGGAGTGACGAATCATCACTCTTCTCCGCTTTAAACAAGGGTAAATCCTGTAAATTATCCATCATCGCCCATCGTGTAGCGTAACGATGCCCTGATATGGCTTTCAGGGCGTTGGCTGAAGCGAGTATTTCCAACTCACGACGATTCAGGCCAAGCTGTTTAATTTGCGTGGCTGTCGTGAAGCCCTCGCGAGGCCTATGTTGTAGCAGGCGTTGCATACTCGATTCACTGAGCCCGTTAACTTGTCTAAAGCCAAGTTGTAGTACTAGGCCTTGTGGTGTCGATCTTAAATAGTGATGGTATTGCGAGTAATTGACGCACACCGGGGCAATAGAAACATGATGTCGTTTAGCGTCTTGGAGCAGTTGTGATGAGCTGTAAAAGCCCATAGGCAGACTATTGAGTAACGCGGTATAAAAAGCATCTGGGTAATAGTGTTTAAGCCAAGCGCTGCAATAAGCAAGCACAGCAAAAGAGGCTGAGTGACTTTCCGGAAAGCCATACTCACCGAATCCACATATTTGCTCAAATAGTCGCTCGGCAAATTCGGTCTCATAGCCTTTGGCCTGCATACCTTGAATCAATTTAGAGCGAAACTTAAATAAATCGCCATTTTTCTTCCAAGCTGCCATGGCTCTGCGTAGTTGATCCGCTTCACCGCCAGTGAATCCTGCTGCAACCATCGCAAGCTTGATGACCTGTTCTTGAAAAATAGGCACCCCTAGGGTGCGAGAAAGGACAGATTCGACTTCTTTGGAAGGGTAAGAAATGGCTTCTTCTCCGTTTCTACGTTTCAAAAAGGGATGAACCATATCCCCTTGTATCGGCCCGGGCCTCACAATGGCAATTTGAATGACCAAATCGTAATACGTAGCGGGCTTTAAACGTGGCAACATGCTCATTTGTGCTCGTGATTCGATTTGGAATACGCCAATAGTGTCGGCGCGTTGAATCATGGCATACACATTAGGATCATCTTGTCGGCGAGTGATGTCTGCAATGGTCAGTGTTCGACCGTAGTGTTTATTGATCAGCTGAAAACATTTGCGGATTGCGGTTAGCATTCCCAAGGCAAGGACATCGACTTTGAGTAGACCAAGGCTCTCAAGGTCATCTTTATCCCATTGAATGACAGTACGTTCAGCCATGGCGGCATTTTCTACTGGAACCAATTCATAAAGTGGCCCTGATGAAATGACAAATCCACCCACATGTTGCGAGAGGTGCCGTGGAAAACCTGTGATCTCATTGACGAGTTCAATAAACTGCTGACCTTTCAGTGAGTCAGGCTTCAGCCCTAGCTCGATAAGTTGAGCTTGCCAACCTTGTGAGCGATCACGGCGGTTGATGTTCTTGATGAAATAGTCGAGTTGAGTGTCGCTAACCCCTAAGGCTTTACCTACATCACGTACAGCACTTTTAAAACGATAAGAGATCACGGTTGCAGCAAGGGCAGCACGCTCTCGTCCATACTTTTGATAGATGTACTGTATTACCTCCTCGCGGCGCTCATGTTCAAAATCAACGTCGATATCGGGCGGCTCATTACGTTCTTTACTAATGAAACGCTCAAACAGGACCGAGATTTGTCTCGGATCAACAGCGGTTATTTCTAAGCAGTAACAGACGATAGAGTTCGCCGCTGAACCTCGTCCTTGGTAAAGAATGCCTTGTTGTTTGGCAAACATGACGATGTCATGAATAGTGAGAAAGAAAAACGGATAATCCAGTTCCTCAATCAAGGCTAATTCTTTATTAATAGTTTGCTCCACATGTGAAGGCAGTCCTTCGGGGAATCGCTGTGCTTTACCACGCTCGACTAACTCTCTGAGATACCCCATTGGTGTTTTGCCGTTAGGGATAAGCTCACTAGGATATTCGTAACGAAGTTTGCTGAGCTTAAACTCACATAAGCTTGCAATATATACACTCTCGTTTAACCACTCAGAGCGATACAGTTTCTCCAATTTAGTTTTGGGTCTTAAGCTTCGCTCGGTATTAACCAGTAAGTGACTGCATACTTTTTCGATAGAGGTATTGAGTTTTATCGCGGTTAATGTGTGTTGCAGCGGAAGCCGAGTTGCGGTGTGCATCAAAACGCCACCACAAGCGGTAATGGGGAGCTGAAAATCAACAGACAGTGTCTCGCAATGTTGTATATAGCGATGTTCATTGGAAGTTAGGTGACGTTGTAAGCCAATCCAAAGACGCTGGTGGTGATACTGTACCAACCAGCGACCCCATCTCACATCAGACTCTCTGCCTGTCGGTAGCCATAGAATAAGACAATGACGTAATGACATGATGTCCCATTCTGATAGTTGGTAATCGCCTTTCTCGCAGCGCCGTCTAGCATTCGTGATAATACGGCAGAGTTCAGCGTAGGCTTCCCGTGTTGGACTAAGCAAAATGAACTGACACTCATCATTGAGCCAAAACATGCTACCGACGATTTGTTTTAGCGATAGACCATGCTGCTTAATGGCGGTATGAGCCCGCACTACACCTGCGACGGAGCATTCATCCGTAATAGCAATAGCGGAATACTGTAAGAACTCTGCTTGCAATACTAGCTCTTCAGCATGAGAAGCACCGGTTAAAAACGAAAAGTTGCTTTGGCAAAATAATTCGGCGTATTTCATATCTGTTTTACTTTTCCGGACTAACTGAATAACCCATGAATAAACCACTGTTTATCTTCGGTTCGAAACAACCACAACCATTGTCCTTGTTCGTTACGAGCAACGTAGTAATCACGCTTAATGTCATTACCATCCCACCAACCGCTGATGATTCTCTCTGGCCCTAAAATGACAGAAACACGCTGCTCTAATAAAACTGGCTTAGGGTAGAGCAAGCTAGGGCGGAGCTTTTTGAGTAAGTAGGTATTTACCTCGGCTTTATCATTGGCTGTTGGCGTCATAGGTTGGGTGGCAAATTCAGGTCTTGGATCGTCAGTGAGCTTGAGGGATGTGACCGCTTGTAAGCCAAGCTTGGCTTGTAAGGTCGATATGAGCTCAAGGCTAGTTTGACTTCCTTTCACACCATCAAAGAGATCGTGTTCATTCACCTGAGTTTCTTCAGCTCGAACGATAGAAAGCGTTAAGCCATTTACGGGACCATCAAGCTGGATACTCTCCAAAGTTAACCTAGAAAGTGTTTGCCATTTCGTGGCCAGGTAATCGCCTTGAGCGGAATGAAAAGTCACAGGCTTATCGCCATGATCTCGTTGATGTAACGTGAGCTGTAATTCAAACGCGACCTTGTCACGAAGCTTCAAAAATACCTCTAATTGCTTGAATAACCGCGTCAATGGTTTTTGCAGCCAGTCGATATTTTCAATATCAAACAGCAACTCCAGATATTGGCTAAAGTGCTCTGCAGGGTGGTAAAACTCCACAGGATGCTTAAATTGGCCAGTCAGTCTTCCTACATAGTTGACGAGGTCGATATCAAAACGTTTTGCTACTTCAGGTAAAGGTAGTACTAGTAAATCGTCGATGGTCTGAATGCCGACTCGTTGTAGTTTCTCTACTTGTTTATTAGGTAGCTCAGTACATGTTAAGGGGTAGCTCAGGATGGCTTGTTTCAGATGAGTGAGCTGTGGCTCAATCCAGTTTTTACCTTGCTTTGCCATTAACATCGCACTGAAAGGTGACTGGCCTGTAGAGTAAAACGTTTGAACCTCAAGATGGCTAAGGTGTGCGTATAGAGTCGACCAATAATTGTCGATGCCATCATAGAGTGAAAGCATATTAGTTACTTTGATTAACAATCCATTAGGCGGAAATAGGCAAATATCAGAGGTGATCATATACAACCATTGAGCGATATCATTCAACCGGTTAGCTTCCATTTCTGGGTCGTATGGGTGTACTTGAAGATCCTGGCAAAGTGCGGCTGCACTACCAAGCCCCATCCCTAATTTAACACCTTGTTCAAAGGCATACTGGTTGGCTTGAATGACTTCATGGCGGCGACCATCGACGATAGCAACAGCGACATCAGCATCATGGTGGCTGTCTTTATTATAAAATAGAGTGTCGAGTTGCAGAGTCGGGAAATGCAAATATAACCACAGTAACATCGTTGTTCCACTTATCCTTGTTGCTGCATTGGGAAAGGAATCACGGTAGAAGTATGAGGTTTTGTAGAAAGTGTTAACTCAGGCCAATAAGTGCTCATATCAATAACAAAACTGTCTCGAACAAAGCCGCCTTTACGTTTAGTGATAGAGATGGAAAGCCCTGTTTCATGAGGAGTCAAATTCAAACTCAAGGAGACGGGTAGTGAGAATACTTGTGATGTGGTTCCGGATAAGGCTGGCTTAAATAAGAACTGTAAGCAGTGTCCGACTTCACTAGCTACTTGTAAGCGCTTTGCTTGATGGATTTCGAGTCCATCTTGCCATAAACAGACACCACAACATGCGCCACTCTTTAAGCATTGCTCTGCTGCCCAGAGTGCGTGTTTCCCTGACTCAGGGTAAATCAACAAGATCTTGGCAGGATCAATTCCTTGAGCGTATAGGTATTCCGCACATAGATAACCAGGCGGGTTGATGAACACCAGAAGTCGTTCTGTTGTTTGTGCTTGTGCGTAGGGCATCAATAGTCTCAGTTCACCGATACCAAGGGGTGATTGAATATCAATAACACCAGAAGTTGGGAAGCCTCCACCTAAACGACGATCTAATTCAGCAAACCCTGTTGAATGACACTCACTGAAAGACTCGGCTCTTGCGCCTTTCCAAATCAATTGTTTACTTTGTAATTCGCTAATCAATTCATGCATAATAAATACCTGTATATATATACAGTATATAATAATTCTTAACCGCTGCAAGCCTTGTATTATCAGGAGGTACACGAATATTAGGAGACAGTTAACATAAACAAAGCGTTAGCCGAATTTAGTGGTAACAAAAAACACGAAAAAAGCAGTGTTCAGACTAGAGCAAATATTTTAATCTCAAAGGAAGATTGCGCCATCGTCGGTTCGGATAGGAGAAGTGGTCGTGTTCAAACAAAATGAAAAATACTCGTTGATTGTACAAGGAGGCGGCCAAAAAGGGGCGTTTGCTGCAGGTGTACTTGATAAATTTATCGATGTGAATTTTGACCCATTCTCACTCTATATTGGCACATCGGCAGGGGCATTGAATGTCTCTTCTTTTGTCACTAAGCAACGTGGTCTAGGGCTAGATTTTATTATGAATTACACTACCCGAGACCGATTTTTCGACTTCAATAAGTTCCTACAAAAACAGCAGCCAATGGATTTGGACTGGGCGTTTGAGTTTGTAAACAGTGGTGAATTTCCTTTGGATCTTGCTAAGGGTGAGCAGTACCTTGGTGAGGATAGAATCGCACTCGCTTGTATTACCGATGTTGAAGAGCTTAAAGATTACTACTATCCGATTTTTGCGGAGAATTGGTTTGATGTACTAAGAGCGACCTGTGCCATTCCAATGCTCTATTATCATGACATTGAATTTGATGGCAAAAAATGGGTCGATGGTGGTGTATCTGCGACTATTCCAGTAGAAGAGTCTTACCGTCGAGGGATAAACAACATGGTAGTCATCAGTACCATTCCGCAGCCGAAACAGCAACATGCGGTGACTGCGTCAGTAAAAGATTCACTAGATAAGTGGAAGAAAGAGCTTGAAGCTGGGTTGGATATTCACATCAACCACTTAAAAATCTCGGGTACCAAGGAAAAGTTGTCAGAGTTCCATAAGAACTTTTCTGAGAAGTTAGAGAGCATTAAAGCGGATTATCAACGCTTAACAGGACCACGCTTGGAATCTTACCGAGAGCAGAACAAACTCAAAGCGGCCGATAAACTTAAGTTATCTAATTGGATCCAAGACAAAGAAAAGCTTAGCCGACTGATCGACATTCAAAACAAGCGTGTACCTTTCAGTCGCAGCGGTACAAGTCATTTGGATATGTTGGTGTCTCACTATGCTAATCATGCAGAAGTGGAGCAGTTTCTGTTATCACCACCGGAGGATGTAAACCTATGGCACATTCAACCGAAACATGAATTATCGTCAAAAGGGTTGCTGAGCCAGAAAGACCAAATAATGGAAGATTATGAGCACGGTTTTGCAATGGCAGGGGAGTTTCTGTCTGAGCATCATAATGTGAGTCGCTGATGCAAATGGTGAATACCCGTCATTCTTAGATCTACTGAGAATGACGGATTCATGGAAAAATATTAGCTAACCACTCGCTTTGGCTGAGCGTCAATGCACTGACCATTAACGTCGGTGACACTAGGGTCCATCAGGTGTAGATACAATGGCATAATATCTTTCGGTGTTTTTAGCGTATTGGCATCTTCTCCTGGATACGCTTTTTCACGCATACGAGTACGTGTAGCACCAGGGTTGATTGCATTGACTCGAATTTCAGTATCACTAAGTTCATCCGCTAAAATTTGCATCATGCCTTCTGTTGCAAACTTAGAGATCGCATAAGTGCCCCAGAAAGCACGACCTGAATGGCCAACGGTAGAGGAAGTGAAGATTACTCGTCCTGCCTCTGCTTTTTTCAGTGCAGGCAGCAAGGCTTGCGTCATCAGAAACTCAGACTTGACGTTAATTTTCATCACGTCGTCGAAGGTCTCTTCGTCAATTTGATCGAAAGGGCTTAATGTGCCCAAGACGCTGGCGTTGTGGAGAATGCCATCGAGTTTTCCAAATTGCTCTTCAATCGTTTCCGCCATATCGATGTAATTCTGCTTAGTCGCACCCTTTAGATCTAACGGGATGATAGCGGGTTGTGGGTAGCCTGCATTCTCAATTTCGTCGTAGAGGTACTCTAAATTCTTAACATTACGACCCAATAAAATGACTGTTGCGCCATGTTCGGCATAACTCAAAGCAGCTTGGCGACCAATGCCGGCACCAGCGCCTGTGACTAGAATAACTTTACCTTTTAGCGCCTCAGGAGCGGTTGAATATTCCACTGAACACTTCCTTAGTTTTGAATAATTCTTGGTAATCGTGACAAGATGGTTACAATACACTAATTCGTCGTACAGGGGATTAACACATTGGAATTTTTATTAGACTACGGATTATTTTTAGCCAAGATCGTGACTGTTGTCGTAGCGATTGTCGCGTTGTTGGTTATTGCTAAGTCAGTTGGTGGACGCTCTGGTGGCGCAAAAGGCGAACTTGAAATCACTAACTTAACTGAACAACGTAAACAAACAGTAGAGCAATTAGAACACCACTTACACGATGACGCGTTCATCAAAGCTCGTGATAAAGCAGAAAAGAAAGCGGAAAAAGAGAAAACCAAGCAGCGCGAGAAAGAGATTAAGAAAGCGTCAAAAGATGGTGAGCTTGATAGCAAACGCGAACCACACCTATTCGTTCTCGACTTTAACGGAAGCATTGATGCGAAAGAAGTGGCATCGCTACGTGAAGAAGTGAGCGCGATTCTGGCTGTAGCGCGTGATGGTGACGAAGTATTAGTACGCCTTGAATCCGGTGGCGGTATGGTTCATGCGTATGGTTTGGCATCTTCGCAGCTTGACCGTATTAAAGCCGCGAAATTACCTTTGACTATCGCTGTAGACAAGGTGGCAGCAAGTGGTGGTTATATGATGGCGTGTATTGCTGACAAGATTGTCTCAGCGCCATTTGCTGTTGTTGGTTCTATTGGCGTGATTGCACAATTGCCGAACTTCAATAAGTTATTGAAGAAAAATGATATCGAATTTGAACAGCTTACAGCGGGTGAGTACAAGCGTACGCTAACAATGTTTGGCGAAAACACGGATAAAGCTCGTGACAAGTTCAAACAAGAACTAGAAGAAACGCACGGTCTGTTTAAAGACTTTATTCGCGAACATCGTCCGGCTCTCGACTTGGATAAAGTTGCGACGGGTGAGCACTGGTTTGGTACTCAAGCCAAAGAGCTAGGGCTGGTGGATGAAATTAAAGCATCGGATGATATTGTTATCGAAGCGTGTAAGGACAAAACCGTATTGTCTATCCACTATGTTCAAAAGAAAAAGATCACCGATAAACTGGCAGGCGTAGCAGGCGAGGCTGCCGATAACGTGCTACTAAAACTGATTAGCCGCGGCCAAAAACCAATCGTATAAACACATTAAGTGAATAGAGCGCCAACAAGGTTATTTGTTGGCGCTTTTTTATGTTTGAAGGTAAAGAAAATGGCATCTTGAGGCTATTGGGTATATAATTCTGCGCCGTAAAATTAAGAACAAAAATGAGTTGGACCTTCAAAGTCGAGCTTATGAAAAGACTACGTGGAGTAAAACATGTCCTCAAACACACCAGTGATTACTGTGGATGGACCAAGTGGTGCTGGCAAAGGCACACTGTGTATGTTGCTAGCTGAGAAATTAGGCTATCACTTACTGGATTCTGGGGCGATTTACCGCGTTTTAGCGTTAGCTGCAATTCATCATGGCGTGGATCTTGAGTCTGAAGACGCGCTAGTCCCATTGGCGATGCACTTAGATGTGCAGTTTGTCGCTGAAGGAGAACTGGTTAAAGTGATCCTTGAAGGTGAAGATGTGTCAGGTGAACTTCGTAAAGAAGAAACTGGCAATGCGGCATCAAAAATCGCAGCGCTGCCTCGCGTAAGAGAAGCTCTGCTACGTCGTCAGAGAGCATTTAATGTCGAGCCTGGTTTGGTTGCCGATGGTCGTGATATGGGAACTGTTGTTTTCCCTGAAGCACCAGTAAAAATCTTTCTAGATGCAAGTGCAGAAGAAAGAGCGCAAAGGCGTTTTAAGCAGTTGCAACTAAAGGGTTTAGATGTTAGATTTGACGACCTTTTGAGCGAGATCGAAGAACGAGACTACCGAGATCGTAACCGTGCGGTTGCACCTCTTCGTCCTGCAGATGACGCTCTAGTGCTAGATTCAACTTCGCTAAACATCGAGCAAGTGTTGGAAAAAGCGCTACAATATATCGAATCTAAACTCACGAAGTAGCCTCTATTAGGCATAGACTTGGTGAGCTTTGAGCCGTTGGTCGCAAGGATGATGACCGACTAAATTATCAACCCCATGCGGTAGGATGCCCATGGACGTTTACTTATTGAAGATTAAATAATGACTGAATCTTTTGCTCAACTCTTTGAAGAGTTTCTAAACGAAACAGAATTCCAACAAGGTAGTATCGTTAAAGGTACTGTAGTTGCTATCGAGAACGGTTTCGTTCTTGTTGACGCTGGCCTTAAGTCTGAGTCTGCTATCCCTGCTGAACAGTTCAAGAACGCTGCTGGCGAACTTGAAGTTGAAGTTGGTGCTGAAGTAGACGTAGCTCTAGACGCTGTTGAAGACGGTTTCGGTGAAACTCAACTTTCTCGTGAGAAAGCGAAGCGTCACGAAGCTTGGATCGTTCTTGAGAAAGCTTACGAAGAAGCTGAAACTGTTGTTGGTATCATCAACGGTAAAGTTAAAGGCGGTTTCACTGTTGAACTAAACGGTATCCGTGCTTTCCTTCCTGGTTCTCTTGTTGACGTGCGTCCAATCCGTGACACTGCTCACCTAGAAAACAAAGAGCTAGAGTTCAAAGTTATCAAGCTAGACCAGAAGCGTAACAACGTTGTTGTTTCTCGTCGTGCTGTTATCGAATCTGAAAACAGCGTTGAGCGTGACGAACTTCTTGAGACTCTACAAGAAGGTACTGAAGTTAAAGGTATCGTTAAGAACCTTACTGACTACGGTGCATTCGTTGACCTTGGCGGTGTTGACGGTCTTCTACACATCACTGATATGGCGTGGAAGCGTGTTAAGCACCCATCTGAGATCGTTAACGTTGGTGACGAGATCCTAGTTAAAGTTCTTAAGTTCGACCGTGAGCGTACTCGCGTATCACTAGGTCTTAAGCAGCTAGGCGAAGATCCATGGGTAGCAATCGCTAAGCGTTACCCAGAAGGTCACAAGCTAACTGGTCGTGTTACTAACCTAACTGACTACGGCTGCTTCGTTGAAATCGAAGAAGGCGTTGAAGGTCTAGTACACGTTTCAGAAATGGATTGGACTAACAAGAACATTCACCCATCTAAAGTTGTTAATGTTGGCGACGAAGTTGAGGTTATGGTTCTTGATATCGACGAAGAACGTCGTCGTATCTCTCTAGGTCTGAAACAGTGTAAAGCTAACCCATGGCAGTCATTCGCTGAAATGCAAGCTAAGGGCGACAAAGTTACTGGTAAGATCAAGTCTATCACTGACTTTGGTATCTTCATCGGTCTAGAAGGCGGCATCGACGGTCTAGTTCACCTATCTGACATTTCTTGGAATGTTGCTGGTGAAGAAGCAGTTCGTGAGTACAAGAAAGGTGACGAGATCTCTGCAGTTGTTCTAGCAGTAGACGCTGAGCGTGAGCGTATCTCTCTAGGCGTTAAGCAAATGGAAAATGACCCATTCAATGCTTACGTTGCAGACACTAAGAAAGGTACTCTAGTAAACGGTACTGTTACTGCAGTTGACGCTAAAGGTGCTACTATCGAACTAGAAGAAGGTGTAGAAGGCTACATCCGTGCTTCTGAAGTATCACGTGACCGCGTTGAAGATGCGTCTCTAATCCTAAGCGTTGGCGACAGCGTTGAAGCGAAGTTCACAGGTGTTGACCGTAAGAACCGCGTAATCAACCTATCTGTTAAAGCTAAAGATGAAGCTGAAGAGCAAGAAGCAATGGCTTCACTGAACAAGCAAGAAGAAGGCGCGTTCGGTAATGCTATGGCTGATGCATTCAAAGCTGCTAAAGGCGAATAATTTACGCCATTAGTGAAAAAGGAGCCGTAAGGCTCCTTTTTTTTGTTTTTATCTTTTCAAAATATAGACTATTATCAATTTATACAGGCAGTTAGTGCACTGTTGTTGTAAAATGACAAATAGACCACTATTCACTGAATATAAAGATACTAAAGATAAAGAGTAACGAGGGTACCTACCTATGACTAAGTCTGAACTGATAGAAAGACTCTGCGCGGAGCAAACTCATTTGTCCGCAAAGGAAATTGAAGATGCGGTAAAAGATATTCTAGAACATATGGCCAATACGTTAGAGAGCGGTGACCGTATTGAAATCCGCGGTTTTGGTAGCTTTTCTCTTCACTACCGTGAACCTCGTGTAGGTCGCAACCCTAAAACTGGTGATAAAGTGGAACTTGATGGTAAATACGTACCACACTTCAAACCAGGTAAAGAGTTACGTGAGCGCGTGAACGAAAGTCTGTAAATACTCGTTAATCGATAAAACGGCATACTTATTAGTGTGCCGTTTTGTTTTATGGTCGAGTGAGCATAGTCGCTTAATTGTCACTAAAGGTGCCTATGGAATAGTCTATATACTCTAATTTTAGCCACGATTAACAAGATTATTGTTAGAGGGCATGGTGTGTGAATCCAATTTCCTGCATAATCGTAGCTATCCAATAACTGTGGTAAAAACGCATGAAGATTATAAAAATAGTTTTACTGATAGTACTTTTTTTAGTGACCTTAGCTCTTGGCTCACAGAACCAAGAAGTGGTGACTTTTAATTATTTGCTGGCCCAAGGTGATTTCCATCTATCGACCTTGCTGGGTAGTGTTTTTGTCGTAGGTTTTGTTATCTCTTGGGTTATTTTTGGCAGCTTACACCTCAAGTCTCAATTGACGGTACGCAAGTTAAAGAAACAGTTAGCGAAACAAAAACCATCAGAATCTAAAGAAGTGGTTAGCTCAAATAGCTAATCAAACACAAAGGGTTAGGGTCTATTTACTAAATGCTTGAGCTATTATTCCTGCTTCTTCCGATAGCTGCAGCCTATGGTTGGTACATGGGTCAGCGCAGCGTGAAGCATGATCGACAGGAGCAATCGCATCAAATATCTCGTCAATATATGACGGGCCTTAACCTATTGCTATCTGATCAATCAGATAAAGCGGTTGATCACTTTATCGAACTGCTACAAGTCGATAATGAGACTATTGATACTCACCTAGCTTTGGGTAACTTATTTCGCTCACGCGGCGAAGTAGACCGGGCCATTCGAATTCACCAAAACCTTATCTCCCGTTCTGGGTTGACCATCGATCAGAAAAACCTCGCTCTGCAACAGCTTGCCAAAGACTATATGGTGTCAGGTTTTCTTGACCGTGCAGAAAAGATCTTCGTTCAATTGGTTGATGAACCTGAACATCGTGAAGCTGCTCTAACGCAACTGCTGGCAATCTATCAGCAAACCAGTGAGTGGTATAAAGCGATTGAGTACGCCACAGCATTACAAAAGATGGGCAAGAAGCGAGTGAAGAACAGCATCGCTCATTTTTGGTGTGAGTTGGCTATGATCGAAAAAGCCGATGGTAATACTAATAAGGCGATCCAAAACTTTAAAAAGGCCCTTGCCGTTGACCCTAGGTGTGCTCGTGCCAGCATTTCATTAGGTAAACTTTATCTGGAAGATGAAGATTACGCTAAAACCGTGTCCTACCTTGAGTCAGTGCTAGAACAAGATAAAGACTTTATCAGTGAAGTTCTCCCTACCTTGGCTGAGTGTTATCACCACTTAGGGCAAGAACAGGGTTTGGTTGAATTTCTGAGAGCCAGTATTGAAAAAGGTGCCGGTGTTTCTGCTGAGTTGATGTTGGCGCAGCTAGTTGCAAACCACGAAGGAACGGAGGCCGCACAGGCGTTGCTTACTCGGCAGCTGGTTCGTAGCCCAACCATGAAGGGTTTCTACCGCCTGATGGACTATCATCTTGCGAATGCGGAAGAGGGTCGAGCGAAGGAGAGTTTAACGACCTTGCAATCACTGGTGGGTGAGCAATTAAAAACTAAGCCGCACTATCGATGCCGTAAATGTGGCTTTTCAACGCATTCGTTATATTGGCATTGTCCTTCATGTAAAGGATGGGGTACGATCAAGCCTATACGAGGACTGGATGGCGAGTAGCCTCCGACACAGAATTTTTAATGCAGCACTTATGTGCTGCTTTTTTTGAGTAAAACTCAACTTTCAACGAGGAGCGAAAATGATTGACCAAAAAGTGATTGTTGCACTGGACTATGATAACCAAGCCGATGCATTAGCTTTTGTCGATAGAATTGACCCAAGCTCTTGCCGACTAAAAGTGGGCAAAGAGATGTTCACACTATTTGGTCCTGAGTTCGTTCGAGAGCTTCATAAACGAGGCTTCTCTGTATTTCTAGATCTTAAGTTTCATGACATCCCTAATACTTGCTCGAAAGCAGTACGAGCTGCAGCAGAAATGGGCGTTTGGATGGTAAACGTTCATGCTGGCGGTGGTGAGCGTATGATGGCGGCATCACGTGAGATTCTAGAACCTTATGGTAAAGACCGACCGCTGCTTATTGGTGTGACTGTACTGACGAGTATGGAGCAGTCAGATCTCGCGGGTATCGGTATTAATGTTGAGCCTCAGGAGCACGTTCTTCGTTTGGCTAACCTAACCAAAGATGCTGGCTTGGATGGGGTAGTTTGTTCTGCTCAAGAGTCAAGCATGCTAAAAGCACAACTTGGCAAAGAGTTTAAACTAGTTACTCCAGGTATTCGTCCAGCAGGTGCTGCAGTTGGTGACCAAAAACGTATCATGACACCAGATATGGCGATTCAGGCGGGCTCTGATTATCTTGTGATTGGTCGCCCAATTACTCAAGCAGAAAACCCTGCTCAGGTTCTAGCAGACATCAATGCGTCTTTGCGTTAAACCAAATTGCTAAGCCATTAAAAAGAAAAGAGCCAATGTCGATAAGATGTTGGCTCTTTTTTATGCTGCTTGCTAAATAGGCTTAAGAGGGTATTCCGCTATGGAACTTAAAGTCATTATCTGGAGACGAAATTAGCTCCGCCTCGATCTTCCCAAAGTAAGCCACTCGTTCACTGATATCTTCACCGGCTACCTGCTCTGCCAACGTTAAGTAGTCTTGGTAGTGGCGCGCTTCCGAACGCAATAGTGATATGTAGAATTTTGCGATATCGTCATCCATGTGAGGTGCCAACTTAGCAAAACGTTCGCACGATCGAGCTTCGATATAGGCACCAATAATGAGCTTATCTACTAGGGTATTAGGCTCATAAGTTGCCATTTTCGACAGTAATCCTTTCGCATATCTGCTTGCGGGTATTGGTTCATAAGCGATACCACGCTGTTCCATGATTTCTAATACCTGATAAAAGTGATGCAGCTCTTCCTTAATCAGTAGCACCATTTTATCAATTAAGTCTTGGCTATAAGGTGAGTCGGACTTGGCGATAATGGACTTAGAAATATTGCTCTTACCACGCAGTGTTTCCATATTACCAATACGGCGATATGCAAACTCTTCATAAGGCTTAAACCAATCAAACAACACAGCGGCGCTTTGTTTATCTACCGCGTATTTGCGAATCAGGAACATTGCTGACTGACCAGCTTTCAACTCACACAGTAAGTGGTCGATAAGTATGGTAGGTAGGTTGTCGGGCTTTTTTGCTTCTTCAACCCACTCGTTAGGCGTTGGACATTGTAGAAACTGATTAATCGGAGAAAGAATCGCGTCTATTTGAGATGAAGTAATCATAATACTTTTCGTTGAGCTAATTGAAAAAGGCCGCCAAAGCGACCTTTTATGAACCGGTAAAGATTACCATTTTTTCTTTTCACCAAACAGTGCGTTGATGTCGTCATCACGCTCCCTATTGGTTTGTTGCTGTTTTTCTTCGGCTTTAGCTTGTCGGCTATTTTGAAGTTGCTCTAGCATTTCAGACAGCTTCTCTTTGGCTTGCATCGAGTAGTTGTCATTTTTTGTGCTTAGCGCATCAATACCTTTTTTAAGCAGTTGAGCGGCGGTACCTGGTTGACCTTTTGCGATAGATTCGTGAGCGCGTTTAATCACATTTTCGATATTGATTCGAATCTGAATGGTTTCGAGTCGAGCATTCTCAACCATATACGACTGTGTATCCATCCGGCCTTTATTGTGTTCAGTGCGAACAGTGTCTCGTAGGCGTTTAACCAGTTTAAGCATGATAATGGCTTGCTTATCGCTCGTTGGTACTTTAAACGATGTAGCGTCGTTACCTTCATAACTGTCTTGAATCTGCTGAACTTGACCTTTGGCAGACTCAACTCTTTGGGCAAGGTGTTTATTCTTAGGATCGAGCTCATACATATTCATTAGAGCATCGAGAATGCGATTATGAAGGCACAGCATCAATTCTTTGCTGTAAGGGAGGTAACTAGCACCGCTTATCAGTTCTTCAGTAGCATCAATTAAGGCTACGTAGCGAGCGGATTCTTGACGTCGTGTCGCTTCCGCCTTTAATTTGTACTGCAGCATGATGTTGTACCCAAGGATCAGGACAAGCAACAGTGCAACCAGTGCGATGATTAAACCAATATTCATAACGTTTTGTATCTACAATGAGTTTCCCTACAATTCGATAAACAGGATACACCAAAGACAAAAGCATCAACACTGCTAAGTTGTCGATTCGGTCATAAAGCAAGGAATTCGATAGCTTTTCATCCAGCAAAAATGCAAATGAGCATTTTGTAGTCAAAAAAACTGTTAATCTTTCTAGTAATTCGTTATAACTAATAATTATATGCTTGTTTTGAGTTGTGATGGGCTCAATGCAATATCAACAGGGATGATGAGAAGCCGATGAAGTTACAGCAGTTAAAATACATTGTCGAAGTAGTGAACCATAACCTGAATGTGTCTGCCACGGCAGAGAGTCTTTATACTTCTCAACCGGGTATTAGTAAGCAGGTTCGCTTACTAGAAGACGAATTGGGTATTCAGATTTTTGAGCGCAGTGGCAAACATCTTACGCAAGTCACTACGGCTGGTGAAGACATCATTCGTATCTCTCAAGAAATCCTTTCTCGAGTTGAGAGTATTAAAGCGGTTGCCGGTGAGCATACTCACCCTGAAATGGGAACGCTTAATATCTCGACTACCCATACGCAAGCTCGCTATGCGCTTCCTGAGGTCATTAAAGGATTTACGGCTCGTTATCCTAAAGTGTCTCTGCACATGCACCAAGGTACACCGTCACAAATGTCAGAGGCGATTGCCAAAGGTACTGCTAACTTTGCTATCGCGACAGAAGCATTGCATCTCTATCAGGATGCCATCATGTTGCCTTGCTACCACTGGAATCGCTCTATCGTGGTACCAAAAGACCATCCTTTGGCACTGAAACCACAGATCACCATTGAAGATTTAGCTGCGTATTCATTGGTAACATATGTATTTGGCTTTACGGGTCGTTCAGAGCTTGATACTGCTTTTAACAAGGTTGGATTGACGCCTAAAGTAGTCTTTACTGCAACTGATGCTGATGTCATTAAAACGTACGTAAGAATGGGGATTGGTGTAGGTGTTATTGCTAGTATGGCCATGGACGAATCGCAAGACACCGATCTTGTCGCCATTGATGCAAGCCATATATTTGGTGCTAGTACTACCAGTATTGGCTTTAGAAAAGGCACGTTCCTGCGTTCGTATATGTATGATTTCATGGAGCGTTTTGCTCCTCATTTGACTCGCCCAGTTGTTGAACAAGCCATCTCTCTCAAGTCCAATGTGGAGATTGAAGAAATGTTTAAAGATATCGACTTACCCGTTCGATAGCATAAACTCCTTTCGTTGTTGAAGACTTCCTCCTACAATCGGTGCGATTAACGCATTGCACCGGGAATAGGGGGACGCAAATGCATCAGTCGTTTGCAGATATCACTTCATTTCTTCTTCGTCATCAAAACTATTGGCGTCATGATCCTTTTCATCAAGTGATCTCTGAGCAAGTATTATGGCGAGAGTCAGCGCCTCAATTGTTTGAATGGCTTCAAACACTGTCCCCGCAAGAGACACTGGAACTCAAATCATCGACTGAGTGCGCCATTGAAGCGTTAGAACCGCATATTTCCGATGTTCGAACTGCTCATATCGCAATTGAACTTCGCTCAATGCATTCGGCGGAGGAGCTTGTGTTGCCAAGAGGTCTCGATGCCGGGATTCCTGGCCGTAAACTAGAACAAATAAAGCAGATGACAACGGCGTGTTTGAATGACCATGCTGGCAATGAATGGCTAGAGTGGTGCTCAGGGAAAGGATTTTTAGGGCGGTTATTGGCTTCAGAGTCGAAGCAGTCCGTTACAAGCTTTGAGTTTCAATCAGCACTTTGCAAAGCAGGGCAAGAAGAAGCCGATAAACGCGCGTTACCCATGCGGTTTGTTCAAGGCGATGCTTTTTCTCCGCAATCTAAATTGGTCTTTAAGCCAACTCAACATGCTGTTGCGCTTCATGCATGTGGCGATCTACACGTTACTCTTATTAAACATGCCGTAGAGCAGCATTTATCCGCACTGACGATATCACCGTGTTGTTATCACCTTATCCAAGGAGAGAATTACTCGCCATTGTCCAAAGAGGGGAAGGCCGCAAAACTGTCACTAAGTAAACATGAGTTGCGAATCCCACTTCAAGAAACCGTGACAGGAGGAGAGCGTGTTCGTCGTCATCGTGAACAAGAGATGGTGTTTCGTTTAGGCTTTGATGCTTTATGCCAGAGTCATAAGTTAAGTGAAGGCTACTTACCTATACCGAGTATAAAAAAATCGCAGCTATCGAGTGGTTTTAAAGCATTGTGCAAATGGGCGGCTAATAATAAGCAACTCGACTTACCTGATGTTGATTTTGGTCATTTTGAACAAATGGGTCACCAACGATATTGGCAAATGGAAGCATTAAGCGTAGTACAAGGCGTTTTCAGGCGACCATTGGAAGTGTGGCTGGCTTTGGACAAAGCCTTATATTTACAAGAGCAGGGGTATAATGTGGGACTCAGTACATTTTGTGAACCCAGTGTGACGCCAAGAAATATTCTGATTCACGCGAAGAGAGCGTATTAAAAAACGGGCATGACGCCCGTTTTTAACTTATTGAGGCTTAGAACATAACGTTCAAAATAGATGTGCGATTAGTTAAACATCGCAATAGCCGTTGCTGGCTCAACGTATTCTAGATCGAAGCTCTCTGCTACTTCTTTACAAGTCACTTTACCGTGAATAACGTTCAAGCCGTCTAGGAAGCCTTTGTCTTCTGTCAGTGCTTGTTGATAACCTTTGTTCGCCAATTTGATGATGTAAGGCAGAGTTGCGTTATTCAGTGCGAAGGTTGATGTACGTGCAACTGCGCCAGGCATGTTTGCTACACAGTAGTGAACCACATCATCAACAATGTAAGTTGGGTCCGCATGAGTGGTTGCGTGCGATGTCTCGAAACAACCACCTTGGTCGATAGCAACGTCAACGACTGCCGCACCAGGCTTCATCTTAGCGATATGTTCTTTGGTGACTAGCTTAGGTGCAGCAGCACCAGGTACTAAAACAGCGCCAATGACAAGATCAGCTTCTAGAACATGCTTCTCTAAAGCATCTTCAGTAGAATAAACGACTTTTGCGCGACCCTGGAATTCTTCGTCCAAAACGCGTAATGTATCAATATTGCGGTCGAGGATTGTGACGTCTGCACGCATACCAACAGCCATGCGAGCAGCGTTAGAACCCACTACGCCACCGCCAACGACGACGACCTTCGCTGGTTCTACACCAGGTACGCCACCTAGGAGTAGACCACGTCCACCATTGGACTTTTCGAGTGTTTGTGCACCAGCCTGTATAGACATTCGCCCAGCGACTTCAGACATTGGTGCTAATAGTGGCAAGCGACCCATATTATCTGTTACAGTCTCATAAGCAATGCAGACAGCTTTGCTCTTGATTAGCTCTTCAGTTTGTGGAAAATCTGGTGCTAGGTGAAGATAAGTGAATAATATTTGTCCTTCGCGTAACATAGCACGCTCGACAGCTTGAGGTTCTTTGACCTTTACAATCATCTCTGCTTTCGCGAAAACGTCAGCAGCGGTAGGAAGAATGGATGCGCCTACAGCGATGTAATCATCGTCTGAAAAACCGATACCAACGCCAGCGTTAGTTTCAACGTAAACATCGTGGCCGTTTGAGATTAGTTCTCGAACGCTTGCTGGAACCATACCAACACGGTATTCGTGGTTTTTAATTTCCTTAGGTACGCCAATTATCATCCTGACTCCTCATTATATTGTGGTTGTATTAACTGTTTGTAGGGTGTTATTGTCGAATTACGTACTAGTATAGAAGCTAATAAACAAAATTTGATACTGAATATTACAGAGTTGTAGTATATTTTTTTGCAAGGAAGTAACAAGGTGGAATAAAAAATGGCAGACAACTATAAGAAGCCGTCCAAGGAACTAGACCGAATTGACCGCAACATTCTAAATGAGTTGCAGAAAGATGGTCGAATCTCAAACGTCGAACTCTCTAAACGAGTGGGACTTTCTCCTACTCCGTGTCTAGAGCGTGTACGTCGACTTGAGAGACAGGGATATATTACGGGCTATACTGCTCTTCTTAACCCTCAATATTTAGATGCGTCACTACTTGTTTTCGTGGAGATTACACTGAACCGTGGTGCGCCGGATGTGTTCGAGCAGTTTAATACTGCAGTACAAAAGCTGGATGACATTCAAGAGTGTCACCTAGTTTCTGGTGATTTCGACTATCTTTTGAAAACAAGGGTGTCGGATATGGGTGCTTATCGTAAGCTTCTTGGGGATACCTTACTTCGTCTACCGGGCGTCAATGACACTCGTACCTACGTTGTAATGGAAGAAGTGAAGCAAACCAACCAACTTGTGATTAAAACCCGCTAAACTGTAGTTACAGTAAGTCTTACAGGAAGCTGACTAAAGTAATGAAAATCCATGCTTTATTCTCTACCTAGATTGGGTTTTAATCCTTGATGTGGTTAAATCAATGAATACACCGAGCGGCTTTTGCCGCTCGGGCTGTTTTCAATAATTAGATGTTGGTTATGTTCAAACAGGACAAAAAAAGAGTCGAAACGATTATCAAGACGAGCGAAGAGCAAGACGCGCTTCGCCTAAACGGATTTCAACGGCTGAGAGAGTGTTGCTTTATCTTGGCTGTGCTTACGTCCATCCTACTCGCTGTAGCGCTATTTACCTTTAACCCTGCTGATCCTTCATGGTCACAGACCTCATGGGGAGGAGACATTCAAAATGCTGGGGGTATTGTCGGAGCGTGGTTGGCGGACACCTTATTTTTTGTCTTTGGCTCTTTGGCATACCCAATACCATTCATTGTGGCTTTTAGTGCCTGGGTCTTTTTCCGCAATCGCGATGAAGACGATGAAATTGACTTGATGATCTGGGGAACGCGTATCCTCGGTCTGGTGATACTCATCTTAACCAGTTGCGGTCTTGCAGATATCAACTTCGATGATATCTGGTATTTTTCATCGGGCGGCGTAATTGGTGATGTTCTGACGAGCCTCTCTCTACCTACGCTTAACGTACTTGGCACAACCATTGTTCTATTATTTCTTTGGGGCGCTGGGTTTACGCTACTAACTGGTGTCTCATGGCTGAGTATTGTCGAATGGATTGGCGATTCTGTGCTGTCTATGTCTTCCAACGTTGTTAATAAAGCACGTGGTACCAAAGAAGAAGTGTATGAGCCTGTTTTATCGCAGCCTGAGCGAGAAGAGTCGGCTGAAGATATGCCACACTTCTCAGCAAAAGCGAATGAGTCTGAAACCGATAATGTAGATACGGTGCCGGTTGCGAAGAAACAATACAACATCCATGTACCAGAACCAGTTAACACTGTCGCGGCTCAACCCGCATCAAACAAAGAAGAAGAGTTCGACCCACTGTTCTCTTCGGATTGGCAACAGCTAGACACGGACACACAGCGTGTTGAGCCGACGATGACAATCCCTGAGTCTGAAGTTGAACCAGAGCCAGAATATCATCCAGCAGCACCGACTATTGAGCCGTTCACGCCTGTATTTGAGGCCCCAGTACAAGAGCAGCCATCGGTTCATTCTGAGACCAGCAACGAACCTCAGGTTGAACGAACTCGTCAATTGGGCGCTACCATCGAAGAACTCGAGATGGCGGCGCGCTCTAGTGATGACTTTGCTGCACAAGATAATGATGAGCCGGAATTGGATGCCTCTATACCACTAACCTCTACGGCCATTGGAGCAGCAGCGTTATCGTCTACCTCCGCTCAGGCTGAAACGGCGACTGAGAGTGTCAATATCGATACCATGCCATGGGAAGTGAGTGAGCCGACAACGCAAGCTGTATCGGTGGACACAAATCGTGTTGATGAGGCGACTAACGTTGCTCCATCAGAGCCGGTGCCTAAAGCAAGTAGCGAGTTGGGGAATTTTGAGGAACTTGAAGTTGAACCGTCTCGTACCCATGTAGAGCCTACATTCGATATTGATGCGCTCGAGCAAGAGGAAACGTCGCACGCTTCAGTGCCTCAAGAAAGTAATGAGCGTGAACCTGAAGTCGTTGACCCAGATTCCGCTGCGTTCCAGAACTTAGTCGCAGACGCTCAA
Source organism: Vibrio sp. ER1A (assembly GCF_000733315.1). Taxonomy (NCBI): domain Bacteria; kingdom Pseudomonadati; phylum Pseudomonadota; class Gammaproteobacteria; order Vibrionales; family Vibrionaceae; genus Vibrio; species Vibrio sp. ER1A. Next base: position 285,024 of record NZ_JPJA01000093.1, read on the forward strand.
AAAGCACAAGTGGCTAAGATGAATCCGTTCTTAGTACAGCAAGAGCAGAATCTTCCTAAGCCAGTAGAGCCAATGCCGACCTTGGAACTTCTTTACCATCCAGAGAAGCGTGAGAATTTCATCGACCGCGAGGCATTAGAAAACATCGCTCGTTTGGTTGAATCGAAATTGGCTGACTACAAGATAAAAGCCGAAGTGGTGGATATCTTCCCTGGTCCAGTGATCACCCGTTTTGAGCTTGATCTTGCTCCGGGCGTTAAAGTGAGTCGTATTTCAGGTCTGTCGATGGACTTAGCGCGTTCACTGTCAGCAATGGCAGTTCGTGTGGTGGAGGTTATCCCTGGTAAACCATATGTTGGACTAGAGCTGCCGAACATGTCTCGTCAAACTGTCTTCTTCTCTGACGTAGTGGGCAGTCAAGCGTTTATTGAAGCGAAATCTCCTACTACAGTCGTGCTTGGTCAAGATATCGCAGGTGATGCCGTCGTTGCAGACTTGTCGAAGATGCCTCACGTACTGGTGGCAGGTACAACCGGTTCGGGTAAGTCGGTCGGTGTGAACGTTATGATTCTGAGTATGCTATATAAAGCGACACCAGAAGACGTTCGCTTTATTATGATCGACCCGAAAATGCTTGAGCTATCGGTCTATGAGGGTATCCCTCATCTATTATCTGAAGTTGTGACGGATATGAAAGACGCCTCCAATGCACTACGTTGGTGTGTAGGAGAAATGGAGCGTCGCTACAAGTTAATGTCGGCATTAGGCGTGCGTAACATTAAAGGCTTTAACGACAAACTCAAGATGGCTGCTGAAGCCGGGCATCCAATTCATGATCCACTGTGGCAAGCTGGGGACAGTATGGATCCTGAGCCGCCATTACTCGAGAAACTGCCTTACATCGTCGTTATCGTCGATGAATTTGCTGACTTGATGATGGTAGTTGGCAAGAAGGTTGAAGAATTGATTGCTCGTTTGGCGCAAAAAGCACGTGCGGCAGGTGTACACCTTATTCTTGCGACGCAGCGACCTTCTGTTGATGTTATCACTGGTCTTATTAAGGCGAACATCCCAACACGTGTGGCCTTTACTGTATCGACAAAAACAGACTCACGAACCATTCTCGATCAAGGCGGCGCGGAATCGCTATTAGGTATGGGTGACATGTTGTATTTGCCGCCTGGTTCAAGTCATACCACGCGTGTTCACGGCGCATTTGCATCAGATGATGATGTGCATGCGGTGGTGAATAACTGGAAAGCTCGTGGTAAACCTAACTACATTGAAGAGATTACCAGCGGTGAACAATCACCAGAAACTCTACTTCCAGGTGAAAAAATGGAAGGTGATGAAGAGATGGATCCGTTGTTCGACCAAGTAGTCGAGCATGTTGTTCAGTCTCGTCGAGGCTCGGTATCAGGCGTACAAAGACGATTTAAGATTGGCTACAACCGTGCCGCTCGCATCGTAGAGCAACTTGAGGCGCAAGGTATTGTTAGTGCGCCAGGCCATAATGGTAATCGCGAGGTACTCGCACCGCCGCCACCTAAAGATTAATGATGATTGATAAGCTCTGAGGAGACTACATGAAGAAATGGTTAACGCTCGCCGCTTTGAGCTTTTCCACGCTAGGTTTTTCTGCTCTAGCAACTGCGACGCCTCAGCAGGAGTTAAGCGACAGACTACAGTTAAACGACGGATTTAGTGCTAGCTTCACTCAAAAAGTCACTAGCCCTGAAGGTGAGGTCGTGATGGAAGGCGAGGGCAATGTTGAAATATCACGTCCTAGCATGTTCCGCTGGGTGACAACCATGCCTGACGAAAATGTCTTGGTATCAGATGGCAACAACTTGTGGTACTACAGCCCATTTATAGAGCAAGTCAGTATTTACAATCAGGAGCAAGCGACCGAGCAAACCCCGTTTGTATTATTGACTCGTAATCGCGCCAGTGACTGGGAAAATTACAACGTCAATCAAAAGGGCGATGTATTTACTCTGATTCCTACTGCTGTTGATTCAACACAAGGGCAGTTCCAGATTAATATTGATAGTAAAGGTATTGTGCATGGCTTTAATGTTATTGAGCAAGATGGTCAGAAAGGGACCTTTGCGTTTGACAACATTAAGGTAGGCAAACCTTCAGCCGATCGATTTACCTTTGTGATTCCTAATGGCGTCGAAGTGGACGACCAAAGGAACTAGGAGATTGCGTGAGTAATTTCAGTTTTGACTTTTCAGGGGACGAAGATTTTCGTCCCCTTGCTGCTAGAATGCGCCCAGAAAATGTTGAGCAATATATTGGTCAGCAGCACATTCTGGGTGTGGGAAAACCGCTTCGACGTGCGCTTGAAGCGGGTCAATTGCACTCAATGATTCTCTGGGGCCCACCAGGTACAGGTAAAACGACGCTTGCTGAAGTGGCTGCAAATTATGCGGATGCAGAGGTAGAAAGAGTCTCGGCAGTGACGTCAGGTGTTAAAGATATCCGTGCGGCTATCGAAAGAGCTCGTGAGAACAAGCTGGCTGGTAAACGAACGATTCTGTTTGTGGACGAGGTCCATCGTTTTAATAAAAGCCAGCAAGATGCGTTTCTACCTCATATTGAAGATGGCACAGTAACCTTTATTGGCGCGACTACCGAAAACCCGTCATTTGAGCTTAACAATGCACTATTGTCTCGAGCTCGAGTCTACAAGCTGACGTCTTTGGACAAAGCCGATATTTTACTGGTATTGGAACAAGCAAGAGATGATGAAAAGCGAGGCTTGGGAACTATCACGGCAAATTTCCATGACAACGTTCTGGAGCGTTTAGCGGAGCTGGTCAATGGCGATGCGCGTATGTCGCTGAACTACCTAGAGTTGCTCTACGATATGGCCGAAGATAATGCACAGGGTGAGAAGGACATTACATTAGCTCTATTAGCGGAAGTCGCAGGCGAGAAAGTCAATCGCTTCGATAATAAAGGCGATATCTGGTACGACTTGATTTCTGCGGTACATAAGTCCATTAGGGGGTCAAACCCAGATGCGGCGCTATATTGGTCTGCACGCATGATAGCGGCAGGTTGTGATCCTCTCTATATCGCACGCCGCCTGTTAGCCATCGCGTCAGAGGATGTAGGCAACGCTGATCCTAGAGCGATGCAAGTTGCACTTTCTGCATGGGACTGTTTCACTCGTGTCGGACCCGCAGAGGGTGAAAGGGCCATCGCTCAAGCGATTGTCTATTTGGCATGCGCTCCAAAAAGTAACGCTGTGTATACCGCGTGGAAACAGGCTTTAACTGACGCCCATAACCTACCAGAATATGAAGTCCCGCATCATCTTAGAAATGCACCGACTTCACTGATGAAAGATATGGGGTATGGAGCAGAGTATCGTTACGCTCACGACGAGCCGGGTGCGTATGCGGCTGGTGAACGATATCTTCCGCCCGAAATGGAGGGAACTCGCTATTATCAGCCAACAAATCGTGGTCTCGAAACCAAAATTGGCGAAAAGTTAGATTATCTGGCGGATTTAGACGCAAAAAGCCCACAAAAGCGCTATGAAAAGTAGTGGCTTTTAGTTATCTTTATCCGGTTAACAAATCAATATCTACAACTGGTTGGAAAGTAATCAGTTGTAGAGGTATTCACAACTAAAAAGCATAGGATTGGCAATGCTGGATTCTAAATTACTTCGTACAGAGCTGGATGAAACAGCTGAAAAATTAGCACGTCGCGGCTTCAAGCTAGACGTAGAGACTATCCGTAAACTTGAAGAACAACGTAAGTCCATTCAAGTAGAAGTTGAGAATTTACAATCCACGCGTAACTCCATTTCCAAGCAGATCGGCCAGAAAATGGCTGTAGGCGACAAAGAAGGCGCTGAAGAGATCAAAAAGCAGATCGGTACACTAGGTAGCGATCTTGAAGCGAAGAAAGAAGAGCTCACTGCGGTAATGGCTCAACTTGAAGACATCACACTGTCTGTTCCTAACTTGCCAGCGGACGACGTTCCTCAAGGTAAAGATGAAAACGACAACGTAGAAATCTCACGTTGGGGTGAGCCTAAGTCTTACGACTTTGAAGTTAAGGATCACGTTGATCTTGGTGAGATGGGTGATGGTCTAGACTTTGCTAGCGCAACGAAGATTACTGGTGCACGCTTTATCGTTATGAAAGGCCAATTCGCTCGCCTTCACCGTGCAATCGCTCAGTTTATGCTGGATCTTCACACGGAAGAACACGGCTATACAGAAATGTATGTTCCTTATCTAGTGAATGCGGACAGCCTGTTTGGTACTGGTCAGTTGCCTAAGTTTGGTAAAGATCTTTTCCACACTGAGCCACTAACTGAAAAAGCGAGCGATGAAGAGCCACGTAAACTGTCTCTTATCCCGACAGCAGAAGTGCCAGTGACGAACTTAGTTCGTGACACTATTTCTGAAGAGGCGGACTTGCCACTTAAGATGACGGCGCACACGCCTTGTTTCCGCTCTGAAGCGGGTTCTTATGGTCGTGACACTCGTGGTCTTATTCGTATGCACCAGTTCGATAAAGTTGAATTGGTACAAATCACGAAGCCAGAAGATTCAATGAACGCGCTTGAAGAGCTAACAGGTCATGCTGAGAAAGTACTTCAGTTGCTAGAACTTCCATACCGTAAAGTGGTACTTTGTACTGGTGATATGGGCTTTGGTGCTCGTAAAACTTACGATCTTGAAGTTTGGGTTCCTGCGCAAGAGACGTATCGTGAGATCTCTTCTTGCTCAAACATGTGGGACTTCCAAGCTCGTCGCATGCAAGCTCGCTTCCGCCGTAAAGGTGAAAAGAAGCCTGAGCTGGTGCACACTCTAAACGGTTCTGGCCTAGCGGTTGGCCGTACTATGGTTGCTATTCTAGAGAACAACCAAGAAGCAGATGGTCGTATCGCGATTCCAGCCGTACTTCAAAAGTACATGAGTGGCGCAACACATATCGGTTAATGATAACCTACTAATTATTAAGCCCAGCATTGCTGGGCTTTTTTATATCTAGAAGTCAACTTTCCCCTTGTGTAGGTATGCGACGTCTTATTTAACTATTACAACAATGTAATAGTCTTTCCTAATTTCGACTGATTATTAACTCAAGCCCAATAGTTATAATGTCCGCCTTACCACGGTAAGTATTCATTTCTCGACCTAACTGAGGAGGGCATATGGCCGTAGGGTGGGCAAATGACGATAGTGTCAGCCAACAAATTCAAAATACCATTGACGATGAGATTTCACGGGTAAGAAGCGCGGCGACTCGCGGAGAAAGTGCGCTTTATTGTGATGAGTGTGGGGAGTTGATTCCTGAAGCGAGACGCATAGCGATAAAGGGTGTGAGATTTTGTATTCAATGTCAGCAATCGCTAGAGCACTTAACTCAACGTCAGGGCTTGTTTAATCGTCGGGCGAGTAAAGATAGCCAACTACGTTAATTATCATCGATATACAAAGCGGTTTGAAACCAAGCGTCAAACCGCTTTTCAGTACACGTTATCCTGCGCTTGATTCAACGAAGCAAGCTTCATTTTCCAACGCTAAATCAATCGCTTTAACTAAGGCGTCAATATGTTCCGGCTGGCTTATGTAAGGTGGCATCATATAGATCAACTTGCCGAAAGGTCGAATCCAAACCCCTTGTTCGACGAAATGCTTCTGAATCACTTCCATATTTACGGGGTGTTTGGTTTCAACCACACCAATTGCGCCAAGCCAACGCACGTTCTCAACTTGTTGGTGGCGAGTTAAGGAAGGGAGCAGCTCAGCAAACAGTGCTTCGATACTGCTGACTTGTTGCTGCCAGTGGTTCTCGGCAATGAGTTCTAAGCTGGCTGAAGCAACAGCGCAAGCTAAAGGGTTCCCCATAAAAGTAGGCCCGTGCATAAAACAGCCAGCTTCCCCGCCACATACAGTATCAGCCACATGCTTCGACGTGAGTGTAGCGGACAAAGTCATATAGCCGCCAGTTAATGCTTTGCCAACGCACATAATGTCTGGCTGGACATTGGCGTGCTCGCAAGCAAACAGCTTTCCTGTTCTTCCAAAGCCCGTAGCGATTTCATCCAAAATCAGCAAAATACCGTATTGGTCGCAAAGCTCACGCACTCGGGAAAGAAATTTGGGGTGGTAAATTCGCATCCCACCAGCGCCTTGAACAATAGGTTCAAGGATTACTGCGGCGATCTCGCGGTGGTGTAGGTCAATCTTTGCTTTAAAGTCGGCAATATCGGCCTCATCCCACTCTTCGTCAAAACTGATCGTTGGCGATTTCGCAAAAATATGCTCCGGAAGAAACCCTTTATACAAACTGTGCATCGAGTTGTTGGGATCAGTTACCGACATAGCCGCAAAGGTGTCACCATGATAACCGTGACTTAATGTCAGGAACTTAGGTCGGCTCTCTCCCTTTGCATGCCAATATTGCAGAGCCATCTTTAGACTTACTTCAACAGAGACCGAACCAGAGTCAGCTAAGAAAATGTGTTCCAGATTATCAGGTGCCAGTGCTAACAGCCTTTTGCTGACGTCGATTGCCGGTTGGTGAGTAATGCCACCAAACATGACGTGAGCCATCTTTTCACTTTGTTGAGTCAAGGCTTGGTTTAGTTTTGGGTGGTTATACCCATGTATCGCAGACCACCAAGAAGACATGCCATCTACGAGTTCAAGACCATTTTCTAGTTTAAGAAGTACGTCATTAGCAGAGATGACGGGATAACAAGTTAATGGGTTAAGGGTAGAAGTGTAAGGGTGCCAGATATGCTGTTTATCAAACTCTAAATCCATGAAATAAGCTCTGATTAAAAATTAACCAAGTGTAAACTTGTTGATGTGGTCGGTGTTGACAGTGTACCGCTTGTCAGTACACTAGCCAAGACTAATTATAAGTGAGCAAAGGATAAACCAGTGGAAGTACGACACGATTGGACCCATGCCGAAGTGCAAGCGTTGATGAACAAACCCTTTATGGATCTGCTGTTTGAGGCGCAGTTGGTGCACAGGCAGTTTCAACAAACAAATCACGTCCAAGTTAGCACTTTGCTGTCGATTAAAACCGGTGCGTGCCCAGAGGACTGTAAATACTGCCCCCAAAGTGCACGTTATAAAACAGACGTAGAATCTGAACGCTTGATGGAAGTGGAGCGTGTGCTAGATGCTGCTAAAAAAGCGAAAAATGCAGGCTCAACGCGATTCTGTATGGGGGCTGCATGGAAAAACCCCAAAGAGCGCGATATGCCTTTGCTAACTGATATGATTAAAGGCGTGAAAGATATGGGTTTAGAAACCTGTATGACCTTAGGCATGCTAACGCCAGATCAAGCAAGTCACTTAGCTGAGGCTGGACTTGACTACTATAACCACAACCTTGATACCTCACCTGAATTTTACGGCAACATCATTACCACAAGAACTTACCAAGACCGCTTAGACACTCTTAGCCATGTTCGTGATGCTGGTATGAAGATTTGCTCAGGTGGCATTATTGGCATGGGTGAGAGTGCTAATGACCGCGCCGGTCTGCTGATGGAGTTAGCCAACTTACCAGTGCAACCAGAAAGCGTGCCTATCAATATGTTGGTCAAAGTAAAAGGCACGCCGTTAGAAGAAGTGGATGATGTAGAACCGTTCGACTTCATCCGTCTAATTGCGATTGCCCGTATTATGATGCCAAAGTCAGCAGTGCGCTTGTCTGCTGGGCGAGAAAACATGAATGAGCAAATGCAGGCCCTGTGTTTCATGGCCGGAGCAAACTCAGTGTTCTATGGTTGTAAGTTGCTGACGACCCCTAATCCAGATGAAGATACCGATCTTCAATTGTTTAAGAAGTTGGGTATTAATCGCGAAGAGACATCGCAAAAGCCAGATGAAATCCAAGAAAGCGAGTTACTAGATAGAGTAGTAGAGCGTGTTGCTGCACGTCCAACAAAAGACGATTTGTTCTATGACGCGAGTGTTTAACCAGCGCATCTCGGATGCTCTAATGGAAAGGGAGCGGAGCAACTTGCTTCGCTCTGTCCAAACATTGGAGTCAGGGAATCAATCTGTTTTTCATAAAGACGGTCAGTCATTCCTTAGCTTCTCTTCCAATGACTACTTAGGTCTAGCGTCAAGTTCTGAGCTAAAAGACAGCTATCAGCAAGCCATCTCAGAGCTTGGAGTGGGTAGTGGAGCCTCTCCTTTAGTGACGGGTTATTCCGCACAGCATGAGTCATTGAAATCTGCGCTTACTGAATGGTTGGGTTTTGATACTGCACTGTTTTTTTCGTCAGGTTATGCTGCCAATCAAGCGCTGCTGCTCACGCTATTAACTAAGGGGGATTTGTTACTTCAAGATAGACTCAATCATGCCTCACTGATGGAAGCGGGTATGCTTTGTGGCGCAGATATGAAGCGCTTTCGTCATAACGATCTTGCCCATCTGGAGTCATTGGCTAGAGCCGAGCGTTCAACACTCGCGGTCACCGAAAGTGTGTTTAGTATGGATGGCGATCTATCCGATATCGAAGCGTTTGTCGGAATTTGCCAAACGCGCGGTATGTTGTCGATGGTCGACGATGCTCATGGCATTGGGGTAATTGGCGACAATGGATTGGGAGCCTGTGGGATCAGTGAACTCAAGCCAGAGATATTAGTCGTGACGTTTGGCAAAGCGTTTGGTCTTAATGGTGCTGCAATACTTTGCTCAGAAGAAATGGGCCAATATCTAACCCAATTTGCTCGTCACTACATTTATTCAACGGCATTTTCAGCAGCTCATGCCCGTGCTCTGTTAAAGGCTCTGTCAATGATTCAAACGCAACATTGGCGCAGAGAGAAATGGATGGAATTGTCTACCATGTTTGAGGAGCTGTTAAGCGATTGCCCAGAATATGTTTCCACCTCTACGCCAATTAAGCCTTGGGTTGTCGGTGACTCAGCTCGCGCTTTAGCGCTTTGTTCTTCTTTAAAAGAAAAAGGTGTGTGGACCACGGCTATTCGTCCTCCAACGGTACCCAGAGAAAGTGCAAGGCTGCGTATTACTCTCTCTGCGTCGCATCAGCATCAAGATGTGCTAATGCTTGCCACCTATTTGACACGTTTTTCGGAGGCAGGATAAATGACCGAAGTGTTAGCTCATTTGCATGCTCCATTACCAAATAAAGATGCAATTTCCGCCGCGTTTGGACGTGCTGCAGAGCATTATGACCAGCATGCTGAACTGCAACGAAAAGTAGCGGACCGTTTGTTGGACAAACTGCCCAATGACTTATCTGGATGCCGAGTACTCGATCTTGGTTGTGGAACGGGATACTGCGCACAGGAGTTACTGCTTAGAGGCGCTGACGTAGTTTGCGCTGATCTCTCTGCTGAGATGTTAGCAGAGGCTCAACGTCGTTGTGGTATCGAAAATGTGACTTATCAATTGGCAGACGCTGAGCAGCTACCTTTTACGTCAGCTGAATTTGACTATGTAGTCTCCAGCTTGGCATTACAGTGGTGTGCGGATTTGTCGATACCACTGCGAGAGATGAAACGCGTGACCAAAACTGGAGGCGCTGTATTCTTCTCATCTCTTGTCGATGGCTCTCTTAAAGAACTCAAGAGGTCATGGGGTAAAATTGATGCATATCAACATGTAAACGACTTTACGACGTTGAATCAGGTAAAAATTGCGTTAGCGCAATCTGGATGTCGTGACCATCAACTAGACTTGCCGGAAATGGTTATGTGGTATCGCACCGCACTTGGTTTGATGAAGGACTTGAAAGGCATAGGAGCCAATCACGTAGAAGGTCGCTCTAAAGGGTTTACTGGTAAACAGGCTCTAAAGGCACTTGAAATGGAATATCAAAAATACGCAAACCAAGATGGGTTGCTACCTGCTAGTTATCAAATTTGTTTGGGGTCAGTTGCATTATGATGAAAGCACTATTTATTGCCGGTACGGATACTGAAGTTGGGAAAACCGTTGTATCAAAAGCGATATTAAGTGCTGTAGGTGCACAAGGAAAATCAACGATAGGGTATAAGCCTGTCGCAGCAGGATGCGAAATTACAGAACACGGTCTGAGAAATTCAGACGCGTTACATCTTCAAGCGGCTGCGAATCAAGATATCGACTACGACTTAGTCAATCCTTATGCGCTTTCGTTACCTGCGTCGCCGCATATTGCTGCGATAGCCGATGATGAAGTAATTAATTACGACAAGCTCTCTACAACCTTACACCAACATAAAGAAAACAGTGACTTTGTGTTAGTTGAAGGCGCTGGTGGTTGGCGTGTACCCGTTTCGAAAGACGATTGTCTATCGACTTGGGTTCAACAAGAAAAGTTGCCAGTTGTCTTGGTCGTGGGTATTAAATTGGGCTGTTTGAGCCACGCTATGCTTACTGCTGAGGCGATTAAAGCGGATGGTCTTGAATTAGTCGGATGGGTAGCTAACCGCGTAAACCCAGGCGTTGAGCATTACGCTGAAATTATAGAGATGCTAGAAAATAAAATTGATGCGCCCAAGTTAGGCGAGGTGCCTTATGTTCCTGGCTGTAAGAAGCGAGACTTAGGCAAATACATCAAGTTAGATGTACTCGAAAGTATATAAATGCAAAGGGCTGTCATTATGACAGCCCTTTTTAATTGGATAACGTGTAGGAAGTTACTTATCTTCCGATAGGCCCATAAGTGCAGACTGAGTCTCCATAAGATGAATGTCTAGCTCAGTAGTGTCTTGAATACCTAATTGCTCACGAGCTTCGTCTTCGCTGATACCGAGGTGGCAGCAAAGCAAATCAATTGCCATCTGAAAGTTGTTGTTCTCTACCATGGTATTTTCCTTTTCGACATGGAGTGTTCAATCTCATTGGACTTTAACTCGCACACTTATCACTCACAATACGACCAAAGTCTAAGACCTTTTCATCAATCACAATGAAATCTTAGCTCAACATTTAATATGCACACGATTGCATTTTTCAATGTTTAATGTGCTTTTCTGTTATTTCATGGGCTTATAGTTTATGAAGTAATCAAGATATTAACTGTTTGTTTCAATTTAAAGCTTAACCTTGATTTTTAAATCTAAGACTATATGTATATAGTGAAATCGAAAAATGCCACACGGATCTCAAACTTGGGCCGTAAAACTTTGACTAAAACTATAAGCAAAATGGCATTTTCGTCATAATCAAGCTTCTTAATTTGGAGAAATGTGAATGAAGCGAGTATTACTCTTCCTAGCAACTAACCTTGCTGTGGTTCTAGTGTTAAGTGTTGTCCTTAACATTGTCTATGCAGTTACTGGCATGCAACCAGGCAGTTTGTCTGGTTTATTAGTCATGGCGGCAGTATTTGGATTTGGCGGTTCATTCATCTCTTTGATGATGTCAAAGAAAATGGCGCTACGTTCAGTTGGTGGAATGGTGATCGAAAGCCCTCGTAATGAAACAGAGCATTGGTTACTAGAAACAGTCAGTCGACAATCTCAGCAGGCGGGCATCGGTATGCCAACCGTTGCGATTTATGATTCTCCAGATATAAACGCATTTGCGACGGGTGCAAAGAGAGATGACTCGTTGGTGGCTGTGTCTAGCGGCCTATTACATAATATGACTCGAGACGAAGCAGAAGCGGTACTTGCCCATGAAGTTAGCCATATCGCGAACGGCGACATGGTTACTATGACGTTAATGCAAGGCGTCGTGAATACGTTCGTAATCTTCCTGTCTCGCTTTATCGCCAATATTGTTGCGTCAAACAATAACAGCGATGAAGGCGAAGGCGGCACTAACATGATGGTGTACTTCGGTGTTTCTATGGTGCTTGAACTGGTGTTTGGCTTCCTAGCGAGCTTTATCACTATGTGGTATAGCCGCCATCGTGAGTTCCATGCGGATGCGGGTGCGGCAAGTCTTGTTGGCAAGCAGAAGATGATTGCAGCATTAGAAAGATTGAAAATGAGCCAAGAGTCTCATCTTGAAGGTTCAATGATGGCATTTGGTATCAACGGTAAGCGATCGATGACCGAACTTCTAATGAGCCACCCGCCTTTAGAAAAGCGTATTGATGCGTTACGAAATCAGCAGTAATAATTCTTAGAACTTGTTAAAAAGCTTGGAAAAATTTCCAAGCTTTTTTTTTGATCCTTTCAAACCTCCCCACCGTAACACTTATACAAAAAGTTGTACTTTCCAAATCTTGTATAACTTTCAGACTGTACTAGCTTGTACTTTAGAGACTTTTGAAAAAACGAATTAAGGGTTGTTATGAATATAGAAATGGTTAGCGAGGTGTATCAGAAGCTAAACAAGAACAACCTACATCTTCTTGAACAGATTTATCACAAGGATGTGGTGTTTGAGGACTCAGCTCATCGCTTAGAGGGGTGGGATCAGCTTTCCGCTTACTTTGACTCTTTGTATACCAACGTCATCAAATGTGATTTTGACATTCGCCATCATCAACAGGTGGAAGACTCAGGTTTTCTTACTTGGACCATGCAACTACAGCACCCCAAGCTTAATGGTGGGGAAGCCGTAAACGTAAATGGAGTTAGTCATATCCGGTTTAGTGGCGATCGAGTCATCTATCATCGAGATTACTTCGACCTAGGGGAAATGCTGTACGAAAACATACCGTTGCTCGGTTTTGTGATTAAGAACATCAAACAGAGGTTGGGTAAGTAATGGCGCACTCGCATCAATCCGTATTCATTACCGGCGCGTCATCGGGCATTGGATGGCAGCTGGCTAATGATTACGCTGAACAAGGTTATCTCGTTTACGCCTGTGGACGCTCAAAGGAGAAACTTCAGTCGTTGCAAGCGGGTAGGGAGAACATTGTCCCACTGTCGTTTGACGTAACAGATAGGGAGGCGGTAGCGCAAGCATTTAGCAAGATGGAACAACATCCAACGCTGTGGATAGTCAATGCTGGTGATTGCGAATACATCGATGAAGGGCTGATCGACGCAGCGTTGATAGAGCGAGTGATGGCAGTCAATGTGATGGGGACGGTCAATGTATTGGAACAAATGCAGACAAGATTGAAATCGGGGCATCATGTTGTGGTCGTCAGTTCAATAGCGGGTGAGTTGGCTCTGCCTCGCGCTGAAGCTTACGGTGCCTCGAAAGCCGCTATTACCTATTTGGTGCGCACTCTTCAGCTAGATTGGAAAAACAAAGGGGTTGCCATCAGCTGTGTTTTCCCTGGATTTGTGAAAACCCCACTTACTGATAAAAACGATTTTGATATGCCGATGATGGTATCGGTAGAAGAAGCTTCAAATGCGATTCAAACGGGAATAGACAAACGGTCTGCTTACATCTATTTCCCCAAGCGCTTCACATGGATTCTTCGCCTCGTCGGTATCATGCCTTATGGCTTACAAACTAAATTAGTAACACGCCTACTAAATCAATCGTGATAGGTATAGGACATTCTTCTATGAAAATAGCAATTATCGGTACAGGAATTTCAGGCTTAACGTGTGGTTACTATTTACACAAGCATCACGATGTAACTCTGTTTGAGGCCAATGATTATATTGGTGGTCATACTGCCACAGTGGATGTTGAGGTACAGGGAAAGTCCTATGCCATCGATACTGGATTTATCGTTTATAACGATAGAACTTATCCCAATTTCATGAGCATGATGGAAGAGGTTGGAGTAAAGGGCGTTCCTACACAAATGAGTTTTAGTGTAAAGAACGCGGCCACGGGCTTAGAGTACAACGGTCACACGCTATCAACTTTGTTCGCCCAAAAACGCAATCTACTCAATCCAACCTTTTACCGCTTTATCTTTGAAATTTTGAGATTTAATAAGCTTGCTAAATCGTCTGCGGAGTCAGACACATCCCTGCTAGCAACTCAAACGCTAGGTGACTTTTTAAGTCACCATCGTTTCTCTGATTATTTCACTCAAAACTACATTCTACCAATGGGCGCAGCAATTTGGTCTTCGACTCTGGCCGATATGCGAGCATTCCCGCTTGGTTTCTTTCTGCGCTTTTTCCTCAATCATGGTTTGCTTGATGTGGTTAATAGACCGCAGTGGTATGTGATTGAAGGTGGGTCACGCAGTTATATCGGTCCGCTGACGCAGGGCTTTGCAGATCAAATTCGGCTGAACTCTCCTGTCACCTCGGTATCTCGCGATTCCGCTGGCGTAACAGTAACGTCTAATGGCAACTCAGAGCGTTTTGACAGAGTGATTTTTGCTTGTCATAGCGACCAAGCATTAGCGATGCTTGCTGAGCCGACACAATCCGAATTATCGATTCTTGGTGCCATGGAGTATCAATCAAATGAAGTAGTGTTACATTGCGATGAAAGTCTACTTCCAATGAGAAAGTCTGCATGGGCGTCGTGGAACTATGCGTTAGATGGCTCGGAAGATGAACAATCTCGATTGCCGACATTGACCTATGACATGAATATACTTCAGCATATTGAATCTGATACGACATTTTGCGTGTCGCTCAATTCATCTAACGTGATTGACCGCTCTAAAATACTCAGGACCTTCAACTATAGCCACCCGGTGTTCTCGACCCAAAGTATCGAGGCACAGCAACATAGAGAAAAACTGTGGGGTCAAAATAACACGTGGTTCTGCGGAGCCTACTGGTATAACGGATTTCATGAAGATGGAGTGAGGAGTGCGTTAGATATTGTTGAAGGTATTTTAGCCAGTGATGACGATGATTCCGGCTTCGTAAGAGGAGCTGCGTGATGGTTTCCAACAGCCAACTTATGGTTGGGCACGTAGCGCATCGCCGTTATACGCCTACCAAGCACCATTTAGATTATCCATTATTTATGCCTGCTATCGATTTAGATGAGCTCGATTCCTTGCAGCAAAAAGTTTGGGGTTTTGGGGAACATTGGTGGCATTGGGCTCGATTTCGTCGAGAAGACTACCTAGGTGAAGGCGATTTGAAGTTGGCGGTGCAGGATAAAGTTGAAGCGCTCACTGGTAAAAGAATCGAGGGTAGAGTGGTTGCGGTTTGCCATCTGAGGTACCTAGGTCTGTATTTCAGTCCGGTCAACTTCTATTACCTTTATGATGAAGAGGGTAACTGGCGTTATCTGTTGGCAGAAGTAAGTAACACCCCTTGGAATGAAAGACATTATTACGTTATAGAGGCTGACAAAGGCGTAGACCATCAAAACTGGCGACATGACAAGGCCTTCCACGTCTCGCCGTTTAATCCTCTGGATCAGCAGTATCAGTGGCGTCTAAAGCCGCTCGGGCAGCGCCTGTTTGTATACTTAGCGTGTCACAAGTCAGAAAAAGTATTTGATGCCACCTTATCAATGAAAGGGCGTGCGTTTACCTCGAAGAATTTAATCGGACAACTGGTTACAACCCCAATTATGACGGTGAAAGTCGTGGTTGGGATTTATTGGCATGCCTTAAAGCTATGGCTTAAAGGAACACCTATCTATGACCATTCTAAACCCAAGAAGGCTTCGGCTCATCCAGCACCTTCTGACGAATTTTCGCAGCATACGAACTCAAAGAATTAGGGAGAATTCAACATGTTAAATACGACCTCAATAGAGGCGCCTAGAGCCCTAACTGGTTTACAAAAAACCGCGAAAAGTATTGCATTCAAATGTTTATACAAACTAGAGATTGGTTGTTTAACCATCATAGAGAGCTTTCAAGAAGAAGGAAGCGTCGGCAAACATGTTGGTGAACGCTTTGGTAAACCCAAAGATGGGGAACCGACAGCGATTATCGAAGTGAAACACCCTGAGTTTTACCGTCGACTAATCCAAGGAGGCAGTATTGCTGCGGGTGAAGCGTACATGGATGATTGGTGGGATAGCCCTGATTTGTCCGCGTTAATGGAGTTGATGGCAGTCAACCTCGCCGCTCTTGATTCTATTGAAGATCAATCAAGTCTACTCACGAAAGTGATGTATAAACTTGGACACTGGGTGAACCGTAATACGGTTACTAAATCAAAAGAGAATATTCAGGCTCATTATGATTTGGGTAACAGTCTTTATGAGACATTTCTCGATGAGAGAATGCTCTACTCTTCGGGCATTTATGTAAGTCCGACAGACACGCTAGAGCAAGCCCAACTCAATAAAATGGAGCGGCTTTGTCAACAATTGCAATTGGTACCGGAAGATCACGTAATAGAAATAGGCACAGGGTGGGGCGGTATGGCGATTTATATGGCCAAAAACTATGGATGTCACGTCACCACAACCACTATCTCTGATGAGCAGTTTGATTATGCAAAACAGCAGGTCGAAAAAGCAGGACTCGAAGATAAGATTACTCTGTTGAAGCAAGACTATCGCTTACTCGAGGGAGAATTCGATAAGCTTGTTTCGATCGAAATGATCGAAGCAGTTGGTAAGCAATACTTAGTTTCCTATCTGCAGAAGTGCCAGTCTTTACTGAGACCTCAAGGTTTGATGGCGATTCAGGCTATTACTATTGCTGACCAGCGATACGATTACTATGCCGATAATGTCGATTTTATTCAGAAGTACATTTTCCCAGGGGGCTTCTTGCCTTCCATCACAGCCCTCACCACTAATAGTACCAAGCACACGGATCTCATCGTGAGAGATCTGTTTGATATTGGTTTGGATTACGCAAAGACATTGGTGGATTGGCGTCTAAGGTTTGAAGCATCATTAGAGAGAGTCAGAACCTTGGGTTACGACGAGCGATTTATTCGTATGTGGCGCTACTATTTTTGTTATTGCGAAGGTGGGTTTAGGGCAAAAAGTATCAGTACCGTTCATATTACATTCCAGCGTGGTCGTTAATAAAACGTTTGAGGCTAAATAGGGGAGGTCACAATATGTCGCCAGGGTGGAAACTTCTCATTATCAGTAGTTGGTTTCAGGTGATCTGGTTACTGTCAGTCATTGGTCAAACAAGGTTTCAGTGGCTAGCGCTGATATTGAGTATTGTCACCATTTTGGTTTCGTATCGAATGTTAAACCTTCGGTTGATGCAACTGTTGATGTTGGTTGTCGCTGGCTTAGTAATTGATAGTCTGAACATGTTCGCTAGTCTACTTGTGTTCGACACTCACGTTTTGCCAGTATGGCTTATGGCGCTTTGGTTAATTTTCTCTTGGTATGCGTTTTATTTGAAAACTTTTTTGACGTCTTACCCAATTCTCCTCGTATCAATAATTGGCGGATTCGGTGGTGCGATTAGTTACTTAGCGGGTTTTAAGCTTGGAGCTGTAACCACGCAGTACTCGATGCTGGTCACTCTCGGAATCCTTTTTATTGAATGGGTCTTAATCGTTTACTTAATCGTGCGATATCCAAGACCAAACGAGAGAAGTTGGACTCATGAAACATAAGATGATTTTGGCGGCAGTGCTGAGCTTGTTACTGAGTTCTCACAACGCAGTCGCCTCAAAGGATTCCCCAGTCAGTTATCAAGCGTGGGGCCAGTGGCAAGTCGTAGGGGAGGCGCAACTCAGTTGGTTGTTTTTTGACGTTTATCGTTCCCAATTGCTCGCACCCCAAGGCGTTTACGAAGTGTCAGAGGACATTTCTCCTCATCCCATAGCATTAAGAATTCAGTATCAAAGAGACATCAGTAGACAACAACTTTTAGATGCGACGCTAGACCAATGGCGAAAAATGGGTGTTGATAAAGCGACAAGAAATCAATGGATTGCCAAGTTATACGATATTTTTCCAAGTGTCTCAGATGGACAGCAGCTCATTTATGTCAGTGATGGAAAATCGGGTAAATTCTATTATCTTACGAATCAGAAGCCGCTCCAACTGGTTGGCTCCATTGATGATGAGTCGTTAAACGACGCCTTCCTTGGTATTTGGCTAGCTCCAAATAGCCAGTATCCGAAACTCAGAGCCCAACTTATAGGGATGAATAGATGACGTTATTTCGTTGGCTTATACTGCCTCTCGTACTCATTTTAGGTGCGTGCAGTGCAGACCTGTCTGATTATAAAAACAGTGAACCCAGATTTGACTTGTTCGGGTACTTTGAAGGAGAGACAAAAGCTTGGGGAATGGTTCAAGACTACACCAACAAACAGAACCGACGCTTTGACGTCACTATTATCGGCACAGTGCAGGACAACAAGCTTGTCCTCGTTGAAGACTTTGTTTTTGATGACGGAGAAATAGACCAAAGGATTTGGACCATTGAGAAGCTCCAAGATGGCTCTTATCGTGGGGTAGCTGACGACATCATTGGCGCGGCAACCGGTAAGGAAGAAGGCAACGCTTTGCAATGGCAGTACGACTTCGAACTCAAGGTTGATGGCTCAACCTACACTGTGGCTTTCGATGATTGGTTGTATCGACAAGATGATAAACACGTATTTAACCTAACGAGTATCCGCAAGTTTGGTATCGAGGTAGGAAAGATCACACTGTTTTTTCAAAAACAGTAGGATTTGATAGAGTTGGTCCAGAACATTTATCGTTGATGATATCCACAAAAAAGGCTGCAATATAAGCAGCCTTTTTGAGTTTATGTACTGATTAATGATTACAGCTTATCGGTGAGCTCGATTGCTTGACCGATGTAGTTAGCTGGCGTCATTAACTTCAAGCGTGCTTTCTCTTCTTCTGGCAATTCCAGGCCATCGATGAAGCTGCGCATTGCTTCGCCATCTACACGTTTACCACGAGTTAACTCTTTAAGTTTCTCGTAAGGCTTTTCGATACCGTAACGACGCATAACGGTTTGTACTGGCTCTGCAAGTACTTCCCAGTTTTTGTCTAGCTCAGCAAGAAGTGCTTCACGGTTAACTTCAAGTTTGCTGATGCCTTTTAATGTCGACGTATAAGCGATAATCGCGTAACCACAACCAACACCTAGGTTACGAAGTACCGTTGAGTCAGTAAGGTCACGTTGCCAGCGAGAAACTGGTAGTTTCTGTGCTAGGTGAGCGAACACTGCATTGGCTAGGCCTAGGTTACCTTCCGAGTTTTCAAAGTCGATCGGGTTAACTTTGTGAGGCATAGTTGAAGAGCCGATTTCACCAGCAACAGTTTTTTGCTTGAAGTGACCAAGAGCGATGTAACCCCATACGTCACGGTCGAAGTCAATTAGGATAGTATTGAAACGAGCGATAGCGTCAAACAACTCTGCAATGTAATCGTGTGGTTCAATCTGAGTCGTGTAAGGGTTCCAAGTCACACCTAGAGATTCAGTAATGAACTCTTCACTAAATTTGTGCCAATCCAACTCAGGATAAGCAGATAGGTGTGCGTTGTAGTTACCCACTGCACCATTGATCTTACCTAAGATTTCTACCGCTTCGATTTGCTTGTATTGACGTTCCATACGGTATGCAACGTTAGCCATCTCTTTACCCATAGTAGTAGGTGAGGCTGGTTGGCCGTGCGTGCGTGAAAGCAAAGGAATGTCACGGTACTCTTCAGCTAGTTTGCCGATCGCATCGATGATGTTGCGGATTTCAGGAAGAACCACAGTATCACGCGCTTCTTTAAGCATAAGAGCATGAGACGTGTTGTTGATATCTTCAGAAGTACATGCAAAGTGGATGAACTCATTTACTGCGTGCAGTTCAGGAACGTCAGCGACTTTCTCTTTTAGGAAGTACTCAACCGCTTTTACATCGTGGTTAGTAGTGCGCTCGATCTCTTTAATACGCGCCGCATCTTCTTCGCTAAAGTTAGCGGCTAGCTCGTCAAGAAACTGGTTAGCTTCGGCACTGAATGCTGGAACTTCTTTGATTGCATCCGTTGCTGCTAGTTTTTGCAACCAACGAATTTCAACGATAGAGCGGTACTTTAGTAGGCCAAACTCACTAAAGATGCTGCGAAGTGCAGTTGTCTTACTACCGTAACGGCCGTCTACTGGTGAAACAGCAGTCAATGCTGACAGTTCCATGATGTTCTCCTGAATTGGGTTTCTAAATTTCGTGAGCTTTATACCAATAACTGCGGCATTTGTCACGAATATTGCGCAAACGTTTGCGCTAAATTTATTTTGGTAGGAAAAAATAACTCGCGACAAGGTCGCGAGTCGATGATTACATTCTAGCGAGTAGAATCTGAGCTTGTTCGATCATTTTCTTACGACCGAACACGAGGTGACGTCGTTTGCCACCTACCTGTCGCCAAAGCACTGCGCTGCGGATACCTGACAACAGAAGCGCGCGCACCTTTTGTTGGGTGCCAGTTTGTTGAAGTACTGCCGGTGTGCCTGTGACTTGAATTCTAGGGCCAATCGGACTAATGACATCTAAATACACGCTAGCTAAATTACTGATCATCTGTTCGTCAAGAAGCTCATAGTGTTCAAGTTGACGACTGACCATTTGTAATCGGTCACCAAGTTGAGACATGGCATCATTACGCCCATTTAGCTTACGCTCTAGTGCCATTAAGCTGATGATGTAACGAGTAATCTCACTTCCGCTTGGTGTGCTATCAATACCTTTTACCAAACACTCGAGTCCAACTTTAAGGTCGGATTCAACACCAAATACATCTAAAGTACTGGATGGGTTCATATTGGTAATGGCTTTGATAGAAGTTTCGAACGCGTCTGAATCACAGTAACCGTCTTTAGCAACTCGTTGAACAAGGGCAACGGCTTGGCAAATTCCTGCAAATGCTATTGTACGGTCATAAAGTGTATTAGCCACGTAGCTCTCCTAAGATAATAAACGAATAAATGTTAGATACGCTCTTCGATGATGCCGCCGCCCAAGCAAACATTGTCGCTATAGAAGACAGCAGACTGTCCCGGAGTGACAGCTACTTGTGGTTCATCAAAGATCACCTTAATGTTGTCATCGTCAATTGGGATAATCGTACAAGGGATATCTTGTTGACGGTAGCGCGTTTTCACTGTGCATTGCATTGGTTCTTTAATCGCTTCACGACTCACCCAATGAAGTTGAGATGCACGCAGTCCGTTTGATTTAAGTAACGGATGATCAGCACCTTGAACCGCAATCAATACATTACGCTCAAGATCTTTTTCAGCAACATACCATGGATCTTCGTTACCGCCGCCACCTTTTTGGCCCCCAATATGTAACCCTTTACGTTGACCCAATGTGTGGTACATCAGACCTTGGTGTTCACCAATGACTTTACCTTCCGGTGTTTCAATTTTACCCGGTTGTGCTGGCAAATAGCGAGACAAGAAGTCTGTAAATTTGCGCTCACCAATAAAACAAATACCTGTCGAGTCCTTTTTCTTCGCGGTAATTAAGCCTTGTTCTTCAGCAATGCGACGTACTTCTGGTTTCTCTAACTCGCCTACAGGGAACAAGCTACGAGCTACCTGGTCATGGCTTAATGTATAGAGGAAATAACTCTGGTCTTTGTTGCTGTCCAAACCACGAAGCATTTGTGGTTTTTCACCGTTTTCAGGGAAGGTACGGCTAACGTAGTGACCCATTGCGATATAGTCTGCGTCGAGAACTTCGTCTGCAAATTCTAAAAATGCTTTGAATTTGATTTCTTTGTTACAAAGAATATCTGGGTTTGGCGTACGACCTGCTTTGTATTCTGCCAAGAAATATTCGAATACATTATCCCAGTATTCCGCAGCAAAGTTGATCGTATGTAGGTGGATACCTAACTTATCACAGACCGCTTGTGCGTCGGCTAAGTCTTCCGCTGCAGTACAATATTCCTCGTTATCATCTTCTTCCCAGTTCTTCATGAACAGGCCTTCTACTTGGTAGCCTTGCTGTTTCAGAAGGTAGGCAGAAACAGAGGAGTCTACACCGCCGGACATACCGACAATCACTTTCTTTTGGCTGTTATCAGACATGTTAAAATACCACCTATATCAATTGGACGCAGATTCTAGCAGAAACCGAAGGCGCAATACAGATCCGCGAACTAAATCACACTTTCTAAGAGCATGAATGTGTGTACAAATAGAGTGAAAAACAAGGCCAGTGATAAAAAAAATTGTAGCGTAAACGTTTGCTAAGGTTGCCTATGTTGCCGAGGTAAACTATACAGAGTTAGAATTGTCGCCCTTACATTCCTGTTACGAAGATATCCTTATGAAATTCCCCGGCCAAAGAAAATCGAAGCATTACTTTCCGGTTCACGCTCGTGACCCATTAGTCAGCCAATCTCAAACTAGTAAAAAAATGTCGAGAACCCATATTATCGGTATTGACCAAACACTAGTTGATATAGAAGCGCGAGTGGATAGTAGTGTTATTGAGAAATTTGGGCTGAGCAAAGGGCACTCTCTGGTTATTGATGACCAAGCAGCTGAAAATCTGTATAACGAACTGAAACAGCAAGAGCTAATTACCAATGAATTTGCTGGGGGCACAATAGGGAATACATTACATAACTTTTCCGTGTTGGCAGATGACAAATCGGTATTGTTAGGTGTAATGAGTGCTGATATCCGAATCGGTAGTTATGGCTATCGATATCTATGTAATACTTCTAGCCGTATGGACTTAAACTATTTACAAGGCGTCGATGGTGCAATTGGACGTTGTTTTACGTTAATTACTGAAGACGGCGAGCGAACTTTTGCAATTAGCGAAGGTCAAATGAACCAACTTCGTGCTGAGAGTATTCCTGAGAAAATTTTTAAGAAAGCCTCGGCGTTGGTATTAACAGCCTATTTAGTTCGTTGCAAAGATGGTGACCCAATGCCGGAAGCAACCATGCAGGCAATAGAATATGCGAAGAAATACGACGTACCTGTGGTATTAACGTTGGGAACTCGCTTCGTTATTCAAGATGATCCGGAATATTGGCAAGACTTTTTGAAACAGCATGTTTCGGTTGTTGCTATGAATGAGGATGAAGCTGAAGCATTAACAGGTGAAAAAGATCCATTGGCTGCTGCGGATAAAGCACTTGATTGGGTTGATCTTGTTTTATGTACTGCTGGACCAATCGGTTTATTTATGGCTGGTTATACAGAGGATGCTGCCAAAAGAGAAACTTCGTTACCATTATTACCAGGGTGTATTGCTGAATTTAACCGATATGAATTTAGCCGACCTGCTATAAAGTCTGCATGTGAAAATCCTACAAAAGTTTATTCACATATTGCTCCTTATATGGGTGGGCCAGAAAAAATCAAGAATACCAATGGTGCGGGCGACGCAGCTTTATCTGCATTACTGCATGATATGGCAGCGAATAAATACCATAAAGAAAATGTGCCAAACTCAAGTAAGCACCAACACCCATACCTTACTTACTCTTCTTTCTCACAAGTATGTAAATACTCAAATCGAGCAAGCTATGAAGTGCTGGTTCAACATTCTCCACGTCTTTCTCGTGGTCTGCCAGAGAAAGAAGATAGCCTTGAAGAGGCATATTGGGAACGATAATAAAAAAGCGCCGAAAGGCGCTTTTTTTATAAATCTAATATTACTTAAAGATATTAGATTTCGAATTCTTCTAGAGATTTACCTGCATCTAGAGCAGTTTGGATTGCAGAAGGCGTACGACCTTGACCAGTCCAAGTCTTTTCAGCGCCACTAGCGTCTACATATTTGTATTTTGCTGGACGAGGAGCACGTTTACTCTTTGCTTTACCTTTAGATTCACCAGATAGTGCAGCGATAAGATCTTCAACGTCAATACCGTCTTGAGCAATCATTTGAGCGTACTCGCTTAATTTAGCTTCGCGTGCTTCTTTCGCTGCTCTTTCTTCTGCTTCCGCTTCTTGTCTTTCACCAACAACAGTAGTTAGCTTTTCTAGTGCTTCTTCTAGTTGTTCTATAGTTAGCTCACGAGCAAATGCACGTAGGCTACGAATATTTAGTAGAGTTTTGGTTAATTCAGACATGACAGTTCCCATGAGATTATTATTTGGTTCGGATTAATAATAAACAGCAAATATTGAATTGACAATATTTTCTTAGTGGATAAGAGAAGAAATATAATAATTCTTACAAAAACCTGATAAT
>NZ_JPJA01000093.1:309191-385669 GCF_000733315.1 Vibrio sp. ER1A
CGCTTCTTGTCTTTCACCAACAACAGTAGTTAGCTTTTCTAGTGCTTCTTCTAGTTGTTCTATAGTTAGCTCACGAGCAAATGCACGTAGGCTACGAATATTTAGTAGAGTTTTGGTTAATTCAGACATGACAGTTCCCATGAGATTATTATTTGGTTCGGATTAATAATAAACAGCAAATATTGAATTGACAATATTTTCTTAGTGGATAAGAGAAGAAATATAATAATTCTTACAAAAACCTGATAATAGACGACGATAGAAATACATAGTGGCGTATATAGCGCATGAAATTAGAACATTAATAATTACTGAATCTTGGTATGAACTACACAAAAGACGGACTTTGAGTGGATTTTGTTGCATATTGTACTAAGTATGCTTAGCCAGACTTATAGTTTATTTGTAAGTATTAAGGAATTGATTGAGATCGATATAAATGAACTTCTATAAAATTAAGTTGTCAGTGATGGTCGTTCAAAAAATGTTTATCTCTGAGTAGTTAATGGTCGATTTGAACCTTGCGCTATAACTAAGCTGCAACACTGTTTACAAGGTGATAGCAACATTCATGTTGCAATTGATGCTTCGGTAAGTACAATGACGTCCACCTAATGCAAAAGTAAGAACATTCTTTCAACATGCTAGCGCATAGTAGTGAATGATTTTTCTTTTGATGTAGAGGCGCGACTGCGAAAAGTCCTTGTCGTTGGGGTGATGCCAATGAACGACAACAAAAGGCGCTGTCGCCGAAGTGAGAGTTGATTATCAAGCGCTCTCGCTGGGGTTGTATCCGAAACGAACAACACTGCCATAGTCTATTATATTGTTAAACTATGGAGCGCTACTGTAGGGTTGGGTGAAGTGTTCACTTCCCTTTCGCTTAGTTCAACGTTTGCGTATGAACTTATAGATACGCATGTCTGCAGTAGATCTCTAACCATAATTAAAACTGGTTTTTGAAGATCATGAATTTAATCGATTTTGCTTCGTCACCATTATCACTGCTACCGCCGATCGTAGCTTTGAGTTTGGCGATTATCACACGTCGCGTTTTGCTTTCCCTAGGTGTAGGTATTGTATTAGGCGCTTTTCTACTTAACGATTACTCGGTAATGAATGCTGCAGGCTATGTCTATGACACAGTATCTGGCGTTGTTATTGAAGATGGTGGTCTAAACACCTGGAACATGAGTATAGTTGGCTTCCTATTGCTACTTGGTATGATGACGGCGTTATTAACGTTGTCAGGTGGTACCAAAGCGTTTGCTGAGTGGGCACAAGCACGCGTCAAAAGCAAACGTGGCTCAAAGCTACTTGCTGCATTCCTTGGTGTGTTCATTTTTGTTGATGATTACTTCAATAGCTTAGCCGTTGGCGCGATTTCTCGTCCTGTTACTGACCGCTTTTACGTATCGCGCGCTAAGCTTGCTTATATCTTAGATTCAACGGCTGCTCCTATGTGTGTGCTTATGCCAGCTTCGAGCTGGGGTGCATACATTATGACTATCGTTAGCGGTATTCTTATCTCACATGGTATTACTGAATACTCAGCGATTGGTGCGTATGTTCGCCTAATCCCAATGAACTTTTACGCAGTATTTGCGCTGTTAATGGTGTTCGCTGTAGCTTGGTTCCAATTAGATGTGGGCCCAATGCGTAAGCATGAGCTTCGTGCAAAACAAGGTCTTGGTTTTGATAAAGATAAAGAGAACGATTCTGCTGAAGCTCATGAGCTGAATGAAGAGTTGGATATTAAAGAAAGCGACTTTGGTTCAGTTTCAGATCTGATTCTACCTATTGTTGTCCTTATTGGAGCGATGGTAGCTGCGATGATCTTTACTGGTGGTCAAGCTCTGGCTGCAGATGGCGTTGCATTTAATGTTCTTGGTGCATTTGAGAATACGGATGTTGGTACTTCTTTAATTTACGGTGGCTCTGCTGGTTTATTAACAGCGGTCTATACCGTCGTAAAACAGAAGCTTTCTGCGGCTGATATTGCAACAACTATGTGGATTGGTGCTAAGTCGATGTTTGGCGCAATCTTGATTCTGTTCTTTGCATGGTCTATCGGTTCTGTCATTGGCGACATGAAAACAGGCGCTTACCTATCGTCAACAGTGCAGGGTAATATTGATGTCCATTGGCTACCAGTTATTCTGTTTATGCTTTCTGGTCTTATGGCATTTTCGACCGGTACATCATGGGGCACATTCGGAATTATGTTACCAATCGCAGGTGATATGGCGGGTGCAACGGATATCGCAATGATGCTTCCAATGCTTGGTGCGGTATTAGCGGGTTCAGTATTTGGTGATCACTGTTCACCAATCTCAGATACGACCATCTTGTCATCGACAGGTGCACGCTGTAACCATATTGACCACGTGTCTACGCAGCTGCCATATGCATTGTCAGTGGCATTTGTTTCTTGTGTTGGTTTTATCACATTGGGTATGACAACGTCGGTAGCACTTTCATTCGGTGCTGCAACAGTGACGTTTGTACTTGTCTGTTTCATTCTTTCTGCTTTATCTAAAGCAAGAATGGCTAAAGAAGCGAATGCGTAAATAAATTGCTTTAATATCAAGGAGCCTACCAAGGCTCCTTTTTTTATGTCTTTTGGCTTACTTCTGCCGATATTCGTAATAACAAATCATACTTGTTGGCGAGTACGAAAAAAAAAGCGCTGATCTGCAAAATAGTGGTTGAAAATCATAATGAGCTTCGTTAGTGTGAAGGTACAGACACAAAGGACCTAAACATAAGTATGCTAAATTTTGATATGAACATTCATCATCACCATCATCACCATCATCACCCAGCTTAATCTTTCGGGAGATGAACGCATACCCGAGAGATAGGTAAAACTCTCGGAGGTTCGATTTAAGATTTAAAGAATTAAACCCTCGGGAGACCAAAGCTCCCGAGGGTTTTTTCGTTTTATAATTTAAAATCAATATCTTGCACAGGGATACAGCAATGCAAACACAACGCCTAAGAATCGCAATACAAAAGAAAGGTCGTCTTAGCAGAGAAAGCCAAGACCTACTAAAAAAATGCGGAGTTAAGTTCAACGTAATGGGTGAGCGTCTTGTTGTTCACTCGTTAAATATGCCAATTGATCTACTGTTGGTTCGTGATGATGATATCCCTGGTTTGATCATGGATGGCGTCGTCGATCTTGGCTTTATTGGTGAGAACGAGCTAGAAGAAGTTCGTTTAGACCGCAAAGCACTTGGTGAACCCAATGAGTTTGTAACGCTTCGCCGTCTTGACTTCGGTGGTTGCCGTTTATCTATTGCCATCGACAAAGATGAAACGTACAACGGTCCACAAGATCTAGCAGGCAAACGAATTGCGACCACTTACCCGCAATTACTGAAAGCTTATATGGATGAGCAAGGTGTAGATTTCAGTACTTGTATGCTGACAGGATCGGTCGAGGTTGCACCGCGAGCTGGTCTAGCTGATGCTATTGCCGACCTTGTTTCTACTGGTGCGACACTGGAAGCGAATGGATTAAAAGAAGCAGAGGTGATCTTCCGTTCGAAAGCGACACTGATCCAGCGTAAAGGCGAGTTTGATGCTGATAAAGAGGCGCTTATCGAGAAGCTACTAACGCGCATGCAAGGCGTTCAGCAAGCGAAAGAGTCCAAATACATCATGCTGCACGCACCAGTCGCAAAACTTGAGCAAATCAAAGCGCTTTTGCCGGGTGCAGAAGATCCGACAGTATTACCTCTCTCTTCAGATAAAGAGCGTGTGGCGGTTCACCTAGTTAGTACAGAGAACTTGTTCTGGGAAACTATGGAACAGCTGAAAGAACTTGGAGCGAGTTCTATTCTTGTGCTTCCGATTGAGAAAATGATGGGGTAAGGCCATGAGAACTGTAGTTTGGCAATCATTAAGTCAGTCGCAACAAGAGTCTATTCTTGAGCGTCCTGCGATCACTGAAGGCGCAAATATTACTTCTGCGGTATCGGCGGTTATCGAGCAAGTACGTAGCGAAGGTGATAAAGCGCTGCTAGATCTAACAGAAAAGTTTGATCGAGTTCGACCTGATTCAATTCGAGTCTCTAGCGAAGAGATTGAAGCTGCGTCATCGCGCCTCTCTGAAACAATGAAACAAGCGCTCGAGCAAGCGTATTCTAATATCGCTAAGTTTCACAAAGCTCAGCGTCCTGAGCTACTGCGAGTAGAAACTCAGCCAGGCGTTGTCTGCGAGCAAGTGACTCGTCCTATTAATACCGTTGGACTGTATATACCGGGCGGCAGCGCACCACTGCCATCAACCGTGCTCATGCTAGGGGTTCCTGCTCAGATTGCTGGTTGTCGTAAGGTGGTACTATGTTCCCCACCGCCTATTGCGGATGAAATCCTCTATGTTGCCAAGCTATGTAAAATCGATGAAGTATATAACGTCGGTGGTGGTCAAGCCGTAGCGGCGATGGCGTATGGCACAGAGAGCGTTTCAAAAGTAGATAAGATCTTCGGTCCTGGCAATGCCTATGTTACCGAAGCCAAGCGTCAAGTGAGTAATGATTTCCGTGGAGCAGCGATCGATATGCCTGCTGGCCCATCTGAAGTGTTGGTTATTGCTGACGAAACAGCGGATGCCGACTTTGTCGCGGCCGATCTACTAAGCCAAGCTGAACATGGTCCAGACTCTCAAGTAGTGCTTGTCACTCCATCTCCAGTGATTGCAGACCAAGTAACAGAGGCGGTGAATAAACAGCTCAAGCAACTGTCGCGTGCTGATATCGCGCAGCAAGCATTAGGCTCAAGTCTCATTATTATCGCTGAATCGATCACTCAGTGTGTGTCTATTTCAAACTACTATGGCCCTGAGCACTTAATTGTCCAGACCAAAGCACCACGTGAACTGTTACCGCTACTTGATAACGCAGGTTCGATCTTCTTGGGCGATTGGTCACCAGAGTCTGCGGGCGATTACGCTTCAGGTACTAACCACGTACTGCCGACTTATGGCTACACTCGTACTTATTCAAGCTTGGGCTTAGCTGACTTTTCGAAGCGAATGACGGTACAAGAATTAACTGCCGATGGGTTACGAAATCTGGCTCCAACGGTTGTCACTATGGCCGAGGCAGAAGGGCTGGATGCGCACAAACGTGCTGTGACCATTCGTGTCGAGAAGCTTGCGCAGGAGAGTAACTAATGGAAAAGCTCGCTCGTAAACAAGTTCAACAGCTAACACCATATATGTCAGCGCGACGTATTGGCGGTAGCGGTGATATTTGGCTCAATGCTAATGAATCACCATTTAATAATGAATATAAAACAGATTTTGCACGTCTTAATCGCTACAGCGAATGTCAGCCTAAAGCGCTAATCGAAGCCTATGCGGCATACGCTGGTGTTAAACCAGAACAAACACTGACTTCTCGTGGTGCTGACGAAGGCATTGAGTTACTTATTCGTGCTTTTTGTGAGCCGGGTGAAGATAGCATCTTATTCTGTCCGCCGACCTATGGCATGTATGCCATCAGTGCTGAAACCATTGGCGTTAACCGTAAAACGGTACCCTTAACTTCTGATTGGCAACTCAATTTGCCGGAAATCGAAGCCAATTTAGATGGCGTCAAAGTGCTGTTCGTTTGTAGCCCAAACAACCCAACGGGTAACTTGGTTAAGCGCGAAGACATTATCGCTTTATTGGAGATGACCAAAGATAAAGCTATTGTTGTCATGGATGAAGCGTATATCGACTTTTGTCCGGAAGCGTCAACCGTTGATTTGTTGGCCCAATATCCAAACTTAGCTATCTTACGTACATTATCAAAAGCCTTCGCTTTGGCTGGTCTTCGCTGCGGATTTACACTTGCCAATGAAGAGCTAATCAACGTACTGCTTAAAGTGATTGCACCATATCCGGTACCAATTCCTGTCGCGGAAATCGCGGTGCAAGCCTTGTCGGAACAAGGGTTAGCGCGCGCTAAGTTCCAGGTGCTGGATCTCAATGCCAATCGTGCCTACCTACAAGCAGGTTTATCGACCTTACCAGGTGTTACCGTATATGAAGGTTGGGGTAATTATCTACTTGTTGAATTTGCTAATGGCGATGAGCTATTTAAAGCAGCGTGGAATACGGGAATTATTCTTAGAAATTCACCGATTGAAAACTGCGTAAGAATCAGTGTTGGTAATCGTGACGAATGTGAGAAGACATTGTCATTTATTCGCAATCAACTAGAACAAACAGCGGCATAAGCTAGCCATCAAGAAAAGGATTTATAAAGTGAGCACCCAACAGAAAATATTATTTATAGACCGTGATGGTACGTTAATTGTTGAGCCTCCAGTGGATTTTCAAGTTGACCGTTTGGATAAACTCAAACTCGAGCCGTTTGTTATTCCAAGTTTATTGGCTCTGCAAGACGCAGGGTACCGCCTTGTGATGGTGACTAACCAAGACGGTTTAGGTACTGCTAGCTATCCTCAGGAAGACTTTGACGCTCCTCATAACATGATGATGGAAATCTTTGAGTCTCAAGGCGTTAAATTTGATGATGTTTTAATTTGCCCGCACTTTGATGAAGACAACTGTTCATGCCGTAAACCAAAACTTGGTTTGGTTAAAGAGTATCTTCAAAGTGGCAAAGTGGATTTCAAAACCTCTGCTGTGATTGGTGACCGACAAACTGACCTTCAGCTAGCTGAAAATATGGCGATTCGTGGAATTCAATACAATCCGGAGACCATGGGTTGGCCAAGAATCTTAAAAGACTTAACGGTAAAAGCACGTACAGCGGAAGTAATTCGTACCACCAAAGAAACGGATATCAAGGTATTTGTAAACCTTGATGAGGCGGGTGGTAATGAAATCTCAACAGGCATGGGCTTTTTCGACCACATGCTTGATCAAATTGCCACTCATGGCGGTTTCCAGATGAAGTGCATTGTGGATGGCGATCTGCACATTGATGACCACCACACTATTGAAGATACCGCTTTGGCTCTTGGGCAAGCTTTGAAAGAAGCGCTAGGCGATAAGCGCGGTATCGGTCGATTTGGCTTTAGCTTGCCAATGGATGAGTGCTTGGCGCAATGTGCCTTAGATCTATCTGGTCGCCCATATCTTAAATTTGATGCCAAGTTCTCTCGTGAGCAGGTGGGGGACTTGTCTACAGAAATGGTCGTTCATTTCTTCCGATCTTTGACCGACACGCTCGCATGTACACTGCACTTATCTTCTTCTGGCGATAATGATCACCACATCATTGAGAGTTTGTTTAAGGCTTTCGGCCGTACACTGCGTCAGGCCATTAAGGTAGAGGGGAACGAGTTACCAAGTAGTAAGGGAGTCTTGTAATGACCAGCAGCAAACAGAATGTAGTCATTATTGATACCGGTTGCGCTAACGTCTCGTCAGTCAAGTTTGCTATTCAGCGTCTTGGCTACGATGTCGTTATTTCTAAGGAACCTCAAGTGGTTCTTAGTGCTGACAAGCTGTTTCTGCCAGGTGTAGGTACGGCAAGTGAAGCGATGAAAAACCTTCAAGAGCGCGATCTTATCGAACTGGTCAAGCAGGTTGAGAAACCAGTACTTGGTATTTGCCTAGGTATGCAGCTGTTGGGCAAGCTTTCACAAGAAAAAGGCCAAAAGGCGGACGAACTTGTTGAGTGCTTAGGCCTTTGTGAAGGGGAAGTAAAACGTTTAGAGACAGGAGATTTACCTCTTCCTCATATGGGGTGGAATACAGTGAAGGCTGTGGCTGGCAATCCGCTGTTTCAAGGGATTGAAGAGGGTGAATACTTCTATTTCGTGCACAGTTTTGGGATGCCCGTCGGCGACTATACCATTGCTGAATGCGAGTATGGCAAACCGTTTAGTGCTGCGATACAAAGTGGCAACTACTACGGCGTACAGTTTCACCCAGAGCGCTCGTCCAAAGCAGGCTCAAAACTGATTCAAAACTTCCTAGAGTTAGTGTAATTCCTGACTAACAAGAAGTTATCGATAGAATTTATCAGCTTCACACGGTCGTGAGGCTTTGAAGGAAATGATTGTGATTATTCCAGCATTAGATTTAATTGAAGGACAAGTGGTTCGTCTGTATCAAGGCGATTATGGTCAAGTTACTGAATACAAAGTAGATCCGGTTGAGCAGTTCAACCTCTACCATCAAGCCGGAGCAAATTGGCTACACCTTGTCGATCTGACTGGCGCGAAAGACACATCAGCGCGCCAGCTTGATTTAATTGCCAAACTACTAGCAGGAACGCCAGCAAACATCCAGATTGGTGGTGGTGTGCGTACTGAGCAAGACGTAGTTGATCTTCTGGAGGCTGGGGCTCAACGTGTTGTCGTTGGTTCGACCGCAGTTAAACAACCAGAGTTGGTCAAAGGATGGATGGAAAAATATGGCGCAGAGAAAATTGTGCTAGCACTCGATATTAACATCGATGAAACAGGCACACGCAAAGTTGCCATCTCAGGTTGGCAAGAAGACTCTGGCGTCACCATTGAAGCGTTAATTAATGATTATCTAACAGTGGGCTTAAAGCATGTGCTGTGCACTGATATTTCACGTGACGGCACGTTAGCAGGCAGTAATGTCGAACTCTATGTAGACTTGTGCAAGCAGTACCCACAAGTGCAGTTTCAGTCTTCAGGTGGTATCGGTAGCCTTGCAGATATTGAAGCACTAAAAGGCACAGGCGTATCGGGCGTGATTGTTGGCCGAGCGTTATTAGATAGTAAATTTACCGCAGAGGAGGCATTCCAATGTTGGCAAAGCGAATAATTCCTTGTTTAGATGTCCGTGACGGTCAAGTGGTGAAAGGCGTTCAGTTCCGGAACCACGAGATTATTGGTGATATCGTTCCGTTAGCCGCACGTTATGCAGAAGAAGGTGCAGATGAGTTAGTCTTTTATGATATCACTGCCTCAAGCGATGGCCGTGTAGTGGATAAAAGCTGGGTAGCGCGAGTGGCAGAAGTGATTGATATTCCATTCTGTGTCGCTGGTGGTATTAAGTCTGCTGAAGATGCGGCACGTATCTTAGAATTTGGTGCTGATAAAGTATCAATCAACTCGCCAGCTTTGGCTAACCCTGAATTAATTACCGAGCTTGCCGACAAGTTTGGTGTTCAGTGTATTGTCGTCGGTATCGACTCCTACTTTGATAAAGAAACGGGTAAGTATCAGGTGTATCAATTCACCGGTGACGAATCACGTACTAAAGCCACTAAATGGGAAACCCGTGATTGGGTTCAAGAAGTGCAAAAGCGTGGTGCAGGGGAAATCGTACTTAATATGATGAACCAAGATGGGGTGCGAAATGGCTATGACATCGAGCAGCTTAATATGGTTCGCGAAGTGTGTAAGGTGCCTCTCATTGCTTCTGGCGGTGCGGGTGCGATGGAGCACTTTGCAGAGGCGTACAACAAAACCAATGTTGATGGTGCGTTGGCCGCTTCCGTATTCCACAAGCAGATCATCAATATCGGTGAGCTTAAGCAATATCTAAAACAACAAGGTGTGGAGATCAGACTATGAGTGAAGCAGCAGTAGCGCTCACCGAGCGTATCGACTGGGAAAAAGTAGATGGTCTTGTACCTGCTATTATTCAGGACTTTCAATCTAGCCAAGTTCTAATGATGGGATATATGAATCCTGAAGCGTTGGAAAAGACGTTAGAAACTGAGCAAGTGACCTTTTTCTCTCGCACGAAATCCCGATTGTGGACGAAAGGAGAAACGTCAGGCAACGTACTCCAACTTCGTAATATCGCTCTGGATTGTGATAACGATACAGTACTCGTGAAGGTTGACCCAATTGGACCAACGTGTCACACAGGTACGACTACGTGTTTTGATGGTGACCCACAAGAAGAGTCTCAAATGGTGTGGCTTCATCAGCTTGAGCAATTGCTTGCCGCTCGAAAAGATGCGGATCCGCAATCTTCTTATACCGCGAGCCTCTATGCCCGTGGTACCAAACGTATTTCGCAGAAAGTGGGCGAAGAGGGCGTTGAAGTCGCGCTTGCGGCAACGTCGGGTGACAAGGCGGAGCTAATATGCGAATCAGCTGACTTAATTTATCACCTAATGGTTTTACTTCAGGACCAAGGTCTATCGATGAATGATGTGGTTAATAAGCTGAAAGAACGCCATAAATAAAACTCGCTCTCTAATTTATGAGCCAACAGGGTTTAACCTTGTTGGCTTTTTTTGTTTTTGCTTCTTTCTAAATAGCCGAGTGCCTAATTAACTTAAATTTTCGAAGTACGTCGAGAGGTAGTGGAATAATTGAAAACTTTGCAAAGCCAGCCATAGTGAGAATGCTGAAAATAATACCTGTTGCGAATTGAAAAGCTGCACTCATAGACTCGGTTATTAGCCAGTGAGTCGAAATTGCCAATGCTGAGATCGTAAGGGCAGAGAGCCAAGCTATGTGGCAATAAGGCAGAAACTCAAGAAATTGACTTGCTTTGTAGAGCATCATGAGCCGGGCTGTATAAGCGATAGTAAGCACCAAAATAACCCCCAATAATCCCCAAATAGGCACCAACACAAAATACCCAATAACCGCAATTGCGGCACAGATGCCTTGAATCCACATTTGTGCCTTACTGGAATCGCCACTGTAACATCCCAAATTTAAATAATCTCCGGCGTTTTTAATTACGCCTATGACAAGGAGTGCAACCAGAAGTGTACTTGCTGATTGATAGGTGGTTGGTAGTATCAAAGTAACGAAGCTCGGTGCGGTTAGAATCATTGCAGTAGCAAGCAAGATTGCAATGTTAACACCGAGAACTGCCTTATTTGCACACTCTTGTTTACCATTGGCTCCGTTTAGTATCGCTACTCGATTAGGAAACCACCACAGCGCGTAGGGCTGGAGAGCAAGCCCAAGTATTAGAGCAAATTTAGCACTGACGGCATAGATAGCAAGTTGTTCCACACCAACAAAACTGGCAAGGAACCAACGATCAAGCCCGTTAATCATATAAACTGATGCACCGCCCACCAGCACGGGCAAACCAAAACTCAAAATTAGACGTGACGAGCCTAGATAACCAAAACTCCCCATTTGACTCCATTGATACTTGAGCAAGCACATTAGCAGAAGCAAGCTAGAGCAGGCTGCTGATATTAATACACCATCGATACCATACCCTGCTTCGAGTAGAACAAAGGTCATCATCGCTTGAACGAGCGCTTTAATGACATTAAGAATGCAGAAGCGTTTCGCCATGGCATTCATACGCATTAATGTTAACGGGATGGATATTGCACCATCGATCATGGTCGGGATGAGCAGTAATAAAATTTGGTAGCTTTCGAAGTTAACAGGTAAAGCGTGAATCAACCAGGGGAGGGATATTCCAATGAGGCTACCGCCAACAATACAAACGATGATACTTAACGTAAAGCAATTTGAGATAAGCTGCTGCTTCTCGGCACCTTCTGAGGTACCAATATATCGATACATGGCATCGACTATGCCAAAACTGAATAGAATAGTACCTATGTCTGCGAGTAACACTAAAGCCTCCAGTGAACCATACTCGACTAGTGACAACTTATGTGTGATGTAGGGAATCATGATGAGTGACACCCCTTTCATCATCAAGATGCCGACGGCGTAGTAAGCGGATTGCTTCAGCGAGTTCATGATGCAGACCTATCTGGTTGGATAATGATACTTTTACAGTCTCCTAGTAGACTGCGTAAACGTCGTTTTTCTGGAGCCAAGGATAGTGAGCGTAGGTCAAGTATGATCGCCGATAAAGGTTGATTAAGACAGCGGTGATAGTCTGCATAACCTTCAAGAATGCGTGCTTTTGAACGTCTTAAAGCAGAGGAAGAAATATTCCAGTAGAGGTGAGCGGATGTGTACCTGTGCAAGATGGCTTCTAAAGATTTTAAGTTACGTAGTCGATTATCGTTAGTCTGAGTAGTTGACCCTTGTCGCATGACATAGCCTACTTCAATAGAGTTCAGTACACCTAAGGGGTGTTGCTCACAAATGCGTAGCCACAAATCGAGATCTTCTCCGTACTCTAAGCTGGAATCGAAAGGCGCGATGTCTCGAAAGATCTCAGTCTTAATCATTACCGTTGAAGTACCAATGACGTTGTTTTGAAGGACAAATTCCAAGGCATCGTCCATCACAATATGTTGACGACTGTCAGATTGAAACTTATTCCAATAGCCAAAGCAGTCGATGATGGTTTCGTATTGTTCGGTCACGTGTTGGTAGTTAGTAAAGGTAGCCGCAAGCTCTGGGTGAGTTTGATGAAAGTTGAGTTGCCTTTCTAGCTTGGTTGGCATCCAAAAATCGTCAGCATCAAGAAAGGCAATGTATTCGCCGCTAGCTCTGCTAATTCCTAAGTTTCTAGCACCCGAAGCCCCGAGGCCTGATGTCGTGATTGTCTGCATTCGCGAATCATTGATGCTGCTAAGATAATGTGAGGTGCTGTCAGTACTATTGTCATCGACAACAATGATTTCTAGTTCCTGATGTGTTTGGGAAAACACACTTTCAATTGCTTTAGGCAAATACTTAACGCAATTGAAAGTTGGAATGATAATCGAGATTTTAGCCATATCCCTTAGCTCTCATATCTGCAGCGGTATACGACAAGTAGCACTATATATGCCAAGACTGATATTGTTTTAAAACATGTACTTAGGATTACTTATTGCAAATTGATTGTTTTCAGTTAGCTAAGAAGTGTCAGATTCGGCAAATTGACTATCGAATTGCGAATAGAGCGATATTCAAGTGATAAGTGGTTGCTTAACAAGTCTTGTGTCTTTGGTGCGTATCTTGCTTTGAACAAAAGACATAGTTAGCTTTTGGGATGGAAGAATGAAGAAAACCGCGTTCATTGCGCCTACATACCCGGTGTTGAGTGAGACTTTTATTCAAACAGAAGTGGATTCGATTAGAGCTTGTGGACATCCCGTCTGTGTGTTTGCTTTTGAATTGGAACAAACGCGATCGACTTTCGATTATGACGTTATCAAAATCGGTGAAAATTTCTGGTTGTCGGCACTGTCGAAGTTTAGGTATAAAAATCTGTTAGCGGCAGCGCAGTTTGTTCGTAATCAGAACTCACTGCCTAAGCGTTCATTATTCGTTTATGGTGCCAAGTTAGCCACTCAACTCGCTGAACATCATGTTGAGCACGTTCATGCTCACTTTTGCCAGCACACCACGGCACACGCCATTGTTGCAGCAAAGCTGCTTGGAATAAGTTGCTCTTTTGTTGCACATGGCCACGACGTTTATGAGTCCCCTTTTGACGTCGGAGAGAAACTTGCCGCCTGTGACTTCGCAGTTGCTGTTTGTCGTGACATGCTGGACGACTTTAAAGACATGGCAGGTAAAAATATCAAATTGTTACACTGTGGAGTGAAAACCGAGCAGTTTATGTACGCGCCTAAATTACCTCGCCCCGAAATCTCACTTGTCTTTTTAGGCCGACTAGTGGAGCAGAAAGGTGTTCAGCACTTGTTGGAAGCGATGGCTCCGGTAGCCGAGAAACTCAATATTGTCCTCGATATTGTTGGTACTGGAGAGTTAGAAGCCGAGCTAAAGCAACAAGTACAACGACTTGGCTTGTCCGATAGAGTAAGCTTTTGTGGTGCAAAGCCCCACGATTGGGTGAAAAAGTCCCTGCCAAATTATGATTGCTTAGTCGCACCATTTTGTATGGCCTCTACGGGTAATGTAGATACGGGGCCTCTAGTCCTTAAGGAAGCTATGGCGGTAGGTACGCCTGTTATCACTACAGACATTATGGGGTGCAAAGAAATTGTGACGCCAGAGACGGGCTTCGTTGTCCATGAAAAAGATGTCACAGCGCTTAGGGCGAGCATTGTGGAGTTTTCTCAGCTCAGCTTTAGCCAAAGAGTAAAGATGGGGCGATTAGCGCATGAGCGCGTTCAAGTGAACTTCAACGCGCTGTTACAGGCCAGAAAGTTGTCTCGTTGGATAGATAATCCAGCTTAACGAATGTACCTTGCATTGATGCTGACGTGCCAACGATGCAGTTGTCCGTTAGTTTTCTCTATCCATAAATCATTATGATATTGGTAGATGCGACCATTTACGGTGAGGGTGAACCCATTGTCTTTGACACTTTCTAACTTTGTGAATTGGTCGGAAGTGACCAGAAAAGGCTCACTGTTATCTATTGGTTTTGCCTCAGACAAGACAAAGTAGGCGTATTTGGGACCAGAATCGGGGTCGGTAGAATGAATTCGGTGCGCGACGAGCTTGAATTCATCGCTCAAAGGGGTGCTGAGAGTTTGTTTACCCATTGTTTCGTGGGTAGGTATAAACACCCATGAGAGGGTTGCGATGATGGCAAGTAAGACCACACCGAAAGCTAAGAGTAATTTGTTCATAAGATACGAGTTGAAACGAAGGATAAAGAACCAATGACAAGCTTACCATTGAAGGAAAGGTAGTGCGAAAAATTATCTGGTCGCAGGTAGGGACCCACGACCAGTAGAAAGGCTAGATAGTAGAATTATAAGGTTCCCGTTTAGGGCAAGTCCCAAGAATTTCCCTTCGTCCAGACTCCTTCACTTCTTCTAAAATAACATCGAACCCCCAAAGTCGATAAAGGTGCTTCAAAACTTCGTCATGGCCTTTATCCAGAGGAATGCGATTATGTGGAACATGTTGTAATGTAAGCGAGCGGTCTCCTCGAACATCCACATTGTAAACTTGGATGTTCGGCTCGAGATTACTCAGGTTGTACTGCGCTGCGAGTTTTTCACGTATCTGACGATATCCCATTTCATCATGAATAGCGGAGACTTCGACGAAGTTCTTTCGGTCATCATCGAGAATGGAGAAAAACTTAAACTCACGCATTAAATGCGGAGATAAATATTGGCTAATAAAGCTCTCATCTTTGAAGTTGTGCATAGCAAAATGCATAGCATCGAGCCAATCACTGTCGGCCAACTCTGGGAACCATTCTCTATCCTCGTCCGTTGGTTCTTCACAGATGCGCTTAATATCCCTAAACATTGCAAAGCCTAGAGCGTAAGGGTTTATACCACTAAAATAAGGGCTGTTATAAGCGGGTTGAGCAACCACACTGGTGTGGCTGTGCAAGAACTCGAGTATGAACTTATCAGACACCAGACCTTCATCATACAAATGATTAAGAATTGTGTAGTGCCAGAAGGTTGCCCAACCTTCATTCATTACCTGTGTCTGTTTCTGCGGATAGAAATATTGACTTACTTTGCGCACGATCCTAACGATTTCACGTTGCCAAGGCTCTAGTAATGGCGCGTTCTTTTCAATGAAATAGAGGATATTTTCCTGAGGTTCACTTGGGAAGCGTACCTTTTGGTCCTCTTCTGGTGTTCGATTTTGAGGTACAGTGCGCCACAGGTCATTAACTTGAGATTGCAAATAGGCCTCACGTTCTTCTTGGCGAATCTTCTCTTCTGCAATTGAGATTTTCTCTGGACGCTTATAGCGGTCCACGCCGTAATTCATTAAGGCATGGCATGAGTCCAGAATTTGCTCAACCTCTTCTTCACCATACTTTTGCTCGCAGTCAGCGATGTATTTCTTAGCGAAAAGCAGGTAATCAATAATAGAACTGGCATCTGTCCATGTTTGGAATAGATAGTTGCCTTTAAAGAAGGAATTGTGACCGTAACAGGCATGTGCCATAACCAGAGCCTGCATGGTGACTGAGTTTTCCTCCATGAGGTACGCAATACATGGGTTGGAATTGATTACGATTTCATAGGCTAAACCCATTTGCCCATGTTTGTATCCCTGTTCTGTCTGGATGAATTTCTTACCAAATGACCAGTGATTATAGTTAATGGGCATCCCTATACTCGAATAAGCATCCATCATCTGTTCTGACGTAATGACTTCGATTTGGTTAGGGTAGGTGTCGAGACGGTAGTGCTCTGCGACACGCTTTATTTCTTTGTGGTAGCGTTCCAACATATCGAAAGTCCAATCAGGACCGTCTGGAAGTACCTTTGACTTAACTTTAGTATCTGTCGTCATATGCACGTCTCCCTATGCGGTCTCTTTTTGAAACAACTCCCTAAACACTGGGAATATGTCTTCAACAGAACGAATGTTCTTCATTGCAAAGTTGTCGAATTCATTCTCTAACTTTTCATATTCATGCCACAGTGTTTGGTGTGTCCTACGAGTAATTTCTATGTAAGAGTAATATTGGCAAGCTGGTAACAGTTTATTGACGAGTAATTCACGGCAACGAGGTGAATCGTCAGCCCAGTTATCGCCATCTGAAGCTTGCGCTGCATAGATGTTCCATTCTCCAAGAGGATAACGGTCTTCTACAATTTCCTTCATCAATTTGAGAGCACTTGAAACGATGGTGCCACCAGTTTCTTGAGAATAGAAGAATTCGTGCTCATCAACTTCTTTCGCTTGTGTATGATGTCGAATAAACACCACTTCAACGTTCTCATAGGTGCGTGTTAAGAATAAATACAGCAACACATAGAAGCGTTTAGCGATATCTTTGGTTGCTTGGTCCATTGACCCAGATACATCCATCAAACAAAACATCACTGCTTGGCTTGAAGGAACTGGACGTTTTTCATAGTTTTTAAAACGAAGATCGAAGGTGTCGATAAAAGGTACGCTATCGATTTTTTTGCGAAGCTCTGCTATCTCTTCTTTAAGTCGGTTTTCCTCAATTGGTTTAGCTGGCTCGCTCATCTGGACGTCATCAAGCTCTTTACAAAGCTCATCGAGCATACGTCGTTTGCCCGCTGTCATCGCGGTGCGTCGTGCTAACGACTGTTGTAAGGAACGAACGATGGCAATGTTAGAAGGCATACCAGCAGTTTGATAACCTGCTCGATGCGTTTTCCATTCTTTAATTTTGTTGATTTGATTCTTTTTGAGGTTCGGTAGTGCGAGATCTTCAAACAGAATATCAAGGTATTCGTCTTTAGAAATCTGGAACACGAATTCGTCTTCAGCTTCACCGTCAGGACTTGCTTCCCCCTGACCAGAGCCACCACCTTGTCCGCCTTTTGGTGGGCGTTCAATTTTGTCCCCTGTGATGAATTGGTCGTTACCAGGATGAACGCGCTCTTTCACGCCTCCTTGGCCTTGATGGAAAATCGGCTCACTAAGATCTTTTGCAGGAATCGAAACATCCTCGCCAGTCTCAGTATTGGTAATGGAGCGGCGATTGACGGCATCGGTAACCGATTCTTTGATTTTCTGTTTATGCCTGCGTATGAAACGCTGCCTGTTAACGGCACTTTTGTTCTTGCCGTTCAAGCGTCTATCGATAAATTGTGCCATGAGTTACTCCCTGTATTCCTCTCACCAAACAGCCTCCGAGCTTTCGCTCGGGGCTGAGATAAACAGTCAGGTGTACTTATGAGGATTTACGAACTCTCAAGTACCACTCAGACAGCAATCGTACTTGTTTCTCGGTGTAGCCTTTCTCCATCATACGATTAACGAAGTCGTCGTGCTTACGTTGGTCTTCGGATGATGTTTTCGCATTAAATGAAATAACAGGTAGTAGCTCTTCCGTATTGGAGAACATTTTCTTCTCGATAACCGTGCGAAGTTTTTCGTAACTTGTCCAAACGGGGTTTGAACCATTGTTATTAGCACGAGCACGAAGCACAAAGTTAACGATCTCGTTTCGGAAATCTTTAGGATTACTAATACCCGCGGTTTTTTCGATTTTTTCTAGCTCTTCGTTAAGTGAAGCTCGGTCGAATAACTGACCGGTTTCCGGGTCACGATACTCTTGGTCTTGAATCCAGAAGTCCGCATAGGTGACGTATCGGTCGAAGATATTTTGTCCGTACTCTGAGTATGACTCCAAGTAAGCGGTTTGAATTTCTTTACCAATGAATTCCACATAGCGAGGTACTAGATAACCTTTAAGGAATTCTAAATACTTCTCGCCCACTTCTTGAGGGAACTGTTCACGTTCAATTTGCTGCTCAATGACATAGAACAGGTGCACTGGGTTTGCTGCGACTTCAGATTGGTCGAAGTTGAAGACTCGTGACAGGATCTTAAAGGCGAAACGAGTAGATAGGCCAGACATGCCCTCATCGACACCGGCATAGTCGCGGTATTCTTGATAGCTCTTCGCTTTAGGATCGGTGTCTTTCAATGTTTCACCGTCATAAACACGCATTTTCGAGAACAGAGATGAGTTTTCTGGCTCTTTTAGGCGCGATAGTACGCTGAATTGACCTAGAAGCTCTAGGGTACTTGGTGAACAAGGTGCTTTTGAGAGCTCACTATGATCAAGAAGTTTCTGGTAAATTTTAACTTCTTCAGAGACGCGCAAGCAGTATGGCACCTTAACGATGTAGACACGATCCAAGAACGCTTCGTTGTTCTTGTTATTGCGGAAGGTTTGCCATTCTGATTCGTTCGAGTGAGCCAATATCATACCGTCGAATGGCAGAGCTGAGAGTCCTTCAGTACCGTTGTAGTTACCTTCCTGAGTTGCGGTTAGGAGTGGGTGCAAGACTTTAATCGGAGCCTTGAACATTTCCACGAATTCCATCAAACCTTGGTTTGCGCGGCACAACGCACCTGAATAGCTATACGCATCTGGATCGTCTTGTGAGAAGTGCTCAAGTTGGCGAATATCAACTTTACCTACTAGAGCGGAAATGTCTTGGTTGTTCTCATCACCAGGTTCAGTCTTAGCGATCGCGACTTGGTCTAAAATAGATGGTCTGAC
Source organism: Vibrio sp. ER1A (assembly GCF_000733315.1). NCBI lineage: Bacteria > Pseudomonadati > Pseudomonadota > Gammaproteobacteria > Vibrionales > Vibrionaceae > Vibrio > Vibrio sp. ER1A. The sequence continues at coordinate 327,931 of NZ_JPJA01000093.1, forward strand.
TTTAACAACCTTAAACTTAGTAATGTCGCCGCCAAACTCGTGTAAGCGTTTCGCTGCCCAAGGTGACATGATTGAGCGTAGGTAGCGTTTCTCAATACCATATTCACTTTTCAGTAGGTCTCCGTCTTCTGAAACATCGAACAAACAGAACGGGTGATCGTTGACCGGACTGCGCTCGCCGTTGGCAGATAACACGTAAATAGGCATTTTCTGCATTAATGCTTTAAGCTTCTCTGCAAGCGAAGATTTACCGCCACCTACAGGGCCTAGAAGGTATAGTATTTGTTTTCTTTCTTCTAGACCTTGAGCGGCATGCTTGAGATAAGACACAATTTGTTCGATGGCATCTTCCATGCCGTAGAAATCTTCGAACGTTTTGTAGCGAGAAATGATGCGATTTGAAAAAATACGACTTAAGCGAGGATCCTGAGCGGTATCAATAACCTCAGGTTCACCGATTGCGAGTAAAAGACGTTCCGCTGCATTGGCGTAAGCACTCTTGTCGTCTTTACATAGAGATAAGAATTCCTTGATAGACAATTCTTCATCTTTTGCGGCTTCGTAGCGCGCTTGATAATGATCGAAAATACTCATAGCTGATTCCCCTTAAACCTGCAAAGCTGACCATTGACAGATATACAATGCGACTCCATGTCATTTTTAAGACTAGTAGGGTTTTCAGATTTATGCTTATCAATTATGCATTTATTTACAAAACTTCCTCAATTTAGTCCGCTGATTATCCCCCAGTCTCAACTTTTATACGTGAGTCCCGATTATTAGATTAGACCGGTTGAGAGTAAGAAAAGTTGCTTAAAAAAAGCCCTCTGCCTAGGAAGGAAGAGGGCTTTTTGATAACTGATTGTTTTAATGCGTTAAAGTTAAGCGTTAAAAATCTGTCTGAATTCTGCTGCTGACAAGTGGTACTGACGTGGACAATTTCTCCATGTCACCAACATACGACGATATTTCTCAAGCATAGGTACATGGCTATTGAAGTGATGATCGCCTTTGTCGAATTGTGGATAAAGTCCCTCAGAATCGATTAGGAAGCGAACATAATTAACCAGTTGTGCTTCAGTTGCGATATCAAACCCTAAAAACTGTAAACGACGTTGGTCTACATCGTCACGTTCTTCATCTGAAAGCATTTTGTTGGATTCTTGCATGGCGTGGTACATTTCCATGATGTCGATTACTTCACGACACTCGTCTTCAACTAAACAGCCATACTCTTTGTTTATTTCACGCATTTGCAGTTCATAACCACGCTCTACAATTGTTTGCAGGCGCTTATACTTTTCTGCGTTTTCTGGCGTAAGCTTAGCCATTAGATAATATTGATTAGATAGGATTAGACGTTGAGCATTTGTCATTTCCATGGTGAAAAGCCTCACTAAAAAGTCATCATTATAAGTTTACGAATGAATTCGCTATACCGACAGGTTATCAGCTTCTCGATATTGTGTAACATGATCTCAACACGTATTTATTACAAAAAAACGCGCTTTCTAGCGCGTTTTTTTCGTGTCAAAAGATTTCTGAATCTACTGTTAGTACTTAACGGTATCAGTATATTGCAGAAGAATATTTTGGATGTTATCCATGACTTCTTTGGTCGGCGGCTGCGTTCCCTCGAGAGGGTACTCAAAACCGAGCGCTTCCCACTTATGTGCGCCTAACTTGTGGTATGGCAACAGTTCGACCTTCTCGATGTTGTCCATATCTTTAATAAACTCTCCAAGCATGTGAGCGGCTTCTGGTTCGTCCGTGTAACCCGGGACGACAACATAGCGAATCCATGTTTTTTGGCCAATCTTGTGTAGATAACGAGCGAAATCTAATGTGCGGCGATTAGATACACCGATGAAATCTTGGTGAATTTCATCTTTCATGTGTTTGATATCGAGCATCACTAGATCAGTAGCATCCAAAACCTCGTCGATAACATCTGTATGTTTACGGATGTAGCCGTTAGTGTCCAAGCAGGTATGAATGCCTTCCGCTTGAGCTGCGCGAAAGAAGTCACGGACAAACTCAGGTTGAAGCATGGCCTCACCGCCAGAACAAGTAATACCACCACCAGATGCATTCATAAAGTGACGGTAGGATTTTGCCTCTGCAATCAATTCGTCGACGGACACTTCTTTGCCGCCATGAGTATCCCAAGTATCACGGTTGTGGCAATACATACAACGCATGAGACAGCCTTGAAGAAAGACAATAAAACGGATCCCAGGTCCATCGACCGTACCGCAGGATTCGAATGAGTGAATGCGACCAGTTGTTGACATATGCTCTTCTCTACTTACTTATTTTTACGCGTCATTTTATTACAAAATGGCCCCCTACGACAGGAAAAGTGGTACCCCATTCATAGTCTGTATCGATCAAAAACCGACTTCTGTTGCCCATAGTGAAATAATGTTATAGCGTTGTTAATTATATTATTAATACATGGTACATAGATTGCTAGTTTGCTTACTTTAAACCAGTATCAACTAGTTGCGTCTGTTGCAGATAATATCGGTCAGGAGACCGACATGCTTATCGTCACAAGGGGAAATACATGGAAGTAGCCTTATCACAAAAACAAAAAACTGCCTTTTCGATGCTCACTCTTTGGTCTGGGTTCATCATTTTGGTGTTTTTTATTTTTAACTCACTTTCCAGTTTAAGCGAGAAATTCACCAGTAGTAGTGAAATGGAGCGAGCCAGTGCACATTTAGCCTCTACTCAAGTGTTGTTGATGGATACCGTTAATCGACGAACCACATTAGTGGCTGGTGGCATGGATGCGTTTGAAGATAGCATGGACCGATTGGAAACCAGTGCGGAGCAAGACCTAGCGTTCTTAAAGCAAGCCGGTTTGACTACTGAGAGTGATAATGTTTCCAATACTTTAGAGTCGTTTATCTTTAATTTGAGCCCTTGGCTGACCATCAAATCAGAGTTGGGTTTCTCCGTGAATGACGGATTGCTACAGCAGCTACAGCAGAATAACGCCAAGATCGATGCAGCTATCAAAGAAACAGGTATGGTGACGCTGACTTCAGATTTTCAGAAAGTAGTGACCAGTTTGCAGGAATACTTAATTCAGCCCAACGAACAAAACGAAAAAGGTTTTAAGCGAGCTCTTGCAGGATTTGTTAATGCATCAAATACCTATGCCATGTTGGAGCTCTATGAGAATGAAGTCAAAGCATTGGAACTCGGCTTCGCGCGAGTGGTTGAGCTGTCAGGTACTTTAGTTGGTTTAGAGCAGAAGTTAGACCAAGCTCAGGCGATTACTTTAAAGGCTTTTGACAAAGCCGCTCTAGCACTGAATCAACAAGCACTTTCACTAGGTAATCAAGCCGCCGATGTATCGAGCATGACTAAGGCTTCCGTCGGTATCGCTTGCGCTTTATTAGCGCTATTTACTACAGCTATCTTCCTCACATTAAATATCTCTCTGGCTCGCTCGTTAAAGCAAACACTGTCGGCACTTAAATTAGTAGAACAAGGTGATCTTTCGACGCGTCTTGCCGTGAGTAACAATCATCGTGATGAGTTCAACCAACTTAAGCAAGCCATCAATGTGAGTTGCGAAAACCTAGGGACTCTGGTCGACGGTGTGAAAACCAACAGTCAGCAACTATCGAACAGTTCTGGTGAGCTAGACAGTGGAATCAATCAACTAAGACAGCACCAAAGTCAAGTTATTGAACAAACGCAGTTATTGGCGTCTGCGACTGAAGAGGTGAGTGTTACCACGCAAGAAATTTCTGGTTCTTTAGAGTATGTGGCAACCATTAGTAAAACCTCAGCAGAGTCTGCGCAAGCGGGTGGTGAAGTTATTGTAGATACCATCGCTGCTTTTGAACAAGTTGGCACTATTTTGGAAGAAGCCGCTACTCATATCGAACAGCTGGAGCAAGCTTCCCAAAAGATAGACTCAGTGATGGAAATCATTAATGGTATCGCTGAGCAAACCAACTTATTGGCACTGAATGCCGCGATTGAAGCGGCGAGGGCAGGAGAGCAAGGTCGAGGTTTTGCTGTGGTGGCAGATGAAGTGCGAAGTCTCGCAGTAAGGACAGTACAAGCGGTAGAGGAAATCTCTGGTGGATTGACACAATGAAACAGGAAAGCACGCAAGTCATTCAGTTTATTGCTCAATCTGACAGTTCCATGCAGTCTGGTCGAGAGCAAGGTAATCAAGCAAAAAGCGCACTTGAAGAGATCATGAATAAGGCACAAGAAGCTAGCTCTCAAACTGAAGTGATTTTTGCCTCTGTCAAGGAACTAGCGACAACTTCGCAATCGATGGCCAGCAACATGGCGCAAATCAGTGACTCTATGGGTGAACTTGAGGCGAGTAGTCAGAGTTTGAAAGCAACCAGTGATGGGGTAGATAAGCGTTCCACGGAGCTCTATCAAGAATGTGAGAGATTTAAGACGGCGTAATAAACGCTATGGTAAAGATATATATCGATGAAATAGGCACCTAGGAAGGTGCCTATTTCACTTTAGAAGAAAGCAAAAAGCGAAAGTCCTCCATTGCCATAGATAGACTTTGACGCTTCTTTATATTCAGCTGACTTAGAACCGGCAAAGGCACTGATACCAACATAGGCGTTATACCACGTCACACCAAGAACTGCTTCACCTTGCCACGGCTGCAAAGTGACGTCGTAAGCATCACTAGGCTCGGGTATTCCAGGTCTCTCTCCTTGAATAGTAAGATCATTAAATCGGTAGCGAGCTTTTAAGCCAAAATAAGTAAACCAACCCTTATTAGAGGCGCCGATCATCCCAGCCTTGAACGGGTTTTCTGTACTGATGTTTGCAGAACCGAAGTTACCTCCAAGTTCTGAACCAAAGCGAAACATCATCCCCGTGGAAACATCACTTCTAAAATTCCCTAGGTTTGCTTCGGTGACGTTTGAGACTTCCCATCCGGTATTGCCAAAAAGTGGCTCGCGCTTCCAATTTAGATGAGTTAAGTAACCAATACTGCCTGCGACTTGATCCTCAATCTGATATTCCCAGCCTTTTGGGTCTGCTGAACCCACAATCGAGTGCACCAACTGCTGCGCTTTATCGGCAAATGACCCTTCACCAGTGCTACCTAACGTGAGATTGAAACGCTGTGCCTGTTGAGGGTGCAAACTAATGTAATTCAATTCGCCATGGAAATAACCTGCATAGGGGCGGTCATTAGCCAGAGGTACAGTGGCCTCAATATCCGAAGGGGTCCACATCTTATGTCCAAGCTGAAATTCAAACTTATCAAGGGAAGAGCTTCCCCAATACGACAGACTAAGCGGTTTGAATAAAGCCCAAGGGGTGATGGCGCTGCTGGTATAAGAAAGAAAAATACCGTTAGTATAGTCTTCGTCTGTGCCAAAAATACCGTCATTATCGAGTGAAAATGAGACGGTAGAGCGCTCAGAGGCTAAGGCAACACTGCTAACAAAAATCAAAGGTAAAATGGCGGCTGCTTTCATGATGTATCACTCTCTTCAAATACGGCTAGTAGAGATGTTTTATTATTAAGTTGAGTGTGACACGAACGAAAAAGGTTAGTCAGTGATCTATAGATGAAAAAGTATCTCTATCGTAGCTAAATTGTAAACAATCCTTAACCAGTGAGAACTAAGTACTTTTTTGTCGATAGGAATCAAAATTAGACAAAAATAAAAAAACCTCGCCGAAGCGAGGTTTTTATCTCAATCAGTATAATCTTAGATTATAGAGATTCAGTGAACGTACGTGCGATTACGTCAGCTTGTTGCTCTGCAGTTAGCGAGTTAAAGCGAACAGCGTAACCAGATACACGGATTGTCAGCTGAGGGTATTTCTCAGGGTGCTTAACAGCGTCTTCTAGAGTTTCACGGTTAAGAACGTTCACGTTTAGGTGTTGACCACCTTCAATGCCAGCTTCGTGGTGGAAGTAACCATCCATTAGACCTGCAAGGTTAGCGCGTTGGCTATCTTCTTCTTTACCTAGAGCGTTTGGAACGATAGAGAAAGTATAAGAGATACCATCTTTAGCGTGTGCAAACGGTAGTTTACCTACAGAAGTAAGTGAAGCTACAGCACCTTTCTCGTCACGGCCGTGCATTGGGTTAGCACCTGGTGCGAAAGGAGCGCCTGCGCGACGACCATCTGGAGTGTTACCAGTTTTCTTACCATATACCACGTTAGAAGTGATAGTTAGGATAGACTGAGTAGGCACAGCGTCACGGTAAGTTTTCAGTGAACGGATCTTGTTCATGAATACTTCTACTAGTTCACAAGCGATGTCATCTACGCGAGCATCGTTGTTACCGAACTTAGGATAGTCGCCTTCGATTTCGAAGTCGATTGCAACACCGTCTTCGTCACGTACTGGCTTAACTTTAGCGTACTTGATAGCAGCTAGAGAGTCAGCAGCAACAGAAAGACCAGCGATACCACAAGCCATAGTACGACGAACGTCACGGTCGTGTAGAGCCATTAGTGCAGCTTCGTAGCTGTACTTGTCGTGCATGAAGTGGATGCTGTTTAGTGCAGTTACGTACTGCTTAGCTAGCCAATCCATGAAGTGGTCTAGTTTGCCCCATACATCGTCGAAGTCTAGAACTTCGTCAGTGATCTTAGGCATTTGTGGGCCAACTTGAATCTTAAGCTTCTCGTCCACACCGCCGTTGATAACGTATAGAAGAGTCTTAGCTAGGTTCGCACGAGCGCCGAAGAATTGCATGTGTTTACCAATAACCATTGGAGATACACAACATGCGATTGCATAGTCATCAGACTCGAAGTCTGGACGCATTAGGTCGTCGTTCTCGTACTGGATAGAAGAAGTATCGATAGATACTTTTGCACAGAACTTCTTGAAGCCTTCAGGTAGCTGCTCAGACCAAAGTACAGTGATGTTTGGCTCTGGAGAAGGACCCATAGTGTATAGAGAGTTTAGGAAACGGAAGTTTGAACGCGTAACAAGCGTACGACCGTCAAGACCCATACCACCCATAGACTCAGTAGCCCAGATTGGGTCACCAGAGAACAGATCATCGTACTCAGGAGTACGTAGGAAACGAACCATACGTAGCTTCATTACGAAGTGGTCGATCATTTCCTGAGCTTCAACTTCAGTAATCTTACCTTCAGCGATGTCACGCTCAATGTAGATATCTAGGAAAGTAGAAGTACGACCTAGAGACATTGCAGCACCGTTTTGAGACTTAACAGCAGCTAGGTAGCCGAAGTAAGTCCACTGAATAGCTTCTTGAGCTGTTTCAGCTGGGCGAGAGATGTCGCAACCGTATTTCTCAGCCATAACTTTCATTTGGCCAAGTGCACGGTGTTGCTCTGCGATTTCTTCGCGAAGCTGCATAGTCATTTGAAGATCTTCGCCGTTCTCGAAACGCTCTTGTAGAGAAGCGAATTGAGCTAGCTTGTCTTGCATTAGACGGTCAATACCGTAAAGAGCCACACGACGGTAGTCACCGATGATACGACCACGACCGTATGCATCTGGAAGACCAGTTAGAACGCCTGACTTACGGCATTTCATGATGTCTGGAGTGTAGATATCGAAAACACCAGCGTTGTGAGTTTTACGATATTCAGTGAAGATTTTCTTAACTTGTGGGTCTAGTTCGCGGTTGTACGCTTTGCATGAACCTTCAACCATACGGATACCACCGTTAGGGATGATTGCACGCTTAAGCGGCGCTTCAGTTTGAAGACCTACGATAGTTTCAAGATCTTTTTCGATGTAACCTGCATCGTGAGCAGTGATGGTAGAGATAACTGAAGTATCAAAATCAACTGGTGCGTGAGTTGAGTTTTCTAGTTTGATACCTTCCATTACCTTAGCCCAAAGCTTGTAAGTTGCTTCAGTACCTTCAGAAACTAGGAAAGACTCGTCACCCTCGTATGGAGTGTAGTTCTTTTGGATGAAATCACGAACGTTAACTTCGTTTTGCCACTCACCTGCAGCAAAACCTTCCCAAGCTTTAGCAAATTGCTCTGCCATGACATACCTACCTTTTTAGTAGAAAAAACACGTACTGTACGCTATTACGCATGTTCACCGGAGGATGAACCAGTACACTTGAATAAAAATATCTATAACCACTTAGGGTTAGTATGGATATAGATATTGTCATTCCCTACGTTAAAATCAAGCTTACACTAAAAATAATTTGTAAAACTTAAACTAAATCAATAAAAGTTAAAAAAGTTTGATAAAAATTTGGGCAGTGAATGTCACTGCCCAAATAATCAACTAGATATTATAGGAAAGCTGGAATGCCGTACTGGCCTTCTAACATACCTACAGCTAGCATCGCTACTAAGCAGATAACGAACACACCCACAGGGATGACAATCTTATCTACAAAAGATAGACGAGAAGCACGTTCTTTGTCACCAATTAGACCATTATTATCTAGGAACATGGTCAGCGCCCATGCCAACACCGGGTTAGCAACGACTGATGCAAAGATACAAATACCTGCCGCTTGTGAATCCTTAGTCTCTTTTACCATCTGCATACCAGCTTCAAGTAGAGGAAGGAATACACCCACTAGTAGCGCAACGCGCATTACTGGAGGCCATACTGCTACGTCCATTGGGAAACCAAGAATAGCAACAATGATACATAGAGAGCCAAGTAGAATCGCACCTGCTGGAATTGGACGCTTAGCGATTGCAGCTGGGATCATGTAAGTACCCCAAGAAGACGTGATGTTACCACCACCAACCGCAGTACCTACCATTTGACGGATTGAACACATAGTCATTGTGTCATCTACATCCATGAGTACTTTTTCAGTCTTACGTGGGTAGTTAAGTTCTTGGAAAATACGGTGACCAAGGAAGTCAGGTGACCACATCGCAACCGCTAGAATCGCAAATGGTAGAGAAGCAATAAAGTGCTGTAGATTCGGAAGACCTAGCATCCAACCTTCTTCTGTGCTGCCCCACCAGTAAACTGGATTTAGGTTAGGAAGACCCATTTCAGTTTCGAACGTTAAGTCGAAACCAGCACCTAGACCAAGGGCTAGTAGAAGACCCGTAACGGCACAAACCGGAATGGCAAGCCAACGCATGTTGATCTTAGCGAGGTAGGCGTACACTGCGATGTTGATGCCAAGTACGACCAAGCCAACATAACCCATGCTGCCTGCTTCAACACTCGCAGATTGCAAACCTACTGCCCATTCTTGAATGGAACCGATTTGGCTCATCGTACCGGTGAAGCCGAGGAAGATTAATAAGCCCCCCGCCGTACCTTGAGAGGTTAGGTTTACAAGCTTCGAGCCACCCTTGAAGTAACTTAGCAAAAGGCCGAACACACCAAGAAGGATTGCAAGAGCAAGAGGGTGAGCACCAGCAAGCGCGATAGAACCGATAAGTGGGATCATCGGACCGTGGTTACCAGCAAGGTTAGCTCTTGGGTTGATGAAACCTGATGCAAGAACACAGAAAAGAAGTGCTGGGATTAGCATTTCTACACGTGCAACTTCGATCGCAAACTCTTTCCCAAGGTTTACGTGATCCCAAGCAGCGGTTAGACCGTCAGCCCATGACATCATTACTGCAGAGTACATCGCAATAATGCCGATGGTACCAGCAAGAGCAGGTACTAAATCTTCTAGTTCAAAGCGGAAGTCACGGCCCGGTAGGTTTAAACCAAAGCGGCGCGGTTTCATGATTTGAAGTTCGTGGTCTAGGTATTCAGAGCGGCTGGCAAACTCAGATGCTGGACGGTGAAGCTCTTGATAGCTCTTAGTCTCGATATCCGAATCAGAATGCGCTTTGTTAACTGCGTCTGACATAGATTCCTCATATATATAAAAAGTTAGTCGTTTGGCTTGATAAACGAACTGGTTCACACCGACTTGGCTAGGCTGCTGCACGTTAACAACGTGCTAAGAATAGACGAGATTCCTAAAAATGGGGTGAATAATTCGTGCTATATCAATGGAGCCGAGTCTAACAAGCAACACTAAGACCTTGATTGATCTTGATCACTTTAAGAAAAAATGTGAAAGAAAACTACAACAGTTGTTTGAATCAGCGCACTTTATTAACAGTGAGCGTAAGCGACTTTCAATATGAAAATTTTATGAACAACATCATTTTTATCAATAAGTATTGGTTGCTCGGTTAGTTAACGGAGTTGGCATGGAGATTGCGATAACTATGAAAATGATATAGAGACGGCAACTTGTTGCCGCTTACGTACGGGTTAGGAACAAACGATGAAAAAAGCAGTAATGTTGCCGTTAGTTGCAGCAATTTCGGGTGCAATGGTTGGTTGTGGTGGCGGCGGTGGCGGCGAGGATGCGCCACCTAGCCCAAGTTTAACTTACTACACGTTTAATTTTCTTAAGCCAGTGGAGGTCAACTACAACCCTAGTTCCAGTTGTAGGGTTTATGACATATATGAAGATAACAGCGGCGCCACTCCCGTAACGAAAGCTACGAATTATGTGTCTATTGGCACGTCTTTAGATGCTTTGGTCAAAGCTATTTATTCGGATTCGAATGGCAACCAATATGGAACTGCTGTATCCAGTTCAAAAGGGAGTTTGAGAATCGCACTAGAAAATATTCCTGATGACGGATTCGTGACGATTCAAGAGCAGTATGGAAACCAAATATTCGCTCAGTCTTTTTCGAAAGAGGTGTTAACCGCGGATGCAAGTATGCGAAGCATTGAGCTCTCAGTACTTAATCCGGTAGTACAAGGGTCGTGTGTGACAGGTGGTAATGATTCTCCAAGAACCATTTCTAATCTATCCTACGATAATGATGAAAGTGCGACTGGAAACCCAAATTTCCAATTTTACTTCGATTCTCAATTGGACACCAAAACGAGCACAAACAACTCTCTTGCTTCCATAGAAGGTCTCAGTGGAGAGAGCACGATGATCTCACAATATAGAACAACAGATCGTAGTGAACTATTTCAATACGGCTTTAACGGTTGGAATAATAATGTGATGCAGTTTGCTGGTACTTCGAGCATTGCTTATGCAACCAATTCGCAGATTGTTTCTAGCAAAATTGAGCTGAATGCTATACATAATAACTTCATGTATGAGCTCGCAGAACTTCCTTTAAACGGCACTCAAGCTAATTATTACCACCCAGAAGAGCGTCTTGGTGAGTCTTGGACATATAACATAAGCGGTTCCATCGCAGTATCGGGTTGGGAGGCTAGTTATCAGGATGTAATTGGAACTACATGGTCTATATCTATTGATGACGAGAGTTTATTTATGTCCAACAACGCAAACAATGCTAAGCCATCTGTTTCGGACGAGGTAGTTGATGTTCGCCCAAGTATTGCTGTTGATTCAGAAAAGGGGCTCCAAAGAACAGCGTATGAACAAGGACACAATGGATATGTTGTTAAGCACGCGGTATATACGCATATTTCGCCGACTGTAAGAGTACCTCAGCTTGACCTGAGTGACTTTAGTAACAGTGTTGCAGATAGCTTAAGAATCACTTCAACATCGCATATTTCTCAATCGTACTTGTTTACAGAAAAAGACAAAGATATGCCACTGGCAGATTTCATGACAGCTTTCCGTCACGGAGGCTCCGGTAACGTAGATAAAGATAATATGAGCATCGTCAAGTCCCTGCAAGATTTGAGATACTCGGTAAATAACATTGCTCAAACACGGTCGTTTTATCTGCACCGCTACGATAATTAAGTCAGCCACCGTATAAACCACCAAAGCCTCTCACTGAGAGGCTTTTTTGATCTAACTATCAAAACACTCAACTAGTTCATTATCTTTGCTAATGTACCATTAGATAGGCTTATATTCCGGCATTTAACTTGTTGGTAGGGATAAGGTCTAAATCACAGTTGATTTATGTAACATTTGCGCAATAAAAGCACCAGAAGAATAAAAAATCATCAATGACTAAATGTGCAGCATCCAGTAAAGATTATTCACAATTATAAGTTATAAACTCTTTAAATTGCATAAATCGTCAGATACAATCGCTGTGTTAAGAATGAAAACAGGTTAATAGTTTGTTGCAAACTGTACATTGTAGTGCTAGCTTGTATCGAACAAATAAAAGGTCGGAGTACCTTTCGCCTCTAACAATAGGCATAGCAGTCAATAATATACAGGGAGCACAAGCGCATGAATGATGTACCAGCGCTGGACATAAAAGAACTGCACAAGACCTTTGGTCAAAATGAAGTTTTAAAGGGGATTTCCCTTTCTGCACACAAAGGTGATGTCATCTCGATTATTGGCTCATCTGGTTCTGGAAAAAGTACATTTCTTCGTTGTATCAACCTTCTTGAAACACCCACAGAGGGCGAAATTTGGGTTAACGGTGAGTTAATCGAAATGAAGCGCAATCGTTCGGGTGAGTCTCTTCCTGCCAATGAAAAACAAGTTCAGCGAATCCGTTCTCGCTTGGCTATGGTATTTCAAGGTTTCAACTTGTGGTCTCATATGACGGTGCTGGAAAATATTATTGAAGCACCCGTTCATGTTCTGGGCGTGCCTAAAGCTCAAGCTATTGAAAATGCAGAACTGCTTTTGAAAAAAGTAGGTTTGTATGAGCGCAAAGATTATTACCCAGGACACCTTTCTGGTGGTCAGCAGCAACGTGCTGCTATCGCTCGTGCACTGGCGGTTGAGCCTGAAGTTATGCTTTTCGATGAGCCAACTTCGGCTTTGGACCCAGAACTTGTGGGTGAAGTACTGGGTGTAATGCAAGATCTTGCGGAAGAAGGTCGCACCATGTTGGTAGTGACTCACGAGATGGCGTTTGCCCGTGACGTTTCAAATCATGTGATGTTCTTACACCAAGGTCTAGTTGAAGAGCAGGGCGATCCCGCCAAACTGTTCACTAACCCTGAATCTGAACGTTTACAACAATTTATCTCATCCATCTACTAATATAGAGGGTGGCGTGTCGGAACCTAGGTTCCGAGAAAAATCAAACAAACACAACATTAATAACAAAAATCTCAATCACAGGAGTATGGAAATGAAAAAGTGGTTAATGGTAGCAGCACTTGCTGCAACGGCGGCAACTGGGGTAGCACAAGCTAAGGAATGGAAAACTGTGCGCTTTGGTATTGAAGGTGCTTACCCTCCATTTAGCTGGACAGAAGCTGACGGTTCACTAAAAGGTTTTGACGTTGATATGGCAAACGCATTATGTGAAGAGCTTAAAGCGAAGTGTGTGATCGTTCCTCAAGATTGGGATGGCATCATTCCTTCACTATTGGCGCGTAAATATGACGCAATCATCGCAGCAATGTCTATTACGGAAGAGCGTAAGAAGAAAGTTGACTTTACTGGTAAATACGCACAAATCCCTAACAAGTTTATCGCTAAGAAAGGCGCTGGCTTGGACTTTGATAACCTAAATGGTGCGAAAATTGGTGTACAGCGTGCAACTACGCACGACAAGTACCTAACAGATAACTACGGTGACCAAGTGGAAATCGTTCGTTACGGCTCTTTCGATGAAGCGTACTTAGATCTAGCAAACGGTCGTATCGTTGCTGTTCTTGGTGATGCATCAGCACTTGAAGAAGGTGTAATCAATAAAGATGGCGGTGACGCGTACGAGTTCGTTGGCCCTTCTTTGACAGATCCTAAGTGGTTTGGTGAAGGCATGGGTATCGCAGTTCGTAAACAAGACAAAGACCTAACTAAGCAACTTGATGCGGCTATCAAATCTCTACGTGAGAAAGGTAAGTATCAAGAGATTGCAGCTAAATACTTCAATTACGATGTATACGGCGACTAATCACTTAGCTTAAATAACGATAAGGGCTTGAGCTAGTCTCAGGCCCTTTTACTAAAAAGCGTGTCACAGGTGTTTTTTAGTATGACTTACCAACAAATTTGCTGTGCTGTTGGAAGGAACTATGCTCGATTTACAAGGATATGAAGCCTCAATATTAAAAGGGGCCGTACTGACCATAGAAGTGGCAATACTTTCGCTATTGCTTGCTATGCTCTTAGGTATGTTAGGCGCGCTCGCTAAGCTTGCTCCCTATAAGTGGGCACGTGCGATAGCGACACTTTACACTACCATTATTCGAGGCATCCCAGATCTCGTTTTAATGATGCTAATCTTCTTTGGTGGACAAATACTGCTCAATAACAGTTTGTACGCCGTCAACGAATGGCTTAACAACTGGTTTATGTCCAGCGACCCGAACCATGAGTGGACTTCATACTTACCTGACTATATTGATGTATCTCCATTCGTTGCAGGGGTATTAACTATCGGATTTATCTTTGGTGCTTACATGGCCGAAACTTTCCGCGGTGCAATCATGGCCGTTGATAAAGGTGAAATGGAAGCAGCGAAGGCCTATGGTATGAGCTCTGTCTTAGCATTTAGACGTATACTTCTACCTCAAATGATTCGACATGCTTTACCGGGTTTTGGTAATAACTGGCTGGTACTTCTTAAGACAACTGCACTTGTCTCCATCATTGGACTAGAAGACATGGTACGCGTGAGTTCATTAGCGGCGGGTTCAACCAAGATGCCGTTTACCTTCTATATGTCGGTGGCGATTATCTTCTTACTGTTCACCAGCATCTCAACCGGTTTCTTAAAGCTGGTGGAGCGCAAATTTAGTATTCATGTGAGGTAGATATGGACTTTTCATTGATAGTAGAAAGTTTCCCAGTCTATCTGGACGGCCTTTGGACTACCGCATGGTTGGTGTCGCTAGCTCTTGTGATTGGTTTGTGTGTAGCAATACCTTTAGCGGTAGCTAGAAACAGCACAAACTATCTATTCAGTTTACCATCGTGGGGTTTTATCTATTTCTTCCGTGGTACGCCACTGTTGGTTCAACTTTATTTGATTTACTACGGCATGGACCAATTCTTCCCTGTCAAAGATACGCTGTGGGAAAACGCATGGTTCTGCGCGTTAGTCGCGTTTGTACTTAACACATCAGCGTATACGGCAGAAATTATCCGCGGTGCGATAAATGGCCTACCAAAAGGTGAAGTCGAAGCTGCAAAAGCTTATGGAATGAGTCCTTGGAAAACCTATCGTCGCATTATTTTGCCAAGCGCATTACGTAGAGCCTTACCTGCATACAGTAACGAAGTTATCTTCATGCTTCACGGTTCGGCGGTAGCTGGTATCGTCACTATTATGGATTTGACCGGTGCTGCTCGCCTAGTGAACTCTCGTTACTATGCGCCATTTGAATCATTCCTGACCGCAGGTTTGTTCTATATGGGACTGACCTTCATTATTCTTTGGGTATTTAAGAAAGCAGAGAAGCGATTCCTAGCGTATATGAGACCACTAGAGTCACAGTGATGTAGTTATTCCTTAAGAAATAATAATTAGAATTATTATCCCCGATTGTTGCAAAAGTGATCATCGGGGATTTTGTTTTTGCACTGCGCTTTGGGTAGATTCCTGCTCGGAGGCAGGAATGACAGGAAATTAGGCGTTAACTAAGGCGTACGTCATCCCTGAATTTGCGCTAGCAAATGTCAGGGATCTACCGTTGTGGTGTAGTGGACTTTTTTGGGACTAGGTGCGCGCTTTGGGCAGGTTCCTGCTCTAGGCAGGAATGACGTTATAATAGCGCAAACCAGTGCTTGGCTTAGCCAAACACAGACCAAATTGGCGCGTGATCAGATGGCTTCTCAATGCCACGTAGTTCGTAATCAATACCTGCTTCTGAACACGTTTCAGCAAGACTCTTCGTTGCTAATACCACGTCAATTCGTAGGCCGCGATTATCATCGAAACCGCGAGAGCGGTAATCAAACCATGAGAATTGATCATCGACGTTTGGATGCAGCTGACGGAATGTATCCACGAAGCCCCAGTCTAGTAGGGTTTGTAACCATTCACGTTCAATTGGCTGGAAGGAACACTTACCAGTCTTGAGCCAGCGCTTGCGATTTGGTTCACCGATGCCGATATCTAGGTCGATTGGACTGATATTGATGTCACCCATAACGATAAGCTTCTCATCATTACTATGGTGGTCATTCAAATAGGTCATCAGATCTTTGTAGAAAGTTTCTTTATAAGGAAACTTGGTCTCATGGCTAATGTTATCCCCTTGAGGGAAGTAGCCATTTAACACGGTCACTTTGTCGCCATTCGAATCTTCGAATGTTGCCATGATCATACGTTTTTGATGATCTTCGTTGTCGGTAGGGAAGCCTTTTTGGACCGAGATAGGTTCCTGCTTACAAAGCATAGCAACACCATAGTGTGCCTTTTGGCCGTGGAAATAGACTTTATAGCCCATAGCCTCTACCGCTTCTACTGGGAAGGCCTCGTCATGAACTTTGATTTCTTGTAAACCAATGACGTCTGGCTGGTGCTTATCAATCAAAGCTTGAAGTTGATGAAGTCGAGCGCGTAGGCCATTGATATTAAAACTGATGACTTTCATTTCTCACTAATCCTGTGATTTTTATATCAGGGTCAAAATACTAGCATTGAGCATCCTGAACGTACAACGCTTCAGTTGAGGTGGAGATGTAAAAATGATGTAATAAATCGCTAAATAAAAACGGCAATACGTCGATAAAAAAACATACTGGCTCACGTTTGCAAAAAGGATGTACTATGCGAACTCTTTCCGTGCAGTGGAAAATCACGGTGTTAGCAGGCTGTTGCTTGCTATTTACTTCCATAGCTTTGATAGGCTTTTCACTCTATAACGCCATCAACAGCCAAAAAGCAATTCAGACACTCAGTTCCGAATCGGTGGTTGAAAAATCACAAGCGTTACTTGAGGCTCGTGCGGATATTAACGCACGAGAAGTCAAAGATTACTTCAATGAAGCGATTTACCGCGCAGAAATGTTGATTGCTAACGCTAAGTTCCAAAAGTATAACGCGGAAGAAAACTTCGTCCCCAGTGAAGACCTGCGAACGGCACTAGATGAAATGATTCGACAGGCCGTTATCGAGTTTCCCTCTATTCAAGGCGCATACTTAGTATTTAAGCCAAACATGCTTGATGGAGAAGATTCAAACTATGAAGGAGCCGACTATGTCGGTTCTAATGAGCTTGGACAATTTGCGACGTATTGGCAAATCACCGAGACGGGCGAAAATGCCGTCCGTACGGTTCTAACTAAGCGTAAGCTCGACGCCTTAGAAGATGGAGAGCGCTTCTATTGTCCTCTCGCTACCGAAGCATCGTGTGTCAGTACCCCACGACTCAGTACTATTGGTGCTCAGCAACATCTCACTTCATCGCTATCAATTCCAATTGAAGTCGATAACATGTTAATTGGTTTTTTAGGTATCGACCTTAAACTGACTGAGCTTGCCAATACTGTTATGGAGTCAGATGCCAGCCTCTTTAATGGCAGTGGACATGTGAACATCATCAGCCTCGATGAAAGTGTAATTGCCAGTGATGATTCGAGTATTAAAGTTGGCTCTCCTTATCAAAGCGCCATTTTATCGTCAGAGCAGATTACAGACCTGATGTTTGGAGAAGAAGCCAGCGCTCAATGGAGTGCAGATGGTCAGTGGTTAACGGTGTTTAATCCAGTCACTATTGCTAATCAAACATGGGGCGTGTTCTTTGATATGCCTCGTAGCAGCGTTCTCAGTGATGCTATTGAGCTTGATAGCATTATCTCTAAGCAGTTAGAAGAAGGAATTGTATTTGAAGTCTTAGTGGGTGCTGGCTTTGTTATTGTAGGGCTCGTCATCATTGCTTTAATGTCGCTACGTCTAGTTAAGCCAATTAGAGAGGTAGTTACACGTCTCGAAGATATTGCCAGTGGAGAGGGAGACCTAACGCAGCGTTTGGAAGTCAAATCGGGCGATGAGATAGGTCAGCTTGCAGAGCAATTCAATGCATTTTTAGCAAAATTGCAAACGACAATCCAACAAGTTGCCGTAACCACTGAACGCATTGCTGGTACAGCTGAAAGTGCCAATGCCACAGCGGTAGCGACACGAGAGAGCAGTGAAGCTCAATTTAGAGAAGTTGACCTCGTTGCCACTGCGTCAGAAGAGATGACACAAACGGCGTCACTCGTGGTGCAAAATGCTGAGGTTGCGGTGCAAGCTGCGGCGTCAGCAAATGAGTCTGCTAGCCAAGGTCAGGAAGTGGTTGAACTGTCAGCCAGTGAAATGGTTCGTTTGGTTGAACAGATGAAAGCTACCGTTCCGGTGGTAGAAGAGTTAGCGAAGAACAACACTAATATCACAGAGATCCTTGCGGTCATTGAAGGCATTTCCGAGCAGACTAACTTACTGGCACTAAATGCCGCCATTGAAGCAGCGCGAGCAGGGGAACAAGGTCGTGGGTTCGCGGTAGTTGCAGATGAGGTTAGAAGTCTAGCAAGTCGTACTCATGATTCGGTCGGTGAAATCCAAGAAGTAATTGAGCGTGTACAGAAGGGAACACGCGATGTGGTGAGTGCGATTCAAGAAGGGTCACAACTTGCAGATTCTACGGCGACGCATGTTCAGCAAGCCGTGGCAGCGCTGAGCAGCATCTTCGAATCTATCTCTGCGATTAACGATATGAACAGCCAGATTGTTAAGGCAGCAGAAGAGCAGCAGTCTGTATCGGCGGAAGTTAATCAAAACGTGAGTAACATACGTGACTTAAGCGCTCAAATCTTAGAGAAGGCGGGAGACTCAGAAAAAGTGGGTAAAGAAATTAACCAGCTTTCTGGGGAGCAACAAGGGTTGATGAGCCAATTTAAGGTGTAACCGCTCCAGCTGAACATGAAGGTAATAACAAAAACGCGACCAAGTGGGTCGCGTTTTTATTTCTACAATTCCGCGAAGAAAGAAGTCTACGCAGGAAAGACATCATCAAGGAAACGTTATGACGCTTCCTCCTCATTAGCGTGCCCAAACATCTTAGCCGCATAGGCAACGCGCTCTTCTGGAGAAGGATAGGTGAACGGGTTTGGTTCGCCTAACGATTCGATGTGCTGTAGTCTTGGTAGGATACCGCATCCATTGGCGATTTGAATCGCAAGACCAGGACGAGCATTAAGCTCCAACACCATTGGACCTTCTTCCCTATCTAACACCATATCCGTACCCATATAGCCAAGGCCTGTCATCTCATAAGCACTAGAGGCAAGAGTAAGGAGTCGTTCCCAGTGAGGTACTGCGAGCGTTGCAAGCTCTTTGCCTGTGTCTGGATGGTGAGTTACAGGTTGGTCAAACTGAACCGCTCTAACCGCTTTACCGGTAGCGATATCGATACCAACACCTACTGCACCTTGGTGAAGGTTGGCCTTGCCGTCGGATGCAGATGTAGAAAGACGCATCATCGCCATCACTGGATAACCTTGGAACACGATGATTCGAACGTCAGGAACCCCTTCGTAGCTGAAGCCTTCAAAGCAGTCATCAAACTTGATGAGGTTTTCGACCACTGCTACATCGTTCTTACCACCTAATGAAAACAGTCCCGCTAGCGCGTTACTGATGTGGCGTTCAACGTCTTCTTTGTTAATAGTTGAGCCAGATGGTTTGGTGTAGACCCCATCTTTGTGCTCTGTGACTACTAAGATACCTTTACCACCACTACCTTGAGCAGGCTTAATTACGAATCCTGGCCAGTCTTTGACCATCTCATGGATGGTTTTAACTTCAACTTGGCTTCGAATAACGCCAATCAAGGCTGGCGTGGTTGCGCCAGCTTTCTCTGCGATGATCTTGGTTTTAAGTTTGTCATCAACCAACGGGTATTTAGAACGATCATTGTAGCGACCAATGTAACTATGGTTACGCTGGTTCATACCCATGATACCGCGTTCACGTAACTTAAAAGGACTGGTTAGCTTTCGTAGCATAAATTAGTCCTCCGTTAGAGGTTTGAAACGGCGTAGCTCAGTCAGACGGTAGCCTGTGTAAGTACCTAGCATTAGGATACCGCCAAGGATAACCAATTGCAGACCGATAAAGTTAAACGTTAGATGCTGTACATATGGGTTGGTCATCGCAAGATAAACCAGAACCGCTGTGAGTAGTGAGCCACCACCCTGCAGTACAACCTCTTTCGCGCCTTCCTCTTCCCATAGAATCGACATACGTTCGATTGTCCAAGACAGGATGATCATCGGGAAGAAGGTAATCGACAGACCTTCGGTGAGACCAATCTTGAAGGCAACGACGGTAAAGACAGAAATAATCAAAATAACGGTGATGATAACCGCTGATATCCTAGCAACTAATAGTAAGTTGAGTTTGGATAGATAGCTACGGATCACCAGACCAGTACCCACTATCAGCAAGAAGCCGACAATACCGGTGACTAACTGTGTCTGAACGAAGGCTACGGCAATCAGTACTGGCATGAAAGTACCTGAAGTCTTCAGGCCAATTAGTATTCTCAGGAATACAACAATCAAGGCTCCAATTGGTATTAGCATGATGGTCTTAAACATGGCTTGCTCTTCGAGAGGCAGGCTATGAATAGAGAAGTTAAGAAGACCGTCAGCATCAACTTTACTGTTTGTCGCTTCTTGAGGGGATACCTCTTGCGAAATCATGGTGAAATGAACTTTACTGTCTTTACCACCAACGACATCAAGCAAAGAGACGTTAGATTCATCCCAAACCAATAGGTTTTGTTGCTTTTTACCTTCGGTTGTTTCCGGAGAGAAAATTTGCCACTTTTTACCATCCCACACTTGCAACATTTGTTGGCTGGATTGACGGCGACGACCATCTTCTAATTCAATAACACCGACAACTTTGCTTGGAACATCAGCATACGCAAGAAGCTTAGAAGCTGCTTGCAGTTTAGTCATGCTGTTCAGAATAAGAGCCGAGTTTTGGCTATCACCATCATTCAGGGCCTTGATAAGCTCTCGAGTGAAAGTGATATTGTCAGAAGAGCGAGAGGTAGCGCGATCTACGAGTGCAATAGCGGCGGCTTCTTCTGGGCCATCAAAGGTCGGTTTAATGATTTCTTCAGTAGGAGGTGTCGAGTTAGCAAGCGCTTGGTCATCAACAAGAAATTGAGTTTTGTAGTAGATGGTTTGAGGACCTTGCGCTTGGCGGATTGACCACTCTGCTCGGCGTCCTGCATCAGAATCAACATACGAAACACCGTAACCTGGTGAAGATGCTGACTCTCCAATGAGTGTAAAGCCTTCTTGAGTATAAGGTGCCGCTAAAGAAACTTTGGCGGGCTTGCCAATGGCGTTAAATTCAACTCTAGCTTCGATATCCCAGACTTGGCGAGTTTCACCTGGAGTCCATGGAACGCCGTAGGTCTCGTGTCTGATGACACTAAGCGCAATACCTGCGGCAATCAGTAAGCCTACTGATAGGTAAAATGGAATACGTGAAGTCATAAACAACCTTATTATTGTAATTGCTTTCCCTGAAAGTGTTATTCAAAAGAGATTTATTTGTTAGATGAAAGTATATATTGCTGACTTACATCCACTAAAGCAATATCTTTGATAAATTCTCTTCCCAGTAGTATAGGGTGGGTCATTTGCGAGCGATCCGCCAGTGTAAATTGCGCTTTTTCATGGATTTTTCCTACACGGATCCACAATTCAACTACAGCTCTGCGCTCCATTTCATCGCTGGTAGATTGGCGTATTTTAACGTATCGGAGGACAGGGGCTTCAATCCAACGTTTTTCCTGCTCTTTGACTTTGTCATTAACGAGATGGAATTTCACCCATTGCTTTCCATCTCTCTCAAATGCTTGAATATCACCGGCATTTAATGAAGATGTGGCTGCACCTGTGTCGACACGTGCATCGAAGGTTTGTTTTAAAACATCGAGTTTTACTTTTTCAACAGAGCCCAAAATGACAGGGTTAGAAATTGAAGGTACGGCGACAATAGCAGGTAGAGGCTTAGACTCATCGATTTTTTCTAATCCTGCCGCTTGATTACTTTCAAGTACTTTTACTTGCTCGGTAAGTGCGATGATTTCAGATTCCAAACTATCAATGTAGTCGGTTTGGTTGCTTAACTGCAGGTCGATATTGGTGAGTCTATTCTCGAGACGCTGCTCAGATTTTTCGATTGCAGTGAGTGTACTTTGGTGAAGTTCTTGGTGATTAATAGTGGAACAGCCGGAAAGTAAACCGATGGCGACAAGTGGTGCCAAGCGTTTGTACATCTTAAACCCTAAAACAGTAAATAATGGAACAGGAAGTGGTATGGATTTTAGCTGATCAATAAGGGAGTTTGATACTCCCTATTGTCAGAGCTCCGTTAGAGTTATAAACGTCATGTCAAAACTCGATAAAGTGAGACGTATACAACACTTACGATTGATTAATTGCTTGGATTATCAGCAATTAAGATAGCGCGACGAGGAGCAGGGTAGCCCTCGACAGTTTTGCTAGGATCGTTCTGATCTAGATATTCAGGTAACGAGTTATGTGTCATCCATTCAGTGGTTCGTTGCTCACCGATTGTCGTCACGTTCTCATCAACGATACGTACATTTTCAAAGCCAACTTTCTCGAGCCAAACTTTCAGTGCACGTGCTGATGGGAAAAAGTAAACATTGCGCATTTGAGCGTAGCGATCGTGCGGTACTAGGACTGCATTCTCATCACCTTCAATCACCAAGGTTTCTAAAATCAGCTCGCCACCCGGTACCAACTGGTTCTTTAGTTGAATAAGATGATCGAGCGGCGAACGGCGGTGATATAACACACCCATGCTGAATACCGTATCAAACGCTTGCAGTTCAGGAAGCTGTTCAATACCCAATGGCAGTAAATGAGCGCGTTGGTCGTTGCCCATCATTTTGCGAATCGCTTCAAATTGAACCAAGAATAGGTGTGATGGGTCAATGCCCACGCATAGACGTGCACCTTCACCTAGCATGCGCCACATGTGATAGCCGTTACCACAGCCGACATCCAGCACAGAGCGATTCTTTAACGGTGAGATATGTGGAAGCACGCGATCCCATTTCCAATCAGAGCGCCACTCAGTATCAATATGAATGTCATGAACATGGTACGGCCCCTTACGCCAAGGGTGGAAAGTACGCAGTAAGCTCTCGAGCTTTCTCATTTCGCCAGTGGGCAGTGGCTCAGAGTTTGAAATAGTTACACTGTCTTTCAGCTCTACGTTATCAGGCTGACCCACATCAATCTTTGCTAGGGCTCTTAACCAACGATCAAAATCGCCATGCTGAGCGTTTTGCCAGTCAGTCAGCTGCTGAGGCAACACATTAAGCCATGGCTGTAGGCGTGTATCTTGAGCAATAAGTTGGTAGAAGTCTGCAAAATTAAACATTGGATTCTCTAATTTTTAAACTTAGCGATATCTCGCTAATGGTATATCTAGGTAATGGTCGTAATGCGCTATTTAATAGCAAACATAGAGCCGAAGTTGAAACATTGGAACCAAACTTCACAGCTACTAAAACCGATCTCTTCAAAGCGTGCTTTGTGCATTGTAATTGAGTCTGGGCGCATGACGTTCTCAATGGCGCTACGCTTTTGGCTAATTTCTAGCTCGCTGTAGCCATTGGCGCGTTTGAAGTCATGATGCAAATCTATCAATAGTTCATTGGCGCTTTCGTCTTCGAACACATATTTCTCAGATAAGATCAAAATACCGCCTGGGCGCAAACCGGCGTAGATCTTTTCGAGAAGAGTTCGGCGATCCTCTGGAGATAAAAATTGAAGCGTAAAGTTAAGCACCACAACGGATGCATCGGTGATATCAATGTCACGAATATCAGCTTCAACGACACTAACCGGAGTATCAGAGCGGTAAGCATTCACATGAAGCTTGCAACGCTCAACCATAGCTGGAGAGTTATCGACCGCAATGATTTGGCAACCTTCTTGAGTAATGTTACGACGCATAGATAGCGTAGCAGCGCCCAAGGAACAGCCTAAGTCATAAATAGTGGAATGAGGCTTGGCAAAGCGTTCAGCCAGCATGCCAATAGCAGAAATAATATTGCTGTAACCCGGCACACTGCGTTGAATCATATCAGGGAAGACTTCCGCTACGCGTTCGTCGAAGGTAAAGTCACCAATTTTGTCGATAGGTGCAGAGAATATCGTATCTTTGTTCTGCATATCATTGTTCCCCATGCGGTCTCACTCAGTCCTAAACTTGGTTCAGCGCTTTGCTAAGTACAAGTTCAGAGGCAATAAAAAAGGCGCGCATTTTACGTTATTCATCAAGAAAAGTCATCCCACGTAGCTATATCGCAACTTGTGTTAGGTCAAATCAGTGAGAGATAGACACACAGTAATGAATTAGAACATGGAAATTTGATGGTCGTCGCGCAATGCTGGAATTGCGTTGAGTGGGGAAAGCGTTGTTTGTAGCGTCGCCATATGCTGGCTTAGCACTTCATAAAGCTTAATGGCAAGCTCAGGCGCTTCGACATTGTCAGGAGTATGAATCATAACGTAAGGCTGCTTACCTTGTTGAACCCACTCGGCAAGTTTGTTTTCCCAAGGCTTAAAGAAGCGAAGATTTTGTTCCATATCGGGGTGACCAATAAAGCGAATCATTGGATGTTCTGCGGTTGCGATAGCATGAACAGGTACTTTTGGTTTCTTTTCATGAGCATCTATGACGGCAGGGGTATCCGGCTTGGCCGCGAAAACAGGACGACTATCCATAATAATGCGGTCGATATTTTGCTCCATTAACCATTGGTTAAACCGTCTTTCGTCATCAGATTTATTGAAAAATTCCAAATGGCGAACCTCAACCCCCAACGGCATGTCGCTAGGGAACCACTGGCAAAAAGATTGCAGTGATGCGAGGTGTTCGGGGGCAAAACTGCTCGGAAGCTGAATCGTCCACATACCAATTTTCGAGTGCAGCGGTTCCATAACTTTGAGGAAGTTGTTTAGTTCTGCTCGGCATTGAGTGAGCATTTGCTCGTGGGTGATCTGTTTTGGAAGCTTAAAGGTAAACCGGAAATCGTCAGGAGTCGCACGATTCCAGCTATCGACAGTAGAACTATTCGGTGTAGCGTAAAAGGTGGTATTGCCTTCCACAGTATGAAAAACAGATGCATAACGCTCCAAGCGCTCATTTGGCTTGGTACCTTTACCATAGAATGAGTGCTGCCAATCACTGTGTGACCACATGGTTAAACCCAATCTTAACTTAAGCTCGCTCATCATCTTCCCTTGCTTTCGCTTTCATCTATGGCATCTCGTGTATTGACTGTAATGTTCTGGCTTAGATCGTATCAACAGGATTTGTTGATATTTTATCCATTTCAAGAGTTCTAGTGCCGCAACTGGCAATTAAACACAACAATTCTGTCAAATTAGGTCGATTTTAGACGATTTTCCGAGTATAAATGAACCTTTGATTTTATGGGTGTAATGTAAGTTGGCTAGATAATAGTCACTCGCCCATACTATACGTTTCATTATCACTATTGGAAATTGGGAAATTCACTATGCGTAGCCATTACTGTGGTCACCTGAACAAGTCCCTTGCAGGACAAACTGTAGAACTGTGCGGCTGGGTAAACCGTCGCCGAGATTTAGGCGGTCTTATCTTTATCGATATGCGAGATCGTGAAGGTATCGTTCAGGTAGTTGTTGATCCAGACATGGCTGATGCTTACGAAGTGGCAAACCAACTTCGCAACGAATTCTGCATCAAGCTGACTGGTGAAGTTCGTGTTCGTCCAGAAAGCCAAGTTAACAAAGACATGGCAACTGGCGAAGTTGAAATCTTGGCAACTGGCCTTGAAATTATCAACCGCAGTGATGTATTGCCACTAGACTTCAACCAAACCAATACTGAAGAGCAGCGCCTTAAGTATCGTTACATCGATCTTCGTCGTCCAGAAATGAGCGATCGTATTAAGCTGCGCGCTAAGGCATCAAGCTTTGTTCGTCGTTTCCTTGACGACAATGGCTTCCTAGACATCGAAACACCAGTACTAACTAAAGCGACACCAGAAGGTGCACGTGACTACTTAGTGCCTAGCCGTGTTCATAAAGGTTCGTTCTACGCACTACCTCAATCACCACAGCTATTTAAGCAGCTGCTGATGATGTCTGGTTTCGACCGTTACTACCAAATCGTTAAGTGCTTCCGTGATGAAGACTTGCGTGCTGACCGTCAGCCTGAATTTACTCAAATCGATATCGAAACTTCTTTTATGTCTGCGGATCAAGTTCGTGAAGTGACAGAAAAAATGGTTCGCGATATGTGGCAAGAGCTATTGAACGTAGACTTAGGTCAGTTCCCAGTTATGCCTTTCTCTGAAGCGATTCGTCGTTTTGGTTCAGATAAGCCAGATCTACGTAACCCGCTTGAGTTAGTAGACGTTGCTGATCTAGTAAAAGACGTTGAATTCAAAGTGTTCTCAGGCCCAGCTAACGACGAAAAAGGTCGCGTAGCGGTTATCCGTGTACCAGGCGGTGCTTCTCTAACTCGTAAGCAAATTGATGGTTACGCAGAGTACGTTGGTATTTACGGCGCGAAAGGTCTTGCGTGGATGAAGGTTAACGACCGTGCCGCAGGTATGGAAGGTCTCCAGTCTCCAGTAGCGAAGTTCCTAAACGAAGAAGTGATCAACGGTATTCTTGAGCGCACTGAAGCTGAGTCTGGCGACATCATCCTATTTGGTGCAGACAAAGCGAACACGGTTGCTGAAGCAATGGGCGCACTTCGTCTTAAGATTGGTAAGGATCTTGAGCTTACTGATGAGTCTAAGTGGGCACCACTTTGGGTTGTTGATTTCCCAATGTTCGAAGAAGATGACGAGGGTAACCTGCACGCGATGCACCACCCATTTACGTCTCCTCTAGGCATGACTGCGGAAGAGCTAAAAGCGAAACCAGCGGCAGCAAACTCAAACGCGTATGACATGGTTCTAAACGGCTATGAAGTAGGTGGTGGTTCTGTTCGTATCCATAACGCAGAAATGCAAGCAGCAGTATTCGAGATCCTTGGTATCGATGCAGAAGAGCAACGTGAGAAGTTTGGTTTCCTACTAGATGCACTTAAGTTTGGTACACCACCACACGCAGGCCTTGCATTCGGTCTTGACCGTCTCGTGATGCTACTTTGCGGTAAGGAAAACATCCGTGACGTAATCGCATTCCCGAAAACAACCGCGGCAGCGTGTCTACTTACAGATGCACCAAGTGCAGCAAACCCAGCAGCACTTGAAGAGCTAGCGATTGCTGTGACGGCGGCGAAAGAGAAGAAAGACTCTTAAGGTACGACGTGGTTTTTTAGTTAGGTCGCATGTCTTGGGTAGATTCCTGCCTGCGCAGGAATGACACATCAACCTTTGGTGTGCTCAAGCTATCGTCATCCCTGCATAGGCAGGGATCTTCAAACCGCGAGCACCAAAACTAAAACCCAAGATCACAACATACCCAAAACTCCCGCAACAGCGGGAGTTTTTGTTTCCAAAATCTGTATAGTTATACCAACATAAAAAGTAATCCAACTTCATAGAACTCAAAGGATTTGTTATGGCAGGTCATAGTAAATGGGCGAATATTCGTCACCGTAAAGCAGCGCAAGATGCCAAGCGCGGCAAAATCTTCACTAAATTGATTCGCGAAATTGTCGTTGCCGCTAAAGAAGGTGGTGGTGAACCTGAAAACAACCCTCGTCTTCGTGCCGCTATTGATAAAGCACTCTCCAACAATATGACTCGTGATACGGTAAATCGTGCCGTGAGTCGTGGTGCTGGTGGGGAAGGCGATGACAACATGGAAACGGTCATCTACGAGGGTTACGGTCCCGGTGGAACGGCAGTCATGGTGGAATGCATGACCGACAATCGTAATCGAACCGTATCTGGCGTACGCCACGCATTTTCTAAAGCAGGGGGCAACCTTGGTACTGACGGGAGTGTGAACTACCTATTCGATAAAAAGGGCGTCATCTCTTATGCTCCAGGTCTGGATGAAGACGAAGTGATGGAGGTCGCACTAGAAGGTGGTGCTGATGATATTGAAACCGGAGACGATGGCGCTATTGATGTTTACACCACACCTGCTGACTTTGGTGCAGTGAAAGATGCGCTAGATGGCGCTGGGTACCAAGCCGCCAATGCAGAAGTGACACTTGTGCCGTCAACCAAAGCGGAGCTTGATGAGACGACGGCACCAAAATTACTGCGCTTGATTGACGCACTGGAAGACCTTGACGATGTGCAAGAGGTCTATCACAACGGTGATATCTCTGACGAAGTCGCAGCAAGCCTTGAGTAATTAACGAGAAATCATGTCAATAATACTAGGAATCGACCCTGGCTCACGTATCACCGGATATGGTGTAATTCGTCAGCAGGGTCGCCATTTGCAATACCTCGGTAGCGGGTGTATCCGTACATCAGAAGCAGAGTTACCGGGCAGACTCAAACAAATCTACGCAGGTGTGAGTGAGATCATTACTCAATTTCAGCCAGACGTGTTTGCTATTGAACAGGTGTTTATGGCTAAAAACGCTGATTCAGCGCTTAAGTTAGGACAAGCCAGAGGCAGCGCAATTGTTGCCGCGGTGAATAATGACTTGCCTGTCTACGAATACGCAGCACGCTTAATCAAGCAAGCGGTAGTGGGCACGGGTGGAGCAGATAAAGCACAGGTTCAGCACATGGTTATGGCAATGCTGAAATTGCCGTCCAAACCTCAAGCTGATGCGGCTGACGCCTTAGGTGTTGCAATCTGTCATGCAAACACCAACAAAACACTTGTTGCTTTAGCGGGTAAAGCAACAGGCGCAAAAAAAGGGCGTTATCGCTAATTAAATTAATCGCATGAAGCCATTAAGGAAGCGTGGCGATATAAACGCCATACCGATAATTTTAACGATAGCCAGTCCACACTTTTAGAGCTTTTCGCCTAATTCGCCTTGTTAATTATTTGTTAACTTCCTAATATTGGTCCGATGAGTCAATTCAAAGGACCAAATGTCCGAATAATCAAATAACAAGGAACTCCAACGGCATGTGGCATTATTTTATCAATAATTCGGATAGCCTTTCTCGTAACACCCTTCGTAAAGCGGAAATCACCGCGGTCTTCTCAGTTGTGGCTTTGGTGGTTGGTTTATACAGCGCGATTAAGTGGCAATCCAATGGTCATGCGTCTCTATTTCTCACCTCTATCGCGTTGATCTTGGTCGAAGTTATTGCTTTAGCAGTGCTTCGTTTTAGTAAGATGATCACACCTGCACTGAATATCGGTTTCTTTGGTATGGTGTTGCATGCGGTGAATATTATTTTCCAAAGCGGTGGCATCGTTGATTCGACGCAGGCGTTCTGGGCCCCGCTGTTGATCGTAGCCTTCTATCTTTCCGCATCTCGTATTATGGCATTAACGTGGAGCGTCGGGATTCTAGCGGTATCCGCTGTGATGACCTATTTGCATACTTCCGGCTATCAGTTCCCAACGATTAACTTGTCGGCATCTAAGCAGAATATAGAGATTTGGTCTGGCATGTTACTGCCGCTCTTTGTCATTTGCTTCGCACAAAACTTCACTTCAAAACAGAAAGAAAGTGCGATTTCACGCGCTGAAAAAGCGCAAAAAGAGAGTGCGTTACAAGCAGAAAAAGCCTCAGAAGGAGAGAAGAAACTCGATAGCATGCTACTCGCTGTTAACGAAAGTGTTCAAGAGTTAGATGAAGTGATTCATCAAGTGAACACGCAATCCACACAGCTGACAAGTAACGTACAGTCACTGAGCCTTAACAGCGCTTCTCAAGCCAGTGCCGCAGAGGAAATGAGTCAGCAATTGGAACAGTTGTCGTCGTTCACCCAAGAGTCGGTGAACTTTATGGAGCAAGTGATTACCCAAACCGATTCAATAAAGCAGCAAGCAGAGAGCAGCTCGGAAATGCTGAATGCTTCGACGCAAGCCATCACCAATATCGATAACAGTAATCAGAAAGTGGTGTCGGTTATTGAGCTGATTACTTCCGTGGCAGAACAAACCAACTTGCTTGCGTTAAACGCTGCTATTGAAGCCGCAAGGGCAGGTGAACACGGTCGTGGCTTCGCCGTCGTTGCTGAGCAGGTCAGAGAACTGTCGTCTAAAACTAGCAATTCAGTGGATGAGATTCGCACTCTTATCAACAACAGTCAGCAAGAAATCAACTCCGGACAAAAAACCATTCAAACCACAGTCTCTGAGTTGAGTATGATGATAGAACAGGTGCAAACCATCTCTTCAGAAATTACCGAGCTCAGTGAGTTGGTCACTCAGCAGAATTTAGCCATTGGCGAATTAGACCAAGCAAGCAGTGATGTGGCGGAGTCTGTTGTCGGCAGTAAAGCGATTGCCGAAGACATTCAGACGATTAGTGATCAGCTTGGTCAGCAAATCCATGAGGGCACAGAACTCTCCGAGCGCCTACGCTCTGTCATGCCTTAAATTTTACTTAGAATAACTGGATACCTATCCAGTTATTCTATATCCTAAGCCCTATTGCAACTAACATGAGACATTGAACTGTGATAGGACGATTACGTGGAACTCTAATCGAAAAGCAACCGCCAGAACTGTTAATTGAAGTGGGCGGCGTTGGCTACGAAATTCAAATGCCGATGAGCTGTTTCTACGAACTACCTGAAATTGGCCAAGAGGCGATCATTTACACTCACTTTGTAGTACGTGAAGATGCGCAATTACTTTATGGCTTTAATACCGTCCGTGAACGTGCACTGTTCAGAGAGGTCATCAAAGCCAATGGTGTTGGTCCAAAACTTGGTCTTGGTATCCTATCCGGCATGTCGGCTACTCAGTTTGTTGCGTGTGTAGAGCGTGAAGACATTTCTACTCTGGTTAAGCTACCTGGTGTCGGCAAAAAGACAGCTGAGCGTCTAGTTGTTGAAATGAAAGATCGTTTGAAAGGTTGGGGTGCGGGTGACTTGTTTACGCCTGCGACTGACGCTGCACCAGTTGATAGTGTTGGTGCTATGAATGCTGACAACGCGGAAGAAGAAGCGGTCAGTGCACTGCTTGCGTTGGGCTATAAACCTACTCAGGCATCAAAAGTAGTTTCTCAAGTTGCGAAACCAGATATGACCAGCGAAGCGCTGATTCGTGAAGCACTGCGTGCTATGGTTTAAGTAGTGGGAATTCAAATCTCACCTTTATTAAATAAGCTGAATGAATAGCAAAGAGACAGCGTGACATGATTGAAGCCGATCGCTTAATAGCGCCTGAAAATCCTGTTTTCAAAGATGAGGACGTGATTGACCGAGCAATACGTCCTAAAAAACTGGCCGATTATGAAGGCCAAGAGCATGTTAGTGACCAGATGGAAATTTTCATCAAAGCGGCACAACTGCGTAATGAGGCGCTTGATCACCTGTTGATATTTGGTCCTCCGGGTCTGGGTAAGACAACCTTAGCCAATATCGTCGCCAATGAAATGGAAGTGAACATTCGCACCACGTCCGGTCCGGTGCTTGAGAAAGCAGGGGACTTGGCTGCGCTGTTGACCAACCTCGAAGAAAATGACGTCTTGTTCATTGACGAGATTCACCGTCTAAGTCCAATGGTTGAAGAAGTT
Organism: Vibrio sp. ER1A; assembly: GCF_000733315.1. Classification (NCBI taxonomy): domain Bacteria; kingdom Pseudomonadati; phylum Pseudomonadota; class Gammaproteobacteria; order Vibrionales; family Vibrionaceae; genus Vibrio; species Vibrio sp. ER1A. Next base: position 359,440 of record NZ_JPJA01000093.1, read on the forward strand.
TTGTATCCCGCGATGGAAGACTACCAACTGGATATCATGATTGGCGAGGGTCCTGCTGCACGCTCTATTAAGATTGATTTGCCTCCGTTCACTTTGATTGGCGCGACAACCAGAGCAGGTTCATTAACTTCACCACTTCGCGACCGTTTCGGTATTGTTCAGCGCTTGGAATATTACAAAATTGCTGATCTGCAAAAGATCGTGCAACGCAGCGCGTCTTGCCTTGGCTTGTCAATGGAACCAGAGGGCGCGTTGGAGATTGCTCGTCGTGCTCGTGGTACACCTCGTATTGCCAACCGTCTACTACGTCGCGTTCGAGATTATGCGGAAGTGAAAGGCAATGGACATATTTGTGCAGACATCGCAGACAAAGCACTGAACATGCTTGATGTCGACCATCAAGGTTTTGACTACATGGATAGAAAGCTTTTGCTAGCAATTATGGAGAAGTTCGCAGGTGGTCCTGTAGGCCTCGATAACCTAGCTGCAGCCATTGGTGAAGAGAAAGACACCATCGAAGATGTGATTGAGCCGTATTTGATACAGCAAGGCTATTTGCAACGTACACCACGTGGTCGTATCGCGTCTGACCGAGCTTATTTACACTTCGGTATCGACAAACATTGATAATTGTCAGATTTCATCCAAATAGTTCCTTTTTGTGAATAATTATTAAGCCGCATTATTGTAAATTTATATTGCAAATATGCGGCTTTGTTTTATTTGCCATACCTATGGTTTTGTGTGATTTGAAGTCCAATTTTGTTTCATATAGCTAACACTTCACGCTATAATCCCTTGCTACTAAAGGGGTATTCCCAATTCTTCCTTCCCTTCACACTTCCCTTAATTTGCTTACATAAATTCATTGAAATTGATCTGCATCAATGTGATTAAAGATCGTACAATCAACTCTTTGTGTTTATTGATGTAAATCAAAGCAACTCTACAAATAAACCTTTTGAAACCGACTCAATTTACCAGTAATATTAGCGCCAGCTATATTAGCGCAAGCTTAACAATTAACTAACCATTGAGGTACATTTTTGCAACAAGGATGATGATTTGCTCAACAAGTTTAATGTCTATTAAACAAAGTCCTTGAAGCTAAATGTAGAAAGTGTCGTTCAGCTGACACAAAAGGAGTTACCATGATAGACGTTGTTGATCTGTCGAGACTGCAATTTGCACTCACGGCAATGTATCACTTCTTGTTCGTTCCATTGACTCTCGGTATGGCATTCCTGCTAGCCATCATGGAGTCCCTCTACGTAATGACCAATAAGCAAATCTACAAGGACATGACAAAGTTCTGGGGTAAGCTATTTGGTATTAACTTCGCTCTAGGTGTTGCCACCGGTCTTACTATGGAATTCCAGTTTGGTACCAACTGGTCTTACTATTCCCATTATGTTGGCGACATATTCGGTGCCCCGCTTGCTATCGAAGCCCTCGTAGCCTTCTTCCTCGAATCCACTTTTGTCGGACTTTTCTTCTTCGGATGGGATAGGCTCTCAAAACGTCAGCACTTAGCCGTTACATGGTTAGTTGCACTTGGTTCGAACTTCTCTGCACTCTGGATCCTTGTTGCGAACGGTTGGATGCAACACCCAGTAGGCGCTGAGTTCAACTTTGAAACCATGCGTATGGAAATGGTGAGCTTTGCTGAGGTAGTACTCAACCCAGTAGCTCAGGTTAAGTTTGTTCACACAGTAGCATCAGGCTATACAACGGGTGCAATGTTCATCCTAGGTATCAGCTCTTACTACCTACTTAAAGGTCGTGATGTTGCATTTGCTCGTCGTTCGTTTGCTATCGCAGCCTCGTTCGGTATGGCATCTATCCTATCGGTAATCGTACTTGGTGATGAATCAGGTTACGAGCTGGGTGATGTTCAAAAAGTGAAACTCGCAGCTATTGAAGCAGAGTGGCACACTGAGCCAGCACCAGCAGCATTTACTCTGTTTGGCTTACCAAACCAAGAAGAAATGCACACCGACTTCGCGGTTAAGATCCCATATGTAATGGGTATTATCGCAACGCGTTCTCTAGATACTCCAGTAACTGGTCTTCGTGACCTACGAGAAGAGCACGTCGATCGTATTCGTAACGGTATGTATGCGTACGAGCTGCTAGAAAAACTTCGTGCAGGTGACCGCAGCGAAGCTAACGTTGCCGCGTTTGATGAAGTGAAAGATGACCTAGGTTACGGTCTACTACTTAAACGCTACACAGACAAAGTTGTTGATGCGACTGAAGACCAAATCCAAGCAGCAGCGGATGACTCTATCCCTAAAGTTTGGCCACTATTCTGGTCATTCCGTATCATGGTTGCCTGTGGCTTTATCATGCTATTCGTATTCGGCGCAGCGTTTGTACAAACATGTCGTCAAAAAATCGAACAGAAGAGATGGATTCTCAAAGCAACGCTATTCAGTATCCCACTACCTTGGATCGCTATCGAGGCAGGTTGGTTTGTTGCTGAATACGGACGTCAACCGTGGGCTGTTGGTGAAATTCTACCGACTCACGTAGCCGCGTCAGCGTTAACGGTAGGCCAGTTATGGTCTTCACTGTTCGCAATCATCGCCCTCTATACTGTGTTCCTAATTGCTGAAGTTTACTTGATGGTGAAATTCGCACGTAAAGGTCCAAGTAGCTTGAAGACTGGTCGTTACCATTTCGAACAAAATGACGAAACGGTAGAGAACAAAGTTAGTCGCCAAGTAGAAGCGTAAGCAAGGAGAAAAAGAATGTTTGATTACGAAGTCTTACGACTCATCTGGTGGATTCTGATCGGCGTACTATTGGCTGGTTTCGCAATCACCGATGGATTTGATATGGGGGTAGGTGCTCTAGTGCCTATCCTAGGTAAAACGGACAGCCAACGCCGTGTAATGATCAACTCGATTGCCCCTCACTGGGATGGTAACCAAGTATGGTTGATCACTGCTGGTGGTGCGTTATTCGCTGCATGGCCACTTGTTTATGCAACGTCGTTCTCCGGTTTCTACTTTGCAATGATTGTGACGCTAGCAGCGCTATGGCTACGTCCAATCGGTTTGGACTACCGTTCAAAGCTAGAAGACACCAAATGGCGTAACGTTTGGGATATCGCTATTTCAATCAGTGGTTTTGTTCCACCAATCATCTTTGGTGTGGCGTTTGGTAACTTGCTACAAGGTGTACCGTTCCAACTGAGTGAATTCATGATGCCAACGTATCATGGTTCGTTCTTTGGTCTACTAAACCCATTTGCGCTACTTTGCGGTCTAGTAAGCTTGTTCATGATCTTGCTACAAGGCTCAACTTGGCTACAAATGAAGACAACAGGTGATATCCATACTCGTGCTCGCAACACAGCACAGCTAATGGGCCTATTGGTTGTTGCGGCTTTCGTAGCAGCAGGTTTCTGGATTCAAAACATCGATGGCTACTCAATCGTAAGCGCAATTGACGGCAATGCAGCATCGAACCCACTTAATAAAGAAGTGGTTCGTGAAGCAGGTGCGTGGATGGCGAACTTTGAGAAGTACCCACTACTTTGGATTGCTCCAGCACTAGGTGTGGTGATGCCACTTCTAGCGGTACTGGCTTCGCGTCTAGAGAAATGTGCAGTGTCGTTCATTGCTTCTTCTCTAGCGAACGGCGGCATCATCTTTACGGCTGGTTTTGCAATGTTCCCATTCGTAATGCCAAGTAGCCTAAACCCTAACCATAGCTTGACTATGTGGGATGCGACTTCAAGTGAGTTGACTCTGAACTTAATGACAGCAGTAGCGTTCGTAATGGTTCCAGTAATTCTTAGCTACACAGCTTGGACTTACTACAAGATGTTTGGTCGTCTTGATGACAAGTTCATCGAAGAAAACAAAAATTCACTTTACTAGGGAGCATTTGATATGTGGTATTTCGCTTGGATTTTAGGTGTATTACTTGCGTGTGCATTCGGCATCATCAACGCTCTTTGGTTAGAGCACAGTGAGATGATGGACGAAGACAGTGAGTAATCTTAACCAACAGTTAGAGCAACTCCACAAACCTGTAGATAAGACGCTATTGCGCGTCTTATCTCTGATACTCGGCTTTGTTAATGTCGGTTTGTTTATGTGGAGTCCAGACCAATACGCTGACGCCATTGGTGGCTTCTCGCCATTCTTAGGATTGTTATTTGTATTGTCTGTTTGTGCCAGCATGGTGTTTGGAGTCGGATTCCGACCGAGGTTCTGGCTCTGGCAAGCGGTGTTCAGTCCGTACTTGTCACTAACTGTGTTGAGTTACTTAACGTTAATGTACGTTATCTAAAGAAAACCCGAGCTATGCTCGGGTTTTTTACCTTTTGAAACAAACAAACTTTCGAAACTGCTAATAACTTCATCAGTTGAGTGTAAATTTTGGCACTTTATTCAAAATTTTTTGTCAGCTCTTATAACAAACACAATCACTTGCGTTATATTAGAGCGCAGTATTCATTAGGAAGTTACCAGTTTGTCTCAGTTATCACCGTATTTCGAATTCCCCATCACTGTCTATTATGAAGACACCGACGCAGGCGGTGTGGTCTACCATTCGAATTATCTCAATTTCTTTGAACGCGCCAGAACCGAGTTGCTTCGTAGCAGAAACGTACACCAACGTCAGTTGCTTGACCAACAAGTAGGTTTTGTCGTACGTCATATCGATATTGATTTTATCCGCGGTGCACGGCTAGACGACCACCTCACAGTGAAGACACATATTTCTGAATTCAAACGAGCGTCATTAACATTTCAACAAGAAATTGTTGATGAGCAAAATGTGACAATTGCAAAGGCTCTCGTTAAAGTGGCATGTATCGATAATATAAAAATGAAGCCGAAGGCTATCCCTTCGACTATCTTATTGGAGTTAAAAAAACAGTGACGGCTGATATTTCGTTTGTGGACCTCATTCTAGAGGCAAGTCTACTGGTTCAATTGGTAATGTTGATTCTGCTTGGGATGTCAGTCGTATCTTGGGCGATGATCATCAAACGCAGCAAGGTGCTGAAACAGGCTACTAAAGACTCAGACGAGTTTGAAGATAAGTTCTGGTCAGGTGCTGATCTTTCACAGATCTACCAAGATGTGAAGAAAAGAAAAGACGACCTTTCTGGTACGGAAGAGATTTTCTATAGCGGCTTTACTGAGTTTTTGAGACTTCGTAAATCCAACGCTGAATCACCGGCTTTCATTATGGAAGGAACGGGGCGCTCGATGCGTGTTGCGGTTTCTCGCGAAGTAGAAGATCTAGAGACAAACCTACCATTTTTAGCAACCGTTGGTTCTATCTCTCCATATATCGGTCTCTTTGGTACCGTTTGGGGCATAATGCATGCGTTCATCGCATTGGGTGAAGTAAAGCAAGCCACACTAGCGATGGTAGCACCTGGTATCGCAGAAGCACTGATCGCAACAGCAATGGGCTTATTTGCAGCTATCCCAGCAGTAATGGCGTACAACCGACTCAGCAATAAAGTAGGCAAGTTGGAGCACAACTATGCGACCTTCTCAGAAGAGTTCCACAGTATCCTGCATAGACAAGCAATGGCGGGTAGGGAGCAGTAATGGCTGGCTACCAACCAAAGAAACGCAAGCTGACATGTGAAATCAACGTCGTTCCTTATATCGACGTTATGCTAGTTCTACTTATCATTTTTATGGTGACATCACCCTTCGTCACTCAAGGTGTGGATGTAGAACTACCAAAAACGTCCAACGCCAAGCCAGCAACAGAGCTAGCCGGTGACAGCGACGCAAGTTTTATCATTGTTGAAGTCGACCGTGATGGGAATTTTGGTTTGAGCGTTAATAACGAAGACATGCAAAGAGGCCTTAGCTTACAAGACATTATTGTTCGCGTTCGAGCTGAACTGTCGATCAATCCAAACTCGCCAGTGGCAGTAGGCGGTGATGCAGCTACCCCTTACGCAGAGGTAGTGTTGTTGTTAGATGAGTTAAGTCAGGCCGGTATTCCAAAAGTGGGCCTACTAACCGATATCAGGGAATAGTCATCGCAACGGTATGAAAAGCAATAAGAAGAATAACTCTAGCTACGGAAAGCCAATAGCGATCTCTTTGTTTGCTCACTTGATGCTGGTTGTTGCTTTATTGTGGGGGACAGACTTCACGATGAATAAAGCGGAGCCAACAGGCATGGTGCAAGCGGTGGTCATCGACCCTGCTAGAGTGCGCCAACAAGCGCAAGAGATTCGCAAGCAGCGCGAAACCGCAGCTAAAAAAGAACAAGACCGCCTTGATAAGTTACGCCGTGAAAGTGAGCAACTGGAGCGTAATCGCAAAGCGGAAGAAGAGCGCATTCGCAAGTTGAAACAGCAACAAGCGAAAGATGCTCAAGCAGCACGTGAGGCAGAGAAACGCCGCGAAGTGGAAAGGAAACGCGCTGCAAAAGCTGAAGCTGAACGTAAAGCCAAAGAAGAAGCTGTTCGTGTTGCTGAGCAACAACGAGTCGCTAAAGAAGCGGCGATAGCTAAGGCAGAGAAAGAACGTTTAGAAAAAGAACGAGCGATCAAAGAAGCACAAGAAAAAGCCCAGCGTGAGAAAGAAGCCGCTGAGCGTGCCGAAAAAGACCGTATTGCTAAAGAGAAAGCCGCCAAAGAAGCAGCAGAAAAAGCCAGAATTGAGAAGGAGCGTTTGCAGCAACTTGAGCGTGAGCGCAAGGAGCAAGAAGCCGCTCTAGATAACATTTTCTCTGGCCTTGAAAGTGAAGCAGCTCTGAATACTAGTGCGCGCTCAAAACACGTTGCATCAGAAGTACAACGTATGGGCGCCATCTACACTCAGCTGATTCAACAAAAGCTGCTTCTAGAGGACAGCTTTCGGGGAAAGCAATGTCGAGTTAACTTGAAACTGATACCTGCGGGTAACGGCGCTATCGCTGGTCAAGTTGCAGTACTCGATGGAGATAGCAGACTTTGTGCCGCGACTAAGCGTGCGATAGCTCAGGTTGGGACCTTCCCGCTTTCAAAAGAAGCGGATGTGAACCAACAACTTAAAAATATTAATCTGACCGTAGTTCCAGAGTAAAAAGGAAGACCTCGTGATTAAGCGAATACTATTAGGAATGGCATTAGTGCTGAGCTTCGCTGCTCAGACTGCAAATGCCGCTTTAGAACTTGTCATTACCGACGGTATTGATTCCGCAAGACCTATCGCTATTGTCCCATTTAAATGGGAAGGTGAGGGAAAACTTCCTCATGATGTTTCGGCCGTGATTGCATCAGACTTACAACGAAGTGGTAAGTTTAGTCCTGTAGCAACCAGTAAAATGCCGCAAACGCCATACGATGCGTCAGACATTAACTTTGAAGCGTGGACATCCATTGGTGTTGATTCGTTGCTAACGGGTACCATCGTGAAAAACGCAGAAGGTAACTACGAAGTAAGCTACCAACTGGTTGATGTGGTGCGCGGTCAATTGACTGGCGGCAAATCAAAGGCTCTAAGTGGTGATGGCCAACTGGTTCTGTCGAACGACCACGTCCTATTCAAGAAGAAAGCAACCGTTCCAGGCAATCGCCTACGTGAATATGCTCACCGCATTTCTGACCTTGTCTATGAAGAACTAACTGGTGAGCGTGGTGCATTCTTAACGCGAATCGCTTATGTCGTTGTTAATGACAAAGATCAGTACCCATATCAAATGCGTATTGCTGACTATGATGGCTATAACGAGAAGCTTGTTCTACGTTCTAAGCAGCCACTAATGTCTCCGGCTTGGTCTCCAGATGGGAAAAAACTTGCCTATGTAAGTTTCCAAAACGGGCAAGCTGAAATCTTCATCATGAACATCTACACCGGTAAGCGTGAAAAGATTACGTCATTCCCACGTCACAATGGTGCGCCAAGATTTTCTCCTGATGGCAAGACGTTAGCGTTAACACTATCAAAGACTGGGCAACTGCATGTATATACGTTAAATCTTGAAACAAGAAAACTGCGTCAAATTACTAGCGGTAGGTCAAATAATACGGAACCGTTCTGGAAACCAGACGGCAAATCCCTTATTTTTACGTCGGATAGGGGTGGTAACCCTCAGATTTATGAAGTAAATTTGTCCGACGGTAAAACCAAACGTATCACATGGCAGGGTAGACAAAACCTCGGTGGGCAGATCACCCCTGACGGTCGCTACCTCGTGATGGTAAATCGCTCGAACTCTGGATTTAATCTTGCAAAACAAGACTTAGAGACAGGTTCAGTGCAAGTCCTCACGAAAACACTGCTAGATGAGTCACCAAGCATCGCACCAAATGGTGGCATGGTGATATACAGCTCTATTTATAACAAAACTAACGTCCTTTCTATGGTCTCCATCGATGGACGATTTAAAGCTAGATTACCGGCTACAAATGGGCGTGTAAGAGCCCCAGCATGGTCACCGTTTTTATAGCAATTAAATTTTTAGGTTAAGGAAATAACAATGCAATTAAACAAAGTTTTTAAGGGGTTGCTAATCGCACTGCCAGTTCTTGCGATGACAGCATGTAGCTCAACTGATGACGCTGCGTCATCAACAGGTGCAGAAACTTCTAACCAACAACAGCAAGAAACTGTTGTTGCTACTCCAATCGATGAGAATGCACAACTTTCTGAGCAAGAGCTAAAAGAAAAAGCGCTTCGTGAAAACCAAACTATCTACTTTGCGTTCGATAACTCTACAATTGCTGGTGACTACGAAGATATGCTTGCAGCACACGCAGCATACCTAAGCAAAGACCCATCACTAAAAGTGACTATCGAAGGTCACGCTGATGAGCGCGGTACTCCTGAGTACAACATCGCACTAGGCGAGCGTCGTGCACAAGCTGTAGCTAAGTACATCCAAGCTCTTGGTGTACAAGCTGACCAAATCTCTATCGTAAGCTACGGTGAAGAGAAACCACTAGTACTAGGTCAATCTGAAGACGCGTATGCGAAAAACCGTCGCGCAGTTCTAGTTTACTAATTCAATCTGCTTAAGATTGTTGAGTCGCAGCCTTTGCGCTGCGACTCATTGTTTTAAGCCACGGCAATTGAGGTAATAACCTTTATGAACAGTAACATTAAGCGCGTTGTTACGCTTACGTTACTAGCCGGCGCAGCAAGCACAGCTTACGCGACAAAAGCACCGGTTACCGACTTGAGCGCAACATCTTCCTCGGCAACTGCTGCCTCTATTTCAGCAGCCCATGCTGCAACCAATGAAACTGACGTTCAACGTTTAGAACGCCTGCTTCAGAACCGAAACCGAGTTCAGTTGCAAATGCAGCAACAGCTCGATGAAATGACGCAAGAAATCGCAACTCTACGTGGTCAGCTAGAACGCAACAGCTACGATATGGAGCAAATGTTGCAGCGTCAAAGAGAACTATTCATTGAGATCGATAAACTTCGCTCTCAAGCAAGCACGGCCGCAGTCCCAGTTCCTGTAGCAAAAGACAGCACAGCACCTCAAGGCAAATTCAGCACAGACGCTGATGAGCAAACTGCCTATCAAAATGCTGTAGACCTTATCCTGAAAAAACGTGACTACGCCGGTGCTATCGAAGCATTCAAGCAATTCCAAAAAGACTATCCAAACTCAACCTTTATGCCGAACACGCATTACTGGTTAGGTCAGCTTTACTTTGCTAAACGCCAAGATTCAGAAGCAGAAAAGAGCTTTAAAGCGGTATTAGGCTTTAAAGAATCCAACAAACGTGCAGATGCACTAGTTAAATTGGGCGATCTAGCGAAGCGCGGCAACAAAGCAGCAGAAGCGAAAAAGTACTACGAGCAAGTAATTGCTGAGTACCCAGGTAGTTCTTCTGCAAAAGTTGCTCAGTCCAATTTGAAGTAATAATCAGACAAGTGCGTTGTCGCTTTTATAGCCGGGCGCCTGCATTGGCAGGCGTTCACCTAAAGCGATCTCAACCACCCAAAGCTCGTCATTCCTGCGCAGGCAGGAATCTACTAAAAGCGCGTTCCGTACTCGCTGTAACAAGACTCCTGCTTCCGCAGGGGTGACGCCCCAAATAACGCCTGTGTCAATTGTGGATGTAATTGCTCCGTCTTCCAGTTACATAGTATCCACACCATTCCGCTAACGATGCGCTTGCACTGGCAGGCATTTACCTAAAGCGCTACCAACCACCAAAGGCTCGTCATTCCTGCGCAGGCAGGAATCTACTCAAAGCGCGTTCAGTACTCGCTGTAACAAGACCCCTGCCTCCGCAGGGGTGACGTTTAAAGTAGCTGCTGTGCGAGTTGCGGCTGTGATTGCTTCATCTTCTAATTACATAATATCTATACCATTCCGCTAACTATGCACCTGCACTGGCAGGCATTTACCTAAAGCGCTCCCAACCACCAAAGGCTCGTCATTCCTGCGCAGGCAGGAATCTACTAAAAGCGCGTTCAGTACTCGCCGAAATAAGACCCCTGCCTCCGCAGGGGTGACGTTTAAAGTAACAGCTGTATCAGTTGTGGATGCAATTGTTCCATCTTCCAGTTACATAATGCCCACAACCCATTCCGCTAGCTATGCACCTGCACTGGCAGGCATTTACCTATAGCGCTCCCAACCACCAAGGCTCGTCATTCCTGCGCAGGCAGGAATCTACTAAAAGCGCGTTCAGTACTCGCTGAAATAAGACCCCTGCCTCCGCAGGGGTAACGTTTAAAGTAGCTGCTGTGCGAGTTGCGGCTGCAATTGCTTCATCTTCTAATTACATAGTATCTACACCATTCCGCTAACTATGCACCTGCACTGGCAGGCATTTACCTAAAGCGCTCCCAACCACCAGGGATCGTCATTCCTGCGCAGGCAGGAATCTACTCAAAGCGCGTTCAGTACTCGCTGTAACAAGACCCCTGCCTCCGCAGGGGTGACGTTTAAAGTAGCTGCTGTGCGAGTTGCGGCTGCAATTGCTTCATCTTCTTATTACATAGTATCTACACCATTTCGCTAACTATGCCCCTGCACTGGCAGGCATTTACCTAAAGCGCTCCCAACCACCAAAGGCTCGTCATTCCTGCGCAGGCAGGAATCTACTAAAAGCGCGTTCAGAACTCGCTGTAACAAGACCCCTGCCTCCGCAGGGGTGACGTTTAAAGTAACAGCTGTATCAGTTGTGGATGCAGTTGCTCCGTTTTCCAGTTTTATAGTATCCAAACCATTCCGCTAACAATGCACCTGCACTGGCAGGCATTTACCTAAAGCGCTCCCAACCACCAGGGATCGTCATTCCTGCGCAGGCAGGAATCTACTAAAAGCGCGTTCAGTACTCGCTGAAATAAGACCCCTGCCTCCGCAGGGGTGACGTTTAAAGTAGCTGCTGTGCGAGTTGCGGCTGTAATTGCTTCATCTTCTAATTACATAATATCTACACCATTCCGCTAACGATGCACCTGCACTGGCAGGCATTTACCTAAAGCGCTCCCAACCACCAGGGATCGTCATTCCTGCGCAGGCAGGAATCTACTAAAAGCGCGTTCAGTACTCGCTGAAATAAGACCCCTGCCTCCGCAGGGGTGACGTTTAAAGTAAAAGCTGTATCAGTTGTGGATGCAATTGTTCCATCTTCCAGTTACATAATGCCCACAACCCATTCCGCTAGCTATGCACCTGCACTGGCAGGCATTTACCTAAAGCGCTCCCAACCACCAGGGAACGTCATTCCTGCGCAGGCAGAAATCTACTAAAAGCGCGTTCAGTACTCGCTGTAACAAGACCCCTGCCTCCGCAGGGGGGACGTTTAAAGTAACAGCTGTATCAGTTGTGGATGCAATTGCTCCGTTTTCCAGTTTTATCGTATCCAAACCATTCCGCTAACTATGCACCTGCACTGGCAGGCATTTACCTAAAGCGCTCCCAACCACCAGGGAACGTCATTCCTGCGCAGGCAGGAATTTACTAAAAGCGCCTTCAGTACTCGCTGTAACAAGACCCCTGCCTCCGTAGGGGTGACGACCAATATTAACTGCTGTGGCAGTTGTGGATATAACTGTTTTATCTTCCAACCTCAACGCTTCTTTACAACCCATCACACTCTTAGCCCGATACGGCCACTTTCTATTCAACTTTGGTCGATTACCTCTGGCCTGCCTTTGTCCTTGTAGGAATATCCGTGTACAATGCTCGGACTATTTGGAAGTAGCATAGAGCATGCGCTATGAGCCACATCTTAGACACTATTGATACGGTATATCCGTTTCCCCCTAAGCCTGTTCCTCTAAGTGATGACGAGAAACAGCAATACATTGCAAACATCAAAACGCTATTAAAACAAAAAGACGCGGTTTTGATTGCACACTATTACACCGATCCTGAAATCCAAGCTCTTGCAGAAGAGACGGGTGGTTTCGTGGGTGACTCTCTTGAAATGGCGAAGTTCGGTAACCGCCACGATGCGTCGACGCTGATCATTGCTGGCGTTCGCTTTATGGGCGAATCAGCAAAGATCCTAACGCCAGAAAAACGCATTCTGATGCCAACTCTAGAAGCGGAATGTTCTCTAGACCTTGGCTGTCCTGCGGACAAGTTCACTGAATTCTGCGATGCGCATCCTGACCACACGGTTGTGGTTTACGCTAACACCTCTGCAGCCGTAAAAGCGAGAGCTGACTGGGTTGTGACGTCAAGTATCGCCCTTGAAATCGTCGAGCACCTAGACGCTGAAGACAAACCAATTATTTGGGGTCCAGATCGTCACCTAGGTTCGTACATCGCGAACCAAACTGGTGCGGACATGCTTTTATGGCAAGGTGAGTGTATCGTCCATGACGAGTTCTCTGCCAAAGCATTGAAAGACATGAAGTCAGTTTATCCAGACGCAGCGATTCTAGTACACCCGGAGTCTCCGGCTAGCGTCGTTGAACTGGCGGATTCTGTTGGTTCTACCAGCCAGCTGATCAAAGCAGCCAAAGAGCTACCGCACAAGCAGATGATTGTTGCGACCGACAAAGGCATTTTCTTCAAAATGCAGCAAATGGTGCCAGAGAAAGAACTTATCGAAGCACCAACAGCAGGCGCTGGCGCAACATGCCGCAGCTGTGCACACTGTCCTTGGATGGCGATGAATGGCCTACGTGCCATTGAAAAAGCACTGAAAGACGGCGGTGAAGAGCACGAAATCTTTGTGGATGACGAGCTACGCGTTAAGTCGCTGATTCCTTTAAATCGCATGTTGGACTTTGCTGAGCAACTGCAAATTAAAGTGAAAGGCAACGCGTAACCACTAAAGTTAACGCCGTTCTCAAAAAACCAGTCTTCAGACTGGTTTTTTCGTATATGTTGTTCGCCATTTTCATATATGCTTAACACATAATCCGTCTACGAATAGGGAAGTCAGTGGCGATTTGGTTACAACTCAGAAAATGGTTTCATTCTCATCTGTTCGAACTCAGGTTTAAAAGCTTAGCGGCCGCCATTTTGCTTTATGCAGGCTTATCATGGGTATTACTCAGAGCCAGTGGCGAAACAGACCTGACGGTTCCTATTTCTCAATTCATCTATTTTATCGTCGTTACCGCTTCAACGGTTGGTTATGGCGACTTATCTCCAACGACAGAAGCAGGTCGTTGGGTAGCTATCTTATTTGTCATCCCTGGGGGACTGATGTTGTTTGCGGCGTTACTTGGCCGCTTAGCAGCACTCGGGCTCGATTCTTGGCGTTCTGGACAACTCGGTAAAAGGAAAGTAACTGTGGAAAATCATATTCTAATGTTGGGTTGGAATGGTCAGCGTACTATTCATCTTATTCGTATGCTGCAACATGAAGAGACAGGTCGCAGGCCTATAGTGTTGTGCAGTCGTTCAGATATCGAAAACCCGCTTCCCGGTGAGATTTCTTTTGTCAAAGTGAACAGCTACACCGACGGACGAGAAATGGAAAAAACCAACATCGAAACCGCTAGTTGTATTCTTATTGATAACCCCGAAGACGATATAACCCTCTCTGCGGCGCTTTATTGCTCAAACCGCAACCCTAATGCTCACCTGCTGGTTTATTTCAAAGACGAAGCGCTGAGCGACCTTCTACATCAACACTGTCCAAACTCTGAATGCATCCCAGCTGTAGGAGCGGAAATGCTTGCTAAGGCCGCGGTTGACCCTGGTTCAAGTGCCTTACATCAAGAGCTATTAAGCTCAACACGAGGTATGACGCAATACTCGGTTCACTACCCAAACGATGCTCCAGACTCATCGGTCGAAGCCTTGTTCAACTGGATGAAAGTGGAGTACCAAGCGACTTTAATCGCAGTGGATGTAGGAAATGGCATCATTCTTAACCCAGATCTCGAACAATCCATTTCCGCTGGCAATAAATTGTTCTATATCGCCGACGAGCGAATTGACAATTTTTCTTGGAAAAACCTCTAGCCACAAGCCTATGTCATCAAATTGTTCATCGATATTTGAAATGTGAATAATTTGAGAAAGAAAAATATCTTGATACGGAAATGTGTTCTGTTTATTATGCGCGCGCTTTTTTTAAAAAATGAATGAACGTTCATTCATTGGTTATGGGAACCTTACAATTCATGCGCGTAAACTTGCTGTCGCTACTTGTCCTTTCTGCTATTGCACCATCTATTGTGGCCGCGAAAGAAGATGTCGTTATACCTAGCTATGCTCAACTTGAAACCAAGAAAGAAGACATGGTGTTCGAACACGACGTTACTAAAGCAGACGCTAAGGTAGACGAATACGATGACGCTATCTCAAAACTAAAAGACGACAATACCGATAGCCGCAATTCAGAGACCATCTCAGATCTAAAGTACGCAAAAAAATACTACCGTGAAGTGAATGGGTTACCCATGTTCAGCTTCCTAGGTGGACCAGCATTTACTCCGGAACAAGGTGTGCTTGTTGCGGTAGGTGGTTTGTATTCATTCAAAACCGACCGTGAACAGCAACAACTGCAACGCTCAAGTGTCTCGGCATTTATCATCGGTAACTATGTTGATTCGGAAGTAGGCTATGGTCTACGAGCTAAACATGACCTGTTTTGGAATAACGATGATATTCAATTCCAAGGTGCATGGAACGCAGGTACTCAAGGCAAACACTATTGGGGCATCGGCTATGATGCTGCGCAACAGTTTGATTTTGGCGATGTTACTCAATACAAAGCCAACACCAACAATTATAAAGGCAATTTGATCTTTCGAATTGTCGACAACTGGTTTGCAGGCCCCGCAATTAAGCTGAATTACTTTAGTCCAACCACCGAACCTGATTCGGCGATATTGGATGAGAACTTTAACGAGTTCAAAGATAAACCTTTTACATGGGGTCTAGGTGGCAGCATTCAATACGATTCTCGTGACGTTGCCGTTAACCCTTGGAGTGGTTCTTTGTTTAGAACAGAGGTGCTGCTGTATAGCGAAGCACTAGGCAGTCAAGCTGAGTACCAGAAACTGGACGTGGAATATCGAACTTTCCACAGTTTCCAGAAGGGTCGAGTGTTGGCAGTGCTAGGTCGATTCCAACAAGCTTTTGGTGATACTCCGTATTACGACATGCCTGAACTAGGCGGCGCAAACTCGATGCGCGGCTACTATCAAGGCCAATATCGTGACAAGGTGACGGCAGAAGTAACCGCAGAATACCGACATACATTCCGTCGGAGCTCAGGCGCGCTATCTAACCATGGCATTACCGCATGGACGGGCGTGGGCTCGGTGGGAGAGTCTGTCGAAGATTTGTCGGGACACGCTATTTTGTCTTATGGAATTGGCTATCGCTATGAACTTCAACCGCGCATGAATATCCGCCTTGATTTAGGGATGGGTAAACATGGCTCGGCATTTTATTTCAACTTTACTGAAGCTTTTTAGGTAAACCGTTTTGATTAGATTACTAACCATACTCGTTGTTACATCTCTTTATATGGTATTTAATACTGTATACGCAGCGAGTGATGAACTGAAACAACAAGTAGAAAGAGAGAAGAACCAAGCGCACTGGAGTGGTTTACCGGTTTGGGGTGAGCAGGCTCGTGACCTAGGTTATGAGTTACCGATTCCCGTTGGTTTTGGCATCTATATGAACTCTCAAGATGTTGAGTATGTAGCGACGGATGATTTCAAAATTGACGCAACAGGCGGGCTACTTGGCGGTCGTAACAAGCCTAATCACTATGTCGTACCAGCAGATGATGTATCGATTAAAGGGTCTGATAAGAGTGTTCAGCTTAGACTCGACGCATGGGTATTTCCATTCCTAAATGTTTATGGTTTAGCAGGCTATACCGAAGGAAATAAGGAGATCAGCGCCGATCTTTCCAATGCAACACGTAATGGCAGACCGTTTCCTGTACCAGCGACCATACCAATCAACATCGAATATGAAGCTTACAACTTAGGTATTGGTGCGGTACTTGCGACGCAGTTTGAAGTGATCGATGGATTCAACCCGATTATTGTCACGGCAGCGGGTGCGGTAACTAATGCTTGGACCACCACTACAGACAGTACCATTTTAACCAAAATCGGTGCGGTGCGAGTTGGTCAGCGTTATGACGTACCTTACGGTAAGCTAACGATGCTATTGGGTTATCAGTATCAGAGCATTGAGCAGAACGTGACAGGTAGCTTAACCGACTTGCAAGTTGGTGGTTTGAACCTTGCTGATGAACTGCGCTTTGACGTAAACCTAAAAAGTAAAGAAACATCCAACATGTCATTCGCAGCAGTCTACGACTTTGGCTATGAGAAAGAGTGGAATTTGATGGCGGAATACAGCTTCCTGAACTGGAATCAGCTAATTGTGTCGATGGGTTATCGTTTCTAGAAATGATAAAAAGCTCCTCATAATGAGGAGCTTTTTGCATTACTGCTGTTCAGCCAGTACCGCGCCTTTTTGCGTAATGCCACAAAGCATCATTGGCATGGCATTATAGATTTCAGCAAATTGCTCTAAACCTTCAATACCTTGTGCTTGTAGCGTTGCGATAGATGTCTCTGGGTCGTAAAGCATACTCAATGACAGTAGCACGCCGCCTAACAGAGCGTTGTCTTCACTGTGCTCTGGCATGATGGTTTCCCAGTCATCTCTAGCCAATTGCCAACCTTGAAGAACACCTTCGCAGAAGTCTTTGGTTGCCAACGTCACGATCTCTTCTTCGTCTAGCTCACAACCTTCGGGCCACTGCCATTCGCCGTCTAATAGAGCAGGGCGGAAGTCATTCCACAAGCCAATAATTGCTTGTGCGTAAGTTTCTAACTGCTCACCGGATGTGAATGGTGCTACTTCCTCACCACCCCATAAAAATGGTAGCCACTCTTCTGGTGGTAGCGTATGT
This sequence comes from Vibrio sp. ER1A, assembly GCF_000733315.1. NCBI lineage: Bacteria > Pseudomonadati > Pseudomonadota > Gammaproteobacteria > Vibrionales > Vibrionaceae > Vibrio > Vibrio sp. ER1A. Next base: position 376,751 of record NZ_JPJA01000093.1, read on the forward strand.
GGCGCAGCTGCCATCGAGGTGACAAAGCCTTGTGTTTGCGCTTCGTTAAGAAGTTTGCCTTCTAACTCAGGAAGGGAAAGTATGTCTTTTAATGTCAAAATGCTTTACCGTAAAGGCGAAAATGATGCTTAATAGTAACAAGCTACAGACGAATAAAATAGACGAATTTATCTGAGTCGAACAAGAAGAAAAGGATCGCTTCTCTAGTTATGGTTATCAACGAGTCTCTCAAAAAGAAAAGTGTCGTCGCGCTAGCGCTGTACCTAGCTCTGTTTATCGCGGTATTCGGAAGCATCACCTATATGGTGGTGGAGTCTCCAGTTCGAGCCAAGCTAGAAGAAAACCTCGATATCAAAAACGAGTTTCTCGCCGCCGAGATCTCAGCGCCACTTTCCAGCTCTGTGGGTGTATTGAAAAGCATCGTCGCTATGGCGCAGTCTATTGAAAACCGCACCGCACTCGATGAAGCGCTCTGCCAGGTATTTAAGCTTAATGATGGCATCGCCGTGAGTGGTGGCATTTGGCCCGAACCGTATTCTGTAGACCCCAACATTAAACTCACCAGCTTGTTCTATAACCGTACCAGTGATGGAACGGTGGATAAAATAGATCTTTGGAACAACCCCGAAGCTGACGGCTATCACCTAGAGCCGTGGTACACCTCAGTAAAAAATCAGCCCGTGAATACTATTACATGGTCTGAGGTGTACATCGATCCTTATACCCACGTGCAAATGATCACAGCTTCAGCGCCTTATTACTTAAATGGTCAATTTGCCGGAGTTGCTACCGTCGATCTTTCATTGGAAAACCTAGTGAAATTCGTCAAAAGTAAAGCAAGAGAGCATGATCTTGGGGTGATCGTGCGCGATACGAACAATCATGTGATTACCGAGCACAACTTCAGAGTAGGGCGTGATATCTACGTCAGCCAGCGTCAATTTGGTGATTTTGATTGGAGTCTAGAAGTCGTCAATGCGAGACGACTGGTATCTGATCAAGTGTCAGACATCGTAATGGCAGTCGAGTTGGGTATCGTGCCTGTCATGCTGCTTTGTTTGATGTTTGGCTATTATCTTATTAGCCAATATCTCATTAAGCCGATTACTGATATTGCTAAGAAAGTCGATGAGTCCAAAGAGGGCGGCAGTATCGATATTAACTATCAAAGTCCGGACGAGATTCGCTACCTTATTGACACCTTCAATGAAAAAACCATTTATTTAGACCAAGAACGCGTCAAAGCACAAGCTTCTACTAAAGCAAAAACGGCGTTCCTAGCCACGCTCTCCCATGAAATCCGAACGCCGATGAACGGTGTATTGGGTACCGCTCAAATATTGCTCAAAACCGACCTTAATCTAGAGCAGCGTAAACTACTCAAAACCCTTTATGATTCAGGTGATCATATGATGTCTCTGTTGAACGAGATATTGGATTACTCGAAGATTGAGCAAGGTCACCTTGAGCTTGAAAATCGCCCATTCCCGCTGAGCTCCATCATTGGCAGTATGCACAGCGTGTATCACACCTTATGCAATGAGAAAGGGCTACGTTTTAGCGTCTTCTCGGAAGTTGATGAAACTCGCTGGTATTCCGGCGATAAAGCGCGCCTACGCCAAATCCTATTTAACTTGCTCAACAACGCGGTTAAGTTTACTTCGCAAGGAATGGTTGAAGTTTATTTGTCTGAAGAAGTGAATGATGGAGTGACGGCGCTCGTTATCCGAGTCAAAGACACCGGTATAGGAATCTCACCCGACGCGCAATCAAGAGTGTTTAAGCCATTTGAGCAAGCCGAATCGAGCACGACGCGCCGCTTTGGCGGCACTGGGCTTGGTCTTGCGATAGTGCAAGAGATTACTCACTGTATGGGGGGCAACATCACGCTCACCAGTCAGGAAGGGATGGGATCTGAGTTTACGGTTCGCGTCCAACTTGAACCATGCAAACCAAAAGCGTTAGATGTCCATATTGAACGTCACCTCGACTATCGTGGACTCAAAGCGCTTATCGTCGAGGATAATCGCACCAACACCATCATTATCGAGACCTTTATGAAGCGTAAAGGCTTTATCACTTCTTCGGTAGAAAACGGCGAACTGGCACTAAAAGCCGTCTCAACCCAACAGTTTGATCTTATCTTAATGGATAACCATATGCCTGTTATGGATGGGGTAGAGGCTATCGCGGGTATCCGTAATATGCTCGGCCGTGAAAAAGATACCTTGATCTTCGGTTGTACCGCCGATGTCTTTAAAGAGACTCGAGAGCGCATGTTAGGCGCTGGCGCAGACTTTATTGTTGGTAAGCCCATTGATGAAAGAGTATTAGACGATGCTTTGTATCAATACGCCAATAAGCTATTCCAGTTCTCAAGCAAACGCCGTTCAAACATAGAGTCTCTGCGTTAACCCTTCGTAGTGACGCCGTTATTGGCGTCACTGCACCTTCCTAGCTTGTTATTCAACTCACTAGATTTCATAAAACACCTATTTCAGCGCCATCCATCCCGTAAGCCTAAGTAAACTCTGCTTAGCCAAGAGCATCTAATTGTTTAGAGCTGTAACTATTGTACATAACGTGCCACTAACTCACTGAATATCAGTGGTATAGTCAATAAATGTAATCAAATTACAACAAATAGCGAGTTTATCTAGTTTGAACTTCAAAATTGGTGATTAATTTACCAAGTGACTTTAAATACGGTATGTAAAACTACTAAATTGGTGTTCTAATAGCGACGAAATCTAGATAGTAAAAGATATCTAGTTATATGAATTGCCAAAAGCATTTTTTGATAGTTTATTATTCCGTGAGATTCCTGAATTGAAACCCAAAGCTCCTTTTTGTATTCGTAACGCCGCAGCAGACACTTTTGCTATGGTCGTCTTCTGTTTCGTCTCTGGCATGCTAATCGAAGTATTCGTATCTGGCATGACGTTTGAGCAGTCACTGGCATCACGTTTACTGTCGATCCCCGTTAATATTGCGATTGCATGGCCATATGGCGTTTTCCGTGACTGGGCACTAAGACAAGGCGCGAAAGTATCAGGTTCGGGCACCATGAAGGCCATTTCAGACCTAATCGCCTATGTAGCATTTCAGTCGCCAGTATACGCAGCGATTCTATTTACTGTAGGCGCATCGACTGACCAAATCATCACCGCAGTATCGAGTAACGCAGTAGTATCATGCGGAATGGGCGTACTTTACGGCTACTTCCTAGACCTATGTCGCCGCTGGTTCCGAGTACCGGGTTACTACCAAAGCGTCTGATTTGCCGATCATTTGATCGAATTAATCACAAAGTAAGCAAACAATTAAAAAAGAGCGCTTTTTTCCCGATTTGCACTTGACCCCATCAAGGATAATCATTAAATTAGCGCCTCGTTAGCCAACAGCGCTAACAAACAATACGGTGAGTTGTCCGAGTGGCTGAAGGAGCACGCCTGGAAAGTGTGTATACGGCAACGTATCGAGAGTTCGAATCTCTCACTCACCGCCACATTTAAGAAGAAAGACGTCCTTGGACGTCTTTTTTTGTATCTAAATCAGTTGGTTATCATCCAACGACGTCCTGATTTTTCAATAACATCCACGCATTTGATGTATAGCAAAATGTATAGTTAAATCATTTTGCCGGCATGCCATACACTTTTGAGACAAGAAACGAATACAAACAGTATACTTTTTTTATCGACGCTGACTGCGGATAACTATCTGTTTTTATGTAGTTTAATGCTCAAAACTGTATACCCCTTCGAAGGGCTCTAACGGGTCTAAAAAAACTATACATTTTGGATAAAATGGAGGGTGTTATGCGTTCAAAATTGACTGCTAAGCAGGTTGAGCAACTGACAGTAAATAAAGGGCAAAATGTTCGTCGGGTGAGTGATGGAGATGGGTTGGTTCTCGTCATTCGAAAATCGGGAGCAAAATCTTGGGAATTTCGCTTTGTTAAGCCAAATGGACGGCCGTCAAACCTAGGGTTAGGCCGGTACCCTCAAATCACGCTTACCGAGGCGAGAAGACGAGCAGCTGAGTTCCGGCGACTCAGAGCACTAGGTAAAGATCCATCGGTCGAACAACGGAAACGAAAGCTTGATATAAAGCGCGAGGCACACAATACGGTACAGCAAATCGCAGAGTTATGGCTGGAGACGGCATCATCGCGTGTCGCGACCAAAACAGCGACTGGATTTCGTCAAAAACTACGCCTTCACATCTATCCAAAATTGGGGCGTCTACCAATTCAAGAGGTCAAAGCCTCCATGCTTATTGAAGCGATGAGGCCTTTAGAGCGTGATGGAAAGTTAGAGACGATTGGACGAACAATTGCTCTATTTCGTCGGGTTATGCAGTACGCGGTTAATCACGAGTACATAGACCATAATCCAATTGGGAGTATGCGTGACGTTTTCCCCAAACCTCAGCGCCGAAATTTCGCTTGTGTTGATATAAATGAATTACCGGATCTTCTAATGATGGTAGTGCAATCTACAATGCGCCCAGCCAATAAGCTTTTGTTTGAGTTCCAGTTGCACACTCTCACACGTTCAAAGGAGTCTACTGGGGCTCGCTGGGAAGAGATCTCGTTTGAAGAAAAAGTTTGGTACTTACCGGCAGAGAGAGCTAAAAATCGATTGATGCATAAAATTCCGCTGACGCCCGAAGTCATGTCGATTTTAACCGCAGCAAAACACTTAGGCAGAGGGAGTGAGTTTGTATTTCCAGCGAGAAATAGCACGAGACGACAAGTGCATCCAGAAACGCTCAATGCAGCTTTTAAACGAATGGGGTTGGGCGGCAAAATGACGTCACACGGGACACGGTCTCTTGGCAGTACCACGCTCTATGAGCGTACTGATTTTGATTCCATTGTGATTGAAGCACTACTATCACATACCGATCGAGATGGTATTCGGGATGCATACAATCGCAACAAGTTCTTTCAAAAGCGAAAGGTGGCGTTGGAGTGGTGGAGTAAACACATCGTTTCGTTGACGAAAGGCCTAACGAGCTATTCTCTGATAGAAATATAGTCAGTGTAGGTTGGTCGGAGTATGTTGTTTCTCAGACCAACCTAACAGGTCTACGTCTAATACTCGTTAGTTACTAAACACTCATGGCTTAAGAGCCAGTAATCGATTTCACTTTTTAGCCAAACGGATACTCGCCGCCCTATAACGACTTGACGAGGGAAGTTCTTGTCAGCTATCAGCGCATAGATTTTAGAGCGTGACAATCCCGTCATTACAAGAAGTTCGCTCATTCGGATGCACTGGTCTTTTTTTACGTCGCCGCAGTAACCTTGAGTGGTTTGGCGTTGATTAATTTTCGCTAAGAGCCAGTCATTTATATCCTCCTCCAAATAGTAGCGGCACTTGCCTAATACTGCGGACGAAACTGGTTCAGGGAGGTCATCCCAATTGTCTAGTGAATGGGCGCTGACAGAAAGTTTTCTCGCGACGTTTGCTTTTTTGATGAGCATCTTACCTCTTTCATCAATGTAGTTTTGTTGATTAATGTCCTTGTTTCCTGGTGCTTTTAAGCGTTCAGTATCTACAAGGCTTTGATGGGAGAGTAAGTGCCTTAGAGCTGCATGCCAATTAAAGAATGATGTTTTTTTTAGGATTGTGGAAACATTTCCCACAAGCGAAATACTTACATTTTCTCCTAGTGACTTTTGCATCAATAACTGTTTAGTGGTGTTGTATAAGGTGCACAATATGGAATTTCGAGAGGTATTGGTGGGGTGTTTGGCTGTGTATAGTTGATTTGCTTGTGAAGTAGAAGGAAGCAGGCAACAAGGCGTTTGGCTAATTTGGTGCTAAAAATGGCGATAACTCGCCATTTTTTATATAGTTACTTGTTACTAGCTAGTAGAGATCTTTGACGCTTAGCTGCTTGGCTTCAATGCATCATCTAACTCCTCTCTGTAAGCTCCAATGTCAAAATCGCCTTCAACAACGAATCGGTTTAGTTCTTTTGCCTCGATCAAAGGTAGTGTGTGGTTGCTATAAAGCTCTTGAGCTAGATACTCAATTGCAGCGTGAATGACATCATCCACGCTAACGCCAGCTAAATTGAACTTCTCGCAATATTCCTGAACACGCTCTTCCAGTTCACCAACTCTTGATAATGGCTCGTTCAATATTTCATAGTCAAATTCTATATGACCGACACTCGTAAGCTTTGGTTCATCATCTTCATGTAACTCAGAATCAATGTAATGCCCTAGTTCCTCAATAATGTCAGAATCCTGAAAACCACTTACATAACGTCCAACTAAATTGGAATCATCCCACTGAGCTTTGAATACACTCAAAACCTGCTGAAACTTCGATAGATTCTCATCGATGAAGTTGTTGACGTCATTTTTGTGTACCAAGGCAGAGTTGAGATAAAAACGCAATACCAGCTTATAAAAAACTTCAGCTGGGCCGCCGGGGCCAACTTCACTAGAGTAACCTGCATTTACTGCTCCAGATTCTATGTCTAGTGTGATAAATGCAGGTTGCGGTTTGTGCTGCGAATCAAAGTGATGAAAGAAGGGATAATCGTCTAATGCATCGAGTGACTTTGTCAAAGCGTTGTATGCCTTCAACACTTTTGGCAATTCTTTTTGTGGCGATTGCAGTTGATGGTCGCGGTCTGAGACTGACACGGTAAAATCAGCATTGATCCATTTCGTAACTTGTTGCTCTGTCACACCTGCGGCTTTTGCGAATGCTGCCGGAGCGCCTTTGTGTTTCCCATAGAAATATGAGATATATTGCTCAAGAGTTAGTAGTTTAACTTCCATTGTTTTTCTCCATATTTATTTCACCGATGAAAAAATTCTCGCAACTAAATACAGCTATCTGTTTACTCAGAGCTATAAAAGTTGTTTCAGCATAGTTAGTGCCATATTGGCCAAATGCCTTATCTAGAGATGCTTACCTTATTTTTTCAGAATTGAGGTTGCTGTAATTTGTCAAGCTCTTGTTTAACGTAATAACTACAGGTTTTATCGTGAACTAATTTCGAGTATTGATTACCCCACCAGTTAAGAATTCGTTGACGATCATTAAAAAAAGTCGATCGGTTATATACTTTGCGAATCGTGTTATTGTCAGTGTGAGAATGGATGGCTTCAATGATCAAAGTTTCTGCTGCTCCCAGTTGCTCATGCATTGCTGTTTCAGACACAGCTCGGGTTCCATGACCACTCATTTGGCTCTTTAGACCGAGCTTGGCAAACGCTGTGTTAAGAGTCGAAGTCGTTCTTGGTTTATCCCCAGCCTTTTTGTGAGGCGATGGAAAAACGTATTGACTGTCCCCCGAAAGTTGCTTCGCTAGTTTTAATGCGCAGATCGCTTGGGGTGAAAGTGGGATTTTGTGTTCTAAACCGTTTTTGCATATTTGCGATGGAAGCGTCCATATCCAATCTGTTTGACAAATGTCAGTCCACTTCATCTTCAGGGTTTCACAACAACGTGTGCCCAATAAAACTTGTAACTCAAACATCAGCTTAACGATTAGAGATAAGTTTGAAGAGGCAACTAAACTGATTAGGTTGTCGAGCTGATTAACCTTTATGCTTGCATGAGGTTTAGAACGGTGCCGACTGAACAACTGTTTCATATTACTAATATCTATTGCTTTACTATATTCAAACGTCACGGAGTAACCCAAAATGCCTGTGATCATTGAGTGGAATTTATTTAATGTGGGTATTTGTCCTTTTTGATTGAAAGTATCTAAAAATTCGTAAATATGTTCGCTCGTTATTAAGGTAATTGGAGTACAGCCTAATGATGAACCGACAATATGACATCTGTAGCGTTTCATCATGTCTAAGTAAGTAGACACCTTTAATCGTTTTTCTTGAATTTCAAGCCACTTTTCTGCGATATCTTGAAATTTAGGTGTATCTTTCCCTCTAAGGCGCCTCAAATAATACTTAGGTTCAATTCCTCGCTCTCTTGCTGCTTTTACTTCTAAATTTATTTTTCGAGCATCCTTGAGAGATAATAACTTGGTCGAGCCCAACCCTAAGTATGTATCTTTTCCCGCAAGCGTCTTGATACGTGACTCCCACCGCTTTGAGTGTCCTTCTATGGCAAGATACAACCCATCACCATCGCATATTCGAATCATTTTCACGCCGTCTGGACACTTTAAGTTGTTTACTTTTGTGACAGTTAGTCTTTGCTTCATTTAACCTCCTCTGAGCTGCATTGGTAAGAGAGGCTAAATGTTTGTTTATTTGAGATAAAGCTACCAATGACGTCTATGTAGAAGGTAGATTGAAATCTGAGTGTGAAATGCTATTTAGGTTCCAAGTTTGTAGGGGTTAGTGCACTTCTATAAATGGAGAGGTTGAGTTGCTTATTTCCCGTTGGAGGAGAAATGTATCTCTATTCTAGCCGTGTTACTTTTCCCAGTTCATAAGGAGTTCGATACATAAGCGACTTTTCAAACTCGCATGGTCATTTTGTTGAGCACTTAGTACATTAACGAATACAACCTGCCATAAACCAAAGCCTATGCTCTTGCAGGCCTATCGATTTTAACCTAGAGACGATCTCAAAATTGTTCTTCATCCTCGTCCTAAACCACACTTAATAAACAAGCATGCTGACCACCTATAACATAGTGTGAGTGATGCTCGTGGCGTGCCAGCATGCTTGACCTATCGTAAGCAAAGCAAAATGAATCCAGACAGTCTCTGGATATTAATTTGTATAAAGATGGAGTTGAGCAGCAAGCTGTTTCGCATTCTAGTTCATTGGTAGATATTGCATTGGTGCTGCTGTTAGTAAGATCACTACCGCATTGAAACGTAGCAACCGCAAGCCACTACCAGAAATGCTGACGAGGAACCTTGGAAGTCGACGCTTCGTAACTCAAAATTGTCGAGTAGACGACACT
>NZ_JPJA01000094.1:0-48963 GCF_000733315.1 Vibrio sp. ER1A
GTTCTGTATTGTTCATTAAACCCGTTAACAAATCTTGACATGTGATTACCTTTATCTTCACCATGGAAAGAAAAGTCTAATGGAAGAGGTAGCTGCCCAACCAGGTTTACTTTCATTTTAGAACTTGCAGATGAGGCTCTTACCTCTTCTCGAAGCCCCCTCAACTTGCTTAAGCTTAAAAATACCTGATGATAAGAATTCATTTCATAATTAACAATATCTTGGTCAGCATACTTGCCTAAATAGTAGGCTAGAACTTCTAGCGCGTTGGATTTAAGCTCTTTTGCCCCTTTGCTATAAATAGCCCTTGCTAATCTAACCATTGAGCCAAGCTCGTTTGGCGATTCTTTTAATACAATATCAAGGGTTCCATTGTTTAGATCATCAAGGTAGTCATAACGGCAAATAAGCGACTGATTTCTAACATCAAACAGGGCCGAATCCCAGCTAAGAAAAGTGGTTTGCAAAAGGCTTGTTACATCTCGGTAAGCTACTAGGTTATTTTTAATTGCCCAAGTATCTCGAGCGCACCAGATATCAATGTCCCATGCTCCTTGTGTTATTCGAAATCCTCCAAATTTATTCTCAGTGACTGAACTCTTCGGCAACTCTGAAATTGCTTTCTTCAATACTGGTCTACTAGTTTCAACAACTAGGTCAACATCGGATGAGAAATCACGCACACCAAAAAGACCGATATCTCGCACTAAACCACCAAATGCATATACATCAAAGCTATTGTTCTTGGTCAAGGTATCAACAAAGTCATAGACATCAGCTCTACATTGAGCTGAGCTGTTAAAGAAGCGATTAACCCGCTTCTTTAATGCTTGTTTGTGCGGTGCAGCGTGAAATTTCATTAACCTAAAAAGTTCCTGTGAAGTTCCTTCAATTCATCGTGTAAGTCAATCAAGTAGCTATCTGTCATGCCTGAAATAGCATCCGTTAGTAACTGTGCTTCTTTGTACTCATTAGGTAAGTCATTATCTTCATCTTCAAAAACTCGTCGGTAGTTTTCTGAGATGCGGCCATAAGCATACTTACCAAATGGTGTACTCGAATCCTTTGGGTTATCTGAGTCTAATTTACCGTGAATACCTACCCAAAGCATATCCATCAACCCTTGAATATAGCCATGCCCCTCTAGCTCTAATTTTAGGACAGATTTGTTCTTATACCCCCACTTAAGGTCGAAATCTTTCAGCGCATCGCATAACTCGCTAGCAATACTCAATGACATTAAGTCTTTCGGAGGGTTTTCATTTGAACAAAGGACATCAAAATTATCTACAAAGGCTTGAGTTGTATGTTTGACAAGGTTGCCGATAGCAAAAACCCTGAACATTTGCATACTCATATCATTGAGCTCAGCAGGTGTCAGCCCTAACGAAGGATTTGAAAACTTGTTGTGCTTGTTCTGGCTAGCATCAATCGTTTTTTGTATGACATCAAACTTAGGCTTTAGCTCATGCACTAGTTCGTCAACTTCACTTAAGTCTCTATTATCTTTCTTAATTCTAGCTTTTGCGCAGTCGTCAGATATATAATAGGTAAGGTGATTAATCAAGTCGTGATAAGAAGCGAGACCTTTCTTGACAATGTCTTCTGCATCTAAAACAGAGTAAGCAATATCGTCACATGCCTCCATAACATATGTAAGCGGGTGCCTAACCCCTTCTTTTAAACCAGTTTCTTCCCAGACGTCCTTGATGATCTTTGATTCTGAATAAAAGTAACCATGCTTTTTCCAAGTTGGTTTCGTCGGACTAGAGCCCTCGCTCTTCTCCTCTTCTGTCCAAGCTGCTATAGCTTCTTTTTTCTCTGCAACATACTTCGAAGATTGAGGATACTTCAGCATCGCGGCTAACATTCCATAAGTTAAGTTAATACCAAACTTATCATTGAGAATTTGAAGCTGAGTTAAGAGTCGGATCGTTTGCGAGTTTCCATCAAATAGGATGAAATCATTATACTGATTCGGTATCTTGTCATTCTCTTGAGGGAAGATATCTACAGATTTATTTTTAAACCAATCCTGAATTGCACTCTCTCCTTGGTGCCCAAAAGGAGGGTTTCCTAAATCATGAGCCAATCCAATACCCGCTAACAAAGATGGGAGAACTCTGGTAATGCTCCACTTTCGCTCACTACAATCATCATCGAACAGCTCAGGATGCTCATAAGCCAGTTGTGTACCAATGCTTCTAGCCAAGTTTGCAACTTCATGGGAATGAGTTAGGCGAGTTCGAACACTATCATTTTGTTCTAAAGGAAATACTTGTGTTTTATCGGACAAGCGGCGAGTCGGGGCTAAAAACAAGATACGATCGTAATCTCGTTCAATTTCTTCTCTGGAGTCTTTCACTCCCAACAACCCCCACGTGTCAGTACCAAAAGTCTTGTTTCCTTCTGACTTATCTTTTCTGCGCCCATTGTGAAAAAGCTTGTTCCAACTCATGCTAACTCCCTAGAATCTATTTGAAGGTATTATACAGCTAGCTGTAGGCAAAGACTATCAGCTTGAGACCTGCTAGTAGTTACATACTATTTACTTGCTGTATAATTTTTTCTGAAAAATAATATTATCAAAGTCAACAGTTTAAGAAAAACGGTTCAAGGTTATTTTCTGGAAAAGGCTCAAATGTCTTTTCCTTTAAACCTTACCAGATTTATTTCAAAATCGACCCGTGTTGGTAGTTTGTACAGGCGCCGGGAAGTTTGTACACAAAGTCACGATTGGGCTAAAAAGATTGTAAACGCAAGGTGTAGTTAGAACCCAAGGTTGCAGCAAATCGATAACACCTATGAGTGTACAGACTTTATTGTATCAGTCGCCGAAACTAGCTGGTTTTCCGTCCCGTTATGTACAAACTTTATTGTGCGAGTACAGTAATTTTGGCTACCAAGCTATCGATGTTTTAATACACCAGATAATCCGTGAAGTGCTGATTTAGCAAAATCACAGGCAAACTTCAGTCCATAAACGAGCTAGCGAGAGCTACGTCTATTCTCACTAGCATCCTCGGTGAATGCGAATTTACGGAACATTAATTAAAGCTGATTAAAGTGCGCCTAACCCCGTGCCGGTTCTACCCAAAACGCTTCAGTGGCGTTCTAGAACGCAAAAACCTAGTGACCTTTCCATTATCACGCACGACTTTAAACCAGAACCGGCTAGGCATCCCCTCAAACTTTCTAACACAGTCGTCGTCGCAGGCAGAGTCCTTATCTGCATTGCGAACAATGCTTACGATAGGGCTACTCACATTTCTAACGCTCGCGCTTGTCGCCCAGCAAGCCTCTAGAATGTCAAGCCAGCTCGGTTCCCACTTGTAGAGTGCGCTTATTGCTTCCGCAAGTATCACCATGGTTTTTTCTTCATGGTTGTTTGGCACGTATTTAAGCTCGTTTGTACAAGAAGCATGGAAGCACTTGCCAATATCGTGAAAAAGGGCGCCGATTATACCTACTTGTACTTCCTCGTCAGACTTATTGAGCGCGGAGAGGCGATCGAGCGTAAGCTGGGTTACCTCTACCGAATGTGCTAACAGTCCATGTGAACATGAGTGATGATTGTCCATACTAGCGGGGATGGTGATGAATGCTTCCAACAAGCCTTCGTCATGCTGCAGTTTTTCAACGAAGGGTGTTAAGGCTGAGTGGCTCACCTTTTCTACAAATCTGTTGAGCTTGAGAAAGTCATCGATGAAGGTGGCATTTAGGCTAGCCATTCTATTTTTGTAGCCTTCTGGCAGTGAAATCCAAAGGGGGAGTATGTTTTCGGCATAGGGTCTATGAGAGCGCCAATAGATATTTTTCAAATAGACACTTTGGTAGCATTTTAAACTTGAAGTATTCGCTCCGAAGAAGCGAGTAGAGCTCGCATCACCTGCAAGTAAAATGTCAGCAAAAGGAACGGTTCCTGTTCCAACGTTTACGACAATACCAATTGAATATGACATGTCTTTCTCCTCAATTTTATTTTCTGCTCTATCTATAGGGCGCAGGTACACGAACTTCACAATTATTTTCCCAAATATCGAGTGGTTCGACCTCTACCCAGGTTAATTCAGCCGGTTTTGTGTAGATTTCGGTTGTCTTAGTATTGCTGTGAGCCATTCGTGCGCTTGGGTTGTAGCCGCGTCGTTCAAACTCTCTAGCGGACAAACCGCGTATCTCGTGAAAAGTCGGGCGTTCGGCTTTTGGTAGGTTCGCTTTTACACCTACTTCATCGCGAACGCGACTGAATGCCTTGCTTAAGTACTGGCTATCAAGTTGAAAAGGGTGATTGTTGCCTTTCGCCGTTCCTCTTTGTGATTGGCGCGGACGTCGTCTAACTGCGTAGGGGCAAACAAGGCGATCGGTTTTGGCGAGCTCTATGGTTTCATAAATACCTCGAGTCACTGGAATCGCAATCCGAGAGCTATCATGGTTTCTGGACTTTTGTCTGTGGATGTAGAGCGTGCCATATACTTCGATACCATTGATGTGCATTGGTTGGCGTTTGTCGTTCCAAACAATGCCACACACGCCTTCTTTAGGGCGAGGGATGGTGTGTTTGATTCTGGTGATTTCTTTCACCGCATGAGTCGTTTCAAAAGCGAGTCTCATTGCTACTTTAAGAAACGTAGGGGCAGCGTCATGAATCGCCATGAAGTCTTCCATTGTTAATGGCTGACGTGTCTTCTTGCCTTCGCTGCGTGTGATTTTTCGGTTCTTTTTGTTGCGCATGAAGTTATCCAAGATGTAGGTCTTATCCGCGAGATAGCTCGCTAACTTCTTAATGTGAGCAAGAATGTTATTGAAGTTTTTAGCGCTGGTAGACTGGTAGTGTTCTTCAAGAAACTCATTGACCAGTTCGAGATTGAGGTTACGTGTCAGCACGCCGCCTAGTTCGCTCTCAAGCTTAACCATGGTGCTTCGGTACTTTTGTAAGTAACCATCGGAGAGCTCTTCTCGTACGACTTCTTTATCCACAATCTGAATGGCGTCGCTTAAAGGAACATTGAAGCGGCTCCCGGTTGGTTTCTTAGCGTGGCCGTCATCGCTTATTCGGTCAAAAATAGCTGATGTGTCGCGGTAACGGATGTTGTAGTTAGTTGCTTGCATCTTGGCGATATGGGGCGAGACGCCAGGCGGGAGCGTGATACGAGTTTTATCGATGAGCTCCAACTGGAATCGGATTCGACCTTGCGCATCTCTGTAGCGATACAGATAGGGTGGAAGGTCTGAATTGCGCTCGGTGCGTCTGCGTCCCATATCGTCTTACCAAGGCTTATAGATCTGTGCGAGCGGTAAGAGAAAGGACGTACTCGTCGATGACCACCAGCCTTTTTCCTGTGGGAGTTAGGACGAAGGTGAGCAATCCGCGATCGAGCCAGTTATAGACAGTGCGGATACCAATCCCAGAGTCGGGATAGAACTCGTCGAGAAATTGTTGGGGTTTCAAAGTCCGATATTTCATAAGCGCCTCCATTAGCAGCAAACATCTCGCTCTTATTGTGGCGACTAAAAAGTAGAGGAAAGCGGATTAAGCAGCCCAAATGACGTCCCTTAAAGAAAAATGGCACTTTTTTGAGTGTTGATATGTTGGCTAAATGGCTTTCGAGTTAGGCAATGTTTTGAATGGTTATTCACTTTGCTAGCCTGATGGTAGGGGCTGAAACCAGGGTTTTCAACTACTGTATATTGTAATTATTTTGTAATTTTACTGATCGTGAAGGGGAGTACGAAGAAGAGTGAAGGGTAAAAAGTCTTTATTAACCATAGGTTAAGAGAGTTTTGCCCCCTTTTAAAACGGTGAAACCCCGATGTTGGTAGCATCGGGGTTTCGAATTTTTCAAGAATTCTTGGTTGGTAAAGCCGAGAATCTTTTTTATGCAAAAGGTTTGGATTTAATCCGAATAATTCCTTGGTGGGGAATTAGATGCGGATGAAGTCCATGTGCTCAACTTTTGGCTTGAACGCGTGACGTTGAACGTCTTGTGGCTTAACCTTAACTTCTGCGCCGTCGATCACTAGAGTGATGCCTTCGTAGAATGCTGGCTTGTCCATTTGGTTGATCACGTCATCGTGGTTTAGAGCGATAGAAACAGGTGCTGCTTCACCACCGTAAACGATTGCTGGGAATTGGCCAGCGTGACGTAGGCGGCGGCTCGCACCCTTACCTAGTTCAGTACGTACTACTGCTTCGAATTTCATAGTATTTACTCTCAAAATAGTAAAATTAAAGTAACTGTTTTGACGTAGCGACCTAGTCAAAACTATAGTCGTTCTGAAGTATCGAATCGATACATTCAAAACGAGCGCGGATACTAACATTCAAATCTAGGCGGAGCAATAGCAAATTGCTTATAACGTTACAATTTTTACTCTTTTGCACGTTGCAGTTTAAGGACTGCTCGTAAACCGCCCAATTTGCTCGATTCCAAAGCTAAATCACCTCGATAGCTATGCGCCATCTCATTGACTATATTAAGCCCTAAACCGGTGCCGGGAGTCGTTTCATCTAGACGAACTCCACGTTTCAGCACTTCTTTTAGCTTCTCTTGAGGTATACCGGGGCCATCATCTTCGACGATGATAGCGATCTCGTGATTATCGAGCAGTTCGGAATATACGCGGATGAAGCTGTTACCCCATTTGTAGGCATTTTCTAGTAGGTTACCAAGCATTTCATCTAGATCTGCTTTTTCCACTGCTACGTATTGATCTGTATCCAGTTCGCTCACCAAAGCGATATCGCGCTGAGCGTAAACCTTATCGAAAGCCAGTGAAATCGCATCGACGCGTTCACTCGGAGATGACTTAACCGAGAGAATATTCATTGCGCCTGCCATTCGAGTTCGACCCAAATGGTAATCGATATGTGCTTGAATCTGCTCTATCGAGGGTTGTAGCCTCTGTCTGTCTTGTTCTGAAAGTTGGTGTAACTCATTCTTTAACACTGAGAGCGGTGTTTTGAGTGCGTGCGAGAGGTTACCTGCATGATTACGTGCGCGTGCTAATAACTCCTGATAGTGGAACAATAGGGCATTGAGGTCGCTCACGAGTGGGGCAATTTCTTTTGGATATTGTTCGTCCAGTGTTTGTTGCTCACCCGTTTTTAATAGTTTCAGTTCTTTCTGCATCTTCCCTAAAGGTCTGAGTGACCAGCTGACTTGAACCACCACTAAAGTCAGAATACCAATGGAAAGAACGCCTAAGATCAACCAAAGTTGGCCTGTCAGCAAATTTAGGGTGTCATCGATACGATCTTCATCTTGGCCAATAATTATTGTGACGCCGTCACTTATGTCAGGTAAGAAGACGGTTCGCTTTATGGCAATAAGTTTCTCGTCTTTGGCACCGAAGTAAGTCGCTTTGTGTTTCTCATTCTTTATTCGAATGGTGCGGTCCCATAATGAGCGAGAGCGTAGTTTGTCTGAACCACTGTCGACGCTCCAGTACAGACCACTGTATGGCTGATTAAAGCGTGGGTCTGAAAGACGAGTTTGTAGAACCAGTTGTCCTTGTTTATTCACTTCTAGATTCGCGGCGATTTCATCCATAGTCAGTCCAAGCTTAGTTTCTAAGTCTTGACTAAGGTAATCACGGACTAGACCTGGAATGAGAATACCGGCGGCGATCATCATGGCTGACAACCACAAGGTGGCTGCCAGCAATAATCGCGTTTTAAGACTGAGTCGCTTGAACTCTGTTTTGAGCCGAGTCGCGCTAATATCAGGCATTAAGTTGATACCCTAAGCCACGTACGGTTTTGATGATTTTAGGAGCGATTTTTTTACGGATTCTACCGATGAACACTTCAATTGTGTTTGAGTCTCTATCAAAGTCTTGTTTGTAGATATGCTCGACTAACTCAGTACGAGAAATGACCTTGTCGGCATTATGCATAAAGTAAGCAACGACCTTATATTCCAGTGCGGTTAAGCTTACTGCGTTACCTTGCCACATTACTTTTGAAGTTCGTGTATCTAAGCTTAAGTCACCGACTTGCATCAACGGAGAGGCGTTGCCAGAAGCGCGTCGTAGTTGAGCTCGGATACGTGCAATAAGCTCTATCATCTCAAATGGCTTGGTAAGGTAATCATCTGCACCAGCATTTAGGCCTTCAACGCGCTGACTTAAAGTGTCACGTGCGCTAAGAATGACGACTGGTGTGTTAATGTTTTCGTCTCGAATGCCTTTAAGTACCGTCAAGCCATCAATCTTAGGAAGTCCTAAATCCAAAACAATAGCATCCCACTCTTCTGACGTAGCGCGGTAAAGCGCATCGATTCCGTCTTGGGCAAGTTCTGGCACCCAACCTGCGCTTTCTAGAGTTTCTAATATTTGTTCACCCAGTCTTGGGTCATCTTCCACGACAAGAATTTTCATTATTGTTCTCTATTTTATTTTCTTATGACTCTTTGAAGATTATGGCCTTTGATTTCCATCATCTCCAGTGTGGTGGCGTTATATTCGACTTTAATAACATCTTGTTCATGGAGCAATTTTAGCTCGTAAATCCACTCATCGTCGTCTTCTTCTAGTTCGACTTTGATCACTCGACCATTGAGGTCGCGTTCTACCGTCGCAAACAACTCAGAAAACGGTTTGATAAGCCCTTGCTGTACAGCGTCATAGACCTCGTCTTGGTCCTCTTCAAACTCAATGCGGGCACCATCCGGTTGCACATCCTGCACGAGGTCGTGACCACTTGGCTTGCTTGAGTCTGAGAAAAATTCGGCATGGGCGCTAAGCGGTACTGCCAATAATAGGGAGAGCGAGACGATAGATATTGTCTGTTTGGTTTTATTTAGCATGGCGGAGACCCAATATTTTCAACATAGTTAAAATATACATTTGTAAACATGAATGAAAGCTGAACAGTGATTAGTTCAGTTCGTCGTCAAAGACTTTGTCTCTCATTTTCCAAAATCGACCACTTTTTCTGGCTATGACGAACGCGGGCAATCGGAAACGATGTTGATTGTTCACGACTTTTGTTGGCGAAGTGGCATCAAACTCACGATGCTTGTCGGCCAAATGTGGGCGTACAAACTTAGCGAGAAACGATTCTTTCTGCTTTTTGGTATTTAATGACCAAAACTCGCTGACTTGGGCATCGTTCTCTCCAATATAGTTAACTCTGAGACTGTTTTTACCTTTTTCATCTTTATGAACAACAAGGTTCATGTCGGTGCATTCGAAGACGAGCGCATCTTTGAGATTTAGGGCTTCTTTGAGTTTTTTATCTGGGTCTACCAAAGTGGCGTCGCATTCGTGGCAGATTCGCGCGGCGATATCGTTATCCGCGCCGCATTCAGAGCAGTACTTGGCTCTAAAGCGATAGTCACAGTGTTCACGTTCTCCGGTTTCTTCGTCGGTGAAATAGCCCTGACATTTGCGACCAAAGTGCTCAATTAAAAAACCATTGGCATCGAGTTTACCCCAGAAGTCATTATTGAACCCGCACGCAGGGCAGGGGATGGTGATTATTTCGGAATCGGAATCAGGTTTAGGGTTGCCGACTTCAGGTTGATACAAATCGTACGTGTTGCCCGCATAGTCTAGAACGAGACACTCTGACTTGCCCTCTGATAATCGTAAACCACGGCCAACGATTTGCTGATATAAACTGACGGATTCGGTTGGGCGAAGAATTGCAATCAGATCAACATGGGGCGCATCGAATCCAGTAGTTAAAACCGAAACGTTAACCAAGAACTTGATCTTACGATTTTTGAAATCACAGATGATAGCGTCACGTTCAGGTGTTGGTGTATCACCAATGACAATTTGGCTGTTTTCACTCGGTAGCAGCGACAGGATTTCCTGCGCGTGACGAACCGTTGCAGCGAAAATCATGACACCTTGTTTGTCTTCACTATAGCGTTTTATTTGCTCCACAATTTGCGGTGTTGCGCGCTTTGATTGCTCAATAACAAGATCCATTTCAGATTCTTTGTATTTACCCATACTGGTAGGTTTGAGCTGAGAAAAGTCGTAACTAAGGACTGGAGCGTCGATGAGTTTCGCAGGTGTTAAAAAGCCCTCATCGAGCAAGTATTGGATAGGAAGCTCGAAGATACAATCTTTAAAGAAACGAGCTTCGTCGCTGCGAACCAGTCCTTTGGTGTGATATTGATAGATCCAGCCAACGCCGAGACGATAGGGGGTTGCGGTCAAACCAAGGATTTTAATTCCAGGATTAATTTCGCATAGGTGGCTGATCACTTTTTGATAGCTTGATGTTTTGGTCTCTGGTACGCGGTGACATTCGTCGATAACAAGCAGTGAAAATTGATTGGCAAATGCATCCAAGTTTCTCACTACTGATTGAACAGAGGCGAACACCACTTGCTCGGATGTCTCTTTTCTACCTAAGCCGGCAGAGAAAATAGAGCCTTTGAGTCCATAGTCTTCGTATTTTGCGTGATTTTGTTCTACGAGCTCTTTAACGTGCGCTAGAACCAAAACACGACCTCGCGCTAGCCTTGCAAGTTCGGCAATAACTAAGCTTTTTCCAGCCCCAGTGGGCAATACGATCACCGCTGGGGTATCGTTTTTGCGGAAATAGTGGATAACAGCTTTAACAGAATCGGCTTGGTAGGGGCGAAGCGTGTACATACGGCTCAGTTTTACTCTACATTTCAAAAAACCGCTCTATAATACCTCACGAAATGAAAACGAGGTATTCATGCGTTTAGATAAGTTTTTGTGTGACGCTTTAGGCGCAACACGTAAAGAAGCAACAAAAATCATTAAATCCGGTGATGTTACCGTTGATGGTGTAGTACAAAAGAGCGGTGCATTTAAGGTCACTGAAGATAACAGTGTCGAATGGCAAGATAGAGAGGTCCGCATGCAGGGTCCGCGTTATATCATGTTATTCAAACCAGATGGCTTTGTTTGTTCTCATGAAGATGGCTTTAATCACACTGCGTTTGTGTTGCTCGATGAGGTCAAAATGGAGAACCTTCATTTTGCAGGTCGCTTAGATGTTGATACTACAGGTTTGGTGTTAATTACAGACGATGGTCAATGGTCTCATCGAATTACCTCACCGAAACATAAATGTGCAAAAACTTATCGCGTATGGTTAGCAGACCCTGTGCAAGATAATTACATCAAGGCATTCGAAGAGGGCATTGAGCTTAGAAATGAGAAAGCGCCAACTCTGCCAGCACAACTTGAAATTATTGATGAAAAAGAAGTGTTATTAACCATTCACGAAGGCAAGTATCACCAAGTCAAGCGTATGTTTGCGGCGCTAGGTAATAAAGTTGAAGGTCTACATCGTGAAAGCGTCGGTGACATTGTTCTTGATGAAATGCTTGAGCCAGGAGAGTATCGATATCTCACTCAAGAAGAAATTGACTCTGTCTGGAAAAAGTAATACTAATAAACTGTTTTGATAGATAAAACGTCTACTCGTCCAGAGTAAAAGTAATATCCGTAATGAGTCATTACTCTCGAACTCTGAGAGCCTTCCTTATATTACGGTTACCCCGAAGATAGCGCTCTGTTGTTGCGCTATCTCACTTCACTCAATGGGATAAATTGAGTCTAGGTTGTTTATTTGTTGGCACGGATCGCACACAAATAAAGATTTCATTAGGAGCGATATGAGTTCTAAACCAGTATCGCAGCCCGACATACCTCAACTAGGTTTAGTTCTTTTCCTAGTTCTCGGAGCCATAGGCGCGTTAACGCCTCTTGCTATCGATATGTACTTGCCCGCGATGCCAACTATCGCACAAGATTTAGGGGTAACAGCCGGGGCTGTTCAGATTACATTAACGGTATACACTGCCGGATTTGCTATCGGCCAACTTTTACATGGTCCTCTCGCTGATAGTTTTGGTCGCCGGCCGATCCTGCTATTTGGTGTGTTCTTTTTTGGCGTTGCTTCAGCGATATCAGCCACCGCGACAACCATTGAATCTTTAACTTATATTCGTACTGCCCAAGGCTTTGCGGGTGCAGCGGCAGCGGTCATTATCCAAGCAGTGGTTCGCGACATGTTCGATAAGGAAGATTTCGCGCGTACCATGTCTTTTGTCACCTTGGTCATTACCTTGGCTCCGTTAGTTGCGCCTATGATAGGGGGCCATTTGGCGGTCTGGTTTGGGTGGCGTTCGATATTCTGGGTGCTGACAGCATTTTCTGTAGTGGTAATAGCAACGGTGCTTTGGAAAATTCCGGAGACTTTAGCGCCAGAAAACAGACAGCCACTTCGTTTTCGAACCACGATCAGAAATTACCTGAGGTTGTGCAAGAATCCGGTCGCGATGGGACTGATGTTCTCTGGAGCGTTTTCGTTCGCTGGTATGTTTGCCTTTCTTACCGCGGGCTCGTTTGTCTATATTGATATCTATGGTGTGACGCCAGATCAGTTTGGATATCTGTTTGGCCTGAACATTGTCACAATGATCATCATGACCAGCATTAATGGCCGTATGGTGAAGAAAGTTGGCTTACATGGCATGCTTCGTTTTGGGCTAAGCATTCAGCTGTTCGCAGGTCTAGGACTGTTAGCGAGTGGTATTTTAGATCTTGGGATTTGGGGTACGGTTCCTTTCGTTATGTTATTTATTGGTACGCTGTCGACCATCGGTAGTAATTCAATGGGCTTGTTGTTAAGCGGTTATCCAACGATGGCGGGCACGGCTTCCTCACTTGCAGGAACATTGCGATTTGGCACTGGCTCAGTCATTGGGGCGATTGTGGCAATGCTTCCGGGTGGAACAGTTTGGCCTATGATTGCATTAATGGCTATTTGTTCGGTATTATCCGCCGCCTTATATTGGACGTTTGGGAAAAAAGCATAATGTCTGACTACTATTCAGAGATCCAAAAAGTCGTAAACAGTGCACTAGAAGAATTGGCGAATGAGCATGCTTCAGGCAAATTGATTAATTCTCCAGTGACTAACAATCACTTTCTTGTTCGATGGGTAACAAAAGCGATAAAAACTCAGCGTTTTGGGAAAACGACTAGTGCTAACCTAATTCAATGGCAGAAATCTGGGCGTTCCAAGGGTAATGATTCAATGCTTGAACCTTTGTTTAAGCGCATTTCTGCTTACTATGCTGAGTTTTTTTCTGGTGACGTACAGCCAGTAACTGATGCAAAGATTGAACAGTTTATTGAAGACATGGAAGCGGCGGGTTGGGGTGTTTGCACCTCAGAGATTCTGACTGATGGCAGTAAAGTTCAATTCTTCACCGATGGTCATAACTCTTTCGCGCTGTGCGCGAATCAATGTGACGACTGCTTTGATGCAGAAAACCTGGTGAAGCCGATGAGTTGGTTTGTACGTGGTAATCATGCGGAGTTTGTGACTAAAGCCTACGAGGCTGGCTTTATGCTCCACAAACGCACTGATTACAAATCGAAAGTAAAGTATCACGGCGAATATCTTATTTATCCAATGAACAAAGGGATACAGCTAGCTGAAATCCCTCTGTCATTTAAAGCTTAAGTTAAAGCTTAGTGGTATGAGAGCATAATTGTCGCAAAGCGTAGAGGTTGAAGTTATTTGTAACGACTAGGCTTTGCGACAGATCGCTCTTACCATCCCTTTAAAAATGAACAAGTGTGCAGGCATCATTGCAAACCAATAAAGCAGCCCTTTGAATCCTTGCGGGTGCCACCACGCAGTCACGTTAATTTCTCTTTTGTCTCCATGATCAGTAATGGTGAATTCCAGTCGCCCCAGTCCTGGGCCTTTCATTCCGAATAGTAGTGACAGAAAATGCGGCTTGTCGCATCGAATGACTTTCCATGAATCGATAAAGTCACCCACTTTTAATTCTGGTCCTTCTGGCGAGCGCCTTATTGGCCTTCCTGCACCAAACAGTACATCTAACCATTCTCGAGTGCGCCACAGTGCGTTAGCAAAGAAGTAGCCTTCTTTCGGACTGCCAATTTGTTTGACGACCTCCCAAATCTGCTCGGTGGATTTATCGGTGAAATAGCTGGCTCCAGTTTTCTTTGGGTAATAGCCAAACCCTGCTTGCCATCGCGTTAATGCCGCAGGGTCGTAACCCCATACATTGCTACGAATAAAGGTGCCTTCTTTTTCTATGGTCTCTGAGACTGAATCGGAGTAGGAAACCATATCTTGTGGGTAACGAGTTCTGATTGCTTGAGAGTCAGCGATAAAGTCATGTTCTAGCCCCGCTAATAAGGCTTTGCCAATGCTTGAAGGAACCGAGGTTACAACGCCGAGCCAGTATGAGGCGAGTTTAGGTGTGAGAAATCGCGTTGACCAGAGTCGTAGTGGTTTGTTTATTTTGCTGCAAATAACGGCGAACTGCTCGCGGTAGGACAAGGTATCGGGGCCACCAACCTCATAAATAATCGAATCGGGTGATGTTTCTTTAGCCAGTTCGATAAGGTAATGATTGAGGTTTTGTAAAGCAATAGGATTCGCTTTGGAGTCCACCCATTTGGGGGCGATTAAGATAGGTAGGTTATAGACGAAATCCCTCATGATTTCGTAAGCGGCAGAGCCGGGGCCTATAATAACACCTGCACGCAGTTCGGTAATTGGCACTTTACTGGTACGAAGAAGCTTGCCGGTTGCTTTTCTGGCTGCAAGGTGCTCGGAATTACCAGTTTGAGGTTGAATTGCGCTGAGATAGATGACGTGTTCAACATGACTAATATCGAGCGCATCTTTGAAGTTTTGAGCAAGAGAGAGCTCGTAGTCCAAAAAGTCATGGCCATGAGCCATACCATGTACCAAGAAATAAACGATATCGAACTTAGGAATGAGTGCCATTGTGGCGTCTCGATTAGCGAGATCAAGATACTCAAACTTGAGCATCGAGTGAGGGACTACACGGCTTTTTAGGTAGTCTATTTGACGAGCCGCTGCTGTTACTTCGTAGCCTTGGTCCAGTAGGATAGGAATGAGCTGAGAACCGACATAACCCGACGCCCCTAATACCAATACGCGCTTCATATTCCGTTATCTCTCTTAATTGTTATCTCTATAAAATTTAACACATTTTTCTAGTTTATCTTCATTTGTTTACAATACATGATGGCTGATTAGGATGTTTTCACGCGTATATGTTCCAAATTCCAATTCTTTTAAAAAACGATATCTTGAATCGAAATTGAGCTAAACCGACTCAATGTAGGGGCTTTATGGCCAAATTTGCTTCCTAGAACTGCAAATTTAGTGTAGATTCACACTCCAAATTTACCAGTGATTGAAGAGATTGAATGCTTAAGTTGTCAGACCTTTGTAAAGGCTATATTGACGGTGGAGAATTCCATCCTGTATTGCAAAGTGCAGAGCTAACACTGTCGCAAGGTGAACAACTGGCATTGATGGGTGAAAGTGGCTCGGGTAAGAGTACACTACTTAACTTAATCGCTGGCATCGATAAGGTCGATTCTGGGGAAATCTGGTACCCCGATTTTGCTATGCATGACGCAAAAGAAAGTCTTAGAACGGCTTATCGAAGAAATAACATTGGTCATATCTTTCAGCAGTTCAATTTGCTACCAACTCTTAATATTGCCGACAATATTCGATTCTGCAGACAGATTAAAGGACTGCCAGAAGATCGAGGGCTTTGGCGTCAGATTTTATCCGCGTTAGATTTAATGGCGTTGCTTGGTCGTTATCCAGAAGAGCTTTCTGGGGGGCAGCAACAGCGTGCGGCTATTGCTCGCGCGCTATATATGGAGCCAAAAATTCTGCTAGCCGATGAGCCAACGGGTAGCTTGGATGAGCGTAACGCTGAAGCGGTAATGCGACTTCTTACTTCACTGACACGACATCTAGAGTGCACCTTGCTTGTTGTCACCCATAGTGAAAAAGTCGCCTCTCATATGGACGGTTCTATCCGCCTTCAAGGGGGGCAACTTCATGTTATGGCCCGTAGTTAAAGCACTACTTGGCCATTATCGTCGCCACCCGCTACAAATTCTTCTCGTCTGGCTTGGTTTAACGCTTGGTGTATCGCTATTAGTTGGCGTTACGGCTATAAACCACCACGCTAAACAGGCTTACGCAAGCGGTGAAAAACTTTTCGCTAATCCCGTTCCATACCGCATTCGCCCAAAGCACGCAGAAACCAAAATTCCGCAGGGCTTCTATATCCAACTGCGCCGCGAAGGGTTCAAGCAATGTGTGCCTTTTGACATTCAAAAAGTAACCACAGCTGATGGTTTAGAGCTTAACCTAGTTGGCGTAGATCCAATTTCTTTATTGCAGCTGCGTAATGTCGTCACCATTGGCGATATCGCATCGCAAGATATGATAAAAGTCCCAACGACAATTATTGTGAGTCATGATCTTGCTGAGCTCAAGGGCTGGCAAAATGGCGATACGTTGACGCTCAATAATGGAATTCAGTTAGGCCCTATCAAGATTGATTCTAAGAAAGGTATTCGCGGAACGCGTATCTTAGCGGATATGTCTTTAGTCCGTGCGATGAAAAAATCGTCCGGGTTGTCTGTAATTGCTTGTGGTGAGATGAGTGCATCCAAACTTGAGAATCTTCGTAAGATGATTCCAAATGGTATGACGTTATCACGCAGTTCACAATCAGAACTGGAATCTCTCACTAAAGCATTCCATACCAATTTGTCTGCGATGAGTATGCTGTCTTTCGTTGTTGGCCTGTTTATCTTCTACCAAGCGATGTCGTTGTCTTTAGCTCAGCGTCAGCCTTTGGTTGGTAGTCTGCGCCAAGTCGGTGTCTCGGGGTGGCAGTTGACTCAAGCCTTGTGTCTTGAACTGGCGGCTTTAGTGTTCTTGAGCTGGCTTGGTGGCAACCTGTTTGGGTTAGCATTGGCAAATCAGTTGATTCCAGCAGTCTCACAGAGCTTGAATGATCTTTATGATGCGAACATTGGTTTGAGCATTGAGTGGAGCTGGCAATGGAGCCTTTATAGCTTCTTATTAGCGTTCACTGGGGCTGTGGTCTCGTGTGGCTGGCCGTTAGTCCGACTTTTGAAATCTCAACCTATTCGACTTTCTGCTCGTTTATCGTTAATGCGATTTACCGGGGCAGAGTTTACATGGCAAGCGTTTGTAGCATGCGGATTTTGTGTGGCTGCAGTTGCTATTTATCAAGCACCTAAGTCGCAGAATTCAGGTTATGCCATCATTGTTTTGATGTTGCTAAGTGTCGCATTGATTACGCCGTTTATTACTTGGAAAATCTTCACGTTATTTTCGTACTCTCTCCGCTGGGTGAAAGTCCGTTGGTTCTTTGCGGATGCAGCTGCCAGTATGAGCTACCGCGGTGTTGCCAATATGGCTTTCATGTTAGCTATGGCTGCTAATATGGGGGTTGAGACTATGGTTGGTAGTTTTAGAGATACTACTGACCGATGGTTAACCCAAAGGCTTGCGGCCGATATTTACGTCTATCCCACCAACAATAATGCGGTTCGCATGAGTAAATGGTTGGAGGCTCAGCCCGAGGTTGATCGCGTTTGGTGGCGCTGGGAAGAAGAGATCCCGACAGAGCATGGCATGATGCAAGTGGTAAGTACGGGTGACTCAGAAGGTGAGCGCGACGCGTTAACCGTTAAAATTGCTGTGCCTAACTATTGGTATAACCTTCATCATTCTCGCAGTGTCATGATCAGCGAATCTATGGCGCTTAAGTTAGATATTCGTCCGGGTGATTATGTCGATTTAGGCCCACCACTGGGTGGGAACTGGCACGTGATAGGTGTCTACTATGATTACGGAAACCCTTATCATCAAGTATTGTTATCGCAAAATCGTTGGCTAGCCAACTTAGAAGGTTCTGGTGATGTGGCGTTAGGAGCGGTACTGAATGATAAGTCTCAATCGTTGTTTGTCGAAAGACGTCTGCAATCGACATTTAGGCTAAACAGTGAACGGATTTACGACAACACGTCTATTCACGCGAAAGCGATGACAACCTTTGATCGTACTTTTGCGATTGCTGATACTCTGGGCAATATCACTTTGGTGATTGCTGTGTTTGGTATCTTCTTTGCAACGATAGCAGGGGAGATCTCTAGACAACGTCATACCTCATTGCTGCGCTGTCTGGGTATTTCCGCAAAAGAGCTAGTGTTAATGGGTGGCTTACAGTTGCTGGTATTTGGACTTATCTCTGCCATTATTGCTATGCCGCTTGGTATTGCACTGGCGCAACTGATTGTGGATATTGTGATCAAGCAGTCGTTCGGTTGGTCTTTACAGCTGCAGATTGTCCCATGGCAGTATCTCACCACATGTTTGTGGTCTCTGTTGGCATTGGTAGTTGCAGGAGCGCTACCAGTGCTGAAGTTGATACGTAATACACCGATTCATTCGTTAAGGGATGCGTTATAGATGAATCGTATGCAGAAGCTTATTTTCTCATGCTTGCTGGTAGTGGTGGTCGCTAGCACTTCAATTTGGCTAACGGAATCACGCGAGTCAAAGCCCAGTGTGACTAAAGCGACCTATATCAATACTGTATTTGGTTCTCCAGGTCGTAAGGTTTTTGAACCTGTTTTACCCGACCGAGAGGTTGAGCTACCAAGAGACTTCCGTTTTCATCCTGAATTCCAACATGAATGGTGGCAAATGGTGGTGCAGCTGAAAGACGAATCTGGTCAGGCATACTGGCTAAGATGGCGCTTTTTTCGCTATGCCAGCGATGACCGTATTGCAACGGGTTGGCAAGATCCACAGATCTACATCGCAAATTTAGTGATGAATAGCCATTTAGGAATGTTTACCGATCAGCGCATCGCTCGTGGTGGTATCGGTCAGGCGGGAGGTCTTAGCCGTCCATTTCGCGTTTGGATTGATGAGTGGTCTTGGCGTTCTCTGTCTAATCAGCCACTGCCTGGGAATCTGCGCTTATCCAGCGATAACTTCAGTGTGAATCTTCAGTTAAAACAAACCGGGCCATATGCTCTTATTGGCGAAAATGGCTACCACGCCAAACATGATCTACTCCCTCGCGCATCTTATACTTTTGAATCGCCGTTTGTTGCATCAACAGGAGAGTTGACCCTATCAGATGGTAAGGTGCTGAAAGTGACAGGCCGCGCTTGGTTAAGTAAAGAGTGGGGTAGTGAGCTTGTTGGTGCAAATTATGTCGGCGAAGATAACTTTCTTCTTTGGCTGAGCGATACAGAAGCGCTACAGGTGAGCCAATATCGTTACAAAGACAATATGCCTTATACCACTGCTTCTTTGATTGATATTAGTGGTAACATCATAAACATCCCATCGGAGGACATCATACTTAAGGCGCTCAACTATACGGAATTTGCGTCAGGAACTCGTGTGCCTCTATCTTGGAATCTACAAATCCCCAGCCAAAATATTAACTTGGTTATTAATGCTCGTAAGCGAGATAACTGGGTGAATTTCGTCGTACCACAATGGCAAGGTTCAGTTACGGCCAAAGGTTCAAATTCTGCTATTGGTTTTATGCAACTTAGTGGCTATTAGGTAAGAAAAACCTTTTTGTTGTTATATAGTTACAAGTAACAATCTGTTACTAATTCTCCTCTACCTTTAACTCTCAAATGATATTGACTACAGCTAAGTGATTGAATTTATCAATGACTAGCTGCGTATCTATGCACTATACTTCTATCTAACATGGCCATTACTTGTGAGGATATCTCGAACGGTTTAGTTTTATATTTCGGAAATTCCGTAGTATAAACTCCGTAGAATCGATTTTTTCTGAAAATTAACTAGATATACAATTTTTAACATTCTGACAAGATGAATAACTATTAAGGGCTTTACAACATGAATGACGTCATTCGTAATTTTTTCAAGATGGAGTCAGCTGGAGGTATCATCCTCGTTATCGCTGCTGCGATTGCTATGCTCGTCGCAAACTCTCCATTGAACGAAATGTATCAAGGCGTGCTTCATACCTACGTGTTTGGTCTGTCTATCTCACACTGGATCAACGATGGTTTGATGGCGATCTTCTTCTTCCTGATTGGTTTGGAAGTAAAACGTGAGCTACTCGAAGGTGCATTGAAGTCTAAAGAGACTGCTATCTTCCCTGCGATTGCCGCGGTCGGTGGCATGTTGGCTCCGGCACTTATTTATGTACTGTTTAACATGGGTGATCCTGAAGCGATGAGTGGCTGGGCTATCCCTGCAGCAACGGATATCGCGTTTGCTTTAGGTATCATGGCGTTGCTCGGTAAGCGTGTCCCTGTAGCTTTGAAAGTATTCCTACTTGCACTTGCTATCATTGATGACTTAGGCGTTATCGTTATTATTGCTTTGTTTTATAGCAGCGATCTGTCTACGTTGGCGTTAACTATTGGCTTTATCATGACTGCAGTGTTGTTCATGTTGAACGCGAAGAAGGTGACAAGCATACCTGTTTACCTTTTAGTTGGTGCGGTGCTCTGGGTGAGCGTATTGGCCTCTGGCGTGCACGCAACTTTGGCTGGTGTGGTATTAGGCTTTGCTATTCCTCTTAGAGGGAATGAAGGCGAGAAGTCACCGCTGAAACATATAGAGCATGCACTTCATCCATACGTCGCATTCTTGATTCTACCTATCTTCGCGTTTGCCAATGCTGGCATCTCGCTGGAAGGTGTGTCGATGTCGGGTCTAACGTCGATGTTGCCACTTGGTATTGCGTTAGGTCTGTTGGTCGGTAAACCACTAGGTATCTTCAGCTTTAGTTGGTTAGCAGTGAAACTCGGTGTGGCAAAATTGCCTGATGGTGTGGACTTTAAGCAGGTGTTTGCGGTGTCTGTTTTGTGTGGTATTGGCTTTACCATGTCGATTTTCATCTCATCTCTAGCGTTTACTGGAGTGAGTCCTGAGTTTGATACATACGCTAGATTGGGCATTTTGATGGGCTCAACAACAGCAGCTGTTCTTGGCTACATACTGCTTAACTTCTCACTTCCTAAGGAAGAGGCACCAGAGCCTAAGGTTCAATACTAACTGCCAGAAACTATGATTAGACAAACCCAGCTTAGGCTGGGTTTTTTTATGTTTGAAAAACGAATAAAAAAAGCCCAAACCAATGTTGGTTTGGGCGGATACAAAAAATAGGAGTTAATAAGAAAAAGCAGCATATGTCATCAACAATAACAATGGAAATCAGCGTCATGTCGGTAAAACAAGTTATTGTTGATAACACTTAAATAGACCTAGCCAAGATGAATTAGTTCATAAAAAAACACGTTTTTTTAAGAATATTTTCAAAGTTTAATGAAAACAGTTGGTTATAAATCTTGTCAGACCAGTCTTATGTATTTATTAAAAAGTTTGATGTTAATCACTTGTTATCTTGCTGTTGCGAGAGTATATTCAAACGTGTGTTTGATACGGATGATTGAAATGACCAATAGAGTAACTACCAAGGATAAGATTCTCGATGTCGCAGAGGTACTGTTCGCTGAGCATGGTTTCAACGATACCTCTCTCAGAACTATCACGAGTAAGGCTAACGTGAATTTGGCTTCTGTGAATTATCATTTTGGCGATAAAAAAACTCTGGTTCGAGCGGTACTTAATCGTTATCTGGAAGCGTTCATGCCAGCTGTAGAAGCGGCGCTCTACGAATTGAATGAGCGTGAGCACTACACAATGGCTGATGTATTTGGTGCGCTGAAGTCGCCTTTGCTTAGCTTGAATCAAGTGAAGCCGGGAGGAGCGAGCCGATTCATGTCGCTAGTTGGACGTGGCTATACCGATGTTCAAGGCCACCTGCGCTGGTTTATCACTACTCGATACACCGAAGCGTTAGCGATGTTCACTCAATCCGTGATGAAAGCGAATCCAAAGTTAGATGCGGAAACCCTGTTTTGGCGTTTGCACCTAACACTGGGTACATGCGTATTCACTATGGCATCGAGTCAAGCGTTGTCAGAAATTGCTTTGAGTTCCTTTGATAAAGAAGTAGATGCGGAAGCAATCATCAACCAAATCATTCCCTATCTCGCTGCAGGTGTAGCGGCGGAATAATGACTACCAAGCTAAAACCTTAATCAAACTAATAACCCAAATAATAACAAGAAATAATCTGAACAAAAGGATAGGTATCATGAGCTCTCTTAGAAGAAAATGGATAAGTGACCCTGCATTCAAAATGTTTAAGAAGGTATTGCCGCCACTATCGGCAACCGAGAAAGAAGCAATGGAAGCAGGGAGCGTATGGTGGGATGGAGAGTTATTCTCAGGAACGCCTAACTTTAAAACACTGCACCAGTACCCTAAGCCGACGCTGTCAGCAGAAGAGCAGTCCTTTATGGACAATGAGCTTGAAACACTGCTAGAGATGTTAGATGACAACAAAATCGTGAAAGAAGACCGCGATCTACCGAAAGAAGTATGGGAATACTTGCGTAAAGAGCGTTTCTTTTCTCTCATTATCTCTAAAAAGTTTGGCGGTAGAGAGTTCTCGCCACTAGCGAACTCTACTATTGTAACTAAAATTGCGACTCGCAGTATTAGTGCTGCCGTATCGGTTATGGTTCCAAACTCATTAGGTCCGGGCGAGCTTCTGTCTCACTACGGGACTCAAGAGCAGAAAGATTATTGGTTGCCACGCTTGGCTGACGGTACTGATATCCCATGTTTCGCATTGACGGGCCCTGAAGCGGGTTCTGACGCTGGCGGTATCCCAGATAAAGGTATCGTGTGTTATGGCGAGCATGAAGGCAAAGAAGTATTAGGTATTCGCCTTAATTGGAATAAGCGTTATATCACGCTTGCACCAGTTGCGACCGTGTTGGGTCTTGCTTTCAAATTGCACGATCCCGACAAACTCATGGGTGACAAAGAAGATATCGGTATCACTTGTGCACTGATTCCAGCAGACCATAAAGGTGTTGAGATCGGTGAGCGTCATGACCCACTGCATTTGGCATTCATGAACGGTCCGACACGTGGTAAAGATGTATTTATCCCAATGGAATGGCTGATTGGTGGTCAAGAGTATGCAGGTCGCGGGTGGAGAATGTTGGTTGAATGTCTGTCCGCGGGTCGAGGTATCTCACTTCCAGCACTAGGCACCGCTATTGGGCACCTAACAACACGAACAACGGGTGCTTACGCTTATGTTCGTAAACAGTTTGGTATGTCTATCGGTAAGTTTGAGGGTGTAGCAGAAGCTATGGGTCGTATTGGTGGCCTAACTTACCTACTTGAAGCGACTCGAACGTTAACGACTACCTCGCTGGATATGGGTGAAAAACCAGGGATCGTTACCGCGATTGCCAAATACCATATGACTGAGATGGCGCGCACTATCCTCAATGACTCTATGGATATTCATGCTGGACGTGCCATCCAAGATGGTCCTATGAATTACCTTGCTTCGAGCTATTTGGGTATCCCGGTAGCAATCACAGTAGAAGGTGCAAACATCCTCACTCGTAACTTGATGATCTTTGGTCAGGGCGCAACACGTTGTCATCCATATGTCCTTAAAGAGATGGAAGCAGCAGCCAACCCAGATGAGAAACAGGCTGCTGAGGACTTTGATAAGTTACTGTTCAAACATATCGGTCATGCAACTAAAAACACCTTGGGCGCCTTTACTTCAGCATTAACGGGTTCTGCATTTGTTGGTGCTCATATGAGTGGTCCAACGAAACGCTACTACAAAGACCTAACTCGCCTAAGTAAAGCCTTAGCAGTGAGTGCAGACTTTGCCATGTTGACACTGGGTGGTGATCTGAAACGTAAAGAGATGATCTCAGCACGTTTAGGTGACGGTCTTGCTTACCTGTTCATGGCTTCTGCGGCGCTGAAGAAGTATGAAGATGATGGTCGTCAACAAGCTGACTTGGATTACGTTCATTACTCGGTTCAACATTGTTTCTACCATGCAGCGAAGTCACTGAACGAAGCTTACCGCAACTTCCCAGCACGATGGGCAGGGGTGACTTTGAAAGGTCTACTATTCCCGATTGGTAACCATTTTGAGAAACCATCAGACGACCTAGGGTTGAAACTAGCGAAAAGCATGATGGTACCGGGTGCGCATCGTGATCGCCTGACTCACCTATGTTACATCGGGCCGAAAGAGGACGATAATGTCGGTCTTATGGAAAACGCCTTTATCGCGATGTACAACATTCGTGACCTAGAGAAAAAGCTGTTTGTTGGTGTGAAAGAAGGCAAAGTGGCGAAGAAAGGCCTATTGGAAGATCGATTGAATCAAGCAATTGAAGCTAATGTTCTGACTGAAGAAGAAGTCGCTAGAATTCGTGAAGCGGATGCTCTTCGCTACAAAGCGATTCAAGTTGATCACTTTAGCCATGACATGTCTGAAGTAAGAACGCACTCAGAATCCAAGCCAAAGTTGAATAGTGTTGCCTAACTAGGACAAAAACTATTCTTGTGAACAGCAAAAAGCGCCTTTTTATAGGGCGCTTTTTTTATAGAAATCGAGGATTAGGCGCCGAAAGTGCTCCAACCACTTAGAAAATTCAAGGAAATTGACAGAAATAAGATGCGAACTGGGATTGAAACTCTTATCCTACTAGGGATTTTTTGAGGAACTGAATATGATCATCAAACCAAGAATTCGTGGATTTATTTGTACTACTACTCACCCAGTAGGTTGTGAAGCAAACGTAAAAGAACAAATCGCCTATACCAAAGCTCAAGGGCCAATTGCAAACGCGCCAAAGCGTGTACTTGTTGTTGGTTCTTCTAGTGGTTATGGCCTGTCTTCTCGTATCGCTGCGGCATTCGGTGGTGGTGCGGCGACAATCGGCGTATTTTTCGAAAAACCAGGTACAGAACGTAAGCCTGGTACAGCAGGTTTCTATAACTCTGCTGCTTTTGACAAGCTAGCAAAAGAAGAAGGCTTGTACTCGAAGAGCATCAACGGTGATGCTTTCTCTAACGAAGCAAAACAAAAAGTTATTGATTTAATCAAAGAAGATCTTGGTCAAATCGACATGGTGGTTTACTCATTGGCTTCTCCAGTACGTAAGCTTCCAGAAACGGGTGAGCTGATTCGTTCATCGCTAAAACCAATTGGTGAGACTTACACTTCTACAGCAGTAGACACAAACTCAGACACTATCATTGAAGCAAGTGTTGAGCCTGCGACAGAACAAGAGATTGAAGATACTGTTACTGTAATGGGCGGCCAAGATTGGGAGCTATGGATTAACGCGCTATCAGATGCTGGTGTACTTGCAGACGGTTGTAAGACGGTTGCGTATTCATACATTGGTACTGAGCTGACATGGCCTATCTATTGGGAAGGCGCACTAGGTAAAGCAAAAATGGACCTAGATCGTGCCGCTACCGAGCTTAACGATAAGTTGGCTAAAACTGGTGGTAGTGCCAATGTAGCGGTTCTTAAGTCTGTTGTGACTCAAGCAAGTTCGGCGATTCCTGTTATGCCTCTTTATATCGCAATGGTATTTAAGAAGATGCGTGAAGAGGGTATCCACGAAGGTTGTATGGAGCAGATCTTCCGCATGTTCTCTCAGCGTCTTTACAAAGCTGACGGTAGCGCTGCAGAGGTCGATGAAAAGAATCGTCTACGTCTAGATGACTGGGAACTGCGTGATGACATCCAGAAGCACTGCGCAGAACTTTGGCCACAAATCACAACTGAAAATCTAAAAGAGCTAACTGACTACGTTGAGTACAAAGAAGAGTTCTTGAAGCTGTTTGGTTTCGGTGTTGACGGTGTGGACTACGATGCAGATGTATCACCACTGGTAGAGTTTGATGTTATCGACCTATAATCGAGACATTAGTTGATAATGAAAAGGGGCGCTTTATGCGCCCCTTTGTTATTTGCTGTATATAGAAATAACAAGTTTTAATAGAAGCGTTGCCCTAGAGCTTTCGTTATAAAAGACTAGGACAAGATGATAAGTATGGTACCTGCTAGTGTCATTAGTATGTTAGCAATAGCATAGGTGCCCGCATAACCAAGTGCCGGTATAGTTGAACGTGCGTGTTCATTAACAACATCCATAGCCGGTGCGCAAGTTCGTGCACCCACAATCGCACCTATCAACAACGCTCGGTTCATTTTCAGAATATACGCTCCAACAAGGTAAGCTAAAACAACAGGCACAACGCTAACCAAGAAAGCTATCGCTATGACTTGGGGACCGACTTGAGTTAAGTGCTCAAACATCTTGCCGCCTGCACTCAAGCCAATACCAACCATAAAGAACATCAAGCCAAGATCTTTGACCATGTTCAGGGCCCCCTGAGGAACGTAACCAAAGGTAGGGTGGTTGGCTCTTAAGAAACCGAGCGTGATCCCTGCAAGCAAAAGACCTACAGCGTTACCTAGACCAAACGAAACTTGACCAAAAGTCATGGTAATCAAACCAAACATAATGCCAAGAATAAAGAAGCTACAAAACGCGAGCAGGTCGGCCATTTGGCTGTGGATCGAAATGAAACCAATTTTCTCTGCAAGGCCATGTACACGACTCTTTTCACCACTGACCTGAAGAATATCCCCTTTTGCCAGCACGATATTGGCGTCCATTGGCATTTCAATTTGCGCTCGAACGACTCGGTTGAGGAAACAGCCATACTCGGATAGGTTTAGGCTCGATAAGCTCTTTCCTGCAATGTTGTCACTTTTTACTACGATCTCTTCTTCAACGATTCGCAGGTCGAGCAAGTTGCGGTCGAATACTTCTTTACCGTTGCGGAAGCTTGGGTCTAGTCGAGCGTGACTATCTGGGAAGCCAACTAAGGCAATCTCATCGCCTTCTTGCAAAATTGCATCGCCATCTGGGTGAGCCAAGATGCCATTACGGCGAATTCGTTCGATATAACAGCCTGTTTGGCGATAAATGCCAAGCTCTCTCAGATTTTTCCCGTCCGTCCAGTCGATGAGTTCTTGTCCGACACGGTAAGCGCGAATAATAGGCAGATAGACTTTTCTCTGGCCTGAGCCGCCCAACCCTCGTTCTTGCGCGATTTGCTGTGCAGAGTCGTGCAGGTTTTGCTTTTGCAACTTAGGCAGTAACTTGGCAAGCATGATCATACTGATAAGGCCGATCAGGTAAGCCATTGCATAACCTACAGAAAGATTCTCTATGACCAAAGAGAAGTCCATTCCACGCGGAATCGTCGCAAGCCCTGAATTTAAGGCGTCTTGAGCACCTACTAATACTGGTGTTGCGGTTAAGGCTCCGGCCATCACACCTGCGGAAAGACCGTAATCAAGTCCCAAGTAGTGGCTAGCAAAGTAGGTCACTGTCAGTGCGGTGACCAACACCACAAGACTGAGAATCAAATAGTGTTTTCCGTCACGGAAAAAGATGCCAAAGAAGTTGGGACCAGCCTCAATACCCACACAGTAGATAAATAGCATAAAGCCGATGGTCAAGGCTTCCGCATTAAAACTGAAACCTAAATGTCCCATGACGAGAGAGGCAATTAAAACACCAATAGAGTTGCCGAGTTGAAGATTACCAAAGCGAATTTTGCCAAAAGCAAGGCCAATCGCTAAAGCGACAAAGATGAGAAGAATCGGGTTTTGATCTAGCAAATTTACTACGTCGATATTCACTGTATGTAGCTGCTCGAAGAGGCTTAAGTTGAGATTAATAAAGTGTGGCGATTGTAGCCGAAATAATCAAAAAGATAAGTGATTTTTTTTATGTTTTACTATTAGATTACGTATTTCTATCCTAACCCAGACAAAGCCTGACAATTGATGACAGTCTTGATGAAAATGGATACAGCGCGCAAATAAAAAAGCCAGCTGATATCAGCTGGCTATTGAGACTCTTTTTTTCAACTATACTATTGATAGTGCAGACGATTATTCGTCAAAAAGGCCAAGATTTTCTTTAGCGTAGGCTTCAAATTCAGTACAGCCGCCAATGTGCTCTTGGTCAATGAAGATTTGAGGTACTGTTTCAACAGGTTTACCTACAGTTTTCTCTAAATCTGCTTTTGAGATACCTTCTGCATGGATATCAACGTAACGGTAGTTAAAATCGTCACGTTTTTCTTTTAGCTTTTCAGCGTGCTCTTTTGCACGAACACAGAATGGACAACCAGGGCGACCAAAAATCACTACGAACATTGACTTTCTCCTTGAAGATTAAACTTTTTCTGAGCATCTAAAGAGACCAAGTCTCAGCTCTTTCATATTGTTGGAAACCACTATGCCTCAAGATGAAAAGGAAATAAAGTGGCAAATCCCACTTGCTCTAATAGGTGAAAACTATCAGAGCATAATTTACTCAGTTAGATGCAAAGTTGAACATAACGGAGTGTGATTTATGGCAAAGTTGTCGATATAAAATAGAGCAAAAACTAAGTAGCTTGGTTTAAATCAAGTTTTTGCAGCAAAGGAAACTGCATGCTTATCGAAGCTTTTCTTTTCTATGTTTGCACTACCAATAAGACTCACACCTAGAGTATTTGTATTGCTAGTTTCATAGGCAATGGTTTGATTAGTGAGTCGAATGGTATACCTAAAGGATATTGGTATGTTTCAGTTCATGACGTCTAGTCGTATTATCTTCGGAGAGGGCGCGCTTCAATCTTCCCTCTCAATCATCAATCAGTTTGGATACAGTGTGTTGCTGGTAACAGGGCAGGAGCGTCAAAGAGCTGACCCTGTAATTCATTATCTTCATAGCCAAAACATGCGTTATCAGCATGTCGCCATTCGGGGTGAGCCTAACATTACCATGGTCGAGGAAACGGCGATCATGGGTAGGCGTTTTAAGCCTGACATGGTGGTTGCTATTGGTGGTGGCAGTGTTTTAGATATGGGTAAGGCACTTGCTGCGATCATTCCCAATCAGGGTGATGTCTACGACTATGTTGAAGTTGTGGGTCGAAATGTGCCATTAAAAACCAAACCTATTCCCATGATCGCAATTCCAACTACAGCCAGTACTGGAGCTGAAGTGACGAAGAATGCGGTACTTAAATCTGGACAAGATAAGGTTAAAGTGAGTTTACGGAATCCGGATATGTTGCCTGATGTGGCGATTGTCGACCCTGTTCTAACCTACGGTACCGATGCTTACACTTCGGGGCGGGGTGCAATGGATGCATTTACTCACTTAATGGAAGCGTACGTGTGTGGTGAACCCAACCCATTGACTGATATGGTTTGTGAAGAAGGTTTGAGACGCCTCAGTTATTCCATTATCTCAGGTTGCAAACAAGATAATCCCAAATCGCGTGCGGACTTGTCCTTTGCCGCTATGCTTGGCGGAATGGCGATAACGAATGCCAAATTGGGGGCCGCTCATGGCCTTGCCTCAGCGCTTGGTGGTAAAATTACCGCGCCGCATAGCGTGATTACCGCACGACTTGCTCCACATGTCATGACTGAAAACATTAAAGCCGCGAAAAGAGCAGGGCGCAGTGACGTGTTGAATCGATACCGAAATATGGCGCAAATTCTTACTGGACGAACCAACGCCAGTATTGAAGACAGCGTGCTTTGGGTGAATATGATTCTCGAAAGGCTTGAACTGCCACAATTGTCCGAGTTTGGCGTTTGTAATACGTCTTTCGATCAGGTTGCTGCTGATGCGATGAAGTCTGTAGCTATTAAAGGTAACCCTATACCATTAACTGAAGACAGACTTATTTTTATCCTGAATCAAGTGTGTCAATGTCAGTGCGACGGACATCCGCAAACCCATGAAGACGCAAACCAAGTAGAGATTCGCAATAATCCCGTTGAGACAGATTAACGAGCAATAAAAAAAGAGGCCATTGGCCTCTTTTTTAACAAATTCTCTATGACTAGTAGTTAGGCATTTTGTTGTAGCGAGAATCTTTTAATGCTTCTTTCACGCGTTTTAGATTGTCTCTGAAGCCAGAGCCACGACGTAATGTAAAGCCTGTCGCTAAGACATCAATGATGGTCATCTGTACCACACGGCTAGCCATCGGCATGTAAACGTCAGTGTCTTCTGGTACGTCGACAGTAATAGATAGTGAGCTGGCCTTATCTAACGGCGAGTCTTTCGCGGTGACGGCAATAACTGTTGCACCGTTTTCCCTAGCAAGGTGAGCAATTTCAACTTGGCTCTTAGTACGACCTGTGTGCGAAATTAGTACGATAACATCGTTGTCTGAACAGTTGATGCAGCTCATACGTTGCATTACTACATCTTCGTAACAAGAAATAGGGATGTTGAAACGGATAAACTTGTTTTGAGCATCTCGAGCAACCGATGAGGAAGCACCTAGACCAAAGAAAGAGATTCGCTTTGCTTGAGTCAGCAAGTCAACCGCACGATTGATTTGCATCGGGTCTAGGCTGTTCTTAGCAACATCCAAGCATGCCATCGTCGACTCAAAAATCTTATGAGTATAGGCATCCGGACCGTCGTCTTCTTCGACGTTACGGTTCACATAAGGTGTACCATTCGCCAAACTTTGTGCGAGATGCAGTTTAAAGTCTGGGAAACCTTTGGTGTCTAAACGACGGCAGAAGCGGTTAACAGTTGGCTCACTAACATCCGCCATCTTAGCGAGTGTCGCGATACTTGAGTGTATGGCAGTCTGGGGGGATGCCATAATAACTTCAGCAACCTTACGTTCAGATTTACTGAAGTTCTCTAAATTTTTTTGGACTTTCTCTAGTGTATTCATAGTGTTCACAGGGTAAAGAGAACAACTTGCTGGCGATTCTATTAGTGAAGAGCAAAAGGTAATTTCGCAAATCTCAATCTAACATTGAGTTCTTATAGTACGTTAGAAATACGCCAACTCCATGTCCTCAGTATAAACGAAGCAGCATACGAGCTGTAATAAAAGCTCACATGAAATCTTTAGAATATGACAGGCATCAAACAAAAAAATGGAAGAAAAAAACAATTGAAGAAAAAACAGCCAGAAATCGACAGTTTCTAGCTCGTTTTTACCGTATTACTCCCACAAAACAGAAAGAAATTTTCATAACTGCGAGAATGAAATTGATTTCATTTTTGGTCTTTTGTTTGAAGGATCTCGTGAGAGACTTGCTCAAGTCTTGCCATTAAGTTAGGCGCCGTTTTAGCAATATCTCTTTGTTCTTCAAGCACTGAACTTAATACATCCGTTGTAGTTAAAGGGTTGGCTAAAACGACCCTAAACACAATAGTGTCGCGTAGTGTCCATTGAATTGGATTAAGTTGTGTGCGAGATACAAAGGAGAGCCCGGTTTCTCGCTGTTTTTTCTGAATGACTTTGGTTAGTTCATTTAGCAAGTTATGGATCTCGGTTGTCTGCTCGGTTGAAGCACTAGCCAGTGCATTACGGACATATTTTGGAACGTAGCGATAGGTCAGGAGACACAATTCTGGTTCGCTTACAAGCTCGAAATCGTCTTGTTGTTTAATGAGGTCAGCAAAGTAACGAGCTTTCTCTATGCTTTGATTGATCAACAGCTCATAACCTGGACGGCTAATTATATGCATTGCGGCATACACGAGCATTGCCATGCCTGAGCGTGAACCTTCTAGAGTGTGACTGCCTAAGTCTTTCGACCCTTTACGCAAAATATACTGAGCGTGGTGTTCGATGCTCTTCATGGCATCTGGTTGCTTGAACAACACCATACCTGCACCCATAGGGATATAAAGCTGCTTATGCGCATCAATTGTCACTGAATCCGCCAGTTCCACGCCATCTAGTAGATAGCGATATTTAGCCGACATCAAAGTAGCGCCGCCCCATGCCGCATCAACGTGAAAGTGACAAGACTCTTGTTGGCAGATTTGAGCGATTTCTCTTAATGGATCAACGTTACCTGTTTCGGTTGTCCCGGCAACGCCAATGACCGCAAAAGGTTTGATCTTGTCTTCTTTGAGCTGAGCAAATTTGGCTTTTAGATCTTCAGGGCAGATTCGGTTAGAACTATCCGTTTTAACTGCGACCAGACCTTGTTGACCAATGCCAAGGACGTCGGCAGCTTTTTTTAGAGAATAATGCCCACGTTCAGAGACAAGCACGGCTAGACCTTCATAACCGTAATGTTTCATTGCCTTAAACAACCCTTCTTTTTCCACGCCAAGGAAATCACCTTGTGCTTTTAACGCGTTATTGCGTGCCACCCAAAGTGCGGTGATATTAGCAATGGTGCCTCCCGAGCAAAATGCACCAAGAGAATGGTTAGCACTGTGCATCCATCGACTATAGAAAGGGTCGGATTCACCATAAATCAGTTTATGGAGCATACCCAGAACTTGGCGTTCTAGAGGCGTGAATGCTTTAGAGGTTTCAATCTTTACCAAGTTCTGATTTAGCGCGATCATAATTTTCGACAACGGCATCAAGAAATAAGGCAAGGCCGAGGTCATATGACCAATAAAACTTGGTGAAGAGGTGTGTACCGAGTGCGATACTAACGTATCAAGAAGGTGTTCAGTATGGTCCGAAACAAACGCTGGTTGTTCTGGAATAACAGCACTAGAAAAGTCCTTTTCAATTTCATGTAAAGGCTTTTCTTCTGCCACTATATGTTCGCGCAAAAACTGGTTTAAGTTCTTGGACAATCCTTCTTCGATTTGGGTCAGAGTTGAATCTGGTCCTTCAGGGATAGTGAAGATTCGAAGAAGGCTTTCGAAGCTGACATCAGCAATTTTCTGCTCAGATACCATACCGTGATCTACTATTATTCCGTTACTGCAAGCGGCACAATCTAAACCAATTAGCGGTGAAAGTCTCGCAAAAATTGGAATGGGAACTTAATTTTCATGGGGTTGCGTGCGAAGCATTGTGTGAATGGTCAAATAAAACGCAAAAAGCTGGCAGTTTGCCAGCTTTTTAAATGTCGTTAATCCACTATTTACACTCGGTTTTTTCTACCTTCTGGATAGCCGAGTTGTATTTATTAAGTGCGGTGTCGATCTTCTTTGGGTGGCTGAGTAAATCAGCAAACGCGCTACGCAGATCGTAGTTCTGTTCATGAGGTTTAGCTTGACGATCAGCGAAGCTCTTAGCAGCAGCTTTACCTAACATGTCGTTACGCTGTGCTAGCGCTTTTACATCTTGTTGCTCTAGTTGTAGCCAACTTTCGATTGAGCGCTCGGTTGCCACTTTGGTTGGTTCGTTCTTTAAGTAGTAATGAACGGCTTCGCGATTAAGTTCAAAATGGTTTTTACGACCATCTAGAAACCATTGTCCAACGCTTTCAAGTTCTGGATATTGCTGGGTCGTTAATTGAACAAGATCATCATACCATTGGATAGATGCATCGATATAAGCATCGTATTTCTTCTCTAAGCATTGCGTGTCAGCTGAAAATGAGGAAAAAGAAGTTCCGACGAGCATT
The DNA here is from genome assembly GCF_000733315.1 of Vibrio sp. ER1A. Taxonomy (NCBI): domain Bacteria; kingdom Pseudomonadati; phylum Pseudomonadota; class Gammaproteobacteria; order Vibrionales; family Vibrionaceae; genus Vibrio; species Vibrio sp. ER1A. Next base: position 33,231 of record NZ_JPJA01000094.1, read on the forward strand.
GCTGCGATAAGCCATTTTTTCATTATATTGTCCTTTGAATTGGGCTAACTAAATTATTAATACGTCTTTATTGTTGTTTTGATAGCGAAGCATATCTGAAAAATTGCTGTTTTCCTGCGATCTAACCAGCAAGTGATACAAAAAATAACATCATGACTGGTACCAATAGACTCAAAATAAAACCACTAACGATGGCGACAGGGACGCATCTTACGCCACCAGTGCTTTGAATGACGGGTAGGGTAAAGTCCATTGCTGTTGCTCCAGCATAGCCTATAGCGGTACAGGGCTTTCTGGTGATTAATAATGGGATAAAGACAAGTGCAACCAGCTCTCTTAACAGTTCAATCATAAAAGATGCACCACCGTAAACTGGTCCAAATGCATCGCCCATTAGAATTCCTGCTAGTGAATACCACCCAAAGCCTGACGCCATAGCAAGACCTTTGTAGACCGAGATATCAAGCACCATTGCAGCAATTGCACCACCTATGAGAGAACTCGCGACAATAATGAGTGCTATCGCCATACCTTGTTTATTTACCAGAATCTGTTTTAGCGTGAGTCCGCTGTTTCTTAATTGAATACCGATAAAAAATAACAGAGCGAGCAGAATCCACTCACTGGCAGTTTCTACCCAGCCTAAACCTATTGGCAACAATAGACCGGCTACTAAGCCTGAACCGACCACTAATATAAGCTTTAGGGACTCTAACGCCATGGCTGAAAGGGGTAGGTTACTTGTCAGGTTTTCGGTCTTTAGCGGCAGAATACGGTCGACCAAGGGTAAAGACAGCAAATTGCAGGCACCGATTGACACAAAGAACACCAATGTCATGGTAACAATGGTCTTGAGATTGCTTCCGAAGTTATCTAATGCGGCTAGGCTCAGTCCCATCAGGAACAAGATGATGTAAATCAGCCATGAGGTCGCTTTATTTAATGCCTCAAGCAATGATTTATTATTAATAGAGAAAAAATAACCGATGACTAGCGGCGTAAAAATATACAACATCCCTGAAAACATTGACGCGACGATCCTTCGTTACTATTAGCGTATGCGGTATTGTGAGAGGTTTACTTCACAAAAACAAGAGTGAGATAGGAGATTGCTCTCCTACATTCCTGCTGAGCGGATAATTTCTGATGTCTTGGTTTTGAATTCCTGATCAGACATCGTCGTTAACTTATACAGCACTTCTGCACCATCTACGTTTATTTCGACTTCATGTTCTTCTAATGCTTCGTGGTCTTGCTTTCGATACAACAGCACGTGATTGGCGATTCGTGCTATATCGAGATAGGACACTTCCGGTCGCTCTAGAGACTTCGGTTGATTCGACGCTACTTCGATAAAATCATTGTCAAAGCCCCAAGTTTTTAATACTTGCTCACTGGTAATAGGGCAGCGCGAGTGGAATATTTGCATCGCGAGATTGGAGTCGAGATAGTTACCTTTCTCTAAGTAAAGGTGATATTCGTTAACTAGGCAGAAAAGTCCGATGTCGGCCAGGAAGCCAACAAGTAGCGCTTTTTCTTGCTCAAGATATTGATAGCTTGTCGGCGCTTGATCTTGGAAAGCTTGAGTGACCATCACCATGGTCGCAGCCAGTTCTCTTGATACTGCTGCACTTTGTACCAAAACATCCTTACATTCTTCAGTCAGATTGACAGAGTGCTTAAGAAGTTCGATTGATTGGGCAGTCACAATGTCTCGGACACGAAGGATACCTAGGCGAGAGACCGCTGTATTCAGGTCCTTACAGGTCACATTGCCACGATTAAAGATGACAGAGTTGGCGACTTTGAGCACGATGGCTGCTAGCCCAGGATCTTCCAATAGGCAATTCGCGATGTCCGAAATCCCGGTGGACTCTAAGGAGCACAGTTTTTGAATCTTGAGAACAACTTCGGAAATTGGAGGAAGGGATATTTTTCCGGTATTAATTGATTGTTCTACGAGCTCAGCAAATTCAGTTTCTAAGCTTTCTATAAATAATTGTTGGTTGTCTGGTAGCCAGTAAAAAGATAAGTGGTTCATAAGATTTCGACAGCTGGAGATAGAAGGTCAGTTTACCTGTCTGGCTTTACAATTGACAATAACCTAAATGCCAAAATGTAGTCTTAGGTCAATTGTTTGACGTTTGAAACACCATTCAATTAGAAAATTGTTAATGAAATTGGTTGTATAATAGAGAACATGTGAAGTGACTCGCAAAGCTTTTGCTTTTAAGTCGCACATTTGTGACGTTGAGCCAGACTTATTTTGCATTGTGAACTATTATAATTACATATAAAACAAACAGAGCAGTTGCTGCTTATATTGACTGACTCTAAATAATATTTTTTCGCATTTATCCGCTGCTATTTCTGGTGATCGTATTAATCGGGGTAAAAGATTAAGGATCAAAGGAAATGATAGAGCAATCTTTTTACAACTACACAATTCAATTCGGTATCTCTCAAAAGCGTTCCATGTTTGGTGGTACAGGGCTGTTTAAAGACGGTGCTATGTATGCACTTATCAGTAACGATAGAGTCTTTATTCGCGGTGGCTGTGCTTTAGACGAGACGCTACAAAACCTAAACTGTGAAAAGTTTAGGCATGTTAAAAAGCAATCTACGGCAACTGTTAATTACTACGACATTACAGCGTTGTTTAATGAAAGCGCACCAATGTTAAGTGACTTAGTGCAGCGTTCTATTACTAATTCTGTTGAACAACACTCAAGTAAGAAGTCTGTCGAAAATAGAAGACTTCGAGACCTACCGAATATGCAGCTCACGCTCGAGCGTATGGTGAAGAAGTCCGGCATTGAAGATGTAAAAACATTCTTAGAGTTGGGTGCGCCGCAAGTGTTCAATAAAGTAAAAAGAACCTATGGCAATGATGTGGATGTAAAATTGCTTTGGAAATTCGCAGGTGCGGTTGAAGGAATACACTGGAAGTTGATTCAAGACCCCCGTAAACAGCAGCTGTTACAGTACTGCTCAGAAATCGATTAAATAAAAAAGGTCGTGCTTAGCACGACCTTTTTCGATCCGTTCGCTAATAGCCTTAGAATGCAAAGCGAGCAGTAAACATAAGTTGATCACCATAGATATGGTTGATACGGCCCTCTAAGCCTAGTGAGAAGAGTTCAGTTGAGTGGAAGCGACCATATACGCTACCCATCCAACGATCTTTATCACCAACATTCAGGTAACCGGCTTTGCCACCAATCTCAAGTTGTGGACCTAACCATTGGCGCACACCTAGATTAACTTCCATACCTGTATCTGTTTTGTGATGCTCACCGCTGTCGTGAATGTGAGCAAGCATTTCACCAGTAAAGTCCGCCCAGTTATTTACCGGAGCGTGGAAGCCAACACCACCAGAAAAATCGTAATCGCCTTCAAACTTAGAATCAATGCTACCAACGATATGAGCGTTAGGGTGGATTGACTTGCTAATTGCAGCACCGAATGTCATCGGACTTGCACCAATTCGAGCTTCAGCGTAATCATAGTTGAAGTTACTCATTGTAGCTCGTTGTTCTTCTTGGTTTGCAAACGCCTGCTGAGAAGTGATCACCATCAGAGCGGCTAATAGAGTTTTGCGCATAGTGTCTCTAAACCTTTTTGTTGAAATTAATTCCTTGCCCATAAGAAGCACGCGCGTCGCATCAAGCTTATGGCGACAATCATTATCGGGGTATGATAATCCAATTTGTGATTGATTCACCAATAAAAAGTGTCTTTAACGGGGGCAAATTCCCAAAAATTTACATTGTCATACAGATTTCAATCAAAACGTCCGCATTCTGTAAGGAATTAGTAACAGAAAACCTGAGAGTAGCCACTCTATAATTCCTACAACTACAGTCTGTTATGAAGCTATAGTTCACAGAAATGGTATTTGGGATGAAACTCGGTTATTCGCCAAAGCTCATTCGATTATCTGATAGGGCCTTAAAAATCCGTTCTGTATCTAAGATTCGTCCCCAAGGGGCGAGGTTTTTATCGTGTTCTATCACAAAATCAGTAAGCTGCTGTTTAACGACTTCTCTCAGGTGATCGCCTTTCCATGGTTTACTAATGTAGAAGTCTAGACAGGCGTGATTGACCGCCTCTATTGTATCTTCGTGACCAGCTTGCCCTGTGAGTAGTACCTTACGGCAGTGCTTGAACTCTTCATTTTCACTAAGCTCGATAAGGAAGCTGACGCCTGTTTGTTCTGGCATGATATGGTCGCAGAGAATCAGTGCTAATTTTGTACCATCTTTAGCGTGTTCTTGAATCACTTCTCTTGCTTCATCGACTGATTCAGCACCTTCGACAACAAAATGCTCTTCATAATCATCGAGGTCCTGTAGAACACTGTCCAACACTTCTCGTTCATCATCTACACATAGGATTAGGTATTCGCTCATCGTAATACTCCTTATAATTTGTCATCGCTGTCGACAGGGATGAGTACAGACATATTGGTATAAACACCAACTTCAGAATCGACTTCTATCCAGCCTTTATGTTGGTTCAAAATTTGTTGGCAAACGGAAAGACCGATACCCAGCCCGAAGTTGCCTTCTTTCTTGGTAGTGAAATTAAGTTCGAATATCGACTCAAGTTGATCGCGAGGAATGCCAGCACCATTGTCGATAAACTGATACATGTTATATAGCGAACCTTCCCGAGCGATGCAGTCAGTCCGAATCGTCAGCTGCCCTTTTTCCGGGAGTGCGTCTAGCGCGTTAGAAATAAGGTTGGTCCATACTTGCTGCAAGGCAATGGGTTTGCAAAGTACCGGTTGGAGCTTTCCATACTCTTTAATGAGAGAGTGCCGTTTTAGTCGGTTCTCAAAAATGACTAAAGTATCTTCGATGCCTTCATGTAAGTCGACACGCTCATAAGATTCATTATCTGGTCTCGCATAGCCTTTTAGGCTCTTGACCATGTCGGCAATTCGTTGGGCACACACTTGAATAGAGCGCAGGGTGGCACCGGTTACTTGAAAGTTCTCAAGTTTATCTAGCTCACTCGTTAGCTTATCTGGTGACTGCGTTGCTTGCGCTAAAAGCTGTTCATTACCTTGTAAGTTGAGATTGACCAGTCGTTTGGCTAGTCGGCGTTCTTTGAGTGTCTCTTGAAGCTTTTTAGTTCTTGCTCTTATTTCCGAGGTGGAGAGTGGTGTGGAGTGTCTGGCTTGCTCAAGGACATTCAATCCGAGTTCAAAAGTGGATGGGTCATGGTTTTGCTTAAGTATAGTATCAATTTTCTCTGAAACGGTCTCTGCACCTCTCAAAATCGCAGAAACTGGGTTGTTTAGCTCATGGGCAACACCTGCAACAAGCTGGCCTAACATTGCCATTTTTTCTTGTTCTATAAGCTGCTGATGGGCCGATTCCAATGATTCCAATGTCTTTTGCAACTCGAGCTTGGTATCAATACTACGTTGTAAGCGACGGTTAAAATGTCGCAGCAACAAGTTAGTGAAGAGTGGCAGTAAGTCGGTATTAGAGTGCATTACTTGAGTGAACACCTTTCTATCTAACTTAATAACTTGCGTTGCGGTCAATGTCATAGCGGTTGAGAACGAGCATTCGCCAGTCACAAAAGACATGCCGCCGACAATACCGCCTCGACTGTGTCGTACTACTTCACGTTGTTGACCCAACTCATCTTTTTTATACAGCGTCACCTGACCTTCGACGATAAACCACAGAAATTCGTTAGGCTGACCTTCAACGGTTAGCAGGTGTTCGGGTGAATACTCTCTTACCGCACGAGTTTCGTCTTTTTCGGCAAAAAATCCCAAAAGAGATTCAATGACTTGGGCGGCGAGTTCTTTGTCTGATAGTTCATGAAAATCGTGAATAAAACTGGCCCGATAGGAATGCATCTTTTGGTCAATATGCGCGCGGAGAATCTTCTGTTGATCGAGTACTTTGCCGTAATGAAGTAGGTTGTCTTTCTCGTGAGTAATAACGAATTGAGTGAGCTCTTTGACGACCGTTTTGTGCAACTCTTTTTGTTCTAAGGGTAGAGTAAGGCAGTGGTCTAGTCGTCCTTCGTTGACGGCATTTAAAATCGCTTGAACGTCTTGGAAGTTAGTTCTGCTCACTAGTATCTTTCGCGCTGATTGAGCATGAAGAGTTTGTTCTAGCTGAATAAGAAACTCTCCACCATCGAAAAGACGACTATGTCTGGCAATTACCATCGCCAGTTGTTGCCCTTGAGCACCGATATATTGCAACAGTTCGTGTCCTTCACTGATGGACGTCACCAAATGAATATCAAAGTGCGACTGATAGAGAGACAGCTCGGTATCCAGAGTGTCCAAGTTAATCAGATCATTGTCTAAACAGAGTACGGCGTATTGATTTCGCTTTGTCATGAACCTGCGCTATTCGATTCTCTCAACAGTAATTTTAATATATCAATAAAAAGCATGGGGTTATGAGAACTAGGTATGAGATTGGAGATCCTAGCGACTTGAGTTAGACTGAATGAAATATACTTCACAAAATGTCTTAAATACTCTATGAATCAATTGAAAAAATATGGCGCAATCGGCGGTGCAGTAGCGCTTGTTTTATGTTGGCCACTGGCTGTTGGACATATCGGGCAACAAGTTGTTGAGGATGGTGTAGAGCAACTAAACAACGAAGGTGTTACAGCAGAGATTGTAACTTACGATCGCGGTTACCTTTCTTCTAACGTAGAAACACGCTACCAAGTTAACGATCCTGTTCTGAAAGAACAGTTAGAAGTGGATGGTTTGCCCACAGAAATTGTGGTTCAAAGTGAAATTAGTCACGGTTTATTCAGCTTAACAGCGAACTCGCATATCCAGAATTATCCTGATTTCCCTCTCGCGTTAAAAACAGTGACGCAGCTGAATGGTAATACTGAATTTGAATTGTCACTCGATAGTTGGAGTTATCAAGGAGATGATGCACAGAAAGTTAGCATGTCTATTTCTCCGTCAGTGGCAACAGGTACTGCAACCGTTCTAGGTCAGTTGACGTTCAATGCTAATATCCCTTCGATTCAATTGGATTTTGAAAACGGTGAACAACTGACACTAACAGACTTGTCCGCAAATGGTGTTGGGAAAAAAGAGCAAGGTTTTTGGCTTGGTGATCAGAGTGTGACGTTAAAAAACTTCACCATTCTCGATGAAATGCATACTAGCATTTTGAATATTGATGATCTTGGCTACACCTTCAAATCGTCTTTTGATTCTGAAGCGGATCGCATTGATACCCAACACATATTCAGTATGAGCAATATGACCTATCCGGATGGCGGTCAACTGAGCGACCTCAAGGTCGACTTTGCGCTAACCTCGCTAGATAGAAAATCATTCGAAGGGCTGGTCGACTTGTATCAAACTAATCCAACTATCGCGCAAGCAGATATTACTACTTTAGCCCCTTTGATTGAGACGTTGTTTGCGCGTGGCTTTAACGTTGCGATGAACGACATGCACTTCAAAGTAGCGGACGATGAGTTCAAATCTAACTGGCTACTAAAAGTGCCTGAAGGGACTGAAAATGTATCACGTGATCCAAGTGTGGTGATGCCAGCGCTGACTGGTAACATGAACGCGTATATGTCAGAAGGCATGGTGAATGTTAACCCGATGCTTGCTCAAGGTATTGATGAATTGGTAGTGATGGAGATGGTGACGCAACAAGATGCAGGCTATCAAATGAAGGCTGATATTGAAGGCGGTCAACTGGTATTTGCCAATGGCCAGAAAATTCCACTAGTTGCACTTTTCTTGCCGCTCTTGATGGGGCAATCAATGGGGCAATAATCGCTAAGTGAGTACAAATTACACTCGTGATTAGAAAAGAGGTCTGATGGCCTCTTTTCTTGCTTTTTATCTCCGTAAAAACGTGATATTACTGGCACTTCTTTATGTATTTAGTCAGGAGTATAAAGGTCATGGAGCCGATTTCACATAACGTATTCAATTTCAGTGCTGGTCCTGCTGGGTTACCTCGAGCGGTACTACAAAAGGCACAATCTGAGTTGCTTGATTGGAATGATTTGGGTACGTCGGTGATGGAAATCAGCCATAGAAGTAAACCTTTCATCAAGGTTGCGGATGAGGCTGAACAAGATTTAAGAGACCTGCTAAATATTCCTTCCAACTATAAAGTACTTTTCTGCCAAGGTGGAGCGAGAGCACAATTCTCTGCTGTACCACTTAATTTATTGGGTTCAAAGACCAAAGCAACTTACATTGACGCAGGTTACTGGGCCGAAAGTGCGATTGATGAAGCTGAAAAATACTGTACACCTGTCGTGCATAAAGCGAAGACAGAAATAGATGGAAAAATTGCGGTTCAACCTGTGAGTGAATGGGTCATTGATGCCGACTCGGCATACGTCCACTTCTGTCCAAATGAAACCATCGACGGTATTGAAATCAATGAACTACCGCAGACTGAGCTACCAATTGTAGCGGATATGTCTTCGACGATTCTTTCACGTCAAATCGATGTGTCACAGTACGGCGTTATTTATGCGGGCGCGCAAAAGAACATTGGACCTGCCGGTATCTGTATTGCGATTGTACGCGATGATTTGCTTGACCTAGCCAACGATGTCCTACCGACATTTTTAAATTACAAAGTGCTCGCTGAAAAAGACTCTATGTACAACACGCCGCCAACTTTTGCGTGGTATTTGTCTGGTTTAGTGTTTAAGTGGCTGAAAGAGCAGGGCGGTGTTGCTGCAATTGAGAAGATTAACCGAGACAAAGCGGCGATTCTTTACAATCACATTGATGCTTCTGACTTCTACCACAACAATGTACACGAGAACAACCGTTCGCTAATGAACGTGCCGTTCCAGCTATCAAAACCTGAACTAGATGCTAAATTCTTGGAACTGGCAGATGAACGTGGTTTGCGCGCACTGAAAGGCCACCGCGCCGTAGGTGGTATGCGCGCATCAATCTACAATGCGATGCCGATCGAAGGTGTACAAGCGTTAGTGGATTTCATGAAAGAGTTTGAAGAGCAGTTCGCTTAAACGGTACTGACTATTTCTAATAAAGCCGAGCAGTTAAGCTCGGCTTTTCTTTTGGGTAAATGGCAATTTTCTCTCTTATTAATATTATCTATTGTGTCCATAAATAACCCAATAAATAGGACTCAGTAATTATGCACTGATTCACAGCTTCATCGCTGACAACTCGTTTATGCTTGCTATGTGTGCATCACTGGATCGGTTTATGGACATTATCTTATTAGCAAGTTTAATTGGGCTGAATGGTTTATTTGCCATGTCAGAAATCGCTTTAGTGGCAGCGAAAAGTGGTCGACTGCGAAAAATGGCAGAACGACAGAAATCTGCGCAACTTGCGTTAAAGCTTAAAAATAACCCCACATTATTCCTCTCTACTATTCAAATCGGTATTACTGCAATCGGTATTCTCAGCGGGATATTTGGTGAGGCAGTTTTATCTGCGCCGTTGTCAGTCTGGTTGCACTCAAAAGGCATAGACCCTGAACTTGCGAATATTTTGGCTACAGCGAGCGTAGTTATATCGATTACTTATTTCGCGATCGTCGTAGGAGAGTTAGTTCCAAAGCGGCTTGCGCAAAACAACGCAGAGCGAATTGCTATTCTCGTTGCCTATCCAATACATTGGCTATCATTATTAACCAGCCCTTTTGTTAAGCTTTTATCGGTATCCACTGATGCGGTGCTTCGTCTCCTTGGTCAAAAGGAGGGACAAAGCGATTGCGTGACCGAAGAAGACATCATTTCTTTAGTGCGAGAAGGTTCAGAAACAGGCGCTATAGAACAGCAAGAATTGGTGATGATCCGCAATTTATTGCATCTAAATGATAGAGCGGTAACGTCACTTATGACGCCGCGTAGCGACATACATCATCTTGATATAGATAAACCAATTGAACAAGCACTCAAAGAGCTTAGGCAAACCAAGCACTCTGTATGGCCCGTGTGTCGTGGCGGTCTTGATAACATCATTGGTACGGTATCTTCAAAGAATCTATTGGATGAGTATGAAGTGCTTTCGGCGGGTAAACTCGCAAAAATGTTGCGTAAGCCAAGATTTGTTCCTGAATCAATGAAAGGATTAGCTCTTCTCAACCACATGCAGCAAACCAGCTCTGAGATGGCGTTTTTAGTTGATGAGTATGGTGACGTCCAAGGGTTAGTTACTCATTATGACTTGCTTAAGTCTATTGCTGGGGAGTTGGGGATGGCTCCGCAACAAGTTTGGGCTAAGTTGCTTGCTGATGGAAGTTGGATTATTGATGGATTAATTCCAATCAACGAGCTGAAACATAAGCTGGATATTCAAGAACTAGAGGGAGAGTTTGATGAGGGCTTCCAAACCTTGAACGGTTTTTTGTCCTGGCAGGTTGGGAGTGTGGCAAAAGCCGGGACACACATTTGCTATCAACAATGGGACTTTGAAGTACTGAAGGTTAAGAATAATCGCATCACCCAAGTAAGAGCACACAGAGTGTGTGGAACTCAAGATTCAGAGAAACAGGATAAATAGAAAACTATTGCCATTAAAATTAAGTGGATGAAAAAGCCCGCTTCAATATGTTAGTGACATAGGGAAGCGGGCTTTTCGTATGGTGAATATGAATATTAGCCGTTAAAGCGTTTGATGCAGTTCGTAGTATCGACCTTTCTCGTCAAGAAGCGCTTGGTGCTGGCCGTACTCCAAAACTTCACCGTCTTCGAGTAAGCAGATGGCATCAAATGTTTCTAAATGCACTAAGCGGTGAGTGATGAAAATAACCGTTTTACTGTTAAAGTGTTGGTCAAACAACTGCATGATTTGTTGCTCAGTCTTTTTGTCTAAGCCTTCAGTAGGCTCATCAAGTAGTAAGATCGGCGCATCATGTAGCAGTGCTCGTGCGATACCAATACGGCGCTTTTCGCCACCGGAAAGTTGACGTCCGCCATCACCCAACCATGCGTCCAAGCCATTGTCTTCAGCCAAATGTGCCAAGTCTACTTTATCTAGAGCAGCGATAAGCTCCTCATCAGAAGCTGACGGTTTCGCCATAAACAAGTTATCACGTAGTGTGCCATTCAAGATGTCGACTTTCTGGCTAACAATGCTAGTTGCTTCACGAAGTTGACGTTCACTCCAGTTTTGAATCTGAGCACCGGCAAGGGTAATCTTCCCTTGGTCGACATCCCAGTAACGTGAAATGAGCTGCAACAGCGTTGACTTACCTGAACCAGTTTGACCAACAATAGCCAAACGATGTCCACCCTTCACAGAAAGTGACACATCGCGAAGTGCTTTTTCGTTAGCGTCTGGGTAGCTAAAGCAAACGTGATCGATATCGATGGAGTACTCGTTCGAATGCGTCACAGGATCGTCAGGGAAGGTGACTTCCGGCGTTGCTAGAATCACCTCATTTAGTCTCTTGGCGGAGGTCAGCGTCTGACCTAGATACTGGAATGCACCTGCAATAGGCATAAGCAGTTCAAAGCTTGCCATGGTCGCAAAGGCCATTAACGCGATTAGAGGATCAGGTTGATTTCCACCCACGCCATCCGCTGCTAGCCACAGCATCAGTATGAGCAGCCAACCATTAGCAAGAATCAGCAGACCCTGAGCCATACCAGATATTTTTGCATGAACCAACTGATTGGTAATCAACTTGTCTTGCGCAGTCACAATAGCTTTTCGGTAGCGAGATTCAGCGCCAAAAAGCGTCAGTTCACTATAACCTTGTAACCAGTCTAAGGTACGAATGCGAAGCTCAGCTTTATTTAGTGTTAACGCTTCCCCATTCTTGCTTCCCAAGCGGTAGAAAACGATTGGCCACGTGATAAGCAGCAGCATTAGAATTGCGCCAAGCGTGAGGCCTAGCGTCATGTCAAACCAACAAAGAACAGCGGTCAGACATAAGATACCAAATACACCGACGATAATTGGGCTAACAAGACGCAAATAGACGTGGTCCATGGCATCAACATCTGCCACAAGACGGTTGAGCATATCCGCATCGCGAATGTTGACGGCTTTACCGGGAATAAGCGGCGCTAACTTGGTGAAAAAGAAGATTCGAAGATCGGTGAGTAGTTTGAAGGTAGCGTTGTGGCTGACTACACGTTCACCCCAACGTCCAGCGGTGCGCGCCATTGCCGCGCCACGTACACCGGCACCTGGCAACATATAGTTAAAAGTTTCGCGAGCAATGGTTAAGCCTGCGACCGCAGCGGCAGAAATAAACCAGCCTGATAAAGTGAGTAGGCCAATGGACGCAAAAAGTGTTGCAAAGGAGAGAAGCATACCCAAAGACAGGCCAAACCAATGCTTTTTATACAGTTTTAAGTAAGGGAGTAAATCACGCATCTAAATTCCCCTTATCTTGAGCAACGGATGATTGATGGGCAGACAACATGGTGCTGAATAAGCCATCTGAGTCTGAAAGCGAATCATAACTGCCTTGTTGTTCCAGACGGCCTTGATTCATCACTAATATGGTATCTACGTTCTTTAGTTGAGAGAGCTGGTGGGTGACCATCAATGTCGTTTTACCTGCGGTACTGGTGTGTATACCTTGAGTAACAAGACGTTCACTTTTGGCGTCCAGACTTGCAGTCGGTTCATCTAATAACCAGAAGTTACCGTTTTGTACCATTGCTCTTGCTAACGCGATACGCTGAGCTTGACCGACCGAAAGACCTCCGGAACGATCGGTAACTTGATAATCCAAACCATGTTTTTCGACAAACTCAGCCGAGAACGACGCCAAAAGAGCATTGTTGACTTGCTCTTGGTTAACATCATTATTACCTAGGGTGATGTTGTCGCGAATCGTTCCGTGAAGTAGCAGTGGGTTTTGGCCAACCCAGCTGATGTTTTTACGCCAGTCGGTTTGGTCGAGGTCTTTAAGTTCAATACCTGCCATTTTTAATGAACCTTGATAAGGCATAAATCCTAAAATGGCGTTGACCAAACTGGTTTTGCCTGCGCCGCTCGGGCCGACTAACGCAGCGGCTTCGTTGGCGTTTATTTTGAAGCTAATTGGACCGACAAGGCGAGTCCCCTCAGGACTGAAAACTTCTAGATCTATTGCTTCGATAGAGATGCTTTGAGGGTGAGAAATGTTCTGACTGCCCTGTGGTAATGCGGTAACTTCTGTATCCAAGAACTCGACAATACTTTCTGCTGCACCGACGGCTTGTGCTTTAGCATGGTAGAAAGTACCTAAGTCGCGCAGTGGCTGATAAAACTCAGGTGCTAAAATCAAAATGAATAAGCCAGCGAACAAGGTAACGCCGACACCATAATGACCAAAGTTAAGCTCACCAATATAGCTGAAGCCAAAATAGACGGCAGTGATGGCGATGGAGATTGATGTAAAGAACTCCAAAACCGCAGACGAAAGGAAGGCAAGTCGCAATACATCCATTGTGCGTTTACGAAATACTTCAGACGCACCACGTAGTACCTCTGTCTCAGTTTCTGTGCGATTGAAGAGACGAATTGTTGTCATGGATTGCAATCGGTCATAAAAGTGACCAGAAAGACGTTGTAAAGCCTTAAAGTTTTTACGGTTAGCGTCGGCAGCCTTCATTCCGACGAATGCCATAAACAGAGGAACAAGTGGTGCGGTGACAAGGAAAATTAGACCTGCAGCCCAGTTGATAGGAAATACAACAATAAGGATGATAATAGGGACAGCAACAGCGAGGGACATTTGCGGCAAGTACTTAGCGAAGAAATCTTGCATTTCTTCCACCTGTTCAAGAACTAGTGTTGCCCATGTGCCAGCAGGTTTGCCTTTTATATAAGTTGGTCCTAGTTCGCGTAACTTATCAAGGATGAGCTGCCTTATGTAACAACGTATCTGCTCGCCACATTTGAATCCAGCGATTTCGCGCCCCCAAGCACATCCAGCACGCCCAGCAACGGCTACTAGTAACCCTAAGAAGTGCGGAATGAGTTCATATTTGTCGACATGCTCAATAATGAGTTGGTGCAATATTGTGGCGATAAGCGCAGCTTGCGCTAGCAAAAACAGGCTTGAAAGAACGCCAAGGCCAATCGCAATAGCGAGCCAGCGTTTAGCAAGCTTACTTTGCGTCTTGAGCCAATTATTCAAGCTCCGTTGTTTTTTCTTATCCATGTAGAAGGCTTAATGAGTATTATTATTAGAAGAAACGGCGATTATACAAAAAGAAACCCACAGGGCATACCTATGGGTTTCTTGTTTTCAAAAATAATGAGACGAAATGTTAAATTTATGACTGTGCGTCAAGGAAACGCTCAGCATCTAACGCTGCCATACATCCTGTTCCGGCTGAAGTAATCGCTTGGCGGTAGTTATGGTCCATCACGTCGCCAGCAGCGTAAATACCGGGAATGCTTGTTTGCGTAGCATTGCCTTCTAGGCCGGATTTCACAATAATATAGCCGTTGTTCATTTCAAGTTGACCTTCGAACAAGTCAGTATTCGGCTGATGACCAATGGCGATAAATGCACCCATAACATCAATGTGTTCAATTTCTTCTGACTGTGTATCTTTAATTCGTACGCCAGTGACGCCCATATCATCACCAACGACTTCTTCCAACGTACGGTCGGTATGCAGGACGATATTGCCTGACTCTACTTTGTCCATCAAACGCTTAACGAGAATCTTTTCCGCACGGAATGTGTCTCTACGGTGGATTAGGTGAACCTCTGAAGCGATATTTGATAGATAAAGAGCTTCTTCAACAGCGGTATTGCCGCCGCCAACAACCGCAACTTTCTGGTTGCGATAGAAGAAACCGTCACATGTCGCACAAGCTGAAACGCCACGTCCTTTGAACGCTTCTTCTGATTCTAGGCCAAGGTATTTGGCTGATGCGCCCGTTGAGATGATAACTGCATCGGCAGTATAGCTCTGAGAGTCGCCAAACAACTTAAACGGGCGAGTACTGAAATCGACTTTATTAATGTGATCGAAGATCATCTCGGTCTCAAATTTCTCAGCGTGCTCTTTCATACGATCCATTAGAGCAGGGCCCGTCAATCCTTCGGCATCACCTGGCCAATTTTCCACTTCAGTGGTCGTTGTGAGCTGTCCACCTTGTTGCATTCCAGTCACTAGAACAGGATCGAGGTTGGCACGTGCCGCATAAACAGCCGCGGTATAACCAGCAGGGCCAGAACCTAAGATAAGCAATTTACAGTGTTTTGTATCAGCCATTTTGTTGTCTCACTTCAGTCATTCTTATTGCACCTTCTATCGGTGCATCTTAATTACCTAATATATTGGGGTTACGGTGAATTAATCAATACTAGATTTGTGATAACTGATGTCATTTTGAGCAGTTAGTTGTTAATCGAACGCATCAAATGCATATTTTCCATTTGTTCCGTCCGATTAGAGATAAATACTAAGATTGATAATCTAGATGGTGGCTAACACTTTGACGATTCACCTTTGCAAACACGATTAGTTAATAGTCATTTTTGTCATAAGTCATTGTTAAGTAATATGATGTTTTCTTGTCTAGTTAACAATGCTAGGTTTTTAGTGGGTTGAAATCGATAATTAGAATATTATGCTAATCAATGGATGCATTGTGGATAATTATGCTTTTTTGTGAAAATGTATGGTTTAAAAGGCTGTAAAATATTGATCTTGCAGAATTGTTAATATTTAATGGTTTGTAAATAAAATGTGAAACACATTGTTTTTGGCATAACATTGAAAGGAGTTAATGATG
>NZ_JPJA01000094.1:49211-55243 GCF_000733315.1 Vibrio sp. ER1A
GTCATTGTTAAGTAATATGATGTTTTCTTGTCTAGTTAACAATGCTAGGTTTTTAGTGGGTTGAAATCGATAATTAGAATATTATGCTAATCAATGGATGCATTGTGGATAATTATGCTTTTTTGTGAAAATGTATGGTTTAAAAGGCTGTAAAATATTGATCTTGCAGAATTGTTAATATTTAATGGTTTGTAAATAAAATGTGAAACACATTGTTTTTGGCATAACATTGAAAGGAGTTAATGATGCTACATAGTGTTGAAAGTACATTACATCTTACTAGCCTGAGTGGCCGTTCCACTGAACAATTGGCCCCATCTTTTGCCACGCTACCTAACACGGAACATGCTGATGGCAAATATCGCTTACGTCGTTATTCGGTGGTGCGTTTTGAAAAAGGTCAAATTGTAGACAAAGGTGATAATTGCTTTGTTCAGTCTGAGCATTTTAACCACTTTCAAGGCGATGTGATTAGACAGTTTGAACCTGTTTTAGAATCGACTCTGCAGAGCTCTGCGATGTTGGAACTGGTTACGCTTTTTGTTAACACGAATGCCTTACCTGACGGACAGGAAATTGAAATTCATCAGATGAGGATCGCAGCGGTTTACGATGAAACCGAGGTTGCTCCAGAAGGTGTACATCAAGATGGATTTGACCATATTGCCTTGGTCGGTATTGGTCGAGAAAACATCGTAGGCGGTGAGATCATGCTCTACAACGATAATGGCGAAGCTCCGTTTTTCAGAAAAGTACTGGAAAATGGGGAAGTAGCTATCCTTGACGACTCTAAGCTTTGGCACAATGCTCAGCCAATCCGCTGTATTGATAATCAAAACGCAGGCTACATGGACGTGTTTGTATTAACCG
Source organism: Vibrio sp. ER1A (assembly GCF_000733315.1). Taxonomy (NCBI): domain Bacteria; kingdom Pseudomonadati; phylum Pseudomonadota; class Gammaproteobacteria; order Vibrionales; family Vibrionaceae; genus Vibrio; species Vibrio sp. ER1A. The sequence continues at coordinate 50,082 of NZ_JPJA01000094.1, forward strand.
CTAAGGATATGCGCAATGCACTTCACTCCTAGTTCTGCTCGAGAGCACTTTTCTGCTCTTCATCAATCGTATAACGGCCAGTCAGTGGTATTCCTTGATGGCCCCGGAGGTTCTCAAGTACCAGGCTCAGTTCTTAAAGCCATGACGGATTACCTTGGCCAGTACAATTCCAATTTAGGCGGTCACTACTTTTCTAGCAAAGAAACAGTGGAGCTTGTTGCAAAAGCCCGCCACCATGGAAAAGCACTATTTAATGCCGAAGAAGTGGACAACATCGTGTTTGGCGCCAACATGACATCGTTGACATTCCAGTTGAGTAGAGCGATAGCGAGAAACTGGCAGCCTAATGATGAAGTCATCGTTACGGCGCTGGACCATTACTCAAATGTATCAAGCTGGCAACAAGCTGCAGAAGATAAAGGTGCGGTGGTCAAACAGGTTAAAGTCGATGAAAGTGACTGCTCTTTGGATTTTGAACATTTAGAGAGTCTAATTTCTGAAAAAACCAGATTGATCGCCGTGACTTACGCGTCCAATACCACTGGTTCTATAACTGATATTAAGCGTATTGTGGAGCTGGCAAAACGGGTGGGGGCACTAGTCTATGTCGATGCGGTTCACTTTGCGCCACATGCATTGGTAGACGTACAAGACCTAGAGTGTGATTTTCTGGTCTGTTCTGCATACAAGTTCTTTGGACCTCACTTAGGGTTAGCCTATATCTCACCGACGTGGTTGCAGTCATTGAAACCATATAAAGTCGAACCAGCAACAGATATTGGCCCAGGGCGGTTTGAAACTGGCACGCAAAACTTTGAAGCGATGGCTGGTTTCATTGAGACGGTTCGTTATCTAGCTAGCTGGGGTAAAGGGCAGAGTTTACGGCAACAACTTGTGTCCGCGTTCAAGGATATTGGTTACCATGAAGAGCAAATAAGCCGCTACTTTTTGGAGCGACTATCGCGATGTGATTCGTTAAGCCTTTATGGAATAGCTGATTCGGCTCATAGCAGGCGCACACCGACGTTTGCCCTTCGTTCAAGTAAGCATTCACCAGAATTGATGGCAAAATCTCTTGGTGAACAAAATATCTGCGTATGGAATGGCCACTTCTACGCACTAGGATTAGTCAAACAACTCGGACTAGAAGATAAGGGCGGTGTATTACGGGTCGGTTTTATGCATTACAACACTCTCGAAGAAGTTGACCGATTTTTCGATGCCATAGAGAATATCTAGTGATAGAAAAGCCCGCGTTTGCGGGCTTTTCTTTGGATGTTCTTCGTTAGGCGGAAACTTCAACTTCATAGGAGGTGAATTTGCGAATATTGATCACTCCGGTATCAAAGATTAAGTATTGACCTTTGATACCCTGTAACGTTCCTGTGACCACGGGCTCTTTATCAAAGTTATGCGACTTAATCTTGGTCGGATAAACTTCAACTGGATAGCTGATCGGCGTAATCACTTCGCTTAGCACTTCTATCGCATCGTTACCATATTGAGCTTTAATCTCCGCAATTTTGTCGGCGACAAGCGGTAATAGTTCTTGTGCTTTTTCCACTAACTCCATCGGGTCACCATCTTGCTTTAACAAGGTTCTCCAGTTGGTTTTATCCGCAATGTGTTTGGCAAGCTCAACTTCAATCAAGCCTGATATCTGACGCGTTTTAACTTTCAGAATCGGTAAACCTTGTGTTGCCCCTTGGTCTATCCAACGAGTAGGAATTTGCGTATGACGTGTAATACCTACTTTCAAGCTGGAGGTGTTAGATAAGTAGACGAAATGATCAACCATGCAATTGGCTTCGCCCCACTCGGGTTCACGACAAGTGCCTTGATCATAGTGGCAAGTTTCAGGTTTCATAATGCACATATCGCAGCTTGCTAGTTTTTTCATGCAAACAAAGCAATGGCCTTGTGAATAGCTCTTCTTTGTTTTTTTGCCACAAGAGCTACAGAAAATGTTACCAGTATGGGTAAGGGTCAGCGTCTTTCCAATAAACGAGGTGAGTTCTACTTCTTGTTCACCAACGGGTAAACGGTATTGAACTTGCGAATCTAGAGAGGCACGCATTTTGGACAGCGTACCTGAGGCTAATAGTGACATGACATTACTCTTTTAGTTGTTTTGCCCAGTGTAGCAAAAACAAGAGTTAGAATCTGTCGAAAAAACTATCGAAAGGGAGTGTGCCAATAAGTTTGAGCATGGCCATTTTTCTTTGCTTCATACATCGCTTTATCAGCCAATTGAATGAGTTCTATGGGCTGACTAGAAGATTCTGGGTAAATGGCAACACCTATACTAAGTGATAGATTTTGATGGTGTAACCTTTCACAGCCAACGAGTCTCTCCATCGACTGATGCAGCTTGTCGCAAATCGTATGTATGATGGTCAACTGCCTAAGATTTGAAAGCAAGATGATGAACTCGTCACCACCATGCCGACATACCAGATCACTGCTACGCAGCTCTCCAGCCAGAACATGAGCTATTTTCTTTAAGAGTTCATCTCCGGCATGGTGTCCGATATGGTCGTTGACCAGTTTAAAGTTATTAACATCAACAAACAGTAGTGCAAAGTGAAGTTGATTGATTCGATGGTGTTGGATTTCGTTCTCTAACCGAACAGAAAAATCTTTTCTGTTCGGCAGGCCTGTTAAATCATCCTTGCGAGCAAGTTCTTGAAACTTTTGTTCCGAGTTCTTGAGCTTTTCATACTGGACGTTGAGATTGTTTTGAAGGTAATTGAGTGCTTGCGCGACATCTCCAATCTCATCTCGTTGGTTATATTGATAAGGAGTTGTTTTCTTTCCCAACGTAATCCTTTGTGCAAAGGAGGCAATGTGAGTGAGGGGCAGCGTAACGTATCGAAATAGAGAAAATGAAAGTACAGATGCGATTGACAGCAATACCATAGTAGTAATCAGTACGCTCTTGATTGTGTTTTCCCGCCACAGGCTACCGATGGAGTCTTGTCTGACGTGGCCCAAAATATAGGCACTCGAAGTTTGATGGATCTGAAACTTTGCTAACGCGAAGCTTGCGTAATACAAGCTGTTATCTTTAGTGTTCGTATTTAGTTCAAAGAAGCTTGAATGTCCGTGATTAACGGTTGTCAGCGCATTTGGATAGTCATTCTGGACTTGTTCAACTTTTCCTCTCATAAAACTAAACTGCTTGTCTCTGTCTGGGTGAAGCAAATAATCTCCATTGGTGTTAGCGATCATAAACGTTGTCGGGTCATCCATTAAAGAGGTCGCTTTTTCCATTAAGGCTTTGATATCGATAGTGAACAATAAAGATGTACTTTCATCACTCTTGAGATTGAGAGGATAAACAATAAATACGTAAGGCGTAGATTCATGATGAACGATACGGTCATAATGGGTTGAAACTGGAGAGACGTAGATTTCTCCCGCATAAATTTTCGTAGCTTCGACAAACAATGGAATATGAGTAAGGTTGTTGAGCTCATTTGGTTCTACAGCATGTATTTTTTGGTTAGGTCCTGTTTGAATTCTGAGGATTTCTCTAAGTGCTGTTTTTTGGTGGATAATCGAGACACTGTTATAGGTTGAGTTGTTTTGAAGAAATGGAATGATGGCTGCTGCCAGCTCAGTTTTAGCATACTGTTTGTCGAGCTTATCTTTGACCAACATCGCTAACATATCATTGGTTCGCTCAATATCTTGCAGTTTCTCCTGCAAAGCGCGAATGGCAATTCCTGTGGTTTGTGTCATTTTTGTTTTGATATTATCGGCAAGCAGTGCCTTAGAGCCTTGATAGCTTTGCCAGGCTAGAATTGAAAATGAAATTAACAGTGTGCATGTGAACATCAGTGTAATTTTCGTGGAAAGCTTCATTGCCTCGCTCTCTTGGTATGTTCCATTACCTTGGGAAGTGGTTTACCGCTGTACACTGAATCCCACATGGCTTCACGTTTTTCCGGTGATTCTATTGGTGAAAGCCATATCAACTTTTCCTTATTACCGCTTTTAGAAAACTGGTTAAGAGGGCTCTGAAGTCCATGACGCTTAGTGAGTTCGAGTTGAACCCATGGTTCTAGCACAAAATCAATCCAGCGGTGAGCAAGTTCAGTCTGTTTAGAGGTAGACAAGATGGCCCAACAATCTAACCAAGCCAATGCTCCCTCTTTTGGAATCGTATATTCTATATTGGCACCCGTCTTTTTAAGCGAATCAACTTGTTGATGGCCAAAATTCGCAAACATGATTGATAGTTCAAAGCGATTAAATAGCTCTGTTGCCTCCTCGAGTGAACGATAGAACGTTAACGTATTCTCTCTCAGCGATATCAGTTTTTTAGCAATGAGCTCGTCGTCTGATTTTGGAATCTGAAAAGGATCGGGTAGCTTCAATGCCAGTGCGGCTAAACTCACATTATGTGTCCCGCCATCATATCCAAGCGCTTTGTGATGGTATTCCGGTGACCAGAAATCTTGCCAAGAAGTTGGAGCAGATTTTACACGATCGGCATTGTAGATGATTCCCATTGATGAATAGGTATAGGGGAGGCCGTAGATATTACCTTTAAAGGTGATTTCTGGGTTTGTTGACAGTGGTGCGAATTGATTGCTGATCCATTTACTATTTTCTATTTTGGATATGTCGATTGGAATAAATTTTCGCAATTTGATATATCGTTGTAGCTCAGAGGAGTTTAGGGCAACAAGGTCATAATCTTGATTTCTATCATCAAGTATCTCTCTTAACTGTTTGTCATTATTTACATAAGTTACTTCAATGTCGATGTTATTTTTATTTTCGAAAATAGATACAATATCTGTGTCGGTATATCCATGCCAAGATAATATTTTTAAAATCTCTTTTCCGTAAACAATATGACTGAAGAAAATCATGCACAAAATTGGTGCAATATAAATGCGCATCATGATAATGCCTAGGTTAATTAGCTTTTTAGATTATATGAATCAGTCATCTCTAATTTCAAATTGTTAGTCTGGTATTAAACGAAAGTTTATTAATATAGTTATCAAAATGCGATTTGTATCACAATATTGCTGATTTTTGTGATAATTAACGCGTTAATTGTGTAACAGTTATGCAACAGGTCTCAAAAAGTGGAACAAGTGTGGTTGGTTAGGGTTAGCCGAGCATTTTGTAAATAAAGTGTCAGA
>NZ_JPJA01000094.1:55493-114390 GCF_000733315.1 Vibrio sp. ER1A
TCATGGTAATGCCTAGGTTAATTAGCTTTTTAGATTATATGAATCAGTCATCTCTAATTTCAAATTGTTAGTCTGGTATTAAACGAAAGTTTATTAATATAGTTATCAAAATGCGATTTGTATCACAATATTGCTGATTTTTGTGATAATTAACGCGTTAATTGTGTAACAGTTATGCAACAGGTCTCAAAAAGTGGAACAAGTGTGGTTGGTTAGGGTTAGCCGAGCATTTTGTAAATAAAGTGTCAGAAATAGGTCTAATATCGAAGTCGGCAATATTTAAATAATTCCTTTGTCATTCTTATTTATTAAATCAATGACAGGATAAATAACCGTCTGAGGCTAACATGACGTCTACTTTAAGCAAGGATGCTGGTAGTTTAAATAATACGCAGTACTTTAAAATAAACAAGAAAGTTCTTATTTTTATTACCGTGGTTTCTATTGCGGTAAATGTGCTTTTTCTTGTGCTTCCTTTGTTTTCGATGCAAGTTTTTGATCGTGTTCTTTCTTCCGAAAGTCGCGAAACGCTTGTAATGCTTGCAATAGTTGCATTGTTCCTCTTATCTATTCAAGCGCTACTCGATTGGGTTCGTGGGCAAGTAATGTTGCGTTATGGATATGGCGTTGAGCAACAGTCCGCAGACTTCGCCTTTAATGTTTCTATGCTCAAGTCACAACAAAGCAATGGAATATTCAGCCAATCTCTAACTGATTTATCTCGAGTTAAAGAAACTCTCACTTCTCCTGGCATCTTTGCGTTATTTGATGCTCCATTTGCACCTGTTTTTTTAGCGGTCATGTATCTCATGCACCCGCTGCTTGGACACTTTGCGTTAGCAGGCGCAACGGTTCTCTTTGTTATATCGATCATAAGTATGATAGTGACGAAGCGCTTGCAGAATAATGCAAGCCAGCATGCGAGTACGTTCAATACATTAACTAGTGATTGGCTTAAAAACGCTGAGATTGTTCAAGCATTAGGTATGAATGACAATTTGGTCGCGAAGTGGCGTAAGGAATCAATAAATCCGACAGTAGACAAAGCGAACGCAGACAGAATTTCTCGAGCGATTTTAGCACTTGCTAAGTATGCTCGGATGCTGTTGCAAATTGGAGTGCTATGCGTTTCGGTCATTCTGGTATTAGAGAACGAAGTTGGTGCTGGAGTATTAATTGCCGCATCGATGATTATGAGCCGAGTTTTAGCGCCAGTTGAGCAGGCGATCCATAACTGGCAAAGCTGGTTAGAAGGTTGGAAAGCACATCAAAGATTACGCAAGTCTTATCTCGAACAACCAAAAGAAGTCGTCGAACTACCAAAGATTAAAGGCGCTGTCGGATTCGACAAAGTTTTCTTAGGTCACCAAGGTAGTGAGAAGCCGTTGCTCGAAGATCTTACTTTTTCCATTCCTGCTGGTGCATCGGTAGCTATTGTTGGAGGTAGCGGTGTAGGCAAATCAACATTGGTCAAAGCTATTCTAGGTTTGGTTAAACCTGTAAGCGGTGAGGTGCGCATTGATGGCGCAACACTTAACCAGCGCCAAGTATCAGAACTAGGGAGGCAAGTTGGCTATGTTTCCCAAAATAGTCAGTTGTTATCGGGCACGATTGCGCAAAATATTTGCCGATTCGATGAGAATGTTGATGCGAAGGACATCGTCGATGCAGCCAAATTAGCTGGTGTTCACGAGATGATTCTGTCACTCCCAAATGGCTATCAAACACTGGTTGGTGCACTAGGAATCCGATTGTCTGGTGGACAACAGCAACGAATTGCCTTGGCTCGTGCGCTATATACAAAACCAGCCTTACTTATATTGGATGAGCCCGATTCTAATCTTGACCATCCAGGGCAGGCGGCACTGATTGATTTCATTGCTCATGCACATCACAAGCAAATTACCGTCATTGTCATTTCACACCGCATGTCGATTATTCAGCATACCACCTTATGCATGGTGTTAGGTGAAGGGCGCCTCCAGCAATACGGTAAAACGACCGAGATCTTAAATATTCCTGCATCGTCAGCAAACAGCATAGGGAGTGTGTCATGAAACTAAATCATTCAGAGACATCTCGTTCGTTCAATCTCTCTTTGACCTACTTCATTCTGTTTGGTTGGCTCGTATTGTTGGTTTGCTTTATTGGAATTGGTTATTGGAGTTATAGCGCACCATTAAGTTCAGCCTCGTTGGCACCAGGGAAATTGGTGACAGAGCTCGAGAATCAGAAAGTGCAGCATCATACCGGAGGGGTAGTCGAAACGCTTCTCGTCAAAGAAGGTCAGCGTGTCGAAAAAGGAGATTTGTTACTGGTGCTCTCGGATCCATTGCTTGTTAGCCAACTCGAACAACTGAATCAAAAACGTTTTATCGTCCAAGCTCGCCTAGCTCGAATTGACGCAGAGCTTTCAGGAGAGGCGATTAATTGGGGGAACGAGGAGAACCTGACTCCAATTCAAAGTCAGATACGTCGTGATCAAGCATCACTGTTAAACCAGAATCGTCTGATTCATAAAGAACAAATGATGTCACTCCGCCAGCAAATGGCTCAATCAGAGAATGATAGAGACAGCTACAAGGCTTGGCTTTCAAGCGACGAACATTCTCTGACATTGCTCAACGAAGAAATCGAAGCGAACTCAGCTCTATTAGAAAAAGGGTATGTATCAAAAGTTGCCTTTCTTGAACTAAAGAGAGAGTACTCAAGCTTGGTGGCAAAAATAGCGGAGCACCGTACTCGAATCAAAAGAACCAATAACAAAGTTGCTGAGCTTGAATCTCAAATGGACGCACTAAAAATAGACTTTATGCGCACCGCTCAAGAGAAAAAGCAAGAGCTAGTATCGGAAGAGCAAGCAATCTTAAAACAGCTAAAAGCGTCTAATACGCTAAACGACCGCATAGAAGTACGCGCTCCAGTTGGAGGCGATGTGATCAATCTCGTTATTCACACTCAAGGTGGTGTTGTTGCTCCAACAAGCACGATACTGGAGATCGTCCCTAACAATACCCGAGTGGTCGCAAGCGTTAACATTCAACCCAAGGATATCGAATCGGTGTATGAAGGTTTGTCGGCAAACATCCGCCTGACTTCATACAGCTTTCGACAAGTCCCAGCGGTAACAGGTGAGCTTATACACCTCTCCGCGGACAGCATCGTAGATGAGCGGCTAGGCGGTCATTTCTATCAAGGAAAGATAGCCCTCGATGCAACGGAGCTTCTGGATCTTGGCTTAGATCTGAAACCGGGTATGCCGGTAGAAGCACAAATAGTACTAGAGGAACGCACTGTTCTTGATTATCTACTTTCTCCGCTGATACAGAGTATGGAGAAGGGGATGAGAGAGATATAGAGCAACGTTAGAAAGGAAATCAAATTATGTCAGAGAAAATGGTAGATAAATACGGCGATGGTAATGACTTTATTCGTGACAACAGCTCCGTTGATGACCTAATCGATGGTGGCAAAGGAAATGACTTTATTCTAGGTAAACAAGGCGATGATAAAATCAAAGGTGGGAAAGGCGACGACATCGTTGAAGGAAACCGAGGTAATGATGATTTAAAAGGAGGTAGTGGTGAGGATCTTCTTTTCGGCGGGGTCGGCAATGATACATTGATTGGCGGTGATGATGCTGATACGTTTTCAATGCGGATCTGGAAAGGTGGTGATAACACAATATCCGATTTTACCTTGGGAGAAGATAAGCTGCAGCTTGTGTTTAATCGTAAACACTATGTCCTAGAAAACGACGTCGTCACAGAAAGACTCAAAGCAAAATTTGACACAGAGGACCTGAATCAGAGCCAGACTGATCGTGTTGAAGAGCGTGAAACGAAAATTGGAGAACAGCTTGAAGCCCAAGTATTGAAAGCCGCTGGCAAAGCCGACATGGAAAACGTCACAGACGCAGATAGCTTCGTGCAAGAGTCGATAGATAATCACTTGGACATCAGCTCGAATGAAAGTGGCGACTTAATTCTCACATTTCTAGATTATGATGCTGATGCGAAGCGAAACTTAGGTACAAACATAACTCTAAAAGATTTTTTCGTAACAAATTCTGGCCCTCTTGCGGACCAAATAAGTGCGCACCTAGCTTTAGGAAACACCGAATCTATTATTGCTCTTTTGTCTAATCCAGACGCGACTGCTGCAGGCACCAATGACGATGAAACTATCGGTGCATCGCCCTCGGAATCGTTACCGGCGTTTACGACTGACGGAAATGACTATGTTCTTGCACTTGGAGGCGATGATAAGTTTCAGGAATATGGGGGACATTCACTGGGTAATGACATCCTTGACGGTGGCGAAGGGTTTGATACCGCGAGCTACTGGTATCAAAAGGGACACATTCATGCCTCGGTAAATGATGATGGTAGTATCAAACTGGAGCAGTTTCTAACATCGAAAGAGCATTCGAATACAGAAAGTGCTGCGGATTTCACCGACACGCTTATTTCGGTTGAAAAAATCATAGGTACTCGTGGCGAAGATCAGTATGACTTCAGTGGTTTAGTTGATCCATTATCAGGAACGAGCAAAGGTATTACGATTACCGACACCAGTGAAGCAGCCAGTAACGATTTTGCAATAGGTAGTGATTTTGATGATGATATAAATCTAGTGTCTGGTGATGACATCATTTACGGTGGAAAGGGTAACGATACTCTGAAAGTAACCCTTGGAAACAACAAGCTTTACGGTGAAGAAGGAAACGACCATCTCAATGGTGGTAACCACAGTGACTATCTAAACGGTGGTGATGGAGACGACTACATCGTTGGCGGTAATTACTATGGTGATGGCAGTGAAGATCGCGATGACACACTGATAGGAGGGTCTGGTGAGGATACCCTACGTGGTGGAGGGGGTAACGATTACTTCGAGACGGACGGTAGAGGCTCAGTTGAAGATGATATTGTTGATGGTGGAGATGGCTACGACATACTTTTCTACAATGATCACTTAGTAAATGGACTAGGTACTGATGCTGCTCTCAATATGTCTGTGAAGGGTAATGGGGGTTACCAATCCATCCAGATCTCTGCCGTGGATAACTCTGGACAGATAAGTAATATATTGTCAACTGATATGGTCAAAAACATCGAAGAGATTCAGGGCACTCGTGGTGACGATGTCGGTGATTTTAGTGGTTTAAATCATGGCATTGTCTATAAAGATAAATGGACTGATGCTGGTGATGAAAGCATGGTAGGAAGTGATCATGCTGATATATTTGACCTAATGTGGGGTAATGATACTGCTTATGGCGGTAAAGGTAATGATGTAATAAAAGCGAGTGGTGGCAACAACGAATTCTATGGTGAAGAGGGTGATGATAAATTACATGGTGGTAATCACAGTGATTTACTTGTAGGTGGTAGTGGCAACGACTTTTTGTCTGCAGGTCGATATTACGCCGTACATGATGATGACCTGACAGATATTCATGACATATTGCGAGGCGGTGATGGCAATGATGAACTGCGTGGCTCTGGTGGTAATGATGAACTGTACGGTGGTAACGATGAGGACAAAATTTATGCAGGAAACGGTGATGATGTAATTTACGCGGACGCTAAAGTTGCTGGGTATTTACGTTCTGAAATGGCCGATGATTATGTAGATGGTGGCGATGGTATTGATACACTTTACTATAGTGACAATTTAGTTGGGGCGACTCACCTAGAAGTAACTTCAAACAAAGGAGTTATGTCTGTCATTGCAAAAGACAATGACACTGAGGTTGCAACAGATACTGTGAAAAATGTGGAGGTATTACACGGGACCCGAGGTGATGATGTCATTGATTTCAGTGGATTAGGGCATGGAATGACCTATATTGACAAGTGGACCGGTGCTGGAGAGGATACAGTCACTGGCTCCGATTACGATGATATTATCAATGTTATGCATGGTGATGATACGGTCCACGCAAGCTCAGGTGAAGATTATGTTGATGGCGGACACGGTGTAGATAGTTTGGTATTTGCAGCTGGAACGGCAATTACCGTTGAAGCTCATGGGGCTACTTATCGAAATGAGTATAAAGTTAGTGTCGATGGTACTGATGACTTTACGATCATCAAAAATGTTGAAGTTATCAAGATAGGCGAAGCTGAAACCTCTTTAGATGATTACTTTCCAACAGTATAACCCGCTATAAACTGGCAAGGCCTTCGGTTTTATTCCTGAAGGCCTTTTTCATACGGTGCAATTGGTTCATCGACTAACCCTTCTTCTTCCGTGTCCATAATCGGCTCCTTCGGCCCCAAAAACTTCGGTTGAGTATTCATAATATACAAATCCAAAAACGCCTTAGTTCTGGCAAATACTTCCCTTAATCTTACTGAAAACCCTGACTTGGATGTCGGTCCAGACACCGCTAAACATGTTGCATTAATATCGTATGATCGTGCGATAAACAGAGCTCGTTCACAGTGAAACTTCTGCGTGATGATTAAGAAGTCATCGGTATCAAAGATCTTTTTGGCACGAACAATCGAATCTAGCGTTCTAAATCCGGCGTAGTCCAAGTGGATAGCTGGCTCAGGAACTGCTGCTCTCAACAAGTCTCGTTTCATTGTCCATGGTTCATTGTATGAACGGTGGGCGTTATCGCCACTGAGTAGGAAATGAGACACTTTACCTTCGTTGTAAAGGTCAATCGCCGCCTCAATGCGATGGGAATAGTACTCGTTGAGAGTTCGACCTAGATACTTACTCGTGCCAAGAACGACTGCGACCTGAACATTATCAATATCGTCGATAGAGGTGAGAATGCGGTCTTCGGCTTGCCAACTCACCCAACGGTCAATGGACGCGATGAAGACGACGAACAAAACAACTGTATAACAAGCGATACGAAGTGCTCTCTTTAAGAAAGAAAGCACGGTGCTGGATAACAACGTTTCCTTGTTAAATCTAAAGGTCACTAAATCTGACGATTCCTTTGAGCCCAAATACCTATACTCACAAAGCTTAGAACCACGATGGCGAACATCAAGCCTGGTTCTGTATTAACTAATACGTTCTTTAACAATGGGGTGGCTTTAATAATGATCAACCCATAGCCAAATGCATTGAGTAGTATAAAGCAGACCGTCCGAATTACGAAATTTGTATCTCGTAATGCGTTCCTTAAGAGGCGGTTGATATCCGCACCTAGTACGACAAGAGAACATGCGATTAGTGCCGTAGAAACTTCAAAAAGATAAGGAGCAATAAAGCGTCCTCCCGGAGCGAAAATATCGAGCATGTCAATGTCCTTGCTGCAGTATAACGATAGAAATGAGCTGACTATTAAACAAAAAAAAGGCTCTTGTAAACAAGAGCCTAAATGTGATGTCGATTCAGATTAGAATGCTGAACGTTTGTATTTACGGTAAACCGGCTGCCAGAAGTTGTCGTCAATAGCTTCACGCAGAGTTTCATCTGAGCGTTCTTTCGCCACTCCTTGTTCAATGGCTTTTTTCGCCACGGCGTAAGCAATTTTCTTAGACACTAAATGAATCTCTTCAAGTGGCGGTAACAGTTGACCTGATCCTTTCTGTGCAAGAGGAGAACACTCTGCGAGCGCACGACTTGATTCCATCAACATTTCGTCTGTAACGCGTGATGCTTGCGCTGCAAGTACGCCTAGACCAATACCAGGGAAGATGTAGCTGTTGTTACATTGCGCGATAGGGTAGGTTTTACCTTCGACAGCTACAGGGTCGAATGGGCTGCCTGTTGCAACCAGTGCCTGGCCATTTGTCCAACGTAAGATGTCATTTGGCGTTGCTTCAACACGGCTAGTTGGGTTCGACAGCGGGAATACGATTGGACGGTCGCAATGTTGATGCATCTCTTGGATGATCTCCTTGCTGAATAGACCAGGCGCACCTGACACACCAATAAGGACCGTAGGTTTACCATTACGAATAACATCATGTAATGAGAAGCCTGAGTTCTCCGATGTCCATTCTTTGGTTTGTTCGTGTTTTTGTACCAGACGTTGTTGGAAGTCGAGTAGGTTAGGCATGCCTTCTTGTAGAAGTCCCCAACGGTCAACCATGAATACTTGAGAGCGCGCTTGCGCATCACTGATGCCTTCAGACACCATTTGCGCGATGATCGCTTCAGCAATACCACAACCTGCAGAACCCGCACCTAAGAAGGTAACTCGCTGTTCAGAAAGCTTGCTACCTGCTGCTTTACATGCTGCAAGTAGAGAGCCTACGGTCACCGCAGCGGTGCCTTGAATATCATCGTTGAAACAGCAAATACGATCCTTATAACGTTCAAGTAACGGCATTGCATTTTTCTGTGCAAAGTCTTCAAACTGCACGAGTGCATCTGGCCAGCGACGTTGAACCGCTTGAATAAAGTCTTCTACAAACGCTCGGTATTCATCACCAGTAATTCGCGGATGGCGCCAGCCCATGTACATTGGATCAGCAAGACGTTGTGGGTTATTCGTACCAACATCAAGAACAATAGGCAGTGTATAAGCTGGGCTGATGCCACCACACGCTGTGTACAATGCCAGTTTACCGATAGGAATGCCCATACCACCAATCCCTTGGTCGCCCAGTCCTAGAATACGCTCACCATCGGTTACAACGATTACTTTTACGTTGTGGTTACGTGCATTGTTTAGCAAATCGTCAATACGATCACGATTTGGGTAAGAAATGAAAAGACCACGACCACGGCGATAGATGTTGGAGAAGTTCTCACACGCAGCGCCTACAGTCGGCGTGTAGATAATCGGCATCATTTCAGAGATATGATTTTGTACTAAGCGATAAAACAAAGTTTCGTTAGTATCTTGGATGTTACGCAGATAAATGTGTTTATCCATATCGCTTTCAAAGCTGGTGTATTGCTTGTAAGCGCGATCTACTTGTTCTTGAATTGTTTCTGTTGTTTCAGGTAGAAGCCCTTCAAGGTTAAAGGACATTCTTTCTTCAGCAGAAAATGCACTGCCTTTGTTCAAAAGTGGGGTACTGAGAAGTGCAGGGCCCGCGTACGGGATATAGAGCGGTCTTTTGTTGTTGTTCATTCGGTTACCTGTCTAGGAACAGTCATTTGGGATTGGGAACAATTTGCGGGTTAATTTAACACAATTACCTATTCTAAGCGATGACGAAATGTTAACTATTTGTATTCGGTTTGCGGTAAAAAGCGAAGTGAGTCGAATGTTAATCCTCCTATGGGTATACTCCTTCACAACGACCTTGATTAGCAAAGCAAAATGACAGTCTTACCTATTGATTCTATTGAACAAGAATTTAAACAAGCCTTGAAACAATCACACCTTATCGTTGAAGCTGAAACGGGTTCAGGAAAATCGACGAGACTGCCTCTTTGGTCGATGGATCAAGGACGAGTGCTGGTGGTAGAGCCGAGACGAATTGCCTGTACATCACTGGCTAACTTCGTGGCAGATGGACTTGGTGAAAAGGTTGGAGAAAGCGTTGGTTATGCTATCAAGCTTGAAAACTGTTATACCGAGGCGTCAAAAGTGGTGTTTGTCACACCAGGTGTCGCCTTGAGGTGGTATGCCGAAGACCGCCTGAAGAGCTTTGATGTGGTTATTGTGGATGAGTTTCATGAACGACGGTGGGACACTGACTTATTGGTTTCGATGTTAAAGCGCAATCAAACTCATAAAACAGTGATTACTTCGGCTACTATTGAAGGTCAAAAGCTAGCTGACTACTTTGATGCCCAGCGCTTGGTTGCACAAGGAAGAGTGTTTGATGTGGTAGTTCAGCACCATCGAAATGACAGTCGACAACTGCCTGATGCAAGGCATCTAGAAACACGTGTTAAAAGTGCGATTGAGCCATTGTTAGGCGAGCTTGCAGCAGATATCTTGGTATTTGTTCCAGGGCGAAAGGAAATTCAGCAGATAGTATCCTCGCTAAAACCTCTTGCGGATCAGTATGACGTTATTCTGGCGCCGCTGCATGCTTCTGTGACTGAGCAACAGCGTTCTGTTGCAATGTCAGTTCAAGATAAGCGCAAGGTCGTGATTGCAACAAATGTTGCGGAAACCTCTTTGACGATTCCTAATATCGCGGTTGTTGTGGATTCGGGATTGGAAAGAAGAAATGTACAGCGTAATGGACAAACCACGTTAATGCTGACTCATATTTCTAAAGCGAGTGCTGCTCAGCGTTCTGGCCGAGCAGGACGAGTAATGGCAGGGACATGTATCCGTCTTTATGGTGAGCATGCTGCTCTTGATCTGGTCACCCCACCAGAACTTCAACGTGAATCGATTGTCGAGCCTATGTTGGCTGCTGCGACATGTGGATTAGCGCTTAACGATCTCGAATTCATTGATGCGATACCTGAGAAATCACTTCAAGCCGCCAAAGAGCAGTTAGTACAACTTGGTGCGATAGATGACATTGGTATTACCGAGCATGGGAAAAAGTTATACCCATTACCGATTGATACTATTTACGCTGATTTGGTCACTAAGATGCCTTCTAGGGCGCTAAAGGAGGCTATGATTGACCTAACTGCTGCACTATGTGCGACAGGTAAACTGTTTCAAATCACCAGTAATGAAGAGCTATTGATCAAGCTGGACCTAGAAGAGCCGTTAGGTTGTGACGCAAGTATTCTTATTGGCCTAGTAAGAGGCAAGCGGTACACAGGTCTGACGGTCGACCAAGATTGTTTGCGTGAAGCACAAGGGTTATCGGAGCAGATGCGTAGTGTATTTGAATTGCCGAGTCTGGAAGTGGCTTCTAGATATCAACGTGATGAATTGATAAAGCAAATTATCCAAGCGAACAACGCCTTGCTGTATGTGAGACGAGAGCGGCGACGTGACGCTTTTGGTAACGGTTTTGTCGAAGTGTTGTTAGGACGACAGAATCGAATTAAACCGAAAACAGAAGCAGGGCTGGTATTAGCCACTCATAGCTTACCTGGCCGAGGCGTTAAACAGACGATGACACTGGCCACATTACTTTTACCAGTCGACATAACTCAGCTTAAAGAACTTAATGTTGGGGTATGGGTGAGCGGAGAAACGATCGAGACCGACAAGGGTCTTCAGCATTGTGAACATCTGATGTATGCAGGTCGCAAGCTGGCGGAGCGCAGGATTGCGCCTGAAGGCGATGTCGCTTTGAAAGCCATCGCCAAATCGATCAGTGAAGGAGCTATCTTTCCCACGTTGGCAGAACAGCTTACCGAACGTATGCTGCATTGGAAGTTGTATGTTGAACTAGGTCTATCTGACCAAACCGGGTCAGTAGACGAAGTATCATTGGAGTCTTGGATAGCTGAACAACTGTCAATGCTCGGTGTAAGTTCATTTGAAGATCTTGAGCTTATTGATGAGCGAGATTTTGTGTTTAACGGCGTTCCAGATTGGGAGTATTCAGATTTTGCAGCTAAGTACCCATTGGTCATTCAGTTAAGTGGTCTGCGTTTAACTGTCGAGTATTTTGGCAAAGGCAAGCTTATACACGTCCAGTTCCATTCAGGCTCTCGAAAAGACGATCCTAAACGCAAAGAACTGCCTGCTTGGTCTGGATGGAAAGTAAAGTACAAGAAGGCGAGCCGAGTGTTAGATCTTCGTTGAGCCAATGATGTTTTAGTCAACAAAAGAGTGGCGAATGCTGCTATTGATAGATGTGCTATACATAGTTAACCAAGTGGCATTGTGGTGATGTACTTTTGTTCACATTATGTTGCTATTTGGATTTTTATATCACCTTTTGATGTCTAAGTAGGGTATAAAAGATGATTTTTATATATCCTATTGCTATATAAGAAAGTTTGAATAATAGTAGTTGCATAGCATTCTGTAATTGGGAGTGGTTATGTGTGACAAGAAAATATCACCGGTAGAATTTGATTACACCAGTTTCCTCGGTGCATCTTGTAGTAAAAAATGGACGTTCCTTGAAGCGCTGACTTCTGTAGCGCCAGTGTTTGGTGAAGCGTGGAAAGAGAGCACAAAAAATCAGAATATTGATCCAGATAGCCGTCTTTGGGAGAAAGCGCTGAGTGCCTTATCGAGTCGAAGAAGTGACGAGTCGAATTTGGTCGCGCTAATGAAAATCGCTCGCAAAGAAAACATCGCGTGTCTTAAGGTTGTTATGCCTTACTCATTAGAATCTGAACAGATTCAGCTTATTCAGGATAAAGGTAACGTGAAAATTGTCGTGATACCTAACGAAGATGTATTAATCGCTGAATTTCACTAGATCACGTTGTGCTATTTAACCAAAAAGGGAGCTTTAAGCTCCCTTTTTTGATGTGCGCTGCGACTAGGACCCTAGTCTGCGATGAGGTCGTAGTTGGTACGAAGTATGTCTATAATTTCTTGCTTTGGATTACTGCTTAATTCAATCTTGCGACCAGTGATTTTCTCTGCGATACCAACATATGTTTTGGAAACATCCATAAGCGCGGATAGGGGAAGTTCGTTGTCGGCTGCAAGTGCTTCACGCTCTGGCATACGCTCTTTGTTTAAAAGGATATCAGGATCAGGGAAGTGGTTTAGCAGGAACTGGCGGAAGCCTTCTTTTGAGTTCTCAACAATATCGCCTTCTTGATACGCTTTAGTATCCCAAATGCGGGAAGAATCCGGTGTTCCAACCTCGTCCATATAGATGAGCTTTTCTTCGCCTTTTGAATCGGTAACGTAGCCGAATTCAAATTTGGTATCAACAAACGTTTGATCGATAGCTTCCAAAGCGTTACTGATGACGGAGAAGCCTTCTTTAAGAAGTTTTTCATAGCCATCGATGTCGGCTGCATTCGTAAAATTAAACGCTGCAAAGTTGTCGCTAATGTTGTCGCGTGTGATGTTTACATCATCTGCTTCAGGGACGCCAGGGATACCACGTAAGATACCTTTTGTTGAAGGCGTAATTAGGACGTCATCCAGTTTAGAGTCTTTCTTTAAGCCTTCAGGTAAAGTGATACCACAGAATTCGCGCTCACCCTTCTCATAAGCACGCCACATAGAACCGGTAATGTATTGGCGACAGATAGCTTCGATCATTACAGGTTTTGCTTTTTGAACGATCCAGACAAATGGATGAGGAATATCTAGAATGTGGCTATCCGCTAAACCATTATCCTTAAACAATTGGAACCAGTGATTAGAAATCGCGTTGAGTGCGGCGCCTTTGCCAGGAACGCCCCTTAAGTTCCCTTCACCTCGCCATATACAATCAAAGGCAGAAATGCGATCACTGATAACCATAATGGCTAACGGTGCATCTTCTGCTACATCGTAGCCTTTGTCTTTGATTAGGCGGCGGCTATCCTCTTCGGTCAACCAATAAACCGAACGAACCTTGCCGCTATGAACAGGCTTATCAGTGCGGATTGGTAGATCATCGTTTACAGCTAGAACTTGATCAGCGAGACTCATGGAGACATTCCTATCTAATGTTGTGTCGTAAAAAGTGCGACGATTATGGGGGAGTGGTAATACTCTTTGCTGCACGCATCATACCAGAACTATTCTATGCTGCCAGAAAAATAGCAAACGTTTGCGCAATTTTTATATAAGTTGTCTAAAGAGAGGATAAAAAATACGGTAAGTACTATTGAACAAGTACTTACCGTCATTAAAAAGGGGATTACATGATTAACTTAACGAGTGGTCGGAATTTGGATTAATGTAAATAACTGTCTTTACCAAGAAAGATGACTTCGCATTGATAGTCAGCGGCCAATCCTTGAAGTTGATTTTGTTCTGTTAGAGAGAAGTCACCATTTGCGATAACAGCACACGCGTTACCTGAGCGAATAGCTTTTTTGACAACCTGATACTGCGATAAATGCAATGAAGCCTTCATCTGAACCATATGGTTACCTAGTTTATGAAAATGCATGATTTGTCCCACTGAAGGGCGAGGACATTCTGCTGTCAACAAAATCCACTGTGGCTTAGAAGCCAATTGCGAAACCTTTTCGAGTACATCATCCTGAATTCGACGAAGCTGTTGTGACGTTCCTTGATCATCAAAAACTCGGTATTGGTTTGGGACATTGTATTGTGAGTGAATTGTATTGTTGAGCAACATAACCCTGTTCCTTTATACATGCTGTATGTGTATACAGTAGTTTTTGGGCGTAAAAAGATCAAGCACTTTTTGCATAAAAAAACGACAAAAGAAACTAAGTTGTTGATATTTAATTGTTAAAATTTCTATTGGAATGGGCGGAAATCTCATACTTTTTCGTTTTACACAGGTATAAGCTAACAACTACTGTATAAGAATACTGTATAGAGCAATGGTTTTTACTGGGTGACAATAGATAAGGATATTGAGAAACAAAAACGCCTCTCTAAGAGAGGCGCGGTTCCTTTAGGATTGAGCTGACGATCGGTTTCTAAATTCGATTTCTGCTTGATTGAACTGCTTAACGTCCATAATGGCGAAACTCAGACACTTTTCACATGAGTGGTGACATAGGCCGTCTATATACTCATGCTTGGTCACAAAACTTGGCGTTTGGCACCAATCACAGAAACCTTCGATAGTGAATGTATGCATTTTTACTCCCCACCCTTATTTGTTCGGGTGTTATTATCGGGACGTATTATGACATAAAATTGCATGCAATGTTAAATAAATGTTTCTTAATTTGTTTCAAATGTTTTTCAAGATCGCGATTTTCTGAGAAATTGGTATATCAATGGATCTTTTGTGTGGCTTTTAGATGCTCCACGATGGCTTTGAAAGCAAGGTTTAATTGCCTCATTTCATCATCACTACCTTGAGCATCAGGGTGATAAATACGGCACAACTGCTTATAGCGTGCTTTTACTTGCTTTGGTGTTAAGTTGTTAATTTGTCCTTGAGTGAAGCCAAAACGAAGGTAAGCATCATTAAGTGCAGAAGTTGTTGAACTAGATGCTGTGGATGATGCTCTTTTCTGAAGACTTGCAGCGTTCTTAAGTTGTAATTTGAGCTTAGTGATCAGGTCTTGTTGTTGAGAGAGCCTTGTTTTCATTTCTTGAATCGATGAGCGGCGGTGTTGGCTTGCCATATTGAATCTCTTGAAAAAGATCAATGCGGCGAAGCAAGCGCTCAATAGAATTGAGATATAGATTAGATGTAATGACCAGTTTATGCTTGGGGTAGTTGGTACTGAGTTAGATGTTGTTAGGCTCTTCTGTGTAATTGTGACAGATTGCTCTTGCTGCTTAAGCGCGGCAATTTGCTTTAACTGATGAGCATCGAATTGTTTTTTCAAAGCGAGCGCGTATTCGGCGTCAAACTCGGTTGATTGGATTCTTGCGAGGCCATACCAAAGCACGGCTTGATCTTCGTTGGCAATGTCGATATTAAAATCGCGGTAAAGCCGAGCTATTTTTCCGTAAGTAGAAGGGTCGCCTTCAGCGGCGAGCTTCGTATAGAGCAAAACGGCTTTTGCAGGATTGGATTTTATACCGCGTCCATATTCTAGTGCTTGTGCGTAATTATAGGTTGCTGCGCGATGTCCGTTTTCGCTCGCTTGTTGATACCAGTGAGCCGCTAAACTGAGATCTCTGCGAACGCCTTCACCAGTCTCATATGCCAGTCCTAGACGGTACTGAGCTTCAGCATTGTTAAGTTGTGCTTGTTGTTCAAGCTGTGCAATGGAGGCGAGAGAGGAGAATGAAAGTAACAAAGCGATAAAGACAAACAGTAACTTGGAGCATGTCTTTGCCAAGTTGATCCTCATATTTATCGCTCTCCTTGTTGTGTGGTCTTGCTATTTCAGCATCTTTGGTGCTTGAGCGCCGTCTATCGGACGATTAACCGATACTTTTCGACCTTTTTTTAGCCCAACTTCGTAGTCAGCGGTGATATTTTTCATCGCTTCTTTTAGCTGCTGTTTGAATGTCTCTCTATCGATGTTTTTGAACTCTTTATCGATATAGTTATTAATTTTATTTGCCGATTCATCATCAGGGGCAATAACAGGCAGTTTTTCTAGCGCGCCTTCT
Source organism: Vibrio sp. ER1A (assembly GCF_000733315.1). Lineage (NCBI taxonomy): Bacteria > Pseudomonadati > Pseudomonadota > Gammaproteobacteria > Vibrionales > Vibrionaceae > Vibrio > Vibrio sp. ER1A. The sequence continues at coordinate 71,476 of NZ_JPJA01000094.1, forward strand.
ATCCACCCGGAGACAAACGAATTAACACGCTTTGTCACTTCTGTATTTGAAGTCCCAGAACCTGCGAAGCTATTTCTAAATTGACCCGTTTGCTCATTCATCTCACGATAAATGATATCAAAAGCAAAAGCTGCAAAGATGGCCCGGTCAGCTTCGCCGATAAACTCAACTCGCTTTAGGCCTTTATGGTTGAGTAAAACAGCTTCGACGCCAAATTTGGTATTGATGCCTCGGATTACGCGCAGTAACGTAGAACTTATCGTTGTAGGCAGTAAGTGCGTCGATTGTGTTTTACCCATCTTAATAAACTCAATATCGTCCTTATCTAGGCCGTATTTGAGCATGAGGCGGTGTGCCATTTTTATGGCATTGGCTGCTTCATTGACGTTCGCTGAGTTACCTAATTCTAAGCACTTAGCAATCTTTTTGAGGGCTTTCTGTTTATCCATCGACAATCTGAGTTCTCTGTACCGCGAAAGAAAAAGGGCACTATTTTAACGATTTTCGGCTAAAAGGGGAAGGCTAAAAGGGGAAGGGTGGGACTCTAAGCGGTAACTAGAGCCCCAAAAGAATTCGTAGAGCCGCCGCTTAAATACCTAGTTCATCGAGCAAATCTTGATTGTCGTTTTCTGGTTTGGTGTCTGTACGCTGTTTTTTGGCTGCGATGGCTTGCTCAATAATGGTATCTGGGCATTCGTCTGGTTGAACCTCAAACTCTTCCATTTGAATAAACTCGGTTTTGTCCATAGCAAATTCAAGATAAAAAATGTTGTTATTAGCTGTAGAGAAAGTAACTCGACGGGCTTGAGGTCGTTCTAAGTTTGTGTCGACTGACAGAACCACTTGCTTGTTGATCGATAACATTTTCGGTTGGTTTTGGGTAATGTTGGTCTGCAGTTCTTTGCGAACTTTGTTGGTGAAGTCGCCAACAAGCTGATTCATGAGTTCGCCGAGGACATCGCCAACTTCATCTGCATTGTGGTGAATTGCGAGCTCTTCCTCAGGCATACCCATGTGACGCATATAATTGCTGTAAACTTCAAGTGCTGCTTGTGAAGTGAAATTAATAACCACTAAACCCGAGAAACCGCCATCAAAGAGGACGAAGCAACCAAAGTCAGGTTTTAACGTGGTTTTGGTGATTTTCTGAACCATTGCTGAGTATGTCACACTTGATTGTGTCGCAGAGGTCAAAACAGTTGAAACGGACTGGCAGAGTTTTAACAGAATATCTTCGGTGGTGATTACTTTGGTTTTTTTCATTATTGATTACTTCGTTTAATCATTTCTTCCGTGGTTAAAGGAGTGTGTCACGAAGCAAACCTCTTGAAAAGGCATAAACCATAGTCAATCGCTATGACTTTCCGATTTGATCACATTTTTAATTGTTGTAAAGTGTCCAATACCTATAAAATCTATTCGGTTTCAGCTACGTACAATAATTAAAAGCGCGTTTATTTAAACGACCATGCGACTAAGTAGGTGAACTTTTTATTTTACATACACTCCTTTGCTGAGCGGATCAGCAGAATTAGGGGCAGGAAGCTAAATGTTACCAAGATTACACTCTCAAACCGACATTAACCCCACCGTACTGGTTTATCTGAAACAGCTTGAGGCTGAAGGGTTTACCGGGGATATCGAAACTCAATATTCGAGTCGCCTTGCCGTTGCAACGGACAACAGCGTTTACCAAAAATTACCGCAAGCGGTAGTGCATCCAAAAACTACGGCCGATGTACAGCTTATAGGTAAACTTGCTAATCAAGAAAAATTCGCGGCTATTGCGTTTTCTCCGAGAGGCGGCGGCACAGGGACTAACGGGCAGTCCTTGACGTCAGGCATTGTTGTCGATTTATCCCGACATATGAACCAGGTCCTTGAGATTAATGAACAAGAAGGGTGGGTAAGAGTTCAAACTGGTATTGTAAAGGATGCGCTAAATGATGCCGTGCGTCCTTATGGTTTTTTCTTTTCCCCAGATCTTTCTACCAGTAATCGTGCGACGCTGGGTGGAATGGTCAATACCGATGCGTCCGGTCAGGGCTCATTAAAGTACGGTAAGACATCGGATCACGTGCTATCGCTGCAAGCGGTGTTTGCTGACGGTTCGCTTTTGGAAAGTGACGGCTCATTGAATCAGCTAGAGCAAGACAGTTTCGCTGCCAATGCATTGCAGGTTGCTGAACAGGTATGTAAGCAAAACCGCGTACTGATTGACGAAAAGTTTCCACCGTTAAATCGCTTCTTAACCGGCTATGATCTAAAAAACGCTTATGATCCAAAGACAGAGAGTTTCAATGCTACGCGAATTCTTTGTGGTGCAGAAGGTTCACTGGCATTTATCACTGAAGCTAAGCTGAATCTTACGCCGATCCCTAAAGCTCGTACTCTCATCAACGTCAAGTACAACAGTTTTGATGCTGCATTGAGAAATGCTCCCTTCATGGTTGAAGCAAATGCATTATCTGTGGAAACAGTTGATTCACGCGTATTGAATCTGGCCAAGCAGGATATTGTTTGGCATACAGTGAGCGACCTCATTAGCGATGTACCAGGCAAAGAAATGCAGGGTATCAATATGGTTGAGTACGCGGGGCAAGATGAAGAAGAGGTGACCCAAGCGGTAGCGGCTTTAACTAAGAGTCTAGATAAGAAACTGAAGACAGAGCAGGACGGTATCATTGGTTACCAAGTGACCAGCGACGTTGCTAGTCTTGGACGCATTTACAATATGCGTAAGAAAGCGGTTGGCCTCTTGGGTGCCGTGAAAGGCAGCGCGAAACCTATTGCGTTTGCAGAGGATACTTGTGTGCCACCGGAGAACTTGGCTGACTTTATTGCCGAGTTTCGCGATTTACTCGATGGGCACGGGTTGAATTATGGCATGTTTGGTCATGTGGATGCAGGTGTGCTTCATGTAAGGCCTGCGCTTGATATGTGCGACCCTGACCAAGAATCGTTGATGCATCAAATCTCAGATGAAGTCGTCAAGCTTGTCGCCAAGTATGGCGGTCTTATGTGGGGGGAGCACGGGAAAGGTTTCCGTTCTGAATATGGCCCTGATTTTTTCGGTGAGCAACTGTTTAATGAACTCAGACGCATTAAAGCCGCGTGTGACCCGTTGAACAAAATGAACCCCGGTAAGATATGTACTCCGTTAGAGAGTACGGATGAGCTCGTTAAAGTCTCGGATACCAAGCGAGGAACATACGACAGACAGATCCCGATTGAAGTTCGTGATAGTTTTGCCCAAGCAATGGAATGTAACGGTAATGGTCTGTGCTTTAACTATGACACCGCTTCGCCTATGTGTCCTTCTATGAAAGTTACCGCAGACCGACGCCATTCACCAAAGGGTAGGGCTGGCTTAGTGCGCGAGTGGTTAAGACAGCTATCGGAACAGGGTTTCGACGTTCTTGAGTTAGAGACCAATATTAATCGCTCAAATAGTGCGAAAGGGTTAATTGAGAAGTGGCGTAATACATTTAATAAACGTCATGAATATGATTTTTCCCACGAAGTATATGATGCCATGAATGGTTGCCTCGCTTGTAAAGCGTGTGCTAGCCAATGTCCAATAAAGGTTGATGTGCCAAGCTTCAGAGCTCGATTCCTAAACCTTTATTACTCTAGATATCAAAGACCTGCCAAAGATTATTTAGTGGCAAATATCGAGACACTACTGCCATATATGGCCAAATTCCCCAAAGTGGTCAATTTTGGATTGAACCAGAGAGTTGTTCAGACGCTCACCGAGAAAACAGTTGGCTACATTGACGCGCCGCTTCTTTCTGTTCCTACTCTCAAACAACGTTTGAAATCGCAACCTGTTGCTCAGTTTAGCCTGGAGCAGTTACAGGCTATTCCTGCGGGTCAACGCAGTGACTATGTATGCATCGTCCAAGATCCTTTTACTAGTTTCTACGACGCTGAAGTGGTCGAAGATTTTGCCAAACTAATACTCAAAATGGGTAAGAAACCGGTGTTGTTACCTTTTAAGCCCAATGGCAAAGCCGCTCACATTAAAGGGTTTTTAAGTCAGTTTGCAAAAGGGGCAAAATCAACGGCTGATTTCTTAACACAGGTGGCTCAGTTGAACATCCCATTGGTTGGAGTCGATCCCGCCTTAGTGTTGTGCTACCGCGATGAATATGTAGAGATTCTTAAAGAGGAACGTGGGACATTTAATGTGTTAACCGCGCACGAATGGCTCATGCCTTTGGTACGAGATAAAGACGCTCTTGAGATGGTGGATGAAGCAGATTGGTATTTGTTTGCACACTGTACAGAGAAAACCAAGATGCCTAATGCGGAAAAAGAGTGGGGCGCTATTTTCCATCATTTCGGCGGTCGACTAACAACAGTACCTGTAGGCTGTTGTGGTATGGCAGGAACGTTTGGGCATGAATCAGACAAGTTGCAAATGTCGAAAGATATTTATGGCTTAAGTTGGCAGCCAAATTTAGACAAGTTGCCAAAAGAGCGCTGCCTAGTCACAGGTTATTCGTGTCGAAGTCAGGTAAAAAGGTTTGAAGATGTGAAGGTCAACCATCCTGTACAGGCTCTGCTACAACTACTGAACTAACTCTTAGAAGCGCCCCAAATTGGGGCGCTTCTATTATTGATAAAGGAATAATCAATGAAAGCGTTTGAACTAAAAATCCCCCCAGTACTGTTGTTTATCCTGTTTGCTGTTTCGATGTATGCACTAGCTGCTATTGATAACGGCTGGCTATATATACATATTCCGCTTAAGTCGATTTGGGTTACAGCACTGTTTGTTTTTAGTGGTTACATGGGTATTTCAGGCGTGCTTGAGTTTAAGAAGGCTAAAACAACGGTTGATCCAACTAAGCCGACTAAAGCAAGTAGTGTGGTCGACACTGGTATTTTTTCGAAAACTCGAAACCCGATGTATGTTGCTTTATTTACGTTGTTATTGTCTTGGGGCTTCTGGTTAGAAGATGGGTTGAGCCTGTTCTTGTCGATGTTTTTTATACCGTATATGAACCGTTTTCAGATTAAACCCGAGGAGCGGGCGATGGAAAAAATATTTGGTGATGATTATCTTTCGTATAAATCGAAAGTAAGGCGTTGGATATAGAATTGCAAATGATATTTATTTGCAATTGATTCTAATTTACATTTAAATGGTTGTCGGTATTGTGGACTGGAACTATTTAGCGATGAATATTGAGGCGTGTTGGAATCGTTTTTTAAAAGCAGAACAATTAGTAGAACAAGGTCATTGGCCAGAGGCTTACCATCTTTTTGATGAAGTTTTGCACCACCTTCCTCAACATATTTATGCTGCTCTTGATGATACAAGTATAAAGCCTTGTCAGTTTGCCTGCATGTTGACCGGTTTATATGACGCAGCGGTATCACAGTCTGCTATTTTTAATCAATTAGGAAAGCGACACCAAGCGTTTGATGTACTAAACAATGCTCATGCTACTTTTCAATTCCTTTCAATTGAGCAAACTTCCCTGATACATAGTGTCAGAGAAGTATTGGACAAACAAAGTAATGCGTTGCTCGACAAAATCGCTAATTTTTGCTGCTGCCAAAGAAACGCCACTTGGATGCTTGAGCTCGAGCATGTGCAAAAAGCACATTACTATTTCGATAGCTTAAAGCAATACCGAGATATTCAATCAGCTTCTATAACGCTCAACTAGTGAAAAATGCGTGCATAACAAACCAAAAAGCCTCGACATAAGTCGAGGCTTTGAATGTTCATTTTTGCTTTTACTTTTGATTAGGCCGCGTTGTTGAACTGCTCAAGAAAATAGGTCTTTCTTTCGTTGAAACGTGATACTAGGTCATCAACTGCATCGTTGTCATAAGGTTTAAGACCACTTGCAACCATTCGCTTAATGCCTTTGCCCACAACAAGCCCGTCTTCTTTAAATGCAAAGTTCAACGTAACCACACCGCGCTTACCTTCTACATCAAAAGTTGCGCCAGTGAACTCGACTTCAGGGTGGGTGAGGTTCAGGTGTTCAAATTCCACTTCCATGCTCTCGTAAATAACTAGAGGGCGCTGGCAGTTGATCATCATCTGTTGCTCTTGCATGAGCGGAACCATGATGTGAGGGAAATTCATACCAGAGAATTGAACATAGTTAGTGACTACGTGTTCGATAAACTCTTGGTTGTGGCTTGTCTCACCATCGTGAGTCATCTGAAGGTATTCTTTGCCAGTTTGATCTACAACGGTACTTTCTGTTTCGCCCTTTTCTACAACGTTTAGAGCGACGCCATCGCTGACCATCCCTGAGAAATCAAAGCGCATTTTCTGACTGATTCCTTCTTTTTGCAGTAATACTGCAAACAGTAGATCGCCAGGAACACAGAAACGCTTGTTGTCTTCGTCATGGATAGGGTTAAAGTCGCCCGCTACTTTTTTCGCAAAGTGGCTTGCTTGTTGGCGTGTGAACTCGAATTGTTCGTTGTTAGTAGAAACGTAAGGAGCTAGAAACATAATACTCTTAGATTAAACTCAATTGTCACGAATTATATATGAGTAATTGGCTTTAATGGTCCATCCAGTATGTGATATGACACGAATTTTGCTTTTCTTTCTGAAACTCAGCTAGTGTGTGAGTAATAATTCTCTGATAACTGGTCCGGCATTGTGAAAAAAACTTCAACTTTTTGCTTGTTTGATGCTGAGTAATATCTAAGCCCTCGTAAGGATGTGCACGATGAGTGGCACAGTAACAGATAGCTAAGGCATACCAATCCAATATAGGCTCTATGTTACCGACCGCGTCTATTTGCTGTGGTGGAGAGTATGACGGTGAATAGTGGCGAAAAGGCAGTGTTTCCAATGAACTACCAATTTTAATAGCCATTGAAAGATCAATTAGCGTAGCTTGTCCATTAGGTCCAATGACGATATTGCTGGGCTTGATATCACCGTGCACGTAACCTGCACGATGCAAAGCTAGGATTTGCTGCTCAATATCATGATGCCAACTTAAAGGTGTGGTATGGCTTCGCGCGAGTTGACTCAATGTTTCGCCTTCTATCCAAGCCGTTAGGAGTAGGTGAGTCTCATCTAAAGAGATCAGAGATTGCCGCGGTGACACATCTTGTGGGGAAATGAGCGCAGTTAGTTCGACTTCAAGTTGTAGCTGTTTTTTAGCGGTTATGCCTCGACCTAAACGGCCTCTCAAATGACCGAACTTTGTTGAGTGGCACTCAAAAACATGGTCTGAATGCCATTCAATATTTTCAGGTTGAACTTCAAGGACTGATGCTATGAGTGATAGTCCTTGTTGATCATGTCTAAACTCAACTCGAAACATCGTTATATATTTTCAGGTAACTTAAATTGAGTAAAGAAATTGGGTGTAAATGGGTTTACTTGACCTTGCGTCTTCACCGAAATACGAATTTGCTCGCCTTTGTTGCCAATGGAAATCTCCGCGCCTTGATTATCCGCCTTAACTAATTGTGAGTTGATAAGCTTAAACCAGTTCCAGTTACCACTGAAATTGGACTGGGACAACGATGTCACGCTGTCTTTAAGTTCAATATTAAGGTTATCCTCTGCCTGTTGCTCTCCATCCCAACTGATGGACTTCCACAGGGTTGGCCCATGCCGGTAGGTGAACAGTGGTTGATCGCTATAAATCATAAATTCTGTCGCTTTTGGACTCATTGTTAAGGCTTTCATTTGGAACTTAACCGAAACATTGTCTGGTGATGCCAAAAATAGCGCGCTGCGTATTTGATTAGCAACATCAACCATATCCCAAACTTCCTGTGTGATCTCTAACCCAGAACGAGGAAGCAGACCGGGAAGGTAAGGGCTTCCTTCTGTGCCTTGTAAGAAGGAGTTTAAGTATTTTTTATTGAAAGCCTCAAAAGCACCACTCGAAGAAAAGAACGCTTTTACGTCAGCAACACTTGCGTCAGTTTCTGCATTTTTGCTGAATGGGTAGTAACTGGCTAAGCTCGACTGGAATGTGGTTAGTACTGAGTTTTTCCACTGCAGGTTCAAATGCTGATGCGCCAGTGATAAAACAGCATCATTGCTAAGTTGAGTAATCGCATCAGACAAATTCTTAGTCATAGTGGGTTGAGTTGAGGCAATGAGTTGTATAGCGGCTATCGGGTTGGAACTTTGTAATGGCTTTGCCAACGTGTCATAAGCGAGTTTGCGAGCATCCTCAGCTTGATAGAAAGTATCAAGGTAAGCTTTCGCGGCTTTGACTGTAGCTAGCCATTGGTCTACTGGTTTTGGTGCGTCATTTACCGAGCTGACATAGCTATGAAAATCGGAAAAACTGACATTAATCAGTCTCATTGCTTCCAGTTGATCTTGGTCAACCGGTGTCTGTTCTTTTTCGGCGGCTTTCTCGTCTTTCGCTGGCTCTACTGGCTCTATGTTTATCGTCGTATATTTACTGACCGTATTATAATAATTTTGGATCGGGTTATCTCCCGCGTTGGTCAATAATGTTAGAAGGCGACTGAGTTCAGTGTCATCTTTAACCGGATTGACGACGATGTTATTGGTGAAGTCTTTCCAATAGTTGATGTAATCATTTTTATAGAGTTGGCGTAGGTCTCGACTAATCCGATACATTTCCAATGCGCTCGGAGCTTCGCCAGCAACACCTGCGTAGGCTGATAAAGCTTCCTTGATAATAGGGGAGTCTACGGAAAGATCTAACTCGGTAAATCCACTCGGGGTATAGATATGGGGTACAAGGTAACCTACAAAGCCAGCAGTAAATGAATAGACTTGAGAGTAGTTGCTACCGAGCTCTGAGCGAATATCTATTCGATTGGCGTATTTGGTTTGACTCTTAATATGTTGATAAAGCAGCGTTTCAATACCCGTTTGATTAATGACTTTACGAGCCAGTTGCTCCAAATCAGTATTAGATTCCAGAGGTATCAAATGATTAGCGAAGGCATCATCAAGTAAGCTAGTCAATTGATTGAGAGTACTCGTTGTACCTACTCCTTGATCCTCCAGAGATTGAACAAAATAGGCTCTCAGCTCCTCGGTATTGTTCTTGTTAGGAGTAAATAGCAAACGATAACTATTGAGCAATGAAAGTGTTGTTGCTTGCTCTTCAAGGTTTACGTATACGAATAAGTCATTGGCCAACGACTTTTCTAAAGAAGGCATCAACACGGCTTGTAACTCGGTGATATAGGCTACTTCGACTTCTGGCTTAATAGTGTAAGAAGGCATGAATGGTAAGACGTACCAAGGTTCTGGCTTGTTATAAAGTTCGTAGATCTTGCGAAGTGAATAAAGGTTAGGAATATTGTCTGCAAGATTTTCCACATCATAAGGTGACGCGGTAATGGCTTCTTTGTAGCGCTCTAGAAGAGCATCTGCGCGAGCTTCTCGCTGGCTTTGGAAGTCGAAATCAAATTTGATGATTGTGAGTATTGCAATTAGTAATAAAGCGCATAGGAGTGTATAAGTGGTTTGCATGGTCAGCAACCAGTTTTCTTTGTTCTTATTTACTCCTACAAGCATGTGTTCAGGGATCAAAACATGAGTCATAAGATGCTGGGCAAAAAGTACTTGCTGAACTGGTTGACTAGATTTTGGATGATAGAACTCATGACCTAAGTCGTTACTGATTGTTGCGGCTAGTGCATCGACGTTCTTACTGTCGCTTCCTTCATGAGTGAAGAAAAAGCCACGGAACATCAAGCCATCACCCAGCTGATTGACGCCAAATATACGGTTTAGTTGTAGCCACAAGTTTTGTTTTAACAGTCCAAATTGAAGTGGAGCCGCGGCGATAGACTTCCGGTAGTCTAGGTTTAGCTGCCCTGAGAGGGCACTTGTCATATTGGCAATCAGTTGACCTATCAAGGCATCATAAGCATGATCATACCAGTCTGCGTCAATGCCACCGTGTTCTCTAAATGGCATCATTGAGCCAAATGCATCTTCACGCTTTGCGTCTTCAAAACCAGAGAAGTATTGGCAGAAGTCACTGATGCTGCTGCTGTGAGTGATAATGCTGTACACCGGAATAGACAAACCAAAGGTTCGATTCAATCGCGTTAAATCGGCTTTTATCTGATCCGCTCTCATCTTTATGGCTTCTTTTTGCCCTAGTAATGCGTCAGCATTGGTTGCTAGCAGTAATCCGTTGAGGGCCTGTCTAGGACGCCATTTTTTCAAGCAGTTGTAGAGTGTCTTGAGGTATTCTGGGTGTTGGTCCTCTCCTTGGCTAACCGATATAACCAACGAGTGTTCGCTGAGCCAGAAAAGAATAGGGAACTCGATATCATTGCCAAACTCGTCCACTTGGTAAGCTTCGTAGCCCATTTGAGTAATGACATTGAAATCGTTTTGCGGTTTGTCACTGAACCAAAGATAGACGGGCAAATCATAACGACTCTGTAGTCTCTTGTTTGTCTTCTGAACTTTAAGTACGTTTTGAAAGTGTTTTTGCAGTAACTGACATCGTCTAGTAACAAGCTCTTTCTTTTTATTCTCATCAGGGTCGCTAGGTTTATTGTTCTTTCGGCTAAACCAATAGACGAAGATACCAAGGATGCCAGATAGAATGATGCAAAGAGCAATCGCTATGACGAGGTAGGTCTTAAGTGCTGGCGTAAACCACACAGTTACCAAAAGTAATATACAAAGTAAAAATCCGGAGGAAATACCGCTGATTAATGGCTTTGCAGTTGTCTTCTGTTTTTTTCCATCTGCCATGTCTATTTTCTTCCCTGAAAACTGTCTTTAGATCGTTATTGTTTTTTGTTTGTCTTGATCACAATTGAATCAATATTTTGGTTATCTTTGAGCCATTTTTGGGTTTGAATCGCTTGCGAACGATCCTCAACATCAACAACTACTCTAAAATACTGTTTATAACCATCGACTCGAGGCTCGTACTTGCTGGCACTCAAACGCTCAATAAACAGTTGTGCATTTTGTTCATTTGAGAAGGTGGCGAGTTGAACTAACCAGAGTTTAGAGTCGCTACTGATTGGAGAGGCGGCAACACGCGGACTCTGTTGAGCCTCTACTCGACTTCCTCTAATAGGAGGGGATGAAAGGTCGCTATCGCTTGAAATAAATACAATATCATTAACTTGCCCAGACAGAATATATCGCTGGCTGAAATCTGGCAGATAAGTAAAATCTCGGGATCGTTGTGGTAGAGTTTTACTATACCAGAAGTAGGTGAGGGCTAACGTTGAGCCGATAAGTGTAGCAAACAGCAAGCTGATAACGGCATAGCGCTTTTTGCGGCTAGGGCGGCGGACTTTAGGGTGTGGCACGCGTGTTTGACAGTGAATGCGAGTCGATTGGCGGTATTGACTTAATATCTGTTCTAGCTGGTGGATAAAGCGTTTAAGCTGTTCAGAACCTTGTGAGTGATACTGCCCTTTGAATCCAATACTCAAGAAAAGATAGATGATCTCGATAAGGTCGATCATTTTATTGGGTTGTCTTACGGCCTTTTCTGCCACGGAGAAGAACAGCTCACCACCATTTCTCATTCCAAACAGCTCACTGAGAAGTGTTTTGTTTTCCCAGCCGCGCTTTTCACCCCAATCGGTATAGACGATAAATTCGTCAAGAACTACGGCAAATAAGAAGCACAACTTATCGATGACAGCCACGGGATAATTGAGGTGACTCCCCTTGTCCTTGAGATCACTAATCCTCGCTACCAATTGTTCTCTTAGCTCGGCGATATCATCTGGTTCGGGAATACTGTCGATTTTTAATGTCACAGCCAAGAGCTCGGCACTAATATTAATAAGCTGATTTTCTGATTTGTCGAATTGCTTAAGAAACTCCATTTTCCCAGCATCTGGTGTGCGAAATACTGCAGGCTTATCAGAGCTAACTTCTGACAGTTTCTTTTTTGGGTCTTGTTCCCAAATGACGGTCTCTTCATCCAAGTAGTCGAGCATGGATTACCTCAGCGCATATAAATGTACTTCAAGATCAGGCACGCGAGTATCGACGTGAAGCGCCAAGGCATCCCTCATCGTTAGCATCTCTTGCCACATAGGGTCTGAAGTATTGAGTTCAAAATAGGTCGTACCTTGAACCGGTTTAAGTTCGCTTGGTGCAACAGGAAGAGCGGTCAGGCTGATACCCGAGAGAGAGTTACGAACCAATTCAACAATGCGGGTATTACTACTTAGTTTCGCCGCAGCTATGAAGGTTTCACTGAGTTCACCGGCCGACAATGACGAGGTGACGCTAAGCACAAAGCGCCTTGATTGGACAGATAATGGGTCTTTAATAATAGTTCGAAGTAGTCGGCGTTTTTCAAATAGTGCAGTATCCCAAGTGAACTCTATTACCGAGTCTTGTTGAACAAGCGTCAAGAGGTTACGTAAATCGGCGAAAAGCGGGCTGAAGTTACTGTACAACTTATCCACCTTTAGCGCGCTCGCCTCCGGGGCGAGTTCAGGACTTAATGCCATTAACTCAGCACGAAAACGATTGAGGTGTACGTACAAGTCGTAAGTGCTATATCGCTCATTTTGTGACGTCAAATCAAACCAAGGCATCCAACTATTCAAAGTTTGTAGCCATAGGTAATCAAGCATTAACGACTGGTCACTTTTTTGACTTTGACCTGCTTGAATACGCTTAAATAGGTTTTGTGTTCGGCTGACCAGTAAGGCATGTGTTTCTTTGACTTTATCCGTTAGATAACGTGACGCGCCGTAGTGAAGGCACGCTGCGATAAATGCTCGGTCTAAAATGACTTCTCCTGCCTCAGTACATTCAAGTATGCGAGCGACAGGAATCAACGAGTGACCTGAGTGGTCATCGTGGTCAGACAGAAGTTGAACGTTTAATCTTGCGACATCCACTTCAAGGCTGGTGTTTTCATGAGTTGCTGAGTCAAATACATTGATGGACTTGGTGACATAACGGCTTGTCCCACTCTCATCCTCGCAATAATCGTTATTGCCCTGCAGAGCTAAAGGTAGAGCGAGATATATAGTGTTATCGACAGTACCAACAGGGATATTTATGGCGACTTCTTTGACGGTGTTAAACTGAGTGCCGTCGGGGAAAATCCCAGAGCATTGGGTGATGGCTAACTTTCCAATCTTTAACAGGTCTGTGTTAATAGAGAGCTCCGTCAAACCAAAAAATGGGGCAAAATGAGAGAGAGTGTCGACGTTTTGTCTCACATAGTTTTGGACAAATCTATCCTGCTGTTGAAAATGTTGAGGGGCAATAAACATGCCTTCTTTCCATACTACTTTCTTATGCGCGTCCACGAAAAATCCTTTTTATCGTTCTATCAGAATATCTGCCACCAACTGGACTCAGGAGCGACGATGTCAAGCTCTACATTAAGTCCAGATAGTCTAAGCGCGATGCTACTTTCACCATCAGTGGGTACAGCAGTTACTGCTTTTCCATTGCTTTCACGGTAGTTGGCATACTCCACTAATGCGGCGATGTACTGGGTATTTTTGTTGATATCTAGTGAGATAGTTTGGTTACTGTCAGGCATCACTGACGGTAAAACTTGTTTGACCACCAGACTACTTCCTAGCGCTTGGAGGTCGGTGTTATACAGAGTAATAAAGCTGCTTTGTTCGAAGCTCTCTTTACTCGCGAGTTGATATAATCTCACTACGACAGGGTTGGCTGAGTCAGATTGATACTTGTTAATAGTATCGTCCGCATTAACAGTCATGCTATAGGCCGTAGTCACAGGGACGGGGTCAGAAGAACATGCTGTAATGCTGAGCACAAACAAAGCGGTTGATAGCGTTGATAACCGCATTAGTCTTCTCCTCCGCGTTGCATATTTTCAATAAACAGCGCTTTAAATTGGCGGCGAAAATCACCATTCTTCTGTCTGCGCTCGAAGGTCTTTCTGTAAATGCGCCAGTAACGCTTCTCTTTGTTCACAAACAGACTGTTGCCTACATATTCGTTAAACTGAGACTCCAGTTGCTCAGGGCAGAACTCATCTAAAAACTGTTCTATGGTTTGTTCCAAGGCAGCAAAAAGTTGGTCGTGTTGAAATGATGGGTTTTGCAACAGGCTTTGGTTTTCTTTTGATAGTGCAATAAGCTGCTGTAGCGACGAGGTAATGTCGTCGTTTTCTCTATTCATGGGAACGAACTCAATAGTCGAAGAGGGCTCTGTTTCTTCGCTAAAGTTGACGTGTTGTACGTTGTTGATTGGTTCTTCAAATCGAGAAATCTCTTCCTGTTCAAACCCGTCAAAAGGATCCGATGAAAATGGGTCTTCAGCCAGTACATTCTGGGTAGAAAAATCGTTGGTCATAGGTTCGACTTGTATTGAACTGAGTGTGCTGGTTTCAAGAAAATCAACATCATCGCTGGCGTTGATGTTGAAACTAAGGGTATCAACATCGACTTCCTTATTGACCTCAGCCGCTTTCGAGGCTGTCAATGTGCTGACGAGAAGGCTGTAATCTGCTATTGCAATGATATCGCCATCGCTAATGGGCAGCTGAAGCCCACCTTGTACCGATTTGTCATTTAAGTTAATGCCATTGCGACTTAAGTCTTGAATAAAGTAACCGTCATTGGTCAGTGTGATGGCAGCATGTTTACGTGATATTCGACTAGAGTGATCTGGCAAAACGACATCACAATCAGGGCTGCGGCCAATCACTCCACCTTCTTCTGGAAGGTGGACAATTCGGGACGCGACAGCTTCCTGCTCCGGAATTGACACTAAATGAATACTAATGGCCATAGTTACCCCTTACACTTTTCCACTGCGCGATTAAAGCTTGTTAAGAACCCGGAGTATTCGTTGAGGAATCGATTTGAAAAGTAGACCCCCATCTTCTTGGTTTCCATATGCTGTGAGCGAAAGTAGTCTTTGGATAACCCAGCTACGTCTAGCTCATTTTCGAAAACCAGTTGGTCTTCAAGTGCAATGTCGATTTCACGTTGTTTTAACAGCTTTAATAAAACTTTAGCATCTCTTGGCTGCTTCACTACGTTAAATCCCTGTCTTTTAAGCCAAAACCACTTATTTGACCCAAATTTTGCAGAAAATTTGAGGTTGAGTTTATCCAATTCGGTGATTTGGGGTTCGACACCCGCTCCGAAGTACCAGTTAATCTTCTGTTCGGCGATCGGGGTTGAAACTGCTGCATACTCATTTCGTTCCAGTGTCTCAGTTGCGACAAAAAAGCCATGCTGATTGCCATTTTGGACTCGCATTTGGGCATCAGACCAACTGGTCATAGTAAATTGGTATGGTTGACCCATTGAGCCAAGTGCGCATTTGACTGTGGTAATGGCGACACCTTTCATCTCGGCATGTTCATAATATTGATAGGGCGGCCAGTCTTGGGTTGTTAACATCAATCTAGATGGGCCTATCGTATTAGCCGCAGCACCATATGCAATCATGGCACTAGCGAGCAACAAGATACATCGCCTTGAAAATGATAGATAACTTGTCATGTTATTGGGTTTCAAGAACATCCTTATTCCTTACTAACTCTGAAATTTTTAACATAGAAACGGGGGGGAAATACCCGATTAGGTTTGCGGTATCGGCATTAACGATATAGGAAAACTGTTGGAGTGTTTCAATGGGTATATCTCCAGCAAAAGTATCTTCGGTGAGTATTTGCTGCGCTTTAAAGGCTGCAAATTGACCAGCATAGTAATAGCGGCTAACAACACCAACAAGTGCACCACTATTGCGTATTGGTGATTCTGTGGCTGAGAAAGTAGGTAGCCCCGCGCCGTGTACAATATCGGTAATGGCCTTGGCATTCGAGATTAGTAACGAGTCCGCCGGCAGGTATACTAAATCCACATTATCTTTCTTCATCTCAGCGACCAGAGATTGAATATTGTTCTCGTCTATGCCTTTAGTCGTTTTCTTGACTGGGTAGCGTTTGACGTTAATATCGTTTTGTGTCGCGACGGCCAGCAAAGTGTTTGCAGCTATTTGTGAATTGTTTTCTAGTGGGTTAAACAAAATACCAACAGTACGGATATTCCCCAACTCCTTGATGACGTTAAGCTGCACTTCATAGGGGACAATATGGCTAACTCCGGTATAGTTCTGGGTTCTTTGTGTGCTATCTACACTATCTACTATTTTTGAACCAATCGGGTCGCTCACAATATTAAAGACAACCGGAACTTCACCGCTACTGTTAAATTCCGTAGGGGCATTAGTGCTACCCAAAAGTGACAAGGTAATAGTCGTTCCAAAGGTATAAACAAGATCAGGCTCAAGGCCTTCCAAGGAATCGATGTGCTTCGCCAAAGTTTCTCGGTTCTTATCCGCATCTAATATAGTGATGCGGACGTTATCATTCTTATTCATTTCATCAACAAACCCTTGCTCTGCTTGAGTCACCCCTCGCCAAAGCAGCATGACGACATGTTTGGAGTCATACAAATTAGAGCTAGGACTATCTTCATTTGCCGAGAGTACTGACGTAAGCAGCAACGTTATGATTAAGGCGATGGATTGAAGTGATCTAGTCATGCGGAAGCCCCTTCAACGTCACTAAATATTTTTTCTTTCTTTTGCCAAAAGTAATACACCAATACAAGGCTTATGGTGCTGATAAATAGCAGTCCGCCCAGAATCATTACGGTGTTAATAAACCCATAAATGCCAAGCAATGCTCCGGTTAAAATAGGACCTGTTACATTACCGATTCTCTCTGTAAGTCTAAAAATACCAATCGCTTTACCCCGTTCACTGGTGGAGACTTTCATTAGACTCATCACCAAAGGGATCTGTGGTGAAATACCGATGCTGTGAGCGACACCAACAACGAGAACAACAACTAGTAATCCAAGGGTGCCATTAAAGTAATAGATGTTGAGCAAAGCAAATGAGGACAACAGCCCGCCAATCACTACGAAGACAAGTTTGTTTCTAAATCTGTCTATCCATATCGCAGTTAGGGGAGAGATAACCACAATGGCTAACCCATAGATCATCAAAATACGTCCAGACATGGCATTACTCTCGCCAAGGTGCTGCAGATAAACCGGGCATAAATAATAGAGAAAGCCTGTAAGCACTACCTTGGCAGGAATCGCGCTACAAAAGCTGATAAGAGCAAAGTGCTTATTGCTCAACAAATCACTAAAGTCGGATAGCTTGATTGGCACTGAGGACTGGTTATTGCCGCCTTGTTCGAAGAAACGCCAAACTAACAACACGCCAACGATGCTGATTCCCGAAGCTAAAAAGAAAGTGCCACTATATCCAATACGGTCAGCAAATAAGCCTCCTATTGCTGCTCCGCACAAAGAGCCTGAGAAGAACGAAGACAAGAACGTAGCCATACCTTTGGTTCTATTTGAGTCGTCGGTATAGTCACTGACAAAGCCTTGTGCTGAAATAAATACTAACCCATAACCTAATGCGGTTATGGTTCGGCTGAGAAGCATAGCGGATAACGTATTGCACAAACTGGTGGAAACCATGCCAACAGTAATAACCAAACCACCGATGATAAGCGCTTTACGTCGTCCCAATCTATCTGACCAGTATCCTGCAAAGGGTAGAGAAATCGCCCAGACCAACATGAATAACGAGATTGGAAAACTCGCTTGCATACTTAATGGTATCCAAGAGACATCCATGACTAAGGTCGAGACATAGTTGGGAAAGAAAGAAAGAGACGCCGCTTCGGCAAAGACAAACAAAAATAATGGTAGACGGACAAAACGATAGTTCTGATGTTCAATTACCGATGTTTGCGAGGTGTTTGTTGCTAGGGTTGCTCGGTTTATTTTCGAAAGTAGCGTGCTGATTTCATCACGGCTTGTGACCTTAGCCGTCGTGTCTGAAAAGCCTTTACTGAGCCGAGCAACTAATTGTTTTAGTTGGTGCCACGGTGACATGATCATATAGTTACATAGGAAAAGAATCACTTCAGTAACGACTAGCAAAGAGGCAACCAATATGGATAACATATCGAGCAAGTTCTCTTTGAGGAGAGTAGCAACGAGATTCTTGTCAGATGATATGGTTAAGGCGATGGTGTCGTGGTTATTGAGTGGGAATAAATGGGTGTTGAGTTGCAACTCATCGAATTGAGCACCAGCGTTCACCAATGTTTGTGATTCTTGGACGATAGACATCGCGATAATGTCATTGTGATTGACCAGATAGTTGGCTAACTCACTATCAAGACCACGTAGGTTAGCAACATCAAAGCCGTTAGCTATGAGGTAATCTAGTAATTGAACGAGTGAGTAGGCAATAATGGAGGCTTTTTCGTTTAATTCTTGTTGATAGATATCCGCGAAGTAGTCCATCATTTGTAATGAAGTCATAAAGTTGGCAACAAAAGTGGTGGTGAATGCCAACACCAGAATCAACATCGTGGTATGTCTTTGTCTGAATTTTTGCCAATGGGTCAAATGCTGTTGGTTGCCTTCCATAATTTGGCTTGCAAGTTCAAATTTACATCCAGCAATTTCTTTCGATGACAAGCATTGATCGACCTCTGAGGTTCGGCGCAACATGTGCTTTGTGATGCCGTGAATGAAAATTAAATTACACAGTGTCGCAATAGCAATCCAAATTACAGCGTAGAACGCACTTTTTGAAATGAGCCCACTACGCAACGAGCCTAAATGTTCGAGGGAGTAAGTGAGTGAGATCTCGCCGTCCAACTGACCGAATGCATTGTAAATAGGTGTGCGTAGCTGTTTAGCTTGGCTCTCAGTGACAGAGACCTCAGCTTGGTTGGCAAAGTAGAGTCGCTCAGTTTGTCTATTGGTAACTTCAAGAGCGATAAGGCCAGAAACGCTGGCTAAATGACGTTCCAATAGAGACTGCACATTGCTGATGCCATGCAAAGGAACACCGAAGGCAATAGCATTGTTGATATCGGACAAGGTTTCTTGCATCACCACCTTATATTTGGAGTCAGTCGTCTCAGTTAAACGCTTATCAAAATTTAGGTAGTTTAGGCTAGCGGTCAGGAAAATAGACAGTGACAAGACGACAAAAATAGCGAAAGAAAGCTTGAAGCTAAGTCCCGGTAACATACCGCGAGACTTGCTCTTTGCACTTTCATCCTGAATGTCCGTTTTTTGTCGACTCATCACTATCGCCTTTTTGCTAGCTAATACTCAAAGAGAAACCATTTTTGTCATCACCTGAGACCTCCACATGATTTATGGCTTCTTGTCTGCTCAAGCGATTAATACACTCTTCAGCTAACTTGGGCATGAGCGAGCGATTAATGATCTGCTCTACCGCGCGACCGCCAGTTGTTGGGTCGTTGTTTTTCTCCACAACGTAGTTAATGAACGACTCATCCCATCGGAATGATGCTTGGTATTGCTCAGCCAGTTTTTTCTTAATACGATTCAGTGATATTTCGGTTATCTTGCCTAGCTCACTATCGTTAAGTGGGTAGTAAGGCACAATGGTCGTACGGCCCAAAAATGCGGGTTTAAAGTAACGTTGAAGGTCGGGTCGAATCATTTCTAGCAGCGTGCTGTTATCAAGCTGGGATTCAGCTTCGTCACAAGCATCGCAAATCGCTTGGTCAGCCGCATTTGAGGTCATGATAATAATGGTATTTTTGAAATCGACACTACGGCCTTCACTGTCCTTGATATGTCCTTTATCGAAGATTTGATAAAAGAGATCGTGGACACCAGGATGCGCTTTCTCCATCTCATCAAGTAACAGAACCGAGTAGGGGTTGCGTCTAATCGCTTCGGTTAATACACCGCCTTCACCAAAGCCCACGTAGCCCGCGGGGCTACCAAGCAACATTGATATTTTGTGTTCTTCTTTAAACTCCGTCATGTTAATGATGGTCATGTCGTTGCTACCACCATAGAGCTGTTCTGCAAGTGCCATGGCGGTTTCAGTCTTACCAACACCACTTGGGCCGCACATCAAGAACACGCCGATAGGTTTACGGTTGTCGGTCAAGCCTGCTCTAGAGATACGAATTGCCTTAGCGAGCTCTTGTTTGGCCACATTCTGCCCAATCACACGCTTATCGAGCTCGGACTCCAGAGTAAGCAGCTTATTAATTTCATCACTCAACATGCTTCCAACGGGAATTCCAGTCCAGTTTGCAATCACTTCAGCAATCGTTCCTTCATCGACCAATGCGTGAACCAGAGGCGTCTCGCCTTGTAGTTCTGCCAGCTCATCTCGCAGCTTGTTCAGCTCTGCCGTAAGTTGAGCAGGGTTTTCGGTTTCTTCGCTCGCGTTGCTGATATCAGATTGTATTTCTTTAATTTTATCAACTAGCTCAATTTCTTGATTCCACTGAATATTCAAGGCGTCGAGTTTATTTTGGTTTTGCTCTTTTTGCTGTGTGACTTCTGCAATATCGGTTTCATTGCCACCGAATAGCGCTTGCTCTTTAGTCAATGCCATCAATTCGTTTTCTTGATAGCGAATCATTTGTTCTAAAGACTCGATGATTTCTGGCTTTGCGCCTTGAGTTAATGCAATTCGAGCACTTGCAGTGTCGAGCAAGCTAATGGCTTTGTCTGGAAGTTGTCGTGATGGTAAATAGCGTATTGACAGATTAACGGCGGCTGCAATGGCTGACTCGGTAATGAAGGCACCATGATGTCCTTGAAGTGAGTCGGCAACCCCTCTTAGCATCTGCATTGCATCTTCTGCGTTTGGTTCTTCAATGGTGACAACTTGGAATCTTCGGGTTAAAGCCGGATCTTTCTCAAAGTACTTTTTGTATTCCGCCCAAGTCGTTGCTGCGATGGTTTTGAATTCGCCACGAGCCAAGGCTGGTTTTAATAGGTTCGCCGCGTCATTTTGTCCGGCTGCACCCCCAGCACCAATTAACGTATGTGCTTCGTCAATAAAGACGATAATGGGTTCTTCGGAGTTTTTGACTTCGTTAATGACATCTTTTAGTCGGTTTTCAAATTCACCCTTAACGCTTGCTCCTGCTTGGAGGAGCCCAAGGTCTAAAGAGTGAATTTGAACACCTTGAATCGCCGCTGGCACTTCGCCAGTTGCAATTCGAAGCGCTAAGCCTTCAACCACTGCGGTTTTACCGACACCGGGTTCTCCTACGAAAATAGGGTTGTTTTGTCTCTTACGGCACAAAATATCAATAGCTTTACGCACTTCACTGTTGCGTCCAGAAATGGGGTCGATCTTGCCATCTTGAGCTTGTTGAGTCAGGTTGATAGTGTACTTTGAGAGCGCATCGCCACCGCTAGACGACTCGCCACCTGTGCTAGTGCCATGGGAGGTGGTAGAAGTCGGCGCACCACTTTTCCGAATAAGACCTTGTAAAGATTCAGTGGAAACATCTTTCAAGCTCTCAAGTTTCAAAGTGGAAACACCCATCACGTTTTGTTGAAGCATGGACTGAATAAGGTGCAGACTGATTATTTCACCATGTCCGTAGTTTACCGAGGCAATCATCCACGCATCTTTAATCAATTCAGTGAGCTCATGGCTTAGTGTTGGTTGTCCTTCACTTCCTTTAGGAAGACGAGTGATTTTATCCGTGAGTTCATTAACCAAGGCATCTTGAGCAATGTTTTGAGAACGACAGAGGTTTTCTAGACCTTTGTCTTTCTGCGAGATGAGCTGCAAAATCCAATGCTCTACTTCGATAGCGGGCACCCCTTGGTTCATTGCTGCTCCAGCCGATACTTCTAGAGCCTGCTTTAATTCGGGTGAGAGCTTGCTAACTAAATTAGTGAGTGTTACTTGTGCCATGTATAAATTCCCTTTTTTGATATCCCTAGAGTCCTAAAGCTAGACTAGCGTAGCCTTATTCGTACCTTGGATTGTGGAAAACGCTCAGGAGCTAAGCAGTCGACTTCTCCCAGCTTCGCAGAGGTCAAAGCGTTGGAGCTAAGAACTGGCGCATTTAGATGCTGCCTAAGAATGAGTAGATAGATCGTTACTGGAGTGTCATCTTTGAGGTAATGTTGAACCGTCGACTTCACATCGTTTGCCAATCTTGAATCCCGTTTGAGCTGTTCGACTTCATGTCTATTCTGAGGCTCGATATAAACTTTAATGCTGGCACTCGGTACGTCACAGCAACTTCCTATTAATAAGCCGTGTCCTAATTTATTGTTTTTCCTAGACTTAACAGATTTGCCAATATTACTAGTTGCGGCTTCAGGTAGCTTTCGAGTCTCGTACGGAGTGACTTGTACCGAGATCTTTAGTTCGTAGTAGTCGTTTAATAGCTGCTCTAACGTACGAAGGTTTCGGCTATTTTGACCGAGTAGCATGGTGTATTGAATCAAATGACGATTGCTATTTTCCAATCCTGACAAATGATAAAGCGTGGTATTTAACTTATTGTTTTGCTCATTTTGAAGTAGTAACCACGCGCGTGTCTCTTGTTTGTAAGTAAGCTCAAACTGACGTTGGTTGAAGACATCAAGAAAGGCTTTTAATCCTTCGTCTTCCTGATGTAATGCTTCAAGCAATTCTTCATAGATGTAATCAGGGATGACACCATATACACCGGACAAAGCAGTCTTTGCGATAGATAAACGTATTTGTCTATTGGTAACTTCTACCTGACTAACGTCACTTAAATCTCCACTGGGAATGACTTCTGGTTCTAGTTTCAATCGAGTCCGGTTCTGAGGATTGTCAGAACAATATGACTGCAGAACACGAATAGCTTGAGCAAACTCAAAATCATCGGGCTTATTGCAGAGGCCGTTCATAGGCGAACTAGATAGTTTTAAAGACATAGCTGATTCCCGTGAACTTTAGCAAAACAGAGGCCGCTTTGCGGCTTACCATATAGATTGACACTAAGTTGTATATAGCGGTCAAAGCTGCAGAATTGTTTGAAAAACTCGTTCATGACTATTGAGAACGAGTGATAGGGCATCTCAGAGTTGAGCTCTACTGTGATTTCTGTACCCGGGACAAATACATTTTTATTGTGAACTCGCAGCGTAGAGACTTGAGTTTGGAATTTCACATTGTTGATGGTGTTAATTTCATCAAGGTTTTTGGCATCATGAGCAAATAGCTTAAAAATCCCTTTTAGCATGGATGCGGGATCATCGCTTTGCAACAAGGAGTTAAAGTTACATGTTAAAAGTCCAATCAGCTGGCTTAATGACTTTTCACTATTTTGTACATCTTGCGGCGCGGATGGCGGGTACATCAGGGTCATGACTCCGGGAAGGTCAATGCTCTCTCGGCATTCAAGCTCACCAGACGCACTACAGGCTAGTTTGTCATTGCAGCACAATAAGCGGGCAATTAGCGTGGCATTTTCCGATTGATAAAGAGACTCTGAAACGACGACTTCAAACTGTCGCTCTAAGTTCATTTTCGCTTCCCAATAGGCAGTGCTTGTACCGTACGTCTTTTTGCTGTGTTTGTATTTGTCCCCGAGAACAGGCACCAGTTCGACATCTCCGTACGCAGTGATTTGTTTGACTGATTGGATCTTGATGATGTCGATGACAGAGTCATTGCCACTATTAGGTTGAATAGGATAAGCGAGGCGACGCCCATCTACAGTAATCGGTTCGCTTATGTGTTCGAAAGTATTAATTACGGGCACAACATTCAGACGAATGACGTCGGTATCAAATAAACGCAAAAACTCAGAAGGAATGTCATTAAGGAAGATATTCAAAGTACATTGATGGTCATTAACCTTGCTAATAGCGCTCGCGAAGTTTCTTAAAACGAAAAACTGTCGCTTTTCTTTGAATAAGAAAAACTCTCTTATGATTTGAAAACCATCAAACTGATTACCTTTTGCGGGTAAAAACTTAAAGTCAGGATCACCGACACGGCTTTGTAATTGCACACCGCTTAGCTCAGAAATTGTGTTGTTTTCACTGTCTGATAGGGAGATAGCAAGACAGTTTGAGAGCAGAAGTTCTACTAACAAGTCTGCGTTGTTAGCAAAACCTTTTACAAAGAAGTTTAAGTCAGAACAAGTTAGCGAGGAAAAGTGGACACCTTCATCCCCCGTTGATAATTGAATCTGAAGCGCAGCATTGGCCAGCTCCGCCTCTTCTGGCTTATGGACTAGAAACGGTGCAGTAGTTGCCGATATATCTGTTATGGTGAATGGGTTAACCGCTAAGTTATCAACCGTTTGAAACAGGCACTCTTGCTCTCCAATCATATTTGAGAATTGACTACCTATTGGAATATTCGCATTCTCTGTAATACCATCCGGTGCATTCAGTTCTGCGTAACCAATACTTGGAACTCGTTGATTGATGGAAGGGTATATCACGTCTATCAAGCTATCGATAACTTGCGAATATTGGGTTTCCAATGCCATTTCTGTTTTGGCGTTGAGCAGGGCAACGCCATCCAGTAAACGAGCGAGGCTAGGGTCTTCGATTTGTCCTTGATGCATATCGAGTAGCGAGGCAATATGAGAGTGCTCCTCGGCATAAAATCCTAAGGAACGCTTCACTAAAGCTAGCTCTCTTTCATAATATCGAAGCAAAGGATCAGTCATATTCTTCCTCTGATATCTTGGCACTGAAGTCACCAAGCGCTATTTTCGAGTCAAAGACGAGGGTCTGTTCACCATCCTGAGATAGATGTTTGGCCAAAATAGTAAATTGAATACAGTTTTGTCCTTCACGGCGCTCTAACATCTCCACGGAAACATCGGATAATCGCGGTTCGTATGTGATAAGCCATGTTTCTATTTTTCTTGCCAACTGTGTTTGGTCGAGGTTGGCAGTCAGCAGCTGAACATCAGTAATACCAAAGGTAAAGCTAGAGCGTCTGACCTCAGAAAGACTGTTTTCAACCGCAATTAATGGTGCTTCAGACTCTAGCAATCGAGTCAGATGGTAGCGAATGTCGTCAATCTCATCGTCTTGGCGAGATGATTGAATAAAAGCACTGTAGAAACTCACTGGCCGACCTCCCCAAGCTCCGTAGTTAATATCACTTCGCCATTGAAATGGTCGAACTGATATTGGGGAACCATTCGTAACGTGCAAGAGAAATGGCCGGGGAGGGACTCGATCTCATTAACAGCAATATGTGCTTTGCTGAGCGGGTATTTTGCCAAGGTCTCTTCGTTGGCGTAGTTCACATTACTGGAAAATTTCTCAATCCAGTTACGGAGAAATTGTTCGCATTCTCGCGCATCACTGAAGTTACCAATCATTTCACGCACTTGAACTTTGAGAAAATGGGCAACACGACAGCACATCAGCGTCGTTTGTAGTTGAGCCAAAACTTTGTCGTTATCGCTATTTGATGGTGCCCATACAGAATTGTTACCAGAGAAGTAGAGCTTGCCTGTTAATGAGTTTCTCGCGAGAGAGATGAAACCTTGATTGGAATAAAAGCTAGCGATTCTGCCAAACAAATAACTGTCACATTCGCTGTAAGTAAGCTCAGATGTTTTGTGTTTCCAAGCCAGAAGAGCCCCTTGTTCTTTATCGTTCCAACGAGCTTTTAGGAAGCCAAACCAACCGATACGATGGTGTTCTTTCATGACCGTAGATAGGAAAGCGATATTGGCATACCCCCAAAGCGTGGCGCCTTTTTCTTGATAAAGGAATCCACAGCGGTGATCTTTATACGGTTGACGTAATTTGATGCGTGGCATCGCTAAGCCAAGAAAACGAGCACTAGGTTGCTTGCGTAGAGCTTGCCAAGCTGTGTAGTCGGGCCCGTTTAAGACTTTTTCTATTCTTTGAGTATTGGAAAGCCAGTCGGCGCCTGAGTCGGCAAAAAAAAGTGAATCAGGGGAAGCAAGCATGGTACATAAAGTTTGTTCGCCCAGCTGACCAATTAAGCCCAATGTGTAGATGTCGTCAAACTCGCTATTGACGTCTAGGTCCATGGAAATAGGGTGTGTGAAGGCGATACAACCAAAGGGTTGTCCACCGAGTGTATTCAGTTCTTTATTGCCAATGGTATTGAATAAAAAAGTTTGTTTGATGGAATATGATTGATTGAGGTCGTTTGATACCTCTTCCCAGCTCATATCAAGAATTTTGAGTTTGGTTCTTTGCCTGCTGACGGGTTGTGTTGCGAGGTAAAGTGCCTGACGCCAACTGGCCTCCAGAGCTTGAAAGTCGTCATTGTGCAGAATGAGATCCATTTGTTTAGAGAGACGCTCATCTAAGACAAGAATAAGTTGAGTAATTTGCGCAATAATACGCTCTGCTGAATAAGTAGAGTGTTGGTGCTCTTTTTTAGCTAGTTCGACCATCATTGCGAGTGCGTCAAACAAGTATGAGTCTTGTTTGGGGTCGAGCGCGTTAAATTGTTTTTGCCAGTCTGTACTAAACATCTACATCAACTACCGCAGCATTTGGCCGCAACCACAAGGGTTGCGGCTTATCACAATTAACCAGGAATCTTCGCAACCATGCGAACAGAGGTAGTGAGTTCTTCGAGTTGAAGCCATGGTCTTAGGTGTGCAATCGCAGAATAAGCCCCTGGTTTACCCGGTTGTTCAACCACTTCAATACGAGACTCTGCCAGTGGCGTACGAGCTCTAGAATCGTTACCAATCGCACCTGCGTTGGTGTATTGGTCGATCCAAAGTTGAAGTTCACGTTGAATATCGGGTGCTTCAATGTTTGAACCCAAACGATCACGTCCCATTACTTTCAAATAATGGGCAATTCGACCACTTGCCATGATGTATGGCAGTCGTGCGGAGATAGCAGCGTTAGCCGTAGCATCCGGATCGGTATAGGTTTTCGGTTTCTGGGTAGTTTGCCCGCCGATAAAAACGCCATAGTTGGTGTTCTTGTAATGAACTAGAGGAAGGAAACCAAGGTCACTGAGTTCTTTCTCTCGTTCATCGGTGAGATTCACTTCTGTTGGACATTGCTGGACTAAATCGCCAGCCTCAGTCTTGTACGTTAGGTTAGGTAGGTTTTCTACTTTACCGCCGTTATCAAGACCTCGAATAGCAGTACACCAGCCGTAGGCAGTGAATGCTTGAGTCATTTTAAGACCTAAGTCATACGCCGCATTAGACCAGACAAGCTCATCGTTATTTTTCGGATTCGGATTACCATCCATATCCACATCCAGCTCTTCATAAGCGAAGACGTCTGTGCTCAGACCTTTTTGTCCGTATGGTAAGCGCGCCATAGTACGAGGAAGCGTCAAAGTGACATAACGTGCATCATCACTTTCCCTAAACGAGTTCCAAGCAGCGTATGCAGGAGAGTCAAAGCCTGCTGCGACAGGTTTGCCTTCTTCAAATGTAGAGAAATCGTTGAACTCAAACATTTGCGCATTGGCTGCGGCAATGAATGGAGCGTGGCACGCCGCTGCTACTTCACCCATATAACGAAGAAGTGCTACGTCCTCGTCTTTTGCGCTGAACTCATAGTCACCGATGAATGTGCCGTAGGGCTCACCACCTGCTGTGCCGTATTCATCTTGATAAAGTGCGTTGAAGAGAGGACTGCGGTCGATCGCCGGTGCATCTTCAAATTGTTCGAGCAATTCATCTTGTGAGAAATCAACCATTTTGATTTTCAATGAACGCCCAGTATCGCTCTCTTTGACGAGTTTTTGTAGACCACGCCAAGAACCTTCAAGCTTTTGAAAGTCGTCTTGTTGCATTACTGCAGAAAGCTGCTTTGACAGCTTCTTGTCGATTTCGCTGATTGCGCTTTCGATGGTTTTAGTTAAGTTTTTATCCCACGTCACGGTACCTGAAAGAGCCTGTTCAGCAAGCACTGAAAACAGCTCTTTAGTTGTATCCGCAGGAGTTTGTGTTGTGGCTTCAATCGCTCTGTCAAGGAAACTCAGTGAGCCTTCCTCAGCGGACGGTTGGCCTTGTACGTCTGATTCAGTGCTCATTCTTCTGCTCCTTTCTGTTCAATACCAAGTTCTTGAGATAAAGCGTTGATGGTGTCTGCGCTTTGCAGCACCTCTTTCAAGAGCTTTTCTAGATCACGAGAGCGATCAGCTTTAGAAAGTAGTACCTTCAACTGATTGCGAGTCTCTACGAGCTTTTTTAAAGGCTCGACTTGGTCAATGATGGCTTCAGGTTCGAAGTCCTTCATAGAATTAAACTTAAGGCTTGCTTCAAATTGACTATCATCTTCGGCAAGAACATTGTCTACTTTCATGGATAACTCAGGACCAACGCGTTTCATAACATGATCGAAGTTATCTTTGTCTAGGTTATAGAATGTGCGATCTTCAACATCTTCTTTGTCTTGTTTATGACCAGAATAATCACCGATTACACCCACAACAAAAGGCAGCTCTTTTGTTTCCACTGCTCCATTGGTTTCTACATCATATGTGATGCTAACGCGGTTCTTACTTACGCGTTTGTGCTGAGAATTTAGTGCCACAACATCTCTCCTTGATTAATTAGCTAGCGGTTGAAGTGACTTTCGCTTCAGTTGCGTCAAAGCCGACTTCTGGGCCTTTCTCGATTTTTCCGCCTTCTCCCTCGATATAATAAGCTTTGGAAATTTCGGTGTAGGTAAGCGCAAAGCTCTCACTTGGTAGTGAGCCGTTTGTTCCGGTCATTGTGTAGTTAGACATACGTGCGTTTTTCAGCGTCAAGATAAGGTACGGATCAGCACCAGAACCTTCGCGATTTGGTTTAGTCATCACCACTTCAATGGTTTTACCTTCAGCACCAGGCGCATATAAGAAAGTCGTTAGGTAAGGTGAGGCACCATCACAGCCACGACCAATTGTGATTTCCCCCAGAGCCACCATGCCTTGGTCAGCATTGTTAGCGTTACCTACATCAATACCTACGCCACGAACGGCGCTCCAAGACACATTATCAATGGCAAAGAACCCATCTTTACCACCAATTTTCTCAACGGTTGCTGCACCTTTAGGTTTGGTTCCGTCAATTCTCATAAAAATAGAAGCCATCAGTTTTCTCCTTCGCGTATCGCGTTAAACCGTTACCATTCAAAATCAGAAACGTCTGAATTTGCGGTAGCTTGAGTTACTTCATTGTTGTTGGATTGGTTTGATGCCGGGGATTCGGCACCATTCGAGTTGCTAGTAGGAGACTCTGTGTACTGCTGAGAGTGACCACCAGACTGAGTTGATAGTGAACTGTTTTCCATGTTTATAGGGGCGTCATTCATTCCAATCAGTGAATCGATTTGATTAAGTGCATTGGAATTATTTCCTACCAGAATTTTCATCAGTTCTGGTAAGGGTAGTTGTCCCCAAACAATCGCCCGTTCAAGTAGGTAACTAGTTGGGTTATGTGGTTCAGTTTGCTTAAAGAAGTCCGCCAGAGTTCTCAATTGATTATAAGCGGCGTCTCGTGTGAGAGGCTGTGTTGAGATAGTTGAAACTGTCGCTGAAATAGGGGGGGCAGATACTGGTGCTTTATTAGGCGTCGCATCGGGAAGACTAACGGTATCTGGATTAGAACTGACCGAGTCTATATTATCGTGAGCGTCTGACTGCTCAGAGCTATCTGGTTGAGATTGAGCCTCGCCAGAAGCTGCTTCAGTGTTCATATCGTCTAAAGGCCACTGACTATATTGGTTACCGATTAATGTTCGCAGTGCCGTTAAATGGCTTTCGAAGATTTCACGGACGAATTTAAAGCTGAGCGCTTGGACGCCATGGCTTTGGCAACGTTCTGCTAGCACAGTTTCTACCTGATTTACCTGCTCTACCAATTGCCCTAAGCCGAGAATCAAGTCGGTACATTCAAGGCTAAAAGCGTCGTTAGCTTCGTTTTGCAGATCACTCAATGTGCCGCTGCGTTCTGCTTGGAAATAGCGAGAATAAGTTATGTTGCCAACAAGAGGAATGAACTGTGTTGGCATAAAGAGCGCGGAGGCCTCGGGTGCGTCACCGATGAACTGCGATAACGGTTTGATGCGAAACTCCACCAGTTCTTTTTGTTTTCCAGACTCATCCGTCGCCTTGACCTTGTTGTCAGGCAGTGTTGGATGCAAGGTATCCCAAAAGTTGTCAATGTAGTTTTGAAGAAGCTTAAAACCTTCAATCAGCTTCGGTATAGGTTCTCGGTCAAATGACAAGCTAGTTATGTACCAGCTCCAAAGTTCCGTATCTTTTGTTTTCGAACCGAGTGCTTCGTTGAGCTGTTCTCTAAACTGCTGCCAGTTTTGATCATTGAGTTCAGACTTTTCTTCGTCAGCAAATGCATCTGGGGCTTCTAACATTTGTCTAAAGGATGAAAGGGCGGTGTTATATCCATTTCTGATCGCTCTATATTCGCCGCGATCAAGCTTTAAGTATTGTCCACTGGGAGCGTCTTCCGATAGAGCGCCTGATAGGTCATCGAAACTGTACATACCATTCCTTGGTTTATTTCATTTATGCATATCAAAGCAATTAACAAAACTATTTACTTTTTAAAGTATCAATAGCTTAACAACATGATTACATTGCTTTAATATTAGAAGCGTTTTTCAGAAAGTCTCGGAAATTTGTGAAATTTCGTCATTTTTTTACTTTTCGGTAGGAATATTGGAACGACGTCACACGCGAACGCTAATTAACTATAATAAAATTAGGGGTTTATCCCCCTATTAGGACAGTGGGCATTCCCGCAACAATGGTACCTCCGTGTGCTGTTGTGTCACCTAATCTCGCTGCTGGCCGATTGCAAATAAGCACTGTCGCACTGCCCTTAATTATGCTGTCCGGTGGCCCTACGCATGTACACATGTCTCCCATGACTGAGGCAGGCATGTTACCGATTAATACGGTTGGTACTCCTGGCCCAATAATAGGCCCTCCTACGTGCGGAATAGGGGGCACTGCAGGTGTTTGCATTGGGCAGACATGCATGTCTGTTGAACGAGCTGCTGGCAAAGTCATAACTTTCCTAAGCCTCCATGAGCTATAT
The DNA here is from genome assembly GCF_000733315.1 of Vibrio sp. ER1A. NCBI lineage: Bacteria > Pseudomonadati > Pseudomonadota > Gammaproteobacteria > Vibrionales > Vibrionaceae > Vibrio > Vibrio sp. ER1A. The sequence continues at coordinate 102,285 of NZ_JPJA01000094.1, forward strand.
TGAGAGCGACTGCGATGGATTGTTGATAATAGTCGGCATGCTTGTCCCATTCAGGTATCGCAGCGGCGGTGTTAATGGCCCCAGCGCAGGCTTTGGCGTATAGCTTGGGGTCGGGGAGTACACTGGGGAGTTCAGGTGACACAATACTACCAGCACCGTTCCAAAATACAGCTTGTGCTAACCATGATGGTGCACACTTTAACTCTAATCGAGTTGCATAGAGTTCGCAGCGCCGCCTTCCCTCTTCACTTGGTTCAAATACCCATTGTTTGCAGCTTGCAAGGCAAGTCTGTTGTGTTTTGTTCCAGTCCGGCATCCGAATCTCAAGGCATAAGTAAGCCCAAAGGATGGCTTCCCTTACCGGTAAAGCGTGTGCAAGAAATTGAACCAGATCGAAATAGAGCTCTTTCTCTTGTAATGTCGCTATAAAATCTTCAATGCTCTGTGACTGAGCCAGTATCTCGGTGAGATCCTCTGAAGCACTAAACAATGGTGTGATTTGCTCAGGGTTTACGTAGGGTATCTTTCGATATTGAAGTTGTTGAGTCATCATTAATTTACCTTCACTATAGCGCCTTTGACTTCGGACATGACCGCACCGTTAATGGATGCTTTTAGGTTTGACTTGAGATCGGCTGAGAGCTTTCCTTGAGCGGTTAAGGTCGTCTGGGCATCTAATGTCAAGCTCGTCCCTTTTATAGTCCCACTTCCCGAGGCGTCTACCGTTACAGACGCAGCGGACAATTTGGCAGACGTTGAGCCTTTGGCATCCAACGTCATGCCCTGAAGTTTAAGTGCGTTAGAGGCTTTAATTTCGATTGCACTAGATTCAATCTTGATAGAGGAAGAGCTGATGGTGATTTTGCTTGAGCCTACTTTTAGCTCCAGAGAGTCTTCACCCTCAATGCTGACGGTCTTGGCTTTGCCGCTAAACGCTTTAGCAACACTCATCGTCATCGCATCCTCAGCGGTGTAGGTAATAGCTTTGGTCGCTTTATAGGCGACTTCACCTTTGATGGTCGTGGTGACGTTGTTTTCTACTTCTAAGGTAAAGTCCTTAGCGGCATGTTGATAAAACAGTTCGTTATCTTTTTTATCATCGAAGTACCACTCGTTACTCTGACCTTTAAGCATGGTTTTAATACCAGTTTGAGTAGAGTTTGCTGTCTTATATGGAGGGGAATTTTGACTGTTGTATACCGAGCCAGTGATAATTGGCTTGTCCGCATCGCCATTTATGAAAGTGACAAGCACTTCTTGGCCAACTCGTGGGATAAACTGTGTCCCGTAACCTTTCCCCGCCATTAGTTGAGCAACACGAACATAGCAACTGGTATCATCGCCGCTCGTTTCGTTGTCCCACAAAAACTGGATCTTTACTCTTCCTTGGTCATCCTGACTAATATCACCACTTGTTTTTCCTGCAACTACAGCGTTGTGAACACCTTGAATTGAAGGTTTGTCAATGACGGCTGGTAAATAAGGAGTGGAATTGGGCACTACAGTGATTTGAGTTTGGCAATTCGACTGGCCGCTTGACTGGCCATCATATTGAACGGTTTGTGAGACAACTAAGTACTCTCCCAACTGTGCGTTGTCTGTGTGACTGGCTAGTGAAAAGTATTGTCCCACATAAAATGCGTCTACATCACTGGATGCCTGTATTGTACTGTACTGGCTCTCTATCGCTTCAACACGACGTTTGACCAGAGTGGACAGATCGGTCATGTCTCCAGAAACGCTATCGTTAGAAAAATGTGTTGCGGCTAGTTTAGTGTTATTGGCGATTTTATTGCTCGATTTACTTGCTTTACTGGAGAGCAACTTAGATTGACTGTAGTCGTAATCAGTGAGCTCCAAACTCGTTCCGTGAAACTGAAGGTCAGAATGCCAAGATTGAATGAGTGGGTTGCTACCAGAGGGTAGGTTAGCCATATCGAACTTATTGATATCCGCTTTGCTGTATGGTTTCTCCGCGTCTTGTAAGATCAGTTTATGGCTGCTTGATGTGTGTTCAAAGTGAAATTGAATTCCTTCTTGAGCAAGCAACCGACAGACAAAGTCATAATCCGTTTCATTGAACTGTATGCAGTACTCACGTTTGGTACTTGGTAGAGATTTGGCTGTAAATAGGCTTGAGAAACCGGCATCACTAAACACAGAAGAAACGATATCTTTGGTTGATTGGTTTTGGAAAACACGGCTTTTCTTAGAAAAGTTAAGTAACCATAGCCAAGGCCGTAAAGTGATGTTGTAAAACGCATATTGCTGAGTTTCATCGAAACCCGTACAAACGATCTTTGCGATGTAGCCATGAAAGCTACGCACTAGGCTTTGTGAGCCTGACTCAAAAGTATAGCGATTAAGCGTCATTGTCTGACCGAGTTGATCAGAGGCAGAGAGCCCTTTTGCGACCAGTTGTAGATTGATCTCAAAAGGTTCAAAGAACCGCTCTTGAATTGTCGCATGAGTTACTAGGTACTCATTGTTCTTATAATCTTTGGCAGTGAACTCACTGGTCGATGCCAAGTATAGATCGGCCATTCTGTCTTCCTTGAACTAAGCCTTTGATAATATTCTAAGATTAGCACTAGATACTAAACAGTATAGGCAGTTAAGGAAGAATGTGAGCAATATCAAAGCACAGTATCGAGTTACTGTGCTTTGGGAGTGTAGCGGAAAGGGGCTTTAAGAGGCAGAAATGGTACGTCGGTTTTTCTGGGTAGACAGGGTGAGTAATCCTATACACAAGAGCGCAATGATAATCCCGATTAATGACAAGGTGAATACTGATGCGTAGCCGAATTTATCAATGGATAAGCCAGCAAGCATTGCGCCGACACCAAAACCGCCTGCCATACATAACATCAAAAGACCCTGAGTTAACGCTGGAGAATTGGGACTCAAACGACCTGCGATGGATGGAATGATCATGTCATTCCAAGACATTGCTTGCATGAGTAACACTAACAGTGCGATAGGCACGAAAGCCTGAACATCATTTCCAGCGGTTAACCAAAATAGAGTGCCGACTATTAAATAAATCACTTGAGCGGCATACCAAACTTTAAATGGCCCGCTTCTTTGCATCCATCTTCCGGCCGATTCGAGCATAAAAATGCTGATAATGGCAGAGATAGCCATACCAAGTGCGGAGTTGCCGATATTGACTTGATAAACTTCTTTGATTAGCAAAGGACCAAGTTCCATCAGGTTAGAAGAGAGAAACATTGAGAAGAAGACTGCCAACAAAAAGAGAAACCAAGGTGCTGCACCTTGTTGTGAAGTGGTTTCATTACCTAATTTCTTCTCAGCACCCTCAAAGTAGGATTTATCCGTTTCAATGGATGGAGGAGGGCAAACAGAAACCAAACAAAGCACGATGATGACCAAAGACATAAGTATAAGCAGCTGATCGTCACTTGGCACATTGTAGAAGTCAGCAATAGAAATAAGTAAACCAGTCACAACAACACCAAAGAACTGACATTGATATAAGCTGGCTAGACCGCGGCCTTCATCATTTTGGTTTTTGCTAGACGCGATGACGAAGGTTGGATTCAGTACTAACAATGCGACGCTACCAATGCCTATCAGTATACCCACTGTCCAGTAGATCGCAGCGGTTGTCTCGGCGAAGTAAAGAATTAACAGAGCAATAAAATGAATAAACAAGGCCATTCGTTGTAGCAGTCGATGACAACAATAACGATCAGCCATCCCACCAATCAACGGTGCCAACAAGCCTGCGCCTCCAATGAGCGCCATGACTTGGCCTAGTAGTGCGCCACTAGATGTTCTTTCAATGATGATTGGGTTGAGAAGAATCGCGATACCAACCCATTGGACAATACCAAGAGAAGCTTGTGCGAAATGCCACAGTCGAATGCCATTCATGAGTGAGAACCTCTATTAATAATTTACTCATGAATTTTCAAGGAATTGGAAAGAGAAACAAGTAACATACTCCCCGTTACCTTCTCACAATCGAATAATTACCCCCCGTTTTCCAATGACATCAAATGATGAAAGACCAAGAAGTGGTACTTTCATCATTTGAAATTATGATTTTAGCTTCTGCCTAACATACGTGAGAGTGTGCCATCTTTATCAACGAGTTGGTGTTTTAGGGCTGCCAGAACGTGCAATACAAGTATAGCGATTACAATGTTCACAGATGAGAAGTGAATGGTAGAGCTAATTTGTTGTAGCCATTCGATTTTCTCTCCTGCTGAGATAAGACTTATGCCAAAAAACTCGACCGAACGTCCTCCTCCGATACTCATAGTGATTCCAGATAGGGGCATCATTATTGTAGCTAAAAGCAAAAACCAGTGAACAAAGTGGGCAGATTTCTCTTGCCACGCAGGTAGCTGTTTGATGGAACCGATCATGCCTTCTTTCAGGCGCCAAACTAGCCTGAGTGAAGCTGCAAACATCACAAGTACTCCGAGTGATTTATGAAGATTCCTTAGCTCATTTTTGTCTGGGCCATTGGCCATATCGCCGAGATAAAGTCCTATGGCAAGCGTCGCTATAAAGAAAACAGCAGTTAGCCAATGAAACACCATGGTAGGTTTACTAAGTTTGTTGTTGAGCATATTAGTCCATATTTTTGTCGTGGGCTTATGGCAATAATTATTCCTTATGCTCTTTTTTTGTTCTAGGTGCATATGTGTAAAGTTAAGTAAAGATAAGAATGCTTATCATCTATGGGATGGTTGAGCTTGTTAGATACATCGGTTTTTATTTGAAAGTGTTTCAAGTCTTTGGTGGTTTTTAGCTTCCTACTCTCAACCTATAGTTAACTCATTGAGCAAGAACACTTGCAGCTAGACACTATAGAGGAACACGTTATGACAACAATGATGAAAGCAATCGGTTTTAGTGAATCAAAAACTATCGATGAAGAAAACAGCTTGTATGAGTTTGAAATGGCTATGCCTGAAATCGGCGAATTCGACCTACTTGTAAAAGTTGCGGCCATTTCCGTTAACCCAGCAGATGCAAAAATACGTGTTCGTTCAGCAGTGAATAAAACATTAGAAAGTCCACGTGTTCTGGGTTTTGATGCCGTGGGAGAAGTGGTGTCAGTGGGCAGTAAGGTTACCAACTTCACAGAGGGCGATCGAGTGTATTACGCGGGTGATGTCACTCGCCCAGGCACCAATGCACAATATCATGCTGTTGATTCTCGAATTGTCGCAAGAGCTCCAAAAGGACTCACTGACGCAGAAGCGGCTGTAGTCCCGTTGACTGCATTAACGGGATGGGAGGCTCTGTTTGATCGTCTTCGTGTAGACCCGTCAGAGCGTAAAACGCTATTAATTATCGGTGGTGCTGGTGGTGTCGGCTCTATTACTACTCAAATTGCAAAACAGCTCACTAACCTAACGGTTATAGCGACAGCATCACGCCCAGAGACCGAAGCTTGGGTAAAAGAGATGGGTGCAGACTATGTGGCCAATCATAGAAACTTAGTTGAATCTGTTCATGAATTGGGGTTTGAGACGGTAGATTATATTTTCAATGTCGCTGACACGGTTGGTCATTGGGATGCGATGGCAGAACTTATTGCACCTCAAGGCATGATCGGTTCAATCGTTGAGTTTGATAGCGGTATTGATCTTAGTAAGCTTCAAGGTAAGTCAGTCGCTTTTGTCTGGGAGCTTATGTTCACACGCTCAATATACAAAACACAGGATATGTACAAGCAAGGTGATATCTTAAAACAAGTCGCTAATCTTATTGACTCTGGACGAATTCAATCAACCTTGACCAAAGAGATCAATGGCTTCAATGCAGAGTCATTAAAGCAAGGGCACCGATTGATGGAAAGTGGCGCTATGATCGGTAAGCTTGCCATCAACTTTGATTAAACAATCAGCATGTTAGTTAAAAATACCTCTTCTTTTATGAGTCGAGGTATTTTTTGTATATGATGGAAAAGATTGTAGTGAATATGGTGAAAGTAACATGAAAGCACTGAATGAACTGACTTTGTTTGCCGAAACGGCCAAACAAGGTAGTTTTTCTAAAGTAGCGAATCAAATGGATATGACGCCTGCAGCCGTCAGTGCATCAATAAAGCGTTTAGAAGAGCAAGTTGGCTTCCCGCTGTTTGTTCGAACAACACGAAGATTGAGCTTAACTGGAGAGGGAGAACTATTCCTAGCCAAAGTTAATTGTGCTCTTGCAACTTTGAATGAAGGTGTCGAGGAGATCGCAAATGCTCGTGGCGCGCTAACAGGTAACATTTATGTGTCTGCACCGTCCGACTTTGGGCGAAACTTACTGCTTGATTGGATTAATGAGTTCACTGACTTACATGAAAACGTTACGGTTCGTCTTGAGTTATCTGATCAGTTGGTGGATATGTATAGCAAACCAATTGATGTTGCTATTCGATATGGGGAACTTCCAGATTCCAATATGGTGGCAATACCGCTATGTCCACAGAATGTTCGAGTACTTTGTGCTAGCCCTGACTACATTCGTCATCACTCACCAGTGTTACACCCAAACGATTTGAATCAACATAACTGCATAAGCTTTATGGTCGCGGGTTCGGTACATAATCATTGGCCGTTATCCTACGATTCTCAGCAAGTTGTTGTAGAAACCAAAGGGGCGATATCAGCCAATGACGGCGATGTTGTGAGGCGTTTAGGATTAAAAGGCAGAGGAATCGTCAATAAGTCGTTAATCGACGCTAGTCAGGACATTATTGAGGGTAATTTGAGGAAAGTTCTGCCTGATTGGCAAGGAGAGTCGGTGCCGCTGTATATGGTGTGTGCTGATAAAAGGCAGTTAAGACCAATTATTCGAGAGTTCCAAAAGTTCTTGAAAGAGAAGTGTCAAAGTCAGTTTGATAAGGTCAGTCACATTTTAAATAACTAGCCCTAATCGTATAAGGCTAGTTATTGTTTACCTCGTTTAAATAGCTAACATTCACTGAACAAGTAGTCTGAGCTGTGTCTCGACTTTGGCAGTTTTGCATTGAAGTCCTGCTCACTATGTTTTCCGAGCGGTACGATAACTGAGCTACGATATCCTTGCGCGGCTAAGTTGAACTCTTTATCAAGAACAGCACTGTCAAACCCTTCGATAGGCACGGCATCAATGCCTAGAGTCGAAGCGCCAAGTAGGAGCGTGCCTACATTCAGGTACACTTGCTTCTCCATCCAATGCTGAGCATCTTTCAAGTTGGAGCGGTGCATATCAACGAAGTAGTGTCGTCCATTCTGTTGTCCTTGTTTTGCATCTGGAGTAGCAAACCGACCGTCCTTTTCTTCATTTTCGAGTAACAACTGTAAGTAGTTGTCATCAATTTCTGTTTTTGTACAGAATACGATGACATGAGAGGCGTTAAGCACTTTGGGAGCATTGAAACTGTAGCGGTCTTGTGTGGCAGTAGCAACACGCTGTTTGGCCTCGTCAGTACTGGCAATGATAAAGTGCCATGGTTGAGAGTTCACGCTGGATGGACTGAATCGAAGGAGTGTTTTAATCGCATCTATCTGCTGGAAAGATAGCTTAAAAGATGGGTCGAATGCTTTGGTTGAATAGCGGTTTTTAGCGTTGTCAGCAATGTTCATAAACGTGTCTCTACTTAACGGGTGTTACCCCGAGGATAGCGAAACCAGCCGCAAGTAAAAACACCGTGGAGTTTGATGCAGTTTCAAATATTCTTTGAAGATACTAGAACTTAGATTACCCATACAATGTGCGGAAAAGGTTGAAGTTTGATTAGATTCATCTAACTTTATCTAAGGTAAGTAAGAGGAAATAATATGAAAAAGAATAGCTTAAAATGCCTTGCTGGTCTTATTGCGGTATCTACGCTGGTATTAGCCGGATGTTCAAGCAGTGACCAGGTTAACAAAGAGCAACCTATCGGGATGGCCAATCCAGCCGCGGTCTATTGCGAAGAGCATGGTACTTATGACCTTCAAACTGGTCAATGTACGTTAAAGTCGGGTGAGGCTGTTGATGCTTGGGATTATTATCGAGAAAATCATAAGGAAATGCCAAACGAGGCGGCGAGATATTGTGAATCGACAGGTGGCGTCTATATGCAAGATTCGAGCAAATGTGCGCTCCCAGACGGTAAAGTTATGGATGCAGAAAGCTACTTCAGAGATCATCAATCTACGAGCAGCTAAGTTCGTATTGCTGCCAACAACAAGGACGGTATAGTGCAAAAGAGTAAAGTAACAGGTTTTTTCGTTTTCATTATTGCACTCGTCACGGTTGGTTGTAGTAATCAGATTATCCAACAAGAGCCCGAAATGTATACCAGTTCGGGCTCTATTGCTCCTTATACACAATCTAGTTTTGAACAATATGTCGATGAGACTAGAGCTTGGCTTGATGAGACTAGAGTATTTCATGGAGCCGGTTACCAAGTCGAAATGGATGTTGTTAGCCCTTACAGGTTGCTACCTGATAATCCTAATGGGGAAGGTATATTACTGGTCCATGGACTGGGAGACTCGCCTTACTCCTTTGTCGACATTGCACCTTACTTAGCAAAACATGGTTATTTAGTTCATGTCATGCTGTTACCGGGTCACGGTTCTCGACCGGCTGATCTAATGAATCCAACCAATGAAGACTGGCGTTTGGCGGTGGAACATCAAGTCAACTTGCTGCGTGATGATGTCGACAAAATATGGTTAGGCGGTTTTTCAACAGGCACCAATTTGGTGACTGAATACGCTTTAGCTCATCCTAAAGCAATTCAAGGGCTTGTGCTATTTTCGCCAGCGTTTGCGCCAAAAGACCCACTCGTTTCAATGGCGAGTTTTGCGCGTCATTTTGTCGATTGGGTAAGTCTCGAGAAAGAGCAGAACTTTACTCGCTATGATTCATTGGCAATGAATGGGGCAGCACTGTACTATCAAACTGCGGTTGATGTTCAAGACGCGCTAAAAGAAAAAACTTTTGAATTGCCAGCCCTACTGTTAGTGACGGAAACAGATGAGTTAATAAACTCCAAAGTTATATACGATCTCTTTAAAACCCGCTTTCGTAACGAAAATAGTTCACTTATTTGGTTTGGTGAACAGAACTACTCAGATTCGCGCTTCGTGCAATTTAGTATGAAACTGCCAGATTCTAACATACAGAGTGGTTCACACATTTCGGTCTTGTATCGTGATGATAATATCTTGTATGGACGTAGAGGGTGGATGAGACAATGCGGTGGCTCTCAAGAAGGAGAGGTCTATATGGTCGATTGCGCTAAGATGCCAACCTTGTCTTATTCAGCTTGGGGATTGTTTGATGAAGATACCATCAGTGCTAGATTGAGTTGGAATCCTTACTTTGAACCTATGATGGTGCGAGTTATCGAATTTATGGCTCAAAGACAGTGATATTTATAGATTTATTTTTATTAATGTCTCGAAGTGCTTTTATTAACTAGTACGCTGTGTTGATCGTCGTCAAAAATAAACTTTATTAAACAGCCGTATATCCTGCATAATCAACTTTTTTGTTAGCGACTTCTCAAATTATATTCTATAGTGATGACATATACGGTTAATTATAGATAATTAACTTAGTTACTTTGGAATATACCTCACTCAGCAAGGTATTGAACATCTCAAGTAGGTAAACAAATGGAAAAGTTCAACATCACAAGTATCTGGATTACTCTAGATTACAAAATCGCTTTCTTCTTCCCTTCGAGATAACCCTGTCTCTCGCACTGTCCAGTGCGCATAGCCTATGTACAGCTATCCCTAATGAATCAATATGCAATAACGTGCATTATTGTCGTAATGGTTTAAGTATGTTCATAGATTAAATATAGAAACAAAACTAAATCGTATCTGGATATATATTCTGGATAGGGTTCTCTTTAATTATATTTCTTGTCTTGCTGTTGGTTAATTAAATATTAGATAAGAAATAAATATATTAGGTAAATTAAAATGGAAAACTTCAAACATCTACCAGAACCGTTCCGTATTCGCGTTGTTGAGCCAGTAAAACGTACGACGCGTGAGTACCGTGAAGAAGCAATTATTAAAGCGGGCATGAACCCATTCCTACTAGATAGTGAAGATGTATTTATCGATCTACTGACAGACAGTGGTACAGGTTCAATTACTCAAGATATGCAAGCAGCAATGCTACGCGGTGATGAAGCATACAGTGGTAGCCGCAGCTATTACGCTCTAGCTAACGCAGTAAAAGACATCTTTGGTTATGAACTGACCATTCCGACTCACCAAGGTCGTGGTGCTGAACAGATTTACATCCCAGTACTAATTAAAAAGCGTGAAAAAGAGAAAGGTTTGGACCGTTCAAAGATGGTAGCACTGTCTAACTACTTCTTTGATACTACACAAGGTCACACTCAAGTGAACTGCTGCGTAGCTAAGAACGTTTATACAAAAGACGCGTTTGATACAGCAGTAAATGCAGACTTTAAAGGTAACTTTGACTTAGAGAAGCTAGAAGAAGCGATCATTGAAGCTGGCCCAGCTAACGTACCTTATATCGTAAGTACAATCACGTGTAACTCTGCGGGTGGTCAGCCAGTCTCTATCGCGAACTTAAAAGCGGTATATGAAATCGCGCAAAAATACGATATTCCGGTAATTATGGACTCTGCTCGCTATGCTGAAAACGCATACTTTGTCCAGCAACGTGAACCTGGATATAAAGATTGGACTATCGAAGAGATCACTCGTGAGTCTTACAAGTATGCTGATGGCCTAGCAATGTCTGCGAAGAAAGACGCGATGGTTCAAATGGGCGGCTTATTGTGCTTCAAAGATGAATCTTTCATGGATGTATATACTGACTGTCGTACTCTATGTGTGGTTCAAGAAGGTTTCCCTACATACGGTGGCCTAGAAGGTGGCGCAATGGAGCGTCTAGCAGTAGGTTTGTACGACGGTATGCGTCAAGACTGGTTAGAGTACCGCATTAACCAAATCCAATACCTAGTTGATGGTCTAGAAGCTATAGGCGTCGTCTGTCAGCAAGCGGGTGGTCACGCTGCGTTCGTTGATGCAGGTAAATTGCTACCTCATATTCCAGCAGATCAATTCCCTGCACATGCTCTTGCTTGTGAGCTTTATAAAGTAGCTGGCATCCGTGCAGTGGAAATCGGTTCACTACTTCTAGGTCGTGATCCTGCAACTGGCAAACAGCATCCATGTCCAGCTGAATTACTCCGCTTAACAATTCCACGTGCTACTTATACTCAAACGCATATGGACTACGTTATTGAAGCATTTGAGAAAGTGAAAGAGAACGCGCATAAAGTGAAAGGATTGGATTTCACTTACGAGCCTGAAGTTTTACGCCACTTTACTGCTCGATTAAAAGAAGTTGAACCTGTAGTTAATCCAGCAGAAGCGAAAGTGCTCGAAGAAGCATAATCACTTCAGAGCGCAGTCATTTGGCTGCGCTCTTTTTCTCTAGCAATACAAAAAATAAAAGCAGAGAAGTAGGGGAGTCTCCCTAATCCAATAACGTGAATTTGATGAGAACAGAATGATGAAAAAGAATCCGTCTCTGATAGGTGGTGCCTGTATTATAGCGAGCGTCTGTGTAGGCGCTGGTATGTTGGGCCTACCTAGTGCAGGTGCTGGTGCCTGGACTATTTGGTCGATGTTGGCCATCGCAATAACTATGGTGGTCATGACAATTTCTGGTTGGATGCTATTGGAAGCATTCAAACACTACGAATTAAAAGTGTCTTTTGACACAGTTACAAAGGACTTATTAGGCGATAAGATTAATCTTATTAACAACATTACAGTGTATTTCGTGGGTGGTATTTTACTCTACGCCTACATCACTTCTTCAGGACTTATATTACAGGATGTACTCGGTCTTAATGCTAAAATCGCATCCGTTCTTTTTGTCTTGATTTTTTCTGCGTTTGTTTGGCATTCAACCCGTGCGGTAGACCGAATTTCGGTTGTGCTAATTGCTTTCATGATTCTAAGCTTTGTGTTTGGTGTATCGGGCTTGGCTGTGAAAGTAAATATGGCGGTACTTTTCGATACCATTAGTGAAGAGAATGCTTATGCGCCATACGCCATGGCAATGTTGCCTGTAGGTAACTATTCACCCGCGA
>NZ_JPJA01000094.1:114434-119885 GCF_000733315.1 Vibrio sp. ER1A
TCGCGGGTGAATAGTTACGCCTGTAGCACTGACCTCATTTGGATACCATCACTCAGTGTCTTCAATGCGCGCTTATTACGGTGAAGAGACAAAAGCCAAATATGCCATTCTCGGCGGTACTGTTATCGCACTTAGTCTTTATTTCCTATGGCTATTTAGTATTTTCGGCAACCTTCCTAGAGCAAACTTCGGCCCAGTTATCGAGCAGGGTGGTAATGTAGATGCATTGCTAAAAGCTCTTGGCTCAGTAATTGAGTCAGATAAAGTCGCGAACGCAATCAATACTTTCTCAATGGCAGCAATTTTGTCTTCATTTATTGGTGTTGGTCTGGGTGTTTTTGATTTCCTTGCAGACTTCTTTAAGTTCGAAGATACAAAACAAGGTCGCACCAAAACATGGCTCGTTACCTTCCTACCGCCACTTGTTATGTCTCTACTGTTCCCATTTGGTTTCGTGATCGCTATTGGCTACGCGGGTGCTGCGGCAACGGTATGGGCATGTATCATCCCGGCATTATTGGCGAAGAAAACACGCGAAGTGCATGCTGGCGCTGATGGGTTTAAAGCACCTGGTGGTCAGGTGATGATTACTCTAGTGATTACTTTTGGTGTCCTGACTGCGGTATTCCACGTCCTTTCTATGATGGGTCTGTTGCCGACATTTGTTGGCTAATTATAAACAACTATTCGCGCTAGCTTGTGCTTGCAAAAGACGAGCTAGCTTAACCAGATAAAAATAAGAGGAGAGAACTATGACTGCAATAGCTACAGATAACGCACCAGCCGCTATCGGCCCTTATGTTCAAGGCGTTACATTTGGCGATATGGTTATTACTTCAGGGCAGTTGCCAATTAACCCCGAAACTAAGGCAATGGTTGAAGATGTGGCAGAGCAGGCAACTCAGTCATTAACCAATGCATTAGCGATCGTCAAGGAAGCAGGCTTGGAAGCAAGTAATATTGTAAAAACGACAGTGTTTGTCAAAGACCTCAACGATTTTGCTTTAGTCAATGCTGCTTATGAAGCGTTCTTTAACGCTCACAATGCTCCTTTCCCCGCAAGATCTTGTGTAGAAGTCGCGCGTCTTCCTATGGATGCAAAAGTAGAGATCGAGGTAATAGCGGTTAGAAAAGGCTAGTGATGTAAGAAATAAGTTCTGGGGGCGCCGCTAGATTATGGCGCCTCATAGTGAGCTTTTCTGCTCAGTCCCAAGTTTTCAGATTAGATTAATCATGTTGTTGAGTGAAGCGAATATGTTATTTGCTCTGCCAAGTTTTACTGATCCATCCCCCTATGCTCTCATCAAAGTAATTTCCACTGAATTCTTGTTTATATTCAACGACATTATCCGCTTGTGGCCTTTCATCTAATAGATGGTTGATGTAGACCGCCATAGGATCATCGAACTGGTCGCGGCGTTTTTTCTCAGCTACTTCCTTGATGATTTGCATGCGATATGCCTTGCTCATTTTCTTCATGTTTTACCTCCTTTGTCGTGAGCGGTTTATCAAACATAGGAGTAAATTTGAAGCTGGTCAAATAATGAGCAGTGTTTTGTGGCATTCCATATGAAATGATGTTACCCGCGAAATTTGGGAGGTGTTTGAGCCTATGAAACTTATTAGTTAAAGATCTTAAAGTGTAAAGCAACGAAAATAGAGCGTAACAATTGGAATTGTTATGATAGACTTAAATGAAAACAATAATCATTAAGAGAAAATCATGAAAAAGCCACGTCCTAAGACTCTCAAAGTCACTAAAGTGCATCCACTTTCTCCTAACATGCTACGTATTTCTTTTTATTCAGAAGAACTGAAGGCCTTTCCATCGGATAGTGTCGGTGGCTATATTAAGTTCTTGTTTAATGAATATGGTGGTACAGATATCACCGGGCTTTCGGAAGATAATCGCCCCAAATTGCGTACCTATACCATAAGAAGCCTTAATGTCGAGTCAGGTGAAATGGATGTCGATTTCGTCACTCATATTACTGAAGACAAGTTGTGTGGATTTGGTGCACGCTGGGCAAGTTCTGCGAAAGAGGGCGATATGATATCCATCATGGGGCCAGGAACTCTTCAAGATGTTGATACTAGTAAAGACTGGTTTTTCTTCAATGCTGACATGACTTCTTTACCAGCGTTGGCGGTTAAGCTAAAAATGCTCCCAAGCGATGCAAAAGGATATGCTGTGATTCAAATAGAAGACAGTGCGGATGAACAAATATTGGAGGTCCCAGAGGGCATCAGACTGATTTGGACGACTGACTCTCTGTCTAAAACATCAGAGGACTTAGATTGGTTAACAGGTTCACCTTTCGTTTGGTGTGCTTGTGAGTTTGATGAAATGAGAGCACTTCGCCGTTATTTCCGCAACGAAAAAGAAATTCCAAGACAAGACATCTATATCAGTAGCTATTGGAAGCGAGGGGTGGCAGAAGATGGTCACAAAGTGATTAAAAAGCAAGATCACGAAGAGTTTGAGTCCAACTAGCCACCATATTCCCTAGTGACGTGTTAATGATAGGAATGGTGTTGAGTTAGCCATTCCTTTTCTTGATTGAATGCGAAAAATAAGCTCGACCTAAGTCAGGTTCTTTTACGACTAAGGTTGGTATCATATCCTGCATTAATTCTACTTAAGTCACACTTTTCCTTATATATTCTGTCAATTATTTTTCCTAGCAGATTAAGTCTCTGTTTGTTACACTTCCGCGCATAAAAAATAACAACACAATTACATCCCCCAAACAGCTCCTTATTTCTTGTACCCTACATTCAAGAGTAACGAGCCTTTAACTTATAGAGGTCCCCCAGTTACTATGAGTAATAGCAACATCTCGCAAACTGAAATTCACCAGAATCAGTGGCAACTAAACCAAACACTCGCTGAGTCCATGCTACCTATCTTAGGTCGACTGTACAGAGAGAAGGGCGTTGAAATACTGTTGTTCGGCAAAACTCTCGTCAATGCAACGACCATCGACATTATTAAAACTCATCGCGTATCACGACACTATTCTCCTCAAGCCATCAACATTGTTCAAACTGCTCCTCTCATCGAAAAACTGTCTCAATTAAACCTGTCTCCATGCTGCATCGATATCGGCCAACTAGCTCAACAGTATTGGGCGAATAACGATAATGAACAAAACATCGATGATTTCTTAATGACAGCGCTAGTTGAGAGTATAGAAAGCAATGGGGCACTTGAGTCTCGTGATGTTGTCTTATATGGCTTTGGTCGTATTGGTCGTCTACTAACTCGTATCTTGGTCGAGAAAAGTGGCCCAGGTTACCCACTGACTCTTAGAGCGATTGTAGTTCGTGGAGGTCGTGAAGGTGACTTACAAAAACGTGCTAGCCTTTTGCGTCGTGACTCCGTGCATGGCCAGTTCAATGGCAGCATAGTAGTTGATGAAGAGAATAAAGCGCTGATTGTTAACGGTAATTATATTCAAATTATCTATGCCAACAGCCCTGCTGACGTAGACTATACCGAATACGGAATCAACAATGCACTGGTTGTTGATAATACTGGCGTTTGGCGTGATGCTGAAGGTTTAGGTCAGCACGTAGCGTGCAATGGCGCAAATAAAGTGTTACTGACTGCTCCGGGTAAGGGTGACATTAAAAATATCGTATTTGGTGTGAACCATGAGTCGATTCTGGAGGACGATACTATTGTATCGGCAGCGAGCTGTACGACCAACGCGATTACTCCGACTTTAAAAGCGGTCAATGATAAGTATGGTATTATTTCAGGCCACATTGAGACGGTTCACTCATACACGAATGATCAAAACCTTATTGATAACTATCATAAAGGTGACCGTCGCGGACGTTCTGCTTCTTTGAATATGGTTTTAACATCAACGGGTGCAGCAAAAGCCGTTGCTAAAGCGCTTCCGGAGCTAGCAGGCAAACTAAGTGGTAACGCTATTCGTGTCCCTACACCAAATGTCTCGATGGCGGTGGCGAACTTAAATCTTGAAAAAGAAACCTCAAAAGATGAGCTTAATGCGTACTTGCGTGAAATCTCTCTTACCTCATCTCTATCGGCACAAATAGACTATACCGATTCAACAGAGATTGTTTCGACCGATTTAGTTGGTGCTCGTCATCCAGGTATCGTAGACGGCCAAGCGACAATCGCACAAGATAATCGTTGCGTATTGTACATCTGGTACGACAATGAATTTGGCTACAGTTGCCAAGTTGTACATTGCATGGAACAGATGATGGGCGTGAAATACAAAACCTACCCAGCTGTTGTGTAAATCCGACATCCACTGCTAGATATTGCCGTCATCGCTAGGTGACGGCTTTTTTATGCCTAAAGCTTTATCTTTGCCTTGACTCTAAGGCTTGAGGGAACAAAGCGTAATTATCTCACTCTGGGCACGCTACGCTGCTGACTTGAGTGTGATGTATACTGAGCGCAGGACCTATTGGGCTAAATCTGCAATGAATGATTGTTTTCTACTTACACTAGTTTGAAGTTTTCCTTTGATCCATTGATTAAACAAACTGAAGTCAGAATGTACCGGCCAGAAAAGGGAGGCAACGACTTTTTTGCCAAAGAAATCGGGGTGGTCGGTAATTACTTTTAGTTTGCTGTCTTTCATGTTTTTGTCGATAAGGAACTCAGGCAAAAATGCAATGCCACGTTGAGCCTTACACAGATCGATAATAGTTCCTAAGTCATCTAGCCTCCATAGGTTGTATGAGGCTATATTTGAGAGATTGAGTAACTCCTCAATGCCATCCATTAACAGCACTCGTTGGGAGGGATGACTTTTAACGGATTTTAAGTCTTCATGAGCGACCCACCAACAGTTAACGTGAAATAGTTCGTCTATGTTAAAGTCATTATCAGTCTTGTGATAAGGGTTCCCTAACGCAAGATCTATTTTCCCCTCATTAATGTAGTTCCCTAAAACGAAACTTGGTTTAGTAACAACGACCAAATCGACGTTGGGAAATGCTTCAGAGAAGTCCAACAGTGTTTTCTTCACTTCTTTATTGAACACTAAAGGATCAATACCCACACGGTAGACAATTTGCTCTGATATATTCATTTGCTTCGCAGTTGTGATCAACTCACGATACTTCGACACAACCGGTGTCGATAAATGGAACAGGCGTTTCCCTTTTTCAGTTAACCAGACTTTAGAGTGTTGTCTATTAAATAAATTGAAGCCTAAGTCTGACTCTAGATTCTGAACAGCAGTGCTAACAGTAGATTGGGATTTACCAAGCTTACGAGCAGCGGAGCTAAATGAACCTTCGTCAACTACAGCTACGAACGAAACAATATTTTCGAATTGTAGTTTCATGATTCAACCAACCTTTATAAAGCAAGCAGATTATAATTATGTAAATTGTATATTTGCAACACAATAGCGTGATGATACTAGTATTTCAACTCGTTTTATAAAGCATTAGTAA
>NZ_JPJA01000094.1:120088-121125 GCF_000733315.1 Vibrio sp. ER1A
TTATATAAGTGTTTGTATGATTTTTGTGTTGTTGTTTGATTTCTCATTTTGAACATTGTTTGTTAAGCCTATCGACTGTATCGATAGGGGGTATTTTTCGTTGAATGTAAGTATTAATTAGAATGAGCAAGCTTTTGTAAATCGACCTTAAAGGAAGTTAAAATGATTACCAAACTATATGTAAAAACAAGCTTGTTTTTATCACAATTTAAAAATGACCAACGCGGTGTAACTGCAATTGAGTATGGATTGATTGGTGTAGCTATGGCTGTAGCGTTGAGCGTCGCGCTAAGCACTTCGGGCTCTGACGGATTTATCAATGAGCTAAAACTGGCTTTTACTAAGATTGGTGACACGATCGAAACGTCTACAAAGTAATCATCAATACTTGCATTATCCTTAAGTGGATTATTGTAGACAATATCTCTAGATATCTACGCCAGACCTATGAGCTTCATTGGTCTGGCGCAAGTTATTAAGTATATCTAGTGTGTATCGGTTGATGTAGAACTTACTAAATAAAACAAAAATAATAGTTCGAGTAATATAATGTATTTATTGGTATTGGCAATAATGTGTTTAGTTGTCACTATTACTGACTTTCGTTACAGAACAATACACAACTCCATATTGTTTATATTACTCTTAGTACAGTTGTTTTTGTCGCCGATAGATATTCATATAACGACCTTTTTGTTGGTTTTAACTATGGGGCTGTTAATTTATGCGCTTATATGGATTGGCGCCGGTGATATTAAATACGCTGCTATTTTGTCACTGACGATTCCGCTTAATCTTCTACCTTGGGCATATGTTATTACGGGCTTTGTTGGGGGGATTATTGCTGTAATCTACTGGTTAAGCCAAAAATTATTAAGCAACTCATGTCATAGCCAAGAAGGTATCCCTTATGGGATAGCAATTAGTGTCGGATTTTATTTAGTCATTTTTACACAAAGTGCGCTGCATATTTAAATCTCGAAGAGTGGGAAAATTATGAGATCTCGACTGGTATTACTGGCTTTGTTGCCGAATTC
>NZ_JPJA01000094.1:121170-137202 GCF_000733315.1 Vibrio sp. ER1A
GATTTCGGCAACAAAGCCGGTATTACTTGTCGCTGTTGTAGCGTTGGTAGTAGGGGCGTTAGGCGTTGTCGACTTATTCAAAAGTAAACCTCAACCGACTACTGTCACTGAAGTGACGGAAAACAAAGATGAAGAGCATGTTGCTGTTTGGATGACCACAGAAGCATTCGAAAAGGGTCATGCAATCACTGCTCAAGGGGTGGTTAAAAAGCAACTACCTTTAAGTGAGGCGCTAAGCCTTGGCGTTCGAGAAGACGCGAAAATTAGTTTTTCACCATCTGTGCTATTAAACCGAAGTCTCACACCGGGGGAGAACGTTCTACCTGAATATCAAGTTTCCCCAGGTCAATCGGGGTATATCGACTTGCTGGTCACTGAGGGAATGACGTTATATCCACTCGAAGTGAGTGATAAAAACCTTATCAATGATTACATTCGCCCCGGTTCGTTCATTGATGTTCTAACCGTGAGTTCGCCTAACGATAACTTAGCTGGAAATGTTGATAAGCCAAAACGCTTCAGAGGAGTGAAAGCCTCAATGTTTCTCAAACATGTCAAAGTACTTAACGTGGGTGATGACAAAGGCGATAACAGCTCCGTTACCGCTCGGTCTCCCACCAAGGAAAATGGGCTTACTACCGTGGTGATCGAAGTAAAGCCTGATGACTTAGCAAAGCTTGCGTTAGCGCAACGAACCATGCATATCGAAATCTATCGAAGCCAAACCTATAAGCAGCCGGAATACGCGGAAGTACGTAACATTATTGACAATTATACAGGGATTGAAGAGTTACGTGGTAACGAGATAAATCCTAGAGAGGCCTTGTAATGATCATGCAACATCGACTCAAGCAAGCACTGTGGGTTTACATTACATCTTTGCTCATAGGCTTACTTTGGGTGAAACACGCTTACGCAGCGGATCGCTCAATTACTCTTAACGATGGCCAGCATATTCAATTGAAAATGCCTATTGGTAAGGTTTTTATAAGTAATCCTGCCATCGCAGACTACAAAATTATCAATGACAACACGCTTGTGGTGTTTGCCAATGGTGTCGGGCAATCAAGGCTTATTGTCTACGGGACAAACAATGATGTTCTGCTTTCAGACCGCATTATTGTTGATCTCGATTTAACCCAGGTACGCCGTCAGCTTAAGTTCCACTTTCCCGACGCGAAGGTCAAGGTTCAGTCGGTAGGTGAGCAGGTTGCGGTGAGTGGTGTTGTGGACTCGGAGCAAACTCGAGACGATATCTACCGCCTAGTGGCAACGCTTCTTGGACGTGAAAAAATTAAGAAGTGGGATAAAACGGAAAAGTTGGAATTCAAATCTGAACATATGGAACGTAAAGAGCCGGAAAGTATGGTCTTTGCCCGCAATATGACTTGGGAAGGGATTCTTGAACGTATTGAGGTCGCTACTACCCAACAGGTTAACGTCAAAATATCCGTTGCTCAGGTAACGGAGTCGTTTGGTAAAACGGTCGGTGTAGACTGGAGCTCAGTAGGCTCAAGTGTGGGAGAGTTCGTCTTTGACCAATTTGATGCCGCAAATCTTAGTACGCTTATCACTGCATTAGGTAATGACAGCATTGCAGAAGTGCTAGCAGAACCGAATCTAACCGTGTTGTCTGGAGAGTCTGCGAGTTTTCTCGTCGGTGGAGAAGTTCCCGTAATAGTGTCAACAAGCAACAACGTGAACATTACGTTTAAAGAGTTTGGTATCAAGCTCGACCTAACCGCAAAGGTGCTCAGCCAAGACAAAATTCGTATGCAGCTTTCTCCAGAAGTTAGTGAAGTGGAAAGTTATGTTGAAGCGGCTGGCGTCAAGGTACCTCAGTTAGCGTCCAGACGAGCCATGACAACGGTTGAGTTAGCGGACGGTGACAGCTTCATTTTAGGTGGGCTGATGAGTAGTAGTGACCTAGAAAAAATGCAGAAAATCCCATTTATCGGTGATGTGCCCGTACTCGGTGCTGCGTTTCGAAAAGCAACCACTCAACGAAAACGAACCGAACTTATCATTGTTGCTACCGTGAACTTGGTAGAGCCTATGAAACCAAAGGATATTCAACTGCCATACATTAAGAAAACCTCGACCTTGTCGCGTTGGCTAAATGTCGACGCAGATGGAAAGCATGTAGCGTCTTCAGATGCCACTATTCGTCTGTTATCGCAAGGAGGATTCATTCAATGAAGAAGCTAATCATAATTGTTTTCCTTGTTTCAACTTTATTCGGCTGTGCTTCCGAACGCTACTTTGGTGGGAATGGTGCAGAGGCTATTACCTATCAAGAACATCATAGTTTCGACTTTGCAATTAAGAATTATGATGAAACGGCTAAACAAATTAATGCATTGGTGAAGGACATTGAGTCGACTGATAAAGAGGCGACTTACGTTATCGACTATAAGAACACTCGCAGCAAAAAGGTGTTAGAGAAGATCTTTGACCAGTATCCGTCTCACAAAGTTGCACCGCAACGAGTGGAGTTCAAACACGTTCACACGCTGCGGAGTGATCTCAATATTCAAGTCACGTTAACTCGACTGAAAACGCAACAATGTGCACCCGCGCAGATACAACAACAGATTGGACAGCCTGATTGTTTTGTTGAATCAATGCGTTTGAAGCAAGTGTCCTACAAGTCGCGATTGGTAGGAGAATAAGATGTTTGACCTTACTAAAGCACTAACCACAAAGGCAAAGCCGGTTCCGAAAACACCAACAGGGGTTGCGGGTTGTACATTGTTTTATCAATCGCAGGAGTGTTTGAATCTTGTACAGGAAGTGTTCCGATTTGAAGGCTGGAATGATCCAGCATGTGTGAAAACCACGGCTGGACTGACGAAGCTAACTGAACAGCAAAGTAGTCACATCGTTATTCTTGAGCTTAATGAATCGAACAATGTCGTAGAAGATGCTAAAGCGTTTGCTAGCAAGTTGCCTACTCATAAAGGTGTGATAGTTATTGGTAAAGAAGATGCTATCTCTACTTTACGTTCACTTAAAGACATGGGCTTTTACTATGTTTTTTGGCCAGTGAACAAGCAAGAATTTGCTGATTTCTTAACTCACGTGAGCAAGAACCTCAAGACCTTTTCTGGGGTTAGCCAAAAGCGAAAAGCTAAGCGCGTGGCTGTAGTCGGCTCCAAAGGTGGTGTAGGTGCATCATTTTTGGCGACAGAACTGAGTTCTCTACTTTCTACTCATGGGACCGACACCATCCTTGTGGATCACCAATACTCCGGTACCAATATAGATGTTTTGCTCGCTCTCAAGGATTTTAAGCCTCGAGCGATTGACGAGTTCACTGCACCTTTGCATGAGATGGATGAAGAGGGGGCGCTAAGTTATCTGTTTAGCGCTAGAAAAAACCTTCGCTTGTTGGCCATTGATGGTGATATGAATCAAAACGATATTCTCACCTACAACCAGACGCTTTGTGAGTTACTAGCACGAAATACCAACTTTATTATTGAAGACTTCTCCGGAAGCGTCGATTTTAAAGTGGAACCTCAGTTGCTCGTTGAAAACTTCGACGTCGTCGTATTGGTACTAGACGCCTCGGTATCATCGGTCCGTAGCGCAAAGCGACTGTTTGAGAAAGTCGCTAACTTACAACTCACGCTATCTTCGCGTACGCGCGTTATTACGGTGGTGAACTATCATCGACCTGAAAATGCATATGTGCTGCAAAGGCCAGATCTTAAGAAGTATTTAGGTGCGGATATCGACTTGGAAGTGGCCTACTGTAAGTCATTGTCTCATATCATTATTGACGGCAAACGTGGACACAAACACGACCGCCAGATCAGTCGTTCTATAGAGCAACTGGTGAAACTAATTAATGGTCAGCCAGTGGATACTAAAGGCATGGGTTCTTGGTTAAAGAAGGTGCGCGCTAAATGAGTTCTAACAAAGACTTATATCTCGCATTTCGTGGTCAGATTTTTGAAGCCTTGGACGCAGAAGCGGTTCAGAAAATGAGTCGTCGAGACCTAGAGTCTCAAATACAAAGTGCGGTGGATCTTCTTGCCAATAGCTATCAAAGACCTATCACATCTATGATGAAGTCAGGCTTAGTAAAGAGCCTAATGGATGAGTTGTTTGGTCTAGGTCCTTTGCAGCCTTTGGTAGAGGATCAGTCGATTACCGACATTATGGTGAACGGTCCTAACAACATCTTTTTTGAAAGACACGGTAAAGTGCAAAAGTCTGAGGTGACGTTTGTTAACGAAGAGCAGGTGTTGGCGATTGCAAAACGTATTGCATCGCGTGTCGGGCGTCGCGTTGATGAACTTTCTCCTACGGTTGATGCCAGGCTAGAAGATGGCAGTCGTGTAAATATTGTTATTCCTCCGATAGCACTAGACGGCACGTCTATTTCAATACGTAAATTCCGCGAGCGGAACATTGGTTTTGAGGATTTGATTGGTTTTGGCTCTATGTCTTTAGATATGGCGCGTGTGCTGATGATTGCTTCTCGTTGTCGAATCAACGTGTTGATTTCTGGTGGTACGGGCTCAGGTAAAACCACCTTACTCAATGCCTTGTCTCAGTACATTGCTGAAGATGAACGCATCATCACCATAGAAGACGCCGCTGAACTGCGCCTTCAACAGCCTAACTTAGTTCGATTGGAAACAAGAACTTCGAGTATTGAGCAAACCGGAGCCGTCACGCAACGCGACTTGGTGATCAACGCACTTCGTATGAGACCAGATCGTATTATTCTCGGTGAGTGTCGTGGCTCGGAAGCGTTTGAAATGCTACAAGCGATGAACACGGGACACGACGGTTCGATGTCAACGTTGCACGCCAACACACCACGCGATGCTATTGCTCGTGTTGNNACTTAAATCAGCCTTTGGATGCTATTAGGAGAACCATAGTCAGTGCGGTTCAAATGGTGGTACAGGTTAACCGTTTACGTGACGGTTCCCGTAAAGTTACCAGCATTTCAGAGATTGTCGGGCTTGAAGGCGACAGCGTGGTGATGGAGGAAATCTACCGCTTTCGCTATGACGATGCGCATTACGGCGAGGCAGTGAAGGGTGATTTCGTCACTAACGGTATCATGCAGCGCTCGGAACTGGTGAAAAAAGCACAGTTTTTCGGCTTATATGATGACTTAATGGCATCGTTTAAGGGGCTATAACATGCTTTGGTTGTCGTTAGTCCTCTTTGCCTTGGTCATCATTCTTTTGAGAGACTCTAAAGTCAAAAAAGTCGATCAGTTTTTCAATATAGAAGAAGCTGAAGCGGAAAACTTAAATGCTATTAACGTTAAATCGTTGGTGAGAAAGCAGAACTGGCAGAAATTTAAGGAGTCGATTTCACCGACGCTTACCATCTTGGGGCCGCGTTCTTCGCTTTATATAGCTCTTTATATTACAGGCAGCATTATCGCGTCGTGGTATATCGTTATTGAATTATTATCCATGACCAGTTCTTGGTTAGTGCTCAGTCTTTCTCTCATTTTCACTGTTTTCGGTTATCGCTTTTTGGTGGGAAGACGGCGACGTGATTTTGAAAACACCTTTCCTGATGCTCTGAATATTCTGATGAGCGCAGTAACGGCGGGTGATAGCTTGATGCAAGCAATTAGTTATGTCGGTGAAGCAATGAACAATCCGATAGGCCGTGAATTTAAGTTAATGGGCGATCGGTTGAAGTTGGGCGAATCACCGGAAGTCGTCTTGCAGCGTTCTTGTAAAAATTACCCTTATCCTGAGTTTTTATTTTTCACAGTGACCATTAGGGCAAACATTGCTCGTGGAGGACAACTCAAAGGAGTATTAGCTCGCCTTATAAGAGTATTGGTTGATTCTAGGACGCTAGAGAAAAAGAAAATGGCCATGACTTCAGAGGCGAGGATTTCTGCGAAAATCGTCGCGGCTATTCCGCTTATTTTTACCGTTATTCTAAATTACGTAAATCCAGCGAATGTCGACTTTGTTTTAAATGATCCACAAGGTCAGTACGTCTTGTTTTACGTCCTTGGTAGCGAACTCATCGGCTTGTCTATTGTTTGGCTACTGGTAAGGGGGGTGCGCGCATGATGTTATTGACGGCGCTTATCGTCCTGTTTGTTTCCCTGTTATTTCTGATTTTTGAATCTTTGCGAGCAGAGCAGAGGCGTAAGAAGGTAGAGGACTATATTGGTGGGCAGACTTTAAACTCTTCTTCTCGTGTTAATCGCTTTTTTGTTCGATTTGGTAAAGAACACCGACACGAGCTTGAGCAGAAGCTAATCGAAGCAGGCTATTACAACACTGAATGGGCAAGATTTTACTTCCCAGCTAAGTTAGTGGTACTTGCCGTATTGTCGGTTTTAGTTTTAGTGACGGATATGACGGCCAGTAACAAGTTGTTAGCCGTGGTGTTGTCTCTTGTTGCGGTGATTGTCGTGCCTGACATGCTGTTGCAGATGCGACGCAAGATACTCATTGGAAAAACGTCCGCTCAACTTCCTTATCTACTGGACATGATGTCAGTGTGTGTACAAACCGGTATGACCATCGAAGCAGCATTGATCTATTTAGGTAAAGAGCTTGCAGAGTTTGATTCTGATCTTTGCTATCAGGTTAAGCGCACTTCTGATTCTGCCAAAATACATGGTTTAGAAAAAGCACTGAATGACCTCAGTGATCGCATACCTACGCCTGCAGTGCGAAGTTTTGTACTCACTATTATTCAAAACCTGCAATACGGTACTTCCGTAGCGCAGGTACTGAGTGATTTGGCAGAAGATATGCGAAAAGTACAGATTCTAACAGTGGAAGAAAAAGTGGGGAAACTGTCTGCAAAAATGAGTATCCCATTGATTTTATTTATTATGTTTCCCATCGTAATTCTGATTCTCGCACCGGGAATTATGCAAATGTCCATAAATATAGGAGGGTAACGCGTGATCAGAAAACCGTTCTATATCGTCTTAGTTTTACTGATTTCATTAGTCGGATGTCAGTCGGCTCCATCTCCAGAGAGTGACCTACAAGACGAAATTGCCAGTATGGAGAAGGTGAAAAACTATGATGGTTTGATTAGTTATTACAAGTCTGAGTTAGAAAAAGGATCGAAAGATCCTCAAATCAAAGAAAAGTTGGCTTGGGCCTACTTTCATAAAGGTGACCTAGAATCTGCCGATTTTTACGTCCAGCATTTACAGAAAGAAGGTGTCAAAAATCCAAGTTTGTACCAGTTAGAGGGGCAGGTTTTTGACGCTAAAAACGATACTGATAATGCAATTGGTGCCTATTTAGACTCTATTAAGTCGGGTAATCAATCTGGTCAAGTTCATGTCTTGTTGGGCGTATCGTATACCAAGGCTGGGAGCTACAAAGAAGCCTACAAGCAATTGAATGAAGCAAGGTTACGTGGTTATGACGACGTTGTCATTAAGAACAATCTAGCGATGATTCATATGGCAACTGGTGATTACCAAAAGGCGGTAGAAATGCTCACTCCAATTCTCAAAGAAAACCCGAGTAATAAGATCGTAAAAGCAAACTTAGCCATTGCACTTATGAAAGTGCAGCAGGTGGATGCTGCGAGAAAACTGTTAAAAGGTGAGTTTTCTGACCAAGAATTGCGTGATATTAGCGCCGAACTCACTCAGTACCGGAGTTAACAATGAATCGCCTGTACAAGCAAAAAGGAGTTACAACGGTTGAATTTGCTTTGGGAGCCATCGTACTCATCTTCGCTACATTTGCTATTTTCGAATCGAGTTACCAGATCTACGTCGTCAATATGACAGAGTATTCGCTGAGAGAAACGATTAGGAACACCAAAATCTATGAAGGAAAGGGCATCAATCAGCAATACGAAGCGAAGTTTAAGGCACTTATCGAAGACGATAAAAACTTATGGCACTTCTTAATCGATAGCTCGAGATTTTCTATAGATGGCAAGTACTTCAAAACCTATGACGATTTCATTGCTAACCGAGGGCATTCGAGCCAAGGGTTGAATTTCAACTATGACTTGGCAGAAATCACAGTTACTTATCATTACTCTCCAATGCTCAAGTTTTGGGGAACGTCTGATAGCACTATCTCTCGTACTATGGTGCTCAATTTAGAACATGAGGGGTGGAAAGATGACGCTCCATAAGCACGGTGTACGTTCCAAACATCGCCAAAAAGGGTCCTTCGCGATCGAATTAGCGTTCGTCATGATGGCTCTGTGCGCTGTCTATCTCTTCTCGACAGATTTGAGTCATCAGCTTCTAGTTCGAGCCAAGTTGGATCGCTCGAGCTTCGCGCTCGCCAACGTGATCAAAGAACGTACTCGCTATTTCGATGCTGATGTTGCTGCCGGAAAGAATCTAGCAGTAACCAGCTCTGATTTAGTCAACCTTACTCAAGTTGCGAGTCGAATGCTAAATACAGCGCCTGGAAACGTAGCACTTAAAATTGAATCGCTGACCAATAAAACGTCCGTGGTTGGGTTTACTAGTAACAAATTTAATAGCTTAAATTGTCAGACTGACTCACTCCAAGATCACGCTGATTTAGCTCCGGTGGAAAAAGGGGTTATCTATCCGCTGTATCGAGTGAGCATATGTCAGCAACAACACTCTTGGTTTGAACCCTTTGTAAATGGCGGTACCAGTACCACCGTCAAGATTGTTTCATCCTCAATAATGCCCGGGAGATAGTGTAATGAGAATGCAGCGTTATCAGCATCGAAGTCTCCGTCGCCAGAAAGGAGTCGCCGCAATCTGGATGGGATTGATGCTTGTACCCATAATGGGATTTACATTTTGGGCAGTCGAAGGGACGCGTTATGTTCAGGAAACCAGCCGTCTAAGGGATGCTTCTGAAGCTGCCGCTTTAGCGGTAACCATTGAAGATCAACCAACGCTCGCTAACAATCTTGCGACTAAATATATTGAAAACTACGTGCGCGATATCAAGTCAACGGCACTGACCGCGCAGCGATTTCATCAGGCAGAGAACCAAAATGCAGGTGTTCTGGAGTATATCCAATATACGGTTAACGCTAAAACGACACATGATTCTTGGTTTGCGAGCAGCTTTATTCCATCATTCGGTGACCAGCAAGATCTAGCAGGACGCTCCTTGGCGAGAAAATACCCAGTCTATCTGGGGGATAATAATATCGATATCGTGTTTGTTTCCGACTTTTCTGGTTCAATGAATAGCCGATGGGGTACTAATCGAAATAGAAAGATCGATGACCTAAAAACAGCCATTAATCAGATATCAGACAAAATTCTTTGTACATCAATTCGCCGTGACCAAGTAAACGGTAATGTGGAAGATGTATGCGATGAACAAGGACAAGACTCGACAGCAAATAAACTGCTTAACCGTGTAGGTTTCGTTCCGTTCAATATTCGCACTAGAGAAGTCATATCTTCTCAAAATGCTAGGTCAACGAGTCAACTTAGCTACAGAAACGATACTCACGCTAATCGTTCTACATACACCTACAACCAAGTACCATGGGATGCCTGGCGCGGTGAGTCGTGGAATCAAGTATCAAGCTGTGCCAATAATCCGAGGAACTGTAAACCTGTAAGAAACTGGAGTTGGAATCGTCGTCAAAACTGCTACTACAATGCCCGTTATTGCCCGCAAGAGGCGCTGAATAACCAGCAATATGCAAAACGAATAAATGATGTTCTGTCGAGAAGTTACTACTATCCAGATGATTACAATTATGTTGACTTCAATCAGACAATATCCACTATGTTTAGCGATAAGTCAGGATTGCCATCTAACTATTATCGAATAAACGGAGTCCAATTGTTCGCGGGTTTTGGTGACCAAAGCTCCACACAGTTTCACAATATTGCGTTAACTAACAAACTATCCGATCTCAATGCCATTTCACCAATGTGGGCGAACGGAAGTACCGCTGCATTCCAAGGAATATTGCGGGGAGCACAAATTCTTAAGCAAGGTGACCCCAATAGTTCCGATCAAGATGAGCAGCAAGCCTATACAAAGAAAATAAAAATGCTGCTCATACTAAGCGATGGTCAAGAGAGCCCTAACAACGGCATTTTAAGGGGACTGGTGAATGCTGGCATGTGTAATAAAGCAAGACAGCAAATACCCGGCTTATACATAGGTGTAATAGGTATTAACTTTCAAGCGTCTCAACAAAGTGGTTTTCAAGACTGTGTAGTTGACCCCAACGAAGACATTATCGACGTATCCAACCTCGATGAATTGATTAAGAAGATAGAAGAACTCATCCGCAAGGGCTCTAAAACAAGCGGAATAACTAAGTTGTACTAGAGGAAAATATGAAGAAGTTAGTGATTGGTGCACTTGTCACGTCGACGTTGCCATACAGTTTGGCCGCAAATGCAGGAGAGGGGCAAACCGTTTATTGCGATAACACTTTTAATGAATATCAGCACAGTGTCACAGTCGGGAATATCACAGGTATTGCGCAGCATCGAAAAGGTTTTTTACAAATCGAACAAAAGTCAGATGACAGTGACTTAAAAAAGCTTTTGGCCGGGGAATCTAGCCTTGCTTTAAGTCAGTCTGGCTGCACAACTTGGATAGGTGATGAGCAAGGAAAGGAAGAACAAGGAGGCTTAGTGGCACGTCTTCATTTTGGTTTTGACCAAGCCAATCTCACTCCCATGGGCGATGAAGCATTAAATCGTTTAGCAGATACGCTAGGGAAACAGGCTAGTAATATCACTATAGACGGGCACACCGACAGTACTGGACCCGAAGGGTATAACCAAACACTTGGGCTGAAAAGAGCGTTAACAACCTCAGATGGCCTAATCTCAAAAGGCGTGGATAAGAATCATATTGTTGTGCGTTCCTTTGGCGAAACCAAGCCGATTGCGACCAACTCGACGACAGAAGGGCGAGCGCAAAACCGACGTTCGGAGATAAGGGTTTCTTCCGATAGCACGGTTAAATCAGTGAACAAGTGATTCAATAACTAAGTGGTCATCTTGTCTGTTTAGGGAAGTTGCCACATCAAACTGAATGGAGTCATGGTGGATAGCAATAGAGTGGCAGTGGATAGATACAAAAGAATGATCGCCATTATGGTTGTGATGACTTGGAGTGGTGTCGTTGCAGCGTCGGAGCTTATTGATTTTGAAGAACGAGACAAGTTAAACAACATTAACTCTTCGTATGAGCAGCAATACAGTGAGTTGAGAATCGATGAGAATATAGCTCGATTTAATAAGTTGAATGCAGACATTGAATCAACCAAGATCAAGCTCGACAACAATATAGAAATGATAAAATCAGAGACGTCTAGGCTTAAGGATAAACTGGTGGAAGGCGTCTACGACGAATCGTTGATTCTGACTCTTCGTAACTTATCAGCGAAAGTCAACTCAATGAAGCATCAGATAGAGACTGCAGGAAAGCAACTTGCTGAAACTAAAAAAGAACTGTCTCATGGCCAGCAACAAGCCGCTCAGGTTGAAAGGGTTAAGAATGATGCAATTCTCGCTCTATATGAGCAAATAAAAAGCCGTCATATGAATGAAGCTAAGCAAGTAGTTAAAGATACATATGAGGGTAGTTTGCAATGTAATGTGGCGGAGAGCCTATCGACTTGTGTAAACCGAAATCTACCGTCGATAAAAAATGCATTTGTAATTAGCAAAGGTGGTTTATCTCGTATTAAACTCACTGGATTCAGAGTGGTCGATGCAACACAAAGGTTAAATGGTGATTTAAGCTTCATTGCTGATGCGAGTTATAAACACAGTTACAGCACTAACACTGAAGTTGAGCTTAGGAAAGCACTGAACTTGGATAATGTGCGTTTTGTGTTTCGATCTAACTCCTCTAAAACAAGTTTTTATATTAACGACCAGAAGGTCGGTTCTGGTGAACGTGTTGATGTAACTGGTAATTATGTTGGAGTCTACAGCGTGCGTGCTGTAAATAATGGAAAAGCACAGTCGCTAAAACTTAACTTAAAGAATGGTGGAGATTATTTCTTCCCATTTGCTAGCAAAACAAGCTCGGACAAGCTTGTTTTAAAAGAAATGAGCAATGCGATCAGTCGTACCATACCCAGCAGTCATAAAACAAAGTTTACTAAAAGCGTTCTAAATCCAAGCAAGATTAAGGAAGCGACATCAGCTAATTCAAAAAATGAAACGCATTATACTAATAAGGTAATTTATAAAGATCAGGCATTTACCTATTTATCACCGAGATTTCAGGGGAACAAAAAGTCTCATGATCTATTCCTAAATCGTGAAGACGCTATTCAATATTGTGAGCAACGTTTGTCTTCTAAACTACCAACGCAAGCCGCTTATCAGTATTTAGAGCTATATACGGACCTTGCACCTGGAGATTATTGGACTCAAAAAGGTAAGGTGTATTCTTCGGAAAAACATGAAGAACTAGATAAAGCTTTTAATACTAATAGGTTTATTTGCATGGTAAGTATGAACTAACCTTATCGGTTTAGATATCGACTTTGCATTTCTACGACACGCGCAACATAGTTGCGCGTTTCTTTTATTGGAAACTCTTTAGTCAGCTTAACATAAAGTTGCTCAGTAGTGAGTTGACTGACTCTAAAAGTAAGGTGTGATAAAGATTGGGTATCGAATCCATATTTCATCAGATTGCTAAGGCCGCAGTTGTAAGCTGCTATGACGAGTAGCTTTCTAGAGTTTCGATCTCTTATATTGCGAAGGTACACGGTATCAAGAATACTAAGGTAAGCAGTTCCGATATCGATGTTAGTTGTAGGGTCAAAGATTTGCTGAATGGAATAGCTCACACCCCCTCTGTATCTTTTTGCGACTTCTTGCGCCGCTCCATCTTCTGTTATCTGCATTAGTCCGTACGCATAAGCAGGGCTTTGTGCTGTATGATTAAAATAACTTTCGACATGGATTACAGCATAAATCAAACTGGCATCAACGTTCCATTTTTCTGAAGAAGCGCGGATAATTGGTTGATACAAAGTGCTCTTAACACCACCCGCTGTGATATTGGGCGAGGGGAGAGGTTGATTTTGACTCCTGCCTCCACGAAGTTGGATAATATTATGATTAGACTGAGATGGATTAATTGTAGTCAATCTTGATTTAGCCGAGCCTTGACTCTTGAGTCTCTCTGAAGAAGANNCTGTTGTCCGAGACAACCTCTATGTATTGCTTTCCATACACTTTATTTTGATATAGTAGAAAAACTACCGTTAACAATAGGTATAGGATACTACGTGAAATTATTAGCATAAGAGAATAGCAAGTAAGAAACCTAAAATTTAAGTTTAGCGTTCTTTTGAAAAATGGAGTGTATTGGTTTTGATACTACTAAGGAAACATGTTATTTCTTTCTTAATCGATCATGTAGCCATTGATGGTGAATGCTGTAATCACCATGTTGAGACCAAATTAGTGATGCATATATCTGTCGGCCAAATAGTAATGTTTGATCGTTAATCATCATAATTGAATCTCTTTTTATATGATTTTCAACAAGGTGCTGAGGAAGAAACGCTATTCCTTTTTTTGCTAGACATAGCTCTAGAATTGTAGAGGTATCATCCAGAACCCAAATATTGTGCCGAGCAATACTGGAGATATCAATGATGTCTTCGCTACCGTCGATGAGCAAAAGCCTTGCGGATATATAGCTATTGGTTTCAGAGAAATCCTTATGTGCAATCCAATGACAATTAACCAAGAATAACTCATCGACGTTGAAGTCAAACTCTGTCTTATGGTAAGGGTTTCCTATGGCGATATCTATTTGATGGTTGTTAATATATTGCCCAAGGATATAGCTGGGTTTTGTGACAACTGTAAGTTCCGTNNTCAGGATATATTTCAGAAAATTCCATCAGTGTGTGCTTGACATTATGGTCAAACACGAGTGGGTCGATACCTATCCTTAATTTACTTTCATCTTTAAAGCTCAGTGCTTCTGCAACATTAATAAGCTCCATATATTTTGACACAATCGGTGTTGCTAATTGAAAGATTTTCTTTCCTCGAGAAGTCAATTCAATAGAGTTGTTTTTTCTCTCTAATAAGTCATAACCAAGCTCATTCTCTAGGTTTTTGACGGCGCCACTAATAGTTGACTGAGATTTAGCAAGTTTTCTGGCGGCCTTGCTAAATGAACCATTAGTAACAACGGAGTGAAACGATAGCAAATTGTCGAAAGGTAGCTTCATACATACGCTCTACGATAAGGTAAAGTAACGATTTAAGCGTAACAGTCTATTTGCAAATAGAATGTCATATTGAGAATAGTGTGATTTGTGTCACACTATCGATGGGCGATTTGAGATTTTAATTTTTAATGAGAATTAAGAAATTGAAAAGTAAGATATTGAAAATTGCGAAGGTTTAGTTATTCCTAATTATAAATTACTAAAAATAGTTTATTTATGTTTCTCAAACGCTATCGGTAATTCCGATAGCGTTCACTTTTGAGACGGTGATCNAATGCCTACCTTTACTAATGCCAAGGGCAAACAGTCATAAAAGGAATAGGATTATGTTGATGACATTATATGTAAAAGCTTTGTCATTTTTGACCACGCTTAAGAATGATGAACGCGGTGTTACCGCAATTGAGTATGGGTTGATAGCGGTGGCTATGGCTGTACTCTTGTCTGCAGTTTTGGTGTTTGGTGAAGGTAATATGTTGGGAGAACTTCAGCAAGCATTCAACGCAATCGCAACTGATATTAATGATACAACAGGGCTTACCGCAGGAACAGGTGGTTAATAAATAACGTAGCGGTAATATTGTGCTTAATCATATACTGCTAGCATCGATAGTATGTTTACTTGTCTTCGTGTCGTTTTCTGACATTCGGAAACGAAAGATACCTAACTCTTATATATTGATGCTGGCAGCTTTATCAACACTGATCGGTTATGAGCACTATACGTTAACATATTTTCTTACGTACTCTCTTCTAATCACCATTTTATTAACAACCTTCTATTTTGGCTGGATGGGTGGTGGTGACGTTAAGTTGATATCAATACTAGCTTTGGCATTGCCTAGTGTTGTTACAGTAGCAGCACTTTGGTTAACGATTATGTTTGGAGGTGTATTGGCTATTATTCGATTATCTCAATACCGCTTTAACATAATTTCAGCGAAGAAAGATCAACGCGGATTACCCTATGGAGTTGCAATATCTATGGGTTTCTGCTTACCACTGATATATATTTATATATAGGTAAACATTATGAAGTCGAAGATAATATTTGCTGTCGCATTTCTAGCAATATTAATTGGGGTTCTTGGCGTTTATTCAAGCATGAATAAGCCCCTACAACAGCCAGTGGTAGAAGAAAAACAAGCAGCGACTCCTACCATCGAACCTAAGGCAGAATATGTGACCGTTTGGCGGTCTACCGAATCTATTTCTAAAGGCGAGCCAATTAATTCATCCAAGGTCAAGCGAGAGCAATTATTACTCACTTCTGCTCTTGATGAAGGTATCCGATCTGATGTTGAATTGGATTTTGACCCTACAACATTATTCAATACCCCCATTTCATCGGGTCAACTTATTCTGCCCGAGATGCTCACTAAAAAAGATGCCCCAGGGTATATTGATCTTCTTGTTACCGAAGGAATGACACTTTACCCACTTGTGGTGAGCAGTAAAAACCTTATCAGCGACTTTATTCGCCCTGGAGAACATATTGATATTCTTACAGTAAGCTCTCCTAAAGATAACTTATCAGGAAAGCGTGAGAAACCAATTAAATTTAGAGGTGTCACGGCAACCCTATTTTTGCAAAATATCAAAGTGTTAAACATGGGCGGTTCGGAAGAAGAGCAAAGTGTTAAACCAGTATCAGAAAACAAAGAGGATGGTTTCACCACCATTATTATTGAAATTCCACCAGAGGAAGTGGCTCGGTTAGCTCTTGCGCAACGAACGATGCATCTCGAAGTTTATAGAAGCCGTGAATATCAAGAGCCTGTATATGCGGATGTCAGAAATGTTATGGACAACTATATTGGCGTAGAGGAGCTAAGGGGCTTTGTTGCCGAA
>NZ_JPJA01000094.1:137244-140550 GCF_000733315.1 Vibrio sp. ER1A
GAATTCGGCAACAAAGCCGAGCTAAGGGGCTCGCCCTCAGGAAACGACCGTTTTGGAGGGGATTTGTAATGGACTACAAAATAATGAGGTATGGATATCGTCTCACCGTAATTTTACTGAGTTTCTTCTTATCATCAACAGCTTACTCGGGTGAAACTTACATAACTGTAAATGATGCTAAAAATATAGAGCTTAGTGAGAGAATCACTAAAGTTTTTGTAAGTGATCCCGATATTGTGGACTACAACGTTATTAATGAAAACTCCATCGTAATATTCTCAAAAGCTGTCGGTCAGGCAAGGTTGATGATTTATGGCGAATCAGAAAAATTGCTCTATTCCGAACGCATCATAGCTGACATAGACCTGAGTCAAGTGCGTCGCCAAGTCGCGCTATTGTTCCCCGATACTAGTGTGAAAATTGAGTCCGTAGGTAACCAAGTTGCAGTGAGTGGTATCGTAAACTCTGAAAGAGAAAGAGACGATATTTATCGACTTGTTGCAACTTTACTCGGTCGAGAAAAACTAGAGAAATGGGATAAAGTCCAGAAGCTAAAGTTCCAGAACGACAATATTTCTATTGAAGAACCAGAGAGTATGATCTTTGAGAGGAACATGACGTGGGATGGGATAATAGAACGACTTGAAGTGGCGACCGTGCAACAAGTCAATGTAAAAATATCCGTAGCCCAAGTGACTGAGCGTTTCGCTGAGACGGTAGGTGTCGATTGGTCTTCGTTTGGTGCCAACGTTGGCCAGTTCTTGTTCCAGCAATTTGAAGCTGCAGACTTAACAACTCTCATTACTGCGCTTGGCAATGAAAACGTCGCACAAGTACTTGCTGAGCCCAATCTAACTGTTATCTCAGGCGAATCAGCAAGTTTCCTCGTAGGTGGGGAAGTCCCGGTGATTGTCTCTACCAATAACAACGTAAATATCACCTTTAAAGAGTTTGGTATCAAACTCGACCTTACTGCAAAAGTGCTAACTGAAGAAAAGATACGAATGCA
This sequence comes from Vibrio sp. ER1A, assembly GCF_000733315.1. Classification (NCBI taxonomy): domain Bacteria; kingdom Pseudomonadati; phylum Pseudomonadota; class Gammaproteobacteria; order Vibrionales; family Vibrionaceae; genus Vibrio; species Vibrio sp. ER1A. Next base: position 138,254 of record NZ_JPJA01000094.1, read on the forward strand.
GCTTTTTCCAGAAGTAAGTGAAATTGAGCGTTATATCAGAGCTGCGGGTATTGAGGTGCCTCAATTAGCGACACGCAGAGCTATGACCACCATAGAGCTAGGTGATGGTGATAGCTTTGTGCTCGGTGGTCTTATGAGTAGTGCAGACTTTGAAGAGATTCAAAAAACTCCCCTCATTGGCGATATACCAGTACTTGGTGCGGCGTTTAGAAAGTCTTCCACAGACAGACGTCGAACAGAACTGATCATTGTCGCAACGGTGAACTTAGTTAAGCCAATGAAAAGAAAAGACATCCAACTTCCGTACATCACCAAAACCAATACTTTACGCCGTTGGTTGAATATCTCTGAGCCTGAAGAAACGAATGAAGGGTCAAGCCCTACGATTGAGCTCTTATCCAAAGGAGGGTTTATCCAATGAATATTTCAATAAATACCTCAATTTGGTTACTGCCTTTGTTGCTACTTCTGGGATGCAGTGAACGTTACTACAACGGAAAAGGGGCGGAGTATCTTGTTTATCCAGAGACCCATGTGTACGAGTTTACGGCTAGAGATAAGGTTGAAGCAACGAAAAAACTGGCTCAAATCTTTGACACGATCGACGACATTGATACTGGTCCAACTTATGTCATTGAATACAAAAATAATACTGCAAAGTCGATCTTGAAGGATTCGATGAAAGACCTCAAATATCTACCTTATCGAGCGGACGCGTTTTCAATGACCAAGAACGGTGCTCTCAGCTCAGATATCAAGGTGATAGTGACATTTCATAATTTAGCTAAAGCCAATTGCAAACCGATTGAAATCGAAACTCAGAATAGCAGCAGGAATTGTTTTTCAGAAGCGGCAAGAGTTCAGCAGGTGGCTCATAAAGAACGTCTGGTGGAGGGAATCTAATGTTCGATATCACTAAAAAACTTCCGGAGTCAAACAAACCGCAAGTTGGAACGTCGAGTTCCAATATTACTTGCTCGTTAGTTTATCAAACGGATGAATGTCGAAATTTGGTGGAAGAGCTGTTTGAGTTTGAAGGGTGGGATTGCCCCACTGGTATACAACAACATAAAGCAGACAGCGAGTTCTATTCGAAACAAGAGAGTAACTTAATTCTCTTGGAGCTAAATGAATCATCGAATGTTGTCTCGGATGCGCAAGCAGTAGCGGCTAAACTTCCAACCCATAAAGGCGTGATCGTTATAGGTAAAGAAGATGCCATCTCGACGCTGAGAAGCTTGAAAGAAATGGGCTTCTACTATCTTTTTTGGCCTATTAACAAGTATGAGTTCGCTGAGTTTGTAATGCATGTTAACAATGATTTGAAAGCTCAAAAAGGGGTGAGTAAAGAAAGGAGAGCGAAGCGAGTAGCGGTTGTAGGTAGCAAGGGTGGAGTAGGTACGTCGTTTATTGCTACGGAGCTTGGGAACAAACTGGCTGGCGAAGGCGTAGACACTATATTAGTTGACCATCAGTACAATGGAAGTGGAACCGATGTCTTATTAGGTCTTACAGAGTTTTCTGCGAGACAGGTCGATGAGCTATCTGTTCCTCTCCACGAGCTTGATTTGGAAGGAGCGTTAAGCTACCTAACTTCGGTATCTCCTGAGCTTCGGTTGTTGTCGCTTCAAGGAAGTGCAGACCAAAAGGACTTGTTGAATTACAACCAAACACTTTGTGAACTTTTAGTTCATAACACTAACTTCATTGTAGAGGATTATTCGGGCAGCGTTGATTTCCCACTCGATTGCGACATGTTAGTAAGAAATTACGATGTTATCGCCATTGTCATTGAGCCAACAGTTACCGCAGTTAGAAAAGCTAAAGCACTTATTTCAGATATTGATACCTCGCGAGACCTAACCAAGAAACGGACTCGAATCGTTACTGTGGTAAATCATCACCGACCTAATAATAACTTCCCAATCGCACATGATGATGTCACAAAATTTCTGGGCGCAAGCGTCGATTTGGACGTCGAATACTGTAAACAACTTGCTCATCTTCAAATCGATGGCAAGCGTGTGTACAAGCATGATCGTTCTGTGAATCGATCCATTGACCAGCTGGCGCGTTTAGTTAACGGCCAACCAATTAACACTAATAGGGGCATTTTACAAAGGTTGGGATGGAGATGAGTTCAAACAAGGAAGTCTACGTAGCGTTTCGGTCGCAAATCTTTGAAGCATTGGACCCTGAAGCAATACAAACGCTAAGTCAAAAAGAGGTTGAGAATCAAATTCGCAATGCTGTGGATGTGCTTGCGAACAACTTCGAACGTAACTATTCACCCGCGA
>NZ_JPJA01000094.1:140593-196617 GCF_000733315.1 Vibrio sp. ER1A
CGCGGGTGAATAGTTACCTTCGAACGTCCGATTACAGCGATGATGAAAAGTGGCCTCGTTAAAAGCATGATGGACGAGTTGTTTGGACTTGGGCCTATTCAATCGTTAGTTGATGACCCAACCGTAACCGATATATTGGTCAACAGTGCAACGGATGTGTTTTTCGAGAAAAACGGCAAACTACACCGCTCTGATATTTCATTTGTGAGTGAAGAACAGGTTTTAGCCATTGCGAAACTTATTGCAGCTAGGGTTGGTCGACGCGTTGATGAGCTCTCTCCAACCGTCGATGCTCGACTGGAAGATGGGAGCCGTGTAAACATTGTTATTCCTCCTATTGCCCTTGATGGCACTTCTATCTCCATCCGAAAATTCAGAGAACAGAACTTTGGCGTCGAAGAGCTTGTCGAGATAGGTTCGATGTCATTAGACATGGCGAGAGTACTATCTATAGCCTCACGTTGCCGGATGAATATTCTCATTTCAGGTGGTACGGGTTCTGGGAAAACGACGTTACTTAACGCCTTATCGCATTATGTCGAAGACGATGAACGCATCGTAACGATAGAAGATGCAGCGGAGCTACGATTACAACAGCCTAATTTGGTGAGACTAGAAACTCGCTCAGCCAGTATTGAGGAAACGGGCGTAGTGACGCAGCGGGATTTGGTGATAAATGCGCTGCGGATGAGGCCGGATCGGATCATACTTGGGGAGTGTCGTGGCCCTGAAGCGTTTGAGATGTTGCAGGCCATGAATACAGGCCATGATGGCTCAATGTCGACGCTTCATGCTAACTCTCCTCGAGATGCCATTAGTCGTGTTGAATCTATGATAATGATGGCTAACCTCAACCAGCCTTTAGATGCCATAAGGCGTTCTATTGTTAGCGCAGTCCAACTTATTGTGCAAGTAAATCGATTGAGAGACGGTTCTCGAAAAGTCACTAGCATTTCAGAAGTTGTCGGCCTAGAGGGTGAGAATGTGGTGATGGAAGAAATCTATCGCTTTAAGTATGAAGAGTCAGGCTATGGTGAAAATGTCAAAGGATCGTTTCTTACTCAAGGGATTATGCAGCGTTCTGAGTTGGTGAAAAAGTCACAGTTCTACGGTTTATACGAAGAGCTGATGATGTCTTTTAATGGAGTAAGATAATGCTTATTTGGATCTCGTTCATATTACTCGGTGTCGTAGCAATGCTTTTGGCCATGGGCAAGAAGGACAAGGTCGCGCAGTATTTCCCTGACACAGGCACGCAAGAAGAACTAACCTCTGCGATTAACTTAGGTACATTAGTGCCTAAAAAAGGGATCAAGCAAGCTCAAGAGTCATTTAAATTCTCAGTTCAAACATTGGGACCACGTGCCAACATCATGGTCGGGCTGTTCGTTGTGGCTAGTGTGGTTGCTGCTTGGTACATTGCGTTTGAAGTACTGAGTGCTAATCAGATTGTTGTCTTTGTCGTCGCACTGTTAGTGTTTTGGTTTCTAGGATACCAATGGCTATCAAATCGTCGTCGAGTTCAGTTTCAACAAACGTTTCCGGATGCACTTAATGTGTTAATGAGTGCGGTGACCGCGGGTGAAAGCCTAATGCAAGCCGTCAGTTTTGTCGGTCAGAATCTTGATAATGAGGTAGGTAGGGAATTCAAAAATATGGGGGATCGGCTCAAGCTCGGTGAGTCGCCAGACCAAGTGTTGCAGCGTGCCGCTAAGCGTTTTCCTTATCCTGAGTTTATCTTCTTTACTATTGCTATCAGAGCGAATATGAGCCGAGGAGGTCAGTTAAGGGGGGTCTTAGCGCGCCTGATTCGAGTCTTAGTCGACGCGAGAACGATGGAGACTAAGAAAATGGCGATGACCTCTGAGGCAAGGATCTCTGCCAAAGTCGTCGCAGCGATTCCTGTTATTTTTGCAGTCATACTCTATAACGTGAATCCCGATAACATTAACTACATCCTCCATGATCCCAAAGGTGTTTGGGTATTGTATTACGTTGTAGGTAGTGAGCTTGTCGGCCTGTTTATCGTTTGGTTATTGGTTAAGGCGGTAAGATTATGATCATTTTGATGAGCTTATTAGTGATTACTTTAACCATTACCTTTTTAGTTTTTGAAATGGTAAAGGTCCATGGCAGACAGAAAAAAATCAAATCATTTATTTCTAAGTCGCAAACACTAAGCCCAGTAAAGAGTAATCGTATAATTATTGGCTTTGCGAAAGAACAGCGAAAGGAACTAGAGCAGAAGTTACTTGATGCAGGTTATTACAACAAAAATCTGGCAAAGTACTATCTACCCACTAAATTTGCTGTCGCAGTATGTATATCGTTAGCAATATTATTCTTAAATATAGCAGTGCTTTATAAAGTAGTTGCAGTTGTCGTTGTTATGATAACGGTAATAATTCTTCCAGATATAATTCTCGATATCAAAAAGAAGTTAATGGTCAGAAAGATTTCACGAAACTTACCGTACGTATTAGATATTATGTCTGTATGCGTTCAAACGGGTATGACAATCGAAGCTTCTTTTGATTACTTGCATAAAGAATTGGCGGCATTTGATAGTGATCTTAGCTATCAAATCAAGAAAACATCAGATGCAGGAAAAATCCATGGCATTGAAAAAGCACTTAATGACCTAAACAATCGCTTGCCGGCGCCAGAGGTCCAGAGCTTTGTTTTAACCATAATCCAAAACCTTCAATACGGTACATCGGTTGCCAATATTTTGAGTGATTTAGCTGAAGATATGCGTCGGATTCAATTGTTAAAAGTTGAAGAGAAGGTTGGGAAACTCTCTGCCAAAATGAGCGTTCCTTTAATACTTCTCATTATGTTTCCAATCGTAATTTTAATTCTTGCACCTGGAGTGATGCAACTAGACTTCACGGACCTAAGGAAATGATATGGATATTCGAGGTATCTTGGTTTGTATAGTAACCATTTTTCTATTCGGTTGTGTGTCAAGCTCAACGCCTAGTAATCAAGACATTGTTAACAGCATGGAGCGTGTTGACAATCATGACGGACTTATTCAGCACTATAAGGGGCATTTGCAAAATAAACCTGAAGATAATCAAATTACCCAAGAACTTGCGAAAGTGTATTTTGATAAAGGTGATATTGAGTCGGCACAATTCTATACAGATCATTTATTAAATGACGGAGTGCAGAATTGGCAGCTTGCCCAACTGCGTGGCCAGATCCACGATAAGATGGGTGAGAACAGCTATGCTGAAACTCGTTACAAGCAATCACTGAAGTTGGGTAATACATCGAGTGATATTCACGTACTTTTAGGTATTACTTATAGTAAGCAGGACAAGTTTAATCAAGCCGAGCAAGAATTTAATACAGCAAGACTGAAAGGTCATAATGATCTAATAATAAAAAACAATTTAGCAGTAGTTTATTTAGCAAAAGGTGATTACTTCAGAGTAACTCAGTTACTCACACCGGTATTTAAAGAAAATCCAAGCAATCAAGTGGTGAAAGCAAACTTGGCTATAGCGTTCTTTAAACTGGGAAGAATTGATCAAGCCAGAGAGCTGTTAAATGATGAGTATAGCGACAGTCAAGTGTCGAAGATATCACGACAGCTCTACAAATCTGATGGGTAGTAGTTATGTTTATTCGGATTTCTCGTCAAAAAGGAACTTCAACTGTTGAGTTTGCTGTAGGAGCGGTTGCGCTGATATTAACGACGTTGTTGATTATTGAAGCAAGCTATCAAATATACGTAACCAATTTGGTGGAGTATTCGCTTCGAGAAACAGTAAGAAATGCTAAGGTCTATGAAGGTTCTAGTGTCCATGACAATTATAAAAATAGGCTTGATGAACTGATTACATCTGATGGCAAGCTATGGAGTTATCTAGCGCCACAGGAGAATTTTCAAATTACAGGGAAATATTTCAATTCATATAGGGAATTTGTCGATGATGTAGGCTTTTCGGAAGACGATGATGGTTTTCAAGAGGGCTACGCTTTGGCGGAGATAACCTTGGATTATCAATACACCCCAATACTCAATGTCCTCGGTGCATCTGAAAAAACTATTTCCAGAACAACTGTGTTGACACTAGAGCACGAGGGGTGGGAGGGAGAATAATGAAGTACTCTCATAAAAACCAACGAGGCACGTTCATTATTGAGCTTACTTTAGTTGTTATTGTTTTAATTGGAATTTTCCTTTTTACGACGGATATCAGTCATAAACTTTTGGTAAGAGCTCAGTTAGATAGGGCGAGTTTTGCTCTTGCTAACATCCTTAAAGAGCGCGCTCGTTTCTATAATGATCGTCTGGTTCTTAGTGACGGTGATAGAGATGACATGCATGCCTTAGCATCTAGGATGCTTGATACGGCAGAAGCAGACATAGCGATAAAGATAGAAGCGTTGCATAACACCGCGACGGTGGATAGTTACACCAGTGTCCAATATGGAGCGATGGGCTGTGAAACTACATCGATTGACCAAAAGTCGGACCTTGTTCCCACCGAGGATGAAACGGTTTATTCCTTATATCAAGTATCACTGTGTGAGCAAAGAGACTCTTGGTTCGCGCGTTTTTGGGGAAACACTGGATCGCCTACTTTAACCATCACATCTAGCTCAGTCGTGGCGGGGAGGTAGCATGAGTAGTATATGTAGACAGTGTGCACGGCGACAACGAGGCATTGCAGCCGTTTGGATGGCATTTACACTTATTCCAGTACTTGGAATGACGTTTTTTGCTGTCGAAGGTACGCGATACATCCAAGAAACGAATCGCTTGCGAGATGCAGCACAAGCCGCTGCTTCAGCAGTAACAATAGAGGACCAATCTGCTAACGCGAATGAAATGGCAAAAGACTATATCCGAGATTACGTCAGAGACATTAACAGTGAAACAGTAGTAGCTACGCGTTTCTATCAAGCCCCTGACCCAGAAAATGATGTGGATGAGTTTATCCAATATACGGTTGAAGCAACGACTAATCATAATTCTTGGTTTGCTAGCAACCTGATACCAGTGTTTGGAGAAACCCAAGATCTAAAAGGGGTCGCTGTTGCCAAAAAATACCCGTTCAACCTAGGCGATAAGAATATAGATATCGTTTTTGTTTCAGACTTTTCAGGCTCTATGAGTTGGCAATGGGGCGGGAATTCAAGTGACCCGTGTACCGCGACGAACTGCAAGATCGCTGACTTAAAAGTCGCGGTTAAAGAGATTGCTGATAAGTTGCTCTGTAGTGACATACAAACTGATCCAGCAACTAACGAAGACTATTGCGCTGACGATGACCAGCCTGAACTCACAAGTAAGTTGGATAATCGTGTAGCGGTTGTGCCGTTTAATATTAGAACTAGAGAGTCTAATGGCAGCAATGTGTTTACTGTGACTCAATTACGCTACCGAGACGATATCGATGAAGACGATTCTCCTCGGACGTATGAAGACGTTAACTGGAACAAATGGCGAGAGTATACATCTGGCGAAGTATACGATTGCTCTCAGGATCGAGATGATTGTCCCAATGGCCGGAATGGTGAAAGGCGACAAGCACAAAGGCTAGTTAGTATTTTTAATATTGATGAAGATGATAATGACTGGTCATATCATGTTGACGTTTATGACTATGTTGACTTTGATATGAGTGTGGCTGAAATGTTCATCAATAAGTTTCCAGATGCGCGTACCGAGTATCGTCTAGACAGTTTAGATCTTTATAGAGGTTATGGAAGTTCTAACGAGAATCAGTTTTATTCTATTGACCTTACCAGCGATCGAACAGAAATTGATGTCATAGATGATATGTGGGCTGACGGGAGTACTGCTTCGTTTCAAGGAATGCTACGCGGTTTTCAACATATGCTTGCCGGTAAACCTGATACTTCGGATGAAGATGAGTTGGCTGAGTACAATGACAAAATCAAAATGGTTTTGGTGCTTAGCGATGGGGTAGAAAGTCCAAACAACGGTATTCTAAAAGGGCTTGTTGATGCAGGCATGTGTGACAAAGCTAGAGAAGAGATCCCTGGCTTGTATATTGCGGTGATCGGCATCGACTTTGCGGCGTCGGAGCAAAGTGGATTCCAAGATTGTGTGTTAAATCCGGATGAAGACATCACAGATGTAACGGATACCGAAGAGTTTATAGAAAAAATCGAAGAGCTAATTCAAAAAGGCTCACAAGGAACAGGCGAGACACGTTTATATGGGTGATTAGGATGTCGAAATTACAAGCTATACTAGCAATTGCAGTCGTTAGCAGTTTCAATGCCGTCGCTAATGAAGAAAGTGCTCACATTACAGAGTATTGTGGAGCTAAGCAATATGAGTATTCACATAATATAACCATTGGTGATATCGAAGGTGTGGGAACACATCGACAAGGTTATATGCAGGTAACGGAAACCAGCACGGATGATGAGCTTAAATGGCAGTTACTTAAGATGTCTGCACTCATTACCAATCCCGAGGAATGTTTGACTTACATATCGAATTTGGGCATTGCTAAGTTTGGTGAACCGACTGAAAAGGGATACTTGGTTGCGCGGGTACATTTTGCCTTTGATAAATACAATCTCACGCCTTTGGCTCACAAAACCTTAACTGGAGTCGCCAAGCAGTTAGCGGCTAACAATTTTGAGGTGACTGTAGAAGGGCATACAGACTGGGTAGGTTCTGATGAGTACAACCAAGCATTAGGGATGAGACGTGCAACGGCAACGGCTAATGAACTAGCCAGTAACGGGGTGAGGAAAGAGAATACAACGTTAAAAACATTTGGTGAATCTGAGCCATTAGCTTCGAATAAAACAGCAGATGGGCGATCTCAAAATCGACGTTCTGATGTTTATATACCGTTGGACTCGAAAGTAGATAATCAATAAATAAAGCCCAGCGAGATAGCTGGGCTTTTTTATATCAGAACCATTTCAACTTATCATGCAGTTGCGTAACACTTCCAACCACGATCAATGCAGGACTTTCAGCCTCACTTGCCATTGTAGGCAGCGTGTTAAGTGGCCCTTGGAAAACGCGCTGTTCTTTGCGTGTACCGTTTTCAATCACTGCGCACGGCGTATTTTCGTCAAGACCATGGGTAATTAGTCTGTCAGTGATACGGCCGCTTTGCTTCAGACCCATGTAGAACACAAGTGTATTGTTTGATTGAGCCAGTGAACTCCACTCAATTTCTCGGCCGTCCTTTTGAACATGTCCGGTAATAAACTGTACGCTTTGAGCGTGGTCGCGGTGGGTGAGGGAGATGCCAGCATAGGCTGTGGCACCAGCCGCTGCGGTAATTCCTGGAACCACTTCAAAACTAATGCCATTTTCTGCCAGTGTTTCTAGCTCCTCGCCGCCACGACCAAATATGAAGGAGTCGCCGCCTTTGAGGCGCACCACTTTGAGTCCTAACTGTGCTTGTTCAACTAAGATCTGGTTGATTTGATCTTGAGGCACACAGTGGTAATCGAGCTTTTTGCCCACATAAATCATCTCAGCATCTGGTTTGGCAAGTGCAAGAATTTCTTTAGAGACTAAACGGTCAAAAACGACAACATCAGCCGATTGAATTACGCGATATCCTTTCACTGTCAACAAATCAGGGTCTCCCGGCCCTGCACCGACTAGAGAAACGAAGCCAGTGTTTAAAGATGTTTGATGAGTGGTCATAGTTATGCCTATCAATTTCAAATTTTGGATATAAAAAGTAAAACTCAGATAATGGCAAAGTTAATACTGTTTATAGCCAAAGAAGCTATCAACAAGGCCTCGCACATAGTACGAGGCCCAATAAGCTTATTTGCTCAGTGCTGGTTCAGCGTTCACTGACACTTCTGCGTCTGCTTGTGCATCTAGAGATGGTGCAGTTTTAGCGTGAGTTAGGTAAAGCGGGAGGCAAGTCATGATAAGACCGCCAACGATGTTACCAAGAATGGTAGGGATTAGGTTGAAGTTCAACCAAGTTGCAATACCAAAATCAGCACCAAGAATCATACCTAGTGGAAATAGGAACATGTTTACCACAGTATGCTCAAATACTAGTGCGAAGAAGATGAAGATAGGGAACCACATCATCGCCACACGACCTGATACAGAACGTGCTGTCATGTTGCCGATAACGCCAAGACATACCATAAGGTTACAGAAGATACCGCGTACGAAACAGGTGATCCATCCGTCCATGCCCATGTTCTCAAAACCAAGGCTACGAGCTGTCGATACCGCTACGAACTTTTTAGCAACCGCATTAAGTTCCAGAGAGAAGTTGCCAGTTAGTGAAACTGCTACAAGGTAAGCAACGATAAGAGAACCAATTAGGTTGCCCAAACCTACGAGTCCCCAACAGCGGAAAATACGGTTCCAAGTAATACCCGGACGGTTAGCAAATTTAGCCAGTGGCGCAAGACCGAATACACCCGTTACAAGGTCATAGCCCATTACACTTAGAATAACGAAGCCAACAGGGAAGACGAGTGCGCCTACGATACCGATACCCGTTTGGACGATTGTTGTGATTGCAACAACTACCGCTAAAGACAGGATGATACCAGCCATTGTGCCACGAAGGAGGAGGTCGCGAGTGCTTGTTTTTGTTTTCGCTTCGCCAACGTCGATCATGGTTTGCACAAACTGCGCAGGTTTAAAATCAGCAGACATAGAATTGTACCTATTAAAAGTTAAAGTTAAAAAGTTAAGATTGAATAGTGATAGGGGCTAGGGCTTCTAACCCCTATAGGCTATTCAGTCTCTTGGCTTACGCCGAAACTTCTACTGCACCTTTGGCAATACGAGTTTTGTATGCTTTCACGCTAAAGCGCTCATCTTCCATACAAGTACCTGTTGCTAGGTTAAAGCGTTGTTTCTTAAGAGGGCTTGCTACCCAAAGCTCGCCTTGGTGCTCAACAATTAATCCACGTGATAGCACGTTAGATTGGTAGAACGGATCCATGTTGCTGATCGCCATCACTTCTTCAGCGGCTGTTGGGCGGAAAATAGCAACCTGCTGGCCATCCACCAATGCACATACGCCAGTGCCAGGGATGATGTCTTGGATATCACATACTTTTTGAAATGCCATGATTACTTCTCCAACTCAACGTGTAGGATGTCACCCTTAGCTTCTGGGTGTTTCTCTGTAAATGTAGCTGGACGGTGTTGCTCACGCTCTTGAACGAAAACCACATTGTCATCGCGAAGATCGCTGTTGATGAAGTGAGAGAAGCGTTTAAGCTGAGACTCATCTTCAATCGTATTCTTCCATTCGCAGCTGTAGTCACCCACTAGACGCTGTACATCTGCTTCTAACTGTTCGTTGATGCCAAGTTTGTTATCAACGATCACCTCACGTAGATAGTCGACGCCGCCTTCCATGTTTTCCATCCAAACTGAAGTACGTTGTAGCGGTGCAGCAGTACGGATATAGAACATCATGAAACGGTCGATATATTGAATTAGCGTTGCTTCGTCTAAGTCAGAAGCCAGTAGGTCTGCGTGACGTGGCTTCATACCACCGTTACCACACACATACATGTTCCAACCAGCATCCGTCGCGATAATACCTAGGTCTTTACCTTGAGCCTCAGCACACTCACGAGTACAGCCAGAAACGCCAAACTTCATCTTATGAGGAGTACGAATACCTTTGTAACGGTTCTCGATGCGTGACCCCAGACCAACAGAATCTTGAACACCATAACGACACCATGTTGAACCCACGCAAGTCTTCGCCATGCGAAGTGCTTTGGCATACGCTTGACCAGTCTCGTAGCCAGCCGCAATCAGTTTTTTCCAGATAGCAGGAAGGTCGTCTTTTTGCGCACCAAATAGACCAATACGTTGAGCACCCGTGACTTTGGTATATAAACTGTACTCTGCTGCCACTTCAGCAAGCACTTTCAGTGCTTCAGGAGTAACTTCACCACCCGCCATACGAGGAATGACAGAGTAAGTACCGTCTTTTTGAATGTTACCTAGGAAGTTGTCGTTGGTATCGTGCAGTTTCACAAGCTCAGGCTTAAGAATATGCTCGCCCCAGCAAGACGCTAAAATAGAGCCTGCAAGTGGTTTACATACTTCACAGCCGTAACCTTTACCGTGTTTCTCAAGTAGTTCTTCGAACGTCTTTATTTCTTCGATACGAATCAAGTGGAACAACTCTTGGCGAGAATAAGCAAAGTGTTCACATACGTCGTTTTTAACTTCGATGCCTGATTTTGCTAGTTCAGCGTTGAGGACAGAGGTAACAAGAGGGATACAACCACCACAGCCAGTACCTGCGCCGGTCACTGCTTTAATATCGCCAATAGTGTGGTGACCGTCAGCAACAGCTTGTGCGATCTTGCCCTTAGTGACATCAAAACAAGAACAGATAACGGCTGACTCAGGTAGAGAATCTGCACCGAGTGTCGGCTTTTCAGCACCGGCATGCGCAGGAAGAATCAAAGTATCAGGGTGCTCAGGAAGTTCGATTTCATTGAGCTTAAGCTGAAGTAGATCGCCGTAATCAGACGTATCGCCAACCATTACTGCACCAAGCAACTTCTTGCCATCTTCAGAAACAATCAGACGCTTGTAAACTTCTTGTTCTTCGTTTTGGTATACGAAGCTCTTACAACCGGGAGTACGGCCATTTGCATCGCCAATAGAGCCCACTTTTACGCCAAGTAGCTTTAACTTAGCGCTCATATCTGCGCCTTCAAACTGACTGTCGTTACCTACCAAGTGGTCAACCGCAACTGTCGCCATTTTATAACCAGGAGCAACTAACCCGTAGAAAGTACGGTTCCACGAAGCGCACTCACCAATCGCATAAATATCTTGGTCAGTAGTTTGAGCGAAGTTGTTAATTTCGATACCGCCACGAGGTGCAACACCTAAGCCCATCTGACGAGCAAGTTTGTCTTGTGGACGGATACCCGCAGAGAACACGATGAAATCTACTTCAAGGTCAGTGCCGTCAGCAAACACCATAGTGTTACGGGCTTCATTGCCCTCGGCTTTGATTTCAAGTGTATTTTTGCTTGTGTGAACCTGAACGCCCATACGTTCAATCTTGTTGCGAAGTTGTAAACCGCCTTGAAGGTCTAACTGTTCCGCTATTAATACTGGAGCAAATTCCACAACATGTGTCTCGACACCCAGTGCTTTAAGTGCTCCAGCTGCTTCTAAACCAAGTAGACCGCCACCAACAACAACGCCGCGTTTACTCTTTTTCGCCGTTGCTTCAATAGCTTTAAGATCTTCGATAGTACGATAGACAAAACAGTCTTTGCTCTCGTTACCCTTAATAGGTGGAACAAATGGGTAGGAGCCTGTTGCGAGAATAAGCTTGTCGTACTTAATTTCACGACCAGTACTTGAATAAACGATTTTGTTTTCGCGATTAACGTTGATTGCGCGCTCACCAATAAGAACATTGATGCCGTGCTTCTCATAGAAACCTTCTTTAACTAGGGAAAGTTCGTCTGCAGTATGGTGTGAAAAATAAGAGGAGAGGTGGACACGGTCATAAGCGACGCGTGGTTCTTCGCAGAAAACGGTGACATCATAGTTAGTCATATTGGTTTTCTCGACTAAGTCCTCGAGATAACGATGACCAACCATGCCGTTTCCTATCACGACAAGCTTCATCTTGCTCATATTAATACCTAAGTGTTAGTTCTTCGAATCTTCGCGCATTGTTAAATGTGAAAGAAAATTAAAACATGATGTAAATCAATTACACTTTTAAACTACCCTAAAGGGGTAGGTTGGGTGATTAACTAATCAACAAGTTAATAGTAGAAGGGATGATTTATAGGATATAAGCATAGCAATCGGTTTACCACGCAAGCGAATTTAGAACAGCATAAATATATTTATCATACAATAGTGCTGTTTTTACATATGTTGTAATTTACCTACATAAACCATGTGGATTGTATGGTTTATAAGCAAATGCAATATCTATATGGAATTTTGTTCTATAAACTTATGTTCACATTATCCTAGGGTATTTATAACCACATTATAAATAAGGTTAGTTGGCACGAATTACGCTCGTAAGTTGAATTACAAGGAGGAGATATGAAACGACTTCATATCCAAGCAGTAATCGCTACCTTTGTCCTAGGACTACTCTTCGGTTGTAATGGAAGTGGGGGAGACTCCAGCTCAGGTAATCAGACACAGACTCAAACCATTCCGACATCTCAGCTTTCGCTGCCTGAACAATTGGAGGTAGTGACCAATGAAAACGACTAAACTAATTCCACTTGCCTTGGCGCTAGCTCCTGTCACTATTCAAGCCGCATACAACGACGCGGGTACAGACTATACGCTCGCAGAGCAGCGTACACATGTCTGGAACGAAGCATTAGAACCTATTGAACTCGTGAACAGCATTCTGTGTTTTACGGCGCAGTTCAACAGTGTCGAGTTCGCTAACCAAGGGCCTTACTTGGTGTTAGCTGATGAATCGGTGTGCTTTGACGAAGATAAATCCGGTGATAGCGGACAATCATCAGGCGCGAGTAATCAAACACAGTTAATGAAGGCGGTAAGTACGGTTGTTCGAGAGTCTGACTCAGACCCGCTACTCGTCAGTGTATGGCTTCCAGATATGGGACAAAGTGACGAAGGGGAACAAGCGATTAAGTTCAAAGCGGAAATCCGCAATGGCTCTACTGATGCTAATCCATTTGGTGACTTCACCTTTAACTTCGACTTCTTTGATAATTTTGACCAAAACAATCAATCAGGAGGAGGTGAAGTCAAAACTATCTCCGATCTTGATGGCCAAATTGGTTTCACACTTTATGAGCAGGGTAGCCACGGTGGTAACGAAAGCTATAAACAATGTGCCAGTGTGGTCATGTCAGAAGATAAAACTACGGGTGTTGCGTTAACGGGGATGGAATACTCCGGTCAATATGGAAGTGGAGGTCAGACGTTTGCACTCGCGTTTAATGAAAATCGCGTATTAGTTCAGAGCACCAATGGTAGTTTTGATGATTTGCCTTACAAGTCAGGAGACTTTGCAACTGGCACTCAATGCTTGAGTCGTACTGAGTTTACATCACACGTTCATCGTTACGACTTATTTGACGCAACGACAGGAGCTGCTGTCGAACTCAATAGCGGTTTTCCTATTCGTTATGACTCTACGGATAATGGTAATAACGATAGCTATGGTTTTATAGGTTACTGGGGGCTTTGGACCGAAAGCGGCCATCAGTTCAGTAATGGTGACACCGTAGTGAAAGATAACGACGAACAGCAGGAAACTCTGACTATCGTGACAGCACCGGGTCGTCTAATAAAGAACACAGTGAACTCGTTAGCGCTCACTGAATTAGCTGGAATCGACTTTAACTATTGGGATGATGATGTCTATCAAGACAGCTCTTTCGATCAATGGGTCGTGAACTATAGCAATCAACAATTCGTGAAAGTTGGTAAGCTGTCTTGGACGGATAATGGTCCGAGTGTGACTCAGCTAGAAACACCAATCGTAATATCGCTTAGCGATTACGACAGTCTATATATGTATTCTGAGCAGCTCGGCGGAGAGGTGAAGTATCTTAATGGAGAGGATAGTATAACTTACTATGTCCAAACCTTTATTGATGGGTCACAAAGCGGTGATGCTGCACTTCCTAACAACGGTACCATTACGCTAACTTGTTACGATAATTGCCCTACAGGTACCATTGATGACCAACATATCACCCAATATTGGGGAGAGAATAGCCCATTTGAAACTGAGCATGGCACCGCGTATCAGTTTACGTTCTCGATTGATGGTGTTAATGCACTTACGCTCGTTAGCGTAGCCAGCGGCGAAGCGGTTCACTTCGACTCGTCCATCACCTCATCAAGCCTTGAATCTACACCACACCATTGGGGGTTGAGAACAGGGCCAATGGTTCTATCGTCACAGTCTATTTCTAATCCATGGGAAATCTACGATCCTAACGTTGTGCAAGAATTTTATGTGTGGGAAACAGGGGTCAATGAGTGGAATCGATTGACTACAGTACGTAATGAATCGGGGGATATTGTCAGTTTCGACCGCCCAATTCAGTTTAGTTATGTTCATACCACTAACAATGACCGAAATGGTGATGCTGGTGATTATGCAAACCAAACCTTTATGCTTAACTATGGAGGGAATGGTGATCTATGGGGCATTCCAAGTATCAAAAATGACGAGGACGACCATTATCGTGCTGCCTTTTCAATCGGCGATGGCGTAGTTATGGGAGGAAGCAGTCAATACGTTATAAAAGCTCGTGAAATTGAAGAGTTGATGAAACCTTTGGCAACGTCTGAGTGCAACGCATTAACCTTGCAAGACCCTGCCGTAGCGGTACCAACTTCTGTCACGGGTAGTGCTGATATCGGTAGTATGCCTGAGGTGACAGGAGAGCCTTCAGTGATTGCAGGTGTAACACAATAAAATAAAGGGCTCCAAATCGGAGCCCATTTTTATCCAATAAACAACCAAACCCCAACGCCACACATGAGTGTTCCCGCAATGCGGTTCATGGTCCGTACGTTGTTTGCATTACCCAATGTTCGTTTCAATCCTTTTCCACCAGTCGCGTAGATAGTCATACAAACAAACTCACTGACCAAAATGATTCCAAGCATGATCGATACTTGTCCAAACATTGGCTTTGACTGGTCGATAAATGGGGGAAGAAGCGAAATCATAAATGCCCAACCTTTGGGATTGGCAATAGCGGTAACAAAGCCTTGAACGACTAGATCCCAATCTTTGTGTTCGGTTTGTTGTTCAACGTCAGAGGTGATGGCTAGTTTACCACGTGAGCGCCACA
Source organism: Vibrio sp. ER1A (assembly GCF_000733315.1). Lineage (NCBI taxonomy): Bacteria > Pseudomonadati > Pseudomonadota > Gammaproteobacteria > Vibrionales > Vibrionaceae > Vibrio > Vibrio sp. ER1A. Next base: position 155,414 of record NZ_JPJA01000094.1, read on the forward strand.
TTTGGATGCCAAGATAGAACAGATAAGTTGCGCCGACGGCCTTAAAGACAGTGAATACTTCTGGGTATTTCAACATGACGGCAGCGATACCTAAGATAGCAGCAAGAGAAACAGCGGCAACACCGAGCAATTCACCGACCATCATCCACAACGTACGTCGGTAGCCAATACTCATGCCCATTGTAAGCGCTAGTGTCATGCACATTCCTGGGGTGATAGAAACAAAGAAAAATGTGGGGATGAATATTGAGAGTGTTGCCCAGTCCATAATGATGCTTATTAGAATATTTAACAATTTAGCTATTAATAACAGAGATTTCGTGACAGAACTATCAATTTGTTAAACAGAATGGAATATTTTTGGCTAGTGAAAGGTTGGAGTTAAATAGAGTCGTTAAACAATGTGAAGTATAAAATAGGGAAGAGCGGTTAAATATTAGGTGTAATGACTGCTTAAGAAGAATACACCCAAACGGTAACACTTTGACATACATAGTGTTTACATCCATTGTTGTTGAGCTATCCAATAACGTACATAGGAATCTAAGAAATGGAATTCACAAAAACCATTCGTCGACTGAGTACTATCGTCATTGCATCTCTCACTGCTGTGGCAACCTTTCAAGTGCAAGCTGACGATAAAGTCTACCGTTTAAAACTGGCAGAAACCTGGGGGCCTAATACGCCAATTCTGGGCGATGCGAGTAAGAATATGGCAAAGTTAGCCAAAGAAATGTCGAATGGACGTTTAATTATTCGAATCGACTCTGCTAACAAACACAAAGCCCCCTTAGGTGTGTTTGATATGGTTAAGTCTGGTCAATATGACCTTGGTCATTCAAGTTCATACTATTGGAAAGGTAAGGTCCCTAATACTCTGTATTTCTCATCGATGCCATTTGGTATGACAACGATGGAGCAGTATTCGTGGTTCTATCATGGTGGGGGTCTAGAGCTCATGCAGCAAGTCTATTCACCTCATAATTTGTTGTCGTTCCCTGGCGGAAACTCAGACATACAAATGGGTGGTTGGTTTAAAAAAGAGATCAACACCGTTGAGGATCTGCAAGGTTTGAAGATGCGTATCCCTGGCTTTGCTGGTGAGGTGTTAGCGAAAGTTGGCGCGAAACCAACCAACATCGCGCCGGGCGAACTGTATACCTCATTAGAGCGAGGAACAATTGACGCATTAGAATGGGTAGGGCCTGCCTTTGATCTACGAATGGGTTTTCAAAAAATCGCACCTTATTACTACACAGCATGGCATGAACCAGGCTCTGAAACACAATTCTTAGTCAACAAGAAAGTGTGGGAGTCTCTGCCAGCTGATCTACAAATCATCTTAGAAACCTCATTCCGCGTTGCCGCGTTTGATATGTACACCCAAGCTTTGCATGAGAATGCGAACAGTTGGTCTAAGATGAGTTCAGAGTATCCGAATATTAAAGTCCGTTCTTTCCCACCAGAAGTGATCAATGCTCTAAAAGCAGCAAATGAAGAACTGCTTCAGCAGCAGGCGGCTAACGATAAGCTGGCGAAAGAGATTCTTGATTCACAAGCTAATTATCTAGTGAAGATGCGTGAATGGACTAACATCTCACTTCAAGCTTACCTAAACGAACAGGCCAACTAATTACAGTGGTTAGATTGAAAGAAAACACCCCGCATTATGCGGGGTGTTTTTTTATAGCGGTGCTCGACTAGTGAATGAAATATCCTTTCCATGACCAGATCCAATCATGACTGCTTCAAAAATAGGGGCTGACGCTTGGTTTGGATTCGACCATTCGATTAAGAAATTGGCCCCAGCACCTCCACTGACTTCACGCTTCTCAACCAAGTATTCAGAACTGGACATTGCCTCAAGTTTGTAGCCTTCTGAGACAAACTGACGAACAAGTTGGCCGTTGGTGTCATAGTAATTGATGCTATGGATATTAATACTTGAGTTAGGGTCAGTGTTACGCACGACTAAGGTGCTTTCCAGCAATACGGCTTTACCACCATCGGTATAAATATGCGAATAGACAGGAACATAGGAACGCGCGGTATCACCAAGACTGCCATTGGTTACTTTTAGAGAAGTTCTTTCTATTTGTTGTGCCTGGTGGCTAAGCTTCTCTTCTATCGTATCAACAGATTTCACTAGTGTACCAAGATAGATAGCGAGTCCGATGACAAGTATGGTGGAGATAATGGACACGAATTGGCTAGCATTTTGTTTTGCAGTCATAAAGTCTCCTGTTATTGTTTAGTTCACTAAAACTATTATATTCGTAATCTCGAGATAGGTGTCATAAATTGCTTCAAATCAGAGGGTTATGAGTGAAGTTTTCTGTTAGCAATTGTGTTTTTTTGAGGTGTTTGAGCCTTTTCTAAGAAGCATGTTGGAATAAAAGTTAAGAAGTTTTATTTATCCTTTGTGAACATCACGATGTGAGCGTTTTTTGGGCTCATGGACGATAGCAAGATCTCTGAGTTTGGTCTCATCAATAATGACACTACGAACCTTGTCATTGCGCTTGGCTTCATACATAGCGAAGTCTGTATAGATAAGTAACTGCTTGATACTCAACTCACTAATGTCTGGTAAGAAGACTCCAACAGAGGCATACAGCGTTAATACAACCCCGGAGCCGCGCACTATAAACGGATAGCTTTCTAGTTGGTCTAATATTGTTCTGAGTTCATTAGGGTCGAATTCTGTGATAGCAACGAACTCGTCACCACCGATCCGGTAAATTTGACCATCAATGGTTTCTTTCAAACGTTTGGCGTAGCAACGTAATACTTGGTCACCGACCGTATGACCATAAGTGTCGTTAATGTGTTTAAAGCCATTAAGGTCGATGTAAATGAGTCCGTGGCCTTTTTCTAGAGCCTGTTTACGGATACGGTTTAAAGCATGACGATTTTTAAGTTTAGTCAGTGCATCATGATTGGCACGATGATTGGTGATGTAACCGAAGAAAAAGGTCACTAGTACTAGCAGCGCTAACAGTGTATTGATGATATTTAATCGACGTTTGTCACTCTCTTTTTCATTCAGTTCACGCCAGTTTGCTGGTGGCTGATAACGGCGGTTGATTGAGTTGGCGTCGATAAAGTCTAAGGTTCTATTAAACAACTGAGCGAGAAACTCGCCACGTTCAGTTTTAGGAAACCCAAAACTCAACTCAGATTGATAAAAAGGACGAAAGTAACGGTCTTGAGTCACGTTGGTTATATTGTGTTCGTATAATAGTGTGTCTAACGTGACTTGACTGGTAATAGCGTAATCGACTTCCCCGTTAGTAAGTCCGTTAATGAGCTTTTCAGTATCACCGTAGTAAACCAGAGTTTTATTGGGCAATGAACGGCGAGTGATGGAGGCAAACACATCGTTTTCCACTACACCGACTTTTTCCGCGAACAGTTCGGAAATATGTCGGTAGACTTCCTCTTTATAACCTATGCGCTTGGCGATGGCACCATGAATAGACGCGTAGGGACGGCTGAAGTTAAGTATACGCTGACGGTGTTTTATGTCAGCAATAGGGGTCGTCACGTCACGTTCACCCAAAGTGAGCTTTTGTAAAGATACTGACCACGATTCAGTAGGGTCGTAGACCATTCGGCATTTTAGTTGGTTGAGTTTGCAAATTTGCTTTGCAAACTCAACAGAAATGCCCTCTGGTTGTCCATTCGCTCCTGAAAACACATACGGTGGGCGAGGGTTAAGATAAATCTCAATAACAGAGTCGAGGTCTAAGCCACTAGATTTAACTTTGTGTCTCAGTTGTTTAATAGCAATTTCGGTAATGTAACTGTCGATGTAACGACGGATTTCTTTTTGAACAGAGTCTTTTGCAATAATGTCACTAAAAGCCGCTAATAGTGGTTTATTTTCTGGCTTGTTGGTAATAATCGAGACAGGTGGAATGGAAACTTGGTCGTTGATCGAGGTTGCTTTAAACCCCGCAGATAAAAAGCTCTCTAATTGTAGGAAAGTGCCAATATAGCCATCTATATTACCTGCCAATAAGCTCTCAAATGCAACGTCATTGTCATTGAATCCCAATATACGTTTGTCGGGATAGTATCTCTGAATTATGTCGTTAAACGCCGTTCCCATTGTTGTTCCAATGACACGCATTTCATCAAACGACTCGCCACCTCTGTTAAATAAATAGGTTGGTTCAATGTTAATGGGCTCAGAGAAGATGAATCGTGAAGCTCGACTCTTGGTATAGGTAATATTAGCGACAAAGTCTATTTTACCGTCTTCAACAGCATCTAATCGCTCACCAAATACAGGATAGTCTGCGTACTGAAAAGAGATATTGGATTGTTTTTCAATGGTAGAAAAAATAAAACGGGCGATAAAGTCTCGTTCATGAGCCGCGACAATATAGGTATCCGACTGAGCTAGAGTTGTGTGCGTGGCTCCTAGTAATACGATCAAAACAACCATGCGAGTGAGCATGGTTTTAAATGTAAGCACGCAATTAAGTTTCAACTCCAATAACTCCTTCCTTGGGGTGAATCAGAGATACAGACATAGTTTAATAATAGATATGAAGAATACAACGTTAACTGGCTGAATTAAAAATAAAAGCTGGTTTATTTTCGAAAACTGAGAGGGGCGTGTTGCTCCTTGACTGAATAGCGCATGATAATAAGAAAGTTGAAGTTTGAGTAAGTGTTCATTTTTGAGGGGCAAAAGCGGCGGACGAACGATCTGGAAAAGGCTACCTTAGAGTGAGGTAGCCTTTGTTTCTTTTCTAATTTAAACCATTACCGCGTCGTCGGCGTTGTCTGGACCATTGTCGCGCTTAGCGATATGCAAGCCCCACATAGCTAGCAATGCCATGATCAACATGATTACACCTAGTGGCAGCTGGCTAGTGGCGGGTATAACAGATGCGCCTAAGGTTGCCAAACCGGCACCGAGATTTTGCATACCTCCTAACACAGCACCACCTGTTCCCGCGTGGTTTGGGAAAGGGGTTAAGGCACCTGTAGTCGCTGCAGGGAACAAAACACCTGCGCCAAGAAAGTAAACCGTAGAGCCGATAGTAAGTGTCCAAGCGTCGGTCGAGCCTTGTAACCCAGGCACAAGGACGACTGCAGAGCCTACAAGTATCGAAACCAGACCAAACTTAAACGCTGCATTGTTGCCATAACGTTTTGCGATGATGGACGAGAATCCAGCACCAAGTAAATAACCTGGAATTGGCAACACAAACAGGATGCTTACCGTCAATGCCGAAAGCTTTAGAACGCCACCAAACAACACGCCAGCAGCGGCTTCAAATACGGCAACACCTGCAAAGGTAGCAACTAAGCAAATGACGTAGCCTTGAAAACGCTTATCAGAAAGCACAAATCGGTAGTTATCCATCGCGGAACTTTGGCTACGCCTCTCAACTGGAAGAGTTTCGACCAATTTAGAAGCCATAACTATGACAACTGCTACGGCAAACAGAGTCAAAAAAAGGTAGCTAGAGCGCCAACCCATAGTTTCAGTTAACACACCACCAAGCACGGGCGCGAGCAATGGCGAAAAAATCACGCACATGCTAATGATGCTGTTGGCTCTGTGTAGTTCTTCGCCTGAAAAGCAGTCTCGAGAAAGAGTTCGTGACATTGCGCCGCCGCTACCAATTCCCGCACCTTGAATGAAGCTGCCCAGTAGAAAGAGTTCAAAAGAATGTGCGAACAAGCTTATAAGCGCTCCGATTAGATAGATAACAAGGCCAACGATAATAATTGGCTTGCGACCTAATCGATCAGACAGTGGGCCGTAGATGAACTGAGACAAACCATAAGGAATCAAATAGCACGCCATTACTGCCTGGAGCATCGCTGGATTAACGCGGAACTCTTGCGCCATTTGCCCAATTGACGGTACATACATTGTCTGCGTCATTTGGCCAACGGCTGTCAAAATTGCGATTAAAAAGGTCAGCTTTGCTAATGGATATTTAGATGCCATTTCGTTTCTGTCTCGTCTCTGCGTGGTTCGTGCTTTTTGTTGTTCAAATTCGCCACTGTGGGCGGTAGGGCGCAGATATTAGAGTTTGAAATAGAATCAATCAATAGAAAAGTGTGATGATAATCACGATAAATATTTTTAATTTCCATAAGTAAAACTAATGCGAACTTCGGCTGAAGTTCGCATTGGTGGTTAATTGCTTGCGACCTGAGTGACTAGGTCTAATGTCGTGTTTTGAGCGAGGTCATGTTGATATACGTGAACGTCTCTTTGTGGGAAAGGAATGCTGATCCCATTGCGGTCCAGTTGTTTCTTTACCTCTTCGGTTACTTCCCAATATACATCCCAATAGTCTTCTGTTCGTACCCATGGTCGAACAATAAAATCGACAGAGCTCTCATTAAGTGTATGGACATAGATCATCGGTTCTGGGGATTTAAGTACTTTCGGGTGCTGCTGCAAGATATCAGAAAAGACCTGTTTCGCTTGATCTATATCGTCGCCGTAGCCAATACCAAAGGTCATATCAACACGTCGAGTTTTCTCTGCGGTAATATTATTGATGGTATCTCCCCAAATCTTATTATTCGGAATGACTAATCTTTGATTATCAACAGTACGTATGGTCGTTGATACTAAGCTCATATGGCTCACTGTTCCTGATATGCCGGCAACCTTGACCAGATCTCCTACATCAAAAGGACGGTAGATGAGTATCATCATGCCAGACGCAAAGTTAGACAAGGTATCTTGTAATGCAAAACCAATAATTACACCCGCCACTCCAAAACCAGTCAATAGCGGTCCTAACTCTATACCAAGCTGTGATAAGGCTATAAGCAGCCCTAGAGCCGTTACTCCTTTTTGTGCCATTGAAACAAAGAAATCTTGCATCAAAACACTGAATTTCATTGTTGAATGGCTAACGCTCTTCCTAACCGCCTTACCAACAATTTTAGCGAACGAACGTGACAACCAGAGTATGACGCCAAAGACGAATATCTTCACAATTAGTGACGGAGTATGCTCCATCGCCCAATCTTTAAATGCGCCTAACCACTCTTTCATGAGCCCGACAATTACGCTGAAATCGAGAACGTCCGTGCTAATATCCCCCGTTACAGTGAATAACAGCTGTTTATACTCTGTAGTGTCAACACCGTAGTTTTCCAACAGGGTAATACTGGACTCTAAGCTAAGAATAAGTAAATTAATCTGACCAGAAATTCGGATCCCATCTTCTTGCAATCCTGCTTTACCGTCTTCTGGTACGTAAGCAAGTCGGTCATTAATGTCACTTAGTTGGCTATCTAAGAAAAGAACAGAGTTATATAAAAAGTCAGCACGTTTCTGTAAGTCTTGCTCTAATTGAGTTTCCGCTTTTGAAATGTCTACCCCTAATTCAGCGGCCCAAGATAACGTGGCGGACAGATCAGCATAATACTCATCCATCGCGGTAATACGTTTTTGCATTGCAAACTGAACGGCATCTTTTTCAGTGTCGCTCGCAATTTTGGATGCGTCGGAAAGTCGTTTAAGGTCTTGGTCGTTTGCCGCAAGTAATGTTTGTAGGAGGTGAATTTGTTGTGTAACAAGCAGCTTGTTCTCATCTACTTGGTTTTTATGTTGCAACTGTTCCGCAAGTGATTGTCTCAACGCGTCGTTTTTTCTGTCGATAATACTCTCTTCAAAACGGTTAAGTTCAGCCTGCTTTTGTAATGTATTTATGTCCTGTTGAAGTGCATCCATTTGCGCGAAGAGTGGGCTTGCAGTACCTAAAGATGTGGCATGGCTATCTTCGGCTAGCGTAACAGGAGAGGCACATCCAATTGCCAATGCTAAAACAAGAGTTAATTTGCTTTTCATTCGCTGTCTCTGGTTGAGTTGATGTTGGATTATCGCTTAGCGATCCATGAGTAGGTTTTTTTAGCAAGCCATACTCCGGCTTTGGCTATCGCTGTGATTAGCGTAAAAAGAAAGGAAGCAATAGATGAGATTAACTCCCCTGTGCCAATCATCAGTTTGTAAGTGTCGGTGTGTTGAAATTCTCTATATGTCATATCGTGCCTCCTAAAGCGTTAAGCACATAGTAATGACAACGTATTATTAAATTTGTCATTTTGCGCCACTGTTGTCATAAAGGAGCGAACTTTAGAGAAATGCTGAGCAGGGTTCGATATTGTTAGCAATAAAGCAGATATTTAGAATAGATAAATCAGTGTAAGAATTTATGAGTGAGAATAGTTAAGTTATTGAGTTGTAATAAGCCTTAGAGTGAAAGCCGGCTAAGAGCCGGCTTTTTAGGTTGTATTTAAAGGGTAGGCTAAGTGAGTTTCATTTCTTGAATGATGTCTGACGCGATCTCTGGTTTGGTGCTCGTCGGTTTGGCGTGCAAGTCAGTTTTTAGTTGTCCTTTTCGGTTTCGCAAACCTGCTTCAAGCTTCTTCAACGCTGCGGAAATGGCTGGGTACATAATATCGTGAGTGGCTTTAGCTGATACTCTCACACCTTCATAATTGGTGAAGATCTCCACTTCGTGTTGGCCATGTTCTTTCTTGATAATGATGTCACAGCTAATCAACTGAGGAAAGTGAGCTGATACTTTGTCAAATTTGTTTTCAATCTCTTGACGAGACTCTTCGCCAATTGAAACGTGGTGGGTCTGAACGTTTATTTTCATTAATTGTACCTCTCCTTTCACTACGTCTTTTAAACGTAGCAAAGGAGGGCTGTTTTGACAAAAATAGTTAGTACAAATGGAATAGAAATTGAGCCTTATTTGGAAAGGGACTTTTCTAATTGCGTTAGAGAATAACTGTATGTGAACCAAGAGCTTAGACCCGCAAGAATATTTCCGACCAAAGCGCCCCAAAAGAGTCCTTCGATTCCTCCAAACTGTGACCCTAACCACAAGCAAGGTAAGAAGAAGGCAAATAATCGAAGCGCTGAAATGGTCAAAGCAGTTTTTGCTTTGCCAAGCGCATTGGATATAGACACCATTAACATACAGATGCCCAAAGGCCCAAGGCTGAAAGGGACTAAGATAAGATGATAATTGAGGATCTGTTGTACATTGTCTTCACTGGTCATCAGGATTGATAAATGGCCTGCAAACAAGTAAGTGATAATGGCGACGAAGAGTTGGAACGCAAGAATATAACTTACGGCAAGGTTAACGAGTTTTTTGATATCCGTAAGGTTTTTAGCCCCCAATAGCTTACCAACCATAGGCGGCATAGACATGGTCAATGCTAATACGGTTACAATGGCAAAAAACTCGTAACGAGAGCCCAGTGCCCATGCCGCTACTGCAGCAGTACCAAATGTTGCGAGTAGTTTAGTAGCCAACATCGACGAAAGCGGGGGAAGCAATTGACTAACCATCGCGGGTGCCATAATTTTCCATATCGACTTCAAACTACTTACTACATTGACATCTTTCCAGTCAAATGATGCCCAATTCTTATTGACCACTTTCGGTGCGACAAAAGCGATACCAATACCAAAGGCGACGACAGTCGCAATTGCCGCGCCATTAATACCCAAATCAAAGGTAAAGATAAACAATGGATCGAGAATTAAGTTAATGATACTCGTTGCGACCATCATCATCCCTGGTAGAACCGTATTCCCATTGGCGCGACAAACGCTGTAGTAAAAGTACAGTACCGCACCGACCCAAGAGCTTAGAAGCCAATAAGGCCAATAGCTATCAATTACGGGATAGACGGATTCAGGTGCACTCAGCATGGCGAGGATTGGGTGTCGAATAAGCCAAATGAGTACGCCAATTACCGCAACACCTAGACTACCGAAAACAAGAATTAATCCGCCTAACTGCTTTGCGTAAGACTCGTCATTGGCCCCCAAAGCGCGAGAAATGATTGCTGTTGTGGCGATACCAAGACCTACTTGGATACCAATAATGACCATTTGCATCGGCAAGGTAAAACCTTGAGCAGCGAGAGGTAGTACGCCTAATTGTCCGATAAAGGCACTATCGACTAATTGAAAGCTCATGAGGGATAACACACCCAGCACCATAGGAAGGGTCATGTTGAACAATTGTTTGGCTAACTGTTTTGAATCTTTATCCACGTTGTTCTCTTTATTTGTGCCTATTTACTTATCATTGTGTACTGGAGAAAACGGAGAGACGGGCATTTTGCCCGTCTCTGTTCACGTCATAGCTTACGAGACCATTCGTTATAGGGGGTTAAACAAAGCAAACTTTAATATTACTTACGCTTTAATCCTCGAACTTATCCGCATATCCTTTTGGAGGTGGTGTCCATCCACGCTCGCGAGAATGTTTGTCATTTCGATCGACTTGCATGGCATCCTTTATGAAGCCTTCCAACTCAATGAATAAGTCTCGGTAGTTGTTATCGTAGCGTTCTTCACCATCTGCACCGTCTGCCCAAGCTTTATATAGACGGTCGGACTGTTTATCTTCAATCGTCTTATAGATAGATTTCTGCTGTTCAATAAAGAATGGGTGAAAGCCAAGACATTTCATGGTATTAGCTCCAAGCTCTAAAGCTGAGTGGTAGGTTTCAGACTCTATATAGTCTGCGCCGGCTTGCCTTAGTTGGTAACCGTGCCCTCTGTCGAACGCTCGAGTAAGAATTTTGACGTGAGGGTACGTATGTTTAACGTATTTTACAAGCTCAACATTGGTTTCTTGATTATCAATAGCGATAACAAGCAGTTTCACATCTTCGATTCCTGCAGTATGCAGGATATCTGGCTTGGACGCGTCACCAAAATAAGCTTTGGTGCCAATTTGGCGCATGTTATCGACTTGTTCAGCACGTACGTCTAGTACCACCGTCTTCACATCATTGGCGACCAAAAGACGATTGACGATTTGCCCAAAGCGGCCAATACCCGCAATCAAGACAGTGCCTCGCTCTTCAACTGTGTCGGCCTCACGGTCATTACTGTCTTTCTCAAATTTAGGTAAGATGACTTTATCAAACAGAATAAACAGACCAGGAGTTAAGAACATAGATAAAGCAACAACCAGTGATAGTGTTTGGGCGATATCGGTAGGCAATACATGATTCTGAACCGAGAAGCTTAGGAGAACAAAACCAAACTCACCGGCTTGAGCAAGACTCAAGGTAAATAACCATCGGGCACTATCTTTGATTTTGAAAATCATCGCGAGTACGTACAGTACTGCTGCCTTGAGGAGCATCACACCCAAAGTTAAACTGATAATGACAAAGAAATCGTCAAATAGGATACCGAAGTTAATACCTGCGCCAACGGTAATAAAGAACAGGCCTAGGAGAAGCCCTTTAAAAGGATCGATATTTGACTCCAGCTCATGTCTAAACTCACTGTTTGCCAATACGACACCTGCTAAAAATGTACCAAGGGCAGGAGATAGACCGACCAAGCTCATTAAGGCTGCAATACCAATGACAAGCATAAGCGCAGTAGCTGTAAAGATTTCTCTCAACCCAGATGATGCAACGAACCTAAACAAAGGTCGACTCAGGTAATGCCCGCCAACGACGACCACCGCAATTGACGCAGTAATGACTAAGCCATAAGCCCACCCTGGAAGTCCTGTTACCAAGCTCAATTCGTCATGATGCTCAGCTGCTTGCGCCGCGGCGCTTTGCGCTTGCTCCACCAGTTCTGGCAAAGCGAGTAAAGGAATAAATGCCAACATTGGAATAACGGCAATGTCTTGAAATAGCAAGACTGAAAATGCACTCTGGCCACCTTCTGTTTTCGACAGCCCTTTTTCATTAAAGGTTTGCAGAACAATTGCAGTCGAAGAAAGAGCAAAAATAAGGCCAATCGTCAGGGCAATGCTCCAGCTTTGTCCGAGCATTAGCGCTATTCCCATAACCACCACTGCTGTGCCACCAACTTGAATTCCACCAAGACCGATAAGTTTATGACGCATGCCCCAAAGCATCTTAGGTTCTAGTTCTAGGCCAACCAAGAACAGCATCATAACGACACCAAACTCGGCAAAATGTTGAATGGCAGTCGTTTCTTCGCCTACGAGGCCAATAATAGGCCCGATTACCACCCCTGCAATGAGGTAACCGAGTACAGAGCCTAAACCTAAGCGCTTAGCAATAGGTACTGCGATGACGGCGGCTATAAGATAAACAAAAGCCTGGAGAAAGTAACCGGTCATGATGCGTCCTTATCTGATTCGACAGTCTGTTCTTGTGGCCAATAATGGTTAAGTTTTTCGAGAGGTTTTGCTCGTTCGATATCGAATTCGCTGGTAACAAGCAGGTTTAAAAGCGTTTTCCAACGCTCTCTATGCTCAGGTATTCGTCGCTCTTCTTGAGCTGTACGTGAACCAAAAAGGCAGAAAGGCGGTAAATAGGTCATGCCCGTCAAACTAGCAGTCTGTTCTAATGGTTGGAGTAGTTCTCTGATAGTGAAATGGTTGTAGCCTTCTGTTTGATAAGCATCTGCCTTACCGCCAGCAGAGATTGCGCATAAAAAAGTCTTACCATGCAGTGCTGTGCCATCTTGCCCATAAGCAAATCCATACTCTAATACCAAGTCTTGCCATTCTTTAAGGATAGAAGGCGTTGAGTACCAATAGAGAGGGAATTGAAAAATAACAATATCGTGATCAATTAATCGTTGTTGTTCTTTATCGATATTAATGTTGTAAGTTGGGTACTCATAATACAGATCGACCGCTGTGACTCCTTTAATGGATTGGGCATCTCTAAACATCGGAGCATTGACCTCTGAGCGTCTCTGAGATGGATGTGCGTATAGCACCAGCACTTTGTTATTTTTTTCGGGCATAATGGCTTCCGGATAGCTTCATCTATGAGTTTTAATATCTAGTACACAAAAAGATATTTTTCAATTGGTTACCGTCTAGTAACCTTAACATTGAACCCCGTTAAACATCTTTAGCTTGCTACTATTAATTGCGAGAATTAACGGTCACATAAAGGAGTCTAGATATGCGATTGTCGGTTAGAGCAGCGACGCAAGACGATGCAAATGAGTTATTGGAATTATATCGGCAAACAATTCGCACTGTAAATCGCAATGATTACAATAAGATGCAGATTAGAGCATGGGCTCGTGATGAGTTAGAGACATCCGCTTTTGAAGCGTATATTGCTCGATGTAAGCCTTTTGTGGTGACAAACCAAACTCAGATACTGGGTTATAGTGATTTACAAGCCGATGGATTAATAGACCATTTCTATTGTCACCACCAAGCACAGAGGCAAGGGGTAGGGAGTGTGTTGATGCAGACCATTATCAATAAAGCGCGAGAAGCTGATATTTGTAGGCTGTACTCCTATGTGAGCATTACAGCAAAGCCGTTTTTCCTTCATTTTGGCTTTAACGTAGTGCGACCAAACCAAGCTGACATTCGTGGCGTCGTGTTAGATAACTATCTGATGGAAAGAGTATTAAAAGATGAATAACTCGATGTTTGAAGTGAAAGAGATTGCTCAAGAACAGTTACCATTGGATATTTTGTTATTGGCTGACCCAGAGGAAGCCGCGATTAACGTTTATCGAGGCCGATGTCATGCTTTTGCTGTGTTTATGCAAGATAGGTTGATTGGGGCAACGTTAATTGAAGTGGATAAGGTTAATGGTAAAGCTGAACTGTTCAATATCGCAACCTACCCAGAGTACCATGGCAAAGGATTTGGCGGAGTTCTACTTGATGAAACATTAGCGAAGTTAGCGAGCCGAGGTATTAGAATTGTCGAATTAGGAACAGGTACATTTGGTTATCAACTATCGTTTTATCAAAAGCACGGTTTTCGAGTAGAGAGAGTGATTAAAGACTTCTTTCTCGATAATTATGATGAACCGATCTTCGAACACGGTATTCAACACAAAGACATGTTACGCCTAGTTTGGCGAGCAGAAGAGATTGACGAGTAGTTATAGTAACGGTAGATTGCGCGACCCGAATGTGGAATTAATGGTTTGATAGTTGGAGGTATTTATATGGGTGAAATGTATACAAAACATGCAGAAAAGTACGCAGATGCGATTGAAAATAACGCGTATAATGGCCTTTATGAGCGTCCTTCAACACTAGCTTTAGTGGGTGAGGTAAACAACAAAGCGGTATTGGACTTAGGGTGTGGTCCTGGTGTTTATGCGCAGCACTTTGTTAATCAGGGGGCGACAGTAACCGCTGTCGATCTCTCAGAACAAATGGTTCAAATTACTAAACAAAAACTAGGTGACGCTGTAACATGCTATGCGCAAGATCTATCTGATGGACTTCCTAAAGAAGCCGACGATAGTTATGACTTTGTTGTTTGCCCTTTAATGGTGCACTACCTTGAAGATTTGGTGCCTCTTTTTAAAGAGGTACATCGTGTACTTAAACAAGGCGGACAGTTCATTTTCTCTACCCATCACCCACTTGTTGATTTTGAAGATGACGCTTTTAACAACTATTTTGCAGTAGAGCGTATCACCGAAGACTGGAATACCGTTGGCGAGCCCGTAGAGGTTTCATTCTTTAGACGTTCGTTTACTAACTTGTTTGATAGCTTAGCGGAAAGTGGTTTTACTCTTGACAAATTTTCTGAAGGTCAACCTGATCCGGCGATGAAAGAAGTATCACCTGAGACATTTGATAAACTGTCACGTCGTCCAAACTTCATTTTTATCCGCGCAAAAGCGAATTAACCAGTGCCGAATATCGGCAAATGGTCATCGTTTCCGGTGTGATTTCTGCTAAAAGGGCAAAAAACGAGTTTTTTTTGCCCAATAACCCGTTCAAATTACAAATCAATTTGGCATTAGCGGCGGGTTTTATTAGTATGTACAGCTATCAAAAAACACCCTTATGGATACTACCGGACGGTAGACGAGGAAACGATGCAACATCTAGAAGAGATCATTGCTAACGCGAGCGCGGCGATTGAAGCTGCAGACTCGCTAGTCGCACTTGACGAAGTGCGTGTTCAGTATCTAGGTAAGAAAGGTGAGCTAACCGCTCAGCTTCAAAGCCTAGGTAAACTACCACCAGAAGAACGCCGCAGTGCTGGTCAAGAGATCAACAAAGCAAAAGGTGTGGTTCAACAAACGATTGCTGCTCGTAAAGATGCACTACAACGTGCTGAACTTGAAGCAAAACTTGCAGCAGAGACTATCGACGTTACTCTACCGGGTCGTCGTATCGAGAACGGTGGTCTACACCCAGTTACTCGTACTGTTGAGCGTATTGAACAGTTCTTCGGTGAGCTAGGCTTTAACACTGAGTCTGGTCCAGAAATCGAAGATGCATTCCACAACTTCGATGCACTAAACATCGCAGAAGACCACCCAGCTCGTACTGACCACGATACTTTCTTCTTCAACCCAGATTTGATGCTACGTACTCACACGTCTGGCGTTCAAATTCGTACGATGGAAAATGGTAAACCGCCATTCCGCTTCATCGCACCTGGTCGTGTTTACCGTAACGATTATGACCAAACTCATACGCCAATGTTCCACCAAGTGGAAGGGATGCTAGTTGACGAGAATGTAAACTTCGCTCAGCTAAAAGGTATTCTGCATGACTTCCTATGCAACTTCTTCGAAGAGGAAGTTGAAGTTCGTTTCCGTCCATCTTACTTCCCGTTTACAGAGCCTTCTGCTGAAGTAGACGTAAAAGGCAAGAACGGCAAGTGGCTTGAAGTTCTTGGCTGCGGCATGGTTCACCCGAACGTACTTCGTGCTGTTGGCATTGACCCTGAGAAATACTCTGGCTTCGCGTTTGGTATGGGCGTAGAGCGTCTGACAATGTTACGTTACGGCGTAAATGACCTGCGTGCGTTCTTCGAGAACGACCTTCGTTTCCTAAAACAGTTCAAGTAATCCAGAGGGTTCATCACAATGAAATTCAGCGAATCATGGCTTCGTGAGTGGGTTAGCCCTTCGGTTACGACTGACGAGCTTACGCACCAAATTACAATGGCTGGTCTTGAGGTAGACGACGTACTACCAGTATCTGGCTCTTTCACTGGCGTTAAAGTAGGTAAAGTGGTTGAGTGTGGTCAGCACCCAGACGCAGATAAACTACGCGTAACAAAAGTTGATGTTGGCGCAGAAGAACTGCTAGACATCGTTTGTGGCGCTCCTAACTGCCGTGAAGGTCTTAAAGTAGCAGTAGCAACCGTTGGTGCTGTTCTTCCTGGCGATTTCAAAATTAAGAAAGCGAAACTACGCGGTCAGCCTTCACACGGTATGCTTTGCTCATTCACTGAGCTGGGTATCGACGTTGAGTCTGACGGTATCATGGAACTTGCAGAAGACGCTGTTATCGGTACTGATTTCCGCGACTTCCTAGGTCTTGATGACGTAACGGTAGACGTAGACCTAACAGCTAACCGTGCTGACTGTTTCAGCATTCGTGGTTTAGCTCGTGAAGTAGGTGTTCTAAATCGTGCAGACGTGACAGAGCCAGCAGTAAACGCGGTTGAAGTGTCTATTGCAGATGTTGCTTCTATCGAAGTTAAAGCACCAGCAGCGTGTCCTCGCTACCTAGGTCGTATCGTAAAGAACGTGAACGTTCAAGCTGAAACGCCACTGTGGATGCAAGAAAAACTGCGCCGTTGTGGTATTCGTTCAATCGACCCAGTCGTTGATATCACTAACTACGTTCTACTAGAGCAAGGCCAACCAATGCATGCATTCGATCTAGCGAAGATCGAAGGTGGCATCGTGGTACGTATGGCGGAGCAAGGCGAGAAGCTAACACTTTTAGACGGTACTGAAGCAGAGCTTAACGCAGATACTCTAGTTGTTGCTGATCACAATAAAGCACTGGCAATTGCTGGTATCTTTGGTGGTGAAGAGTCTGGTGTTACCACTGAGACTAAAGACGTTCTACTAGAATGTGCATTCTTCGCACCTGACCACATCCGTGGTCGCGCACGTAGCTACGGCCTTCACACTGATTCTTCAATGCGTTTTGAGCGTGGTGTGGATTTCGCACTTCAGACAAGTGCAATGGAGCGTGCAACAGAGCTTCTTGTTGACATCTGTGGCGGTGAAGTGGCACCAGTTGTTGGTGTTGAGTCAGAAGCTGAACTACCAAAAGCTAATACAGTAGCACTGCGTCGTACTAAGTTAGACGCACTACTTGGTCACCATATTGAAGATGCGGACGTTGTTGAGATCCTTGAGCGTTTAGGCTTGACTGTTGAGGCATCAGAGTCTGGTTGGACGGCAACAGCACCAACATGGCGTTTCGATATCGCTATCGAGCAGGATTTGATTGAAGAAGTTGGTCGTATCTACGGTTATGACAATATTCCAAACCAGCATCCAGCAGCAGCACTGAAGATGCACAACCATGTTGAAGCCGATCTGCCTCTTAAGCGTGTTCGTAACCTGCTTGTTGACCGTGGTTACCAAGAAGCCATCACTTATAGCTTCGTTGAACCAGAGCAACAAAAGCTAATCGTTCCTGACGTTGAGCCACTCGTATTGCCATTCCCAATTTCTGCGGAAATGTCGGCAATGCGTCTTGGTCTGATTCAGGGTCTGCTTAACACGGTTGTTCACAACCAGAAGCGTCAGCAGCCACGTGTTCGCCTATTTGAGTACGGTTTACGTTTCATCCCTTGTGAAACTGCAGAAAACGGTATGCGCCAAGAGCCAATGCTTGCTGGTGTTATCGCTGGTACACGCAGCGAAGAGCATTGGGACATTGAAACTAACACAGTTGACTTCTTTGACCTTAAAGGCGACCTAGAAGCGATCCTAGAACTGTCAGCAAACGAGAAAGCATACTCATTTGCTGCAGCGAAACACCCAGCGCTTCACCCAGGTCAGTCTGCGGCAATCGTTGTAGATGGCAAAGAAGTTGGTGTAATTGGTACTGTTCACCCAGAGCTTGAGCGTAAGTTTGGTCTTAATGGCCGTACTATCGTGTTCGAAATTGAATGGTCTGCGATTAACTCTAAAGTGATTCCAGAAGCGGTACAGCTTTCTAAGTTCCCTTCAAACCGTCGCGACATTGCCGTTGTTGTTGATGAAGCTGTTGCTTCAGGTGACATTGTTGCAGCGTGTCTAGAACAGGGTGGTGAGTTCTTGAAAGACGCGAAACTGTTCGATGTATACGTTGGTAAAGGTGTTGAAGAAGGCAAGAAGAGTCTTGCTATCGCACTAACGTTGCAATCAGTTGAACGTACTCTAGAAGACGCAGATATCGCTGGTGCGGTGGATACAATCGTTGCTCACGTATCTGAGAAGTTTGGTGCTTCACTGCGCGACTAATTATTAGTTATTCACTTAGTTAAGTGTTCGAAAAGCGAGTCAATTTAATTGGCTCGCTTTTTTTGTTTAATCACATAGAACTGATGCAACCTAAAAATATAGCTCTTTATACACGAGATTGTATAACTTTCTGTCGAGCGGGCTAAACGTGTTTCATATTGGCTAGCATCTGCAACTTACTGTTTTTATAAGATAAATGCTGTAAAACTGTGGTCTAGGTTAGGTATTTTGTAATTTGTTGTTATTTTATTTATGTCTGATATATCGATAATAATTGAAATATATGACTGCGGTTGTGCTCGGTATGCTGTTAAAACTTTTGTTTTGTGCTATCAAAACGGTAACTTGCTAATAGATAAGAAAATATCCTGACATTTCCATGATATAAAAAAGTTGGCGAAAATCAGAAGGTTGGCTTACACTTTTCAAAGTTAGACCGTTATGTTGTTGATTGGTCAAACGAAATGTTTAGCGCTATCGCTGTGATAGTAAGGTTTAAATTAGCTTTGAGGGGAGTTTTATGGCGCTCACAAAAGCCGATCTGGCTGAGAACCTATTTGAGAAACTCGGATTCAGTAAAAGGGATGCCAAGGAAACGGTAGAAGTATTTTTTGAGGAAATCAGAAAATCACTCGAAAGTGGCGAACAGGTAAAACTGTCGGGTTTTGGTAATTTTGACTTGAGAGACAAGAATGAACGTCCTGGTCGAAATCCTAAGACTGGTGAAGATATTCCAATTTCTGCTCGACGCGTAGTTACATTCCGTCCCGGCCAAAAACTGAAGGCACGAGTCGAGAACATCAAAGTAGATTAAGTTCTTACTTTAGAAAACAAAAAGACCACAATATGTGGTCTTTTTGTTTTTTTGTCGATGAATTTACTCGTTAAAGAGTCAAGACTAAAGCGACATTATGCCGCTTTAATGTTGGTAGTAATGTATGGCTGCCACGCATTTTGATAAAGCTCTAGAGATTGTCTTCTTAAGCTGGTGATTTGCGCAGTTTCAATATCGTTTAAGCTACGATCTTGTGAGGCTGCGTTGCGCTCGATACCTTGAATTATCTCATAAAGATCATGCTCTGGACCGCTTTTCACGTCGGCAATAGCTTTCAGGTGAAGCTGAACTTCTGCAATGATGCCGGTCTTAGGAAGTTGAACCAAAATATTCAAGTCACGGTAACCAGAAGGCGCAGGACTCTTGAAGCGGTTTTTAACACGAACGACTTTGGCTTCGCGATTGAGAGCTTCATAAGCACCTACAAGACCTTCAACATCATCGGCTACGATTGTGCCACGAGCTAAGTCGGTGATTTGATGTACTTCACCATTAAGTTCAGTACGGATTTTTTCCTGTGCACGGTCATAAGATTTCACGCCTGCGAAATAAGCGTCGGTACCAGTAAGTAGGGCGGTAGTTTTACACAGCGACTCTAATTCGTGCTGAGCTTGGTGGGCTTTGCTATACAAGATATCAAAGTCAGAATGCGGTTGAAGTGCGTTGCTGTTAACAGCATCGATGCCATATAAGCCACTTAGGCTATGTTTGAATACGGATGGACAAACTTCGTTCTGTTCTTGGTTTCCTTTTGAAGTAGTTGAATCGGATTGATTAAGCGTTGCCGCAAATGCAGGTGCGCGGCTGAGTACCAATAGCATTAGTGCTGCGGTACGAAGAAACATGCTCATTCTCTCTCCTAGTTACGTTACGAAAACGGTATGCAAAAAGGACGATAACGTTCAGGAGTTGCACTACCTATAGTATGGGGACTAACTTACCGAACCCAACCTAAAAACACGAAACAGTGTCTGATGTGTGACCTAAGTCTCGCAATAAAGTTACCTTCAGAGGCATGACTTTTTGTCCTCATTCTGTAAACTCTACGTTAATGATTATCCACACCGAATATGAACGATAAATGAACGATTTTGAATTGTGGCATGATAAATGGGCATCGAATAAAATTGGCTTTCATCTGGAAGATGTGAACCCGTTACTTATCAAATACTGGAACCAAGTAAAACCAAACCGCACTGATGGTGTTTTTGTGCCGCTTTGTGGTAAATCTGAGGACCTTGTTTGGCTAGCACAACGCCACGATAGCGTTCAAGGTGTAGAGCTCAGTCAGATCGCTGTGCGTGCCTTTTTTGCCGAGCATTTTTATACGCCAATGGTCACTCCAATTAATGGCCAATTTGAGTTGTATCAGTTTGACGAGTTAGATATCTACGTAGGTGACTATTTCACAGCTCCTATACGGCCTGTAGAGCTTATCTATGACCGTGCTGCACTTATCGCTATGCCGGAAGAGTTAAGAGCCTTATACGTTGAGAACTTGAAGCGTTCTCTAATGCCGGGTGGTCGAATCCTATTGATTACGCTTGATTATGTCCAAGCTGAAATGTCCGGGCCTCCGTTTAGTGTTCCGTCGAGTGAAGTAAAGGCGTACTTTGGTGAAGAATACCGTTTAACGTTGTTGGAACGAGATGAGGCAGACGATAATCATCGTCGCATAAAACAAGGTTTAACTCGATTTGCTGAAGAAGTTTGGCTTATTGAGCACCTAGATTAATGAGTCAAGCAGTTTACCCTGACCAAGAAAGCCAGACCCTAAGGATCTGGCTTTTTATTTACTGTCTGTGAACTTTCAATAATCTTACGTTGAACGCGACTAATTGGGAGCTTGAATCCAGTTCCAAGCTTGTTCAAAGTCGGCTGAGGCGAATGCTTTTTCTTGAATATCAAACATTCGAGCGATAATAGCATCCGCATTCACCAACCAAGTAATAACCTTACTGTCAGCAACGATTGCTACTTTTTCGATTCGTTTTAGGTTTGTCAGTGTCCAGACAATGTCCTTAAATCCTGCCGCAAGCGACCAGTTAGCACTTTCATCAAGTATTGCCATCACACTTATTCTTTCATGTTCTGCCAATAGCTTGTCTACCTCAGCGATAATGTGTTTTTCTTGCACTAAATCGACGTTGTCATCAAATTCAATGACCAGTATATCTGGGCGTGGTGATGGTAGGGTAGTAAACATAAGCATCTCCTCCGAAAGGCTAAACTAATGGACTAGGATTTATTATCAAACCAATGCTGTTCAGAAACCATCTTGTTATCTTTGACAGTTACTTCATATTGTTTCTGTCCATCAGGTGCGTATTTGGTCACGATGCCATCATTGATGTCACCTTGATCGTAAGTTGCTTCGTAAGCTTTGTTTCCATTTGGATAGTAGCTAATGGCTAGACCGTCTTTCTTGCCTGAATCATAGTTTTCAACTGATCGTGGTTGGCCATTCTCATACCAAGAAGATAACTTACCTTGCAGTTCGCCATCATCATACTTCGCTGAGACAAGTTTTTGACCATTATAGGACCACTCATCGAAAGCGCCATTTAATACGCCTCCTTTATATTCTGCATCGACTTTCAACTGTCCATTTTCATACCACTGTTTCCAATCTCCGTCTGCGAGACCGTCCTTGTAATTGATGGTAGAAGAGACCTGACCATTTGGATAGTAAGTGGTTTCTGCACCTACGGCTTTACCGTTAGCAAATCGGACATGAAGTGCGTTTTGCCCGGAGTTATATTTGCGTGTAAGTTCACCGGTGAAAGGTGTGGTTTCGTTTACTTGGTAAGCGATACCGTTTCTAACTTGAACGTAGTCAACGGAATTTTCAGTATCTTGGGCAGTTGACTCGGTGGCATAAGCACCAACAGATACACAGGTAAGTACACCCGCAACAATTGCAATGGATTTTCTCATAGCGTTACCTCATATGTAGAGCTTTGGTCTGCCTATCCAGAATAGGCTTGAGATAGCGCAATTAAAAAGTGAAAAAGTCGACAAGTATTATTGCAAAAATAAAACGGAACCTTTGGTTAAAACACGTGACTAACGTGCTCAAAACTAACCAAAACAGGCATTCTGCTAACAAAAAAGCCAGAGCAAACGGCTCTGGCTTAGTCATAACGTGCAGCTATTTATTGCTTAGCAACATTACCCAATTTCAACCAGGTATCAATAACAGTATCTGGGTTCAGGGATACTGAGCTGATGCCTTGTTCCATTAGCCATTCTGCTAAATCGTCATGGTCGGAAGGACCTTGACCACAGATGCCGACATATTTGCCAGCTTGTGTTGCTGCATCGATAGCCATTTTCAACATCGCTTTGACTGCTGGGTTACGTTCGTCAAACAGATGTGCCACGTCTCCAGAATCTCGGTCTAAGCCAAGTGTTAATTGTGTCATATCGTTTGAACCGATGGAGAAGCCGTCAAAATACTTAAGGAATTCGTCAGCTAAAACTGCGTTTGAAGGCAGTTCACACATCATAATGACCTTAAGACCTTGTTCTCCACGGCGCAGTTCAAACTTAGCCAGTAAGTCGATAACTTGGGCAGCTTCACTTGGTGTTCGCACGAATGGAATCATGATTTCAACGTTCTTTAGGCCCATTTCATTGCGTACACGTTTTAATGCGCGAGTTTCTAACTCAAAGCAATCTTCGAATACCGGTGAAATGTAGCGAGACGCACCGCGGAAGCCCAGCATAGGGTTTTCTTCGTGTGGTTCAAATGCTTTACCACCGACGAGGTTGCTGTATTCATTCGACTTAAAGTCAGACATACGAACAATCACACGTTTAGGCCAGAAAGCAGCGGCAATCGTAGCAATTCCTTCAGTGAGTTTGCTCACATAGAAATCGATCGGGTCATCGTAGCCGCGAATGCGCTGAGTAATTTCAGCTTGTAGCTCTGGAGATTGCTGGTCGAAGTTAAGTAGGGCTTTCGGATGAATCCCTATCATTTTGTTAATGATAAACTCAAGACGCGCTAGACCTACGCCCTCATTAGGGATTTGAGCGAAGTCAAAGGCACGATCTGGGTTACCAACGTTCATCATTACTTTGGTCGGTAGAAGAGGCAATTCGTCAACGGCTGAGCGTCGTACTTCAAACTCAAGCTCTCCCTGATAAACGTAGCCCGTTTCGCCTTCTGAACAAGAAACAGTTACGGTCGCGCCATCGGCAAGGCTATCTGTTGCGTTACCACAACCAACGATAGCTGGGATACCTAGTTCACGAGCGATGATTGCAGCGTGGCAAGTACGGCCGCCTCGGTTGGTGACAATTGCAGAGGCCTTTTTCATGACAGGTTCCCAATCAGGGTCGGTCATGTCAGTCACTAGCACGTCTCCTTCTTGAACCAGTGACATTTGGTCAAGTGAATCGACCAATCTAACTGGACCCGTACCGATGCGTTGGCCAATAGCACGGCCTTCGACTAACACGTCTGCTTTGTTGTTCAGTTGGAAACGTTCGATGACATTTTGTTCACTTTGAGAGCATACTGTTTCTGGGCGTGCTTGAACGATGTAGAGCTTGCCATCAATGCCATCTTTTGCCCATTCAATGTCCATTGGACGCTGGTAGTGCTTTTCGATGATCATCGCTTGTTTAGCAAGCTCTTTGATTTCTTCATCAGTTAGCGAGAACTGGTTACGCTCTGCATCAGACGTGTCAATGATGTCGACCTGTTTACCAATTTCTTGATTGTTGGAGTACACCATTTTAATGAGTTTGGAGCCGAAGGTCTTTTTAACAATCGGCGCTTGTCCTTGTTCAAGAAGCGGTTTGTGGACGTAAAACTCATCTGGGTTAACGGCGCCTTGAACGACCATCTCACCTAGACCCCAAGCCGATGTAATGAACACGACTTGGTCAAAGCCAGATTCAGTATCTAAGGTGAACATCACGCCGGATGATGCTTGATCAGAACGCACCATACGCTGAATACCAGCCGATAGTGAGATACCGCGGTGGTCAAAACCTTGATGGACACGATACGAAATCGCACGGTCATTAAATAGCGAAGCGTATACGTGTTTAGTGGCTTCAAGAACAGCTTCGATGCCTTTTACATTCAAGAATGTTTCTTGTTGGCCAGCAAATGAGGCATCTGGTAGGTCTTCCGCAGTCGCAGAAGAGCGAACTGCTACAGATAGCTCTGTGTTGCCTTCAATGAGTTCTTGGTAATTTTCTCTAATGTCCTGCTCTAGGTCAGCAGGGAATGGGGCTTCTAATACCCATTGACGGATGGTCGCGCCTGTCTTACGCAGTGCGTCAACATCATCAACATCAAGTTCGTCTAGTAGGCCATGAATGCGCTCATCCAATCCTTCGAAATCGAGGAACTGGTTGAAGGCATAAGACGTCGTCGCAAAGCCATTCGGTACTGACACTCCCGCATTAGCAAGATTGGAAACCATCTCGCCCAGTGAAGCATTCTTACCGCCGACCTTATCGACATCGTCCATGGACAGGCCATTGAACCAAAGGGTGTTGTTTTGTTGCATGTCTATCTCCAGAAACATTGCAGCTGTAGGATATAGCAATCGATTACGTATTCAGTAAAAAAATAGTTAACTATTTTTCAAAACTGTGGGGGAACGTTATTGAATGCTAGGGTTTGTTATCGATATTATGTAATGCATCCTACTTAAATTTTTTTGAAAAATTAAATAAAAAATGAAAAATAATGGTCAAAGTCGTGACGTGTTCTACGTTTCTGACGGAACAGCGATTACTTGCGAGACATTGGGACACGTGGTTTTAGGACAGTTTCCGTTCACTGCGAATGAGAAAACGTTTCCATTTGTCGAAAGCGCACATAAGCTTGATGAACTCATTAGGGAAATTAATCAATCTTATGAACGCAACGGTGTAAAACCGTTAGTGTTTTTCTCCATTGTTGTACCTGAAATTCGCGCAGGTCTTATGCAGTCTTCTGCGTATTGCTACGATGTGTTGGAAAGTATAGTGGCGCAAGTGAAGGACGATTTGCAGCTAGAACCGAAACCTAAATTGCAACGTTCTCACAGCGTGGGGAAGGATACGGATAAGTACTTTGATCGTATTGCAGCAATTGAATATACCCTTGCTCACGACGATGGGATTTCACTCAAGAACCTTGATCAAGCTGATATAATACTGCTCGGTGTCTCTCGTAGCGGCAAAACACCAACAAGTCTTTATCTAGCCATGCAATTCGGTTTGCGTGTTGTGAATTATCCGTTTATCGATGACGATATTAAGCGTCTTCGATTGATGCCTGAATTTGAAATTCATCGTCACAAACTGTTTGGTTTAACCATTGATCCTGAACGTTTAACTGAAATACGAGAAAATCGATTGGCAGGCAGTGATTACGCAAGTACTGAGCAGTGTCTTCAAGAGCTGGCAAGTGTGGAGTCTTTATTTAGACGAGAAGCAATTCCGTATATCAATACGTCTTCATTATCCGTTGAAGAAATTTCAACCAGAATCCTCGAGAGAGCTGGGCTAAAACGCCGAGTGTTCTAGAAAACGACCACGAACTCACAGTGAATCTTAACGGGAACCGATATAATGTCGGTTCTTTTTTATCTTGAGTAACAAGCATTGTCCTTCAATATCTATCTATTCGCTTTACTTTGCGGCATTGTAGTTTTCATTATCGCGTTGCTGAGTCTAAAAAGCCTAGGTAGCCGTAAACAACGTTTTTTGTTTTCTGCTGCCGCTAGCGTCCTCGTCTGTGGTATTTCTTTGGGTATTTGGTCACAAATGCGCAATACACTCCCTGAGCTCGAACTTGCTGCACCATTTAAAAATGGTGAATCCATGATGCAAGAACTGCAGCAAGCACTAAAACAGAACCCTAACGATGCGAAAGATTGGTTTAGGTTAGGGCAGCTTTATATGCAAAGCTCTGAGTTTGATGCGGCGATTACTTGTTTTGACTACTCAATTCGACTGTCTGAGACCCCTTACGCTGGTCAGTATGCGGCAATAGCGACGGCGAAGTACTTTGATGAGTCGCAAACGATCACCCCTGAAGTGCAGCAGTTTCTTGATAAAGCACTCGAAATGGATGAGTACAACGACACCGCATTGCTACTTGTTGCGTCTGACTATTTTCTACATTCAGAACACAACAAAGCGATTGAAATTTGGACGAAAATCCTTGATTCCAATCGACCAGGGATTGATAGAGCGGCTATTATTGAGAAAATTAATCAAGCGAAACGCATGAGCGGCAACTAAATACTTACTGGTAATAATCTTTAGAGCCTCAACTTTTGTGCGTATAGATAAAGCCACCATACATATATTTGGTGGCCTCTGCGCCTAGAATAACGACCTTACTTCCCACCGTAAGCTTATCGCTATGAACTAGATTCGAAAAACTACACCAAATTGCAGCAGAGCCCAGATTTCCCCAATGTTTAGCATCATTGATGATCTTACTCGGGTCTATATCCAAAGCTTCAGCCATCATACTATCGATTCGCCCACTTGCTTGGTGGGGGATGATGTAGTCAAAATCGTCCAACTCAAAACCTTGCTCTCTCAGCGCGAGAATACTCGCTTGAAACAAGGCTTCGCCACTTTTACGGACATCGGTTGCGCTATGATGAAAGCGCGCCTTTCCCGCTTGAGTGTAAACAGATGCAGAGCCGCCGTCGAGAGATAAACCCGGTGACTTATCTATACCAATTTGACCAGTGAAACAGTGCGATATCGTACCTATTCCTTCGCTTGTCTCAGGTCCAATAATTACCCCTCCAGCACCGTCTCCCATTTGCATGTAATTCACCAATTGAGACTGGTCGAGAAAGCCTTTGTCGTAATCGAAATACACTGACCCTGTTTCGCTACCCACGATGGCGATGGGTTTGTTGAGCATAGCAAGGCGCGGAATGGCGATTTGTAAAGCACTTGCGAAACCTGTACAAGCTTGTCGCAGTTCCATAAACGGACCTTGGTATCGAAGCTTTTCGGCTACCCATGCGATGTTGGGAGGAAGCTGAGTGTCTGGCGTTGTCGTATGGCCAATAAGATAATCAATATCAGAGAGAGTATGTTGAGAGTTTGCGAGCAAATCTTTAATGGTATGAACTGCAAGACCAGAGTTGCTCGGATTTGGCTCGCTAGTATGAGTCTGAATGCTGCGTGAAAAATGACGACCTTCAATGCCAAGAAAAGGAACTATCCTTGCTGCCACTCTGGCAAAGCGTTTTCCGGAAAGTTGCTCAAGTGCTCCGAGTAGTTCCCCATTTGATAAGTGTTGTTCGGGAAATTGATGGCTGGCGGCAAGCAGTGAAACGCGCCCGGGTAGAAAAGTTGCAGTCATAAATTATCCCTCTTTAGTCTCGAAAATCATGTCTAGATTTACTCCAAGTACTTCAAACGCGTCATGTTCGGTATTGAGTAGCTCATATAGCTTGTCTGAGATGTTGATGTTCAGCTCACGCCATCGAGATTTATCGTATCCAAGTTCTATGGCGTGAAGCTTCGATACAGAGACATGCCTGGCCTCATCCTGTTTGATGGCGCGGCAAAGGAGAGTAAAAGGATGATGTGGTCCCAAAGCGCCTTTCTCAATAAACAGCATCAACTTACACACTAGGGCATCCAAACAAGCGATTTGAGCAAAGTGCTCTTCGAATGTTTTTCTTGCTCCCAATGAGGCAAAGAATCGCTGGCTGCGTCTTTTTATTGCAAGTATATCTGCAGGTTCTTCAATTTGATGACGAACCCACTCTAGAGCCTCTTCATGGTATTTCTCATCGGCAACGATACGCTCAAAATCGTTGGCGGCAATTGCTAAGGGACTTTCTTTTTGCCTCACTGATTCGTTGTAAAACACCCATTGAGAAGATTGTTCACCACATACTAGCAATGGCAAAAGGCGTGAAAGTGCCTTGCGTTCCATGTCGGTAAATTCAAGTAGTCGATGTTGGTATTCGTGCAACCAGTAGCGAACTGGACTTTCGCTAGGCACATCTAGTGGCACAGCTGGAAAACAAGGTTTCATGGTCACTAACACACCCTTTTTACGACACACAATATAGTTAGACCGGAAAGTTGAGAATTTCTTTCATCTGTTATTTAAATCTATGATGAAATGGTTCGAAAGTCCTAATTCCCTCATAAACTGTAGTTTAAATTTTGTCGGATTTAGCTCTATGATGAACAGAAGCTTATGTTTTCTTCATCGGAGGTAAAGTATGGCGAACATAGATAATGTGTTGGTTCCTAACGGTTTGGTTGAAGGGCGTGTACTCGCTAAGAAGCAGTGGACAGAAAAGCTCTTCAGCCTTGAAGTGGCAGCATCGATAGAGACTTATGTCGCTGGTCAGTTTACTAAATTGGGTTTACTGAACTCAGACGGCGAATGGGTTCGTCGAGCTTATTCTATGGTGAATCACCCGAAACATCCTTATGGCAAAGATCATCTGGAGTTTCTCATCATTGCCGATGACAACGGTCAACTGTCGCCGAAATTAAACGACCTAGAGGTGGGAGACAAACTGTTTGTCGGTAAACAGCCTTCGGGTTTTATGACTCTAGAAGAAATACCGGATTATGCCAAAGCGCTTTGGATGCTCTCTACCGGTACGGCGATTGGTCCCTTTCTCTCTATTTTAGAAGATGACTCGATTGCCAAACGCTTTGATAGCATCGTTCTTGTCCACGCCGTCCGAACCCAAAGTGAATTAGTATACTCAGACTCTATCGAATGTGCGAAAAACGCGTTGGGCGACAAGTTTCATTTCGTTTCTGTGGTGTCAAGAGAAGCGCATCCCACTAGTCTTAGAGGTCGAATTCCCGAGTTACTACTTAATAGGAAGGTTCAGAAACAGGTGGGCTTAGCGCTGAGTGCGCCAGACAGCTTTGTATATATTTGTGGAAACCCTGCAATGGTCAAAGATACAAGTGAGACACTGCTAGAGCTAGGACTTACTAAACATCTGCGTCGTAAGCCGGGTAATTTTGCGAGTGAAAATTACTGGTAGCCGCTAATAGGTGTAGCCTACACCAAAGTAAGCAGCCTCAAGACCGGTGTTATAACCTACATCAGCGGTGAAACCGGTGACGCCAGTTTTAAACAACAATCCAATATTGCCATTAAAACGGAGTGATGAGTCATAAGTTCTGATTGGAGAACCATTGAACTGCTCTTCGCTTCGGTTGGCAATTCCGGCACCAATATAACCGACAAAATTCTCACTCAAAGATTTTACTAGACCCACATTAAGAGCGAAATCATCATTGTTAGGGCCCGTTCCACCAGCCAAGTTGCTGTAAAAGCCGAAGCTTAAATTACGATCGTGATAAAGACCTACGCCAAAACCACCGTCACTAGTTGTGCCGACAGAAACGCTGTTGTAAGTGCCTGCAAGTAGGGGAGAGCTTACTACGCAGAGAACAAGTACGAGATGCTTTTTCATAGAGCGCCAATTTAGGTGTCTGATAGTCATAGACTTAATGGTAGCAAAAAGCCCCAACTAAGTGGTTGGGGCTTTAACTAATAATCGAATAGATCACAGAATCATATTAGTGAAATATTAGTACTTCGCTTCTCTTGCTTCTGCTTCTTTGTCCCACTCAGGTACGACGGTTTCTAAGAAGTGCTGTTTCTCAGCGTTCATCTTATCCATATCCATACCTAATGCTGCTTGAGCTTTCTCTTTAGTTGAGATATCAGGGATTTCTACCGGATCAGTGATGCCTTTCTTAGCAAGCAGTCGGATAAGTTTCGCACGTGCATCTGCTGCTTTGTCTACTGATGTACCAAGCACCTCAAGTGCCACTTCTGGAGCGTGCATATGCACACCATGAGAAGCGATGGCATAGTCCCAGCGCCATTGTGCATGACGAATATCCATTAAGATAGGTTTCATCTCTTCTT
Source organism: Vibrio sp. ER1A (assembly GCF_000733315.1). Taxonomy (NCBI): domain Bacteria; kingdom Pseudomonadati; phylum Pseudomonadota; class Gammaproteobacteria; order Vibrionales; family Vibrionaceae; genus Vibrio; species Vibrio sp. ER1A. The sequence goes on from NZ_JPJA01000094.1 coordinate 185,393, forward strand.
CTGTCGCACCTGCATCCCATGCAGCACCAGCTTCAAAGTGAGCGGCAACGATTTGCTTTTCAGCGGTAAGCTTCATATTAAGAACCTGAGCTTTGCGCGTTGAAACGATGCCTTGTAATTGCTCTTTCGTTTGAGTGTGACAATTAGCACAAGTATCTTCGAAGCGATCAAATGGGTTACCAACTTTGTGGTCAGTAAAGACCGTACCATCTTCTTTGGTCACTTTAGGCATATGACAGTCAACACAAACTACACCGTTCTTACCGTGGATACCATCACGCCAAGTTTCGTATCCTGGGTGTTGAGCTTTTAGCATTGGCGCTTTAGAAACTGCATGTTGCCAATCTTTGAAGTTCAATGCATCGTAGTACTCTTCCATTTCACCAACAGTTGTTCCCATATCCCACGGGAACTTAACCGCTTTCGTTGGGCCAGTGAAGTAGTACTCTACGTGACACTGAGCACAGACAGATGCTTGCTGGTCTAAGCGAGATTGTTCGTCAAACTTCTTGCCAATAGCTTCGAATGCACGTTCTACATACGGCTTTGCGATTGCCAATGCAGGCTCGCCGTTTTTAAACGCGTCACTGCGAGTATCGTGACAGTCAGCGCAGCCTATAGGGTTAGAGATTTCTGCACCTAGTCTTGCCCATTTGCCTTCAAAGTAGCCATCTTCGCCACGTTCATCGATCACACGACCAACATCTGGGCTTTTACAGCTCCAACATGCCATCGGCATAGGGCCTGATTTAGGATCTGTTGGACCGCCTGTTCTCAGTGTTTGTCTTACATCGTCTAACGCATAAAAGTGACCGCGCGCCTTATTATAGTCTTTAGCAAAGCCATAGCCTGCCCATAGGATGACCATATTAGGGTCATGCGCTAACGCATCTTCTATTTCTTCACTTTCACTTGTTTCTTTCCACGTTTTATATTGATCGGGATGATCTTTTTCGTAGGCTTGATTTCGAGGGTCAATCAACCCTTCTTCTGATGCTGCATAAGCTGGCACACTCGCGGCGCCTAATAGAGCTATTGCAGCAACGGAACTTAGAATCCAGTGCTTTTTCACAGTGTTATCTCCATATTCTAATTTTTGAAATGCGTTGTGGGGCTATTTCCCTAAATAAGATTTGGAGACGTCTTATCTTATTAAGACCTGTTAATATTAGCTCATATTCATTAATACTTAATTACATGTCGGGGCGTTTACTGTTTTAGATCAATTTATCTAAGTGATTGAGTTCACATCTATTTTCAACTAACCCTAAAGGGGTAGAAGTCCTTATTTGTGATGGTATTAATTATCATTTTTAAATGGAAGTTATGTAAAAATTCACACACAAACATTAGTGATATTGCTCACTAATTACCTCTAAAGTGATAGGCAAATAACACATCGGAAACTATGATCGTCATGTGAAGCGTTGTGGCTCATCCTAAATAAGAATTGATTACATTTCGTTGGTAATGACTTAATTCAAGTAATTACTAGAGGAAAGTTATTAATTATTAATCTGACTTTGTAGGTTTTACCTTCAATATTGGGTTTAAGGAAAGGATACAATGGGCAATGTTAAATTGACCATGGTGATAATGCTTCAGGCCCTCCTAGCATTTACTCTCTATGGTTATTCACTCAATGCCTTAGCTGATGAAGCAGCCCTCGAAAAAGAAGGGGTATCTCAACGGCATAAGGTGGAGTTGATTCGTGACAAGGACTATAAATGCGTTCAGTGTCACAAAGACTCTAAACAGACACTTGCTGGCTCTCACGGAGAGGACGCAATCGAAATCATTGGTAGCGAAGTTAATTGTACTCAATGCCACAGTAATATCGGTCCAGATCACCGTGACGGTGGTTCTACGGTCATTAAATATCATCCTGCGCAGTCTCAACCGGGTTCCGATAAAACATGGTTAGACCCTGAAGCTATCCTCAAAGCAAACAGCCGATGCACCGAATGTCATCAGCCGCAATATTTGCGCGAAGATAGCTGGACTCATGATGTGCATGCGAAAAACCTAACCTGCACCAATTGCCACTCAGTGCATGCCGAGAAAGCGAAAGTGCTTTCTTACGACCACAAAGCAACTATTAAGATGTGTGTCGATTGCCACAAAGACTTCAACGAAAAACGTGAAGAGGAGGGCAAGTAATATGAGTTGTTCAAGACGAAATTTTCTCGCGGGCACAGGCGCTGTCATCTTTACCACGGGGGTGGCAACAACTTCAGTGTTAACTTCTCGACAGTCGGTAGCGAGTGATGACACCAAAAAAGCGGTGCGCTATGGCATGTTGCATGATGAAAATGCCTGTATTGGTTGTACCGCTTGTACAGACGCTTGTCGTGAAGTCAACAAAGTACCGGAAGGTGTTTCCCGCTTGGAAATTCACCGCTCAGAGCCTATTGGTGAGTTTCCAGATGTGGAGTATCGATTTACTCGTGATTCCTGCCAACATTGTGAAAACCCTCCTTGTGTTTATGTGTGCCCAACAGGTGCAGCTTATAAAGATGAAGAAACAGGCATCATCGATGTACACAATGAAAAATGCGTAGGTTGTGGTTATTGCTTAGCAGCATGTCCTTACCAAGTGCGCTTCTTCAATCCGGAAACTCGCTCTGCAGATAAATGTAACTTCTGTCGTGACACCAATTTAGCCGAAGGCAAGTTACCGGCGTGTGTGGAAAGTTGTCCAACTAACGCTTTGGTGTTTGGTGATTTGAATGATCCAAACAGCGATATTAATAAGATGAAGAGTATCAAGGTGATATACCGTGATAAAGAACAATTAGGGACTAAGCCTAAACTGTTCAAAGTTCCGTTCCATAAGGGGGAGGTATAGTATGAGTACTTGGGAAACTGCCTTTCATTTCGACTCTCTTGTGTGGGATTGGATTATTGCGATCTATCTATTTTTGGCTGGTATGTCTGCGGGTTCTGCACTGATAGCGATTTATCTTAAGCGAAAAGTCATAGAAGGCGATCCAGCGCAAAATGGCATCCTGAAGGCTATGGCCTGGTTGGCGCCATTTGGCATTATTGTTGGTCTGTTGATCTTGGTATTCCACTTAACCAAGCCACTCGAGTTTTGGAAAATTATGATTTACTTCAACCCTACGTCAGTGATGTCGATGGGTGTGATCTTATTCCAAGTCTACATGGTTGTCTTGTTTGTGTGGATTGGCATGATTTTCAGAAAGCCAATTATGGATGTTTTGGGAAGCAAGTTCGATTTTGTAGAGAACATTCTGATTAAGTTCGAGAAAATTGAGAATGGTTTGGAGTTGTTTTTAGGTTTCTTAGCTATCGTATTAGCGGCTTATACTGGCTTCTTATTATCGGCACTGAAAACCTATCCAATGCTTAACAACCCCGTGCTTCCGATTTTGTTCTTGTTCTCAAGTCTGTCGTCGGGTGCCGCTGCAAGTCTATTGTTTGGGATTTTGGTGTTTAAAGAAGATGCGCATAGCCCAAGTGTCAAATGGGTACACAGCTTTGAACGTCCTGTCGTTTTGTTCGAACTGTTTGTCATCGTTACCTTCTTTACCGGTCTTATCTTTAGTGGTGGTCAAAACGAAGCGGCCGCTTGGAATGCTATCGGCGGTGGATTCTGGTCTAACTGGTTCTGGTATGGCGTTATCGGTATGGGTATGTTGTTACCTTTGGCAATGAACTTCTTTAGTTCTGAAAAGGCAAAGCATAACCACGGCTTTATCCTAGTCGTCACAAGCCTTAGCTTAATCGGTGTTTTGATGCTACGTACGTTTGTGCTTTATGCAGGCCAAATGACGGTAGTCTAAATATACTATCCCCGTGAAAGCGGGGATCTTCTAAAGCACTCTCTGCACAAATCTATATCGAGTGTGTTTTAGAAGAGTAACAGAGTCGTTTTCACTCTTGGCAACAACATAGAGGTTACATGATCGGGTACATTGGATTATTCACTTTGATAGTCGTTGCTGTCACGAGTAGTTTAGCGAGCATGAGCGGAGTCGTCTCCTATCGACTGCCGCTGCAACACAGACTGCACCTAGATAAAGTAGTGCAGTTACTGACATTACTAAGTATGCTATTTGCGGTTGCTGCTATCGTGGTACTTGCTGTCGCCTTCGCTGTTGATGATTACTCAATAAAATACGTTTCAGACAATTCAAACAGTCAACTTCATCTTGGTTACAAGATTGCTGCCACGTGGGGTGGCCATCAGGGATCGATGCTATTCTGGGTGGTGACGCTGTCACTTTGGGGTGCGGCTCTTTCTTTCGTTCAAGATTCTGTCAGGCGACATGCTATGTGGTTAATGCAGCTTATCGTCGCCATATTTGCTTGGTTTACATTGCTTGCGTCTAATCCATTTGAATTAAATGCCGTAATACCAACTCAAGGCAGAGACTTAAACCCCATGCTTCAAGACATTGGTCTTATCATTCACCCGCCATTGTTGTACGTCGGCTATGTCGGGTTTGCATCGGTATTAGCGCTAGCCTTGGGTTCACTGTTTACTTCGTCTTTGGGAACTTCGGCCAGTTCAACCCAATGGGTGGTAAGCGCAAGAGTGTGCGCCGTGGTTGCGTGGCTATTTCTGACTGCGGGTATCGCTGTCGGTTCTTGGTGGGCGTATTACGAACTCGGTTGGGGAGGCTGGTGGTTCTGGGATCCTGTGGAGAATGCCTCATTGCTACCTTGGTTAACCAGTTGCGCGCTAATACACACTATGATGCTTGCTAAACACCGTCAGTTGGTGTTCTGGACCTATTCTCTTGCATTCATTACGTTCTGCTTGAGTATCCTAGGCACCTTTATTGTTCGCTCAGGCGTATTGACTTCTGTTCATGCATTTGCGGTTGACCCAACCAAAGGTTTCAGTTTGTTGGCGATCTTAACCATCATCTTTGTTCTGGCTTTTGTTTCTTTGATATTACGTTCGGATAGCCTTCATTCTAAGGCTATCACTGATATTAGAACTAAACCTTTTCTGATACTTATTGCTGCAAACCTGTTTGCGTTGGCGACCATGGTTGTGGTGTTTGGCACGTTTTATCCTATGGTGTATGAGCTTCTGGGCTTAGGCAATATTTCCGTTGGTGCGCCGTATTTCAATTTGTTGTTTGGTCCACTCTCCATTTTTGCTTTATTTGTCATGGGGTTTGTACCGTTTTGTCGGTGGAAATCTGATGAGAAACGAGTGCTTACCCCGCTCATGGCGGTCTTGTTTGTTGCCAGTTTAATCGCCGCATTTGCCGTCGTATTGTATTACTCACAACATAACGCATATGTTGGTGCAGAGTGGTCGTTTTGGGCATTTATGACGGTCTGGGGCAGTGTGTGGGTGGTGCTGTCTCATCTGCGGCTATTGCACAGTCATAAGATGAATCGTGGCCTGTATGCAGTGATACTGGCACACGTTGGAATTGCTGTGGTCGCATTTGGCTCTGCGATGAATGCTGAGTATTCGTATGAAATGACAAGAAAGCTAGGGCCGGGTTCTAGTGTGGAGTTTGGTGACTTTAACGTTCGTTATCTCGATACCCATCTCTATGTTGCTCGCTCATTCAGTTCAGAACAAGCTGAGATTGAAATTACTCCACTATCGAATCCTTCAAAAATACAACGTGCTTATCCTGAGAAGAGGCACTATCCCGTACGCGTGATGAACATGACAGAGCCTTCTATGACGCCAAAATGGGATGGCGATATATACATATCATTGGGTGATAAAGTGGATGCTGAGCACTACGCGGTTCGCATCCAGTTTAAAGCTTTTGTGCGATGGATATGGTTTGGGGCGTTGTTGGTTTGTTTATCTGGAGTTTGGATGCTCTTGTCTCAGTTATTCTCTATTAAGCGTGTGCAATGTGAAAATAGTGTAGGAGACACTAATGTTGTTTAGGAATATCGTAATCGCTGGCTTCCTCTTATTATGTTCAATCCTAGCGCCAGTTGTTCATAGCTCGGAGAGCCAATTCGTGGAACTGTTTGAATTTGATTCACCCAAGCAGCAAAAACAAGCGATAGAACTGGCTAAAACACTACGTTGCCCGATGTGTCAAAATCAGAACTTAATTGAGTCAAATTCTCCGGTCGCGAAAGACATTCGTCTAAAAGTGTTCGAATTAATCAAACAAGGGAAAACAAACCAAGAAGTGAAGGACTTTATGGTTGCTCGTTACGGTGAACATGTTCTTTATCGACCATCCATGAGTCGTCACAATGCGTTGCTTTGGGGAGCGCCTATCGTTTTTGCACTGGGGCTTGTCGTGGTTATCTTTGTTAATGTAAAACGAAAGTCTCAATAATATCTAGTTGATCTTTCAACGGTAATTGTATATTCCTTTAACCCTATTGGTACAAGTAGGGACGGTTGTACATGTCATATTTCATTTCCTCGGACAAACGTTTATTAGATATTCCTCTCATCCATAGAGAGTTAGCTAACAGCTATTGGGCTAAAGGCATTCCTCTCGACGTGGTCGAAAAATCCATCGAACATTCTCTTTGTTTTGGTGTGTATACCGCCTCTAACGAGCAAGTTGGCTTCGCTCGAATGATAACTGATAGAGCGACGTTTGCTTATTTAAGTGATGTATTTGTAGTTGAAAAAGCAAAAGGAGAGGGGTTGGGTAAGCAACTCATTAAAGCCATTGACGAACACCCAGAGCTGCAAGGGTTAAGACGTATCATGCTCGCGACAAGCGACGCTCATGGATTGTATCGGCAGTTTGGTTATCAAGAGGTTAGTAACCCGCAAATCTTAATGCAAAAATGGAATCCTGCGATATATGACTAAATCTGCTGTCACGTTCGACACTATCTCTGAACACCCTGAGTTTAAGGCTACCATTGTTGATTGGTATTATCATCAGTGGGGGAAAAGAGATCCTAACAATTCACTTGAAAGCTATACGACCAAGCTTGATGATTTACTCGATAATGGCGGCATCCCTGTTAGTGTCGTCGGTGTGCAAGATGGTGAATTGGTTGCGACCGCACACTTGAGACTAAATGAAATTCCAAGTTTCGAGAATTACGAGTTTTGGTTGGGTGGCGTTTATGTGCATCCATCGCGTCGAGCGTCAGGGGTAGCCTCGCAGTTAGTGAAGCAAATGATAGCAGAAGCCAAACAGCTCGGTATCGGGACACTCTACCTTCAAACAGAGAATCTGACAGGTGGGCTCTACGCCAAACTAGGGTGGGAGAAACGGCATCAACTCAATAATAAGGGTGTTGAAGTCATCGTCATGGCAAAGGAGTTAAGTAGTGACGCCTAAACAGCAAACATTTCTAAACCAGTACTTAGAACAGTTAACTACCTCAGAGCGAGCAAGCATAAAAGATGTGATTGCCGAGCATTTTTGTGGCGATGAATACAATGCCAACCAATGCGCGAAGCTAATTAATGAAGGTATTAAAACCGCTTCATGTAGCCTAAAAGCGGGGTATGAGATTGAGCAAGAACCATTGCCTCAAGTTGGGCGGTTGTCTGTTGTTTTGGACTGGGACCAAAATCCTATATGTATCATCAAATTGACATCGGTTGAGGTTTGTCCGTTTAATCAGGTATCTGAAGCGTTTGCTTATGCGGAAGGCGAAGGAGACAGGACCTATCAATGGTGGAAGCAAGCGCATCTACGTTTCTTTGAATGGTACGCGAACGAACTGAACATCACATTTAGTGAGTATGATGACTTGGTGCTTGAGCGTTTTGAAAAAGTGTTTCCGAGGTAATTAACCATGCTTATTCTAGAGACACCTCGATTGCAGCTGAGACAAATTGGTCGTAGTGACTTCGAGCTTTTCCGGCTATTACACCAAGATCCAGAGATTATCCGTTTGTGTTTTGATGCCCCTTCTATGGACGAAATTAAACAACGATTCGAAGAGCGACTACCGGTTTGGCAGCCAGGTAGCGATCAGTGGTTATGCATGACAATTGTGTTGAAAAGTAATCAAGCTAAAGTCGGTGTTACAGGGTTCAAGGTATCAAATCGCGTTGCAGAAGTCGGTTACCTCATGCTCACCGAATTTCAAGGGATGGGTATTGCTACAGAGTCGCTAAAATGCGTTCTAGATTGGGGAATATCGCAACTCGACGTCTCAAAGTTTAATGCTGTCGTAACTCAAGGTAATCATGGCTCCGAACGAGTGCTAGAGAAATGTGGATTCCACATTAAATCGATAGAGAAAGAGGCGTATGTTATCGGAGGAAAAACGTTCGACGATATTATTTATCAGCGCAATGTCACGAAGAGAGGAGAGTAAAGTGATAAGAAATGTTCAAGAGACAGACAGTATAGCTATTGCTAGGATCTACAATCATTATATTGCTCATTCGACATGTACGTTTGAGGAACACCCTGTAACCGATGCAGACATGGCTGAGCGTATTCGCGTTGTTGTTGATTCCGCTCTACCTTGGTTGGTGTATGAGCATCAAGGACAAGTGGTTGGCTATTGTTATGCAAAAAGATGGAATGCACGCAGTGCTTACCGATTTACAGTTGAGTCCTCTGTGTATGTTGACCATGAAACACCAATAAAAGGTGTAGGTTCCAGATTATACGATGCACTGTTTAACGACTTACAGACACGTGGTGTTAAGAATATTATGAGCGTTATCACCTTACCAAATGACGCCAGCGTAAAGTTTCATGACAAGATGGGAATGCAGCAGGTCGGTCACTTTAAGCAAATCGGATTTAAGTTTGAGCAGTGGTTGGATGTGGGCTATTGGCAAAAGGTTTTAGATTGATTAACGCCCTATAAATTTTCTTGAATTTATTTTGGTACTGTCCCCATATTATCCTTAGTTCACACTTTTTTTAGGCAACACATTCTGAACTGAGTGATTTTAGCGTTTAATAGACTTTGGAATCATCATGGGCAAGCGATACATCATAAGCAGCAAACATCACGACAACTTTATGTTGCGCCAACAACATGTAGATAAAATAGCCTTGGTGACCGAAGGTGGGGGGCAACGAGGAATCTTTACCGCAGGTGTTCTTGACGCTTTTTTACGTGCCGACTTCAATCCATTTGATTTGCTTATTGGTACGTCCGCTGGTTCGTTGAATCTCGCTTCCTATATCTGTGGACACCAAGGTCATGCCTATAAAGTCATAGCTGAAGCAACTCGCCATCCCGAGTTTTTCAAGCTCACTAAATACCTCTTAAGCGGCGAGGGGTTGGATTTAGACTTTTTGGTCGATAGTGCAGAAGTCAATATTCCACTGAATTGGGATAAGGGCTCGGACCTGTTGAAGACTAAACAGGTTATAGCGGTCGCCACTCATGCTCAAAAGCTGACCTCAGAGTGCTTTGATGTCACGGTTGATAACTGGAAAAATGTGCTAAGGGCGTCATGTGCTATTCCCGCATTACATAAAAACCCCGTTGTGTTTGATGATGCACGGTGGCTGGATGGTGGTGTTTCAGCTCCAATCCCGGTAGAGGAGGCTTATCGTCGAGGCTACAAACATATTGTGGTCGTTCGTACTATGCCTATCGATTTTGACGACCATCATCCGCTGTTGGAAGCGATTTTAAAACGAGCGCCAACTAAAACGATGAGTGAACTATCAGCAATTCTTATCAAGCATGAGGAAAGCTATCGTAAAACACAGCGTTTTCTCGCATCACCACCTGATGACGTTAACATTTACGAAATCTCGCCGGCAATAAATCTTAAGTCTTCAGTTATTGGCAGTACTAAAAAAAAACTTGATGCGGATTATATGCATGGTGTGCGTTTAGGGCGCTTATTTGTGGAAAGTGTTGGCAGAAAACTCGATATTCCCTATACACCATATAAACGGCATAAAATCGTGACATCAGAATTTGCCAATGATGATGCTTATCACCAAAAAATCGATGAGGTTTGGGAGAATCGAACTCGCGGTCATTTTAAAGGCGCGATGGATTGCGATATTGCTTGGGTCAATGTCAACCCACAAAACCTGAATCGAGCGTTGGTTTTAGTACAAGGCCGCAATGAGTCGTGTTGGAAATATAAAGAGTTAATGTATGAACTCAGCCAGCATTTTAGTGTTTACTCTTTTGATCATCGAGGGCAAGGTGAGTCAGAACGATTGGTTGAAAATAGCGAGTTGGGTCATATTGATCAGTTTGTCCATTATGTGGATGATTTAGCGCAGTTTGTCGAGAATGTGGTTCGCAGCAAAGACAGCGATGAAGTGATGATGTTGGCGCACTCAATGGGCGGAGCGATTGCGACGCAATTTATTGCAAAATACCCTGACACGATTAAAGCGTGTGCGTTGACGAGTCCAATGTTTGGAATCAAGCTACCTAAGGTGGTAGGTGGCATACAAACCGCAACGATTAAGATGATCAGTCAGCTGCAGAAAACGCCGCACTTTGCACCCAAGCAAACTGCGTTTGTAACCAAAACGTTTGAAGGAAATGATCATACAAGTAGTCCAACGCGTTTTAAAGCATACAGTGACCTATTGAATAATCATCCCAAACTAAGACTTGGTGGAGTGAGCCCCAAGTGGATTACGGAAGCGATGGCTGCGGGTAAAACATGTATTTCCCAAGCGAAAAACATCAAAACGCCAATCTTAATTATTCAACCAGAAGGTGACAATGTCGTTTCCCTATCGGCACAAGATTCGTTTAATGAAAAGTGTACGAGCTCTCGACTATTGACCATACCTCACGCTAGGCACGATGTGCTCATTGAAGCGGACCGCTATCGAGATTGGGCATTGAAACACATTATGAATTTTTATGATCACAAACATAAATTCATGTAGTTCGCGCAATGTGAGAACACGCGGGACCATCTGATAAGGAATAACGATGACCACGCTAAAAACTCGTCCCACAACAGAAGACCCCAGTGCTTTTATTGAATCAGTTAAGAATGAGCAAAGAAGGAGCGATGCTGAGACTTTGCTCACAATGTTCACCAAAGTGACTGGGCGGGAACCTGTTATGTGGGGAGAAAGCATTATCGGCTTTGGCGAATACCGTTACACTAACACTCGAGGAACGTATTCTTGGATGATGACGGGCTTTTCGCCACGGAAACAGAACCTGACCCTTTATATCATGCAAGGCTTTGACAATCTCCAATCCGAACTGGAGAAACTTGGCCAGTTCAGAACGGCAAAGTCATGTCTTTACATAAATAACCTATCAAAAATCGACCTGAAAGCTTTAGAGTTACTGCTTGTAATGCAATATACAAAGCA
>NZ_JPJA01000094.1:196661-265430 GCF_000733315.1 Vibrio sp. ER1A
TTTTTAATTATGTAGTTACTGCTTGTAAAAGCAGTAGCAGAAATGGAGTCTAAATATCCTTGTACCTGAAAGAAGGCTCTAGACAAAAACAATGACCTGAGTAAAAAGGAGTAACTCAAGTGAGCGTAACTTTCCGCGAGATGCAAATCGCCGACTACGATAACGTGATGACTTTGTGGCGGCAAACTGATCATATGGTGATTCGAGAGGCGGATAACCGCGACAACATCATTGCTTATCTAGATAAAAATCCGAATATGAGTTTTGTGGCCATCCTACATGGAGAAGTAGTGGGTGCTGTCTTAGCAGGAACAGATGGGAGGCGTGGCTACCTGCAGCATTTGGCGGTTGCATCCCAGCATCGTGGAAAACGAATAGGTAAAACATTGGTGGAGAAAGTGACGGACTCTTTTGCTCAAATTGGTATCGAGAAAACGCACTTATTTGTTAAAGCTGACAACGAGGCTGCACAAGAGTTTTATCGTTCTATGGGGTGGGAAGTGCGAAAAGAAGTCAAAATGTATTCATTCAATGCCTCTGCAAACGTCGATATTTAATTTTAACCTTAATGAGTGAAACCAATGAGCCCCATTGTAGTAAAAACCGACACGGTTATCAGGCCTGCAAGTCCATGGTCTCGTTCTGTACATATTTTCCTTAAGTTTTTAGAGCAGCAAGGCATCCATTACGTTCCTAAAGTACTCGCTCTGGATAACGATAATGAGACACTTTCATTGGTAAAAGGCAAAACATTTAACTATCCGTTACTTGAGGAAATAGCCAGTCTACAGGCACTGGAAACAGCGGCGAGACTGCAAAGGCGGCTTCATGACGCGAGTGTTGGATTTATTGAGCAGTATGACGTCGCACGTTTAGATTGGATGCTGAGCTCAGACACTGAATCTGAAGTTATGTGTCATGGGGACTTTGCACCCTACAACGTGGCGTTAGAGGCGAATAATGTCGTCGGGGTATTTGATTTTGATACCGTTCATCCAGGCTCAAGGTTGTGGGATTTATCGTATTCTGTCTATTGCTGGGCACCTTTCAAAACCAACTCGGTAGATAAACTTGGTGATATCGAGCAACAAGTGGGTCGAGCAAAAGCATATTTGGATGTTTATGAAATAGATACAGCAAGTCGATTGAAATTGGTTGAAACAATGGTGTCTCGTTTAAGGTATCTCGTCAGTTTTATGGAAGACAAGGCCGACAAGGGTGATCAAGGTATGCAGCAATGCATAGAGGAAGGTCATAGGCGCAGCTATCTCAACGATATTGATTATCTGCTGCGCAACTCTGATGTGATTACCGGTGGAATTCAGTAGATTCAGCTAATCAGTAAGCGACTGGTTCACTTTAGCGCGAATAACTCTGGCTGTAACAGTTGCTGATGCTCCGCCATCAGACAGTACATGTAGAGTGAACTCGGGGTCCATATCACCAGAAGACCCTTGTGCTGCGGCGCTGCCTGCAGAGGCTTCCGCTCCAATTTCAAATTTCCACTCGCCGTCTTTCCAATCATCGACCAATTCTTGTGTGTTTAGTAGAATCAATACTTTGTATGAGCGAGCACCCCAACCAGCACCGAAGTCAAGTCGTTTAACCGTGAAGTAGATGTGTGGCTCAGTACCTTTTATTACCATTACGCCTTCGCCGCCACCAACACCCACAACGGGTACTTTGGTCACCTTCATGTTTGCAACACCGTAGGCCAATGCTTCATTCATTTGAGCTTGCAGGTGTGGTTCTTTTTTTAGTAACTCCGATATAGTGGTTTGCGCCATTTTGTCGAGTTCATTCTGCGCGGCTATTTTTTGTTGTTCACTCAATGATGAACATCCACTGGCGATGAGAATAGTAGCTAGGAATAATAATCGGCGAAACTTCATGTTACATCCTCACCTTAATGTGATGAATTAAATCGAACTAATCTGTGGCACGCATAATAGGGTAGAACACTAGCTGATAACAATGGCCGTGAGGTAAAAATCTGGCATTTTATAATTTGAGAAGGATAAAGCGCATTGGCTTCGTATTACATAGAGTGTTGTCAGAATCTACCCAGGCATAGTCAAGAGTTTTCATGTGTATGACACCGAACATCAGTGTATTGGTGATCATGTCGTCAATCTCTATCTAGAGATAAGTCTATAAACGATTTTATGACCTATCATTATAGCAATTAATCTAAACCTAACACTTTCAGGGAGTTGTGAATGAGTGTTTGTTTCCCTCAATCTTTTAGAGCCAATACCATTGTGGCTTTTCTCATATTGTTACTGTCGCTGTTTAGTGGTGGAGTGCAAGCTCAAACAGAATCGCAAACAGAGGTTTCTCCTTCTAAAGCACAAGTTGCTTTGGACAATATCAATGCTGAAATACGTGATCTTTCTGAAACTCTAAAAGCGTCAAGTGGTGATCAGAAGGATGCAATTCAATTCCGACTGTTCAATAAAAATAATGAACTAAGGGATGTGATAGGAAAAGCCGTTGAATCGGGAAGCTTACCTAAAGAAATGCTCATTGAGCAGGTGCGATTTCAGCAAAAGTATACTGAAGGCGCGAAAACTTACCTAGAAGACAAGTTAAAAGCTGTTAGCGAACAGTTTAATAGTGCGAAGGCCGAGAACAAACTCTCTATCCTTAACACCTATAGCGAAGTTCAAGAGTACCTGAGTGCCACCTTTAACGCAGGTTGGCAAAACCTAACGTGGTTAAAAAAGTTAGGAGTACCAGACGAAAGTGGTGAAGCACAATTTGAAGTACTAGTCGCGAAAAACCTGAGGTTAACGTCAGCGTCGATTGAATATTTCAACCAGCAGGTAGAGGCGATCAATTCTCAGTTGGCATCGGCGCCAGAAGGAGATAAAGCTGCGCTTCAAACTAGTCAGTTAGTGCTCAAGCAGCGTATTGGCATTGAGACTGACAGTCTGCGCAATTTAATCGTATTGGGTGATGATGTTGGTTTAGAAACGTCTGAGTATAAAAGACAAGTATTCTCTGTTACTGGCAATATCACTCAAGACATTTTGGACTCAAAAGTGTTGATTTCGCTGCTGAGCCATTGGTGGAGTGCCGCCGTCGATTGGTTAGGCGATAATGCGCCGCAGCAACTATTCCAAGTGTTTATTTTCATTCTTATTCTTTTCGTAACACGTGCGATTGTAAAGCTAGTGCGAAAGATTGTGACAAAAGCAGTTCATAACAAGAATTTGAAGCTCTCTCACTTAATGCAAAACTTCTTTGTGTCTATGTCGGGCAATATTGTTTGGATTATCGGTATCATGGTTGGGCTGTCACAGATAGGGCTTAACTTAGCGCCTATCTTGACGGGTTTCGGTATCGCGGGTGTGATTATTGGTTTTGCTTTACAAGATACATTATCGAACTTCGCAGCAGGTATGATGCTTCTTATCTATCGCCCATTTGATGTTGGCGATTTCGTTTTTGCTGGTGGTGTAGATGGCAAGGTAAGTCATATGAGTTTGGTCAATACCACAATTCGCACCTTTGATAACCAAATCATCATTGTTCCTAACAGTAAGATATGGGGAGACGTCATTAAAAACGTTACTCACGAGCGTACTCGTCGAGTGGATATGGTGTTTGGTATTGGTTATGGAGATGACTTACTCAAAGCTGAATCAGTTCTACACGAGATTATTGAGGCGCATCCTGCGGTTCTTAAATCGCCAGAACCTAACATTCGAGTTCATACTCTGAATACTTCATCGGTAGACTTCATCGTTCGACCTTGGGTTAAAACGGATGATTACTGGGATGTATATTGGGATGTGACTAAAGAAGTTAAATTACGCTTTGATAAAGAGGGCATTTCTATACCTTTCCCTCAACAAGACGTGCATTTACATATGGTGGATAAATTGAAGTCTGAGTCTAACGCTTAGTATCAACACAATTATTCATTGATAGGGCTCTAATTTCATAAATTAGAGCCTTTTTATTATCTGTAATATTGGTTATTAAATAAGTTGAATATAAAAGCTCAGAGGTACGATTATGACGGAAGAAAATACAAATAATAGCGAAGTGACAGTCGTAGACATCAAAATGCCATTTCTATCTATGGTGATATTTATGGTCAAGTTCGCCATAGCATCAATACCAGCTATGATCATCCTTGGGTTGATATTCAGCCTCTTTGGTATGATCTTTGGTGGCATTTTTAGCGGCTTTCATGGCGGAATGGGGCACTACTAAAATGTCCTTGTCTAGTCACTGTGGTTGAATTTCTGTAGTATCGAGTGATTGATTCGCTAAGTAGAACTCTAGTAATGATTAGACATATCTTGTTGATTCGATTCAACGAAAAAGCAACAGAGCAAAGCATTAACGAACTTATGGCTTTGTTTGAGGCTATGCCCCAAAAAATAGCAGGAGTGGAAGCGGTAGAGTGGGGTGTGAACGATAGCCCAGAAGGTAAAAATAAATCCTATACGCACAGCGTAATGATGACATTCAAGGATGAAAATGGTCGACAGAACTATCTGCCTCACCCCGAACATGATGCTCTAAAATCGGTGTTCAGACCGATTTTAGACGACATTATCGTATTCGATTACTCAGTTTAAGTTCAGCATGTTACAGATTTCTAATACGGTAACGTTGGCAGATTGGGAAATCGAGCTAAATGCAATTCGTTCGATGGGGAGCGGTGGTCAGAATGTTAACAAGGTTTCCTCTGCTATCCATCTACGTTTTGATATTAGACGCTCGACACTACCCGCGATATATAAAGAACGTTTGCTTGCAAGCAACGACTCTAGAATCTCTAAGGATGGTGTCATTGTGATTAAAGCGCAATCACATCGTACTCAAGAGAAAAACCGGGAAGACGCACTTACGAGGCTAGCTGATTTGATTCGGTCAGTGATGGTCGTGCAAAAGAAACGTCATGCAACAAAGCCGACTCGTTCATCGCAAATAAGACGCGTGGATAATAAGAAGAAGCAAGGGCAGAAGAAATCCCTACGTGGAAAGCCATTATTGTAAATCTAGTTAAGGAGAGAAAGTGAAAATAATTAAGGATGATTTGACGGGACCAGAAATCAAAGCCCTTTTACAAGCTCATTTGGATGATATGTACGCGACTTCTCCACCAGAAAGTGTCCATGCTCTTGACATTGAGGCTCTTCGCCAGCCAGAAATTACGTTCTGGACTGCATGGTTTGAAGATGATTTGGCAGGATGTATAGCCTTAAAAACCATTGAGTCGGGACATGGTGAAATAAAATCGATGCGCACGACAGAGAGTGCTCGTGGCAAAGGAGTAGCAAGAAAACTGCTGGCTCATTTAACCAGTAAGGCCGCAGAAAATGGCTTGACGCGACTGAGTTTAGAGACAGGAACGGAGGCTTTTTTCGAACCAGCAAGAAACCTATATCAAAGAGATGGCTTTGTAGAGTGTGAACCATTTGCTAGCTACTCGCTTGACCCTAATAGCGTGTTTATGACGAAATCGCTGACAAGATGAGCATCATCGGATTGAAGGAAGCCTTTTGAGTATGGGCTCTCTATTTCGCTTTGTTCTCATAGCGAATATAAGTTCGGGGATTGTGGTTTGCTTAGCTGGCTATATTTTCCCTATGTTGAAAACATCCGAACTTTCTGATTTCTCATTTTACGTCGCTATCGTGTTATGGGGCGTGGCTGGTTTGGCGTGGGATGGCGGAAGAATAAGTCGAACCTATGACGTCGATGTTGTGTCACAAAAGATGAGAGCAATGGTTAAAGAGCATTATCTTGAAGCTGAAAAACATAAGCACTATCGACAAAACTACTCTTTTGGTTTTTCTTTGTTTGTTGCAGGCGTTTTTCCTTTGCTCCTTTCTGCAGTTCTGACTTGGTTAAATTAAGAAGTAGGTAATAATAACGTGGTGAAAATATCTTTAGTCGAACTCGAACAGGTCCTACCTATTCGTCAGCACGTTCTGTGGCCCGATTTACCAATAGAGAGCTCGCTGGTAGAAGGAGATAACCGAGCGATACATATCGGCGCATCTGTGAGTAATAAGTTGGTCTGCGTTGCTTCGATATTTATCGATGGTAATCAAGGTAGGTTGCGTAAATTTGCAACGCTTCCTAATTACCAAGGTCAGGGTATTGGCTCACAGGTCATCGAGTTTGTCTTGAACATGCTTGAAAGGCAAAATATTGAGGTATTTTGGTGCGATGCAAGGGAGTCTGCGCTGGATTTCTATAAGAGATTTGGAATGGTTATTGAAGGAGACATATTTTACAAAAAAGGC
Source organism: Vibrio sp. ER1A (assembly GCF_000733315.1). Classification (NCBI taxonomy): domain Bacteria; kingdom Pseudomonadati; phylum Pseudomonadota; class Gammaproteobacteria; order Vibrionales; family Vibrionaceae; genus Vibrio; species Vibrio sp. ER1A. Next base: position 202,934 of record NZ_JPJA01000094.1, read on the forward strand.
GTGGCATACAAAAAGGCGTCGTTAGTTTTATCAACGCTAAGATATGAGTAGCAGCACTGCGTTAGTATTGAGCACCTTGGACGACAAATATCTCTGACTGCCATATTTGAGTATCTCTTTTTACGATTCTACACTTTGATAAAACCTACCATGAGTGTAATCGATGGAAGCATTAAAAGAGTGGCGAGTAAACTGCCCGTATTGTGGGGAGGCTTTTGAAACATCAATTGACTGTTCCGTTGATGAGCAAGAGTATATTGAAGACTGCTATGTATGTTGTCGACCAATCTTGTTTGAGGTCACATTAGACAGTGATGATGTGTTTGTAACAGTAAGACACGAGAACGAAACATAGCTTGAAATTCAATTAATTACGCGTTACAAGATAACCTCTCCTCGATAAAGGATTGTGAGGTTTACTTGGATGTAACGACTTTTTTGACAGGCTTTTCCTTGGGTCTGTCGTTGATACTTGCAATTGGTGCTCAAAATGCGTTTGTTCTAAAACAAGGGCTAAAGAAACACTATGTATTTGCAGTGTGTTCTGTATGTGCAGTTTCTGATGCCATTCTCATTTCTGCGGGTGTCGGCGGCTTCGGTGTCATTATTGAACGGTTTCCTCAAATCGAAATAGTAGCTCGTTATGCGGGGGCTGCTTTTCTTACTGTATACGGGATCCAAATTTTGCGTTCTGCTTTCAAAAGCAAACATCAACTCGACCCTAAAGGTGATTCAAGTGCAAGTTTGCTAAAAACCATTCTGATTTGTTTAGCGCTAACTTGGCTAAACCCACATGTCTATCTAGATACCGTTGTTTTGCTAGGCTCTATTTCCACCCAATATGCTCCGAATCAGTTCTCTTTCGGGCTCGGTGCCGTGATGGCTTCCTTTGTGTTCTTTTTCTCCTTGGGGTACGGTGCTCGACTGCTAACGCCTATCTTTCATAAACCAATATCATGGAAAGTATTGGAGCTCTTTGTTGGTACTATTATGTTATCCATCGCCCTTAGCTTGATTTTGTAACCTAGCTAGATATCGTTAATGTAAACAGGGAAGAAATAATGTCTCACCATAACGCGCAATGTCATTGCGGAAATATAACTCTCAGTTTTGCCAACTGGCCGGCGAATTTAACAAGTTGCAACTGCTCTGTATGTCGTCGTTATGGAACATTATGGGGCTATTATGAGCCTGATTCGGTGACAGTTTCAGTATTACGTCAACCGACAAAGGCGTATCAATGGGGTGATGGTTTTATCGACTTTCACCACTGTCCAGAATGCGGATGCGTGACGCATTACACTTCAACGGATAAATCGCCAACCCAGAAAGTTGCTATCAATTTCAAAATGGTGACCCCAGAAGAGACAAGTACCATACACATTCGCTATTTTGATGGTGCAGACAGTTGGAAGTATCTTAATGATTAGACGGGATTTCGATGAATAATACCAAACTAAGGTTTCAGGATATTACCTTACGCAAGGCATCAGCCGAAGATCTAGAGCCGCTTTATCAACTTATGACGGCTGACGAAGAGTGGACGAAATACAACGGCCCTTACTTCGGTTATGTTCGGCCAACATTATCTGAATTTAAGCAGCAACAGTTCCATAAGTTCCTAGCTGGTGACACAGGCTTGGTTATAGATTATTTGGGGCGAGCAATAGGCAGTGTCAGCTATTACTGGGAGGATGAAAACACGCGTTGGCTTGAAGCTGGTGTGGCCATTTACGACTCATCACTTTGGGGCAGAGGCATTGGACTGAAAGCACTGATTCCATGGGTTGAGCATCTTTTCGCAACAATGGAGATCGAGCGAGTAGGCTTTACTACTTGGTCTGGAAACCCTGGAATGATGCGATGTGCTGAGAAACTTGGAATGACGCAAGAGGCAAGGCTGCGCAAAGTTCGCTATTACTTAGGTGAGTACTTTGATTCGATAAAGTACGGAGTCCTGCGTGAAGAGTGGCAAGAGCTCTACAAGTGTTGGTTGAGTCGAGACCGAGTGTACTTGTTTGATTGGGGTGACACTCTAATGGTCGATGACCCTACACAAATTGGAAAAATGTGTGATTGGCCAAATGTTGAAGTAGTATCTGGCGCATTGGAGTTGTTGTCAGCGCTTTCTAAGCAGCATCCCATTTATGTTGCAACTAATGCACAAGATTCTAATGAAATCGAGATAAAACAGGCGTTTGAACGTGGTGGTTTGGCTCAATACATCACTGGCTACTTCTGTTTTAACAATCTTGGTGTTTCAAAAAATTACCCAGAATTCTATCAGCTCATTGCAAGCAAATTAGGTATCCCAGCTAACAAGTTGACGATGACAGGCGATCAAAGGGACAAGGACATAGTACCTGCGAAATCCGTTGGCTTAGTCACCAACTGGTTTAATTCTAGTGGTGTGTCACCCGAGCCTCATGACGTTAGCTTCGCCTCACTGTTTGAGATACTAGATAAAGAGATGAAGTTCGAGTAAACCTCTAAGAGGCTTGAATCGTTGAGATCAGCTCTTCAGCTTGGTCTAGGTAGCTACCACCAAAAAGATTACAGTGATTGAGCACATGATAGAGATTATAGATGTGTTTTCTATACTCAAACATGGGCTCAATGGGCAGTACACTTTCGTAACCGTCATAAAATTCCTGCCTGAAACCACCAAAGAGTTCTGTCATGGCAAGATCGCACTCTCGATCTCCCCAATAACTGGCAGGATCATAACAAATAGGCCCAAAGGCTGAGTTAGCCACATTGCCGTTCCAAAGGTCGCCATGCAACAAAGAAGGTTTAGGATTATGGCCTGAGAGCTGCTCGTTGATAAGGGAGACAAACTGGTCGATATCGGTAAAGCTGATTTGTTTCTCTTTAAGTAGCTGCAGTTGCCAGCCTATACGTTGTTCAGAGAAAAAGCGGGACCATTTTTTATGCCATTGATTGGGTTGTAACGTAGCACCAATATAGTTGTCTTGATCAAAGCCAAATTCGGCTTGTTCGGCCCATTTGTGCAGTTTTGCTAACTCAATTCCAAACTGATGACTGGCAGTACTGACGTCTAAAGGTTTGACAGGGATGTAATTAAGAATAATGAACGCGCATTCTTTAGTTTTGCTAATTAACACCACCTCGGGTACATGAACCGTATTGGTGTCACGGAGCGCTTTGAGGTTATCCGCCTCAATCTCAAATTTAGCAAGGAAGTCTTTGTGATTGGTTTTCACGAAGTAACGCTGATCACCATCGCTAATCATATAGCATTGGTTAATATCGCCACCGCTCATTTTGACACGTTCTTTGATAGAAAAGTTGAACATGAGTGCATCGGATAGCTGATCTGAAATCGCTTGCCACATAAGTTACTCCCGTCTGCCAATCTATGGCTAGTGTAGAACAATATTGACTACATAACATACTGCCAGCGCACAGAATCATTGACGTGCAGCGCGATTTTTCGCACTAGTTCTTACAAACGTGAACTAGGTTTGCTATGTTTAAGTTCTTGTCATTTAAACAATTGCTAGGAGTTCAGTCGTGGTTGTAGATACTGACGGCTATCAGGCATTAATCGAACATCTCGCCATGAATCTTGATGTATTCACTTCAACTTCTGGAGATACGGGCGAAGAAACAATAGAAGATGTGTCCACGGACATGGTCGCGTCCAACATTATGGTGTTGTTTGAACAAAACCCAGAACTTCATTCAAGTGTGCGATTTAAGTTGCTAAAAGAAGTAGATTTAGTGATTCAAGACTTAGAAGAAGTATTGGCTGGAGTTTGGAACAAGCCGGCCACCAATGAGCAGGTTGCATTTCTTGAAGAGTATATAGCGTTAGTCAAAAATCTTTTTGATACTGCTGTTGCAATATATGATTAAAGAAATTAACAAAAGGATCGTTCCCTCTCAGGATATTTTATTTCTTTGAGAGGGAGGCATTCTATTACTGAATATTTCTAAAATGCCAAAATGTTGATGCCCAATAAGGATTGTCGAGTCGAGAAAGGACCACACCTTTAGATGTTGAGGCATGCATAAATGTATTCCCACCTAAATAAATACCTACGTGTCTAGTTTTTCTTCCCGTTTTAAAAAACACTAAATCTCCGCTTTGAGCATTATTGTAAGCTACTTTGTGACCTATTTTAACTTGCTGCGCAGTGGTTCTGGGTAAGCTAACAGCATAAGCATCTTGATAGACAGCCTGTACAAATGCCGAGCAATCGACTCCAGAATAATTGGTGCCACCAAGTCGATAAGGAACGCCTTGCCATTTCTTGTATTCAGCCAAAAATGGTGCATTTTCAGCACTTCTATAATTAACTTGTGTGTGTGGTGCTTGGCTTGGTTGGCTTGAACAAGCCGTCAATAATGCCACTATACCGTATGGAATCAATAATTTAACAATTTTCATCTGTCACACTGCTTACATTTATGTGTAATAAATATGTCATTAACGGCCTCTACCATTTCCGAATAATTTTATACCAAATTAACGGTTTGTACTATTTATCCGCAAAATTTGGTCGCAATTTTACGATTGATGCAACGGAATCGCTATGACATCGTCAACACAACGAAAACGTCCAACCTCAATAATTCACTCACTCAGCGCAATATTCATTTTAATCTGTATCTTCTTTATTGCTCTAAGTTGGCTAAGTTCAAGTGGATTAACACAAGTAAAACATCAATTCGATAATTTATCGGATCGCGTACTCCCTCTGGCAATGAATAATGCAGCCTTAACACAAGATACGTTGGAACAAGTAAAGTTACTGAACTATGGAAGCCAGTTATCTTCTGAGGCAGAATTAAATGCTATCCAGGAACGTATCAACTTGCTGACTAGCCTTAGTGAAACCCGGGTCAATAGTCTGTTCGAGATTGCAAAAAAGATAGATAGTGCCATGACTCAAGATCAAAGAGCTCAACTCAGGGAAAAAATAGCTGAATTGCAATCCGTTACTGAGTCCGTATTGGCGTTTCAGTCTCAACTCATTGCAATGAAAGGTCGTATAGATAAGCAAGTGACGGGATTCCGTTATGGGTTAAGTTCTATTGGCCCTGAAATGAATCGTATTAGCCTAATTCTGTCTCAAGACAATCCATTGTCTTTAGATGCGGCAAGTCGATTTATTGCGAGTGCTAGCTCAATGGAGAGCACGTTCTTAGTCATGATGATGCAAGAAGAACTGAGTAAAGCGAAAAGTGAATATCGTGAAATGCGTAATCGAATCGCTGGAATCAACCTAGCATTTGCAGACTTCTCTGATTGGCACCCTGAAGTCAAAGAGTTTGCTAGCCTGATTGCACCATATGAAATGGTTCAGGACGGATTTAAACAAAGTGGTGTACTAAGTCAAATACTCGACAGGCTAGAAGTGGTTGAAAAGCAAAAAGTGGAGTTGGAACGTGCTGTTGTGATAGCCGATGAGACGGTACAACTCCTACAGCAAATCTCTGATACTGCCTCGACACTAATAAAAGATAGTCAATCCGTAGTGAATCATACTCTTGATACAACCTCACAATGGTTAATTGCTGCTACAACATTTCTAATTGCAACAATCGTCGTAATCTTCTTCTCTCTGCGTCGATGGATAAATCGACCTTTAAAGAACATCATCTCTCAATTGAAAGGGCTCACAGAATACGAACTAACGGGCAAAGTGATGCTAGCGGGTCCTGCTGAAATGCAAGATATCGCCAGAAAGTTGAACCAAGTTATCGAATCGACTCATGATTCAATTGAGGTGGTAACGAGAAACTGTGAAACACTCTATCAAACGGCTGAAATAAGTCACGGTGCGGCAGAGGAAAGTCGTCTGAGTTTGCGTTCACAAAACGCCTCCCTAGATAGCATGGTGACAACGATTACAGAACTGGAAGCATCGATTAAGGAGATAGCTCAAGTGACGACCGCGTCGTTTAACGATTCTCAACAAGCGGATAGTTATGCAAATCTTGGTTTGGAGGCGGTATCTGACAACCAAGAACGACTTCATATGTTGGATACGACTTTAGGCAACAATGAAGCGTCAATGACTGAGTTAGATGGCAAAGTGAAGCAGATACAAGAGATGGTAGATATGATCAGTGGGATTGCTGATAACACAAATCTATTAGCATTAAATGCGGCTATTGAAGCTGCAAGGGCTGGCGAGAAGGGTAGAGGTTTTGCTGTTGTGGCGGACGAAGTTCGTAAACTCGCTAGTGATACTTCTGCACAAACCACAAATATTCGACAAATGATGTCGGAGCTCATCCAAGCAGCCCAAGACTCACGTCAATCGGTTGTCGAGTCACGCAAAGAAATGTCTTTTGCTTTGGAATCCAGCGAGCGAGTAAAAACGTCTTTTACTGACATCGCCAATTCAGTGAATCAGATCCGTAACAGAGCAGAGCAAGTTTCTGTGGCTACTGAACAACAGGAGCGTGCCACGGCTGAAGTGGGCCGCTCAATCATTCAGGTTACTGAGCAAGGTGAAAATTCGAGCATGCAATTGGAGTCCATGGTAGAAAGTGCTGAGCAAGTAGCGGAAATTGCAGGCCACCAACAATCGATGTTACATAAATATCAATTGAACCAAGCCTAGTTCTACTGAGAATGACTAGCGTCGTTCTCATCGTTCCTAAAAGGTTGGGTAAGCAGTTTGTCCAACCTTTGTTCTCTTAGCTCGACAAAGGCTGGAATACCGATTACCACGCCATCATGCCCTAACTTAGGTTGAGCGCGATAAGTTCCAAACCAGATGTCCCAGATGGATAGAAAGAAGCCAAAGTTGGAATGAGTTTCTTTGACGATCTCCGAGTGATGAACACGGTGAAAATCCGGTGTCACGATAACTTTTCTCAGCAAGGCATCAAACTTCAAAGGCAACTTGCCGTTGCTATGGTTAAACATCGCACTGGCATTGAGTACAATTTCGAAAATAAGCACTGCGATTGGAGGTACGCCTAAGGCAATCACGATCACTATTTTTATCCACATGGAGAGGATGATTTCAATAGGGTGGAATCGAGAACCTGTGGTGACGTCGATATCCCGATCAGCGTGATGCATTCTATGCAATCGCCATAGGATTGGAACGCGATGAAAGACTATATGTTGGAAGTAGATTGCTGCATCCAACAGCACTACGCAAAGTGGGGCAATTAACCATGTGCTAATTTCGAACTGGTTAAAAAGCCCAACACTATGTTTCTGAGCGAAGAGTGCAGCTTCTATGGCAAGAAGTGGCATGACTAAGGCGAGAATTAGAGAGTTAAGGCCAACTAGGCTGAGATTGTTGGTCCAACGCAAACGTCGTGTTCTTGTACGTTGTTTTCTAGGTACACACCACTCCCACACCGCACAAATTATGAGTACAGAGAGAAAGATCGACAATCGAATAGAGTCACTGTGTTCCATTGAATAGGGTTTCCCTTTTACTTACAAAGTGTACCAGAGTAGAATCCCGCCACCTTTCGCTAGAATACCATGAAAATGAGACGTCACGCCTTCCATAAAATGTACGATGAGCGCCTAGCCGCGGCAACTAAACCATTTAAGGCTCGTGGAGCGAAAGTCATACGTTGTAAAAGCTGCCAAATTGCGCAGCAGTATTGTATTTGTGAGTACCAGCCAAAACCGAGCAATGACTTTGCAGTGTTACTGTTGGTTTCTGATGCAGAAATTCTAAAGCCAAGTAATACAGGCCGCCTGATACTTGATACGGTCGAAGAAGGCTATGCGTTTCCTTGGCATCGAACTGAAACTCAACCAGAACTCCTTGCACTGCTAAAAGATGAGACCTATCAACCAGTCATAATCTTTCCAGAAGATTATGTTGATGATAAAAAGCGTTTAATCGATCAAAACCAGTTCGAAGTAGAGGGAACTAAGAAACTCTTGTTTATCCTTTTGGATGGCAGTTGGCGTGAGGCTAGACGTATGTTTAGAAAGTCACCATATCTCAATCATTTCCCTGTGTGTTCGATTAAGCCTGATGCTTTGTCTAACTATATGATGCGAAAGTCAGAAAACGAAGATCATCTTGCTACCGCAGAAGTTGCGAGTATTGTCTTTGAGCAATTTGGGTCATTGCGTCATTCGATGATATTGAGGGAATGGTTCGCGGTTTTCCGCGAAAGTTACATGTTGAGCAAAACGCGTCTCTCTCCAGATTTATCGCGACCAGCACTGAATAATTTCATAGGTCTAATAAAAAACGAGAACTCGCTCTAAAGTTCCAGTTCTAATGTGATGGCTTGTTGAACAAGCAGTTCGAACAAGGGCATAAATCCGCTCTACGTCACGGTTTGAGGGGGTAGGGATATGGATAATGCCAACAGTTATCTATTTTTTGCCTCAAGTTGAGGTTAGCAAGGAGAGTTGCATGTATTACGGCTTTGATGTCGGTGGCACTAAAATTGAATTTGGTGCATTTAATGAAAAACTTGAACGCGTTGCGACAGAACGTGTACCTACACCAGGCGATGATTATCCGCTACTAGTAGAGACCCTAGCAGGCTTAGTGGCTAAATACGATGCAGAACTTGGAACCGAAGGTAAAGTAGGTCTTGGTCTGCCTGGTATGGAAGACGCTGACGACGGAACTGTACTCACCGTAAACATTGCTTGTGCGAAAGGCAAACCTCTGCGTAGTGACTTAGAAGCGAAGATTGGTCGCGAAGTGAAACTTGAGAATGATGCAAACTGCTTTGCATTGTCTGAAGCATGGGATGACGAACTGAAAGATGCTCCATCTGTAATGGGTCTAATTCTTGGAACTGGCTTTGGTGGTGGGTTGATCTACGAAGGCAAAGTGTTCTCTGGTCGTAACCACGTAGCCGGTGAACTAGGCCATATGCGACTGCCTATTGATGCTTGGTTCCACCTTGGTGAAAAAGCGCCGCTTCTTGATTGTGGCTGTGGTAAGAAAGGGTGCTTAGATAACTACCTATCTGGACGTGGATTCGAGCTACTTTATGCAAATTATTACGGCGAAAAGAAGAAAGCTATCGACATAATTAAAGCACGTGAAGCCGGTGACGCCGATGCTATTGAGTTCGTTGATATGTTCATGGAACTTTTGGCTATTTGTTTCGCTAACATCTTCACGGGCAACGATCCGCATGTGGTTACGTTAGGCGGTGGTCTATCTAACTACGACCTTATTTATGAAGAAATGCCTAAGCGTATCCCTAAATATCTAATGTCTGTGGCGAAGTGTCCGAAAATCGTCAAAGCGAAGCACGGAGATTCTGGTGGTGTTCGTGGTGCTGCATTCCTTAACATCAAGTAGTGTTGATTGGATTGAAAAAAGCGACCAGAAATGGTCGCTTTTTTGTTACTTGCATTAAGCTGAAAATCAGTGACTAACTAGCATTGGGCAGTGCTCTGGTAAAACCAATTGGATTGTGTTCGGCAGCACACAAAACTCGATATTGGTAGCTTCGATAGGTTCACCATCTAAATTTACAGGCATGATACCATCGGAAATCCATTCAATGGTTTTTACCTGATTACGTTTAACGAACGTTCCACTATAACCATCATCTTGCATCAACTCCTCAATTACGGCAGGGATATCGCTGGGGGTGAATTCCTCAAGCGACACCACATCTAAATAGCCGTCGTTGATAAAGGAGGTTGGAGAGAGCGCTTGGCCACCACCGGCCATTCTGCCATTGCAAATAGCGCCGACAACCACATTGCTTGTGACAGTTTGACCATCAAACTTAACCGTGCCTTTAAAAGGTTGGAAGTTGATGGCTTGAACGAGGCCTGCGAGCGTGTAAGCTCCTCCGCCAAGGAAGTTTTTTAGGGCAATAGGTGTGTTTGCTGTAACTTGCGCACCAAACCCAGCTGTAGCGATATTCACAAAGTGACGGTCATTCGCTCTCGCTGCATCAACTGGCTTAGACGTTCCCGAAACAGCTAATAGCAAGGCATCGTAAGCAGAATTGGTTGGGATGGAGCAGGCGGTCGCAAAGTCGTTAGCGGTTCCAAGTGGCAAAACCGCAACTTCCATTGTGGTGATATTGTTTTTTAGAAGTGCATCGACTACTTCGTTTATGGTTCCGTCGCCACCTCCAGCAATGAGCCGAGAGACGCCTTGATCCGCCGCTTCTTGTACTAATCTTTCAATATCGCCTCCTTCCCAAGTCACACGGACTTCTATAGGGTAACCTTCACCACGGAGTTGATAGATGGCTTCTCTAATATCATCTTGAGCAGCTTTCTTTCCGTTAAGTAGGAGGCGATAAGTCATATTTTTTCCTTAAAACAGTATGTTACCTAGTCAACACAATGAAAACTATAGCACAAACTTTTCAATGGCTTTAGCTACACCGTCATCGTCATTACTGTCAGTAATATAGTCGGCAATGGATTTAGTTTCTGGCATGGCGTTCGCCATCGCAACACCTTTACCAGCGAATTTGATCATATGATGGTCATTTTCTGCATCACCAAAACACATGGTTTGTTCGTACGGGATATTTAAGTGATCGGCAATAACTTTAACACCTTCACCTTTGTTGCTTAAAGGGTTCAAAAACTCAAGGAAGAATGGGGCGCTTTGTACAATGGTATAGTCGTCGTGGTAGCGCGCTGGGATTTTACCGATGCCCTCAGTTAGTTGAGCTGGCTCACCAACAATCATCGCTTTGATGATCTCGTGATCATCCTCTAGCTTATTAAAATCATAGATGGTGATATCTAGCTTATTGATCTCAGCTTCGTGGTCGGTGTAAGGATTCGCTTCTGTAGCAATCAAACCCAATTCGCGGCTAAAGGCATGGCAATGCAGGCCGAGCTGTTTCGCTAGGTTCGCTACTTCTTTAGCGCGACGACCATCGATGATTTGTTGATGAAGTATGTCACCTGATACTACCTTCTGTACAAAGGTACCATTGAAATGGATGACATAATCTTCTTCACCGTTCAAACCAAGCTCATTAAGGGCATCTAACATACCGTTGAGAGGGCGACCAGATGCAAGCACCACTTGGACGCCTTGTTGTTTGGCAGATTGGATAGCTTGTTTAGTACGCGGAGAGATTTTTTTATCAGATGTTAGTAGGGTTCCATCCATATCGATGGCAATGAGTTTATACACGTTACTTACCTAAAAAAGAAATAAATCAAACGCCTCTAGGATATGAAAAAGCGCGTTACACTACCAGAGATTTAGTATGACACTTTGTATTGAATTTCTTGGTCGCATCCTTTAAGGTCTGCTCATCTTATATAATTGGCATGATTTGATGAGTAATACTCGATTTAAAATCAACGAGATGTTTGAAACCATCCAGGGTGAGGGCATGTTTACCGGCGTCCCGGCGGTATTTATCCGACTTCAAATTTGTAACGTAGGCTGTTCGTGGTGTGATACGAAGCAGACATGGGATGCGAATAATGAAGACCAGCGTTCGTTTGGAGAAATCATAAGTAAACAAGGTGATAGCCCTACGTGGAGCGATGTCGACGCAGCGGAAATTGTGGCTATGTATCAATCGCAGCAGTTTAACGCAAAGCACATTGTGATTACTGGAGGCGAGCCTTGTGAGTATGATCTAACCGCGCTATGTGAAGCCTTTGAAGCCATTGGATGTCGTTGCCAAATCGAGACCAGTGGTACTTCAGAAATAAGAGTCACGCCAGCAACTTGGGTTACGGTGTCACCAAAAGTGGCAATGAAGGGAAAACTTCCTGTACTTTCCTCGTCGTTAGAACGTGCTGATGAAATCAAGCACCCAGTTGCGACGCAAAAGAACGTCGACCAATTAGATGAGCTTTTACAGGGTGTAGAGTTAAAGAGTGATGTGGTTATTGCGCTTCAACCAATCAGCCAAAAGCCACGCGCAACTGAATTGTGTATTGAAACTTGTATTCAGAGAAATTGGCGTTTATCAGTTCAAACACATAAATATTTAAGTATTGCTTAAAGGGCGAGGAGATATTGATGAACAAGGCAGTAGTCGTTTTTAGTGGTGGACAAGATTCAACAACTTGCTTAGTCCAAGCACTTGAGCAGTACGATGAAGTACATGCAATTACGTTTGATTATGGCCAACGCCATAAGCTAGAGATTGAAGTAGCGGAAGCATTGGCAAACAAGCTCAATGTGAAAGCACACAAAGTTATGGACGTTAGCTTGCTCAACGAGCTTGCGATTAGCTCATTAACTCGTGACGATATTCCTGTCTCACATGAGCTTCAAGAAAATGGTCTGCCGAATTCATTCGTGCCGGGTCGCAATATACTGTTTTTGACTTTGGCGGGTATTTACGCCTATCAAATCGGCGCGCAAGCTGTCATTACCGGTGTATGTGAAACGGACTTTTCTGGATACCCTGACTGTCGAAATGACTTTATCAAAGCTATGAATAGCGCTCTGGTGCAAGGGATGGACAGAGAGTTTGATATTGTTACGCCACTTATGTGGTTAGATAAGGCAGAGACATGGGCGCTGGCTGATAAGTTTAATGCGCTATCGTTAATCCGAGAAGAGACGTTAACCTGCTATAACGGTGTTATTGGCGACGGTTGTGGAGATTGTCCGTCGTGTGATCTTCGAGCGAACGGACTGAATCATTATTTAGAGAATAAGTCCCAAGTCATGGCTTCTCTGAACGAGAAGTCAGAATAAAAAAATAGAGGCTTAAAGCCTCTATTTTTTCGTTTACTTAGCGTTTAAGTACAACTTAGCGATAGCTGATGGTTCCATTTCCTTACCGTCTAGCTGACTGTTCCAGTTGGTACCGATTAACACACCATCTTCATCGAGAGTTAGTAGCCAATCTTCTACAAAGATATCAAGTGGGATGTGTAACACTTCAAAATCAGCCCACTCTTCAACGTTGTGTGTTTTTGCGTCTTCCTCAGACGACCAAAACGGCATAACTTCTGTGTTTTCGAACTCAGTAGAATCGCACGCTAACCAACCATCTTCATTACGCAGGCCCCAAACAAGCTGGTTTTGGGTGGTTTCCTCAATAAACAGGTTAAGGTTTTGTTCGATATCTGAAGTTAATTTACTCATCACTTTATACTCTTAATAAGAATTGCTACAAGGTTAGCATGAGATACCGAATATCTAAATGAAATAAAACAAAAAGAGCGCTAATACATAGCGCTCTTAGTTTAACTGAGTGAAGAGTGAACTATTTACCGATAGTAGTAAAGATAGTCCATTCTTTTTCTACTTCACCTTTATAACCAACAACGGAAGCAACCACTTTTCTGTTCATCGCATGTGCAAACTCGGTATCACCAAGCTCTTCTGGCTGGGTATCGCCATAGCCCACAATAGTTAGGCGTTCTGGGGCAATACCGTTGTTGATGATAGCTTCACGAACAACCTCAGCGCGATTCTTCGAAAGTACCAAGTTCTTCTCTGGGTTACCAACAACACTCGCATAGCCTTGAATTTCAATAGTGGTATCTGGGTATTCCTTTAAGAAGTCTGCCATTTGGCTGATTTGTGTTTGGAATACTGGCTTGATATATGTTGACGCGTTATCAAACAAAATTCTCAACGCCATCGTATTCGACACGTCGACATATTGTTCACAACCATCGTTATCTAACGCAGCGCCCTCCGGAGTTGCAATACATAAGTCGCGGGCATTAATAACGCCATCACCATCATCGTCGATTAAATCGGCTTTTTGATCGGCAAGAGGAGTTGCGATGTAGTCGTATTTATCATTTTCAGGCGTTGTTGCTGATGCAAAAAGCGGCAGAGAAACAAGGCCACATAGCAGTAATTTGGTCTGTAGTTTCATATTAATACTCCACCTTCTCGTTCCACTCTTTTGGAGTGTCAACTCGTAATGCTGCAAGTAAATCGCCAGTAGCATTCATCACTCGATAGCGAGCAAATTGCTCAGCGTATTTAGCGTCTAAATATCCTTTACGAGCCTCGAACAGTTCGTTTTCGGTGTTAAGAACATCAAGAAGAGTACGTTTGCCTATCTTGTATTGTTTTTGGTAAGCAACAACAGTGTCAGAAGCAGAGTCTACGTGATCTGATAAAAATTCACGTTGTTGAATGGTGAACTCTAAACCTGTCCAAGAGAGTTTTAATCCTTCTTCAACCATGCGGTAGGTTCTGTCACGGAAGTCTTTGGCTTTATTGAGTTGGTACGCTGCAGCTTCAGTACGATCGGAATCTGAGCCGCCGTTATATAAGTTGTAACGCATTCGAAGCATAGCGCGAGTTTCATTATCGGTACCTCTATTACCGTTGGCATCATCTCGCCAGTTGTGGCCCGCATCGATATAGAAAGTAGGGTAGTTAACCCCTTTAGTCTGTTGGTATTGGAAACGAGCAGAGTCTACATCAACCTGTGAGACCTTGATTACTGGATGGTGTTCCATGGCTATTTTTAGGGCGTCATCCACGGTTGGGGGAATAGCAACTTCATCAGCTCTAGGGTATTTGAGACCTAAAGGAGCTTGCCCTACTAAGCGTTTAAACTGCGTATGTGTATCGAAAAGGTTGTTCTGCGCGGCTAGTAAGTTACCATGAGCTTTTGCAATACGAGCTTCGACTTGTGAAAGGTCTGCGGTGGAACCAATACCTGAGTCAACACGCTTTTTAATGTCTTTATATATTTTCTTGTGTACTTCTAGATTAGCTTCGGAGAGAGCCAATATTTCGTAGGCTTTAGTTGCGTCGAGATAAATTTGAGCAACTTCAAGCGCAATATCTGAGGCATCCGCAAGTAATTGATATCTTACTGATTCTGCTTCTGCTGCAGTACGATCCATATCATTTAATATCTCGTTACCATCCCAAAGTAATTGGGTCAAACTAATGCCAATTTCTTTTCTTGTTAGGCTGTCATCCCTATTATTCAACTGAGGATTTTGATCTCGGTCATAATTGGTTCTTTCGTAGCCGATACCACCGTCCAAGTCGACTTTAGGTCGATACGCACCCACAGAAGCTTCTGCGTCATATCGTTTACTGACGTATTCATTATAAGCGGCTTTAATATCAGGGTTGGTAGCAAGTGTGTTTGCTACGGCTTGCTCTAATGTTTGACTGCTAACCGGAAGGCTAAGGGCTACAAAACAAGCGGCTGCTGTTAGAGTGAACCTGTTCAATGTTATTCTCCTTAATCCTTGGCTAGACGAATTGCTGATTTTTGGTTTTGAGCTCGCAAATTCATCACTTCTACTCACTACTATTTATTCGAGTCAAGTCATAAACTTAGGTAACGCACCATAGAATTACTATAGCGCACAACCTTGTTCTTTCAACCTAGCTCGATCACACCTTGAACCTAAAGAGGGATAGGTTCAGGCTAGATGTTAGCTTTGTTATACATTGCCACATACTATTGAAAATAGTAGAGAAATTCGTTAATTCAATTAGGGAAAAGGAAAAATGTCTTATTTTTGAGACAGTTCAATCAAAAAAGCCATTCTTTTCGAAAAAAGAAAGGCTTAGAAAATGTCATAGAGTCTTGACTCTAAAGTGCTTTAGGTCTAGAGAACTTTACAAGCAAACCCTTTCAAGTAGAAGCCTTCCGGGTAAGCGGTATCTGTTGGGTGGTCTGCGGCTTGTTCAAATCGTTCTACAAACTTAACTGAACGGTTAGCATCTACAGCGGCATCTGCGATTATTTTTTGGAATAAGGCACCGTCCATTAACCCTGAGCAAGAGTACGTAAGAAGGGTACCACCTGGCTTCAAGATCTGCATTGCTAGCATGTTGATATCTTTGTAGCCGCGACAAGCGCCATTGAGCTGAGCTTTCGATTCGGCAAACTTTGGTGGATCCATGATAACCACATCAAACTTGGTTCCTTGATCTCGGTATTCACGCAATAACTTGAAAACATCTGCATTGAGGAACACTGCTTTTTTCTTTTCGGTGAAACCATTCAGCTCGGCATTGTGTTTCGCGGTATCAAGCGCCAGTTGAGAAACGTCGGCATTAATGACACGCTTGGCACCGCCTTTTAATGCATAAAGTCCAAATCCACCGGTATAACTGAAGCAGTTTAGTACTTCTTTATCTTTTACATACTTCTGAGCTTGATAACGGCTATCCCGCTGGTCCAAATAGAACCCCGTTTTGTGACCGTTAATGATATCGACACTAATTTTTACGCCATTTTCTTCAATGACGACTGGTTTTGATGGTGTTTCTCCATGCAGTACGCCTGTACGTTCTTTTAATCCCTCTTTTTTACGAACCGATACATCTGAGCGCTCGTAAATAGAGCACTCTGGGAAGCACTGCGTAAGCGCTTCTACAAGAGAATCCTTTTGGAATTCTGCTCCAGCGCTTAGCAATTGGCAAACTAGGAAGTTTTCATAGCGGTCGATGGTAATACCCGGTAAGCCATCCGACTCTGCAGCGATTAAGCGATATCCGGTCAAGCCATCTCGTTCAATAATATCTTCCCTTAGTAACTGTGCTTGGTTTATACGGCTGACGAAAAAGCTAACGTCAATATCTTGCTTTTTGAAGCTCCATACACGTGCTCGAATCTGAGAGTTAGGAGAGTATGCGGCCTTAGCTAACCATTCGCCATTGCTAGCGAACACGTCGACTGTTTCGCCGAGTGACGGTTGGCCATCGACGTGAGAAATACCTCTAGAGAAAATCCAAGGATGTTTGCGTCGAAGTGACTTGTCGCGACCTTTAACAAGATGAATAGCTGGAGCCATGGGATGCCTTACGAAGTTGAAACAGTGAAAAGGTTGGCTATTTTGTGTGAAGATTCAAACAAATGCAAATAGAGTTCCGTTAACCTGACTTAGAAACTGTATAGATGAACTAAAATCAGCTTAGCACGCTGTTCATGCAGGAGAGAAGATATGACTCACATTTGTCAGAAGGTTGTCGTGAAAGGAATGGTTCAAGGAGTAGGGTTTCGTTACCACACTTGTCATGAAGGGTTAAAATTGGGACTGACTGGGTACGCTAAAAATTTATATGATGGCTCGGTTGAGGTGGTTGCGTGTGGTGATCAAACCAAAGTTGAAGCTTTGTTTGAATGGTTAATGCAAGGCCCAAGGACCGCAACGGTTGATTCGGTGACCAAAGAGCCTTGCGAACAAAGTACTGTTTACAGTGGTTTTAAAATTCTTTAAGAGCTTATAAGCACTTTGCAGGCTTTGGTAAACCCGCAAGTTTGGTAGCTTGCTTTGCCGGGCCTTTTTTGAACAGCTTGAATAGATATTTACTGTTTCCTTTTTCCGGACCATGCGCCTTTTCCATCGCTTTTACTAACATTCGTACCGCAGGTGAGGTGTTAAACTCCACATAAAAGTCGCGGACAAACATCACAACCTCTAGATGGGCATCGGTCAATTCAATACCTTCTTCTTGCGCTAGAGTTTCGATCATTGCTGGTTCCCAATCTTGATGATTGAGCAAATACCCTTCGGCGTCGGTTTCGATAGCTTTACCGTTAAATTCAAACATGTTTTTGATCTTGTAATTGAAACACGTGGCAAGGTTAGCCTAGTTACACGCTTTTTTTCAAGAGTGGTAGGGCGGTTTAATCAGTATTTAGATACAAAAAAGCCCAAGAACGTGTCTTGGGCTTTCCTTAACATCCAGCGACTTGATTAGTCGTCGTTCATAATACCTAGGATAGATAGTAGGCTGATGAAGATGTTGTAGATAGAGACATACAAGCTTACGGTTGCAGAGATGTAGTTAGTCTCACCGCCGCGAACAATTTGCTGAGTTGTAAGCAAGATAACACCGGTTGAGAACAGGATAAACATTCCGCTCATCGCTAGGTATAGCATTGGCATTTGTAGGAAGATGTTTGCAACCATACCTACCAATAGCACAACGAAACCAGCCAGTAGCATACCATTAAGGAACGATAGGTCACGTTTGGTTGTTAGTGCGTAAGCTGATGCGCTTAGGAACGCTAGAGCAGTACCACCTAGAGCGGTCACAATAACATCGCCCATACCAGCGCCAACATAAGCGTTAAGGATAGGACCGATTGTATAGCCTAGGAAGCCAGTAAATAGGAACGTAAATACCAAGCCCATGCTGTTGTTGCGGTTCTTCTCAGTAAGGAAAAGCAAACCGTAGAAGCCAACCAGCATAATAATCAAACCTGGACGAGGCAGGTTCATAGCCATAGAAAATGCTGCAACGACCGCAGACCAAAGTAGCGTCATAGATAGCAGCGCGTAAGTATTTCGCAATACTTTGTTAGTTTGCAGTACACTCGCTTGAGATGAACTGCGAGATACCATAGGATCGTTCATAATCTTCCTCATAGATGATTGTCTTTACTTATATGACTATTTATGGGGCTGTTTGTTCGAAAAATCAAGTCCACAAATACAAGTCATTGAACAAAATCATAATAAAAATAATTGGTTAAGTGTGTAGTAAGTTGTAACACGATATTTCTACGTTGCAAATGGCAAAACAATGTAAAAATGGCGACTTAAAAAAGCCGCCATTTATCATCCAGAGCAATCAGTGATGAAGTATCTGACTCAGGAAGTTTTGCGTTCGATCTGATTGCGGATTTTCAAAGAAATCAACAGGATTGTTCTCTTCGATTATCTCCCCGGCATCCATAAATATCACTCGGTCGGCAACCTCTTTTGCAAAACCCATTTCGTGCGTTACACACAGCATGGTCATGCCTTCCTCTGCGAGTTCTACCATTACGTCCAGTACTTCTCTAACCATTTCTGGGTCGAGAGCTGACGTTGGCTCGTCGAACAACATAACTTGCGGGTTCATACACAACGAGCGAGCGATAGCTACGCGTTGCTGCTGTCCACCAGATAGCTGACCAGGATATTTGTCAGCTTGATCTGGGATTTTAACGCGCTCAAGATATTTCATCGCAATGGCTTCCGCCTCTTCTTTTGGCATCTTTTTGACCCAAATAGGAGCAAGCGTGCAGTTCTCCAGCACCGTGAGGTGAGGGAATAAGTTAAAGTGTTGGAAGCACATGCCCACTTCACGTCGCACTGCCTCGATGTTTTTCAGGTCTTCAGTCAATTCGTTACCAGAGACAAAAATGTGTCCTGCTTGATGCTCTTCTAATCGGTTAATACAACGAATCATCGTTGACTTACCTGAACCAGAAGGGCCACAAATTACGATTTTTTCACCCTTTTTAACGTCAAGGTTGATATTTTTCAGTACGTGAAACTCGCCGTACCACTTGTTCATGTCCTTTAACTGGATCATGTAATCTTCTTGTTGCGTCATAATACGTCCTCGAATTTCCGTTTATCGTTTGTGACCGGTATGCAGTTTGTTCTCTAGCCAAATCGAGTATCTCGACATGCCAAAACAGAACACCCAGAACACTAACGCGACAAATACATAACTTTCCGTAGCAAAACCAAGCCACTCGGGGTCGGTGTTTGCGGCTTGACCAATACCCAGTACATCAAACATACCAATGATGAGTACTAGACTGGTATCTTTAAATAAACCGATGAAGGTGTTTACGATTGAAGGAATGGTAATCTTAAGTGCCTGCGGTAGCACAATAAGCCCCATTTTTTTCCAATAAGTAAGACCTAGCGCGTCTGCTGCTTCATATTGGCCTTTTGGAATAGCTTGTAGACCACCACGAATAACTTCCGCCATATAAGCCGCACTGAACATGACAACACCAATCAATGCTCTAATTAGCTTGTCAGTTTCTACACCCTCTGAGAAAAATAACGGCAGCATTACCGACGCCATAAACAGAACAGTGATAAGCGGAACGCCACGCCATACTTCGATATAGACAGTACAGATACTGCGAATAATTGGCATCTCTGAACGTCGACCTAATGCTAACGCCACACCAATAGGTAGAGAGACGATAATACCCACAAGAGCAATGATCAGTGTGACAAGTAGTCCACCCCATTTATGTGTTTCTACGACTTCAAGCCCAAACACACCACCGTATAAGAGGCCAGCGGCGATGAAAGGATAGATGTTGACGAAGAACAACCAAATCCATAAACGTTTAGGCGTTCGCTCATAAGCAAGCAAAGCAACGAAAATTGCCAGTGTTGCGTAGAACAGGCGAGGGCGCCATAACTCAGCTTGAGGGTAGAAGCCATACATGAACTGTTCCCAGCGAACGCTGATAAACACCCAGCACGCACCTTCTCTCGAACAAGCGTCGCGAGTGGTACCAACCCAATCTGCTTTGAGAATAGCCCAATCGAACACATACCAAAGTAGAGAGAGAGCAAAGTAGCCTAAAACAATCGTTAGTAGAGAGTTAGCTGGGCCATTAAATAGATTCTTTCGTAACCAACCTACCACACCAACAGTATTGGCTGGAGGCGGAAGGTCCGGTTGAAATTGATGCTGTGACATATTACCTCTCCACCAATGCAACTTTCTTGTTGTACAAGTTCATCAATGCAGACGTCACCAAACTCAAGGTTAGGTAAACGGCCATAGTCATTGCGATGATTTCAATGGCTTGTCCAACTTGGTTTAACGTAGTACCAGCGAACACAGATACTAAATCTGGGTAACCTATCGCCATAGCTAAAGAAGAGTTCTTTGTCAGGTTAAGGTATTGACTGGTGAGTGGTGGAATGATGATCCTCATTGCCTGAGGAATAACGACCAGTTTTAATGTGCGAGATTTAGGTAATCCAAGAGACATTGCTGCCTCGGTTTGACCGTGGTTTACAGCATTAATGCCTGAACGAACGATTTCAGCAATGAAGGAAGCGGTATAGATACTTAAAGCAAGAGTCAAAGCCGCGAGCTCAGGAATAATACTGATACCACCTTTAAAGTTGAAGCCTTTAAGAACGGGGTACTCTGCCGTGATAGGCATGCCCATAACAAAAAATACAACAACAGGAAGGACAACGATTAAACCCAAACCAATGCGAAACATTGGTGTTTGTTGACCAGTAAGCTTTTGTTTGTTCTTAGCCCAAACATTAATAATGATTGTCGCAATAATACCGAGTATAAAAGCGCCGATCACCACGCTACTGCCTTCTCCAAACACTGGAGCAGGGAAGTAAAGGCCGCGAACATTTAAGAAAATAGCTTCACCAAGGCTCATACTTTGACGAGCGGAAGGTAAGGCTTGAAGGACCGCAAAGTACCAGAAGAAGATCTGTAACAATAAAGGAATGTTTCGGAAAATCTCGATATACACTGCAGCAAATCGACTAACTAGCCAGTTAGAAGAAAGTCGAGCAATACCGATGACAAACCCGAGAACAGTAGCTAACACAATGCCTAGCACAGAGACTAGCGCCGTGTTTAAAAGCCCCACGAAAAAGGTTCGGCCATAAGAAAAGGTTTCGTCATACTCGATAAGAGTAAGACCGATTCCAAAGCCCGCTTCTTGGTTTAAGAAATCAAAACCCGTTGCGATACCTCGAGCAGCTAGATTGTTTAACGCATTGTTAACGATCGTATAGAAAAAGAGTCCTAAAGCGAGAACGGCGATAACTTGGAAAACAATAGAGCGGAAGGTGGGGTTGTATAGTAGATTTGCGCTTTTCGCAGGTTTGTTCTGCGGTGCGACTTGAGTCGTAGTAGGTTTCATACAGCTATAACCTCAAATCCTTTTAAAAAAAGGGCGGATGAACCGCCCTTATTTGAGCACTTAATAGTTATTAGCGGATTGGTGGCGCGTACATGAAGCCGCCAGCATTCCATAGTGCGTTTACGCCACGTGAGATTTGAAGCGGTGAACCTTCACCAACTGTACGCTCAAAACTCTCGCCGTAGTTACCTACTTGTTTAATGATTTGGTAGCCCCAATCATCACGGATTCCTAGGCCTTTACCTTTAGGACCATCAACACCAAGAATACGCTTGATGTTTGGATCTTTAGATTTAAGCATTTCATCCGCATTCTTAGACGTGATGCCATATTCTTCAGCGTTCACCATTGCTGCTAGTGTCCACTTAGCGATGTTGAACCACTGGTCGTCGCCTTGACGAACTACTGGGCCAAGAGGCTCTTTAGAAATGATCTCTGGAAGAACGACCGCTGAACTTGGATCTTGAAGGTTTAGACGAAGTGCATATAGACCAGATTGGTCTGTTGTTAACACATCACAACGACCTGAGTCGAAACCTTTTGACGTTTGAGCTGCAGTATCGAATACTACTGGCTTGTATTCCATACCATTGTTACGGAAGTAATCAGCTAGGTTCAGCTCAGTAGTGGTACCTGATTGAACACAAACAGACGCGCCGTCAAGCTCTTTAGCGCTAGAAAGACCTAGATCTTTCTTAACCATAAAGCCTTGACCATCGTAGTAGTTAACACCAACGAAGTTTAGACCTAGTGCAGAGTCACGGTGTAGAGTCCATGTTGTGTTACGTGATAGTACATCAATCTCACCAGATTGAAGTGCAGTAAAACGTTCTTTTGCAGTCAATGGAACGTATTTAACTTTGGATTTGTCACCCAATACCGCAGCAGCAAGAGCTTGGCAGTATTCTACGTCAATACCTTCCCACTCACCTTTTGAGTTAGGGTTAGAGAAGCCTGGAAGACCAGTACTAACGCCACAGGTTAAAACGCCAGCTTTAGTGACTTTGTCGAGAGTGCCGTCAGCAGCAGATGCTGATGTACTCATCATTGCAGCAGATGCCGCTACTAAAGAAGCAATAAGAGTGAGTTTCTTTGCCATTGTGTATCCTTCCTGTTATTTCCGTGTAAATCAGGTCCAGCCTGAATACAATGTGCTAGTTATTGTTGTGTTGCATCATAAGTCGTTAAAATTGAACTGATTTGGTGCAATTTGTAACGACCGTTTAAAGCGTAGATAATGATTTGTGATTTCTCAAATTATTAATTTAAATAGTGTTTTGAGTTGCCACATACGTCTAAACAGTAGTTAGAATGACGAAATGTGATGATTTTGTAAATAGTGCAGCTTGGCACCAAAAAGGTGCTTTAGAGAGTGGTATGTTATATTTGTGTTAAATTAACATGATCGGCCGTTTTATTGATTTTGGTTCAAATTTTTGACTAATAAACATTAAAAATTCAGTGAAAAATTGTTTTGTGACCAATGTCTCGGTGACAAATATGCACCGTAATGGTGAATATGAATGAATAGTTATTTCGTTTAGAAAAGGAAATTTATGCGTTACTTTCCACTGTTTATGGATTTACTAGATCGACCAGTTTTGGTCGTAGGGGGCGGAGAGGTCGCGTGCCGAAAAGTGGATACTTTAACGAGAGCAGGGGCTCGCGTAACGATAGTATCACCTCAACTAGAGCCTTACCTTGCTGATTTAGTCGAGCAAGGTAAATGTTTATGGATAAAGCGTTTCTACGAAGCTGAGTTAATGCATCAGGACTTTGTGCAAGTTTGGGCGACAACTGATAACCCAGAACTTAACCATCAGGTGCATAAAGATGCTAAAAAAATGGGTATTTTGGTAAATGTCGTTGATGATACTCCGTATTGCGACTTTATTACTCCATCGATAATCAATCGCGGCCGCGTTCAAATTGCCATATCAAGTGGTGGTGCCTCGCCAGTTCTAATTAGAGGTATTCGTGAAAAGCTTGAGTCCATACTTCCCATGAATACGGCTCAGCTGGCGGATTTTGCCGCAAGCAAACGTGGTGATATTAAACAGCATTTCGCTACCGTTGATGAGCGACGTAAGTTCTGGGAGCTGTTTTTCAACGAACCTAGGGTAGTGGAATGTAAGAATAATCATGAGCTTGAGCTCGCCTATCAACAGCTCATAAACAGTGACACAGAGTTTTCCAATGCCTGTACGTGGATCAAGTTTGGTGTTGACCCGGAACTCCTGCCTATTAAAGCACTAAGGATTATGCAAGAGGCTGAAGTGGTGTTCTTTGACAAGAGTTGTCCATTCGGATTTGTTGATTTAGTTCGACGGGACGCAGAGCGCATCGAGTTTCAAGATATCGCACAAGTCTCTCAAGACATTCAGAAACGCAAAGCAAACAAAGAACGTATAGTAGTGTTTGTAGACCCGCAATCTTCCTCACATAGGCTTCTTAAAGAGGGCGATGAGGAAATTGGCTTGGCGCAGATAAAATAAAAGGGCGTTAACGCCCTTTTATTTAAAACGACTAACTCGAGTTAGTCGCGGAAGTTATTAAACTGGAATGGTTGACCCAGTTCGCCATTCTTAACTAACTGCATAGTTGCTTGCAGGTCATCGCGTTTCTTACCTGTTACGCGGACTTTGTCACCTTGAATCGCGACTTGAACTTTAATTTTCGAGTCTTTTACCAGTTTCACGATTTTCTTTGCAACGTTGGTTTCGATACCTTGCTTGAACAATACGGTTTGGTGCCATTGTTTACCTGATTGTTCAGCCGTTTGTGATTCCATCGCGTTTACATCAACGCCACGCTTAGTCAGGTTACCACGCAAAATATCGCGCATTTGCTTAAGCTGGAAATCGCCTTCACATGAAAGTTTTACGGATTCATCGTTTTGAGAGAACGATGCTTCGACGTTCCTAAAATCAAAACGCGTCGCCAGTTCACGGTTTGCATTGTCTACAGCATTACGCAGTTCTACTGTGTCGATTTCTGAAACAATATCAAATGACGGCATGTTAACCTTCCTTCTCGTTACGTTGTTTTACAGCATCAGCAAGAATGTCTAGCATTTGAACGGTATCATTCCAGCTAAGGCAAGGATCTGTGATTGATTGTCCATAAGTAAGGTTATGGAGATCTTCCATGCTCTGGTTACCTTCTTCTATGAAGCTCTCAGCCATGATGCCTGAAATCTTATTGGAACCAGAGATGATTTGACCAGCGATGTCTTTCGCAACGTCGAGTTGCTTACGGTGTTGTTTTTGGCAGTTTGCGTGACTGAAGTCAACAACTAGGCGAGCTGGCAAGTCGAATGATGCTAACTGATCGCATGCTTTCTCGATAGACGCTTGATCGAAGTTTGGTCCTGTGTCTCCACCACGTAGAATCACGTGACCGAATGGGTTACCACTGGTGCGGTATACTGTCATACGACCATGTTTATCTGGTGAGTAGAAATAGTGCTGTGCTCTCGCGGCGCGAATCGCATCAATAGCAATTTTGATGCTGCCGTTGGTACCGTTTTTGAAACCAACAGGGCAAGATAAAGCTGAGGCCATTTCTCGGTGAATTTGCGACTCAGTAGTACGCGCGCCAATTGCGCCCCAAGTGATAAGGTCGGCGATGTATTGGCCGGTAATCATATCTAAAAACTCAGTTGCCGTAGCCAAACCAAGTTTGTTGATGTCTAGAAGCAAACCACGAGCTTTGTTCAAGCCAGTCTCAAGCGCATAAGAACCATCAAGATTAGGGTCCGTAATTAAGCCTTTCCATCCAACAACAGTGCGTGGTTTTTCAAAGTAGGTACGCATGACGATAAATAGTTCGTCTTTATACTCGTTTTGAATTGCACTTAAACGCTTAGCATAGTCTAGTGCAGCTTCAGTATCGTGGACTGAACAAGGGCCCACAATGCAAAGAAGACGATCATCTTCTCCACTTAAAATACTTTCAATTTGACGGCGAGAATTAGCAATGCGCTCTGCAACGTCATCCGTAATTGGGTGATTCGTACTCAATTCTGACGGAGTCGGCATTGGACCTAATGCCTGTGTTCTTAGTTCATCTGTCTTTAATGGCATGGTGCAGCCTGCAAATTTATTACGAAGCGGTAAAGATAAACGAAATGACAGTTAGAATAAACCTCTAATCCGGAGATAACCGTATCATTTGCATTGATTCGTCCTTCATAAAACACACATTGGTTAAATTAGAATCAAAGTTTGGCTTTATCCTCGTGCTACAAAAATAGTGGTCACATTTAATTAAAAGGAATCCCTTGTATTCATTGGCGGGAGTCGGTATTTTTCCTTTAAAGCAAATAACAACAGCACGGAGCAGCAATGGGGTACGACACTATCCAAACTGGCCAAGAAGAAGCCGAATCAACAACCAACCTGAACCTTGGAAATGTACTGCCTAGTTTTGGCGAGCAGCAGCAACCTGCTACCCATCTTTATGTATCTATTTCTGAGCTCATTATGGAAAAGATATTCTTTCACCCCAACTATGCCTCAATGGTTGACTCTCTCGATACCGTAGAGCTCGAGGCAATAAATGCTATCTTAGGTGAGCAAAGTGCTTCAGAGTTTTTTGTTGAGACGTTGGTGAATGCAATTAAAGCGGCGAATATTGCTTCTTACGACACTGTACGTCTTGAACTCAATGATGCAAATAGCTACGAGATGAGCGCTCTACTAGGTGGAGGCGCGGAACCTGATGAGGTTAACCCTTGTCTGGGACTCCGTGGTGTCTCCCGATTTGCTTCTGACGTTTATAAAGCGTGCTTTGCGCTTGAATGTGAAGTGATAAAGCGTTTGAGAGCAGACGGTATTAATGTAGAAATCGTTGTGCCTTGTGTACGCGCCTTGAGTGATGCCGCTAAAATCATTGACCGACTCGCTGAGCAGGGCTTGCCACGAGGCCTTAATGGTCTCAAAGTATTGTTTGCTTGCGACACTCCTTCTGCAGTGCTGCTGTCTGAGCGTTTGCTACAGTATTTCGATGGATTGGTAATTAAAGTTGAGAGCTTGACTCAATTGACCTTAGGTGTCGACATTAATCAAGAAGAGCTGGTTCATCTATACGACCCTCAAAACGAAGCGGTACTAAAGCTAATTAAAGAAGCGGTTACCGCCTCTAAAGAAGCGAGAAAACCGGTTCTACTAACGATTGGGGCACTTGACGACTATTCAGTCCTTAAAGACTTCATTGCTGAGCTGGGTAGAATCGACGTGTATTCCACCGCAGCTTAATCACGGCAGTATTTAAAGTGAAAAGCTCCTACCTTCATAAGAAGTTAGGAGCTTTTTATTAACAATTTTTTGACATCTTCGTGGCTTTCTAGTTTACTGGTCAGACAAGTATAGATGAGGGAAGTCGTATGTTATCGCCGTTACAAAAGGCTAATTTTTACCTTAACGCGTTCGGGTTTATGAAGGTGCCGTTAATTTGGTTATGCCGTCCAAAATTATTGGAACTGAACGAGGAAAAGGTCGTAATTAATATTCCATTAAGGCGACGTACGAAGAATCACTTAAACAGTATGTATTTTGGCGTGCTTGCGGTAGGTGCTGATGTGGCCGGCGGATTTATGGCTATGAACAAAGCGCAAAAACGCGGTAATAAAGTGTCGTTGGCATTCAAAGAGGTCGAAGGCAAATTTTTGAAACGTCCAGAAGCTGACGTTCAATTTGTATGTTCTGACGGAAAGCTTATTGATGAAATGTTAGATGAGACGATAAGAACGGGAGAGCGTGTAAACAGACCAGTAAAGATTACCGCCATCTGTCCATCACTACATGGCAACGAACCAATGGCGGAGTTTTCGTTGGTCTTGTCATTAAAAGCTAAGGCTGCCTAACCTAGCCAACCAAACTGTGTGTACTCAAACTTTTAGTACTACAGAGGGATCTGTTCTATATCGACAATTTTCGAACGGCTGAGCACAATTTTCCAACGATAGTAAACGGGTTCGTTACCATGGTTGTGCTCCTTCACAATTAGGTTGAGCAAGTGACGTTTTTCTAACGATTCTTTCACTACTTGACCGTCTTGGAGCTTATAAAAGCGGTTGTTGGATTTGTCCATCAATCTCGTCAGCGCCCGGAAGTTAATATTGATGACTTCGCGAGTTTGATCATAACCACTGGTAAATTTTGAGGTGGCCATGTCGGTCAGTGCGCGATAGTGCAAGATTTCTTCTTCTCTTTGAACCACGCGTTTCTTACGAATAGACTTAATTCTATCAGGCATCTTTTCGAACGTTGTATAATCCAGCCACTCAATTTTCCTGCCTACATCTTTCTTTGTAGTTGCATCGATATAACGTCTGCGCCACTTAGGTTTTCCTCTTTGTATCCAGCGCCACATAATATCGCGTAGGTCATCTTTAAATACTTCACGCAATGCATAGATAACTGATAGAACAAGAATAAATGAAGCGGTAATCTCGCCCAAATAATCGCGTGCCAATATGACCGCGGACGTCACAAATAACATCACCAGTCCAGTCGCAGTACCTTTGATAACCCGTTTAGTATTACTGCCGACAGACGTTGATTTCTCTTGCAGTACTACAGGGTGTTCAATCAAGCGGCGCAATAATCTCATCTTGTTGCTAAGACGAGTAGGGTCTTTACGAACCTTTTCGGAGTTGTAGTTGTTAAGATTTCGATGTGCCTGTTCTTTCTCGACAATGGTAATAAGTCGATCTTTTAAAGGGGTATATGCCTTACCGTTAGGGATATAGACGACGAGTTCGAGAAACTTCTGCCCGGTATACCAAGATAAGTAATTATCAATGTTAGCATAGTGACGTTTAAGGCTTTCTTCGTAAGGAATCGAACGGCGCATCTTCTTAAGAATATCGAGAGCGAGCTCAATGACTTCATCTATTTCATCTGCGGTGACGTCTTCCTTCGCCGTTTCTTTTAAGGTTGCCACAGCTTTATCGAGAGCGATAACGTATTGGTAGGCGAATAGGCTCAAACTGACGCGGTATTGAGTATTAGAAAGGCGTCCTCGTTTTGCTAGTCGCGAGTGAACGAGCGGCAGAAGTGTTTCATTACTATAATAGGCTCGCTTTTGCGAAATTGAATCGTAGTAGAAATCTGTTTCTGATACCAAATGTGACTTCATCCCTAGTTCGTTCGGGACGAATAAGTAAACATCTAAATCTAATCTTTTTGAGTTGGCCATCACGTGTGCAATTTTGAGTGTAATGGCGTCTTGCTTGTCGACGGTGATCAAACAACTTCTCCGTGTGCTTTGATAACGTTAAGCATATCAGAACCAAGGTAAACTAGCATCTTAAAGCGAGTCAGGTATAATCGCGCCAATTACCCCAATAGAGATAAACACAATGATTAACGTAGGTCGTATCAACCAGCTAGAAGTAACAAAAGAAGCGGATTTTGGTTGGTTTTTAGACGGAAAAGATTACGGTTCGATTTTATTAACCAAGAAGCACGCTCCTGAGGGTGTAGCGGTTGGTGATGTTGTTGATGTTTTTCTCTATTTTGATGCGGACAACCAAATTGCTGCAACCACAGAAAAACCAGTTGCACAAGTTGGTGAGTGGGGCCTGATGAAAGTTGAAGGCGTAAATAGCATCGGCGCATTTGCCAGTTGGGGAATTAAAGAGAAAGACTTACTTATTCCTTTTAGCGAACAGCGTGGTCGCCTGTCAGCAGGACAAACGATTCTTGTTTACGTGTACACCGACAAAGCATCCGGCCGTATCGTTGGTACCACGAAATTTAACAAGATTCTAGACAAAACACCTGCACAATATACAAAGAACCAGCAAGTTGATTTGCTCATCGCTGAACGCAGTGACTTGGGTTACAAAGCGATCATTAATGGTGAACACTGGGGAATGATTTTCCCTTCGGATGTATTTGGTAAGTTATTTATCGGTAAGCAGTTGAAGGGCTTTATCAAGCAAGTTCGTTCTGATGGTAAGATAGACTTGACGCTTCAAAAAGTGGGCGTTGCGAAAATGGATGATTTAAGTGAAAAAATCCTAAGTTTACTAGAGAAGAAAGGTGGCTTCTTACCATTGAGCGATAAATCTACGCCTGAAGCGATTTTTGCCACCTTCAAAACCAGTAAAGGTACATACAAGAAGAGTATCGGTGGTCTATATAAGCAAGGTAAGATCAGTATTGATAAAGATGGTATCCGTTTGATTCAAGACTAATCAAAACTAGCGATAAAAGTTCAGACCAAAAAGAGGCCCAAAACTGATCCTGATTTGGGCCTAGGGGAATGGCTCATGGAGAGCCTACGCTAACTGTTTTAAACAAACCTGACTTCAAGAATGCGTCGCTATGCTTCTTTACGTCAGTGCTTAGAATCTTTACTTTAAACGGCCATTGCGTTTAATTGCCTATGTGTTGATAACCTTTAAAGTGTAGTACAGAACAGGAAAAAAGCGATGTGACCAGCGGTTTTAGCTAGCTAAAACCGCTATGTATTTGGCTTAAAACAGGTTTTTGTCGCGCACCAACTCTCTTGGAAGGCCATTCTTTACTCTATTTCCAACCCATTTACCCAAACCAATAATAAAACCGTTATAACTAACGAACACTTCACCTTTGCCGGATAAGCCCTCAGGCCTTACGTCTCTACCCATAAACCACTCTCTTGCGTCCTCTTTAGATAGGGGAACAGCGGTTGTATCAGTATTAGTCAGAGCCGTTGCGACTTGGTGTTGCCAGCGATAACCTTTTTTATGTTGTTCCGCGATCTTGATACCCATGCGCGAGAAACGAAACTCTCCCAACATTGGTTCTAGCGCTTGTGGGAATAACCAAATGTCATTGTCACGCTTCCATAATGTGCTGTGTTGTGGAACGGAAATACTCATAGTTTGTTGCAGTTGAGTGACAACGTCACTTGATTCTTTTCGAGTTAATGGCTGAAAAGGAAACTTACCGAGCCGTTTCTTTACCGTTGGAGCAGGATGAGTTCCTGTTTTCTTAAACTTGGCAATAAAGAAGCCTTCGCTGTCGTAGGTTTGCGGGAAAACGTGCAGAAACCCTTCTTGTGTTGTCGCTTTTTCTGCATCAGGGAACAGCTGTTGCAATGACGTGATTTCAACAGCACCTCCAAACGTTTGTGTGAGATGAAGGGCAACCTGTTGGTTTTCTTCTGGACTTAAAGCACAAGTAGAATAGACCAGAGAACCACCTACTTTTAGGGCATGAAATGCACTTTCAATCAGGTCTTTTTGGGTTTGAGCAATATCTTTGGTAGACGCTAAACTCCAGTTTTTCATCGCATCGGCATCTTTACGAACGGTTCCTTCCCCTGAACACGGTGCATCTAAGAGAATGGCATCAAACTGTTCTGGCAACCATCCGCCAAACACGCGAGCATCGTAGTTACTCATTGCAACATTACTGACGCCACAACGTTCGATATTGGCGTGCAATACTTTAACGCGGCTAGCAGCAAACTCATTCGCTACCAATATCCCTTCGTTATTCATCAATGCGGCAATCTGAGTCGTTTTTGAGCCGGGAGCGGCGGCCATGTCCAAGACGGCTTCAAATTTTTCATCACCACAAAATAAAGCACTAGGCGGCAGCATAGAACTGGCTTCTTGAATATAGAATAATCCGGCCATATGTTCGGCGGTGTTGCCAAGAGGAACGATGCTTTCGTCAGCATCAATCCAAAATCCCTCTTCACACCAAGGGATGGTCGTTAATTCCCAACCATTTGTCTGCGCTTTTTTTAAAAAGTCATCAATTGAAGTCTTAAGGGTATTAACGCGAATACTCTTTCTTAAGGGTCTTTGACAAGCGGCGATGAAGTCTTCCATGTTGAGAGTGCTAGGGAGGAACGTTTCAACATGTCTTAAGAAGTCTTCTGGGAGGTAAACATTGGCGTGCAAAATGATGCCTTTCGATAGCTGTGTTTATTTAGCAGCGAATTATATACCTAGCGGTAATCAAAGCAAATAAAAGCCCGCTCTTGCGGGCTTAGGAAAGGCGTCTTTTGTTCGATTAAGGAGTAGGGATCGGCGTGCGCCATTTTTTCCAGTTTTCTTCTGCAGACTTGTTTAAATAAAACGACTGTCCAGCCTCTGCTTGAGGTTGAAGCTGTTTCCCTTCTGGAGTAGAGAAAGTAATCCCTCCTCGAATCAGGCTATCAACCGTACCAGCCTTGATGTTAGCCCCGGAGAGGCCAATTTGCACATCTAAACCAGACACATTCCAAAACACGCTATTGGAACGGACTAAATACGCATAGTGAGGATCAATTTGAAAGGTGGAGATAACACGATCAGCGAATGTGCCAAGCTCGACGTCAGTGACACGACCTACTTCAATGTCTCGATATAGGATTGGTGTTCCTGGTTTAATTGAGCCGCGAGTTTCACTTTGCAGTGTATACTCAACGCCGTTCTCTACTTTAGGAAAATCGTTAAGATCGAAAACCTTAGAAGCTTTTCCTTTACCAGGTTCTACCGCTATGTATTGGCTAACAATAGCGCTTAGATTCTTCACACCGTTAAGACCGATTTGCGGTTTAACCATCCAATAATACGTGCCAGATGTCGCCAATTGATTGACATATTCCGGCAGAATCCTTGCTATTACTTCAACACGCTCTTTATCGAAATCTGGAACGGTAAGCATCACTTCACCAACTTTTACCCCTTGGTATTTTAGCGGCATACCTTTACTAACTTGTTGGTCCGTTGTCGTGGTATAGAGAGTAATAGATTGACCAAATTTACGAGCTGAATTGAAGTCCTGATATAGTTTCCAGTTCTTTCCTGTTTTGTTGTCGATACCCGGCATGCTATCAAATGCGATACCACCATCGATAAGTGTTTTGAGTGGCGCAGCTTTAACATTAATTCCAGATAAAGAGGCTTCAATTTCAACGCCAGAACGATTCCAAAATACGGTTTGTGGTGTAACGAGGTGCTTGTATTGGTTATCGATGCTCGTTTGAATATAGACTCCGCCATCGGTCAATGAGTAGTTTGATACGCTACCAACCTGCATATTTCGATATAGAACAGGACTACCTTCTTGGATTGGAGGAAGCTCATTAGCGAATAGTGTCAGGCGCATTGAACCAGTTTGGTCATGTTTTGCTAACTCAGCCAACGATTTGGTCTGGAACAAGGCAAATTCCGCACGGTCTGTTTTTAAACCTTCACTGACAAAACTGATAGAGCCTGTGAGAAGTTGTTTTGCAGGTGGGACAGTAACGTTGAGTCCTGCTTTAGTTAACTCAGCGGTAGCACTGCCTGTTACGAAAAAGCGGTTTTGCGAGCGAATCAGATCTTTGTACTCAATATCAATGGAGATATCCATTGCCACTTTGTCGTCCACCAGTTCCACGCTATTTAACGTGCCCACAGGAATACCTCGATAAAGGACGCTGCTACCAGGCTCAAGACCAAATGAGTTCTCAGAAAGTAGGCGTATAGCGATAGATTTCGCTTGAACGCGGTCGAGCTCGTCTTGTTTAACCGCTACAAAGTCACGGGCTTGTTCGCCACTTCCAGGGACGAGCGTTAAAAAGTTTCCAGTAATCAGATTTGATAGGTTTTCAACCCCAGACAGTGACACTTTGGCTTCTTCCAATAAGAACAATGTGCCCTGATTGAGCATATCACTAAAGGCTGGCTCGATAGATGCTGAAGCAATGATAGAGTCTCGTTCCCCGCTTAGTGCCAAATTGTTGATACGACCGATCTCAAGGCCGCGATACATAATCGGTGAGCCATTGGCCTTCAGGTTGCTGTTGTCGGGAAGGGCAATGCGAATTGGAATACCTCGACCAGCGGTTTTAAGATCTTTGTACAGTCTAAAATCTGTCCCAGCTTTTACCGGTTCACCACCGTCGGGAGAGTCTACGGCAATGGCACCTGCGAGAATAGCACTCAAGCTCTCAAGACGAATGTCGACACCTTGAAAACCAACATTAGCACCGATGCCACTCACATTCCAAAAGCGGCTCTTGTCAGTAATGATGTGACGAAACTCGTCTTGAATGGATGCTTTGATAATGACGGTTTCAGCATCATTATCAAGTTTGAAGCTATAGACTTCACCAATTGGAATTTTTTTGTAGACGATTTTTGAGCCTACTGAAATGCCCCCTAAGTCTCTTGCCTTTAAAGTAACGGTTAACCCGTCGTTAACGGCCAGTTCTGTAGGTACTGACTCAAGAGCCACGTATTTGGATTTCGCGCTATCGGATTCGGTAGCAGGGAAAATCGATATGTAGTTGCCGGATACCAGAGCGTCCAATCCAGAAATGCCAGATAGCGACGCGGAAGGTTTTACCAACCAAAATTTCGTGTCTTCACCCAGTAATTTG
The DNA here is from genome assembly GCF_000733315.1 of Vibrio sp. ER1A. NCBI lineage: Bacteria > Pseudomonadati > Pseudomonadota > Gammaproteobacteria > Vibrionales > Vibrionaceae > Vibrio > Vibrio sp. ER1A. The sequence continues at coordinate 236,831 of NZ_JPJA01000094.1, forward strand.
GTTGCTTCAGGATATATATCAGCATCGACATAAATGTTACTCAGGTCTTCTGATAGATTGATGTCTCGCACCATACCAACCTCTAAACCTTGATAGCGAATAGTCGTTCTACCTGCTATTAATCCTTGCGCATCAGAGAAGTAGATTTGCACTCGTTGACCGGCATCATGTACGGCTTTTGCTAATAACCAACCCGCCAAGGCTATGGTCAAAACAGGCAAGATCCAGAGAGGAGAGATGCGTCGATCTTTCTTAATCTCTGGGCTATAGGATGGTTGTTGTTGATTCTCGTTACTCATTAAAGCTACTACTCAACTTTGGTTTCAGGTTGCAAGGAAGGTTTCGAATTATGTCTGTCCCACAGTAATCGTGGGTCCAATGTTTCGGCCGCAAACATGGTTAATACAACCACTATACCGAAGGCAACGGCACCAAACCCTGGGGTGAAGTTCAAAATCTGGCCACGGTCTACTAGGGTAAGCATGATTGAAATGACGAACAGATCAGTCATCGACCATTTTCCGATCCATTTAATCGCTCGGTAAATGCTCATTTCGACTTTATGATTTTTAACCTTGTCGAATTGAATGCAAAACATCAGATAGCTGAGGCCAATAATCTTAGCTACGGGTACTACGATACTCGCCACAAAGATAATAATGGCAATGCCTAGCATGTCATTGTTAATAAGCGATGCGACCCCAGAAAAAATGGTGTCTTCTAGGCGTTGTCCATTGGTAATTAGGATTGAAATGGGCACAAGGTTGGCTGGGAATATTGCGACGGTAGCGGCAATAAGCAGTGCCCATGTCTTTTGCATAGAGTTGGGCTTGCGATGGTGCAATGGATTGTGGCAACGAACGCAAAACTCAGCGTCGGGTTGTGATAAATGGCATGTGTGGCAGTGGATTTCTTTTGCTTCTACTGGCAATGAGCTTTCTGCTTGCCAACTTTCCCAATAACGTCGTGTGCTTACTCGGTTCACTAGGACAATAGTAAGTACTTGTAGGATCACCAAGCTATATAGTGCATTACCAACGTAGATATCCGAATAATCTTGGAGCTTAAAGCATGAAATAGCGACACTGATCAGGAAGACATCTAACATCACCCAGTGCTTACTGTGCGAAAGAATGTTGAGCGATATTTTTAGCGTATTAAACCAACGATACTTCAGTGCGACATGAGCAGTTAGCACAGTGGCGCACATAGCGAGTGGGGCAATGGTGTGGCAAAAAAGGGTTAACAAAGCAAGCCCAGGGTAGCCTTCCTTAATGAGGGAAAAAACCCCTTCCATTAAGGTACCCTCAATCATCATTCCTACAAGTCGGATAGTAATAAAGTCGAAATAATGAGACGGTATAAACAGAAGTAGGCAGGTTATTGCTAGCGCGAGGTTGCCACCAATTGAGTAACTTTCGCTGCGATAGAGTTGAGTACCGCAACGAGGGCAATCAGCACTGTAGCCTTTTTTTAGGTCGACGATGTCAACAGGCAGTTCACAGCATTGGCATAAGCGAACTTGGGTAGGTGTTCGCGCGTGAGAACAAGCACTCATCTTTCATTACCTGTAAAAGATGAGTGTGTTGCTGTGGAGTTAACTTGCTGATTGCACTGAGCCATAAAGTGTCTGATACAGTCCTTCTGCTTCGACCAATTCGACGTGCGTTCCTGATTGAGTAACTTGTCCATCTTCCAGAACATAGATGAGATCGGCCTGTTTTACTGCTGATAGTCGGTGAGCGACGATCAACGTGGTGCGGCCTTTCAAAAACTCAGTCAATGCGGTGTGTAAAGCCGCTTCGGTAGCAGTATCGAGTGCAGACGTCGCTTCATCAAGGATGACGAACTGCGGATCGCTTAATATCATTCTAGCAATAGCGAGTCGTTGACGTTGTCCTCCAGACAACCGAATACCATTGCGACCAATTTGTGTTTCCAGACCGTCGACTAACTTGTCAGTGACGTCTTGTAGCTGAGCAACTTTGAGCGCATTCCAAATGGAGAAGTCGTCATACTCTCTGCCAAGTGTCAGATTATGCCTCAAGCTGTCATTAAAAAGTATAGGTTGCTGTAAAACAACAGCAATTTTATCTCGAATTATGTCGAAACCTATGTCGTCAGTGTTAACACCATTGAAGCAAATGATGCCACTGCGTTGTTTATAAACACCGATAAGTAACTGAATGAGAGTTGACTTGCCTCCGCCACTTGCTCCCACTAGAGCAACCTTCTTACCCGCTGGGATATGCAAGTTGAGTTTATTGAGTACGTCTTTATCCTGATCATAAGAGAAGGAGACGTTTTCAACAGCGACATCAACCTCGCGATCAGCTTTGAATGGGTTGACTTTGCTATTGGCGCGCGGCTCTTCTTCCAATTCGAGTAAGCTGTTGATTCTTGTTAGTGCGGCTTTTGCGCTATACCAAGAGAATTGAATGCCTAATAATTCCTGAACAGGACCCAGCATGAACCACAAGTAACCAAAGACAGCAAAGATTTGCCCGATGGTGAGATCGCTAAATAGCACCATAACCATTGCTATAGCTCTGAATAGCTCGAAGCCAATTAAGAAAAGGAGAAACGACAGTCTACCTGCGGCTTCAGACTGCCACGCGTATTTATCGGCGTTACTGCGAACTTCATTGGCTTGTTCTTTGAGCTGTTGTAAGAAATCTCGTTCTCGGTTAGCTGCTCTAAGTTGATAAATACCATCAAGTGTTTCAACTAGGCGATTTTGAAACTTTTCGAACGCTTGGTTTTCTTGTTTTTTTAGATGCTTAACCATTCCGCCCAATTTTCGGGAGAAATAGACGACGATTGGGTTGACCAATAGGATAAACAGGCCTAGGCGCCATTCTAGCCACAGCAAGACGATAGCGGTGCCTAAAACGGTTAGGAAGCTAATAATAAACTTGCTTAACGTTGAGCCAATGAACTGGTCAATGGTTTCAATATCAGTAATTAAATGCGCATTAATACCGCCACTACCACGAGTCTCATATTGTTTGATGCTGATACGACCGAGCTTGTCTATCATCTTGCATCGGATTTTATAAGTAATGGTCTTGGAAACCAGCGTAAACTGGCGACCTTGAAGAATATTAAGACCTTGACTGACAGTACGCATAAGAACGACGAGCACTAAAGTAACAGCGATGTAACCTATAGATGTCTGCCAACTGTCTAGCATGATCATATTCATATACTGCAAACCGGTGGAAGGTTGGTTAAGCAGCACTTCGTCGACCATCAGTGGCATTAATAATGGGATAGGGACGCTAATGAGCGTAGCAATGAGAGCGATAATATTCGCCGCAATAAGTCGAGACTTATGATTTTTTACTTGAGTTATTAACCAGGAACGGCTAATAGTGTCTTTCGTACTTGTCATGCTTTTGAGAATAGTTCCTATTACGATTTTGAGGCATTGTACTGGTATTGTAAGATATTGAAAGTGTTATTGATGGACGTATCATGAATCTAGAAAACTATGAACGCTTGGCGAAACAGGCCACAGCACTCATTGAATCCGAAACGGATTTTATTGCTAACCTATCTAATATTAGTGCACTTCTTTTCATGGAGTTAGATGATCTTAACTGGGCCGGCTTTTATTTAATGAAACAGGGCGAGTTAGTGTTAGGCCCTTTCCAAGGAAAACCAGCGTGTGTTCGCATTCCAGTCGGTCGTGGTGTCTGCGGCACTGCGGCAGAAACCAACACCATACAACGTGTATACGATGTACACGCGTTTGAAGGTCACATTGCATGTGATGCTGCAAGCAACTCAGAGATTGTGATTCCATTTTCGATCGGTGGTGAAGTAGTCGGCGTCCTAGATATTGATAGCCCAACAATTGGTCGATTCAGCGAAATAGATGAAGAGGGACTAAAAAACTTCATGAATTCGGTAGAAAAGGTGCTCAATTCACATACAAACGCGGCTTAAAATGAAATTTGCCTGTGGTTTTTCTAGTGCAGGTCACTATAATACCAAGAATATTTTTCTTAATGCTTCGCGGATAACCGCATTAACCAGGAACCCACATGGAAAACACTGAGAAGTTGAAGAACAGCAAAGAAATTATCGCGTATATTGCTGAATGTTTCCCTAAATGCTTTACTGTAGAAGGTGAAGCAAAACCACTTAAAATTGGTATCTTTCAAGATCTTGCTGAACGTTTAAAAGATGACGAGAAAGTCAGTAAGACTCAGCTACGTGCAGCGTTAAGACAATACACTTCTTCTTGGCGTTATCTACACGGTGTAAAACCGGGTGCAGTGCGTGTTGACCTAGATGGCAATGAATGTGGTGAGCTAGAAGCTGAGCATGTTGAACACGCGCAAGCTACACTGGCTGAAAGTAAAGCTAAAGTTGCAGCTCGTCGTAAAGAACAAGCTCAGAAAGCTCGTGAAGAAGGCAAAGCAAAACCTAAAGCTAAAAAGCCTCAAGCACGTAAGCCACAAAACAATACTAAGAAACCAGCGAAAGTAAATACGCCAGTTGAAACGCGCGCTTTGAATGCAGATGAAATGATCATCGGTAAGCAAGTAAACGTAAACATGGGCAAAGGGAACATGGCTGCGACCATTGTTGAAATCAATAAGGAAGATGTGCGCGTTCAGCTAGTAAATGGCCTACAAATGGTTGTTAAAGCGGAGCACCTGCGCGCATAAAGGAGAAATTCCTACGCATGAAGTGCCGTTCAAAATTATCGATAGTTGCTGCTAGCCTTTGGCTAGCAGCTTCATCAGCTCACGCTTTGGAAGCGAAATTTGAAAAATCAGATATTCCTACCTTGGCTCCCGAAGTACAACATGAAACAGCCAGTAAACGCGTAACTTCTCGTTTTACTCGTTCTCACTACAAACACTTCACTCTAGACGACGAATTTTCAAAAGCGATTTTTGCACGTTATTTGGAAATGCTCGACTACAACCGAAATATCTTCACACAAGCCGACATAGACAAGTTCAACTCTTGGTCGACTCAACTTGATGATCAACTCAAAGCTGGTAACAACCAAATTGCATTTGATGTGTATAACCTTTCGATGCAGAAACGTTATGACAGATTTGCATACGCGTTATCTCTATTAGACAAAGAGATGAAATTCGATGTTGACGAAAGTATTACGTTAGATCGTTCAGAGGCAGCTTGGCCAAAGGATGAAGCAGAGCTAAATGAGCTTTGGCGTAAACGCGTTAAGTATGATGCGTTGAATCTGAAGTTGGCTGGCAAGAATTGGGATGAGATAAAAGAAACGCTTGGTAAACGTTACAACAACGCAATCAAACGCCTAACTCAATCACACAACGAAGATGCATTCCAAATTTATATGAATGCGTTTGCTCGAGAAGTTGACCCTCATACTAGTTACTTATCTCCTCGTTCTGCAGAACAGTTCCAGTCAGAGATGAATCTGTCTCTGGAAGGTATTGGTGCCGTTCTCCAACTCACAGATGACTATACTGTCATTCGTTCTCTAGTAGCAGGTGGTCCGGCATCTAAGAGTAAGCAATTAGGCGAAGGCGATAAGATTATCGGTGTTGGTCAAGATGGTGAAGAGATCGTAGATGTCATCGGGTGGCGACTTGATGATGTAGTACAACTTATCAAAGGTCCTAAAGGCACCAAGGTCAAGTTACAAATTTTACCTGATGGCAAAGACGCTAAGGCGACCGTAGTTGAAATCGTCCGTGACAAGATTCGTCTAGAAGACAGAGCGGTTAAGTCTGAAGTTATCGAGAAAGACGGTAAGAAAATTGGTGTGCTTGAAGTACCGAGTTTCTACGTTGGCTTATCTAAAGACACAGACAAACTAATTACTGAGCTGAAAGAGAAAGGTGTCGATGGCATTATTGTTGATTTGCGCAACAATGGTGGTGGAGCCTTGACCGAAGCGACCGCAATGTCGGGTCTATTTATTGAAAATGGTCCAGTTGTACAAGTACGAGACAGTTATGGTCGAGTTAATGTAAACAGTGATACTGACGGAAAAATCAGTTATCAAGGCCCATTAACTGTACTTGTTAATCGTTATAGCGCTTCTGCCTCTGAAATTTTCGCAGCTGCAATGCAAGACTATGGCCGCGCAATTGTGTTAGGTGAGAACTCATTCGGTAAAGGTACAGTTCAGCAACATCGCTCGCTAAACCATATCTATGATCTATTCGATAAAGAGTTAGGTTACGTACAATATACCATTCAGAAATTCTACAGAATTAATGGTGGGAGTACGCAGAACAAAGGCGTAGTTCCAGATATCGCCTTCCCAACGCCAATCGAACCTGCTGAAACTGGTGAGAGCGTTGAAGATAACGCACTACCATGGGACAGCATAGATAAAGCGAAATACAGTGAGTTACAACGTAACGATGAAATGATTGCGTCGCTTACGACTAAGCACGAAGAACGCATTAAATCAGATATGGAATTTGGATTTATTGCTGAAGACATTGCTAAGTACAAGGCTGAAAAAGACGATAAAACGTTATCCTTGAGTGAATCTGCACGTAAAGCAGAAAGTGATAATAATGATGAGCTTAGATTAGAGCGTGTCAACTTGCGTCAGAAAGCGGCAGGAGAAGAACCTTATAAAACTTTGGATGATATCCCGAAAGATTATGAAGTCCCAGATGCTTACTTAGATGAAGCCGTGGCTATTATGGTCGACATGGTAAACGCCAAATCTTAACCTGTTCAAACTAAACAAAAGCGAGCCTAGTGCTCGCTTTTTTAATGCTTGTTCTCGCTTGCCTCAGATTTGATACTTAAAATTAAAAATCGTGATTTAGATCAAAAAATTTCGCAATCTCGTATTAACCCACCTAAGCTTAATGTAACTGTGAGGGGGATACATATGAGATGGATTACACTACTTTTATGTGTTTTGTCGTTTGGAGTACTGTCGGATACACGTAAAGATAACAATGACTTAACTCAGTTTGACCAACCGTTTCTGTTGGGAGATTGGTACTTAGTAAACCCAAGTCCAGATGAAGGACCGGACACCTTTTTAGCAATCAAACTATCGCTGGGTTCCAACTACACTTTTTCGATAGACATTCAAAAACAAGATTACAGTATTGAACATTGGGAAGGGTTGTTTACCGCCAATGATGATACGATTATTCTCGGCCTAAACAGTGATGAACCTCAGGTCTATAATTACAGCGGCAACCACAATATGCTCAATCTAAATGGAGTCGTCTTTACCAAAGCGTTGCCTAATGCACTCGCTGGTATCTGGTCTTCGGTGAGTGTGAGTGGTGATGACAAACATGCTCAAGAAATTGCGAGAATGGATTTAATCCTCCAGCCAGATTTCGTGTTTACGTTTCGTGTCAGTTCAAGCGATGGGGATGAAGCGATTCATAGTGGCGTCTACTACACCGAAAATGATCACATCGTGTTGCTTTATAAAGACGGTGAACACGATGCAACGTATACATTAAATCAGGATGAACTGACTTTAGAGGTAGAAGACGGTGATATGTTTGCTGTCCTCAACCGCATTCGCTAGCAACACAGGCAGTTAGTCAAAAGCGTCAACTTAGTTTGACGCTTTTTTTGTGTCCAATTCTGCACAGTAACAGTTCAAAGGTATATAATCGTCAAGGATTAAGCTAACTATGCTAACGATAATAATATAAGGACAAAGGATGACCGAGTCAGCACCTAAAGCCAAATACCGTAGCGACTATCAAACACCGTCGCACACTATCACAGATGTAAACCTTACTTTCGACCTTCATGAAACCCAAACTAAAGTGACCGCCGTTTCCCAAGTTAAGCAACTTGGTGAGGCAACAACCATGGTACTTGATGGAGAAAATATCGAACTTATTCAAGTCAGAGTGAATGGAGAAGCTTGGAGTGATTTCATTACTACTGATTCCGGTTTGGAGATTTCAAATCTACCAAAAGAATTTGAATTGGTGATTGAAAACCACATTTCTCCCTCAACGAATACTGCTCTTGAAGGTTTATATATTTCTGACGGTGCTTACTGCACTCAATGTGAAGCCGAAGGTTTCCGACGTATTACTTATTTCTTAGATCGACCAGACGTTCTCGCTAAATACACAACGAAAATCATCGCAGACAAAGCAGCTTTCCCATACCTCCTAAGTAACGGTAACAAAATCGAAGAAGGTGAATTGGAAAGTGGTCAACATTTTGTTACCTGGGAAGATCCACATCCAAAGCCTTCCTATCTCTTTGCTCTTGTCGCCGGTGATTTTGATGTATTGCAAGATGTATTTAAAACACGTTCAGGCAGAGATGTCGCACTGGAAATATTTGTAGACAAAGGCAATCTCGATCGTGCTAATCATGCGATGGTTTCATTAATTAACTCGATGAAGTGGGATGAAGACCGGTTCGGTCTTGAGTATGACTTAGACATTTATATGATTGTTGCGGTCGATTTCTTCAATATGGGTGCAATGGAGAATAAAGGCCTCAATGTCTTTAACTCTAAGTTTGTTTTGGCTAACGACCAAACCGCTACAGATACTGACTACTTGGGAATCGAAGCTGTTATTGGTCATGAGTATTTTCATAACTGGACAGGTAACCGAGTAACTTGTCGCGATTGGTTCCAGTTGAGTTTAAAAGAAGGTTTAACGGTATTCCGTGACCAAGAATTCTCTTCGGATTTAGGCTCTCGCTCTGTTAACCGCATTAATAATGTTCGTATTATTCGTGGCCCTCAGTTTGCTGAAGATGCTAGTCCAATGTCACACCCAATAAGACCTGACAAAGTCATTGAAATGAATAACTTCTACACTTTGACGGTTTACGAAAAGGGAAGTGAAGTTATTCGAATGATGCATACGTTGCTGGGTGAAGACAAATTCCAAGCGGGCATGAGATTGTACTTTGAAAGGCATGATGGTACTGCCGCGACGTGTGAAGATTTTGTTTCCGCAATGGAAGATGCATCGGGTATCGATCTGAAGCAATTCCGTCTTTGGTATAGTCAATCGGGTACGCCAACATTAACGGTTACCGATAGTTACGATGAATCTGCGAAGACTTATACGCTTAAAATCTCTCAACAAACTCAACCGACTCAAGATCAAGTTGAAAAGCAAGCGTTACATATTCCGTTTGACGTAGAACTGTATGATGAGAAAGGAAGTTCTCTAGAGTTACGCTGTAATGAAATTGAGTTGAATAACGTGTTAAACGTCACTGAGAGTGAACAAGAATTTGTGTTTGAGAACATATCTTCGAAACCTGTGCCTTCAATGCTTCGCGAGTTTTCAGCTCCGGTTCGTCTCGAATTCGATTACAGCGATGAGCAATTAGCCTTTTTAATGATCAATGCGAAAAACGATTTTGCTAAGTGGGATGCTGGCCAAATGTTGTTGGCAAAGTACATTAAGTCGAATGTTAATTCCGTTCAAAGTGGCAATAGTGTAGAACTACCGAGCCTAGTGATTGATGCATTTAGAGGTGTGCTACTGAACAAAGATTTAGAAGAGGCGTTCATTGCTGAAGCATTATCTTTGCCAAGCTTTAATGAAGTAGCCGGTTGGTATAAAACTGTAGATGTCGATGCAGTCTGCGACGTATTGAAAGAGATTAAATCACTGCTAGCAGATGCGTTACAAGATGAACTGTCTGCGCTATACCACACGTTAACTCAAGCTGATTATTCGATTGAACATGACGCTATTGGTAAACGTTCGTTAAGAAATCTTTGTCTACAGTACTTGGTAAACGTTGATGAATACCAATACTTGGCCGAGCAACAATATCGTGATGCTAACAATATGACAGACACGATCGCCGCAATGACTGCAGCAAATAGTGCATCACTTTCATGCCGCCAGTTATTGATGGACGATTACAGTGAGAAGTGGAGTGATGATGGATTGGTTATGGATAAATGGTTTGCCTTACAAGGTGCCAATCCATCAATCAACGCTCTAGAGAATGTTAAACATTGTATGTCACACAAAGCGTTTAGTTTAAGCAATCCAAATCGTACTCGCAGTTTGATAGGGTCTTTCTTGAACATGAACCCACGTCGCTTCCATGATATCTCGGGTGAGGGCTATCAGTTTGCTGGTGAGATATTGACTCAGTTAAATGAATCAAATCCACAAGTAGCGTCGCGTTTAATTGATCCGTTGCTCAAGTTGAAAAAGTACGACGAAAAACGTCAGGAACTTATCAAAGTCGAATTGAATAAGTTACGTAGTTTGGACAACTTAGCTAAAGACTTATTTGAGAAAGTCACAAAAGCATTAGAGTCATAATCGACAAAAAGCCAATACTGTATATGTAAACAGTATTGGCTTTTTTCTTAAATAAACCTCAGGAAAACCATCTAAATTGCTCAACATTCAAACAATATGAAACAGTACTACTTCAATCTCAGTATCTCGTATCAGAATTACCTTTCTCATTATACTGGTTATGCATCCAGTATTTTAGTGGTCACCGATGAGCGTTTAAAACTGCAGCTTCCCGCAAGTCGGTTTCGACCGTTTTTGACACAATTAGGTATTAAAGGTCGCTTTAGATTGATAACTGACCAGAACAACAAGTTTATACGGTTAGAATCACTGTAACTGCTCCAAATTATAGTGATATGAATAAGTGCATCAGTCACACTATCAAACATTTCCCTGAAACTTCTTCCATTTTTTATTAACTCTTTCTCAATAAAACTTTTACAATATAGAACAAGCCTACATCCCTCATAAAAACAAAAAGTGGAGCGTTTCTATGACCACGCGTGAACCAGTTGTTCCGGTTCTACTGGAGAAAGTATACAAGTTGATTGAATCCAAAGTTGAAGGGAGCAATCAGCCTTTAGTAACTAAACTCGCCAAACATATTTTTAGCAATGTTTCCCCCGATGATTTGCTACAAAGAAATGAATCAGATCTTTACGGTGCTGTTGTTAGTTTATGGCATCATCTCAATGAGAAAAAATACGATGAAGTGTCGGTTCGGGTATTCAACCCGGCGGTTAGTCGTCATGGGTGGCAATCAACTCACACTATTTTAGAAATCGCCGTTCCAGATTCTCCGTTCTTAGTTGACTCAGTCAAGATGGCTCTTAATCGAGTAGATTTGACTTGTCACATCATGCTTCATGGTCCGACTCAATTTGAACGCGATGAACAAGGGCAGATAACATCAGTTAATGAAGGGAAAGGGCACTTACAATCGATTTTCCATATCGAAATCGACCGTTTAAGTGACAAAGCTGAAATGTCAGCGCTTAAGGATGAGTTGGTTTCTATATTCGAAGACACTAGTTTGGTCGTTAATGAGTGGGAGGCGATGTCGGATAAGCTTAAGCAAATCACAAAAGATCTGGTTAAGAACAAAAAGAAACTTCCAATGGAAGCCGATCGTTTTGATGAAACCATCGCGTTTTTAGATTGGGTTGGTAACCACAATTTTACCTTTATGGGCTACAAAGAGTTTGATCTCATCAATGAAGAGGGTGACTCCATACTCAAACCTACCGAAGATAAAGGCTTAGGCCTGTTCGCCAGTGAAGAACGTGTCCGTTCGGTAAAAATTTCTGAGTTTTCCGACTCGGCACGCCTAGAAGCGAAAAAGCCTTTCCTACTTATTCTTACCAAAGGTAATAAAGCAAGTCGTATCCACAGACCCGCGTATACGGATTACATCGGAATCAAGAAATTCGATGCAAATGGAAAGGTTGTGGGAGAACATCGATTTACTGGCCTGTATACATCAGCCGTGTACAACCAAAGTGTATCCACCATTCCACTAATTCGCGAAAAAGTTGATCGTATCTTGGATGCTAGTGGATACCGAAATGGATCTTATTCATATAAAGCGCTTCGTAATATATTAGAAAACTATCCGCGCGATGAACTACTTCAAGCAAAAGAAGAAGAATTGCTTGAGATAGGTATGGGTGTGGTTCAAATGCAGGATCGTGACTTGATCCGCTTGTTTGTTCGTAAAGATCCGTTTGGTCGTTTCTTTAGCTGCATGGTGTATGTTAGCAAAGATCGTTATAACACTCAGCTTCGAAAAGATACACAACGGATCCTTCAAAACTACTTTGGTTGTGAGCAAGAGGTTGAGTTTACGACTTATTTCTCCGAAAGCCCTCTGGCTAGAACCCATTACATCGTAAGGGTTGATAACAATAATATGGATATGGATGTGAAGGCGATAGAAAGAAACCTAATGGAAGTATCAGCGTCTTGGGATGATCGTCTTTCGGAAGCTATTGTTGCCAATTTTGGTGAGAGCAAAGGACTACCGTTATCGAAAGTGTATTCAAGAGCATTCCCTCGTTCATATAAAGAAGACATGATGCCGACCTCTGCTGTGGCGGATATTGAGCGACTTGAATCCCTTGATGAAGATAATAAGTTGGGCATGCTGTTCTACCGACCACAAGAAGCGGCGGCGGATTCCAAAGAAGTTAAACTGAAACTATATCATCGTGATGAACCAATACACTTATCCGATGTAATGCCAATGCTCGAAAATCTTGGTCTGCGAGTGATCGGTGAATCACCGTATGAGATTGTTAAGTCAGACGGCGGAACATACTGGATCCTAGATTTTGCGATGCTACATAAGAGTGATGCGGTTGTCGATCTTCGAGAAGCTCGCGATCGATTCCAACAAGCATTCGCTGCAATTTGGTCTGGTGGTTTGGAAAGTGATGGTTTCAACCGTCTGGTACTAGGTTCCGGTTTAACTGGTCGTGAAGTGTCAATCTTAAGGGCGTATGCGCGTTATATGCGTCAAGTCGGTTTCCCATTCAGCCAGCACTATATTGAAGACACTCTGAATCATTACCCAGATCTAGCAAAAGACCTAGTTGAGTTATTTGCACAGCGCTTTATGCCTTCTCTAAAAGGAAGCAAGAAAGGGCAACAACGTGTTATTGATAAGATCCACAAACAGTTAGATAAAGTAGAAAGCTTGGATGATGACCGTATTATCCGTCGCTATGTCGAAATGATTTCGGCTACGCTGCGTACAAACTACTATCAGAAAGATAACAATGGTGTTAACAAGCCTTGGTTATCTTTAAAGCTTGAGCCAAAGAACATTCCGGAAATTCCAGCTCCAGTACCTGCGTTTGAAATTTTCGTTTATGCGCCGGACATTGAGGGTGTACACCTACGTGGTGGTAAAGTTGCTCGTGGTGGTTTGCGTTGGTCGGATCGCCAAGAAGATTTCCGTACCGAAATACTTGGGTTGGTGAAAGCGCAGCAAGTTAAGAACACGGTGATCGTACCTGTAGGGGCAAAAGGTGGTTTTGTTTGTAAACGCCAACCACAACTATCATCACGTGATGAGATATTTGCTGAAGGTCAACGCTGTTATAAACAGTTCATCAGAGCGTTATTGGATGTATCCGACAACATTATCGAAGGTGAAATTATTCCACCGAAGAGTGTTGTTCGACATGATGAAGACGATCCGTATTTAGTAGTAGCTGCGGATAAGGGGACTGCGACGTTCTCTGACTTGGCCAACTCGGTATCAGATGAATATAACTTCTGGTTGGGTGATGCGTTTGCTTCCGGTGGTTCCAACGGATACGACCATAAAGCAATGGGTATTACCGCTAAGGGTGGTTGGGAGTCAGTTAAACGTCACTTCCGTGAAATGGGCATTGATTGTCAGAACGAAGACTTTACTGCTATTGGTGTTGGTGACATGGCAGGGGATGTATTTGGTAACGGTATGTTGTTATCGAAGCACATCAAACTTCAAGCTGCGTTTAACCACATGCATATCTTCATTGATCCAAACCCACAATCTTCAGCGAAAAGTTGGGAAGAGCGTAAACGATTATTTGATCTCCCACGCTCGAGTTGGGAAGACTATGATCCGAAATTGATCTCAAAGGGCGGTGGTGTTTTTGCTCGCAAAGCAAAATCGATCACGTTAACTCCTGAGATCCAAAAAATGCTTGGGACCAAGAAAGCATCCATGGCACCAAATGATCTTATCAAGATGATTCTCTCCATGGAAGTCGATCTACTTTGGAACGGCGGTATCGGTACCTACGTCAAGTCTAGCGCTGAAACGCATACTGATGTAGGTGATCGCGCTAATGACGTACTACGCATCAACGGCAACGAATTGAAAGCCAAGGTAGTTGGTGAGGGCGGTAACTTAGGTATGACTCAACTGGGGCGTATTGAGTACGCTTTAACTGGTGGTCGTGTTAATACTGACTTTGTTGACAATGTAGGTGGTGTAGATTGCTCCGATAACGAAGTTAATATTAAGATCTTCTTGAATGGTCTTGTGTCTAACGGTGATCTGACAGTCAAACAACGCAATGAAATCCTTGAGTCTATGGAAGATGAGGTTGGCGAAATTGTTCTAGATGATGCTTATTGCCAGTCAGAGTCTATCTCAGTAACAGAATTCCAAGGCGTATCGCTAGTCAAAGAACAGATTCGTTTCATACATACGCTAGAAAAAGCAGGTCATTTGGATCGTGGTTTGGAATATATTCCATCTGATGAAGAGCTGATTGAGCGCGAGAAACAAGGCATTGGAATGACAAGACCTGAGCTCTCAGTGCTGGTGGCTTACGGTAAGATGGTATTGAAAGAAGAACTGGTGACTGATGAGATCGCGACCGATGCGTATCATCAGCAGCAACTGACACAATACTTCCCATCTGAGTTACGCCGTAACTACATAGAAAGTATGTCAACGCATCCTCTGAAGGCTGAAATCATCTCTACAATGCTTGCAAATCAGATGGTTAACGAAATGGGATGTAATTTCGTGACTCGTCTACAAGAAGAGACGGGTGCCACAGTGGTTGATATTGCCAATGCATACGCAGCATCTAGAGAGATCTATGGTTTTGCATACACCTTCGAGCAAATACGTAAACTTGATAATATTGCCAGTTCAGAAGCGCAATATGAGCTGTTGTTTATTGTACGCCGCACATTACGCAGACTTGCTCGTTGGATCTTGAGAAATCGACCTGGCAAACAGTCGGTTGAGCAACTCGTTGCTCGCTATCGTGATGATGTTATGAAAGTAGAGGAAACACTTGAAACTTGCCTTGTAGCTGAAGAAGTAGCGGAACATCGTCTACAAGCTGAAAACTGGGTGGAGCAAGGAGTAGGAAAAGAGCTGGCCAATTATGTAGCTCGTTTATCTAGCTTACTATCCGCTGTTGATATTTCGGAAATCGCTGCAGAAGCTAACTTTAGTGTTGAGCAAGCCTCTAAACTCTATTTCCATCTCGGTGACCGTCTATCATTGCATTGGTTCTTAAACCAAATAAACAGTCAAGGCGTTGACAATAATTGGCAAGCTCTTGCTAGGGCAGCATTCCGCGAAGATCTAGACTGGCAGCAACGTTTGTTGACAGCGCAAGTCCTTAAATGTGGCTGTGGTGGCGATAACGAAGACGTTATCCTGTCACTTAATAATTGGATGGAAACTAATGCGAGTAGTTTGCTTCGTTGGGAAAATATACTCAACGAGTTCAAAGTAGGTAATGTTCATGAGTTTGCTAAGTTCTCTGTAGCTCTCCGAGAATTGAGCTTGTTAAATTTAAATTGTGCAAACACACAATAAATAGATACTGCTAACCGGTTTTATTAAGTGATAAGCGCCTTTTATAGGCGCTTTTTTATTGTCGAGAGAATAATGAGTGACAATGTCACATAATTTGTGTCTTTATTCGCCTAATCGTTTGCGTTTTCGCGAGAAAACTAAAAACTTCATTGCATGTTCAAACAAATAAGTAAATAATACCACCCCGTTTACACGGGTTTTCTATCGGAGGCACAATGCTTTACCGTCTTGCCAGAACTGGCTTTTTCCAACTTGATGCCGAAAAGGCTCACGATCTCGCTATTCAGAACTTCAAACGTTTTACTGGCACTCCTCTTGATCTAGCATATCGTCAACAACTTCCTAATCGTCCTGTTGAATGTATGGGGCTGACTTTTAAGAACCCTGTAGGTCTTGCTGCAGGTCTTGATAAGAATGGCGAATGCATCGAAGCGTTTGCTGCTATGGGCTTTGGTTTTGTGGAAGTAGGGACTGTGACACCTCGTCCTCAACCAGGTAACGACAAACCTCGTCTTTTCCGTTTAGTTGAAGCTGAAGGGATTATTAATCGAATGGGTTTCAATAACCTAGGTGTCGATAACCTTGTAGAGAACGTAAAGAAAGCAAAATTTGACGGTATTCTAGGTATTAATATCGGCAAGAACAAAGACACTCCGATCGAAAAGGGTGCTGAAGACTACATTATCTGCATGGAAAAGGTATACGAGCACGCTGGTTATATTGCCGTAAACATTTCCTCTCCAAATACTCCGGGACTGCGCAGCCTTCAATATGGTGAAGCACTTGATGAGCTGTTAGAAGAACTGAAAACGAAACAAGCGGAACTTGCTGAAAAACATAATAAATATGTACCTTTGGCATTGAAGATCGCTCCGGATCTTAGTGACGACGAGATTGGCCAAATCTGTGAATCGTTGATCAAAAATAAAATTGATGGCGTGATCGCAACGAATACTACGTTGGATCGTTCTATCGTAGAAGGAATGAAGCATGCGAATGAAGCTGGTGGCTTAAGTGGTCGTCCAGTTCAATCACGTAGTACCGAAGTAGTGCGTCTACTTGCTGAGAATTTGCAAGGTAAGCTGCCAATTATCGGTGTTGGCGGCATTGATTCCTATGTTTCTGCGAAAGAGAAGTTGATGGCAGGTGCAACACTCGTCCAAGTTTACTCCGGATTCATTTACCATGGTCCAAGACTTGTTAAAGACATCGTTAAAAACCTGTAATTACTGAAAAGTTACTGGGTCTAACATAAGAGAAGGGGAAAATTGTTTTCCCCTTTTTTTTTGCGTAATCGTTTGTAGAATTATATTCAACTGACAAAAAAGGTAATTAAGCGTTTTACCTAACAGTCTGATTATTCTTTAAATATAAGAGACGGAACGATGCTTAAACCCAGCGATACATGGATCTGGTATATGGATGAGGACGAAGGTTCTCTCATGCTGGATTTGGGAGATGAGATGGTTTTTAAAACCAATCTTTCCCGAAAGCTCCTTGTCGACTGCGCGATGGGTCAGAACAACTTTACTGTAGATGACGCATCCGCGTTCCAAACCTTTAAAGACCAAATAAGCATATTGGGGCTATCTGAGCCTCGACAGGCTGAACTCACACTCTATTGTGTTGCAGCCAAGCGCTTCCATAAGCCCGTTCAGCCAAAGAGTTGGTTCTTTGACCATCAAAATGGCAGCTATCAACCCCAAGAAGGCGATTTAGTCCGATTAGTTAATCAACATTCGGAAGGTTTCTTTATTGTCCTAGAAGTCGGGGAGAGCGCTAGCTTATGTGCCTTAGTAGATTTAGAGTCATTTAGTTTGACTCCAAGTAAAGGTGTTCAATTTGGCCAGAGCATTAAAGTCATGCATGACAGAATGGCTTGTGCACACCAATTTATGAGAATTAACCAGCCCATTGCTCTTGTCGGTTAAGAGCTTAGTAGGGTAATTAGAGCGCAAAATGCGCCAAATAGAAAAAGCAGTGGCAGCTTTTAGTAGTACACAACGATTCCAAAAACGTTCCTCGTAGAAATTTGTCGGCCTTCATGGCCGATTTTTTTTGCCTCAATCCCAGAGGGTACACCTCGTATTTCCCACCATCTTCCTATTTTGTTTCTAAGAAACCTATACCTTTGAATCCTATCTGGTGATATTTCGCATATTTTTTTATCTAAATAGTGACTCTTTTTCTGCTTAAAACAGGGCGTTTTACCGCTATAAATTCCTCCTTTAGCTAAAAATGTAATAAAATTACGCGCCAGAACGTCTATTGGTATAGACCAGAATTAGTGTAAATAAGTATTCACTTCGTCCCTTGGTCAATAAATACGACTGGTATATCATTAATGGCTAATGTAATGATGGTCGCGGCGTTTATGAGTTTCATTCGGTTAAAGCTTGTTCGAACAAACGAATAACTAAGGGATTAGAGTAGGTTTGTTTAGTGAGAAGGCCGTTTGTCAGGTATAATCAACACCATTTTTCACAGTCAGATGAACACTATGAACCAATATCTTGCCGTTACTTCTAATGGACTCGAAAACCTACTGGCTCAAGAGCTTGAGCAATTGGGTTTAACTTCAGTAAAACCTGTACAAGCGGGAGTGAAGTTTAAAGCGTCAAATGAGCAGATTTATCGAGCTTGTTTATGGAGCAGATATGCTTCTCGCTTTGTTAAAGTGCTTTCGGAGTTTACTTGCCAAGATGATATGGACTTATATCTGGCTGCGTCTTCCATTAACTGGATTAATCACTTCCATAGCTCAAAGAAATTTATCGTAGACTTTAACGGCACCAACCGTGAGATTCGTAATAGCCAGTATGGCGCGATGAAAGTCAAAGACGCCGTAGTAGATTGCTTCAATAAGAAGAATTTGCCTCGCCCAAATATCAGTAAAGACCGCGCGGATGTGCGCGTTCATGTGCGCCTACATAGAGATAAAGCGCTTATTGGCTTAGATATGGTTGGCTCAGGCTTACACCAACGTGGCTATAGAACAGAAGCGGGCCGAGCGCCTTTAAGAGAAACATTGGCCGCTGCCATTGTTGCTCGTAGTGGCTGGAAACAAGGGCAAAACATGCTCGATCCTATGTGCGGTTCTGGTACGCTGCTGATAGAAGCGGCCATGCTTGCTGCAAATATGGCTCCTGGTGTTAAGCGTCAAACATGGTGTTTTGAAGCACTTGAAGATTTTGAACCGGAGGTATGGGCAGAGGTTAAATCAGAAGCTAATGTCCAAGCTCGTCGCGGTGTCAAAAAGACTGACAGCAGATTTTGGGGATTCGATAACGACCCTAAAGTATTGAGAACCGCTAAAGAAAATGCCAAACGTGCAGGCGTTGAAGAGTTGATTAACTTTGAGCTTGGTGATGCGAGCCAAGTGACTAAACCTGCCGAGTTCGGAGAAGGTGTTGTGGTGTGTAACCCTCCATACGGCGAGCGCTTGGGCACGGAACCAGGGCTTATCGCACTTTATACCGAATTTGGTAACCAACTAAAAACTCAATTTGGTGGTTGCCAAGCCTCTATCTTCTCTAGTTCAGACGATTTGTTAAGTTGCTTACGTATGCGAGCAGAAAAACAATTTAAACTGAATAATGGTGCGTTACAGTGTCACCAAAAGAACTATTCAATTTCTCAACGCTCCGAAGATGAGTTAGTGGGCAATAAGGACGCACAAGTTGTAGCTCCGGACTTTTCTAACCGTCTCAAGAAGAACATTGGAAAGATTGGAAAGTGGGCTAAGAAGGAAGGCTTAGATTGCTATCGCATATATGATGCTGATCTACCTGACTACAATGTTGCTGTTGACGTTTATCAAGACTATCTGGTTATTCAAGAATACGCAGCTCCCAAAAGCATTCCTGAAGAGACAGCAAAGCGTCGATTAACGGATGTTATTCGTGCCAGTATCAAGGTAACCGGTGTTGATACCAACAACGTGGTTCTTAAAGTACGTGAAAAGAAAAAAGGTTCATCGCAGTACAACAAACTGGCGGCTAAGTCATCAAAGCTTCACGTAAATGAATACGGGGCTCAGCTAATCGTTAATCTTTACGACTACTTAGACACTGGCCTGTTCCTTGACCATAAAATCACTCGCCGTAAGCTTGGTGAAATGGCGAGCAACAAAGATTTTTTAAACCTATTTGCTTATACAGGATCTGCAACTGTTCACGCAGCATTGGGTAGCGCGAAATCAACGACAACAGTTGATATGTCAAATACCTACTTAGAGTGGGCGAAAGAGAACATGAAACTCAATGGCCAAGTTGGCCGTCAGCATCAATATATTCAAGCAGACTGCTTACAATGGTTAGAAAAAGCCAACGGTAGTTACGACCTTATCTTTATTGATCCACCGACTTTCTCGAACTCTAAGCGAATGGAACAATCATTTGATGTTCAGCGTGACCACGTAACGCTAATGACGAACTTGAAACGACTACTGCGCGAAGAAGGTACGATAGTATTTTCGAACAACAAACGACACTTCAAGATGGACTTGAAAGCGCTGGAAGAACTTGGCCTTAAAGCCGAGAACATTTCAGATAAAACTCTACCACTTGATTTTGCTCGTAACAAACATATTCATAACTGTTGGGTTATTACTCACCAAAAGTAAAGGATTATGGAAAAGGAACTTATTCTATACAGTACTGAAGGATGCCATCTCTGCGAGATGGCATTTGAGCTCATATCTCATGTCGGATTAACTGAGCAATTACAAGTGATTGATATTGCTTTTGATGATGAGCTATTTTCTCGTTACGGCGTCACTATACCAGTTGTAAAAAGCGAACAATCTGAAATTAACTGGCCTTTTGACCTTTCTCAACTGAAACAATGGTTAACAGCTAATGGCATTACTTACCATTCATAATGGGCAACTAGCATTTGGTGATCATCCATTGCTAGACAAATCTGATTTCGCACTTCAAGAAAACGAACGTGTGTGTTTGGTTGGCCGCAATGGAGCGGGCAAATCAACGTTAATGAAAGTGCTTGCGGGTGAAATCGTCATGGACGATGGCAAACTGCAGATCACTCAAGATGTCGTGGTATCACGACTTGAACAGGATCCTCCGCGTGATCAGGCTGGTACGGTAGCTGATTACGTCGCTGAAGGACTGGCAGAAGTCGGTGAGTTATTAAAAACTTATCATGCTCAACTGGATTTGGTCGCGCAAGACCCGTCTGAGCGAAACATAAATCGATTGGCGAAAACTCAAGAGAGCTTAGAAGTTGCCGGAGCATGGCGCTTTGAAGACCGTATTAAGAATATTCTTGGGGCTTTGAAGTTAGATGGCAATACACTGTTAACTGACTTATCTGGTGGATGGCAACGTAAAGCTGCGTTAGCTCGTGCTCTTGTTTGTGATCCTGATGTTTTACTACTCGATGAGCCTACCAACCATCTAGATGTAACCACAATCGAGTGGCTGGAAACTTTCCTAAAAGATTTTCGTGGCTCAATTATCTTTATCTCGCACGACCGCGCCTTTATTCGCTCGATGGCAACTCGCATTGTCGACCTTGACCGTGGTCAATTAGTTTCTTATCCAGGTAGTTATGAAACCTATTTGGTTGAGAAAGAGGAAGCATTACGTGTTGAAGAAATGCAAAATGCTGAATTTGATAAAAAGCTTGCGCAAGAAGAAGTATGGATTCGTCAAGGAATTAAAGCACGTAGAACGCGTAATGAAGGACGAGTAAGAGCGCTTAAAAAGCTGCGTGAGGAACGCCAAGGTCGTCGCGAAGTTCAGGGTAAAGTGAATCTTAAACTGGATGATAGTGCTCGTAGCGGAAAAATCGTTTTCGAAGCTAATGACCTCAATTATCAGATTGAAGGCAAAACCATAGTTAAGAACTTCTCCTTTAACATCCAGCGTGGTGACAGAATTGCGCTTATTGGTCCTAATGGTTGCGGCAAGAGTACTCTAATCAAGCTTCTCCTCGACGAATTACAGCCGACATCTGGAAAGTTGAAATGTGGTACTAAGCTAGAAGTGGCTTATTTCGATCAATATCGTGAAGCTCTTGACCCAGAGAAGACGGTGATTGATAACCTTGCTGACGGTAAGCAAGAAGTCATGGTAGGCGGTCGAGAACGACACGCGTTGAGCTATCTTCAAGACTTTTTATTTGCCCCAAAACGTGCCAGAACTCCGGTTAAGGCATTATCTGGTGGCGAGAAAAACCGCTTATTATTGGCGCGTATCTTCCTTAAGTCGAACAACTTATTGGTGCTTGATGAACCAACAAACGATCTAGATATCGAAACGTTAGAGTTACTCGAGGAATTACTTGCTAACTATCAGGGCACGCTGCTCTTAGTGAGTCACGATCGTCAATTTGTTGATAATACTGTGACTACAAGCTGGATTTTTGAAGGTGAAGGGGTTATAGAAGAGTTTGTTGGTGGTTATCATGATGCCCAACAACAACGAATGCAGGTGATCGAGGCAAGAAAAGCTTACGAACCTGTGAAAGAGACTAAAAAGCAAGCAGTTGAACCAGAAAAGAAAGCAACTGCTGTGAACTCTAAACCTAAAAAGCTGTCGTATAAGCTGCAAAGGGAATTAGAGGCACTACCTGCGTTACTTGAGCAGCTAGAGCAAGAATTAGAACAGTTGCAGGAAACCGTGAATACTCCTGAGTTTTTCACTAAACCTGTGACTGAAACACAACCAATTTTAGATAGTTTGTCTGCCAAAGAGCAGGAACTGGAAATTGCCTTTGAGCGATGGGAAGAACTCGAAGCAATGCAACAGGAAAGTTAGTCTTCATGAGTCGTAATAATTTCAAAATTTCATTAATTGCAGCCAGTGTTATGGCTGCAACTTCAAGTCAGGCAGCGTTGTATAAGGTTGTTGAGATTGGGCCTGCTAGCGGTTATGAAGCGGGCCTGTCCAATGGTGTTGATATCACAGAGTTCTATGGTTCGGCCATTGATAAGTCCAAACAGACGGGTACCAATAAAGGTTGTTTTGGAGAGGACTGCTCTTCTAATGCAATAGTAACCTATGGTGATTCGCGTGCGGGATCTGAAGGTCACTCATATCGTCAAGAAGTGCCATTCAATTACGATTCAAGCTTTTATTATACAGACTGGGGTCGCAACAGAGACTATTGCCGAAATGAATTAGGCTATCAAACTTGTGACCCTGCGTGGACAGATAAATTATGGTACAGCTTTAGTGATCACGGTGGTTTACGTCGTGAACGTGATGCATGGAATTCCGCGACGTATAAGTCAAATGCACAAGTATTCAAAAATGGTAGCTTATTCGCTCTGGAGCAACCTCTATCAGCAGCCTATTCGCCGAGTGGGTTTACCTATACACCAACTTCAGGTAACGCAGTAGTTAATGGAGTTGATAGTAATGGTGTAGCAATCGGTAACACGAGTAGTGGCTATTATAACAACGGTTCTAATAGTGCTCTGATCTACCGTCATCGAGGTTTCTGGGGAGATGGTGCAAACCCGTCCATTCTGCTGCCTAAACAAGACGGAAATATTACACAGAAGATGGGTCGTACAATGGCGTTTGACTCATTTAAGCTGGGTAGCAATGAATATATTGTTGGTAGTGCTGCTGTAGCGCCTTTTGATTACAACGATTCTAATAAGAACTATCGTGGCTCCGTAGCAAACTGTATTAACAACAGTACTATTAAAGCTGATCCTGCCGCTTATGCTGATTGTCAAAATTTTGCGTTTGCAACTAAAGCTACAATTTGGGATGTCACAGGCGTAAGTTCTGCCACTGAAGTCCAACCTGATACGTTCTATGGTTGGCAGAATACTGGCGATAACAATATCGACAAAAAGGCAAGCCAAGGCAGTATACGTGGAGTCGCTGTTTCTTCAGCTACCGCTTATTCAGGTAAACCAGTCTTTGTAGGGCTAAATACTACGAAAGATGGAAGCAACTTGTTTATGCAAGCTACCGTATTCACTCCAAATACTGATTTCGCGGCTGATAAGCTTGGAAGTGTAACTTCACGAGTTATTTCTCGAGCAACAGTGAAAGATGGTGATGATTTCGTTTACAGCAACTCAGTAGCTACTGATATCAACACAAACCTTGTTGTAATCGGCGAAGCAAAACGTCGAGGAGATAAACGTGAAAATGGCGCTGCACCTAACCGAATGTTCTTAGCCTCGATCGACTCTAGCGGTAACGTTGGTTCTGCGCAGTACTTTGATGAACTTAACGGTAATAGTGGGATCTTCTTCCGTGGTGCTGGCGGTGAGACGGGAGCTATTAACAACTTTAACGAAATCGTTGGTGCTGTTGATGCCGAACAGTCTACAGAGTATTTTGGTAAGAAACGTCGTCAACGTGGTTTTATCTATCCGTATACTGTTGCTGACTCTGGTGATCAGGACATGATAGACAGACGTGCTATTTTCCAAAATCGACCATGGTTGTTAGATGACTTAACGAATGGTGGTAGTGAGTCTACTAACAATAACCAGTTCCGAATCGTCGATGCAGCTGATATTAACGATGACGGTGTTATCGTAGCGACAGCGCTAAAATGTGAAGGCGGCTATGATACAACTGGCCACAACTCATATTGCGGCAATGGTCAAAAACGTGAGAAAGTAGTAGCGGTTAAGTTGATCCCGATCGCAAATGCAACATCTGCTGACATCCAGACTCGTGCATTAGAAGCCGCTCCCGTAGAGCGTAAAGGGGGTAGTCTCGGTTGGATGGCGATGATTTTTCTAGGGTTCTTAGGGTTACGCCGTAACAAATAGTCACAAGTGACAAAAATCCCAGGTTCACACTTCTGAATCTGGGATTTTTTGTACCTTGTGATCAGCGGAATAATGCGCAATTATTAAAGAGGAGTCACAAAAGCTCCACAAATCTTTAATGGTAGAAAGCTGGGAGACTGGCTTTGTATAATGAGGACCGTACTATGAAGAGACAAAAACGTGATCGTCTAGAGCGAGCTCAATCACAGGGTTATAAAGCTGGATTGAATGGTCGATCGATGGAAACCTGTCCCTATCAACAAATGGATGCTAAGTCTTATTGGCTAGGCGGTTGGCGTGATGCCCGAGATGACAAACATTCAGGACTCTTCAAGTAGTCGGGAGCAAAATTGAAGTATTTTAAGGCCTCATCTTGAGGTCTTTTTTGTGGTTGTTACTTCTAATGCACTATAACTAAATATGTATGAGTAAAATAAACGACTCCGGGGAGTCGTTTATTGAAAACTTCTATTTAGAAAGTTGATGTATCTTTAAAGAGGCCGACTTTTAGGTCTTTAGCAACATAGATCTCTTTACCATCTACTAGGACACGTCCGTCAGCGATACCCATAACAAGCTTGCGATTTACTACGCGCTTCATGTGTAGCTCATACGTTACTTTTTTCGCAGTAGGAAGGATTTGACCAGTGAATTTTAGTTCACCTACACCAAGAGCACGACCTTTACCTTCGCCACCAATCCAACCAAGGTAGAAGCCAACTAGCTGCCACATTGCATCTAGGCCAAGACAGCCTGGCATGACTGGGTCACCAATAAAGTGACAATCAAAAAACCATAGGTCAGGGGTGATATCTAATTCTGCAACAATTAAACCTTTACCAAAGTCACCCTCGGTTTCTGACATTTTAGTTACACGATCCATCATCAGCATGTTTGGTGCTGGTAACTGAGGGTAGCCTTCGCCGAATAGTTCACCACGGCTAGAGGCTAGAAGATCTTCACGGCTATAAGATTCACGTCTGTTTTGCATTATTAAATTACTCCAAATTTTGGTATGAGCATCTTAGTGAACAGGTGTACGCTAGACAAGTCCGACCACGACTAGACAAACCAGTTTTTAACCCTTTCTAACAAAGTTTCCGGTAGTTCAAGTTTTTCAAAATTTTCAATGCGTTCGGCTATCTTTCCAATAACGCTATCTTCGTCTTCACTCTTGAAAGGCTTATTAAGAAGTAGAGGAACCACTTCGTCAACGTGTGTGGCTGACCAAATATGGAACTCACCTTGCTTAATACTGTCTACCACCTCAGTGCTGAGTGCTAGGTGTTGAAGATTAGTTTTCGGAAGCACTACACCTTGTTTACCCGTAAACCCTTGGTGTTTGCATACGCTGTAAAAACCTTCGACTTTCTCATTGAGGCCACCGACGGCTTGAACGCGGCCAAATTGGTCGACAGCACCTGTGACCGCAATTTGTTGATCGATAGGATAGCCAGATAATGCACTTACAAGAGAACACAACTCAGCTAACGACGCACTGTCACCATCAACCTCGCAATAAGATTGCTCAAACACAATAGAGGCAGAATAAGGGAGCGGGGCATCAAGATCCAACTCGGAAGAAACGAACGCCTGCATAATCATCATGCCTTTCGCATGGATGTTACCGCCAAGATCGACTTTTCGCTCGACATCAGAGACATCACCATCGCCAAAGTGCACTACGCAAGAAATTCGAGCTGGTTCACCGTAGGATACTGGGTGCCCAGGTATATCGATAACAGTTAATCCGTTGACCTGGCCAACTTGTTGTCCCTGAGTTTCGATAACAACTTGTCCCTCGAGAATATCGTCAATTGCACGTTCAGGAAGATAGGCTTCTCTGCTTCGTTTCGCACAAATCGCTTCCTCAATATGAGCGGATGTTATTACTTTGTCATGACTAAAAGATGACGCTTCACCAAGCAGTGCTGAATGCCAATCGATGGACAAAGGAAGGTACTGCTTATCTTCTGTTTCACGAGCTCCCGCTTGAAGGAGGCGCAAGTAGGCTGAACTATCTAGGCTATATTCGGGAAGCTGCTTCTCTAGCAGACCATTTACAAAACCGAAGTAAGTCGAGATAGTTTTTTCGGAGACCTTTAGATCACTCTCCAGTTCAGTATACTGCATAAAGCCAGAACGAAAATCATTATCAGCATAATCAAATTCAGCAAGTTGGTCTCGGTCACCAAGAATGATCAATTTAAAGTCTGATTGGAATTGTGGTGGAGATAAAACAGTGGACTGCTTATCAATGGCCACACTATTTAGTGATGCTCCTGATAGCAAAGCCTTAATATTTCCCCAAGTGCTTAACGTACTTAATGCTGCTTGGGTTGAAGCCACAAGAAACCCGTTATTGGCTTGAGAAATTAATCCTGCGGAAACTTCAAGTTGGTTATCAACCTTAGCGTAATGATCAAACAGTAGCGCTGAGTTTGTATCCTTTGTCACAACAACATGTTTGCCTAATGCTTTGAGTGAAGCAGCTATTAGTTCACGGTACTTTAGATTGTCACCATCTTTAACGACTAACACTTTAGATTTACAAGCTTTTGATGTGAAGAATTTGAGAGCGGCTTGTAAACGAGGTTGCAAATCAAGCAGCGATGCTGGTGCAATGTTCGGTGCTTGTTCGATAGTGGTCTGATAGTTGTTGTACTGCGGACAAACGTCTTGCCAAGGGACTAGATTCATTAAGATGCTACTTATTTAAAATTTGGAAGGAGTATACAACGAAACCCGAAGTAACGTTAGTAATAGAGCACGGTTAATCGGGAGCAGATTCTCAGATTTTGTGTTCTTTTATTGAGTTGTCACGTGACTTGGGTTACGCTGTCACTGTAAACAGAGTAGGGACGCAAACCAATGAAATACCAACAGCTTGAAAACCTAGAATGTGGTTGGAAGTGGCAGTATTTATCTAAAAAGTGGCGCGAGGGTGAGAATATCACTCGCTATATTGATACCAGTGAAATCGAGCAGGCCGTTGCGACTTTTAAATCATTAGAACACGAGCCTACTCTGGTTCTTGATTGGATTGATGAGCATATGTCTGCAGAGCTTGATAATAAACTCAAGCAGGCAATTCGTGCCAAGCGCAAGCGTCACTATAATGCAGAACAAGTTCATACCAAGAAAAAGTCTATCGATCTTGACTATCGAGTTTGGGAAAAGCTGTCTTACCGAGCAAACGAACTCGGATGTACGTTATCCGAAGCGATCGAATACTTGTTAAGTGAAGCGTCACGCAGTGAGAAAGCGACCAAGACAGTGAGCAGCCTGAAAGAGGACTTAAGTAAGTTACTGTCTGATTAGCCAGGGAATAGGGAGTAGTTGCGATGTTATACGTTGTTCTGATAGGTGCACTTGTTGTTTTCTGGCTTGTTGCCGTTGACCGTCCAGTTTTAACTGTAAAGTTTGATAACGGTGAACTAGGTAACGTTAAAGGTCATATTCCTCCATCTTTTCGACATAATCTTAAAGATATTGTCGAGCGTGATAAAGCGACAGGTGTTTTAAAAGTTTACCAAACCCGTACCGGTATGAAGCTAAAATTTAGCAACTCAGTAGCGAAAGCATGCCAACAACGAATTCGAAATGTATTCCCACATCAAGGATTCAAGTCAAAAGGCAAAAAGAAATCTCGATGAGTTCCAATTGGTTTAGAAGTGTAGGCGCTGTAAGAAGCGCCTTTTTTAATATACCTAATGCACTATAACTAAATTAAATTGACTCGATAGGATAAACAACTATCCGTGCGCCGCTATTTCTCGTTCATCCCAGATTTTCATTAGGGTACGCCTTGATTCAGAATCCAGCATTTGTATACGGCGACAAGTCCAGTTCTCGGCAATGTAATCAGCCATCTCTAGTGAGATAGGGTTGTTATCTGTTAAATAGGTTTCTAACGCTGCTTCTGCCTCCAATAATGACAACCCTTCGATATCCCATTTTTGAATTCGTGTATAGCTAGTTGTAAACCACTCAATAGGTAAAGACATAGAATATTCCTTTTCTAATAATTCTTGTTGTTCTCGTTGGTGAAATTAGAATTAAACATCTAACTCATTTTGTAAAGAGAATATCTTAGAAAAACACAATAAAAGTTTATAAATATCTAAATCTATAATCAGATTCTATTTATATATGTGGTGTTATATTTACATTGCCATTTCTTTCGTTATAGCTTTGCAATATTGAATTTACATAGTCAATAGATCGTTCCTGCCA
>NZ_JPJA01000094.1:265680-266890 GCF_000733315.1 Vibrio sp. ER1A
CCACTCAATAGGTAAAGACATAGAATATTCCTTTTCTAATAATTCTTGTTGTTCTCGTTGGTGAAATTAGAATTAAACATCTAACTCATTTTGTAAAGAGAATATCTTAGAAAAACACAATAAAAGTTTATAAATATCTAAATCTATAATCAGATTCTATTTATATATGTGGTGTTATATTTACATTGCCATTTCTTTCGTTATAGCTTTGCAATATTGAATTTACATAGTCAATAGATCGTTCCTGCCATTGTTTTTAGTCCCTATACCTATAGAGAGTACGAAGGGGCTTGAAGTATAAGTGTGTGTATGTAATCTTTCTTTAATATTCGTGAGGTTAATCGATTCTCGGAGTTTAAATATAGACTAGAGCAATAATGGCATCGAATATAACTAACTCTAACTATATGTATGTTGAAAATTCTACTATTTAAAATTAGATGTTAAACACTTCGTGTCTATGGGTATATAAATGAAAGCGATTTATAACCACAAAGATATAAAAGGTTAATTTAAATAATAGGTTAATTAAAAGGCTAGGGAATGGATAGATTACCTAGCCAAACTATTAATTTACTAAGCTGTCGATTAATTTCTTACAACAAATATTTGTGAACGCCTAAACAGATAGTTCGGTTATTTTCAGCCTGATGTTTTCTGTTTACACTCCAGTTTCTTTGGGATGTACGCGTCGAAGTGCTATGACTTCGCTGAAGCGATAAACAATCGAGGTAACGTGTTCCTATAATTGGTTAAGTTGCTTGCTGTAGTTTTTTAGCGCTAAAAGAAAAGCCACGCAGCTAAAAAAGAAAGACTAAACAAGCGAAAACTTCGCCAGCCAGGTAGGTATAAGCTTGTGTTGAACAGTTAAGGTAACGAAGAAAGAAAGCTCGTTTCAATACACTTTAGTTATACGCTATGGAACTTGTATCCAAAGGCTGTAGCCATAGGATGAGGAAACCATTCGGTGCGACAGTTATTTGAATAATACTAAGCCCCAAGCTATGAGCCAAAAGTATATATCGGAACAAGCCAAAGGCTTTAACTCTATGAGCTAATCAGTATTGAAATGCTTCATCAGGCGTAAAATTTAATGACTAGGTAAAGAACGTGGTAACGTGAGAAGCTAGCAATATGGCGGGCTTTTCTGTATCTCATTGATACTAAGCCGACTATAATCCTAGTGCGCATTATGTGGTCAGATTTATGT
>NZ_JPJA01000094.1:273680-289210 GCF_000733315.1 Vibrio sp. ER1A
ATTACGGGGGTACTTTCGGTGATGTATCGGTTTTCGATGCTCTCGCGATCTATCGTCTTCCGACTAGGTCTATTACATAATAAATCGTTAAGGGTTACTTTGTTCTAGTATTCCTTTAGTCGCATGCCTTATC
Organism: Vibrio sp. ER1A; assembly: GCF_000733315.1. NCBI lineage: Bacteria > Pseudomonadati > Pseudomonadota > Gammaproteobacteria > Vibrionales > Vibrionaceae > Vibrio > Vibrio sp. ER1A. The sequence continues at coordinate 273,814 of NZ_JPJA01000094.1, forward strand.
AGTAAGCTTTCCAGAATCGTATCTATAACATTCCTTTCTTCATCGTCTAACGTGTTGATCTTATTTATCCTCATCAACAAGGTTTGATCTTTTGTTGTTTCCCATCTTCCGCACAGTTCATCAATGGATATTTCCAGCTCATTTGCGATTTTGATGAGGTTTTCCATTGTTGGCTGTCCTGCTCCAGATTCGTACTTTTTGTAAGCAGTAAGACTGATTCCCATCACATCTGCCATTTGTTGTTGGGTCATTGATTTTGACTTTCTGTTGGTAACTAACCTGTCTTTAAATTCCATATCAACCTCACATTTTGTTCATTATGTTTCTATTCTATAGCTGTTTTTGTTTACAGTGGTCTTGAAAGTTTGCGTTAGTTTCCCTATGGTAGCTTCATTAGTTACCTTGACAGGTTTTGGAGATACAATGGAAAACGCATCAAAAAGACACTTTGCTTGTTCAGAATGTGGGCAAATCTACACGTCGTTCTTCCATTGTGTTTGTCCGTTCTGTCGAGCTGGCGTTGTTCGTCAGCATGAGATTGATAGCAATGATATTCACGCTCGTACTTCTTACACTCACGAACATAAACCGAATCGTTATCTCAAGAGAGCAGCGCGCGTTAATCCAGAGTATCTAGGTTCTAAATCTCTTGATATGGACGTTGATTCCGAGTACTTAAACACGTCTACAACCATTGACTGGCTAGCGTTTACCGTCAAGTTGTCAGATTTTCGTCACTGTACAAAATCAGCGCCTTTCTCTGGAATTGCTTTCCCTGACGTTCCTGAACTACCAGCTATGAGAACTAGCAGCGGTCAAGACTTGGAAGATGTAAACGAGTATCGTCGTCGTGTTTATTCCTCGTACTTTGAAAAATGCGTTCTCATCTTTCTCACTAGGGTTCTAGGTTTTACGGTTGGTTGCCTGATTGAATCTAAGTTCAACTTCTACGATAACCACTTCAATATCTATTCGGCAGATGGTCTTGAGTTCTGTGGAAAGGTTGGGGTGGGCGGCTCTAATCAAAGAGATACGATCCACTTTTCTATCAATGCTCAAGGTTGTAAACACCTTTTCACTAAGCGCACTCGTCAATATGTTCACTACTGGCTGTCAAATATTCTCAATGTGACTTTGCTTACTCGTTGTGATTTGGCCTTTGATGACTTCGACGGTATTCATACTTGCAAGAATGTCGAACTGGCTTTTCTTGATGACGGCTTTAAACGTTCTCGCGGTATCTCTCCAACATTCACGAACTCTGACGAATGGCATATCGATGGCGAAGGAAACAAGGTTTATAGCGTCGAAATGAGAAGGATTGGATCTCGTTCTTCGCTGGTTCACTGGCGCATCTATAACAAAAAGCTCGAACAGAAAATCGATAAAGATGGCTTTGTCTGGTATCGCAGCGAGGTTGAATTGAAAAAGGTTTCGGTTGATATCCTCCTTGATATTGATGGCTATTTCTCCGGCCTTAATAACTACGCTAAATCACTTTTCTCTAAGGATGTTGAGCCTAAATCAATGTCCTTTAAATCAAAAAAACGTTGTGCTTGTGAAGTCCTTCAAGCGGCTTATTGGGCTAAACGTCAGTATGGCCGTGTCGTTAATGGCCTTCTGGATTTGTATCACGGTGACTTTGAGAAGGTGGTGTCGTCTTTGGTGCGTGACGACTCTCAATTGTCATTCACTTCAATGCACCAAAAATTAATTAACAGTTTATAGGAGTTCCAAAATGGTCAAGGTCATGGGGTTAGTTAAGCGTCAATATCCAAACGGCAAAAACAACAAGCCATTTTACGAATTGGTCATTCTTCGTTCCATTGAGAATGTTGATACCGAGAATTACAAAAAAGAGGGGCACGGTTTTGACACGGAGGTTCCGTACGGAAAAGATCCTATCAAGATACGTCCAGATTACGCCATTCAATTGCTTTCAACGGGGGCTTTTGTTCCTGAGCGTGAGTATGAATTTCAGCTTGGCTGCAACCCAAATGACGTTTACGAACAATGGGTTGAAAAGCTCATTCCTGTCGATGACGACATCAAAAAGCACTTTCAAGCATCTTTGAAGTAGGTGACTTATGCCGTATTGCGTCGTCGCTGAGAAAAGCACAAACGTCTTAAAACTTAGTGGTCAGAAAATCTCTGATTGCGACGCACTTGTCGTGATATCCGCTAGTGAATATCACACCTATATCGGGGCTTTGGAATTGTCATCTTCTGAAATTTCAGGGCTTCTATTTTCGGGCTTTGGGCTCGTTATCTTGGGTTACTTATTGGCTGCACCTATTGGTCATGTGATCCGCTTTATCAATAAAATATGAAAGGTACATTCTATGAAAAAACTTATCTCTCAAGCTAAAAAAGCCGTCCTTCTTGCTTCCATTTCTTTGGCTTCTCCGCTGGTTTTCGCTGCGGGTGAAGGGGCGACAAGCCCAGTAGACCAAATTAAAACAGCTGTGTTGGGTGCTCTTGATGGTCTGTCTGCTGTTACTGCTGTGATTTTGGCTGTTGCACCAATCGGTATTGGTATTGCCATTGCGTTTAAGGTCTTCGGTAAGTCTAAGCAAGCCGTTAATAAAGCATGATTTTCTTGCTCCATGAGCTAGTTACTGCCATCTGGTTTTTGCTAGGTGGCATGATTGCACTAGCCACAATTCAAGGTTTAAAGGGCGGCTGAGGTCGCCTTTTTTGTAGGTGGTTTTTATGAAGCGACAATTACTTCTATTCGGTCTTATTCTCTGTTCATTTTATGCGGTCGCATCAGCGAGGCTTCAAGTTGCTGAGGCTTTGTTAGCCAGAGAGAGGGCGGTTCAATTTGGCTCCCAAATGTTAAAAGTCGACACTGCTGTGAAAGCTGTCTCTCCTGTCTCTCGTCCGTACTTTGTTACGCCTTCAAACGTATCAATGTCTTCATTTGGAGGTTTCCTTAAAAGTATGTCTACCCAAGAGCCAGTTAAGACTGTATTAGCCGCGCTTGGCTTTGCGGTGTCGGCTGGTAATTGGGAATGGTCTTCTGACTCTAGTGGTGCGCCGAAACAAGGTAGCCTTTACTCCGTTCAACTCAGTCAGATGCGTTACCCTGGTTATGGTGTTTCTATTCATACGGCTCTTAAAAATACGTTTGCTGAAAATGGTCAGAACTATGGAACAATTGATACGGTTGAGGTTACTCAAGATAATGTTCTTGTTGCAACGACACACAGTGGTTGGCGTTATGTTGGGTCTTGGGTTCATCTCAAGTGCGATAGCGCAACTTCAACGGTAGAAAGCTGTGCTCCTGATTATGTTCCTAGTCAGGCTGATAAAACTATTCCGGATGATGCATTTGCGGGCACACTGGCATCAAGGTTCTCCAGTCTTTCTGATACGCAAAAACAAGCTCTGTTTCAAAATGCTGATGGCTCACTTGCTGACTTGGATTGGCAACCTGAGGCAACAACAGAACCTACCTTTAGTGATGGTCGTCCACTTCCGTCAATTGGTGATCCTTTATGGCAATCTGCACTTGATTACTCACAAGGGAAAACCGTTCCAGAAGACAAAGCGGCTGACGCTCGTTACTTGGCAGATAATGTGGCCAAGAGCGACCAAACGGTTTTAGAAAAGAACGCTAAAGGTTCTAACGGAGGTGGTACAAAACCCGAAGGTGGTGATGTCGATTTACAGCCTGTTATTGGTGCCATTCAGTCTCTGCAATCCAGTAATTCCAATGAGTTAAAAGCCATTAAAGAACAGCTTAAACAGAATGCCAAATCACCGGACTTAAGCAAGGCCGGAGAGGTAAGTTGTCTTGTTGGTTTGAAGTGTCCATCTTATGTCGACCTCAAGTATGAGAGCGGTTTAAAGGGGCTTCTCGATGACTTTAACACTCAGGTTTCTGCATCTAATCTCCTCAAGTTTCTCGATGGTTTTCGCTTTAGTGGTAATGGGAATGTGACGCCGCCAGTGTGGATTATTGATCTCACCAATGTCGATTTCTTGGGTAAAGGGCTAGGGCGTCATGATGTGAGTTTACCTAGTTATATCTGGTCGTTTATGCGTGCTTGTCTTCTTTTCGGCACGGTGATGGCCTGTCGCAAAATCATCTTTGGGGGTTAACTATGTTTGATTGGATTGTTTCTCTGTTCAATACGTTCGTTGAGTTTCTTAGCCGTTTGATAAATACCTTGGTTGTCATGCTCACGAACTTGGGGCTAGGGGGCGTAGATGTACTTCTTACTTTTGTTATCTCTTTGATTAACGGTTTAGGTTCGTTGCTGTCTCCCATTGATTTAAAACCGTATCTCAGCATGTTACCTGCCGAGGCTATCGATATCATGTCTCTCGTTGGTTTTCCTCAAGCTATAACGATGATCATCTCTGCGGTATCGGTGCGTTTTCTCCTTCAGCTTATTCCATTTGTAAGGTTGGGTTCGTAACATGATTAATCTCATTATGGGGCGACCGGGCGGCGGAAAAAGCTATGAAGCAGTGGTCTATCATGTGTTGCCTAATATTAAAGATGGTCGCAAGGTCATCACCAATTTACCTTTGAATATGGAAGCACTTATCGCTGTTTTTGGTGAGAAGGTTTCCGAACTCATCGAGGTTAAGTCCTTTGATTTGCATGACTATGGCAATGATAATAGGCCGTTTTCTAGCCCCAATGATTACAAGGATGAGTGGAGAAACGAACGGGGACAAGCACCGCTTTATATCATCGATGAGGCTCATATGATTCTTGGCAATCAGGCCAAAAAGGATCTTCTAGAATTCTATTCAATGCACCGGCATTTTGGTATCGACATCACTCTGTTAACACAGTCAGATAGAAAGCTTCACCGTGATATTCGAGATATGATTGAGATTGTGTATCGGTGTATCAAAAACACGGCTCTAGGCTCTAACAAAACGTATACGAAAAAGGTCAAAATGGGCTTGCGTGGTGATGTGGTGAACACTGAGCAACGAACCTATGAAAAGCAGTATTTCAAGCTTTATCAAAGTCATACTGCGTCCAACTCTGCTGTGTCTGAGGCTCAAGCAAAGGATGTTCGTCCTTTATGGCGTTCTAAAATGGCGTGTGCTCTGTATGTTTTTATCATTCTTTCGGTTGTTGGCTTGGTTAATGTTTTTAGTCAGGATAGCTTGCTAGGTTCGCCAGCTACACCAACAGGGTCAATTCAGACGATAGAATCCACACAAGTTTCTACGGAGGTTCAAGAGCCAGAATTCTATGAACATCCTTTAGGTGACTTTAATTTCTTAGTGACAGGGTTTTCAGAGTCTTTGGTTTACGTGAGCAATCAAATTGATCCATCAAAGTCTTTGCGAGAATACTATTTTCAGCTTTCACAGGGTGACTATCAAATGAATGTGACAACAGGCCAGCTTCGAAGTCTCGGCTATCAAGTTGAGCCTATTAATGATTGCTTCGCTCGTATTCGTTTTCAGAAGTTCGAGCAGTTGGTGACGTGCGCATCAAAACAAAAGCAAGTGATTGAAGAGTTTAATCCAGTAGCAAACGCATCTCTGCCTATATAGTTTTTGTATTTAACGCACCTTGTACTAGCTTAAATAGGAGAAACTGAAATTGGGTATAGCCATGAAATCATTAATTATTCTTACGTTGGGTCTAGCTTCTACGATGGCTTATGCACTGATGCCACTGAAGGACGAGAAAGTTATTGAGTTAGCGAAAGTATCAATGGAGGAACACCTACAGGAAGAGGGTTTGACGATTGATGATGCAAAAGTAGCGCTGGCGTTCAAAGATAAATTCGACAAGGCGACCGTTTATTTTGAAGTCGATGAACACCACGGAGAGCCTGAGATTTATGTCGTGATTTGTCGAGACAATAAATGTTACTTGAATTACCGATAATCCACTTACCAAAGGTAGAAAGCATATGGAGTTCTATCAGCACCAAGATATTGTTTGGTCTTCAAAAAGGCTACTTAAACAATCAGAAACCTTAGAAGTTAAACCTTGGCATATCTATTGGGGGAATCCGCTTTCTAAGCTTGCACGACAAGCATCAAAGCTGGGTGAGTTTCTATATGAAGAAGACACTGAGATTCTTTGTTTAAAGTACAAGTACTCATATGAGGATGTTTGGTCTGCTAGAGCGAATCTTTGTGAAGCTAACAGAATCATCTATGACATGAGATATCATCAAGTGATGACATACTTTAGACCAATGATTGCCATTTCTTTTACAGGGTTTCTCTATACTTTGTTTCTATAATCCAAGTGCGTATTATGTATATTATGTTAAATAAGATTTGAAGGAGATTAAAATCCTTACCTTAACCCGCTCTACTAACCTTGTTTTAGCCCAGATTTAACCATAATCGATATTTACCATAAAATACCTAATAAACACATAAACTTAATCTGACGATTACGATTATGTGTTTATTAGGATAATTACGCTTATAGACTCGTTCTCAAGTTGTAGTTGCTCATGTTTGTTTCACTACATTAAATTGTCGTCAAGGTCTTGTTGAGTGCCGCCACCTGCATTGTCATCAGTGTCAAAGCTGCCCGAGTCGTCTGTGAAGTCAACAGCAACTTGGGTGTTGTCACTTTGCGTCCAGTCTGTTCCTTGTTGTTGTTCAGTAGGAACTGTCTGCCCGCTTTGTGTTGATTGCAATGCGTACTGTTCATTGACGTCGATCTGTAATGTCTCACTTGCTCCTTCAATCGGTGCATCAAGTTCATCAACACCTTGATAGTTGACATCGACTTGTCCTTCAAATGAATCACTGAACGAAACGGTTAATGGCTGTGTGAGATCTCCTGATATTGTGTAACTGCCATCACCATTGTCTAGGCCACCTGTTACTTCAGCATCATTTGGAAGTCCAGTAACCACAATGTGGTCAACTTCATTGGATGAAGACGCCGCCTCTGGTGTTTCCAGACTAATAACATCACCTGGTGCGATGGTCACATCAAAGTTGTCATCTGTTTCAGTATTATCGTGCACTGCTGTCTCTAAAACTGTTGTATGCTGGTCCGAGGCTTCCATTGGTTCAACGCTCAGATTCAAGGGTATGTTTTGTTCATCTCCATTAGTAGAGATTGTAGTTGCTAGACTGATATCGCCATCGAACGTATCATCTGGCCAAAACGTCCAGCTATCTTCCCCGGTTGAAATCAACGCGCCGCTATCACCCGTATAGGCTAAAGCGGTAACGTCGGATTCGCCAGTCAAGCCTAGATTTTGCAGTACGAGTGACTCTGAGATTTCGATAGAAGAATCAGTAGCTTGAACTAGTAAGCCGCTATCAGCCGAGCTTTCTTCTACACCTACATTGAAGTGGCTTTGCACACTGTTCTCGCCATCGCTAGCGACGAAACCAATCTGAGCAGAGCCGCTATAACCTTCAGCCGGGGTGAACTGATAGCCACCCTGCCCGTCTGATTCAATAATGCCTTCACCACCAAGTAAAGAAACTGATTCAATACTAAGGTCTTGATGGTCATCAGAGCTGATCGTTGCTAGCATATCGCTATCTGAAAAATAGAGCGTTTCACTTGGGGTAACATCTGTTTGGCCAATACCATCAATTTCTAGCGCATTAGGTAATGAACTTCCTGGTTCATAAACGCCGATACTCAACTGCTCGTCATGGATAATTCCATCTTTTTCAATTACATATGCTAGGTCTACATTCCCATAAAAGTCAGGTGCTGGTATAAATGTCCAAGTTCCATCTGAGTTGGTGACTAATTCTCCCTGTGTATTATCAACTAAATGAACAAGTCTTACTGCATCACCCTGCTCTGCTTCCACATTTTGAGCTAGGTTAATGAGTTCGTCAGCACTAATGATGAGCTCATTACCTGAGATAACGTTAATATCACCAGCAAAGACACTGTCATCCTGACGTGTTGCTTCATCACCATAGTCGACTGTTGTCGCCGAAACGGTCACAAAGAAGTTGCCGTGAAAATCTTGCGGTGGCGTCATTTGCAGATTATTGATATCCCAATCGGTGATGATGATCTGCTGACCTGCTTCCTCAATTACTACGGTATGAGTTCCGTCGGTGATTTGGAATCCTACGGGATAGCCCGTCATCACAAGTTGACTTAGCAACTCCGAGCTATCAACTAACGATACATCTAGGTTTAAGTAGCCGGTTGTATCTTCTGAGAACACTAATGGCCCATCGTGTGCTGTTGTGATAACAGCGCCGTCAGCTACAGGACGAATGTATACGGGAACATCTAATGATGTTTCAAATTCTCCGTCAGAGACAATAACTTGCAGTTCGGAGATGCCTGCAAAATCAGCGGTTGGACTAAATGTCCAAGTGCCGTCTTCATTTTGGGTAATTTCACCACCATCTTCGGAATCTGGCATTATTACCCGCGAAACGACCAGTTCATTGGTATCTATGTCATCAAAGAGATCCACGAGATCTGATGCATCAAATGTAAAGGCACCATCCTCATTGGTGGTCAAAGATGCGTTGCCGACAGCAAATGGTTCATCATTAACTGGTATTACGTCGATACTAACCGTACCTTGAGCCTCTAAAGCGTCATCTGATACAGCATAGTCAAGTTCAACCAACCCATTAAAATCTTGACTGGTTATGAGGTGGTACATACCATCTGGTTGGACTTGCAATATCGCATTTTCCGGTGCTCTGACGCTTAATTGATCTAGAGTTAGTGTGTCCCCATCTACATCTGACGCTTGCGCAAGAATATACGCTGGGTCGATGACTAAGACTTGGTCTTCATCTGTAGATAGCGAAATTGCAGGTGCATCAGGTGTATCGTTAACCTCTGAAAGATTAAGATGACCACTTGCTTCTGTATCAAGCTGTCCGTCGTCTACTTTGAAAGTAAATGGAACATCACCATTGAAGTTCTCCGCTGGTGAGAATTTCCATGTTCCATCCAGATTATCGACAAGCGACCCAAATGAAGCGTCTATCTGAAGGTCCTTCGCCGTCAATGTATCACCGTCAACATCACTGGCATAAGCCAGTAAATCTTCTTGAGAGATAACGATACTCTCGTCTTCAACACCAGAAAGTTCAACACTTTCGGAGATCGGTGCATCATTCACAGCTTCAACGGATAGATTCAGAGTGTTAGGAGTAACGAACTCTCCGTCTGTAATCTTATAGCTGAGTTCGAGATCACCATTAAAGTCATCGTTCAGTGTAATAGTGAATGTACCGTCATTATTGTCTGCAATAATGGCATTTTCATCGTTGGTGGCTAGCTCGAACGCCGTCAACGCATCGTTGTTTAAATCGACAGCATTAGCTAACAGCATTTCCTGGGAAACCAATAAGCTTCCATCTTCTTGCATCGTCGCAGAGACTGGGGTTGATTCAGGTGCATGCTCTCTTGCATCAATATGAATGGTTTGTGAAGTGGTCGATGTATCTCCATTGGATTGTTCTGTAGAAGTCGCTTCAATGTTAAGGTCGAACTCGCCACTGTAATCAACCGGCAACTCTATCGAAATGGGCTCCAGCAGTGCCACCGTTGGCAGCGTGATAGGCTCGGAAGAATCAACATTTACCTCACCTTGATAAATGCTGGTATTCACCTCACCTAAGTCTATGGTAAATAGGAAATCATCAAAGTCACGATCCCCTCCGTTGTACATGTCTTCAATACCGTAGACTAGCTCATTTTCGTTGTTGAAATAGGTACGAGTATGATCAATGTTATCTTGATTTAGATTGGGGCTTGTTCCCCCATGGAAGATAGCATCACCATTCTGACTTCGAATTACAGTCTCTTCTCCATTGCTGCCAACAAATACCAGTTGTGGGTCAATAGAATCAGTAGTAGCTAGTCCACCATTGACGTCTTGAAACTCGTAATGCCCATCGTTGAACGAAGAGAAGTTGTTATGATTAAAACCATTTGGGACAACGAATAGATTAAAGCTCTCACCTTCTTCTAGATCAAAACTAAATGCGGATTGTCCGGGAATTAAATCTCCTCCGCCTCCTACCTGAGAGGCATTTTCGTAGACGATCTCAACGTCGTTAATCTGTCCATTTTGGTCAACCTTATAGTATCCGACGGCATTATAGTAGCCAGCTCCCTCACCTTCGAAAGTAACGGTAATTTCACTATCGACATAACTTGTCAGGCCATTATCTTGGTCATCGAGAACGGCTTGGCTGTCATAACGGAGTACTGAGCCTTCAGGAATACCACTTGCTTGAACGGTAACTGATTCAGAACCATCCAAATCAGTCACTTGAGCTGAAACATTTAATTCAATGATATTATCAGGGTCGACCTTGAGCCCGTCTACGCCAATTTCAGCACCTAGTTCATCGGTTACATTCAATTCAGGGTCGTCGGCGATGGCGTTGACAGTTAATGAGATCGTTTCTGTAGCGATTAATTCTCCATCAGACGCTGTATATGTGAGAGGAATCTCGCCGTTGAAATTATTAGATGGTGTAAAGCTAAAGCTACCATCACTATTCTCAATTAATACACCATCATTTCCGGAGTAACTTACATCGGTAATTTGCAGTTCAGTGCTATCGATATCTGTTACACTCTCAAGAAGTTGTTCTCGTGTAATCGTGATCGTATTGTCTTCATCGACATTGAGCTCCACTTGAGTCGTATCGGGAGCATCATTAACGGCCGCTACCGCTATAGCGATTGAGGCACTAGAGGTATCGGTACCATCAGACACATCAAAGCTAAGATTCAACGCACCATTATAATTTTCGTTTGGAATGAAAGTGTAAGTGCCATTGCCGTGTGTTGTTAATTCACCGTCTGAACCATCGTAGTTGACTCGAGTAACTGTCAACTCATCACCTTCAATATCACTCGCACCCTGCAGTAGCTCTGCGTCCGTAAAGGTTAAGGTGCCATCTTCATCCATGCTAAAGCTCTGATCGTAAATCACAGCGGCATCATTGACGGCTGTCACCGTCACGTCGAGTTGCGCTGGAGATACACCACCATTGCCATCGTCAACGGTATAGTTAATCTCGAACTCACCGTTAAAGTCTGCGTTGGGAGTGATGGTATATGTGCCATCACCGTTGTCGGTAATCACACCATTCGGCATGGTAATATCACTAATTGTGACATTGTCACTACCTTCTAAGCCATTGTCAGTGTTACCTTCATCGACGTTAAACAACGATGCAATATCAATTCCGTTGTCTGCGTTCGCCGCTTCTTCACTGGTCGGTAAGGTGAAGTTGTTCTGACCTCCTACTTCCTGACTTGGTACGACAATGCCATCTACGATATCGAACACATGCCAATGGTCACCACTGATGTTCTCTGGCAACTCCGGCGCGAAGGTTTGAACTAATGTATCTCCGACAAACACCTGAACTTGAACATTCTCAACCCCGTCCACATCCCAACTGCGATTACTGTAGTTATGCACCGAATAATGCATATTGGCATCTTGATAGTTAGGTATAGTAATAGTTTCTGGCCCGTGGCCATTGGTGTCATCAACATCCTGCTGAACCATACCATCGCCAAGTTGATGGTTCATATCGCGATAATAGATATGATCTAATTCTGCCCCAGTGTCGGTGTCGTAAAGCCACAAGTGATTGTCCATATCTCTTGGCGTTGCACCCCATGTCACTACGATTCGCATGTCGGTAGCTTCTAATACCTCACTTAGCGAAATAACGCCGCTATCGGTGGTTTCGCCGGCTGGAACGAGGAAGGTATTGGTAATAGCGCCCTCTTGCTCAATAGTGACATTACCTTGCTCAAATACATTGCCTGTCACTGTATATTGACCCTGGGCGTTGGTGACCGCAGTTGTTGAATTCCCTACGTCATCACTTAGCGTAACTTCTGCACCCACTACGGGCTGACCATTTTCAGCGTTGAGAACAGTACCGGACACGGTGGTCGATTCACCCTGCTCACCAATGACGGCAGTCATATCATCATTTTCGAGGTCGGTGGCAAATTGAAGCAATTCAGCTTGGGTCACGGTGTATGAACCGTCTTCTTCAATGGTAATGGGCACATCAGCTGAAATAATCGGTGCATCATTGACTGGGTCAACGGTGAGAGCAAGATTCCCAGCCACCGGTGTTGACCCATCACTAATATCGTAAGCAATATCAATTAAGCCATTGAAGTTCGCATCAGGTGTGATGGTGAAAGTACCATCACCATTATCTTGAATCGATGCATTAGCAGCCGACAGATTTGAAGCGGTGAGCTGGTCGCCATCAATGTCCGCGGCATTCGCAAGAAGCTGAGCTTGATTGACCGTAATACTGGTGTCTTCATCAACGTTGGCGGAGACATCGGAAGTGGTCGGTAAATCGTTCACAGGGTTAACCGTCAAAGTCCCTGCCGCTTGAATGGTTTCCAGTCCGTCAGAGACATCAAAGGCAAGGTTGAGGTCTCCGTTAAAGTTGGCATCAGGCGTAACGGTAAATGACCCATCTGGATTCTCACTAACGCTTGCATTACCGCCTACGGTTACATTGGTCGCCGTTAAGTCATCGCCATCAACATCATTGGCTTGTGATAATAGCTGATTTTGTGACAGTGTAATGTTTCCATCTTCATCCAGCGTATAAGCAATGTCACCGCTGACCGGAGCATCATTAACCGCAAGAACATTTACGTCAAACGTAGCTTCGACTTGTGCACCATCTTCATCGGCGATGACAATATCAAGCGTAACCGTTCCGTTAAAATTCTCATTAGGCGCAAAACTGCAGGTTCCATCGTTGTTGACGGTGAAGATGCCATCATTACCCGAATAGTTGACCTCGACCAAAGACACATCGCCTTCTACATCGAAAGCGCTAGAGAGCAACTGAGTTTCATTGAAGATTAATACATTGTCTTCATCAACGGTGTAAGACGCGGTACCAAAAACTGGGAGGTCATTGACCGACTCTACCGCCACGTTGATGTTCGCCGAGCTTGACTCTAATCCATCTGTGACGGAATAATTCAGTTCAAGGTCCCCATGGAAATTTTCATTGGGCGTAAAGGTATAGGTGCCATCACCATGGCTGTCTAATACACCCGACGTGCCATCGTAAGTCACTTGCTCTATAGACAAGTCGTCATTATCAATATCAGAGGTTGCAGACAAGATATCGTAATTGGTAATCAGAAGCGTTCCATCTTCTTGAATAGTAAATGGTAGATCTGTGGCGACAGGTCCATCATTGACTGGTGTAACATTGACAAAAACGGTTGCGGTATCAAAAGAGCCATTTCCGTCGGTCACGGTATATTCAAATGAAGCTTGTCCATTGTAGTTGGCATCCGGCGTGAATTGGATCTGTCCATTCTCATCTAGATTGACAGTTCCGTGTGAGTCGTCTGTAGAAGTTACGCTCACTAAAGTCAGCTCATCACCATCAATATCTGAGTCGTTTACTAAAAGATCGCTTGCTTGGAGCGTCAAGACTCCATCTTCTTCGACCTCAATTGCTCTCGAAGTGATAGTGCCATCAATTTCGATAAGTTGCTCTGTGACATTCAAAGTATCCTCAGCAGTGCTGTGATTTAAGTTCAGCTGCAGAGTGTTTGTTACTTCGCTTCCATCTCCTTGGATGGTTGTGATCTGAATTTCTTCTGCCATGGTTCTCGAGACAACCATGTTTTGCACTACGTAGGTTCCGTTTCCACCTGTTGTTCCTAGTTCAAAATGATGAACTGGAACATCGGTTGTGAAGGAATATGTATCTTCGTATTCCCCAGATTCACGATAACCACCTAGGGTACTGATAATGTTTCCTTCAGCGTCATAGGCAGTAATGTTCACTTGCGTTGCGTGGGAGCTAGTTTCATCAAAATACCCGCCGAGTCCATCAAGCTGGAACGTAATTTGATTGACGTCTTCTCCTTCAACCGTAACCGTGAGAGTTTCATCGTCGCTGAGTCCATTGGATGACTGATTACCTATTCCAGCACCGACATGGCTATTGGGACCATTCCAGGCCGCTAAAGCACCCTCACTAACAACCGTTGTAACGACAATACCATCTTCAACGTACGTCGCGGTGTCTCCATCGACGTTACCCCAATCGGATGTCGATGCTGTCCCATCAAAACCTTGGCTGTTTGGATCGTTGTCGAAACTGCCCACTCGGATATCACGAGTGTCCGATTGAATCTCAACAGTATTTGGTACAAATTGAACTTCGGTGTCAGCGGGATATTCCAATCCAATAACCATATCCGCCCAATCACCGTTTTCATCGAGATATTGTACCGCCCCATGCTCTGGTGCGACGTCTAAGCGGATCATAGGTTCAGCACTAGACAAATTGACGTCATCACGAGCAATAACAAGGTCGTTTATAGGATCAACTGTTAAGTTTAACGCGGTTGCGACGGTTTCTTGTCCATCAGTCACATCGAATGTGAGTGACAAAGGCCCATGAAAGTTCTCGGCCGGAGTGATAGTGAAATTTCCGTTGCCATCATCAGTCACCGTGCCAAATGCTTCTAGGTATAGGTTTTCTGCTGAGAGTTGGTCACCATCAACATCGGATGCGTGGATAAGCAACTGTTCCTGAGACAAAGTAATAGAATTATCTTCATTAACTTGATAAGCAATTGGGCCTGAAACGGCCGGGGTATCATTGACGGAGAGTACATCAATAGTCGCGGTGGTTGGAGACGTTAATCCTGACTCATCAGAAACAACAACTTGTAAAACGACTTCACCATCAAAGTTTTCATTTGGTGAGAAGTAGTATGTTCCATTTTCATGAAGGGCTAAAATACCATCGCTACCACTATACGTCACCGAATCTAGTGAGACGGCTTCCCCATCAACATCGCTCGAATTTGCCAACAGTTGTTCTACTGTGATGTCAATTACCCCTTCTTCATTGACTGAATAGGACGTTGAACCCGCTATCGGCGCGTCATTAACGGCAGCTACCGCTATATCTACCACCGCACTGCTGGTATCTGTGCCATCAGAAACATCGAAAGTTAATTGAAGTTCGCCATTGTAGTTTTCATTTGGCGTGAAAGTATGAGTACCGTTACCTAATGATGTAAGTACACCGTCGGTACCTTCATAGTGGACACCGGTAACCGTTAAATCATCACCTTCAATATCACTCGCACCCTGCAGTAGCTCAGCGTCCGTAAAGGTTAAGATGCCATCTTCATCCATGCTAAAGCTCTGATTGTAAATCACAGCCGCATCATTGATGGCTGTCACCGTAAGGAGGAGAAGAGAAGGAGGAGTAGAGAGAGATGAGGAAGAAGACGAAGAGAGAGGAGGAGAGAAAGGGGGGGGAGGGAAAAAAAAAAAAAAAAAGGAGAAAAAAGAGAGAGGGGAAGGGGAGGAAGAGAAGGAGAGGAAAGAAGAGGGAAGGAGAGAGAGGGAAGAGACAAGAGGGAAGAGAAGAGGCAGAGGCG
>NZ_JPJA01000094.1:289407-394305 GCF_000733315.1 Vibrio sp. ER1A
ACGTCGAGTTGCGCTGGAGATACACCACCATTGCCATCGTCAACGGTATAGTTAATCTCGAACTCACCGTTAAAGTCTGCGTTGGGAGTGATGGTATATGTGCCATCACCGTTGTCGGTAATCACACCATTCGGCATGGTAATATCACTAATTGTGACATTGTCACTACCTTCTAAGCCATTGTCAGTGTTACCTTCATCGACGTTAAACAACGATGCAATATCAATTCCGTTGTCTGCGTTCGCCGCTTCTTCACTGGTCGGTAAGGTGAAGTTGTTCTGACCTCCTACTTCCTGACTTGGTACGACAATGCCATCTACGATATCGAACACATGCCAATGGTCACCACTGATGTTCTCTGGCAACTCCGGCGCGAAGGTTTGAACTAATGTATCTCCGACAAACACCTGAACTTGAACATTCTCAACCCCGTCCACATCCCAACTGCGATTACTGTAGTTATGCACCGAATAATGCATATTGGCATCTTGATAGTTAGGTATAGTAATAGTTTCTGGCCCGTGGCCATTGGTGTCATCAACATCCTGCTGAACCATACCATCGCCAAGTTGATGGTTCATATCGCGATAATAGATATGATCTAATTCTGCCCCAGTGTCGGTGTCGTAAAGCCACAAGTGATTGTCCATATCTCTTGGCGTTGCACCCCATGTCACTACGATTCGCATGTCGGTAGCTTCTAATACCTCACTTAGCGAAATAACGCCGCTATCGGTGGTTTCGCCGGCTGGAACGAGGAAGGTATTGGTAATAGCGCCCTCTTGCTCAATAGTGACATTACCTTGCTCAAATACATTGCCTGTCACTGTATATTGACCCTGGGCGTTGGTGACCGCAGTTGTTGAATTCCCTACGTCATCACTTAGCGTAACTTCTGCACCCACTACGGGCTGACCATTTTCAGCGTTGAGAACAGTACCGGACACGGTGGTCGATTCACCCTGCTCACCAATGACGGCAGTCATATCATCATTTTCGAGGTCGGTGGCAAATTGAAGCAATTCAGCTTGGGTCACGGTGTATGAACCGTCTTCTTCAATGGTAATGGGCACATCAGCTGAAATAATCGGTGCATCATTGACTGGGTCAACGGTGAGAGCAAGATTCCCAGCCACCGGTGTTGACCCATCACTAATATCGTAAGCAATATCAATTAAGCCATTGAAGTTCGCATCAGGTGTGATGGTGAAAGTACCATCACCATTATCTTGAATCGATGCATTAGCAGCCGACAGATTTGAAGCGGTGAGCTGGTCGCCATCAATGTCCGCGGCATTCGCAAGAAGCTGAGCTTGATTGACCGTAATACTGGTGTCTTCATCAACGTTGGCGGAGACATCGGAAGTGGTCGGTAAATCGTTCACAGGGTTAACCGTCAAAGTCCCTGCCGCTTGAATGGTTTCCAGTCCGTCAGAGACATCAAAGGCAAGGTTGAGGTCTCCGTTAAAGTTGGCATCAGGCGTAACGGTAAATGACCCATCTGGATTCTCACTAACGCTTGCATTACCGCCTACGGTTACATTGGTCGCCGTTAAGTCATCGCCATCAACATCATTGGCTTGTGATAATAGCTGATTTTGTGACAGTGTAATGTTTCCATCTTCATCCAGCGTATAAGCAATGTCACCGCTGACCGGAGCATCATTAACCGCAAGAACATTTACGTCAAACGTAGCTTCGACTTGTGCACCATCTTCATCGGCGATGACAATATCAAGCGTAACCGTTCCGTTAAAATTCTCATTAGGCGCAAAACTGCAGGTTCCATCGTTGTTGACGGTGAAGATGCCATCATTACCCGAATAGTTGACCTCGACCAAAGACACATCGCCTTCTACATCGAAAGCGCTAGAGAGCAACTGAGTTTCATTGAAGATTAATACATTGTCTTCATCAACGGTGTAAGACGCGGTACCAAAGACTGGGAGATCATTGACTGACTCCACTAGTACATCGATAGATGCCGTAGTTATTACTGTGCCATCGGATACACCATAACTTAATGAAATATTGCCATTAAAGTTTTCATTGGGAGCAAAAGTGTAACTTCCATTACCTAGTTGAGTCAGTACACCTTGGTCACCTTCATAAGTCACATTGTCGATGAAAAGCTCATCTCCATCTATGTCACTCGCACTGCTGAGTAAATCCGTATCAGTAAAAGTTAAAAGACCATCTTCCTGAATTTCATAATCCATACCACTGACAACAGCGGCATCATTTACGTTATCGACTTGGACTTCAAATGACGTTTCAGTTGTCTCGGAATCAAAGGTGTCATCTTGTTGCGATTGAACAAATTGTTCATCGCTTGAGACATTTACCTCAAATGTTTCTTCTGTTGTCTCGGTATCGCCGCTTTCTTCTTGAGCGGCTCGAGCCGAAGGCGACACGGATTGTTGTGCTTGTGTAACTGCATCACTTGGAGTGGAAGAACCACCAGCTTGAGCATCAGGTTGAGTTTGATCTCCACCTACCGCTTGCGCGCCCGCCCCGCTAGCCGCGCCATTATCAGCTTGCGGTTCTGACTCGCTAACGGTTGAATCTTGTGAATCGACAATATTTGATTGGCTGTCCTGCTGCTGTGCAGGTTCGTCATTTGCTGACTGTGCGGATTGTTCTGATGCAGTATTAGAATCATCTTGTTCTGCGCCTGCACTACTTGGGTTATCGCTTAGAGCTTGGTTTATTTCATCCGAAGCATCGGCATTATCTGCCCCAGTCGCAATGGTAGTGGCAATGGTATTTTGTTGATTTTGCTGTGCTTGCTGCTGGTCTGTATTGGTATCTACAGTAGATACTTGTTCCACAGCATCATTAAGTGGATTGTTTTCGTTGTTTGTCGCCATACCTGCCCCCAGAAGCACATTGCCTAATGTCAAGTAATCAACAAATTAGTAAATTAATTTTGGATTAGTAGGAAAGTTTAATCTGAGGCAATTAAACCAACTAGAAGGCCTAAGCGCTCATACCTAACATTTATCTTTGAAAATTATCTGGTTATATCCTTAGCTATTCTTCAAACGGTCTAGTTCATTCAATGAAATGAATCAGCATTAAGTCAACCTAGCCTTCTTGATGAGGTTTAAAGTAAAGGTGAGATCGTGAGCAAGAACAGTATTGAGAAACACATCAGAAATGCATTAATTCAAAACTCGTCAGTAAAAGGTGATGCGCATCTGGATGAAGTAAAGATTAAAAGCGCTATGACTCCAGTTCATAAAGCTCTGCTATTGACGTTTCTCGTATCTATGGTTTTGCTCGTAATAGCGTCACAAGCGCGAATAGATATTGTCGTTTCTTCTCGAGGAGAGTTGCTTCTCGACTCAGATATCGAACGTGTACAGCATCTTGAAGGTGGTATTCTTGATGAGTTATTGGTTAAGCCAGGAGACGTTGTTTACGAAGGTCAACCTATCGCTAAACTAAAGTCACTAGACCGGAATTCGTTACTGTCCACTAATGACTCAGAAGTCACTCAATTAGAAATGGATCGTCTGCGCTACCAAGGGTTGATCTCAGGTCAAGAGCCCAATTTTTCCGAGTTTAGTGACTTTCCAAAATTAGTCAGCCTCAACGTGCAAGCTTGGACGCAAGAAAACAGTAAAAATCAATCCAGTGAGACGCTTATTGAACATGACATAGAGCACAAGCGAAATCTTGTAGATTCTATGAAGCGCAGAAAACAGAGCTCCAACAATCAACTCAGGTTGATTCGCAAACAACTGGGGATTAAACAGACATTATACAAGGAAGAGATGGCCTCATATGTCGATGTCCTGAATATGCAAGTTCAGGAGTCGAATATGATTCGTGAAATTGAAAACCTCGACGAATCGATCATGAATGAGAAATTCCAACTAGAGCGCTTAGACAAGCAACTTGCAGATCTGGTTGCGAATCGAAACTCAGAGTACCAAGCACAGATTACTCAAATAGAAAAGGAGCTCAATATAAAGCGGATTCAACGGCCACAATTGTCGGATAAAGTTGACCGATTAGTTGTGTATGCGCCTGTAGATGGCGTTGTTGATAAAGTGCATTTCAATTTCCGTTCCGCAGTGATTCCGCCAGGTGAAAGCATTGCTGATATCGCACCGTTAAATAATCAGCTTCATGGCGAGGCAAAAATTCCAAGAAAAGAGATGGGATTTGTTGAAGTGGGTCAACAGGTAAAGCTTAAGTTTGATACTTACAACTTTTCTAAGTACGGTTTTCTTTCTGGAACCATTACCTCCATAAGTCGGTCCTCTTATGAAGAAGAAGAGTCAGAATATTATCTCGCTAAGATTCTGATTGACCACGACTATTTAGAGCGCTCTGGAACAAAGTACAGCCTGTCCCCTTATATGGAGTTCACTGCAGATATAAAAACCGGTGACCGCCGAGTAATCGAATATGCCATGAAGCCTGTCATGTCCGCGATTGACGACGCGTTTGACGAACGATAGCGGGAGTGAACTCAATATGAGACCAAGGCATCAAATTTATACCTTTCCAATCATTAAACTCGGCATTGCATCGTTGATGATCTTGTCTCTGTTCGGCATTTGGCTGACGATCCAGTTCTATTGGTCCCATCCTTCTAAACAGGACTTTGCCACTCCGTTAATTTCACAAAGTCGACTCTTAAACCAACAGTTAGAAACCACAATCTTAAACTTAGATACATGTATTAATGTTGGTCGTTGTGAGGATGTTAACTCAAGTTTAACCCATCTAATGAGTGTACTTTCTGAGTTTAAATCGCTGGCTTCAAGTGATAAGTCACACGTGAGTTTGGTCGGTGCTGTTGAGTACAGTCACTTAGAGCTTGCGAGTTTGAGATTTCAAGCGATAGACAATACTTCGCTAGATGACTATCAAAGACTTAGGGAAGCGCTTAGTAGGGATTATGTAGAGATACGTAATCGATTTGATGACCTCTTTTATGTTGAGCATCAGCAAGCTATTAACGAGCTTAGGTCTAGTATTGATAAACTTTTTCTGCTATTTCCGGTTATAGCATTAATCGCTATTTTTGTTGTATTAGGTGGATGGCATCGACTTAAGAAGACGGCAAGAAACAGACATTCTATCAATGAGAGTTTTCAGTCTCTCTCATCAAGGTTGGATTCTCTCGACTCCAAATCAATCGACGATATTTTGAATAGCGCGCACCTAGACCCTATCGAACGCAATATATACTCTAAACTGAGATTGGTATTTGAAAGGATGGATCAGCAACAAAAAGATGCGGATCTAAATCAACAACTTTACGGGTTAATCGGTTATGAAATACGGGGAATTACCAGTACGATCAAAGGCGGCATCCAGTATTTAGTTCAAGACTCAGAAGATGGTCGTGCGGTATTAGCACAAGATATTACCTCTGCTGCAGATACTTTGTCTGAACTCGCTGAGAATTACAACCGGCTGCTATCTCAAGGGAGAGATAAGGGTAATAGCCATTTCTCTTTTCTTAACACTCTGTCTGAATTGACCGTTCACCTCAAAAGTAAATTGCATCGAGAAGAGCGAGATATTGAATGTGATTTCAATACCAACCTTCCAAATACCATTGTCGGCCATCAAACTAGCCTTTTTTGGATTCTGTTCCTCAAACTTTCGAGCGCAGTACAAATTCAAAATGATAAGCAAGTCCTGTTTCAAGTTGAGATAAAAAGCTCAGATAACGTCGATCAAACACGAATGTCGTTGTCCGTTACCTTTCTTACTCACTTGAATGTTGAACGTAGCAAGATTGATTCACTTCATTGGTCAGAACGCAGTGATATAACCGCTTCTAATGATGAATGGACGGAATCTATTCTGAGTAATGTTAGCTATTTCGATTCTCGTTGGTATGAGTCGGGACAACAAAGACGTTATGTCATTGAATTTGATATGGAAGCTCAAAACTTCTTCACCTTCAAATCACAACGACTTATTAATCGACATTTTGTTCTTTGTAGCCAAGGTAAGCTCTCTTTAGACCTGTTGACTAACTTGCTTACCTCTCAGGGGGCTAAAGTGACACTATGTGAGGATCCTAATGACCTATTTAGAGTGTCGGCCAATAGCTCCAGCATTGATGCGATTCTCATTTCAGACACGATAGAAGGCATACAAATGGACGCGTTTGCCAAAACACTCAGTGCCCGATTAAAACAAAATGAGACCAAGTTGTTTCTCTTAGCACACCATGCTGAAGGCATGCAAAACGCGTTCGAGTATGTAGACAAAGTCTTCTTTACCCCTGCTCTCCCTTATGAGTTTATTCCTAACCTGACTGAGGCGTTGAACGCAGAGTCCGTTGAGGAGACTTTGGAAAATAGCTCATTCTTGATTGTTGAAGATGACAAAGTGCAACAATTTTTGCTCAAGAGAATTTTGATGAAACAAGAATATAAAGCCGACACGGTTGGGGATGGAACTGAAGCGGTAGATTGGGTCAAAGCTCAGCGCGCTGACATTATTTTTATGGACTGCATAATGCCAGGTATGGGAGGCATTGAAGCGACCAAGCTCATCAGAAAACATGAAAGTGATAATGGCTCTACAACACCTTCAACGATTATAGGGGCCACTGCACTTACCAGTGTTGCTGAGCACAAAGCGTGTATCGAAGCAGGTATGGACTATGTCATTAGCAAACCATACAAGAGTGATGAAATTATCAAGGTGATTAAGAAGTATGTGGCATTTCAGAAGCTTAATTAGCCTTTTAGTTGGCATGACCGTCACTATGACAGTGCATTCTGCAACCGTATTGGAAGCGGTAGAGATTGGGCTAAACAACAACGTATCTCTTATTGCCAGTCGTAAAGGTGTTGAAGAAAGTGCCTACGATATTGACGTGAGTCGCTCCAGTTTCTTACCAACGATCTCTGCGGATGTAAAAACGACCTGGAACTCTAATACGACTCGTTTAAGCGGTGTCAGTGATACCAATGCAAGCTACAACGATCATGGTTATGGTCTGTCTCTGACTCAGAGTCTGTTTAATCTTCGCGATATCTATGAATATGGAACCAGCAAACTGGATTTCAGCATTGAAGAAGTAAAAAACGAGGCAAAAACCCAAGAAGTCATTCAACAAATTACTGAGCAGTATTTCGAGTTCTTAAAAAACGGCGCAAAAATCCGAGCGACGAAAGCTGAACTCGATTCGTCGATGGCTCGCCTCAAGCAGATGAATCGAAATGTGTCTCTTGGTAATGTCGCAGCAAGTGAAGTTTATGAGGTGGTAGCGCAAAAGGAAGGCATTGTTAACCGGCTAAGAAGTTTACAGAAAGACAAAGACGTTATCTTAAACCGTCTTGCCTTGTTAACCCAGTATCCGGTAATTCCCTCTCAGGATTTAAAAGGTCAAGTACTGCTTAGTGAAATCCCGTTAGATCAACAACAAGACTTGTTAGGACAAGCGATGAAGTTTAACAACGATATCATCTTGTCCCAAAAAACCGTGGAGCGAAGTTATCGTACATTAAAGGAAACGGGCTCGAATTTTGCGCCTAATCTATCGGCAAACGCAAGTTACCGACATAACGATACGAATAACTTCGACCTGTCGACTAATCCGAACTCAACCGGGATATCGGATGATAAATCTGTTGGGCTTGTGCTTTCTGTGCCTATAACCTCTGGTGGTTCAGACTATTACTCCTACCAAAAAAACAAAAAGACGATTGAACGTAATGAACTGCTATTAACAGACAGTCAAAACACAGTTCGCAATGATGTGGAAACATCTATTCTCAACTTGAATGACTTTTCCCAGTCGGTTTTTACCTATGAGACCATCATTAAGGCTAACTACTCCTCATATAAAGGTATTAAACGCGCCCATAGTTTAGGTACGCGAACAATCACAGACCTACTCTCTGCCGAAAGTAAGTTGTTTAACAGTATTAGAGATTACGAGAGTGCTAAATATAACTATGTCATCGAGTCTATCAAGCTCGACCGCCTCGTAGGTAACTTGTCGCCTCTAACCATTGAAAAAATCATGCAGATGATGGATGAAGCCTCCAGCATTCGCTATCAAGACGTTATCCCAGAGCATTTAAAAGACAACTAGCCAGAGTTGATGGCCAGCGACTTATGAAAGTGAGAACTTAGAATGGACACAGCGTACTTCTCTCAGAAAATATCTTGGATGGATAAACTTTATCTAACCTTCTCGACGATAATGTCGACGCTTTTTGCGCTAGTCTTGCCATTTTCAATCTTGATCATTTTTGACCGAGTATTGCCAAATCAAGCAACGGATACGCTGTTTGCTCTTTTCGCCATTATTCTTGTGGCTATCTATTTAGATTACTTGCTTCGTATGCAAGAAGAAGTCATTACCGCTTCTTTGATGAAGAGTTTCGAACAGCGGCTTACCAACAAAGTGTTTAGAGCCGTATGTCTGGCTCAAATCCCCGAGTTTAGTCGCTTGGAATCCGGACAGTATTTGGAGCGCATTGCGGCGATTCCAGAGTTAAAGAATTTTTTCGGTGGTGAAGTTGTTCGTGCACTGATCAATTCGGCTGTTAGCGTGATTACCATGGTGGTTATCACCATCATTAACTTATGGGCTGGAATTGCGCTCTTTGTGGCTTCTCTAGTCCTAGCTATCGCCGCATTTCGCATTTCAAATCGTAAAGCTTCTGCCCAGCAAACCAAATCAGAGATTGAAGGACTGACTAACTCAAAAATCATTGAGATCGTATCAAGCCCGTTAGATAACAAGAGTCGAACCATGGAATATCGGCTTGAAAGTTTAATGACCGATATGATTAAAACACGTGAGAAAAAGAGCATTGAGTACGAAAACCTCGAATCGCACTTCAATCTAATCTTGACCTTGATTCAACAACTATCGATAGCCGTCGTAGTGGTGTTGCTTGCAGTATCCGTCATTAACTTAGAGGCAACACAAGGCGTGATGGCTGCCATCATTATGCTTACCAACCGTTATTTCTCACCCTATCAGCAAGTAATGAGGACTATTGGACGTTGGAAGCTAAATAGAGTGCAGATCATTGAGATATCGGAAATCTTAGCCTTAGAACATTTTGAAAAATCACATGAAGTTCATGCGATTAATAGTTTTGATGACATTACGATTCAACTCGATGAAAAACAGCGAATCATTATCAATCGTGGAGAGCCAATCCTACTTCAGGGTCCTTCGGGTTCAGGTAAAAGTCATTTAACTCGAAGTCTAACTTGCGATAACGAATGCGGCGATACAGTGATTCGTATCGGTGATTCATTGTTGTCCGAGCTACCTTACCATTCATGGCGCGAACAAGTTCACCGAATCGATCGTAACAGTGGTTTCGTTGAAGGCTCAATCATAGATAACTTAACCTGCTTTAGACCTATGTTAAACGGTGCCGCGTTTACTTTGTGCAAAGGACTTGCAGTTAAAAACGAAATCGATGCCTTAGAGCAAGGGTTCTATACCCAACTGAAGGGAAATAAAACTATCCCACTATCTAGGCAAGTGCAATATGCCTTGCTGATCATTCGCGCCATGCTTAGTCAGAAGAAATTGGTGATTCTTGACGATATCGATACGGTTTTCGACCCAGACTTTGCACAGCGAGTCGTGTCTATGCTCGTTCCAAAGTCTTCTGGTCAGTTTCTTATTATCGTAAGTAATAAAATCCGACCGGAATCGTATGGGTTAAAGTCGATCAAACTTTCTAAAGAGAGAGCTCACTTATGACGATACTGGTCGATTTTAATAATGTTGCCCAACGACTAAAGGATTTTGAAGCTGAAGGGTTTGAATTCAGATATCAAGAATCCCCGTTGTTACGTGGCCTTGCTTACACATTGATTTCTTTAGAATGGGAAGGCACACCAAGTATTTTATCCGATGCCTTTACCCCCGGTGATAACGACCAACATGGCTTTGAATTAACACTCTCAAGGCTTGGTTATCAGTGCCGAACGACTGAGTTTAAGCGTGCCGTCGTCGAGGATCTCAAAGCGGCTAGACTTCCTTGCTTCATAGAATTAGATAAGTTATCAGCGGTCTTGCTTGAAGTGGAAGGCAATAATGCGGTGTTATTCGATTATCGCAACAACAATACGATCTCAATTCCTATAGATGGTTTGAACTTCTCTTTAACCGTTATCTCAGAATACTCGAAGTTATTCCGAGAGCCACCTCCTGAGTCTCAAGATAAAAGCAACTGGGTGAAATACACCTTCTATCGCTACAATAATGAATTTAAGAGCTTAGTGTTCCTCTCATTGATCATTAATATTCTCAGCGCATTGCAGCCATTCTTTATTATGGGTGTTTATAATTTCGCACTCTCTTCCGGTTCTGTGTCTACCCTGTATTGGCTGACAGTGTTTGCCATATTTCTCGCAATGGCCGAGTTCTTATTTCGACGTGTTCGTATGCGTGTTCTTTCAACATCAGGACAAGATTTAGCAGTCCATATCTCTAGAAATGTCATCGCCAAACTGCTTTGGCTGCCTTATTCAATGACTTCCAGTGCTGGGGTATCATCCCAATTAGCGAGACTGCGCGATATTGACCAATTCAGGAAGCTAGTTACCGCGGAGTCTACGTTGAGTTATTTCGACTTGCCCTTTGTTGCGCTATTTATTCTCGCTATCACTATTCTATCTGGCTCGGCTGCATTGACTGTCATCGCGGGCATCTTTGTAATGATCGTATTCTGTTTGTACGCTCGCTATATCTACACTCAAGCAACGTCACAAAGTTCGCGTGCAAACGCGATGGTGTCATATCAATGGAATGAAATCCTTAGAGGTATTACTACCCTACAAGGACTACCTTTGTTACGAGTTATTCAATCTAGGTTCAGAGCCGCACATGAGCAAAGCTCCAACGACGCTGCATTTGTCGCCAAGGTAAATGCTAAAATCCAAGCTATTGGTGGCGGCTTAATCCAAGCCGTTGGCACGGCAGCAATTGTTACCGCGGTCATAGGGGTAATTGACGGCACAGCAAGTGCTGGCGCAATGCTAGCAACCGTTATCTTAGTCTGGAAAGCTCTAGGGCCAATTATGGGGATCTACAACTCTTTGGCTAAATTCAAAACTATTCAATCTTCCACTGCACAGATTAATGCCTTGATGTCACTTGATGATGATAAAACGTCGATTGAGAAAAGCCCTCCAATTAGACAGTTTAATGGTGAAGTGGCGGTGAGCGGCTTGGTTCATCGCTATCAAGGTGCGACGACGGGTCTAACGAACTTGAGCCTACATATTACCCCTGGGAGCAAAGTTGCAATCTCAGGACCAGCAGGTTGTGGTAAGACGACCTTGTTGACTCTTATTGCTGGCTTAGAGCCTAGATATCAAGGCAGTGTGCTACTGGACGGTTATAATATTAAACAGTTTAACAACTATCGATATAGAAAAGGCATTAGCTATATTCCATTTGACCTCCATCTTTATGAAGGTTCACTGGAATCGAATTACATCCTGCATAATGGCGTAATTTCAAAAGAACAAATGATGAGATCCTTTACTTTGCTCGGGCTAGAGAAATTCTTTGAGCAAGGCCTAGAGACACATATAAATACAGAGAAGCTTGCTCATCTACCTTCTGGATTGCTACAAAGGTTGAGGTTGGCCATAGGGCTCGCAGATATGAGTCAAAAGATCATTCTGATTGATGAGCCCCTGATAGGCGTTGAAATTGAACATGCGACTTATATTAATCAGCTGTTCGCCGGTGTATTAAGAGACAAAACTGTCATCTATACAACCGTAGCGCCTACATTAATTTCTAGCGCAACACATTGCTTACTTTTGGATAAAGATGGCTCTCAGAAATACTTCGGTACGCCTGACAAAGTAATGAACGCAATGGGAACTTAAAATCTCTACTACACAATTTCTATCTTGGCAGAATATCTACCTTAACAGAATTGTCACTATCGTCTGAGATCACGAATGTTACCGGCATTTCATCTTTACTTATGTTCATAGTGGCGGTCACATTTAACGCAGAACCGTCACTTTTTGAGCCCTTAATCGTTAAATCTTCTGATTTTGTGACCGCGAGCGTGTTTGTTGAATCTTGATACAGAAAACGGACATTTTTGTCTTGAAATTTGACCTCACATGGTTGTGAAGATTGACAAACAATCTCGCTAGACTCCTTATGGCTAATGGTTCTGTATGTAAATGCTGCAATTAGCACCACCATCATGATGATAATTTGAACAAGCCTACCTTTTGTTAACTTCTGTGCTGGCATATTTACGTGTTCTCCGTGTAACAAACTTCAAAGTTTTGAAATAAATGGTCAAAAACCCGACCAACCATAAGGTTACTACCCTGTTTTTGATTTGTTAATTGAAGTATTATTGTTGGCTGAAAATGCTACTTTTTGTTAAATCCCGAAAGCTGAGTAACGTTTTGATTAGGCGTTAGTTCTTCTGAAGGGTTGGGTAGCATTACGACATGTGTCGTGTTGGAAGTAAAGTGTAGTTAATTAGAAAATTGGAAGCATGTTAATGAGCCAAGAAAAGCAGCTTGAACAAGTCTACAACTATACCGTCGTACGCCAGTTCACTTTAGTGACGATTCTTTGGGGTATTGTTGGTATGGCAGTAGGTGTTTTGATTGCCGCTCAATTAGTTTGGCCACAGCTCAACTTTGATACGCCGTGGTTGACGTACAGTCGTTTACGTCCTTTGCATACTAATGCGGTAATCTTTGCGTTTGGTACCAGTGCTCTGTTTGCAACGTCTTATTATGTTGTGCAGCGTACGTGTCAAACGAGATTATTTGGGGGCCCTCTTGTCGCATTCACCTTTTGGGGATGGCAAGCAATTATTTTAGCCGCTGCAATTACTTTACCGTTGGGTTTCACCTCTGGTAAAGAATATGCAGAATTAGAATGGCCAATCGATATCGCTATTGCAGTGGTATGGGTATCTTACGCGATTGTGTTCTTTGGAACACTTATCAAGCGAAAGACATCGCATATCTACGTAGCGAACTGGTTCTTTGGAGCGTTCATCATTACCGTCGCGGTACTTCATATCGTGAACAGTATGGCAATTCCAGTATCAATGGGTAAATCTTACTCTGTGTACTCTGGTGCCGTCGATGCGATGGTTCAATGGTGGTATGGTCACAACGCGGTAGGTTTCCTTCTTACGGCAGGTTTCTTGGGTATGATGTACTACTTCGTACCAAAGCAAGCTGAACGTCCTGTTTACTCTTACCGTCTATCGATCGTTCACTTCTGGGCGCTTGTTTCTCTGTATATCTGGGCTGGTCCTCACCACCTACACTATACAGCTCTACCTGACTGGACTCAGTCTTTGGGTATGGTGATGTCTTTGGTTCTATTCGCGCCTTCATGGGGTGGTATGATCAACGGTATCATGACGCTGTCTGGTGCTTGGCATAAGCTGCGTTACGACCCAATTCTTCGTTTCTTGATCGTTTCTCTATCGTTCTACGGTATGTCAACGTTCGAAGGCCCGATGATGTCTATTAAGACAGTTAACGCATTGTCTCACTACACAGACTGGACTATCGGTCACGTACACTCTGGTGCTCTAGGTTGGGTTGCGATGGTATCTATCGGTTCGGTATACCACCTAATCCCTCGCCTATTCGGCCAAGAGCGCATGTACTCTGTAGGTCTTATTAATGCTCACTTCTGGTTGGCTACAATTGGTACGGTGCTCTACATCGTAGCAATGTGGATCTCCGGTGTAATGCAAGGTCTGATGTGGCGTGCAGTTAACTCAGACGGTACGCTGACTTACAGCTTCGTAGAATCTGTACAAGCGTCTTACCCATTCTATACCGTTCGTTTCATCGGTGGTTTCATCTTCCTGGCAGGTATGTTCCTAATGGCATACAACGCTTATAAGACAATCACTGCAACGAAAGGTAGCTTGAAAGCTATCCCTCAACCGGCTTAAGGAGATTAAAAATGAGCTCAAACTCTAACAATCGCCATGAAGTCGTTGAACGTAACGTTGGCTTACTGGCTATCCTAATCGTATTCGCAATCAGCTTGGGCGCACTTGTTGAAATCACACCACTGATTTTCCAAAAGCAAACGACTGAACCTGTGAAAAACCTACGTGCGTACAGTGCACTAGAAATGGAAGGTCGCGATATCTATATTCGTGAAGGTTGTAACGTTTGTCACAGCCAAATGATTCGCCCATTCCGTTCAGAGACTGAGCGTTACGGTCACTACTCTGTCGCTGGTGAAAGCGTTTGGGAACACCCATTCCTATGGGGCTCTAAGCGTACTGGCCCAGATCTAGCTCGTGTTGGTGGACGTTACTCAGATGAGTGGCATCGTGTTCACCTAATTGATCCTCGTGAATTGGTTCCAGAATCAAACATGCCAGGCTTCCCTTGGCTTGAGGAAAACGTACTGGATGGCAAACTGACGCAGAAGAAACTTAAGATCTTCCGCAATCAATTTGGTGTTCCATACACGGACGAGCAAATCGCAAATGCATCTAAAGACGTAGAAGGTAAAACAGAGATGGACGCCATCATTGCTTATCTTCAATCTTTAGGCCATGCGATGAAATAAGGAGGGGCTTATGGATATCGGTACTATTCACAGTATTTGGACCATAGTTTTGTTCGCAAGCTTTATCGGTGTTGTGTGGTGGGCTTTTGGTAAAAGCCGTAAATCACGATTCGAAGAAGATGCAAACCTAGTATTCGCTGACGAACAAAAACCCACCTCCGAAGAAAAAGGAGTGACTAAGTAATGACTACATTCTGGAGTCTATGGATTATTGTCATCACTGTCGGCACGTTGCTTGGTTGTGCAGCTATCCTATATTGGTGTGTTCGCGACAAAATGGGTGTCGAAGAAGGCGAAGATATGGGACACGAGTACGATGGTATTCGTGAACTAAACAACCCACTGCCTAAGTGGTGGACTTATTTGTTCGTTGGTACGTTCGTATTTGCAGCAATCTACCTTGCCCTATATCCGGGTCTAGGTAGCTATAAAGGCCTTCTAGGCTGGCAAAGTTCGGACCAAACAGTACGTTCGATTGAAGAGTCAAAGGCATCGATTGCCGCTGCACAGAGCAACAAGTCTCTTGTACAGTATGCAAAAGAGCTAGATGACGCAGAAACTCACTTTGGTGAGGCATTCAACCGTTTAGCGAAGTCTTCGGATGGTGCGTTGCGCCCTATCCCAGAAATCGCAGCAGACAGTGAAGCAATCAAAGTAGGACAACGTTTGTTCCTACAAAACTGCTCTCAATGTCACGGCTCAGATGCGCGTGGTCAAACTGGCTTCCCTAATCTAACGGACGATGCGTGGCTATATGGTGGTGAACCAGAAGCTATCGTAACTACTGTTATGCAAGGTCGTATCGGTCAAATGCCAGCGTGGAAAGACGCGTTGGGCGAAGATGGCGTTCGTGAAGTAGTCAGCTACACACTAAGCCTATCAGGTCGTAAAGTTAACGCACGTGAAGCAGAAGCAGGCAAAGCTCGTTTTGTAGTCTGTGCTGCGTGTCACGGTACAGACGGTAAAGGTAACCCTGCTGTAGGTGCTCCTGATCTGACTGACCAAGTTTGGCTATTTGGCGACTCTCGTGCTGCTGTGACTGAAACAGTCATGAATGGTCGTTCTGGTGTTATGCCAGCATGGAAAGACATTCTAGGTGAAGAAAAAGTACAGCTGGTTTCAGCGTACGTTTGGAGCCTAAGTAATTCCGACAAATAAGTAACATTTCAATAACAGCCCCTTGTAAGGGGCTGTCTTTTCTAGATAAATTATAATTTCTTTCTTAGTTAGCTGTTGAGAACTTTTTTATGGTAAAGCCTTGGTATAAACAATTCTGGCCGTGGTTTCTAATCGCGTTGCCGCTTATCGTTGTGATTGCAACTGTCTACAGAATTTCACTGTTATTAGACAACAAAGTCAATCTGGTTGCCGAGGATTACTATAAAAAAGGCAAGGGAATTAACGTTGATCTAACCAAGATTAATGTCGCTAAAGAATTAGGGCTGAATGCTACAGTTTCGTCTGCTGGAGACACTATTCGGATTACGCTTCAGAAAGGTCAACTGCCCCACTTTCCGGCTCTCACTGCCACTTTTACTCACCGTACTCTGCCGGATAGAGACTTCGAAAAACTCTTAACTGCCGACGCTAAAGGCACTTATCGCCTTGTATTGGACCATGATGTGCAAGGGCCTTGGTTCGTTGAACTACAGCCACATGACCAAGCGTGGATGGTTCAAGGTCGAGTAACTTTTCCAACTGAAACTGATGTAGTGTTGTTAGATTAGATTATGTGTAAGACGTGTTATCACTGCGGTGAAGATGTACCAGCCAACACGAACTTCAGCGTAGAAATATTAGGTGCAGAACGGGACATGTGTTGTCCCGGCTGTGAAAGCGTGGCTCAAACCATCGTGGATAGCGGATTAGTCTCCTACTATCAATATCGAACAGCACCGGCAGAGAAAGCCGATCTCGTCCCAGAACAATTGCGGTCGCTAATTCATTATGACAATGAAGATGTACAAGCTGAATTTGTACGGAACAACGAAGACACCAAAGAGGTGACATTGTCACTTGACGGTGTATCCTGCGCGGCTTGTGCGTGGTTAATAGAAAAACGTATGGCTGTCGAGCCTGGTGTGCTGTCTATTCGCGTTAATACAACCACCAACCGGGCTCTGCTTAAGTGGGACAAAACCAAAACACAACTCAGCCAACTGCTCTCTTCTATCCATTCTTTAGGCTACAAAGCAGCACCTTTTGAGGCCGATAAACAAGAGGCTGCTTACCACGCTACCATGAAGCAGTATCTATATCGTCTGGGTATTGCTGGCCTCGCCACCATGCAAGTTATGATGCTTGCAGTGGCATTGTATCTAGAGGTGTTTGGTGATTTAGAACCGGAGTTTAAAAACTATTTCCGATGGGTCAGTTTGATATTCGCAACGCCTGTTCTTCTATATTCCGCCCTACCTTTTTATATCAATGCTTGGAGAAGTATTAAGGGCCGAACACTAGGGATGGATGTTCCTGTCTCCATCGCTCTCATTCTGGCTTACGTGGCCAGTTTAGTTGCTACCGTTGCTGAAAAAGGAGAAGTGTTCTTTGAATCGATCTCCATGTTCACCTTCTTCTTGCTCGTTGGACGGTACCTAGAAATGCGCGCTCGCCGTAAGGCAGCTGCAGCAAGCGGCAACCTGCTTAAGCTTGTCCCTGCGATAGCCAACAAATTAGATGGTGACCAAGTACCGGTAAAATCGCTACAAATCGGTGACCAAATCAAAGTACTACCAGGTGAACATATCCCAGCAGATGGGGTCGTGCTCAGTGGTCGTATTCATATCGATGAATCTATGCTGACCGGTGAATCTCTACCTGTCGTTAAAAGCAAAGACGACTTTGTGTATGCAGGTACGTTGAATGGCGATGAAGCTTTCGACTTGGAAGTGCGCTCGACCAAAGCTGACTCCATGATCTCAAGTATTGTGAGGTTGCAAGATGAAGCGCAGCTAACTAAGCCCAAGATAGCTGAAATTGCCGATATCGTTGCACGCTATTTTGTGGCAATTATATTAATTATCGCTGCAGGAACATGGTTCTATTGGCATCAGACTAAGCCGGACGACGCATTCTGGATCATGTTGTCTGTTCTTGTTGCAACCTGCCCTTGTGCGCTTTCGTTGGCAACTCCTACAGCGATTACTTGTTCGAGTTCAAGAATGGGCACTCTTGGTATTTTGTCTCGTAGAGGTCATGTCTTTGAGACCTTATGTAAGGTAAATCATCTTGTTGTCGATAAAACGGGAACGTTGACACATGGCGACATCGAAATTGCTAAAACCAATTTGTTTGGTGATTTATCAGAGCAGCAAGCGTTGGAGTTAGCAGCCGCTCTTGAAAGTCATGCCAACCATCCTATTGCTCGCGCGTTTAAACCACACTTAAACCGTGAATTAGCGGTGAACAGCGTCGAAAACGTTATCGGTTCTGGGCTGACGGGGTATTTCGGTGATTCCTTAGTAAAAATTGGCAATGCTTCTTTTGTACTTGGTAGAACCGATAATGCTCGTAACAGCGTATATATGTCTATCAATGGTGAACATGTAGCGACATTTATATACCGAGACCCGATTCGAAAAGAAGCGGCTGAGTTTATTGATAAGATGCGTGCGGCAGGTGTAAAAACCACATTATTAACTGGCGATACGATGGCAAATGCCGAAGTAGTCGCAAAAGAAGTGGGCATAGATGACGTAGTCGCCAGCGCTTCACCAAGTGATAAGCTGGACTATCTTAAATCTTTGGGTAGTAACGATGTATCTATGATGATCGGCGATGGTATTAATGATGCACCAACTCTGGCGGGCGCTCACCTTTCTATTGCTATGGGTGGCGGTACGGACGTTGCTAAAGCATCGGCAGATCTAGTCTTACTAGGAGACCGACTTGATAAGATCTTAACTGCTCGAGAGTTAGCAATAAGAACAAGAAAGATTATTAGAGAGAACCTAGCTTGGTCTTTAGGGTATAATCTTCTCATCCTACCTCTCGCGGTTGCAGGTCTTGTCGCGCCTTACATCGCAGTAGTAGGAATGTCAGCGAGTTCTATCATCGTTGTTTCAAACTCGCTGCGCTTACTCAAAGAAGAAGGTAAGTAACATGGAAAGCATCTATATATTGATCCCAATTGCTATTGTCTTAGTTTGTGTCGCAGTTGGTATCTTCCTATGGGCAGTAAAGAGTGAGCAGTTTGAAGATCTTGAAAGACAAGGTCACAATATTCTGTTTGATGAAGATGTAGAGCAGAAAAAGGATACCAAGAAGGGTTCAAAAGAGTGACATTGGATCTATTAGGCGCCTTTACTATCGGCTTACTCGGCGCCGGCCACTGCATGGGAATGTGTGGTGGCATAGCCTCCCTCCTTTCTATAGGACAACCGAATAAAACCCCTACCACTCTTATCGTCAATTACAATCTTGGCCGTTTGATCAGTTACGCATTGATCGGTAGTGTTGTAGGAGGAACGATTGCAGGGATTGCGTCGCTTTCCCATTTTAATCATGCACTTGCTATTTTGCGCATCATTGCAGCCGCCTTTATGGTGTTGCTTGCCTTCTACGTAGGGCGTTGGTGGAATGGCTTGTTAATTGTTGAAAAGCTGGGTCAGTCGTTATGGAAACGAATTTCACCTTTCGCAAACCAATTACTTCCTTTAAAGCACAGCAGCTATGCTATCCCCTTTGGTTTTCTTTGGGGCTGGTTGCCTTGTGGGCTCGTTTATTCAACATTAACGTGGGCAGCGGTTTCTGGAAGCGCATTGGGCGGCGCCGCCACAATGTTAGCGTTTGGACTAGGTACACTGCCAGCGATGTTACTTGTTGGAACGAGCGCAACAAAATTAAAAAAACTGCAAAATTCGCTCATATTCCGTAATATCGCAGCGATTTCTATACTTGTATATGGCCTGTATACAGGTTATGAATCGGTGATGATTTTTAACGCAAACTAATAGATGATTGTTTTATCATTGATTTTTTAGCTACCCTTAAGGGGTAATGAATGATAAAATCTTGATGTACATCAAATAGTGAAAGGTTGTTATGATTTCTGAAAAACCTGTAGCAAAACGTATTCAGTCCGGTGGCTGTGCCATCCATTGTCAAGATTGTAGTATTAGTCAGCTGTGTATCCCCTTTACTTTGAATGAATCTGAGCTCGATCAACTCGACCAAATCATTGAACGTAAAAAGCCAATTCAAAAAGGCCAAGAGCTTTTTAAAGCGGGTGATGAACTTAAGTCTCTCTATGCTATTCGCTCTGGCACAATCAAGAGCTACACCATCACAGAACAAGGTGACGAGCAAATTACAGCATTCCACCTTGCTGGTGATCTTGTAGGTTTTGATGCAATTACGGGTGATGAACACCCTAGCTTTGCACAAGCACTTGAAACATCAATGGTTTGCGAGATTCCTTACGAAATTCTAGATGATTTGTCAGGAAAAATGCCTAAGCTTCGTCAACAAATTATGCGTTTGATGTCGAACGAGATTAAAGGCGACCAAGAAATGATTCTACTGCTTTCTAAAAAGAACGCAGAGGAGCGTTTAGCCGCTTTCTTGTATAATTTGTCGACACGTTTTTCTCAACGAGGCTTTAGCCCTAGAGAATTCCGTCTCACTATGACTCGTGGTGACATTGGTAACTACCTTGGTCTGACTGTCGAAACAATCAGTCGCCTATTGGGTCGCTTCCAAAAATCTGAAGTATTAAGTGTAAAAGGTAAATACATTACCATTATCGATCACGATGCTTTGATGGAAATGGCTGGCGTTACCAAAGAGTAAACTGACGCTTTT
This sequence comes from Vibrio sp. ER1A, assembly GCF_000733315.1. Classification (NCBI taxonomy): domain Bacteria; kingdom Pseudomonadati; phylum Pseudomonadota; class Gammaproteobacteria; order Vibrionales; family Vibrionaceae; genus Vibrio; species Vibrio sp. ER1A. The sequence goes on from NZ_JPJA01000094.1 coordinate 309,779, forward strand.
ATCAGAACTCTACAACCTTTCAAAAAGTGGCTCTATGATGAGCCACTTCAAATTTCTACCTACCTGTTCTCCAATTTTTCTAAAAAAATTCATAGATTTGCGCTAAAGTTAATTTAGGTTATAGCCCAAATAGGTAGGGAGTATCTATGAGCATTTACAGTAAAATCCTCGTCGTTGCGAACCTCAATAGCGATGAGCAACCTGCCCTTGCTCGTGCGGTTCAACTTGCTAAGAAGAGTAAATCCAGAAGCCATATTTCGTTCTTCTTATCTATCTACGACTTTTCCTACGATATGACATCCATGCTTTCGCATGAAGAGCGTGACGCAATGCGACGCGGTGTGATTCAACAACGTGAAGAGTGGATGCGCAATGTTGCCAAACAGTTTATCGATGACAGTTTTGATTTCGATGTGAAAGTTGTTTGGCACAATCGCCCTTATGTCGCCATCGTAGAAGAAGTGTTTGAGGGAAGGCACGATATTGTCATTAAAGCGACGCGTAAACATGACATCTTAGAGTCTGTCATTTTCACTCCGACAGATTGGCACCTATTAAGAAAATGCCCAGTGCCTGTATTATTGGTTAAAAATTCAGACTGGCCAGAACACGCTAACATTATCGCATCAGTGCATGTTGGCTCTGAAAACCCAACCCATATCGATCTTAATGATTGTATGGTCAAACAGCTTGATAGTTTAACTGAACGCCTTGGTGCTACGGGTTATTTGGTTAACGCCTACCCCGTCACCCCAGCAAATATTACCATTGAGCTTCCTGAGTTCGATCCTGCAACCTACACCGATGCAGTTCGTGGTCATCATTTGACAGCGATGAAAGCTCTAAGGCAAAAGCACGGTTATTCAGAAGAGCATACTATTGTTGAACAAGGCTTGCCGGAAGATATCATCCCTGATGTATCACGTCAGCTTGATGCAGGTATGGTCATACTTGGTACTACTGGACGTACGGGTTTATCTGCGGTGTTCATCGGCAATACGGCTGAACATGTGATTGATAAGATAAACTGCGACGTAATGGCATTGAAACCTGAAGGTTACATCAGCCCCTTAGATCCAAGCCAAGCCTGATAGTTCTACTAGTAGGGCTTCCCGTAGTGCGTCCCCTTGCGCTGGCAAGGGTCTACTTGAAACGGACATTGAGCCCTTAAGGATATTCTGGATTGGGACTGTATAGAGATATAAATTCAGAATGACTACTACAGAGAAGAAAACGCCCCTTTAACGAGGGGCGTTATTTTAATTAGATTTCGCAACTAAACGTTGGTTACATCAATAAACATCGACTCATCGATATTAGTTGAAGAAACAGTCGCTTCGCTAAAGTCATAGGCTTCTCGTTCCCCTTCACGATCAAGAGGGAGGTTGACGAAGTCAAATAACTCACGATCAGCTAACTGGCTCGGGCTAACATTTTGAATCGATTTGAAGATGCTCTCTACACGCCCTGGAGTTTTCTTATCCCAATCGATCAGCATGGCCTTGATTGATTGACGCTGTAAGTTTTCTTGTGACCCACATAGGTTACAAGGAATAATAGGAAACTCTTTGTGCTCTGCGTAGCGAATCAAATCTTTCTCACGGCAGTACGTCAACGGACGAATAACAACGTTACGACCATCGTCTGAACGCAGTTTTGGTGGCATTGCTTTTAGACGGGAACCATGGAACATATTTAGGAACATGGTTTCTACGATGTCATCTAAATGGTGACCCAATGCAATTTTTGTTGCGCCAATCTTCTCAGCGAAAGAGTATAGCGTGCCGCGACGTAATCGAGAGCATAAACCACATGTTGTTTTGCCTTCAGGGATCTTCTCTTTCACTACTGAGTAGGTGTCTTTATCCACAATGTAATATGGAATGTTTAGTGTCTCAAAGTAGTCAGGCAAAATATGCTCAGGAAACCCTGGCTGTTTTTGATCTAAGTTTACGGCCACAACATCAAACTTGATAGGCGCTGCTTTTTGAAGATTTAGCAGGATATCGAGCATCGCAAATGAGTCTTTGCCACCACTAATACACGCCATTACAACATCGTTCTCTTCTATCATGTTGTAATCTATGATCGCGTTTCCAACATTTCTTCTAAGGCGCTTTTGAAGTTTGTTGAATTCTAGGGTTTCTTTTCTTGTATCTAATTGGGTCATCGCGGGCTCTCACATTGCCGACAGATGTCGACGGTTGGATTTCCTATCAAGGGTTTATCTGGGGCGTGGATTATACGAGCTTTTTTGCCATTATTAAATGGTTGTTTCAAGTTGAGTTGTACTGAGCGGATTTACAAGTGGGTTTGTAGCATAAAGAAGGATTCAATCCTCTCAGGTAAAGAGGATTGAATATTTAGAAGCTTATTTAGCTGCTGGTAGATATGGCAGTACACGCAGTGTCTGTGCTGGAAGCGTGATATAGCCATTTTCGCCAATATCCGCTAGTTTGACTTGTGCTTTCCCATTCTCAATCGGTTGTACTTTACCATTAGAAAAAGCGATTGAGCCAGATACGTCAGATGCAAACTCAAGTGTCACTCCTTCTACGTCAGGAGTAAACCAACTTGCAAACATGCCACCTAAGTCTTCTAACATAGTCTGCATTTGAGGCAGTAAGTTATTTATTTCACTGTAAGAGACTTCTCCCGATAAAGGCTGTTTGGTCAGTACTACCATAGAGAAATCACATCGCTTGTCCTGCGGCGTATGCACAAACACCAACGGGTTGGCTTGCTTTAGATTACTGTCTAGAGGAACGAGTAATTCATTCGCAGCGCTCGTTTGAAGATCTTCATAATGTTCTTCTTTCTCCATCCAAGCTTTTTCGATTGTACAAAGTGATTTGTTATTTGCATCAACAAAGAAAAAGCCGACTTTCACATCTTCATGGCCGTCTTTGGCATTATTCTTCATTTGTGAATAAAGCTTTGAGTAGGTAAACATGTATTCTTGAGCTAACGTAGGCAGCGTAAATGTGCTCGCGGCCAATCCCAAAAGGGCTAGATTTATTACTTTCATAAGTTATTGTTTTTGTGTCCAGAATTCTTCATTATGACGAATCATTGCTTGCAGGTCTTTGACGTATGCCTCACCTCGCTCTGAGTAACGCAATAATCCGTTAGTCATTTCCAATGCAGCGGTTTCCGTTCGCGGATCTTGCCCTTTGTCTCTTATGTTGGCACGAATCTCTCTCAGTTCTTGGTAAGCACGATTACGGTTAACGTTCATAAAGTAACCATGAATTGACCCTTGCGGGGAATCAAACTTTGCAACTTCGTGTGTTTTCCCTTCACTTCTTTGTAAAGGAACCAGCCCACAACCTTTGCTATAGCACCACTGACCAAAGTAATTATTGGCCTCTTTAGCAAATCGAGAAGTGCCCCAAGCTGATTCATTTGCCGCTTGAGTAAGTACAAGAGCTTCAGGAAGGACATCGACCCTGTGCAACATGTCTTCAAGCCATTCTAAAGTCACTTCTGTAGGTTCGAGCGAATACAGCCTTCCTAATCGTTTAGCGGTCTCAATTTGTTCTGAGCTTAGTGAATTCTCTTGTTCTAGCGCCGTTTTCATATCCAACAATCGTTTGCGCTCTTTCTGTACACGTGCATTTTCTATTTCGACACCCGGACGCAAGTAATCAAAGAAGGTTTTCTTTTTGGTGCGCGTATCGGTAATTGTAGCTGTGTCAGGCTTGGATTCAGAAATCGGCGTTAACTTCGAATCTAGTTGCTCAGTGTCATCCTGTTTTTCATAGAAAAATAAAAAAGCGCTCCCCGACAGGAGAGCGATAATTGAAAGAATTTTGCGTGACTTACGCATCAAATACCTCTGGATTCTTATTTGGCTTGTCATCGTTTCTCGGAGGTGGTGGCGTATTGTCATCGTTATCACGATGATCCGAGTCGTCATTTGAGCCGCTGTCATCTTGAGACGCCACAATTTTCAGTTTGATGCCAAACATCTCTCGGTAAAGGATTCCCTTTACATGGAAGAAGAATGGCAAAACAAAAATTAGACCGATTCCGTAGAACATGGCCCCTGCAATAAACATCAATACTAACAGAATGTAAATTCCTGCTAGTACGAATATCTTTTTATTGACTGCTCGTAATGAAAGTAAAAGCGACTGCAATGGCGGAACTTTCTTTTCACAAATAAGCAGAATCGATTGGCTGAAAGCTAACGACAAATACATAGACAAGAACGGCAGGATCATACTAACCATCCCTTGTAGTACTAGGCTAAACAGAGTTGCAATAATCACTGGGACAGTAAACTGCAGACCTTTTGCAATGTGACGTGGCTTTGTAGTGAGTCCGGCAGCGTGGCTCATTGCCATTAACGAGATACCTGCATAAACCGGTGCACTTACTACTTCATAACTGAAGTTGGCGACAAATATGGCTTGAAAAATTTGTTCGTTCAAAAGAGATGGATCTTGGAACGCTTGTAAGATCACTGACGGGTCGCCAAGTTGCAATTGCAGCGCTATATAGAAGATTCCTAACTGCACAAAAATCAGTGCGATAATAGCAGGAGAGAAAGACATAAAATGCTTGGTGGTTTGCTTCCAAGCTTCTTGAAACACCGCTCCGGCTTTAAGTTCATACTGGCCGGACACCGCGCGCTCAATGCTTCCACCTAGATTGAAGTCTCTTTCAAAATCGTTTTTCATAGTATTTCCAAGTTACATCCACATCGCGAATGTGTAATTTCTTCGTTGAAAAGGCTGCGCCATTATAGCGGGAACAACAATGTATTATCACTGTTATAACCTTGCTTTCTTGTCTTTTTGGATGATAATTAACCACTTGATAAGGCGAAAATTTCGACTCAGTAAGTTCTTAACTTAGTATGGTAAATAATCTTTAGTTTTACCTGCAAAATTTTTTCTGTTTCGAGGTAAGAAAATGCTTTGAATTCACTCAATTGGTGATTATGATGCGCGCCTTAAATGTGTATAGCAACCGGCCAATTATAAAATTTCGGCCAAGGTGGAGAAAAACAGACGTTGAACGCTAAACATTCAGTAGGAACACCAGTAGTACAGCTATCAGGTGTAAGTAAAAGTTTCGATGGTAAGGAAATCATCGCGAATCTTAACTTAAACGTTAATCATGGTGAGTTTCTCACTATTTTGGGTCCTTCGGGCTGTGGTAAAACTACCGTACTTCGAATGATTGCTGGTTTTGAAACGGTTGATAATGGCCGAATTACCCTAGCTGACCAAGATGTAACGGACGTCCCTGCTGAACAGAGGCATGTAAACACCGTTTTTCAGAGCTACGCCCTATTCCCTCATATGACCGTGTTTGAAAACGTGGCATTTGGTTTGCGCATGCAGAAAGTACCTAACGCAGAAGTTGAACCACGTGTTCTCGAAGCGCTAAAAATGGTACGTCTTGAAAAGATGGCACAACGTAAGCCGCATCAGCTATCTGGTGGACAGCAACAGCGTATCGCTATAGCTCGAGCAGTTGTTAACAAACCAAAAGTATTGCTTCTCGACGAATCGTTATCTGCTCTTGATTACAAACTGCGTAAGCAAATGCAGATCGAGCTTAAACAGCTACAACGTCAGTTAGGTATTACCTTTATTTTCGTTACCCACGACCAAGAAGAAGCGTTGTCAATGTCTGACCGTATTATCGTAATGCGTGATGGTGTGATTGAACAAGACGGTTCGCCTCGCGAAATCTATGAAGAGCCTAAAAACCTGTTCGTAGCGCGCTTCATTGGCGAAATTAACGTGTTTAACGCTATTGCTCGCGAGAGAATTGATGACAAGCGCATCAAAGCAGAGATCGAAGGTCAAGAGAGCATCGTCTATTACGACAAAGCGTTTGAAGCAGGAGAAAAGCTTCAAGTTCTTTTGCGTCCTGAAGATTTGCGCATTGAAGAGATTAAAGAATCTGAGAATAAAGGTATCGTTGGTCACGTTGCAGAGCGTACTTATAAAGGTATGACTTTAGATTCAGTTATCGAACTAGAATCAGGTATGCGTGTCATGGTCAGCGAATTCTTTAACGAAGATGATCCTGATGTTGACCACTCGTTAGGTCAAAAAGTGGCGGTAACTTGGGTAGAGAGCTGGGAAGTGGTGCTAAAAGATGAGCAAGAGATTTAATTTACAAAACGCCATCATCACTCTGATCGTTAGCTGGTTGGTACTGTTTGTACTCATTCCTAACGTGATGATCATTGGCACCAGTTTCTTAACCCGAGACGAAGCCAACCTCATTGAGATGACGTTTACGTTAGACAACTACGCAAGACTGTTGGACCCACTTTATGCCAAGGTGTTGTTCCATTCATTCTACATGGCGATAGTTGCAACTTTGATTTGCTTAGTCATTGGCTATCCGTTCGCGTATATCGTCGCAAAGATGCCTGAGAAATGGCGTCCGTTTATGTTGTTCCTGGTCATCGTACCTTTTTGGACTAACTCTTTGATCCGTACTTACGGCTTGAAGATTGTGCTCGGTACACAAGGTATCTTGAACAAAAGCTTATTGGCATTAGATATTATCGACAAACCGCTACGCATCATGTACACCGAAACAGCAGTTATGATCGGCCTAGTATATATTCTGTTGCCATTTATGATTTTGCCGCTCTACTCCGCAATCGAAAAACTCGATGGCACATACATTGAGGCTGCAAAAGATTTAGGTGCTAACAAATGGCAAACGCTAACGAAAGTTATTTTGCCGCTCACTATGCCTGGCATTATTGGTGGCTGCTTGCTAGTTCTGTTGCCAGCACTTGGTATGTTCTATATCGCTGACCTACTTGGCGGTGCGAAGAACTTACTAATTGGTAACGTTATTAAGAGTCAGATTTTGAATGCACGTGATTGGCCGTTTGGTGCTGCGACGAGTATCGCTCTTACCGCTGCGATGGCAGTAATGTTGTACGCCTACTACCGAGCAGGCAAGCTCTTGAATCGTAAAGTGGAGCTAGAATAATGGGACGCGTAGTTAGATTTAGTTTTATGTCGGTAGTTTATGCGTTCTTATATCTACCGATCATCGTATTGATTGCCAACTCGTTCAATGCCAATAAATTTGGTATGAAATGGGGAGGTTGGACAACAAAGTGGTATCACGCTTTAGTCAACAACGACAGCTTAATGCAGGCAGCATGGCATTCACTTAATGTGGCTGTGTTTTCTGCAACTGCAGCTACGATAATTGGTAGCTTAACCGCAGTTGCCCTCTTCCGTTACCAGTTTAAAGGTAAAGGTGCGGTTAGTGGACTGCTGTTCATTGTCATGATGTCTCCTGACATTGTTATGGCAATCTCATTGTTGGCTATTTTCCTAGTATTGGGGGCACAACTTGGCTTCTTTAGCTTGTTAATTGCGCATATTACATTCTGTCTTCCTTTTGTTGTTGTCACTGTTTACAGCCGACTAAAGGGATTCGATGTAAAAATGCTTGAAGCTGCGAAAGACTTAGGTGCGGGTGAATGGACAATCCTGAAACAGATAATCCTGCCTCTTGCTAAACCTGCTGTTGCCGCTGGTTGGTTGTTGTCATTTACGCTTTCATTAGATGACGTTATTGTCAGCTCGTTTGTAACAGGCCCGACATACGAAATCCTACCGTTGAAGATCTACTCAATGGTAAAAGTGGGTATTTCGCCAGAGGTGAATGCACTGGCCACCATTATGTTAATTGTCTCTCTAATTCTTGTTGTTGCCTCGCAACTGCTTGCTAGAGAGAAAGTGAAATAAATCAGTAAAATCGCTATTTTATTTGCGGGAGCAGAATGGCGTCGACATTCTGCTCTTTTTCTATCTATGCCTTCGGGCAGCGTTTGTTTTGGAGCTAACGTCAATGAAAAAATGGGCTACTTTATTAGCTGGTAGTGCATGTGCACTCTCTCTACTTTCAGGAGCAGCGAGTGCTAAAGATGATCAAGAATTAGTATTTATGAACTGGGGGCCGTATATCAATAGCAGCATCCTAGAACAATTTACTAAAGAAACTGGCATTAAAGTGATCTACTCAACTTATGAGTCGAACGAAACTTTATATGCAAAGCTAAAAACGCATAACAAGGGTTACGACTTAGTTGTTCCTTCAACCTACTTCGTAGCGAAAATGCGCGATGAAGGTATGCTACAGAAAATTGACAAATCAAAGCTGTCGAATTTCAGCAACCTAGATTCTAACTACTTGGATAAGCCATACGACCCTAATAATGACTACTCTATTCCACACGTAGTTGCGATTACAGGTTTAGCGGTCAATACAGACATGTATGACCCAGAAGAGTTTACTAGCTGGGCTGACCTTTGGAAACCGGAGCTAGAAGGTCAATTGATGCTTATGGATGATACTCGTGAAGTATTCCATATTGCTTTACGTAAACTTGGTTACTCGGGTAACACCACGGATAAAGCACAGATCGACGAGGCGTACACCGAATTACAAAAACTGATGCCAAACGTATTGGTATTTAACTCTGATAACCCAGGTGCACCATACATGTCTGGCGAAGTTGGTGTTGGTATGCTTTGGAACGGTTCAGCCGCTGCAGCGCAAAACGAAGGACTTCCAATCAAGCTTGTATTCCCTAAAGAAGGTGGCATTGGTTGGGTAGACAATTTCGCAATTAGCTCTGGAGCGAGAAACGTCGAAGCGGCTCATAAGATGATAGATTTCTTGCTGCGTCCTGAAATTGCTGAACAAATTTCTCGAGATACTGGTTACTTAACAGCCGTTAAAGCATCGAATGAAAAGTTCAAGGACAGCCCTGCTCTATTCCCTTCTCAAGAAGACTTAGATCGAGTTGAATGGCAAGACGCTGTTGGTGATAAAACTGTGGTTTATGAAGATTATTTCTTGAAGCTCAAAGCTGGTCAGTAACTCATAGCGAAATTGACAAAAAGGTGGCATTTGCCACCTTTTTTCATGATTGAGCTGCTATATCATTCTAAACGTTTAATTTTTGTAAATTCCTACATAGAGTATTCAATCATTGACTGATATAATGTTGTGATGCGCATCAAATAATGATGGCGTGCAAAGTAATATAGGAACCCCTACTTTCCTATATTGTCATGTCTCCTAGAGACTCTTTGTCTACCAATACAAACGGAAAAGTAATGAAAAGCAAATTGTATGCAGGCGCACTTTGTGCGGCGACTCTTCTCACTACCCCGGCGTTTGCAGCCAACGAAGAACTTTACTTCTACAACTGGTCTGAATACATTCCTAGCGAAGTACTAGAAGACTTTACCAAAGAAACTGGTATCAAAGTCATCTACTCTACTTATGAATCCAACGAAAGCATGTACGCTAAGCTAAAGACCCAAGGTTCAGGTTACGATCTTGTCGTACCATCGACCTACTTCGTGTCTAAGATGCGTAAAGAAGGCATGCTTCAAGAGATTGATAAAGAAAAACTTACTCACTTCAAAGATTTGGATCCTAATTATTTAGACAAACCTTTTGATCCAGATAACAAATACTCAATCCCTTATATCTGGGGTGCAACCGGTATTGGTATCAATACTGACATGCTTGATAAATCAGCAGTAAGCTCTTGGGATGACCTTTGGGATCCTCAGTGGGAAGGCCAGTTGATGATGATGGATGACTCTCGTGAAGTATTCCATATTGCATTGACTAAATTAGGTTATTCACCGAATACTACAAATCCAGACGAAATCAAAGCAGCGTACGAAGAACTAAGAAAGCTAGTACCAAACGTTTTGGTGTTTAACTCTGATTTCCCTGCTAACCCGTACCTTGCTGGTGAAGTGTCACTTGGCATGCTGTGGAACGGTTCTGCGTACATGGCCCGTCAAGAAGGCGCGTCAATTGATATTGTTTGGCCGGAGAAAGGTGCAATTTTCTGGATGGACAGTCTTGCTATCCCTTCAGGTGCCAAAAACGTTGATGCTGCACACAAGATGATCGACTTCTTATTGCGTCCAGAAAATGCAGCGAAAATTGCTTTAGAGATTGGCTATCCGACTCCAGTTAAGACGGCTTATCCTCTACTTCCTAAAGAGTTTGCTAACGATCCAAACGTGTTCCCACCACAAGAAGTGATGGATTCAGGTACATGGCAAGATGAAGTTGGCGAAGCTGGTGCGCTGTACGAAGAGTACTTCCAAAAGCTAAAAGTAGACAACTAAGCACAGTTATTTCAATGAATAATAAAATAGCCCTCAAGTACGAGGGCTATTTTTATGTAAGTCGACAATCGATGACCTTATGAAGCCGCCTTATCCTCGGTCTGTAACGCTAAAATCTCTCTGACGAGTTTTGGCACTTCTATGCTTGCCTTGCCATAGCGCTTCTCTTCAAACTCACTTTGAACCGCACTAGGTTCTAAGTTAATTTCAATCGTATGCGCGCCATGCATTTTTGCGTCATGGACAAAACCTGCTGCAGGATAAACTACCCCAGAGGTTCCTATAGATATGAACAAGTCTGCTTTTTCTAATGCCGCATAGATATCACCCATTTTTAACGGCATTTCGCCAAACCAAACTATATGAGGGCGCATTTGAGATGGAATCTGGCAACAATGGCATAGATCACCCGTCTCGATGTCATTGACCATTTCGACGACCTGTCCAGACTCAGAGCAGCGAGCACGAAGCAACTCTCCGTGCATATGGATGATATTCTCACTGCCGCCACGCTCATGAAGGTTATCGATGTTTTGTGTGATAACCGTTACTGTCCCCTCTAACTGCCTTTCTAGCTCCCCAAGAGCAATATGAGCCGCATTAGGTCGGATATCGGTTTGTTGAAGCTTCTGACGTCGTTGATTGTAGAAGCTTTGGACTAACTCTGGGTTTCTCGCAAATCCTTCAGGGGTCGCTACATCTTCGATGCGATGATTTTCCCAAAGTCCATCTTGTGCACGAAAAGTCTGTATTCCTGATTCTGCCGAAATACCTGCCCCGGTTAAAACGACAACATTTTTATAGGGAAACTTCATAAACACTCCTTGTGCTGACTTATCGTTGTTTTAATAAGAGTAACACGGAAGCAATAACAACAGTAGTTTTGGGGATTAGACCATAGTCTAAATTTACTTAGATTCAGTAAGTTAGATAGTTGGAATATGATGAGCACCCAAGTATTTCTTCGGGTGCTCTTAGGTACTTAGTCTTCGTTAGTGGCGGATATTCTGTGGATCGCCAGATCAGCTCCGTTAAATTCATCTTCTTCAGAAAGTCGTAACCCGGCGACTTTATCCAGAATGCCATATACTATACCTGCACCGATTACCGCAACGACTACGCCCGCGACCGTGCCAATAAGCTGAGAAGCGAAACTAACGCCCCCTAACCCGCCCAAAGCTTGCTGTCCAAATATCCCAGCAGCAATACCACCCCATACACCGCAAAGCCCATGCAAAGGCCACACGCCTAATACATCGTCGATCTTAGTTTTATTCTGTAAGTAGGTGAACACCCAAACAAACAATGCTCCTGCAACTGAACCAGTAACTAGTGCGCCAATTGGATGCATCAAATCGGAACCTGCACAGATAGCCACTAAACCAGCTAACGGACCATTGTGGATAAAGCCAGGGTCATTTCTTCCGACAATTAGTGACGCCAAGATACCGCCCACCATCGCCATCAGCGAGTTCATAGCAACAAGGCCACTGATGCCTTCCAAAGTTTGCGCTGACATGACGTTAAAGCCAAACCAGCCAACACTAAGAATCCAAGCACCTAATGCTAAAAAAGGAATGTTAGAAGGTGCAAAGTTAGTATGCTTGCCTGCACGAACTCGTCCTTTGCGCATTCCTAAAAAGATAACCGCGACCAGCGCGATCCAACCACCGACGCCATGTACAACAACTGAACCAGCAAAGTCATGAAATCCGGCGCCAAAGCTCTGTTCTAACCAGTTTTGAAATCCGAAGTTACCGTTCCAAATCATACCTTCGAATAATGGATAGACGATACCAACCGTGAAAAAAGTGGCAAGAAGAATTGGGTAAAAACGAGCCCGCTCAGCAATACCACCAGAAACAATGGCTGGGATTGCTGCGGCAAATGTCAGTAAGAAAAAGAACTTCACTAGCTCGTATCCGTTGCCTTGTGACAATGTCTCCGCATCTGCAAAGAAAGTGCCCCCGTATGCAACCCAATAACCGATAAAAAAGTACGCGATTGCCGAGACACCAAAATCGGCGAGTATCTTTACCAAAGCGTTTACTTGGTTTTTATGGCGAACGGTTCCCACTTCTAGGAACGCAAAGCCTGCGTGCATTAAAAACACCATGATGGCGCCCAATAGTAAAAATAGTGTGTCTGAGCTTTGCGTTAGTGTTTGTACGGCTCCATGTACCTGCTCTACCGAAGTGGTCATGTACTAATTACTCCTTTGCAACGATTCAATCCATGTAATGCACAATATCTGTGCTTCTTATTCCTTTAAGCACACCAAAATAGGGAGCGCTAAAATCGAACGTTGTATAAGGCAATTAGCATTCCACTTATTGTCCAAACACAAAATAACGACTAAGTCATTGAATATCTGGATAAATACATATTTTCTAGTCAGTAAGGTAGGAAGCACGAGCTTTAAAATCGCACCAATATAGTGAAATAGCACCAAAATGGTACGCACTACTATGTAGCAATTTTGTTAAAGCAAGAAATGGGGGATAAAAGAAAAGCTCCTTAAAAAGGAGCTTTTCGACGTTATGGTAAGTGTTGTATAGGCTGTTCGTTATTACCAAATGTCATCGCGATATTTTGATTCAGCTTGCTCATTCCCATGAACATGCGAATGATCCACATAACAATCGCGACAGCGGCAAATAACATCCCAATGTAAGGAATGATATTTGCAATTTGGTCTATCCAACTGGCTTTGTACCAGTAGTTAGTCACACCTTTTAATACCCCGTTCGATGTTGCTACCGTTACGATTAAAACAACAAAGAAAGTTAGGTTTAAAAAGAACGTACGAATTAAACCATAATAGTGAGAGTTTACTACTTCGCAATCTTCACCTTTGTCTAAACGGTAACCTGCATAAATGATGGCAATCACGCCAGACAGTAACAAAGTAAACGGTGTAAAGAGGCTAAGAATGTAAGCTATCCAAATACCTTTATGTTGTTGGTGCATGTCTTAGTTCTCTCCTTAGCTCAGGTCGCTACTTGTTTTAGTATCGACATTTGGTGGTGACTTCTCTGACTCAGGTTTGGGGTTGTCCAGTTCATGTTTCACTTCCTCATACCAGAGATCATGGTGCTCTTTCGCCCACGTTTCATCAACTTCACCGGTTACCATACCTTCGAGTGCTCCCTCCATACCGAATAGGCCGATATAGATGTGGAATATAAAGCCACAGATTAGAATCAATGCCGCAAGCATATGGATTAGGTTTGACCACTCCATGTCTCGACGTGTTTGACCGAAGATAGGGAAATCTAGAATCAAACCACTAGCCGCAACTATCGCACCAACAATAATCAGCATCCAAAAGAGTATTTTCTCACCGCCATTGGAAAATCCGGCAGATGGATGACTACCTTTGTGCTTACCCGCCATTCCACCTAGTTTCATAAACCATTGCATATCCACCTTGGTGAAAATAGATTTACTCCACCATTTGATAAGTAGCGCAACGAGAAGTACAAGGAAAACTGGCCCCATATAATTGTGGTACTGTTTGGCTGTGTATACGGTCCAACCCCATAGATCAGTAGGCACATAAGGCTTCATAAAATGCTTACCATAGACCAACATAAGACCGCTGAACGCGAGAGTTAAGAAGACAAAAGCCATACTCCAATGAAGCGCTCTATCCATACGACTCCATCTTTGGAGCTTTCTGCCGGTTCTTACACCAGACAGCTTCATTGGCCCACCAATAAAATAGGCAAGCATCACCAAGGTAATACTTCCAAAGATAGCTACAGCTCCGGCTGGAGACATCCATTTTTCTTTCAAAATGTACCATGTCTCACCAGGCGTACTGATTAAAACCCCATGTTCAGGAGAAGCAGACGTTGTTGTACCTTCCACCCCTTCTTTCACATAACGCCAATAATCCGCACCCGCGAGTTGCGTCATCTCACCTCTAACGACTTGATTGCTTTTACTCTCTTCTGCTCTTACTCCAAACGACAGTACAAGCATCACTGCTGCCAATAAAGGCAGCAGTGAGAGAGCCAATTTTCTAAGCAAACCTTGTTCTTTAAACAAAATAGGCATAGAGCTCTCCATTAGCTTTTCGTTGCGTCGTAAGCCAGATCATTACCGTCAGTCCAGCCTGCATTCTTAGCACCGCGCTCTACAACACGTTGACGGAAAATATCAGACACTTTTTCTGCGTCACCCGCTAACAATGCTTTTGTTGAGCACAATTCAGCACACATTGGCAGCTTACCTTCAGCTATACGGTTAGCTCCGTATTTTGCGCGTTCCTCTTCAGAGTTGTCTTCTGTTTCAGGACCGCCAGCGCAGAATGTACATTTGTCCATCTTACCGCGCTCACCAAATGCTGCTTGTTTAGGGAATTGCGGTGCACCAAATGGACACGCAAATAAGCAATAACCACAACCGATACAAAGGTCTTTATTATGAAGTACGATGCCATCTTCAGTATGCTCAAAACAGTCTGCTGGACACACCGCCATACATGGCGCGTCTGTACAGTGCATACAAGCAACCGAAATCGAGTTTTCACCAGGTAGGCCGTCGTTTAATGTTACAACGCGTCTACGTTGGATGCCCCACTCAAGTGCATCATCGTTTTCGTTTTTACATGCAGTGACACAGCCGTTACATTCAATACAACGCTTGGTGTCACATAGGAATTTCATTCTAGCCATTTTATGACTCCTTACGCTTTCGTGATGTTACAGAGAGTGACTTTAGTTTCTTGCATCTGAGTCACCGGATCATAACCATAGGTTGTTGCAGTATTCGCTGCTTCACCTATGACGTAAGGGTCACAACCTTCTGGGTATTTAGAACGAAGATCTTCACCTTGGAACTTACCGCCGAAGTGGAAAGGAATAAACGCCAAACCTGGTTTCACACGAGGTGTCACCATCGCCTTGACTTTGATTCGTCCTTTCTCTGCACCTTCAACCCATACCATGTCACCATCTTTAAAACCGATGTCATTGGCATCTTTAGGGTTAACCTCAACAAACATTTCACGTTGTAGTTCAGCTAGCCAAGGATTTGAACGCGTTTCTTCACCACCACCTTCGTATTCAACCAGACGCCCAGAAGTCAGTACGATTGGGTACTCTCCGGATTTGTCCTGATCCTGAATCGACTTATACATGGTTGGTAGACGGTAGATTGATTCACTGTCATCCCATGTTGGGTAGTCAACAACTAGATCACGTCTTGGCGTATAAAGCGGCTCTCGGTGTAAGGGAACACGGTCAGGGAACGTCCAGACAATTGTACGAGCTTTAGCATTACCAAATGGCATACAACCATGCTTAATCGCGACGCGCTGGATACCACCTGATAGGTCGGTCTTCCAGTTCTTGCCTTCTGCAGCGGCTTGCTCTTCTGGTGTTAGATCGCCCCACCAACCCAATTGTTTAATGAGCTTGTCGCTGAACTCTGGATAGCCATCCTCAAGTTCACAGCCTAGCGAGTAGCTGTCTTCCGCAAGCAAGCTCTTACCTTCGAATTCCACACCAAAGCGAGCACGGAAGTTACCACCACCTTGCGCCACAGGTTTCGAAGTATCATAAAGAATATGAGTACCTGGGTGTTTCATCTCAGGTGTACCCCAACATGGCCATGGAAGGCCGTAGGTTTCACCATTGATAGGACCGCCTTCGGCTTCCAATGAGGTTTTGTGGAACGTATGCCAGTTTTGTTGATGCAGTTTCAAACGCTCTGGGCTTTGACCGGTATAGCCAATGGTCCACATGCCTTTGTTGAATTCACGTGTAATGTCTTCAATGTTTGGCTGGTTATTTTCGACTTTAATGTTCTTGAATAACTGCTGTTCAAAACCAAGCTTCTTAGTCAGAAGGTACATGATCTCATGGTCAGGTTTGGAGTCGAACAGAGGTTCAATGACTTGGTCACGCCACTGAAGTGAACGGTTTGATGCTGTTACTGAACCGTGAGTTTCAAACTGAGTCGTTGCTGGCAGAAGATACACGCCATCAGTACGGTTATTCATAACCGCAGCGTGTGTTGGATATGGGTCAACAATAACCATCATGTCGAGTTTTTGCATTGCTTTTTGCATCTCAACACCACGAGTTTGCGAGTTAACCGCATGACCCCAGTAGAACATTGCGCGAATATTATCGTTTTGCTCGATGTTGTCTTTGTTTTCAAGAACACCATCAATCCAACGAGAAACAGGAATACCCATGTTGTTCATCGGTTTCTTGCCGCGATATTCGTTTTGGTCAAAACGTTCTTTGATCCACTCGTAGTCAACATCCCATACTTTAGCCCAGTGTTTCCATGAGCCGTCTGCTAGACCGTAATAGCCAGGTAGCGTATGAGATAGCACACCAAGGTCTGTTGCACCTTGAACGTTATCGTGACCACGGAAGATATTGGCACCACCGCCAGAACGGCCGATATTACCTAACGCTAACTCCAGAACACAGTAAGCACGAGTATTGTTGTTACCCGTCGTATGTTGAGTACCACCCATACACCAAATGATGCTTCCTGGACGGTTTTCAGACAGGATCTTCGCAGCTTTGTAGACATCTGCTTCACTCACACCTGTTACACGTTCGACTTCTTTTGGATTCCATTTCGCGACTTCCGTACGGATTTCGTCCATACCAAATACACGTTGGCGAATAAACTCTTTGTCTTCCCAGTTGTTCTCAAAGACATGCCACAAAATACCCCAGATGAACGCTACGTCGGTACCCGGACGCAGTGAGCAATAATGATCAGATTTTGCAGCCGTTCGGGTTCGACGAGGATCCGCAACCACAATCTTACATCCATTCTTTTCTTTGGCGATCAGAATGTGCTGCATTGCAACAGGGTGTGCTTCAGCTGGATTAGAACCAATGAACAGCATGGATTTACAGTTATGCATGTCATTGAAAGAGTTCGTCATCGCACCGTAACCCCAAGTGTTTGCAACACCCGATACAGTTGTAGAGTGACAAATACGGGCTTGGTGGTCGACGTTATTCGTACCCCAAAGCGATGCCATCTTTCTGAACATATAGGCTTGTTCATTGTTGTGCTTGGCACTGCCCAACCAATAAACCGAGTCAGGGCCCGACTCTTTGCGGATCTCAAGGACCTTGTTACCAATCTGTTCGATAGCCTCTTCCCAAGAGAGCTTTTTCCACTTACCGCCTTCCAAAACCATTGGGTATTTTAGACGACGTTCGCCATGTCCGTGCTCACGCAAAGCAGCGCCTTTCGCACAGTGACCGCCGGCGTTAAAAGGGTGATCAAAAGCTGGTTCTTGACCGGTCCAAACGCCATTTTGAACTTCTGCGTATACACCGCAACCTACCGAGCAGTGAGAACAGATAGTACGTTTTACTTCTGTTTTCGCATCGATTGGCACTTCTTTCGCTTCAGCTTTTTTAATCATTCCTGGCGCAAACGTGTAGGCACCTGCTGCTAAACCACCAGCTGCAATGGATGAATTACGCATGAAAGCTCGGCGGCTTAGACCTAACTTGTTTTCATTTTTGCTGACGCTCTCGGAGCGTTTGGTCAATTTCATGAGATGCTCCTAGAGTGTGTCGTAATAGTCTTTGACGTGTTGCGTTTCACGATAACCACTTTTGTCTTGGTCATCCTGCTTAACATCAACAAGTTCAGTATTTGTTGCTGCTTTCGCAGTGCCAGAAATTACGGCTCCGGCTACAGCCGCTGTCGTCAATCCCTTTAAGAGATTTCTGCGACCTTCATTAAGTTGTGGCTGTTCGCCGTTTTGTTTTGCTTTGCTCATATATTGCTCCCTGAGTGGATGCCTATCCGTGAGATGGCATCTCTAGTTCGCGGACATTACTTCGTGGTTATGTTCTTAACGTCTATCTTCATTTTCGTCTGCGTAGAGCTTATGCTTTCAGCATATTTCACCTGCTCCACATCGAAAAACGCTTCCATAAGTGTAGAAACAGCTCGGTAAAACTGCGCACTTTTTGCGCAATCTATCTGTCTACACAAATCTTGATACCAAGGAGAAAGGTGCTTATTGAAAAACGTCTTCGCTTGCTCTTCTTGGTTTTGACTGATCAAATACGCCATCACTTCACTGATTGCTGAGATATGATCTTCCGGCTCTTTGACGGATTCATCTCGCTCCAAACCCAGTTGATTTAGGTCGTGTCTAATTAGTGCTAAAGGCTTCTCCATCAAAGAACCTGTCAGGTGCCAAGAGGCGAAAGGGACAACCTCACCTCTTCCTACTCCTATAAACAAATCTTGATATTCATCTTCTAGAGCACTGACTTCAGCTTTTTGAGCGGCTTTAGAAAGCAGTTCCCAAGCCGCGGTCATTTGATTGATCCCAACTTCGATTTCTAAGGATGATAGAAAATCGATCGTTTCACGTTCTGGTGCTCCACGACAAAGCGTTGAGATAAGTAAATAAATGTCACTTCTAAGCTCGTTGTATTCGTTATCCATTGACATTTCTTCCTAGTATTTCAGTTGCTCAGATGGGTTTTCTGCCATGCTTTCAAACACATCGACCACTCGGCAGTCTTCACACATAGCAATACGTCTTAATGATTCTTCATTATCAAAATGCGAGTGACCGCGTAACTTTTCTTGTAGCATGGTTATCATGGATTGAGGTGCAAATGGTTTACCGCAACGCAGGCATTCGGCCGCTTTTTCTTCATGAAGCGCCACAGCTGAGCGGCGGGATTCACTGTCCCAATTGATACGTTGGGTCAACGACAGAGCAGATTCAGGACAGGCTTTTTCACACATGCCACACTGAATACAATCTTGCTCTATAAAGTCTAAGGCTGGTCGATCACCATCGTTGTGTAATGCTTTTGTTGGGCACACGGCCACACAGGCCATACATAACGTACATTTGTCTGTGGCACACTCTACAGTGCCGTATGGTGCGGTCGTTGGTAGTGGCAAGATGCTCTGTTCGACTTGGCGCTGTTCTACTAAGGCATCAAGAGCGTGGTACAAACGCGCCCTTTTATCACCTTGAATATCACCGAGTCTAAGACCAAGGTCTTCTTCAGTAAGAGTCGGAAGCCCTTCTCTTAAAGACTCAAGATAAAGAATGTCGATGGTTTCACGGGCCAAACCCAAACTATCAAGTAGTTGCTGAGCCATACCCACTTCGCGATTTAACACCGTTTGAATCGTTTCTGGCATATGCTTACTAGCAGCAAATAGCACTTGTGTTGCGCCATTTACCAAGGCTGCAAACCAAGTATCGATACCCACAGAAGGTAATTCTTCGACAACAACGGGAATTACATTGTCAGGAAGGACATTCAAGGCCATAACGTTGTAAGACTCGTGGCGAGAGCTGCAGATAAGGACAATCGCTTTCTCCCCACCTTGGTTATGGTAGTTAGCGAGTGTTCGTTCGATAAACTTCTGCGTCTCCTGTGGGGTTGGCAGCGCATAGTGAATGGCTTCGGTTGGACAAGCGGTTGCACAAGTTCCAACGCCTTGGCATAGGTAAGGGTTAATTTCGATCTTATGGCCGATCTTATCATTACCTTCACTACTTAATGCACCTGCTGGACAGGCATCCACGCAACGCTCGCAGCCTTTTACGCCTCGAGAGCTATGCGCGCACAAATCCGTATTAAGTCGAAAGAACTTTGGCTTATCGAACGTACCCATTAGCCCTGGTATTTCCTCCAGAGCGTCAGCAAGTTTAGGATACCCGCGCCCCACTGGATAATAACCCGGGACAGGCACTTCTTCCGACATACAGCCATTCAGAGATAAGTCCAGAACCACATCAAACACATCACGGCCAATAGAGACTTCAGCAAGATTAACCGCTGATTGATTATTTTGAATGTGGACACTGAAGGTTCCGAGAAACCCGGAAATTTCGATACTATCGGCGTAATAG
This sequence comes from Vibrio sp. ER1A, assembly GCF_000733315.1. Lineage (NCBI taxonomy): Bacteria > Pseudomonadati > Pseudomonadota > Gammaproteobacteria > Vibrionales > Vibrionaceae > Vibrio > Vibrio sp. ER1A. Next base: position 329,834 of record NZ_JPJA01000094.1, read on the forward strand.
AGATTACCGTTGTCCGATGGCTCTCCATCCGTCGATAACAAAGTGACTGAATGCATGGTTGACAGCTGCTCAGCGGTACTTGTTATGATGGCAGTAGGACCAACGATTAATGTATCACCGTGACTTTCATAACTCACGGTAGGTGGTATGAGATTCGACAATTCAACGGTATTTTCAAACGCGAAACTTCTGGCGCGCCCATTTTGAGTCGTCGATTGTTGTAATAGTTGTTTTATCATTGCTTGCTTCCAGTGCAGGAGTCTTGACGCTCCATAGCTATTGGTTTTATATGAACCATATATCACTGCTTGCAATATCTGTTCCAACTCATACAAAAGCCAAATTTACTGATTTATTAGTAAATTAGCTTAAATACCATCGGGAAAATTAGGGAGAAATGTCGCGTGAGACAAAATGTCTCATTTGGTGAGAAAATATTATGAGACAAAATGTACCTATATTTTGTGTGGTAAATTTTGTCTCATAATCAATTGATTACGAAGCCTTGTCATTTGGTTCGTGGTCATCAAAACCTTGGTTGTCGAAATAATCTGCATCCGCCTCAGACTTCTTTATATCATCCTGCCCTTCAGTTTCGATGTCTTTGTGGCCTTGTTCAGGTTGAGCTGAAGCAACTGGTTCTTCAGGCTCTGTCTCATCCGCCACATTTTTTATCCAGCCACGCAATGTTTCAGCCACATCAGACGCCAACGGTTTTACCGCTGAATAATCATGGTCATAATCGTTGAGTCCATCTACAACATTATATTCAGGACTCATGAACATCTTACGCAGTGCTGCCTTTTTGACAGCTTTATCTACCTCTGGATTAGCCAGTAATTGAGAGACTGAAAGCTCTTCGGGTTTCTCAGGAACCTCAGAATCGAGTGACTTTTCACCTTCCGAACTGCACTCTTCATGTTCTGCTTGCTCTCGCTCAACTTCTGACTCTACGTTACCCTCAGCGACCGCATCAGCTTCATTGCTTTCTGGCAATGCGTCGAGCTCTAATTCGTCTTTATTCTCGTCGAGCTTGCGCTGCGACCAACGTGATAGAAAACTACTGGCCACTTGAACGCCCCGCTCCTTTACGCTTTTTACGTCTCACTTCCAATAACTCTCCATGACGACCTATGAAAGCTTCCATCCAAGCTTGAATGGGTAATGGTATTGGTTTTGACAACACAAGATAATCACCGTCCATAAATGAGCCAGCAACTGCTTGTGAAGCCGTAACCATAATTGGCGTTAAACTGGTTTCCTCATGTGAATCTAAAACAACGAACAACATTGGATTTTGCGAGCTCAAGTTAAATCGGTAATCAGTACGCTCGTCGCGATAAAGCTCCAAAGTGGCATGAGGCTTGCTGATATCTGTAACTTCTAATTTAAATCCATCGAGTTCTCGCTGTGTTGTCGTCCAGCGACCCACTTGTTTTTCAACGATGGAAAGTTCGATTTGTAGCGGCCATTGATGCTCGTTTTTCTCGACAATCAGACCGTCTACCAAAGAATCTTGGTTAGGAATGGATTCAGGTGATTCTGGATGCATTTCATGTCCCTAATTTTAGCGTTTGGTATTTGCTTACTTAATCAATCTTAGCAATAATCAAGCCAATAGCCTCATGCTAGCGACCAACAAAAAGGATAAACGCGTGGTTAAACCCAACATTATTAGAACAAGCGAAAATCCCCTACAGACCATTGAAGTCGATGTCTATGACGAATATGGAGAAAAGCTAACCAAACAGATTGCCTGTGAACGACCTCTCACCGTCATGTTGAACTGGAAAGAGATCGTCACGCTTATGACTCTTGGCTCAAGACCAGATTCATTAGTTCTGGGGTATCTGAAAAACCAAGGTTTCTTGTCTGACCCTGATGCCATTGAATCATTGATCATCGACTGGGAAACTCACTCTGCTGCCGTCATTACTAAAGAAAACACCGACTTCCTCGATGAAGCGTTGAAGAAAAAAACCGTCACTTCAGGTTGTGGTCAAGGCACCATGTACGGCAATGTGATGAAACAGCTCGAAGGTTATCAAGTTCCGCAAACGCCTCTAAAGCAGTCGCAAATCTACGCGACTCTTGAAGCACTTGCACACTACAACGACACCTACAAAAAAGCGGGGGCCGTTCACGGGTGTGCTATCTGTCAACAAGATAAAGTACTGTCTTTCGTTGAAGATGTTGGTCGACACAATGCCGTAGACACACTCGCTGGTGAAATGTGGATTAATCAAGAAACTGGTGAGGATAAGATTTTCTACACCACAGGACGTTTGACCTCAGAGATGGTTATCAAAGTGGCACAGATGGGTATTCCAGTCCTGTTATCTCGCTCTGGCGTAACTCAAATGGGCTTAGACCTTGCTAAACAATTTGGTATTACCACCATTGCTCGAGCTAAGGGATTACGCTTCCAAGTGTTTACTGGAGCGGAGAAGATTGAGTTTGATGTAAAAGGTGAGCAAGCACAATAGTTGCTTGAGGTATTAAAAAAGGAGTCCTAGGACTCCTTTTTGTTTGGTTCGAATGTCGCTATAAAATGTTCCTGTTTTACTTAGGAATAGCGACTCTGAGGTTAGTACTCTAGATGATTAAACACCGCGAGCTTTCAAGAACTCTTCGTATGTGCCTTTGAAATCCGAGATCTTGTTGTCTTTGATTTCGAGAATACGTGTCGCGATTGACGATACAAACTGACGGTCATGTGATACGAAAAACAGCGTACCTTTATAGTTTTCTAATGCTAAGTTCAATGACTCGATAGACTCCATATCCATATGGTTAGTTGGTTCATCCATCAGAAGCATGTTTGGCTTATGCATCATAAGTTTACCGAGTAACATACGACCTTGCTCACCACCAGACAGCACTTTTACTGACTTTTTAATGTCATCTTGGCCAAACAACATACGTCCTAAGAAACTACGTACCACTTGTTCATCATCGCCTTCTTGGCGCCACTGCCCCATCCAATCAGTCAGGTTCATGTCTTCTTCAAAATCATGAGCATGGTCTTGGGCGTAGTAACCGATATTGGCATTTTCTGACCATTTAAACTCACCCGTTTTCGGTTCAAGTTCACCGGCTAATGTATTAAGTAGCGTTGTTTTACCTACACCATTCTCACCGATGATTGCAACACGCTCGCCAACTTCAAAGATAGCGTTAAAGTCAGACCACAATACCTCTTCAAAACCATTAGATAGGTTTTCCACGTTCAAAGCATTTCTGAACAGCTCTTTCTCTTGATCAAAGCGGATAAATGGGTTTTGACGGCTTGACGCTTTCACTTCTTCTAACTGAATCTTATCGATTTGCTTAGCACGAGAAGTTGCTTGCTTCGCTTTCGATGCGTTAGCTGAGAAACGAGAAACGAACGTTTGTAAATCAGCAATTTGTGCTTTCTTCTTAGCGTTATCAGCTAACAGACGTTCACGAGCTTGTGTAGCAGCAAACATGTATTCATCATAGTTACCCGGATAAACACGTAACTCACCGTAATCCAAATCAGCCATATGTGTACACACGCTGTTTAAGAAGTGACGGTCGTGCGAAATGATAATCATGGTGCAATTACGTTGGTTAAGTACCTGCTCTAGCCAACGAATCGTATCCATATCCAGGTTGTTGGTTGGTTCGTCAAGTAGCATGATGTGCGGGTCTGCAAACAGCACTTGCGCCAATAGAACACGCAGCTTCCAACCTGGAGCAACTTCACTCATTAATCCAAAGTGTTGTTCTTCAGGAATACCAACCGCAAGTAGCAGTTCTCCTGCTTTTGCTTCCGCCATATAACCATCAAGCTCAGCAAATTGAACTTCAAGGTCCGCAACTTTCATCCCATCTTCTTCGCTCATTTCAGCTAAAGAATAAATACGGTCACGTTCTTGCTTGATGGCCCAAAGTTCTTTGTGACCCATAATAACAGTGTCTACAACCGTGAACTCTTCATAGGCGAATTGGTCCTGGTTTAGTTTTGCTACTCGCTCGTTAGGGTCGTAAGAAACGTTACCGCTTGTTGGCTCCAACTCGCCGCTCAAGATTTTCATGAATGTAGACTTACCACAGCCATTCGCGCCGATCAGACCATAACGGTTACCTTCGCCAAACTTGATAGAAATGTTTTCAAACAGTGGTTTAGCACCAAACTGTTGAGTGATATTTGCGGTTGATAGCACAAGCGTTACCTTTGAGATTAAACAAAACTGCGCAACCCTACAGTCTCTTGCCTTCAGATGCAAGTGACAACTGCATTCCCGGCCTATTGATGCGTAGGATTCTGGTGACTAGACGTGCATCTTTTTAGCTGTGAAGCAATATTCTCTATCTTTTTATCGGCTGTCACGTGCAGAGTGTGGCGACGCTAACTACACTAAATTAAGAATTTAAATAGTTACAACTAGTTACGAACAGTGGTGTGCTAATAATGATCAATAAATCTCTCTGGATAGCAGTGTTAACGCTTTGCCTTAGCTTTCCAGCCTCTGCACGATGGGATTACCAAGATGACGATAATCCTGTCTCCTCTGAAGACGCCCAATCACTGGCTACTGAAATCGCTGCGTTACCTGCGAAGTTATTCTTAACGCCTCAAGACAACAATAAGGTAAGACGTCTACTCGCTTATACGTTAGATCAACAAGATCGTGAAATCTTGTCTTACGATGAAGCACTTGCGGTGTTTCGCGATGATGTAACTGACGAACATTGGTTTGACGTTGAAACGCAATATCTCACACTTAACAGTTTGAGCCATAGTAAACAAACTTTGTTAGAACTCGCCTCAGACAAGACATTCGATCAACTCACCGGGTTCGGTCCAGATGGCGTAACTCAGTTTAAACAAGAGTGGCGTATTACCACTCTGAACGCCGAATACTTTATCTTCTTTCAGTTAAGAAGTTTGAAGACCCTGGTGACGGAGATATTTATCTCCCCTGTCCCCGTTATTTGGGTAGGTATCCAGGTATTCTTTATTTATTGCGTTCTAATGTGGTGGCTGACTAATCAAAGGCGATTATTTGATCAACTAAAATCGCATGTTGCATCTGTGGTAGGCAAGCCACCGATTTGGGTTCGATTTATCTGGTATCTTGGTCGTGCAAGTATAGCAATTGCTTGGTTGATCGCTATTACCGTCTCTTTACGTGTTCTTAGTAGCATCGAAGCGTTATCTCAACTGTCATATCTAGAGTTATTTACTTGGTGGATACTTGGAGGCTCTATTGCGATCTCCTTTATTTTGGAGTTTGTTCATCGCAATAGCTTCGCGACCAGTAAAGAGATCGTCGCACTACGACTTTCCACTGTTAGACGTTACGTTTGGAGCTTTATCGTTGCGGGTCTTGTATTGCAAATAGCGGCTCAAACTCTTGGCAAAGGAACAATTTATTACTGGATATCGAGCTTTTTTTCTTTGTGGTTCGCGTTGATTACCATCACGGTAATCGTAATGTGGAAAGATACTGTTTTTAGTTCGTTAGAGAAGATCTCCGAGAAGCCACTATGGGTGACATGGGCGACAAGTAAAAAAGATATATTTATAGTCGGCCTCATCGCCACCTCACTCGCGACGTTATGGATTGCACTGCATCACCTTAAAAACCGCCTTATTGGGCTCTTATCTCAATATACGGTATTCAATCAGGGACTCACCTACCTATTTAAAATAGAGGTCGCAAAACAAACCGGTAGCAGTGCAGACAGTAACCTAGTTCGAATTAAAGGAGATTCTGCGTTTGATTATGTCCTACCCGGCGATGATTTCAGTCCTTTAGTAGAATATGCCAAAGATGAATTTCAACAACTGTCAAAATACCTGCTCACCAATAGCCCTGCTATATGCGTCATCACTGGCGAACGAGGTGTTGGGGCAACTAGGCTTCTGAAGCAGGTATTGCATAAAGTAAAAAACGCTGAGCCAGTTTATGTAAACTGCCCTCTAGCAGGTTATAACCAGCTATTAATTCACTTTGCTGTAAGCATTGGATTGGAAGAAGACGCAAGCGAAATGAAAATCCTCAGTCATTTGCGTAAAAGCAATACCAATTATCTTATCGCAATTGATAACTGCCAAAGACTCGTAAAGCCCAAGGTGGGCGGACTCAACGATCTCATCCGCTTTACCAATTTACTGCGTCGTTCCAAAAAGAGCCATAGAGCGGTGTTTTCCATTGAGAAGGCTAGTTGGCGATTTGTTGATAGAGCCAGAGGTGAGCGTCTGCTTTTCGATTGGGTTGCATTTCTTCCTAAATGGTCAGAAGAGCAAATTGGCGCTTTGTTAGATAGCCGAATTAACCAAGGCCCCGAGCATAAGGTTGGCTTTGAAGGTCTTGTTGTGCCTAAGCAATGGGATAACGATAGTGAGTCTGAAGAAGATCGAGCGAAACAAGGTTTCTACCGTATTTTGTGGCATTACTCCGATGGCAACCCGACGGTTGCTTTGCGTTTCTTTAGGTTCTCACTACGACGAAATAAAGACACCGATGCCGTAGTAGTCCGCCTCTTTCATGCTCCTGAATCCGAAGAACTCGATAAAATGCCAAAACCGATGTTGGCCATACTACGCTCCATCGTTCAACTGGAAGCGGCTTCTCCTGAGGATGTGTCCGACTGCACCCAACTTACTATCTCTGAAGTTATTGGCACATTGCGTTATTTTCAAAGCCGAGGTTACATAGAGTGGAAAGAGGACAAGGCTCGTATTTCCGATCACTGGTTTAGACACATTACTAACGTGTTGGATCGCCAACATTTGCTGGTTAAATAGGAGGTTACATGAAACAGCTTATCTACATCATTGTTTTGTTATTACTGCCTTCTGTCAGCTTTGCCAATGAAGAAGTAGCTTCTGTGGACAGTATTACTCAATTTGCCACCTTGATTCGTTGGTCCGGTGTCGTTCTCAGTGTCATCATCATAATGGCAACTTGGTTGCTGATTAAGTTTATGAACTCCTTGGTGGACAGCATTGGTAGTCAGTTCGTGCAATATCGAATGCTATTGCAAAAGCTACAGTCCTTCTTGCAATTCTTCATCTACATGACCGCTGGTATCGTAGTTTTCATGTTGAGCTTTAGAATTAACGATCACATTCTTGCCCTTATAGGTGGCACGCTTGCCGTTTCGGTAGGTTTCGCGATGAAAGACCTTGCAGCCTCCTTTATTGCAGGCCTAACAGTGATGATTGACCGACCTTTTCAAGTAGGTGACCGCGTCACATTCGAAGGTAACTATGGCGACATTTTGACTATAGGGCTGCGTTCTGTGCGTATGAGAACCTTAAATGATGACATCATTACCATTCCAAACAACAAGTTCCTTAGTGAGGTGACGGTTAGCGGAAACTACGGTGCACTCGATATGCAAGTTGTGATTCCGTTCTATATTGGAATGAATGAAGATATCGTCTTGGCGAGAAACTTGATTCAAGAAGCGGCCTCCTCTAGTCGTTACATTCACCTGCCTAAACCTGTTACCGTTCTGGTGAAACAGACCATCACTGACAATTATCTAGCGATTCAGTTGACTTGTAAGGCGTATGTTGTTGATACCGCCTACGAGAAACTATTTGAAACTGATATTACTCTGAGAGTTATGGAAGAATTTAAAAAGCATGGTATTAACCCACCACAAATCGCTGTCAGATCAAGCTAACAACGTCCGCACGATCATATTAAGCAAATGAAATTTGTCGTTTAGATAAAAACTGCAAGTTGATGTGCCACAACGACCTATCTACTATTCCGGGCAGTTACGGTAGTAGGCGTGATAACGCTTACTACCTATCTGAAACCTTTGGAGTAATTGTCGTGAACAAATTTCAGAATCTGAATTACGATAAAATGGGTAAAGAACGCATCAAGCGTGAACATGATTTATTAAAGCTGAACTGTGTTAGTGACAGTGAGTTTGAATCAAGAATGGCGGTATGGGACCGCATGGCACTTTCTTCTGCACCACTGGGAGAAGCAAAGAATTTTATTGAAGCGACCTTTAACAAATTGCAAAACGACGTTGTAAACGCAAGCCGTGACTTTCAAGTTAGCTTTAGTGATTTCGAAGCAATGGCAAAAGACGAAATTAACTACATTCGAATCAATGTAGCGGATCAGAAAACACAATTTGTGTGGTATGCCATTATCACTTTAATGGTTGCTGGAACTGTCGCTATCTGTATGTAGCTTCAAGCCACATTAACATCGACCGTTTGCAAAGATATCTCGATATACATCGAGATATCTATTGTGAATAGTTACAAGCATCTCTCATATTACAGAGCGTCAAACTCACGTTTCTTTTCTTCATACCACGCTTTCATTTCCTCAGGATTTTGCATCATCGCCTGAATCTTATTCATTGCATCAAGGTGTGCTGGCTCTTGTTTCTGATACATTTCCATCCCGTGCTGCTTACTTAACTCAGCAATTTGCGTTCGAATGTTTCTGCTTCAAACACCACATCGCAAGCCCCACCAAGTTGTCTACAAGTCATTGATTTCATTTTGTTCCCTCTTCATATAGACAAAGTGCTCATCCTCTCTAATGGTAGTGAAAGAATGACGTTTATACAGATGATGAACTTTACCCCTTGTAAGTGGTATAGCGTAAATAGCTTAAACTACTCCCTTGTGATGCAAGAACGTCTAATCTGGGAACCAATCCCTTAGCTTTGGAACTTAAGCAATCGTTAGGAACGTCCTTGGTGGTAATACGCTTTATATACTCCACTCATATCTCATATTTATTACGTTAAGCGCTAACCAGTAAATGATGATCTGCTTTTTGCGGCAAATAGAGTGTAAACTGGCTACCCTCGCCAACTTTCGACTTCACACGTATCTCACCTCCCGTTTGACTCAGAATACTCTGAGATACAGAAAGACCTAATCCAGTACCATCTCGCTTAGTGGTGAAAAATGGATCGAAAATTCGTTTGATATTGGCATCAGAAATGCCGCAACCTTCGTCGATAACATGAATAAGCGAACCGATGCTTTGTCCTGCTTCTACCCAATCTTCTGTTAAGACGGTTAAACGCCCCTTACCTTGCATAGCATGAATGGCATTCATTTGTAGGTTGACTAGTATTTGCAGGAGTTGATGTCTATTCACTTCAACTGGCGTTTTCGCATTAAGGTCGACGATGAATTCCACGTCGCGTTTCTTCGCTCCAGTTCTTACCAAAGTGACGCTTTCATCCACAATTGGATTCACGTGCTGCCATGTTACTTCATCTTGCACACCACCTTGGCGACTGTATTGCAGTAGACTTCGAGTAATGTTTCGAATACGGTCGATTTGCGCCAATATGACATCAATTTCTTCTTCAACGCGAGATACATCGGATCCCAATTCGAAGCGCATAAGCTCAACATTACCCAGAATAACTGCCGTTGGGTTGTTAATCTCATGGGCAATGCCCGCAGTTAGCTCCCCTAAAGCGGCCAGCTTTTCATTGGTAACCAGTTTATTTCGAGTTTGGTTTAACAGCTTGATATGTAACTCAAGCTGCTCAGTTTTCTCTTTTAGGCTAGCGGTACGAGAATGCACTTTACCTTCAAGTTCATGGGCCGCTTCTTGAATCTGTTCATTGCGGAACTGTAGCTGATTAAGCATGTTGTCAAACTGCTTAGCGAGTTGACTTAGTTCGTGTTTATCATCCAGCCCTAACTCACCAATGCGTTCTTCATCTTTGCCTAACTGAACCATTTTTACCACACGATGGATCTGCTCTATAGGTCTGAATAGATCCCGAGCACCGCGATAAACAATAAAACCAGAAACCAAAAGCAAGCCGATGATGATGATGCTTACCTCACCAATATTAGTGATATAAGTTTTAATCAATGGCCAGACTAGATATCCAGTGTAAGCAATACCTACAATATTATTGTCGATATCACGAATAGGCTTGTAGCCAGCAATGTACCACGTATCGTAAACGTACGCTTTATCTATCCAACTCTCACCCTTTACTAACACAGCATTACTAACCTCTTCGGATAGTAAGGTCCCAAGTGCTCGCCTACCCGTGTATGACTCGTCCATCGGTACATTGGTTGCAATTCTTAAATCGTCAAGGAATAAGGTCACCGTCCCTTGTATATGACGTTCAAGGTTACTCACTGGATATATGGTGTCGCGAATACGATCCACCAGTGCCAAGTTGTTGTTCATTAATACGCCACCATCCAAGTAACCAAGTAGGTGACTGTTGTCGTCAAACACAGCGATAATTGAGCGGCTGACCAGAGAGCGCTCCTCAAGCACGTGGTTTTCTTGTTGCCAAACCTCTGAATGTTCCGCCAGTGACGGTTCCATTTCAAAAGCATCAGCTCTCGACAACACATCAAAGAAAGAGCGTTGTTGTGCCATTTTTCGGTATTCAGACTGACTAATTTTGTTGGTCGGCATCCAACGCAAGAAGTCCAGTTGATAACGCTCACGTTGAGAGCTCACCCACACATCAAATTCGTTATTGGTTTGAATATGATTCAAGCGAGTCCGAAATTCATACGATTCAGAGAAGGCTTGGATGTGGTCGAATTGTTCATCTTGCAAGCTATCGATTTTGTCGCCAACGATACTCAAGCGCTCAGATACGTCGATCAGCGCACTCTGCCATGTATAGTGAATAGACCAGTATGCCGTTATACCAAATAGTGCGATTAGGGTAAGGAAAATAGGCGCTGACGTTAAAAACAACAGGCGGTATCGAACCATTGATTTGGTTCTGTAGCGCCATTTACTCCATAGGCGCATCAATTTATTCATCTGCGCAGCCTTCGTCCCACTCTTTGTACTTACGCTCCAACGTCTTTCGTGCAACACCAAGATCTCGCGACGCTGCCGATTTATTGCCGGAATGTGCTTCTACCACTTGTTGAATGTGAGATTTTTCGACATCTTTTAGAGACCATGAATTAGGATAGCCAAACTGGCCATCTTGAATCGTCGAATTCGCGGGCATCGTGGTCAAATCGTTCACAGACATAGTGATAGAAGTGTTAACCGGTGCCCCTTTTAACTCATTAAAGTAGTGAGCTGGCGGTTTATTGAGAAGAATGCAGCGTTCTAACAAGTTCTTTAGTTCACGCACATTACCTGGCCAATCGTAATCTTGCATAGAGTGCATATCTTCATGAGCCCATTTTGGTTCTGAAACACCAAGCTCTTTGGCAAGTGATCGAGTAAAGAAAGGTACCAAGTCTGATAAGTCAGCAAGGCGTTCTCTTAACGCCGGCACTTCTATTTTCAAAACATTTAAACGGTAATAAAGATCCTGTCGAAACTTCCCTTGATCGACCTCTTCTTGTAAGTTGCGATTAGTTGCGGCAACGACTCGAACATCAATACTGATCTCTTTTTCTGTACCCACAGGCCTAACCGTTCTCTGCTCCAGTACACGCAGTAGCGATGCCTGCATAGCTAGAGGCATTTCACCTATTTCGTCTAGAAATAATGTTCCACCGCTGGCTACCCGAAAAAGCCCTTCTCGATTCTTTTTAGCACCTGTAAAAGCACCTGCGGCGTGACCAAACAATTCACTTTCCAAAAGCTCTGGAGCTAGCGCACCGCAATTTATGGCAACAAACGGCCCTTGGCGTTTACTGGCTGTATGAATACCTCTAGCTACCAACTCTTTGCCCGTTCCCGACTCACCTTCTATTAACACTGATGCTCTAGATGGTGCAAATTGGCCAATGAGTTGTTTTAAGTTCTTGGTCTTTTCAGAAAGACCGATAATTTCTTTACTAACACGTCGGCTAATGTCATGACTCAAAGCGACATTAATTCTTTCAGCCAGTCGCTTATCCATACAGCGTTTAACGGCTTGTAGCATTTGGTCTAGGTTGAAGGGCTTTAAGATAAAATCAGACGCTCCTAATTTTAACGCACTGATTGCGACCTCCAAGTCGGCGTAACCAGTCATAAATATCACGTCGGCTTTACGATCTAAGTCGTTAAACGCTTCTTCCCACTCAATACCAGACCTACCAGGTAGGTTAATATCCAGAATAATCAGATCATAGTGATGGTTGATCCTAAGCTGTTCGGCTTCTTCAACACTTCCTGCAGTGTCGACTTGTCCAAACCCTTTACTCAATGCTTTTTTAAGAATGGCTTGCATGCCGACTTCATCATCAACGACAAGTACAGAGAATGCAAGATATGGTGACGTCAATTGGTTGGTAATTTCAGAGGTTTGAAAAAAAGTCATAAATATATGTATTCGTTCCTATTTGAGACAGAGTGTACCAATCTGCTACAAAACATCATGGGTTAAGTTGCGACATTTTGTCCCAGCTCAAACTAATTGTAGTTTAACTGCGAGAAATATTAGCAAAATGTCGCACTTTGCCGCTTTTTTTCTAAGGAAATTATGGCATTGTCTTTGCTTAAGGGTACCACGCGTATAGAAACAGGTACCATAAGCATGACGAAGGTACCTAGTGTATGAATCGTGCTGGTGGCGTTGTTCTTCACCAAGCTGTCATGCGTTTACGTAGATTAATGATAAAAATAACCAAAATGGACAATACTATGACATTCTCAAGATTAATGGTTTCTGCTGTGTCTCTAGCGGCACTGTCTGCAACGGCTTATGCAGATGGTACAGATACCGACCAATCTCGCATCCGTCTCGCAACGACAACCAGTACCTACCATTCAGGTCTTCTCGACTACCTACTCCCAGAATTTACTACTGATACTGGCTATCAAGTTGATATTATTGCAGCTGGTACGGGTAAATCTCTGAAAATGGGAGAAAATGGTGATGTTGATGTCGTGATGACACACGCTCCTAAAGCGGAACAGAACTTTGTCGATGCCGGCTATGGCATAGAACCGCGTAGCGTAATGTATAACGACTTCGTAATCGTAGGACCAGAGAAAGACAGCGCTGACGTACACGATCAGAAAACCATAGAAGAAGTGTTCTCGCATATCGCTAAAACTAACGCCATTTTTATCTCTCGAGGTGATGACTCTGGTACTCATAAAAAAGAACTGCAAATCTGGAAACAAACCAAGATTGAACCTAACTTCGGCGGCTATCGTTCTGTAGGTCAAGGTATGGGGCCAACACTTAATATGGCCTCAGAAATGCAAGGCTATACAATGACAGACAGAGGGACTTGGCTTGCCTATCAAGCTAAGCTAGACCTTGAAATCTTGTTCCAAGGTGACAAGCAACTCTTCAACCCGTACCAAGTCATTATTGTAAACCCAGAACGTTACCCTACTCTTAATACCAAAGGCGCTCGCGTACTGAGTGATTGGTTAGTATCAGATAAGGGACAATCTATGATCAATAGCTACCGTAAAATGGGCGAACAATTGTTCGTAGCTGACGCGAAGAAAACGAACAGTTAATGAGCATCACTGAAACTACTATGGAGGCGTTAAGCCTCCTATTTAGCCTTGATAAAGATCTATGGCGGATCGTAGCCGTTTCGTTTAGCGTCTCTATATCAGCTGTGTCACTGGTTGTTTTGCCCGCTATTATTGCCTCATATCTTCTGGCCTACAGCAATTTCCCCGGCAAGTGGTTTCTACTTTCATTAGTAAACACCATGCAAGCGATTCCCACCGTTGTGATTGGCTTGCTTTTGTATATGCTGCTATCACGCTCTGGACCTTTAGGTGACTGGGAAATGCTGTTTACTCAACGAGCCATGATTGTGGGTCAAATACTGATCTGTTTTCCAGTTTTGGTGTCAATGATGCATGGCGCGTTACAAAGCACCGACCGAAGAGCAATGGAAACCTCTGTAACACTAGGTGTCTCTCGTTTTAGAACACTTATGACACTCATTTGGGAATCGCGTTTTCCGTTAATGGCTGCTGTGATTGCTGGCTTTTCTCGAATCGTCACCGAAGTGGGCTGCTCAATGATGGTCGGTGGTAATATTATGGGCTTAACCAGAAATATCCCTACAGCGATTGCTATGGAAAGTCACAAAGGAGCTTTTGCACAAGGCGTCGCCTTAGGAATAGTCCTATTGGTATTGGCGTTAGTGCTCAACTTTATGCTGTCATCAATGCGTGGTAAAGGCGTTCTAAGAACTTAACTTGCTCAACGTTTTTTGTTTCAAACACTATAATTAATTCAAGACTCTGCTTGAGGGACAATAATGACAATACAGCTTAAGGCAAAGCAGGTTTCCATGCGGTTCAAAGACCGTGTCTTATTCCATATACCATCGTTAACGATCGGACCAAACGAAGCCGTCTACTTAAAAGGCGATAATGGCGTCGGTAAGACTACACTACTGAAGATATTGGCTGGCTTATTAAAACCTACGTCAGGTGAGGTGTTTCCTAGTTGCCAAAGTATAATGTCGCGCTTGTTTGGTGGTTCTGGTCGCAAAGACGTTATCTATCTTCACCAATCCCCTTACCTTTTCGACGGCTCGGTCTATCAAAATGTCGCGTATGGCATTAAGCATAAGAGACTTGAAGCCCATGATAAGCGCGCAGAAGTAATTGCGGCGTTGCGATTAGTCGGGCTTGAAACGCTCGCTGACGAGCATGTATCAGTGTTATCTGGTGGTGAAAAACAGCGAGTCGCTATGGCTCGCGCTTGGGTTCTGAAACCTTCTATTTTGTTAATGGACGAACCAAGCGCTTCACTTGACCAAGAGTCAATAGAACGTTTGGTTTTCATGGCTGAGGATCTGTTAAAGCACGGTTCTAGTATTGTAGTTACGAGCCATCAATCCAATGCGTTAACTAAATTGTGTCGAAAACAATGGTGGATAAAAGATTGCACCTTGATAGAATCTCCATTGCTACAAATTATTGATAAAAAACAAACCGATCAAGAGAGTGATTATGTTGCATCCAACTCAGACTAGTTGGGTTATCCTCGCCGGAGGCCAAGCGTCTCGTATGGGCGGAAATGACAAGGGCTTAGTAGAATTTAATGGTAAGCCCTTAATCGAGTATGTTTTACAACGGCTCACCACACAAACTTCATCCATTACCATTAACGCCAACCGCAATGTAGACCAATATGGTCAATATGCTCCCGTTATTAGCGATACGTATAAAGATTATCCGGGACCTCTTGGTGGAATGCACGCTGGCTTAGCCGCTTCGTCAACTGACTGGGTCGGCTTTGTCCCATGTGATAGTCCGTTTATCGATGAAAGTATTGTTGAGCGTTTTTGTCATGCTGTCGAAGACTCGACCGACATTCTTGTGGCACATGATGGCGATTTTCATCAGCCTGTTTTCACCATGTTTCACAAGCGAGTTCTACCTAAATTGGAAGCATTTTTAGAGCGTGGCGATAGAAAAATCATTTTGTTATACAAAGAGTGCAATACCAAGTACGTTGATTTTTCAGATAATCCCGATTGTTTTGTTAATCTAAATACACCAGAAGAGCTGTCGAAACTATCAGCAACCATTGAGCATTCACAGAAGAGCACTCTATGACCATCAAATCCATTAATAATGTCCCGCTTCTGGGTTTCGCTGCTTATAGCGGTACTGGTAAAACAACATTATTGGAAGCCTTACTTCCAAAACTAACCGATACCGGACTAAGAATTGGTGTGTTAAAGCATGCGCATCATAACTTTGATGTAGATAAACCAGGAAAAGACAGCTATCGCCTTCGTAAAGCTGGTGCGAGCCAAATGTTGATCTCTTCTCGATATCGACATGCATTGATGACGGAAACTCCTGAGGCTGAAGCAAATTTCGAATACTTGTTGACGCGCTTTGATCATCAAGCGCTGGATTTGATTTTAGTTGAAGGTTGCAAGAACATCGCTTTCCCTAAGATTGAGCTCAACCGTAAAGAAGTCGGCAAACCTTGGCTACACCCAAGTGATGAGAATATTATTGCTATCGCTAGTGATAGTGAGTTGGATGTGTCACTACCAACAATGAGCATCATTGATTTAGACGCCATCACAAGGTTCATCCTAAATTATGTTAGCCCAGATACCTCTAGCCCTAAGAAAGAGGCAGCGTGCTGCGATACGCTATCACCCGCTTTCTTATCAGTGAAACAAGGCCAAGAGCAAATTCTTAACGCCGTAAGTGCTTTGTCTGCATCTGAAACTATCCCACTAACCAATGCTTATGGCCGCACGCTAGCAGAGAATATTTCGTCTCCTATTAATGTGCCAGCGTTTACCAACTCAGCAATGGACGGTTATGCCATCATTGGTGCCGATGCTGGACTAAAACAATTCAATGTCGTCGCGAGTGTGATGGCAGGTTATGGCTACGACCAAGAACTTCGCTCTGGTGAGTCAGTACAAATCATGACTGGAGCACCAATGCCAGCTGGTGCTGATACCGTTATAATGCGTGAACAGGCTAACGTTGATGGCGATAGAGTGAGCTTTGGTGATGCCGGTATTAAAACCGGACAGAATGTTCGTCAAGCTGGAGAAGATCTTGCGATCAACCAATCGGTATTTGATACCGGCACATTGTTGCAGGCACCTGAGATGGGCATGATCGCCTCACTTGGACTAGATAGCGTAAAAGTGAATCGTAGCCTAAAAGTCGCGGTATTTTCTACAGGTGATGAAGTTCAAGCCCCTGGAACGCCTCTGCGTGCTCACTCTATTTATGATTCTAATCGTTTTACCATCATGGCGATGTTGCAGAAATTAGGTTGTGAAATTATAGATCTTGGCATTCTTGAAGATGATGAGTCCGTTATGGAGAATGCGATCACTGAAGCGAGTCGCAGCGCGGATTTGGTTATTACCTCAGGTGGTGTCTCTGTCGGTGATGCTGACTTTATTAAGAACGTTCTTGAAAAGCACGGTAACGTTGATTTTTGGCGTATTAATATGCGCCCGGGACGCCCTCTCGCTTTTGGTGACATTAATGGAACACCCTTCTTTGGACTTCCTGGAAATCCAGTCGCCGTAATGGTGTCGTTTATTAACTTTGTTGAACCCGCGATTAAGAAGATGCAAGGTGTTGGACAGTTTGTACCACACAAAGCCGTCGCCATTGCCTCTGAGCCACTGCGCTCTCGTCAGGGAAGAACAGAGTTTAGCCGAGGATTCTACGAGCTTAATGAAGAATCAGGACAATTAATGGTTCGCACGACGGGGAAACAAGGCTCGGGTATTCTACGTTCGATGAGTGAAGCAAACTGCCTAATAGAGATTGCACCACATATCGATACAGTAAAAGCAGGCGAAAGCGTGACAATTATCCCGCTACAAGGCAGAATCTAGCGCTAAATTATCAGCAGGTAGAAAATCATGGCTCGTACCATCATTTACGAATACAAGAATGAAGAGAAAACACTGACGTTTTCTTACCAACAGCATCGCAATATTCATGAGGCTGTCGCTGAAGCAGAGGGCATCGACCTTTCTGATTTCTTAAGAATGGAACAGCAAATCGAAGCCGTTTCGGATACCAAGGCTGTTCGCAATTATCGCGATAATCATTTTAAGAAATTGGGCTTTGGAAAAATAACTCTCATGCCTAAAGAGAACTTCGGAGTCGGCAAAAAGCCGATATAGTTACTGAATTCGATAACCAGGACACCGAGTCGATTGACTCGGTGTTTTTTTATTCACCCGACCAGAAACCAAACGTTTACCATATAAAAATTTTATTGTTGAGTGGAACTAATGGCATGAAATGGTAACTAACTCTATCAGCAGACTCGTAATATTCATTACAACAAAAACAGCGATAGAGCGAATATGATTAAGGTAATTTCTTTAGTAGCAACTTTGATGATTTTAGGTGGGTGCGCGTCGTACAACGAGTTTGCGAGCGAAACTCAACTTTACAACCACAATCTAGAAGCTCGTAATTACTGTAAGCAGATAAGTGACTCCCAAGAGTACTACCAGTGTTTCGATAAATTTCTATTGAAGTCCCCTACCGTCACTCTAAACCAACTCTATACCGCGCAACAGTCATTGGAAAAAGCTAAGAACTCATCGGCGGCTCTTCAACCAACAGCTTAATGCCGAGAAAGATCAGCACTGCACCTGTCGTACCTTCCATCCAACGTACAAAATTTCCATTTTTAAGAAGTGACTTAGCGGAGTTAAGCATGCCCGATAGTCCACACTGCCACACCATCGCGATGACAAAGTGAATCGCGGCCATTAACAATGATTGCAAAAATGGCGAGTATTCTGGGTTAATAAACTGAGGTAAAAACGCTAAGTAGAATACGGCAGTTTTTGGGTTCAACACATTAGACAAGAATCCTTCTCTTAGTGAACGCGATGCTGCTACGGTATTCACCTCACCTTTCTCTAGTGCTATGGCCTGATTTGATTTTAACGCTCGTAAACTTGAGATACCCAACCAAATTAGATAAGCAGCCCCCAACGTCTTTACAAACGCAAACAATTCCGCTGACTGCGTAAGTATCACCGATATACCCAGAGCTGAGAATGTTGCGTGAACAAATAGCCCCAAGCAGATGCCAAAACTGGTTATTGCACCATCATTGAAGCCGCCTCTAGAGGTGTTACGAATCACCAGCGCCGTATCTAGTCCCGGCGTTAGTGTAAGAATAGTAATAGCAATAAGGAAGGCTTCAAGGTTAAGAATATGCATAACGTCCACTGTCATCTTTCTAAAACATCAGAGTTCGAATTCTGAGGTAACTCCGATTAAAAATCCATGGTTAATTTGGATTTCCTCTCCAGATTTTATCGGCTACTTTCCGTAACTCCTTGTTAGTGTTAAGTTAGGACAATCGTTCACGCAAAAGGTCATAAGACATGGAAAACTACAACAAACTGGTTGAACACTATAAAACAATTTCTAATTTCAGCCATTTATCCGCTATATGTGGTTGGGATGCAGCGGCAATGATGCCATCTGGAGGTAACCAAGCTCGCTCAGAAGCTATGGCTCAACTGTCACTTCATATCCATCAACTATCGACCGCGCCGCAGCTAGCAGAATGGTTCGAACAAGCTCAGAGTGATGAACTCGACCCTTCACAACGAGCCAGCTTAGGGGAAATGAAACGACAATGGCAGCTTACCACTGTCGTTCCAGAAGAATTAGTGAAAGCAAAGTCTCTTGCTGGATCCAAGTGCGAACACGCTTGGCGTACACAGCGTGGTGACAATGATTGGGATGGCTTTTGTAAAAACTTCGAAGAGGTAGTGAAACTATCGCAAGAAGAGGCCCAAATTAGAGCGGAACAATCAGGGTTAACTCCTTATGATGCGATGCTGGATATCTATGAACCGGGGGTAAACTCACAGCAACTCGATTCAATCTTTGGTGACTTGGTATCTTGGTTGCCAGAATTAACTCAACAGGTCATTGAAAAGCAAAAAACAGAGTCGGTTTATACCACTGAAGAGTCATACAGTACCAAAGATCAAAATGCTCTTGGATTGGAGGTGATGAAACTACTTCAGTTCGACTTTGACCATGGTCGTCTAGATATCAGTTCGCACCCTTTCTGTGGCGGTGTGCCTCAGGATGTCAGAATCACAACTCGCTATGATGAATCTGACTTTGTTCAATCTTTAATGGGAATTGTCCACGAAACCGGTCATGCTCGTTATGAGCAAGGCTTACCAAAACAGTGGGCAGGATTACCAGTTGGCCAAGCACGTTCAATGGGTATTCATGAATCTCAATCTTTGTTCTTCGAAATGCAATTAGGCAGAAGTCAACCTTTTATCGCCAACTTAGCGCCACTGGCTCAAAAACACTTCTCAACTAATGACGCGAAAGTATTCGAAGCAAACAATCTACAGAAAATCTATACCCGAGTGCAACCAGGGTATATTCGCGTTGATGCGGATGAGCTTACTTACCCTGCCCATGTCATTCTTCGTTATGAGATCGAACGAGATTTGATGAATGGTAAGATCTCATATAAGGATATTCCTGAACTGTGGAATCTGAAGATGCAGCAGTACCTCGGTCTTTCCACACAAGGTAACTTTAAAGACGGTTGCATGCAGGACATTCACTGGACAGATGGTGCCTTTGGTTATTTCCCTTCTTACACTTTAGGGGCAATGTATGCAGCGCAGTTTATGGCGGCGATGAGAAAAGAGGTGGATGTGGACAACGCAATCTCTTCATTAGAATTGGCTCCGATCTTTGATTGGTTAAGTGACAATATTTGGAGTCAGGCAAGTACGCTTGCTACTGGAGAGTTGGTTAAACAAGCGACTGGCTCAGAACTTAACGCTCAATTCTTTAGAACACATTTAGAAAAACGTTACTTATAGTTTCGGTCATGACTCGCGAAGTTAGACGACTTGGCGAGTCAACACTTTCCAGTCTGTGGCGCAAAGTGATAAGTAATTCAACGGTAACCGTTTTAACATTGCCTATTAATAGTTAGTCAATAAAGGCAATAGAAATGAAACTGTCCACACTATCGGTATTATTAATTCCGAGCTTGTTCATCGCTACAAGTGTGCAAGCGAACTCCTCAGAAGGTCCTAAGCTAATTTACTCCGCACACATTGATAAAACGTGTGGTGTACAAGTCGACAGCGAGGCGACCGGCACCTTAGGTTTTGGAAACCAAGTTCCTGAAGATGGTGCAACGTTTAAAGTTATTTCTAATCATAATGAAAATCATATGAACCCAAAGCTCCAAGTCACTCACTTCGAGGCTGACGATGACAAAATTACAGCACAAAATACTACGTTGGAAATTGATGGGACTGCACACAAAGTAGAAGACTTACAGAACGCTCCTGTCGAAGTTCAAGTCGGTGAGAACACAGCTCACGGTTACACAAGTGTTGGAGAATTTGAGTTTGAGGAAAATGGAGATAAAACGGCAACGGTAACCTATACCATTACCTGTACGCATGACATTGTGAAGGTTCAAGGTTAAATCTCGACACAACATATAATGATTCGGGGGAGACCTATTCTATCCCCCGCCATTACTTCTGCTGATAATTATCTCTTCGAGTCGTATTCAATCACTGAAATAACCGCGCCACATGGGTCCTCTATCACCGCTATCTTACCGACACGCTCAATAGTCGTCACTGGAACCAATACTAAACCACCGACTAATTCTGTTTTGTTCACAATAGCTTCAACTTCGTCAACGGTTACGTAAGTGCGCCAATGTGCTCGAATATCCTTATCATCGACAGTAAGTATGCCAGCAAAAGGTTCCGTAGCGTTATCACTTGTAACCAGTGCGTAGCGACTACCATTTCGACCCGGTACCTCTTTTAACTTCCAACCAAGCATTGATTCATAGAACCGGCATGCTTGTTCAAAATCCGGAGTTATCAACTCTGACCAACTAAATAATCCATGGTCTTCAAACGGTTTATCCACTTACATACCTTCTACTTTTGACAGCCATTTTTCTCTCTTTATTAGGCAAATATCCATGATTAAACGAGCAATTTCCTCTGAACTTTGGTCTGGGTTTTGCTCATGCAGTGCTCTCCAAGCGACGTCGATAGCGCAGTTAATAACATCGCACGCTTCACCTACAACACCATCACTTCCACCTTTTTCAGTAGGAGTGATGCCATCTTTAATCTGTAGTTCTACTGATAGCTCGCCGACTTCTTCTACAAGTTTTTGTAAAAAGAACGGATAGGTTCTGTGTGGTTTTTCGGTGCCAAGTTCCTCGGATACCTTAACGAGTTGTTCAAACATTCAATTTTCCCCTATTCAATCGCCTTAGCACCTTAAAGATGGGAGTATTCTTAGTCGTTTTTAACATCATTAAAAAAGCGACCAATTGAGTCGCTTTTATCAGAGCCATGATGGTAGTTTTATCGGATTTATTGATTATTAATTGCGGGCTGCACGCTTTGTGTAATATCTTCAAATTCAAACTTTCCATCATCTAACGCTTTCTTAATCTCGCTTTTTACAGAAAAATCTAACGCAGCAAGGTCCACTTTCTTAATTCGGCTGTCATTCATCGTCTTGTAATAAAGAACGCCATTGGTCTGGTCAACCACTGAAGTCCACTGAGTCGCGCTTGGTAGATCTGGGATATGCTCTCGATATTGAGGGCCAAACTCAGAACCAATTGGAATATCGAAGTTATTCAAAATATGAAACGCTTGAGAAACTGCCTGTGTCGAGGTTTTGAGCTCAGGTGCAGTAGTTACATAAAATGCCGCTCGTACGAACCTAGAAGGCGGTGTAATGTCTCCAGGTAGGCCTAAGAACCCTGAACCGATACCGAATGATTTTGCTTCAACCTTTCCAAACTGCCGAGGAGCACTGGTTCCAGGTTGTAAGTGCAGGTAGTTGTTTAAGTTGGTCACCTGCCAAGGAAACGTTGGAGAGTTAGTCAGAACGCCGACTTCGTTTTCGTAAATATGCACCTCTCCTTGGTTCATAATTTCAATCACAACACTTCGACCTGTTTTGTCCGTTACACGCCAATGCCCTGTTGGTGAAGGTTGTCCTTTAGCATCTAGATATACTGGCACGATATCTAGAGATTTCATGGCGGTTATTACTTCATCAACAGTTTTAAATTGCGATAACATCCAACGTACAAAATCCATATCGGTAATGCTGTTCTGCCGCGCTTCCTCATTGTACGGCTTTAGTGAACCGTATCCTTTGAAATAGAAAAGTCCGGCACTCAATCCAGCCTCATTAACCCCTTCTCCAATAAATCGGTCATCACTTACTGAGATACCAACAAAACCTAAACGACTGTCCCAACTTAATCCTTGTTTATGATCGGGCATAATCGACGTGAACTGGTGCTTTCTCGGTGAGATGATCAGTTTACTATTTAGATTACTCTCGCCCCATTCAATAGTGCGAGCTTGGATAAAGTCGTTCCCGACCGTAGAAAGAGAAATGCCGGTACAAGCACTAGCAGGGATGATAATGCTCGCTGAGAGCACTATCGCAATTAACGATTTTCTAAACATTTCAAACAACCTAAAAGTTAGGCTACACATTGTAGTGCTATGAGTGTAGACCTAGTTCTCTTAGTTGAAAATGGAAATTGCACCTTGATAAAAACAATTATCTTTTCAGGCGCTTATTGACATTTTTAACCACCAAAAGAGTCTCTATTCGTACAATTTTAGGTCGCTAAGTACGAAAAAGGCGACTCTAGGTCGCCTTTTTACACACTTGCACAGTATTAGAAGATGTGAAGTGTAGCATTGATGGTAAAGCTATCTAAATCTTTGTCATCAAATTTAGTTTTAACACCGTTAAAACGTTGCCAGCTCGCACCAACAGAAAGCATATCAGTCACGAAGTATTCTGCACCTACACCGTACATAAAGTCTGTACCGCTGTCGCTTCCGCTTAGACCATCTTTATAATCAGCGTTGTAGTAGTGTAAACCACCTTTAGCATAAAGCTGTACTGGACCAATATCGATACTTGGTTTAAGCGCTGCATACCAAGAACCTAGTTCTGCGTAACCTTTCTTGCCTTCGCTAGTGCCATCGAAGTTACCGTGTTTCCAGTAACCACCTTCAATACCGATGATAGGCAGAATACCAGTACCAACGTGGAAGCCCATTGGAGTATCGCTGTTACCATTGTAGTCTGCACGACCAGCAGAAACACCACCATACAACCACGCATCAGCGAACGCTGACGTCGACGCACCAACAAGCGCAAGCGCTAAAAGTGTCTTTTTCATTTGTAACCTTCTTGTTTAATAAAATGCGGCGAGTCCAATGAAAGCCACCGCGGAGCTTTATATATCACACACTATATCGTAGGAGAATCCTTCAAGTTTTAATTTACAGTAAAACTTTCTGAATTCTCATACGTTTAGAAGTTATATCTATCACAGTTTTGCATAGAATCTATTTAGTTGGACGCTTAGCACGCATCTATCGCATTCAATACTCGCTTATCGGAGACTGGGTATGGCGTCCCAAGCTGTTGAGCAAAATAACTCACGCGAAGCTCTTCAAGCATCCAGCGAATCTCTTTAACGTTTTCTGGTATTTTCATACCTTTTGGAATCTTGTTAAGTAACTCTTTGTAGTCTTGAGTGACGGATTCCACTTTTAGCATGTGCATGCGATCTCGATTTGGGTCAATCGGTAACTTCTCCATGCGTTTCTCAATTGCTTTCAAGTAACGCAGAATATCCGGCAGTCGTTTCCAGCCACATTCGGTTGCGAAGCCTTTGAAAATCAATCCTTCTATCTGCGCTTTTATATCCGATAACGCGAATGCCATCGTCAAGTCAACGCGACCTTTAAGCTTTTTATTAATGTTGAACGCGGTCGTCAGGATTGTTTCCACTTGCTGTGCAATGTCTACAACTGTATCGCCCAATTCACCACGTACATACTCTTTAAGTTGCTCAAATTTGTCTGCATCCCAAACCAAGCCTCCTTGACCTTCGATAAGCTTATCGATACCGCATGCTATACAGTCATCAATTAAGTCTAACACTTTGCCATAAGGGTTGAAATAGAGACCCAGCTTCGATTTGTTCGGTAGATTGGTATGCAGATATTTAATTGGAGAAGGCACATTAAGTAGCAGCAAACGACGTTGCCCTTCTTTCATGACCTGCTCTTGTTCGACTTCCGTTTCAAACAACTTAATTTCAACGCTGTCCTTATTATCCACTAGAGCAGGATAAGCTTTCACATCAAATCCACCACGCTTTTGCGAATAGACTTTTGGCAGTTCACCAAAGCTCCAGGTATGCAAACCTTGCTGCTCGATGTCATCATCAGCAACTTTAGACAAAGTTTGCTGCACTTTGTCTTTCAGGCTCTCTTTCAACTCGTAAAGATTGCGATTCTCTTTGAGCTTTCTATTGCGATGATCCACGGCTCGGAAAGTAATTTTCAGGTGTTCAGGAAGTTGTTCCAGGTTCCAATCGTCCCTTAATACTTCCACACCTGTCATGCGGCGAAGTTCTTTTTCCAATGCATCTAGAAGTGGTGCTTCCATCGGTGTGACACGAGCCAAGAACGCGTCTGCATAGTTTGGTGCTGGTACAAAGTTCTTACGTAGTGTCTTTGGCAATGCTTTGATTAAGCTCACCACCAGTTCATGTCGCAACCCTGGGATTTGCCAATCGAACCCCTCGTTATCAATCTGGTTAAGAATAGGTAATGGGATATGCACTGTTACACCGTCACTATCTTCTCCAGGTTCAAACTGATAGCTTAGCTTGAGTTTAAATCCGCCTTGATGCCAGAAGTTAGGATAATCAAGGTCGGTAACATGACTAGCGTCGCCTTTAAACAGCATCTCTTTTTCAAAATTAAGAAGCTCTTTGTTCTTCTGGCTTGCTTTCTTCCACCAAGTATCAAAATGACGCCCAGAAACAACTTCCGTACCTACACGTTGATCGTAAAAATCAAATAGCTCGTCGTCGTCAACAAGGATATCCCGACGACGCGACTTGTGCTCAAGCTCTTCTACTTCTTGTAATAGCTTTCTGTTTTGTTTAAAAAACGCGTGCTTGGTTTCCCAATCTCCCTCAACCAAGGCACTGCGCACAAACAGTTCGCGACTTAAAACCGAGTCAATCGCACCATAGTTCACCAATCGCTTCGGAACAATTGGCACTCCGTACAACATCACTTTTTCGTGTGCCATTACTGCTGCACGTTTCTTCGACCAATGAGGTTCACTATAGCTGCGTTTGATAAGGTGTTTTGCTAGAGGTTCAATCCACTCTGGCTGAATTTTGGCGATAATACGTCCCCAGAGCTTAGAGGTTTCCACCAGCTCTGCAGACATAATCCACTTAGGTTGCTTCTTAAATAGACCTGAGGCTGGAAAGATATGGAATCGCGCGTTTCGAGCACCTTGGTACTCATTTTTCTCTTGGTCTTTCACACCAATATGCGACAACAAGCCAACCAGTAAGGCAGTATGAACAGACTGGTAGCTGCCTGGTTCTTGGTTGAGCTTTTCATCCATCTCTCGCATGGCTTGATGTATTTGGAAGTAAACATCTTGCCACTCACGTACACGTAAGTAGTTTAAATAGTCTTGCTTGCATTGCTTGCGGAATTGGTTTCCAGACAGCGCTTTTTGTTGTTTTTGAATGTAATCCCATAGATTTACAAACGTCAGGAAATCAGACTCTTTATCGAAAAAGCGCTTGTGTTTGTCGTCAGACGATTGCTGCTTGTCACTAGGACGTTCTCTTGGGTCTTGAATAGACAGTGCAGAAGCGATCACCATGACTTCTTTTAAGCATCCAAGTCTTGGTGCTTCTATCACCATTCGAGCCAAACGAGGGTCGATCGGCAGGCGAGCCAACTTACGACCAATTGGAGTTAAACGTTTCTTAGGATCTTTTGCTTTATCATTGATAGCACCTAACTCTTCAAGCAGACGTACACCGTCTTGGATATTGCGTTTATCAGGCGCTTCAACAAATGGGAAAGCTTCGATATCGCCCAACCCCAAAGCCGTCATTTGCAGAATGACTGACGCTAGGTTGGTTCTAAGAATTTCTGGATCAGTGAATTCTGGGCGTGATTCGAAATCTTCTTCCGAATACAGACGAATACAGATCCCCTCTTCTACACGGCCGCATCGACCTTTACGCTGGTTTGCACTTGCCTGAGAAACTGGCTCAATAGGAAGACGCTGAACCTTTGTGCGATAACTGTATCGACTAATGCGAGCAGTACCTGGGTCAATGACGTACTTAATTCCCGGAACAGTCAGAGATGTTTCAGCAACGTTAGTGGCGAGTACAATTCGTCGACCTGCATGTGGTTGGAAAATCTTATTCTGTTCGCCCGCGGATAAGCGGGCGTACAATGGAACAATCTCAGTATCACGAAGGTTACGTTTTGTTAATGCATCTGCCGTATCACGAATCTCACGCTCACCGTTCATGAAAATCAGAATGTCACCAAGACCTTCATCACACAGTTCATCTACCGCTTCGAAAATGCCTTCTAGCTGATCTCTATCGCCATCATCGTCCCCAGACAGAGGGCGATAACGAGTTTCAACTGGGTATGTTCGCCCCGAGACTTCTATAATTGGCGCGTCATTGAAATGTTTTGAGAAACGCTCTGGATCGATGGTCGCTGACGTGATGATGATTTTTAAATCAGGGCGTTTCGGGAGTAACTCACGTAAGTAACCCAGAATAAAGTCGATATTCAAACTGCGCTCATGCGCTTCATCAATAATGATGGTGTCATATTGATTAAGAAAACGATCATGTTGAATTTCAGCCAGTAAGATACCGTCTGTCATCAACTTCACTTGAGTATTCTCAGAAATCTGATCGTTAAATCGGACTTTATAACCAACGAACTCGCCCAGTGACGTTTCCATCTCTTCGGCAATACGGTTTGCCACTGAACGCGCAGCAAGTCGTCTAGGTTGTGTATGGCCAATTAAGCCAAATTGTCCTCGACCTAATTCTGAACAAATTTTCGGTAGCTGAGTCGTCTTACCTGAACCTGTTTCACCCGCCACAATAACCACTTGGTTATTCTCAATAGCTTTGGCAATTTCATCTTTCTTCTGACTAACTGGCAGCTGCTCTGGGTAATTGATGGTGGGTTTTGCAGCTGCGCGCTGCTGAGCAACCATCATCGATCGCGCAATATCGATAGCAATTTCGTCGAATACTGCAGATTGAGCTTCTGGTTTTTTAATTCTTGTTGCGCCTGCAATACGCTTACTCAAACGAAAGCGATCACGAATCATACAGTCTTTTAATGCTTTTTTAAGTGACTGTGGATTGTTCGCTTGCACTTGCGACTGTTGATTGGAATTTTGAGAGGAAGTCAAAACGTTCCCTACTTAACTTTTTACTATTAAAAACTGGCCGGATTGTAGCACAGGTAGGAAATTAGCGTTAAGCGAGAAGGATACAAAAAAGCTCCGCAATGCGGAGCTTTTTGATTAGAAGTGGTACTGAAGATAGAAGGTGCTGTAGTTACTACCACCTTTGATTCGACCGAATTGGGACGAAGCTTCGAATATCGCACTGCGGTGATGCAGAGCATAACCCAGCCATAACTCTTCAAGTGCTGGTTTACCGATAATAGAACCTATGCTGATGTCATAAGAAATATCAATGTAGTTCATAAGGTGACTTGCACGCTTCTCTTTTTTATCCATCTCTTGTTGTTCGATATAGGTAATATTGTCGATATATGACAGGCCGTTACCCACACCTAAACGCATCTTCACTGGCCAGTTGAACGTGTAGTATGCTTTGATCAATGTGATAAATTCCGTACCAGAATCTTGAACCTCAGAACTCCAGTGGTGAGCAATACCTGGACTCAAGTAGATATCCAACGGCATCCCAAACAATTCATCCGTTAATGGATGACCATAAAATACCGACGTTACTTGGTTATTATACGGATCTCGCTTACCGTTAAAGGTCAGAATGTCACCCATGTCTGATGGTGACGCATAACCATGAGCTACACGCACATACGGTTTAGCACCGATATCACGACGTACTTGCTTCGCTTTTGAAGTGGATTTTTTCTTCTCGTTGAAGAAACCAACACCGAAATACACTTCGCCTTCAAAACGTTCTTTAATCACTGATGAATGATACGCTTGGTTATCAAGCATGCGAATATTGGTCGCACCTACAAGGTATAAGTTTGATGCTACGTGGTATTTAGCATCAACGCCCATCGCATAGTCCATACCACCACTCAGGCTATCTGTAGTGCCTCGGTATGTACCATAGTATTCAGTGTTAAAGTCAGCATCCTTATAACGCAGTGTGACGTTAGGACGCAATTCAAGGTCGCCATAATCAAGCATGCCTTGAAGTCTGAAGTTCGCATGATAACGGTTATGTCCGTCTGTCATTAGCTCTGTATCGAAATGCCAAGCATCATCAAAGTTGTAACGCATTTGCAGACCATAGTCCGCAGTGTCTCCCCCTACCGCATTTTGCTCGTCTGCTGGTATGTCGATAAAACGCATACGCGCAATAGCGTTAAGCTCTAATTCTTTATCATCCGTTTTATAGAGGCGGGCACCTGCCATGGTACCGTCTAGAAAGACATAGTCATTCTTAAAGAACATCATCGGAATAAAGGTGCTAACGGTGGCATCACTTCCTTTGGTATCAAATGGAATGTTCGCTGTACGCCACACCGCTGCAATGCCCCAATCCGCTTCTTGCGCTGACTCTTCTGCCAATACCACTGGTGTTGCACAAAGTGATGCTGCGGTCGCGAGCGCGAGATTTCTCTTTATCATGTCTTGCAGTTTCTCCAACTGGAATTCGTTTACAATTAATAAGCTAAGGAGCACGTAATCACTATTTTGACCGTTAGCCAAAATTCACACGCTATTTACCAAATAACCTAACAACAGCTACCTCAGTGAAGTAGAGTTGTATATTATGGGGTTAACGCATATTTTTATGTCACCACACTGTTATTTGCCTTATGGCTCAATAAATAACCAACAGTGATGGGTGTCATAGTTTCCACTATTTAGACGAATCGTGAAAGTAGAAAAGTTAAAAAAAATTCTCCAATCTTTGCCAAGCGATCAACATATTGATGTCGTCACGGGTGAGACATGGCTTCCAGAAAGACTTTTGAGTGCCAAAGTCGATAATGACTTGTTATTCTTAGACTTCGACAACGCTCCTGACGAAGCGGAAGATACCTTTGAAGGTCGAGGATTTGTTGAGCATGAAATAGAGCTAGTTCGTGAGCGACTCGCTCAGATGATCGACCAAAGCAACAATAAAGAGCATCTTTTGGATGCTTTGACTGCTTTTTTCCTAATCGGTCATGAAACGAGTAGCGCAGAGTTTGTCGAACTGCTTGAGCAAATGAATGAAGCAACGACACCATCAGAGCACCCAGCACTGGAACATTCCTAAAAAGTAAGTAGAAAGAACGCCTCATGAAAAAGCTCAATCCTGTGTTGGCAGGACCAATATTACGTCGCACTAACCCTCAGCATATCACCCTATGGTTGGCGACCTCATTGTGTCCTTCAAACCTTCAACTTGCGATCAATAACGATGATGTGATCTCCTACAGTGATTTTGATACTGAGCAGGTCTACAAAATAAGCAACAAGCTATGGGTCATTCAGTTCCACACTAATCTTTTAACACCTAAGACTGGCCATCTAGGTTATAACGTAGTTTGGCGAGAATCCAAGAGCAGCGCTCTTAATGACAACATGTTCTATTCAACGTCATCTTGGATAGACATC
This sequence comes from Vibrio sp. ER1A, assembly GCF_000733315.1. NCBI lineage: Bacteria > Pseudomonadati > Pseudomonadota > Gammaproteobacteria > Vibrionales > Vibrionaceae > Vibrio > Vibrio sp. ER1A. The sequence continues at coordinate 359,992 of NZ_JPJA01000094.1, forward strand.
ATATTGTCAGATAAGTCTGACCATATTCTTCACGGCTCATGTAGAAACCCACATCATCATAGTGACGACAGCCTGCTTCAAGTCGATGCGTTGCTCGATCAGTTAGCGACTTCTACAAAAGACAATGATCGACCAGACCTTCTGTTACTCACTGGCGACCAAATATACGCTGATCATGTTGCCGGCCCCATGTTGGTGGCTATCCATAAAGTCATCAAATTACTTGAGTTACCTAGTGAGTCATTTATTGGTGCGCCTGTTGGAGATGCAGATGAACTCTATCGTTGTACCAACGCTCTCTATTCTAGAGACAAAATACTCCCCCAACACCAAGATGAGACTCATCGTCTAAAGCGTCTGATTAATAAAGGTGACACACCTATTTTCAGCTCTAGAGAGTGCGAAAATCATCTGATTAGCTTCTCAGAATTTCTGGCGATGTACATACTTAATTGGTCTCCTGAACTCTGGGATGCCATTCAGTTTGACCAACTGCGTCCCAACGATAATTCTGAGAGCCAACCTTTACTAGAAAAAGACCAACCTCTTTGGAGCAAGGAAAAAGCAGAGCTCGATAAATTTGTCGCTGGATTACCTGAGGTCAGGCGAGTCATGGCGCATGTCCCAAGTTATATGATTTTTGATGATCACGACGTAACTGACGATTGGAACCTAACTGTTGGTTGGGAGAAAGCAGCTTACGAAAACGCGTTTTCCAAGCGAATCATAGGCAACGCTCTATTGTCCTATCTACTGTGTCAAGCTTGGGGCAATGCGCCAGTTCAGATGAAGAGTGACTGGCGAAACAGTTTGGTTGCGCTGTTCTCTTATGCCAACGCAAACAAAATCATCGCGCAAGACCAACACGATGACTTAATTACACAATTGCTACGATACGAGAAGTGGCATTTTAGTCTTGATTCATCACCCAAAGTAGTGGTTCTTGATACTCGCACACGACGTTGGCGTTCCGAGTCCAATCTAAATAAACCATCTGGCTTAATGGACTGGGAAGCAATGGTGGAATTTCAACAGGAGCTCATTGGTCTAGACTCTGTCGTCGTCGTGTCTCCCGCCCCCATGTTTGGTGTGAAGTTTATAGAAACGCTACAAAGTATGGCGACAAAAATGGGTAACCCCCTAATTATTGATGCTGAAAACTGGATGGCTCATCCGGGAAGCGCCAATACATTACTGTCCATTTTTACCCATACCAAGACGCCTAAAAACTTTGTCATCTTGTCGGGTGACGTACATTACTCGTTTGTCTACGACGTCAAGCTACGTTATAGGCAGACGGATTCACACATTTACCAAATCACCTGCAGTGGAATAAAGAATGAGTTTCCGGAGCCACTGCTTACAATTTGTGACACTCTCGATAAATGGCTTTACTCTCCACGTTCACCGCTCAACTTATTTACTAAGCGTAAGCGTTTGAAGATCTTCAAACGTAAGCCCGAACCAAGTCATCATAATCGCCTGGTCAATAAAAGTGGTATCGGAAAGGTACGATTGGATAATGAAGGCAAACCTATCGAGATATCAGTCCTTCATGGAGATGGCACAAAAACCACATTCCCTGAAACTAATTCCGAAAGCTAAACTCTAATTACTTGTGATCTGGCTCAACAATCACTATGTATTATAAATAAGCAATAAAATCAGGTAACGCCATGTTTAATTCCATTACTTCCATGTTTAAACAACTTATTGAAGGCGATGACTTATCTAACAACAAGTCGATTAGCCCTAACCTTGCTATCGCTGCACTGCTTTGCGAAGTGTCTAATGCCGATTATCAAGTGGAAGAGGAAGAAGAAAAAGCCAAGCTATCTTTAATTGAACGACTGTTGGGACTTGACGAATCGGAGTCGAAAACGCTATTGGTTCAAGCGCAAGAACAGACAAAGAACTCAGCATCTTTGTACGACTTTACCTCTAGCTTAAGAGAGTTAAGTCAAGAGAAGCGCTTTGATTTAATCAAAGCCATGTGGGAAGTCGCCAACGCAGACGGAGTTATCGACCCACTAGAAGATGCAGTGATTCGCAAAGTAGCAGAGCTCCTCTATGTCGATCACAGTGAGTTTATTCGAGCTAAGATTCAAGTCACTGATAAGTAATCCCATACGCGATGAGCACAAAAAAGCCGAGCAGGAAAACTCTGCTCGGCTTTTATCATTCTTAGCCAGCACGTTACAGCATGGTCAATGCCAATTTAGCGAGGTTGTATGCATCAACATAACCCGAGTGCTGTCTGCCTTCCCACTCTATTCCTTGGCTTTCTTGTGCCGCTTTGTGACCAATACGTTTATCTTTAAGTCGATGCTGCATGCGATATAAAGTCGCTAAATTAACAAACTCTTTGAACGGCATTTCGATGCCTTTTGATTGACATTCTTCGAGTAAGATCATGTCATCTCGGCCCCATGAGGCATAAATTTTGTTAGGACCACCAAAATTTTTAACCATAGACTGAATCACTGAAGCCAATGGACGCCCCTGCTTTTCTACTTTACGTGGCGTTATACCGGTAAGCTCTGTACAAAACAGCGACACCTTGTCAGTTTCCGGCTTAACGTAATATTGCGCTCGCTTCACTACTTCTTGCTTAACTAAATCTATTTCTGCTAACCCTACTTCAATTATCTCGCCAGTTGTGCCAACACCGTCGACATTCCAACAACACATTTCAAGATCAAAACAAACGACACGATTATAATTCATAGGGATTTTAAGATTAGTTAAACGAACCGTCGGATTGTAACGTATCAAACGTCAAACCTCGACAGTTCTCCATTCAATCGCTAAAAAATCAAGCAACCATTGCTCTATTTCTGCCTTTATCTTTACTTCTATACAATAAATCATCGGCACGGTTCATGAGTTTCTCCAAGGACTCTCCTCTAAATACGGAGGCACCTATACTCAATGTACAAACAAAGTTAGGATCGATGGTATCCCATTTCATAAAAGCAATATCTTCACACACTTCGTTTAAATAAATGTTGAGTAACTCTTCGTCAACACAACGACTTATCACAGCAAACTCATCGCCACCAAGCCTGAACAGCATATCATCGGGATACAGTTGATCTTTTATGTACGCAGCAACTTGCATCAAGATCTCATCACCAGAAACATGACCATATTTATCATTAATTTGCTTAAACTTATCAATATCAATAATGACTAAAGAAAATGGCTTATTGCATGAAATATGGTAATCCGCTAAGCGATTGAATGCGCGTCGATTGTACACTTCCGTTAAAGGGTCTCGCTCTACTAAGTACTGCAAGTCACGTGTTCTGCGACTGACTAACTTGGTCAATCTTCGTTGTTCACGAAGCATCAACTGAACCACGTAAGCCAATAGAATCGAAATAATAAAACCGCCTGAAGCGACACACAGGAGAATAAAACTGTCATTCTGAGAAATTTCTGAATCGTGTTTAAATTGAATGTTCCACTGTCGATCATAAAGATCCACAATGATGCTCTTTATATCCCCAGACAACGTTTGCCACGCTTCATTCTCGTACATAATGGGGTCATCCTCGGCATCAAACCCTAAATCGACAACTTGAATACCCACTTCTTTGCCTATGGAGGTTCGAGAAACAATCTGCTCGAAATATGCGGTTGTCCGAACGACTCCAATTACTACTCCACGTAATGAATTATCACCGACCTCGAATACTGGATGGTAAACAAGCATCCCTTGTTTTGGTAACGAACGATCAAACCCGTCCTGCAACAGACGAATCTTATCTGACAAACTCGGTTCTCCGGTTTCCAGTGTGCTACGAATCACTCGTCTAACACGCTCTCGGGAAGAGTAATATCCTAGCGCACGTAGGTTGGCTTCATTAACAGGATAGACATCACTCGCCACATAAATAGGTTCATCATTTTCAAGGATGTAACCATCTTGGCGAGGTTCGTCTTTAGGCACCGTATATATTTGGTAACTTGGAAAGTGTTGCTTGACTCGCTTTACGTGTGACTCTATCTGCTCAGGATAAACTTTCTTCATCCATTGCATAGCTATCAAACTTTTCGAATCTGCCAACAATGGTGCGACAAAAGTGGAGAAATTATCCCACGTTGGTGGTTGAGTTGCATGATAAAAACTTGCCCCAGCACCAATAAAGGCAACATCTAACATAACAAGTTCTTTTATATTCTCGGCTTGGTTTTGAGCTAAGAACTCAAAATTAGAATCGGAAAGCTGTTTTTGCCCTTTATATACAAGATGTGTAATGAAAATCGTCAATACTAATCCGAGAATTAGCACTAACACTGAGTACCGTTTGACTCCGCGGTCCTCTTTGCTTAAGCCTGTAACCATATATATTGTCCTAACTGGTTATAGTTTTATTAGTGTTACCAGTTTTTATATTTGTGATAAATATTATTAGCCATGTGATATAAGTATCGAAAATACAATACCTTACCTTTTACTGTTAAATCTTACACAGCTCTGACATGGACAAAAGTTACAGTGTTAAAAAAAACAGCGAAGATCACCTAAATTTGTAAAATCGTCATTATCTGCTGAATTCTTCGCCAAAAAACTCACTTTGTAATGACATTATTGCGAAACCATCGCGCTATGAGCCTTGATTATGCTAGACTTCGCCCCAAAATTAACAACTAATGACTGACACATAGAGAAACTCCTATGAACATCGATCTAAATGTTATCCCAACTACTTTCGACATGTTGCACGCAGGCCTAGCGGCTTCTAGCGTTTTGTTGCTTGCCATCGCGGTATCACGCAAAAGCAAAGTCGTTGAAAAAGTAGTCGAAAAACCAGTAGAGAAGATCGTCGAGGTTGAAAAGCCAGTAGAAAAAATCGTTGAAGTTGAGAAAGTCGTTGAAGTCGAAAAAGTCGTAGAAAAAGTTGTAGAAGTAGAATCTAAACTTGCGACTGCTTCTACCGATTCTGCAATGCAACTTCTGTCTTTGATGCAGCAAGAAGCTCGCATGGTCGATTTCCTGCAAGAAGACCTAACTTCATTCTCCGATGAAGAGGTAGGTGCAGCGGCCCGTGTTGTCCATTCTGGCGGGAAAAAAGTGATCAGCGAGTACTTTACTTTGTCTCCAATTCGCGTTGAAGACGAAGAAACTCGCGTAACAATCGAAGAAGGCTTTGATCCGCAATCTGTTCGCCTCACTGGCAACGTAACGGGTAATGCACCATTCTCAGGCACACTGATTCACAAAGGTTGGAAAGCCGACAAAGTGACTCTGCCTAAGTTGTCTGAAAACTACAACGCATCTGTCATCGCACCAGCAGAGGTAGAGCTATAATGGAGCTATCAACGCACGAACAGAATCAGCCATCGGCTCGTTACAGTGTCGGTATCGACTTAGGTACAACGCACTGTGTTATGTCGTTTCTTGATACGACAGATGAGTCCGCGCAAGTAGAAGTAGCTGCTATTCCACAGCTTACAGCGCCCGGTACTGTAGAATCTTTCAAACAGTTAGGTTCATTTCTATATCAACCTCATGAGCACGAGATGGGACAAGGCTCCCGCACTCTACCATGGACAAGTGAACCGAAAGCTCTGGTGGGTGCCGTTGCTCGAAACCTAGGTTCAAAAACACCTATTCGTCTCGTAGCGAGTGCTAAATCTTGGCTGTGTCACGGCGGTGTGAACCGACGTGAGAGCTTTCTTCCGCAAGGTAGTCCAGAAGATGTCACCAAAGTGTCTCCTCTTCGTGCGACTGAGCTGTATCTAGAACACTTGAAAGATGCATGGAATCACATGCACCCAGAGCATAAGCTCGAAGACCAAGACGTAACCATTACCGTTCCTGCTTCTTTTGATCCTGCTGCGCGCGACCTTACTGCAGAAGCTGCTCGTAACGTTGGATTAGCTCACCTAACTCTACTTGAAGAGCCTCAAGCAGCCTTATATAGCTGGATTGACAACAGCGACGATAAGTGGCGTGACGAAGTCAATGTTGGCGATGTTGTTTTAGTGGTCGATGTCGGTGGCGGTACCACAGACTTATCTTTGGTCGCAGTGACGGAACAAGATGGCAACCTGAACCTTGAACGTGTTGCCGTTGGTGAGCATATTCTGCTCGGTGGCGACAATATGGATCTTGCTTTAGCTTATCGCCTAAAGATGAAGCTAGCGCAAGATGGTAAAGAATTGCAACCATGGCAAGTTCAAGTAATGACTCATGCTTGCCGTGACGCTAAAGAAGCCTTACTAAATGACTCTGAGCTGCAAGCAGTGCCGATTGTTGTCCCTAGTCGTGGCTCTAAGTTACTAGGCGCAACGCTGAAAACTGAACTGACCCAGCAGGAAGTTCAACAAACTCTTGTAGACGGCTTCTTCCCACAAGTGGGCATTCAAGACCATCCGGTTCAACGTGCTCGCGGTGCATTAACGCAAATGGGCCTTCCTTACGCACAAGATGCGGCGATTACTCGCCATATTGCTGCATTCTTGAGCCGCCAAAGCAATGCAACAGATAACGCCTTTGCAGGTATTCCTGGCATGCAACCAGCACCTGAGTTCGTAAAGCCGACAGCCCTGCTCTTTAACGGCGGTGTACTTAAATCGAAACTACTCTCTGATCGTTTGTTCAACACCATTAACGCGTGGCTTGAGACTGCGGGCTCAGACAAGGCAACAATGCTTTCTGGCCTAGACTTAGATCTTGCCGTTGCAAGTGGTGCAGCTTATTACGGTAGCGTTCGACGTGGTCAAGGTGTTCGAATTCGCGGCGGTATTGCCTCGAGTTATTACATCGGCATTGAAAGTGCGATGCCTGCGATTCCGGGAATGGCTCCTCCAATGGAAGCCCTTTGTGTTGCACCGTTCGGTATGGAAGAAGGCAGTAGTGTTCAAGTCCCAAGTCAAGAATTTGGACTTGTCATTGGTCAACCTGTTCATTTCCAATTCTTCGGTTCAACAACCCGCCGTGATGATGAGGCAGGAGTTCATCTTGACTTTTGGCAACCAGAAGAGCTTGAAGAACTGCCAGAAATTCAAGTTACCTTGCCAGTGTCAGAAGGCCGCAGCGTTGGCGAAGTGGTTCCTGTGACACTATCATCGCGCGTTACTGAACTTGGCACACTATATCTGGAAGCCATCGCTTCGGATAATGGTCAAAAATGGCACGTTGAATTTGACGTCCGCGAAGACGCATAACAATAATTAAATGACAAAACGGCACATTAGGTGCCGTTTTTTATCGCTAATCCCAGTCTTTATTAAGACCTAACTGGAGCATGTCATGGCATCCTCACAATATCTGGTCGGTATCGATTTAGGTACAACCAATACGGTTGTCGCATTCTGTGAAATTCAAGACGACCTCTCTAACTCTCCGGTCGAATTGTTTGAAATCGACCAACTCGTTGGCCCGGGCGAAGTAGTGCGTAAACCACTACTACCCTCTTTCCGTTATCATCCAGCAGCTCAGCAAGTGTCCGAAGCGGACCTCACTCTCCCATGGGAAAATCAATCGGTCGATGGTGATCTGAAAAATATCATCATTGGTGAATGGGCGAGAGAGTTGGGTGCAAAAGTTGAAGGCCGACAGGTCTCAAGTGCTAAGAGTTGGCTATCGCACACTGCAGTTGATCGTGAAGACGACATTCTACCGTGGGCCGGCGCGCAAGATGTCGAAAAAGTGTCGCCAGTCATCGCCAGCGCAAGCTATCTCAACCATATTCGTCAGGCATGGAACCACCGCCATCACTACAACAAACTTGAAGATCAAGATGTAGTCATTACGGTTCCAGCTTCCTTTGATGAAACCGCAAGGAAGCTCACCCTACAAGCCGCAAAATTGGCAGGACTACCAAAAGTCCACCTGTTAGAAGAGCCACAAGCCGTTTGTTATGACTGGTATGCGAGACACAAAGATACCGCAGCACAAGAGTTGGCCCAAGTACCGCTTATTCTGGTATGTGATGTTGGCGGTGGTACTACTGACTTAAGTTTGATTGAAGCTAAACACGACAATGACGAACTAACACTGAATCGAATCGGTGTCGGCGAACACCTTATGTTAGGTGGTGATAATCTTGATCTGGCACTTGCACATATGGCTGAGCAGCGCTTTAACGAGGCTAAAAAGCTTAACGCGGCTAGTCTTACCAAGCTGATTCAGCAAACTCGCAAGGCAAAAGAGGCGTTGCTGTCTGAAAATGCTCCAAATGACATGAAAATCACTATGTTGGGTAGTGGTTCTCGTTTAATCGGTGGCACCAAAAGCATCGCTCTTACCAAACAAGAAGTGCATCAAATAGCTTTAGAAGGCTTCTTTCCGACCACGAAGTTTGGTGAGCTACCTGACAAGAAACGAAGCGCTGTCGTTGAATTTGGACTGCCTTACGTTTCCGACCCTGCGGTAAGTAAGCATGTCTCCGAGTTCTTGCATTTGCACCAAGAGGTTGCGAAAGACGCCTTAGGCGATCAAAGTGACCCAGCGATTCCTGTTGGCCTGCTACTCAATGGTGGTGTTTTCAACAGCGACTTGGTCACACGTCGCGTGGTCGATATCGTTGAAAATTGGAAAGGTTCTGCTGTTTCTTTACTCTCTAACCCACATCCAGATTGGTCTGTTGCGCTTGGTGCTGTCGCTTTTGCAAAAGCACGTCGTGGTGCACAGCTTAAAATTGGTGGTGGTAGTGCCCGTTCCTACTTCCTACACCTACAAGAAAAGAACAAACTTGGCCAAGCTTTATGTTTATTGTCCAAAGGTACAGATGAAGGGCAAGAAATTCGTCTGACTGGTCGTCGATTTGCGCTAACTCTGGGTGAACCTGTTCGATTTAACCTTCTTACTTCAACCCATGATTACTTTGGCGAACATCAAAAAGTACAGAACGGGTTAATGGTTCAAATCGACCCCGATCAGTTCGCACCGTTGCCTCCATACATCAATACGTTACAGGGTAATGATTCTCAGCTTGCTGCCAATCAAAAAGAACGAGTTGAAGTTCAGCTCGCTTGCCAATTAACCGAGGTTGGTACGCTTAAGATTGAATGTGTAAGCACTGAGGATGATGCTCAGCGATGGGCGCTTGAATTTGAAGTTCGAAATCAGCAGGCACAAGAAGAAACGGTCACCGCTCATCCTGGGCTGGAGCCAAGCAAAGATTTGATTTCTCGTTTGTATAGTGGCAACAAAAACAGCGCTGACAGCAAAGAAATCAAGCTGCTCTCCAAAACACTTGAGAAAAACCTTGGTAAGAAAGATGACTGGGATTTCTATACCTTACGTTCTCTAGTTGACAGTTTTTCACTGGGTCGCAAACGTCGTCGTCGTTCTGAACAACACGAAAAGAATTGGCTTCGCTTAACAGGCTTTTGTATGCGCCCTGGTTTTGGTGATGCGACTGACTCATGGCGTATGGAGCAAATCTGGGGGTTGTACCAACAAGGTATTCAGTTCCAGAATGCACAAGGTTGGAGTGATTGGTGGACTTTCTGGCGTCGTGTCTCAGGCGGTCTAAATGAAGAACAGCAGGAAGTAATATTAGGAGGGATCGCCAAATACTTACATCCTGGTGCGATGAAGAATGCCAAAACATTCCAAGGAGCCAAGGATAAAGGCTATGAGGCCATGGTTCGTTTATCGGCAAGCTTAGAGAACTTGTACGTTGATGACAAAGTTCTGTTAGCTACTTGGTATCTCAGCAAGGCCCTCAACCAGTCTCAGTTCGAACAAGCACACTGGTGGGCATTAGGTAGACTTGCCTCTCGTACACCACTCTACGGCAGCCAACATAACGTGATATCGCGGGAACAAATTGAACAATGGCTACCAAAACTTCTTGAGCAAGACTGGCTAAAAGAACCAATGATAGGCTTTGCCTGTGTGCTGATGTGCCGTAAAACCGGAGACCGCTCTCTAGATATTTCTGATGACTATCGGGCACAGGTGCTAGATAAGCTGAAAGCGTCGAAAGCATCTTCTAGTTGGCATGAATTGGTTTCCGAGGTCAAAACACTGTCGGAATCTGATTCTAAAAAGTTATTTGGTGATGCCCTACCGGTTGGCCTGCGACTTATCAATCAATAAAGCAGCGACACAGTTTGCTATGGTTTGGAACACTTTGGCACAAATAGGTAAGTAATATCGGCTATTCCAAGCTAATTTTCGTTAAGGCGTATACATTGCGCCTTAACGATGATTATCACTCCTAATAATAGCGGAAACCTAGTAATGAAAAATCGAGTCATTGAATATCAGCCATTAGGCATCGGGGCTTGGGTAAGAATTGAAGTCACAGTTGAAGCCGCCGATGTTCTTGCTAAAGAATACACAGGTTACGGATGGCCAGTCAGAGTGTATAGCTACATCTACGATGGAAATTAAAAAAGAGCTCATATGAGTTCTTTTTTTAGATAGCAACTCGTAACCTTAGGCCGATAATCCAAGTACTATCTTTATCAGAAAACGCAGGGTTCTTTATATACTGTAAGTCGGGTGTGACTTGAATATAGTCATTCACAGCCCAGTTATAATATAGCTCTGAGGTAATTTGATTGTCTAAACCACTCCCAAACGCTTCATTGACTTCACTCCAGTTTACGGCGAAACCCAAATTACTCATTGCATTACCCAAACCAAAGTAGCCGATACCTGCGCTGATAGAAGTATCATACAAGGCTACATCTCCGCTTGAGAACCCTCCTCGAATAAATGGCATCAACTGCGCTGTCGCAAAATAGCTCGCTGAAAAGTTGATACCACGGCCGTTTTGATCGCTATAGGTTGTACTACCATCTGGCAAGGTAATAGTTGACAAGTTATGCCTTGTACCACCATCAATATTCCATGCTGTGACATGTACGTTATCGGTATAAATTTGCTCTTGAGAAGCGGTCCAACCAAACTCTAACGTTGTAAAAAGTTTACTGTCGTCAAAGAAAGAATTAAATGGATCACTAGAGTCACCGTTAGCATCGGCTACCCCACCAATCAGATAAAAATTGTCATTCAACATATGACCTATAGCTAATCCAAGCACACCATCGTCTGGCAAGCCAATTGCACCTCCTCCTGTGCTAAAGGCCAGATTGGTGAATCCCGTCCAAGGGCTCGCAAGCGCATAAGTATCGACATAGTCGGTGGTATCTAAATATCCGAGCATGAGTGACGTTCTACCCTGGTTTAACTTTTGTTTCCAATACAAGTTAGTGAGACGACTGCCTTGGTCAGAATACGCAGGCCCTATCATACCGACATAGCCGATACCATCAGGTAGACTGGGAGTAACATTGCCGATAAACGAAAACTCTTTAGGTGAAAGATCGGTATACTTATGTCTGTGCTCCACTTTCCACACCAGTCCACCAACATTACCCGAATCTAGGCCAACTAAATTCCAACTCCCATAGAAACGAAACACACCCGCGGCGGCGTTATTCTCACCTCCTGTTACGGTGTCCGAAGCACGAAGCCCCAGTGATTGATAGTCTAAGCCAAACGTAAGATTCTGATTTTGCTCTAACGATTCTCTCCAGTTCAATTTTGGGGTTGGCTTTGTCTTGAGAGTGTTATCGACCGAGTCCGGACTGCCAAAATCGGCACCAATGGCGATTTTGGGGACAAGCGACGCAAAGATCGCAGCTAAAGCAACACTTGATAGAAGGGTTTTAGTCATCATGCGTCTCACTATAACGTTTCTGATTGGTAATAATCTTCAATGTTAGTGGCTTCCATACTGTAGCCCATTGTCACTGAGGTATTACCATCAACAAGAAAAACATCCTCTGTCTGTTTGTCACTGGTGAAAATACCCTCAACCCACACTGGATATTGAACATTTTTAATTTCAAACCCTTCTGGGTAGCGTATTCGCACTATTTGATTTGCTGGCGGTGGTGGCAAATGGATACATGCACCCGCAACTGGCACCAACAGAAAGTCAGTACTTTTCTCTCCTGTCATTTCTAGCGGCACGATAAAGCCAGCCATTCGAATATGTTGTTTATCAAAGCGATCCGTCGTGGTTTCCGAGCGAGCTTGCATCTGAGCCATATAAGTCGCTCTTTTATCGAGTAGATCACGAGCATCGACACCTTCACTACCCAACTCAACAATGAGTTCATTAGCAAGTTTTTGATTCGCCTCGTTAGGCACAGAGTCTAATAACAGAATCGTTTGTAAAGATTCTCGCTGAGCTTCGGTTATATCCGGTAAGACTACAATTTCTTCCTTCATTTGAGGTTTTAAATCTGTCCAATCTAAGACCGAGATTTGGTCCGCAGCCACGGAAAACGAAAACAGAACAACAATCAGGCTAGAACACCAATTCAACATGTACATTACTCTTAATTAGTAGGGCTCAGTTTCTGAGCCCCATTGAATGGCTATAGTGTGTTCTTGTAAACAACACCGTCTTTCATGATCACTTTAATTGTGTCTAAGTCTGCCTATCGGGGCTCAGCATCAAACCATTTCTCATTGGCACCGATTACTGATAAGTCCTCGAGTGGATTACCGTCTACTAAGATAAGATCGGCGTACGCACCTTCTTCAACCACGCCTAACTTACCTTCAGGATAAGGGTCCATGACCCCAGATAGTTTGACAATTTCGCCATTCACTGACGTCAAGCCTTTGAGTGTGAAGAAGTTACCAAGCTCTTTACCAGCAAGGAATATGGTATGGTCGGTTTGCTTAATGCAAGCGGTTACATCACCAACACAGTCCGTGTGAAAACCCCATTTAGGTTGATACTTGTTGACATTTTCAATGTACTTGGAGAATGCCTTCGTTGCTGATTCTGCTTTTCGTTTCGACGCCGGATTAGAGTTGATCGCTTCGATTTGAGTCAAATAGGGAGAAAAAGCCGTCATATTGGTTGTGATATACGCTCCCTTCTCTTTCATCTTTTTAGCAATATCACCGTCAAACATAAAACCGTGTTCAATGGTTTTTACGCCCGCATCAAGGTTGCGTAAAATTGCTTTTTTACTGTATGCGTGAGACATAACGTAAGAGCCATAGGCCTCGGCAATTTCTACCGCTGCCGAAATTTCTTCTGGCGACATCGCATTTAGCTGCCAAGGGTCAAAAGATGAAGCGACACCGCCGGAAGACATGATCTTAATTTGCGTGTTGCCTTGTTTGAAATTCTGACGTGCAGCGGCCTTTATGTCGGTAATACCATCGGCATTAAAGCTGACGCTGTTTCTCGCCATACTCGTCGTAGAACCGAAAAAATGTTGATTGGCTGTTGTGAGATTACTAAAGTCTGCGTGAGAACCTGTAGGACCAATGAAAGCGCCAGAGGTATAAAGTCTAGGTCCCTCCAGCATCCCTGAGTCTATCGTTTTTCGTAAGCCGGTATTCAATCCGCCAGCATCACGCCAAGTGGTGAAGCCTGAACGAAACGCCGCTCGAGCGTTAACCGTAGAACGCGCGGCTAATTCTTCTATCGTGCGATTATTCTCGTGGTCACTCAAGTTACCGCCGTTTAATAGCAGATGGCCATGCCCTTCAATCAGACCCGGCATTAATGTCATATCACTCCCATCAATGACTTGCGCATCGGAGACTTCAACTACATCTTTCGATACCGCTTTGATTAAGTTGTCTTCCACTAATACGTAGTGGTTTTCATACAGTTTGTTGTCTGTGCCATTAAAAACATTAACGTTCTTAAACAAAATTGTGTCTGCTTGTGCTGAGAGCGCACAGGCACAAGAAGCTGCGAGAAGAGACAGTTTGCCGCCGATCGATTTCATTATTTCACCTTTAGTCCGTGCCAAGTGGAATCCACTTCGCGTAACATTCCGAATCATTGATATGAATTTGCTGCTACGAGGCTAATTGTTTTTATGTAACACGCTGAGTTCACAAACAATTAACATCTAAACCTTAGGTGATAATTTATACATTTGCGAACCTAACGTATTGCCATTTGGCGACAAAACTTAAAGGTAGCTTTTACGTAGGGAGATTTGACCTATATTGCGAGGGAGTGATACCAACGTATCGCTTAAATGCTCGCGTGAAATGCGCGGAATCAGAGTAACCAAATTGTTGAGCAACTGTCGCAATAGTAGATGAAGACATAAGCTCAGTTTTAATGAGTTCAAACAAGATCTGTTCACTAAATTCCTTGTAATTGGTTTCCTCCTCTTTAAGTCGGCGTTGAATCGTTCTTGAGTGGATATTAATAACCTCAGAAGCTACATCTAGAGGTAACTTTCCAGCGGTAAAGTAGGGTTTAAGCGCGAGTTTTAAACTCTGAGTAAACCGTTCCAACTTTGGTAACGGTTCGCTGGGTACAGATTTTTGAACGTTAAACTTGGTCATCTGCATCATTACGCTGTCAGGTATTTTAATTGCAGTCACAGGGCGTTCGTTATAGAGCACCACATTCTGAAGTTGCGGTAGCAATTTAAACGCCTCAACGGAAGATGACTGAACACCAATTTCTTTCGGATGATACTGTCCTGCTGTTAACTGATGGACTAACTGTGTCATAAACGTCACAGAAAATATCTCTGCATATTGGAACCAAACTTCATCTGCACCCGTTTTCTCCCTTACAAACCACCACGCTCCACCAGCCCTTTTTATGTAGACTTTGGTATTGGACGATTCCATTTCTAGCAGTTGACCAAATCTTCTAAGCGCCTCATGAACCGTCGTATTAACGGGTAATTTACTCAGATAATACGGAACATATTCAAGTGAGACCATTTCCCATACCCTAATCCCAAATTGATCGCTAGATAATCGCTTTCCGAGATGACATAACAGGTTTTTCAACGTTGATTCTGGTAAATAAGAATAGTTAGGTTGTTGAACAATTGTATTGGGAATACGCGCTTCTCTTAATAAAGGAAGTAGATCAACATCCATCCCCTTGAAGAGGTCAATAAAAAACATGACGTGTTCTGTTCGAATTATGTGGACTTGCTCTTCTTTTCTAGGTCTGGCCATCATCTAGTACACAAGTAATTAGGTGGTATAGGACTAATATAGTCTATCCTAGATGGTAACCATCTGAATAAATTAGTATTTAAAGGAATAGATATGAAGTCGGTTAGTTTAGCTGCTTTAACTAGCATGACGGTGCTTTCCCCTTGCCTCGCTCAGTCAAGTCTGTCCGAGGAATGGGAATATTTATTGGTGTTCCCAATGATATGGACACCAAGCATCACCGGTACCTCAGGAAATTCAGGTGGTATCGTGGATATTGACATTCCTTTTGATAATATTGTTAGTAACTTAAATTTCGGTCTCATGGGCGATTTCTATGCTCAGAAAGGTAAATGGCTATTGGGTGTTCGCGCTAACTATTTGCATATCAAAAGCTCCAATTCATCGACTTACAAACCGAAACTGCCGTTTCTTCCGGATATCACAACCACTATCGATCTAGATGCCACTATGTCTTTAAATGACCTCTTCGCTGGTTATGAAGTCACCCATGGCTTAGTGATGCTTACGGGGGTTAGACATACTTACAGTAAGTTCAATATTGACATAGGTGTTAACGAATACGACGCCCCATCGATCAATTCATCAGGGCACCAATTCGACTGGTTGGTGGGGTTAAAATATGCCCACTGGTTTAATCAGGACTGGGGATTGAGTCTTACTGTAGATACTAGTATTGCTGGCGACAATGATGTGAATAGAGGGCTCAATCTCGCTGGAATGTATCGATTAAGTAATCTAAACAACATTTGGTTCGGTTATCGCTACTTAAATATTCAAAATGACTCGGGCACTACACAGATAGATGTCACCCAGCAGGGCCCGATGATAGGTTGGGCGTTCAGTTTTTAGAATTGAGCAGTCTACAACCTATTTAACATTCTTAGCCTTGTTTGAAGATGAGCAGCCAAGTCGATATGCAACCACAACTCTTCAATATCTTGAACTCTAAAATGTACGATCATTAACGACTCCTATAGTTTGATTGACAATCAAACATACCGCACGAAAATGATCGACATTTGCCAGATTACGCCATCAATAGCGAATAACTCCCTGCCTAGAATTGATACTTGAGTCCCGTAGATTCGAGAATGTTATATATTTCTCGCTGGCTTTCAGATGTTTTGCCTTTCATACCCCCAACCGCCCTAAGCTGCTTCCGCATCTCTAACCACTCCTCACTACCCCAAAGCAATGAGTCTTGCTTAAGTAGTTCAAATTGTTGGTTGAGATCACTGATTATTTGCTCTCCCGATAAGAAAAACCCCACTTCATTGTTGTAAAGCAACGAACGAAAATCGAGATTGGTCGTGCCTACAAACGCTGTTTCATCAATAATCAGAAATTTCGCATGAAGTTTGCCATAGTATTGTGTTCCACCGAGTAATACCGAGTCGGGTTTACCTAATTGGTAGAACTTGATTCTTGGATGGTTAACCGCCTTCTTCCAAGCTGATGATTGAAGGAACTTTTCGTTGAGCTCGTTATTATCAAGGTCATCGTCTAACCAAGTTTGCTTGAGGGTTTCATCTTGCATAATGAGTGAAGGTACCGTGTGCATGTCGATCACGGCTTGAGTGAAGAAGTTATCACTAGTAAGTACTGAGTTAGTAATAACCTCAATACTTCGCTCTGGATCTTGTTCCAACCAACTTAACGCGATGTTTAGATCTCTATCGATTACGCCTTCATCTTTTAGTAAATCCGACTGAAGAAACAGGTATGGTGACACTACTCTTATTTTTTTAAGCTCAGTATTGGTATAGGCAGTTTTTGCCAAAATGCCGCTGATTGAATTGGCATTAGCACTTTTATTATGGCTATAACGCGTCACAACATCGTCCGCATTTAGATTGTCCAATTCGTGCGCAAATTTGGTATCTCCAGTACGATAATCTATATCTAGATACTGAGCTATACCAATGTATGCTTGATTAAACTCTGGGTTTGCTTTCAACTTCTGATAAGACGTTAACAATAAAGACTTGTCTCGATTGTAACTTGACCATGTATCAAGCTTTTTGTTGCCAGGTTTAGTAAACAGGACCGTAAAATAATACTCACTTAGTCGAGATGGCGACTGCTCAGGTTTCGATTCAAGTAAAGGACGGATTATGACTTCAATATCACGAAACGCTGAGTAGTCCTTACTTCCATTACTATCGATCCCGTAATAATGAAGCGACATATTCCGCCCACCCGTAATCACATAAGCATTTTGATTATAGAAACCGTCCACAATAAATAGCTTGTCGTGAGAGCGATGGTTCCATCTGGAATCACCATCTGTTAGTGCATTGAAGACAACCGCCTGTACGCGTGCTTTCTGAGTTGTAATCTGTCCTTCTCTATCACGAATATAGCCCGCGTTTTTTTCACACTGCATAAGGCCTTTTAAGTTCCCATTGTTAAGACTGTACGAACCCAAGCTATCTACCATAATGCGGATATCAACACCGCGTTGCACGGCCTCACACAAAGCTCCTAATGTGGCTTTACCTGCTAAATCGTCAGAGAAAATATAGTATGTAAGATCAATGGTGTGTTTCGCGTTTTCAATCAAGTAGATCTTCGCGGCTAGACTCTTTATCGCGTCCGCCTGCTGTGAGCCAATCACTTTAACAAGAGCTGGTTGAACTGGTAGTCGATTCTCAGACGAGAGTTTAAGATAATCTTTCTCTAAATCTTCAGCGTCGCGCCAACGACGCTGCTCCATTAGCTGTGATGTCCACTCATCGTCAGAAGAACTCGGAGAGTGAGCATTAGAAGCACACCCGCCCAAAACTAACGATAAAACGAAGATAGAAATCCCTTTCCACATTGAGCCAATTCTCCTTGTATTAATCTTTGGCTTTTTCTGGCTCTTCTAGCCAAGATACGAACAGTTGATAACTCAAACTTAATACAACGGCACCAACAAACAGGCCGACTATTCCTGACATAGCCATTCCACCTAACGCACCCAATAATAAAACCAACATGGGAATATCTGATCCTCGACTTAGTAACATAGGCTTAAGAACCGCGTCGCTACCGCTGACGATGACACACCATACTAAAAACAGTACTGCTGCTGTGGTCGACTGGGTACCGAACACATAAGCAATCACCGGAATAAGCGCCAGTATTGGCGGTAACTGGATAATAGCCATTAACAAGACCGCTAGTGCCCAAAGCCCTATCGCAGGCACATCAACGAACGCCATACCGACTGCGGCCATGATCGATTGAATAACCGCAACACCCAACACGCCTTGTACGACGCTACGAACTGTTGATTTGGATAGATTGACTAGCTCCGCACCTTTGCCGTTAGTCAGTCGATTAGCCACTTTGTTGAACGCTTTTTGGCAGTTCTCAGCATTCGCCATAAACACGCCAGCAATGATGGTCGAAACGATAAATTGTAGTAGCCCACCCGCAAAGGACCCCACAGCGCCAGCTAATGTTGTTGCTAGCGATTTTATCTGCTCACTATATTTAGCCATCGCTCCTTCTAAGTTAGTCGAAGCATGATACATAGCGGCATATATCTTTTCACCAACTACAGGCAATTCTTTGACGGCTTGAGTCGGCCTTGGTACTTGAAGTGTTCCGTCCTGTAGCTGCGAATACACTTCTGTGCCTCCCGTATATAAACCACTAGATAACCAAACGAGTGGAATAAGTAGTAGCAGAACGCCAATCAACGAAAGCAACCCACTTGCTTTACCTTTGGAAATACGGCATTTAGCGTGTAACCATAACGCCACTGGATAGAGTGCGACGGCGATAATACCGCCCCAAACGACGAGCATCATGAAAGGTCTAAGAATGGAAAAACACCAATAGACCAAAATGGAAATGGTCGCGATTTTGATAAAAGTATCGATCGCATTTTTATTGAAGGAACTGTCAAAATTCATAACGTTTACCTAAATAGATTTCATCATCTGTCCATTGAACTGCAGGACCTTCCATTGCCTCGTTTCAATAAAGAAAGCAGCAATCATCATATATAAAGCGACCAAACCAAGAAGTCCGAGCCTTATCCACATTTTTTCGTCAATCACACCAGAGCTCATTAACGTCGTGCCTATCAACACCAAAGCGGTATTGAATGCCGTCGCGTACACTGGTGCCTTTGTAGGCTCTGAGTACATTTTGCTACCGATAACAATTGCTAGAAGACTGATAAAGACAGTGTAAAAAACAATATTAGGAACTAGGGCTAATACACCAAACACTAGAATGGCAATCACACCACCAATACCATTGCTAATTAGCAAAAACAGACTTAGCTTGATGGACTTTTCGCCTGTTATCATTAACGATAACAAAGCAATAAATATCATCGAAAGTAGCGCTTCAGAGATCTGGAAAATGAAGAAGAAACAGACAACAGGGAAAGCGACAATCATCGCTTTCAACGTGGAATGCCAGCGGAATTCCGAAGTAAATGGAACCGTTTGATAGCCCTGATGCGTTTCTTCTCTCTCCGGCATATAAATGTGCATTATTGCGAATATTGCGACTGCAATAGCACCAGATAAACTTAAACCCAACGCCAAAAATATAGCAATTGGTGGACTATCAATTGCCATAAAAGGCAACATCAATGTCGACATTAACAATATGGTTGCGAACAAATTCCATTTCGGGTCGAGAAACAGGTAATACCCCAACATCATCAACATTCCTACCCCTATTAATAGAGGAACCGGATATTGAGCAAGACCTAAGCTTAAGCTAACACCAATTACAACGGTTACGATCATCGCAAGAAGAAGTTCATAGACGATGTCTTTGTGTAATACCTTCTTTTCAAACAGGAACTTAGCGGTGAAAATCGGTGTTACAAACGCCAATGGCCAATCTATCCAAGCAGCAAGAAACGTAGCAATACCGACACCAAGCGTAAATCTGAGTACGCGATTTTGTGTGTTATCGGACATAAGACATCCAACTAACGATTCGAATCCAAGCCTTGCCTAACATGTTGAAGATAGTGTTGTTATCGGTGTATACCACGACATCCGCTTGACCACCTATTCGCAGCAACCCTGTCGTATCAGCCGTATCGAATTCAATCGTAACCGGAAGCATTTGAGTTTGTCTTAACCAGCCGGTTTGATTATTGGCTTGAGCCAGTTTGCCAGCTTGGTTGGACTGCCCCCAATCCACGCCCCAATCAACACTTGATACTTTGCCTGTGATGACCTTTCCTGGAGCAAAGTCGAGTGCTATTTCAACCTCATTACCTGGTTGAATATTACCTAAACTGTTCTCTCTAAAGTAAGCCTCAATCCAAATGCTATCTGTTGACACAAACGTCATTATGGGTTGGCCAGCGCTCGCATAAAATCCTTCGGACAAACTGAAGTTTGAGACGCCACCATTGGTTGGAGCTCTAACTATGGTACGTTCTAAGTCCAGTTGAGCCTTCTCTAGTGCAAGTAAAGCTGCTTTAATCTGGCTATTTTCTTCACCTTCTGCGCCAAGCTGTTTATTGGCTTTGTCCAAATCTGCCTGTGCATTTTGAACATTGGCGCGTGCCCTCGCCAAATTCGCTCTTGCTTTATCAGCCTCAGAAGCGGAAATCACCCCTTTTTCTGCCATAGTAAGTACACGACGAGTTTGCAGTTCAACGTTATCTCGTTCGACGATACTGCTGGTCAAACGAGCCTGTGCAGAGGCGATCGTCGCTGTTTGAGCTCCAACATTTTGTCCAGCAATTTCCAAATCCTGTTCTGCTTTTTGAACAGCTATCTCATAGTCCACCGGATTAAGAGCAATCAATGTATCGCCCTCTGACACTAACTGATTAGGCTTTACCTGAATATCGATCACTTGCCCAGAAACCTGAGGTTTGATCGGCACGACATAGCCTTTGACGCGCGCATTGTCTGTAGAGGGAATGATTCGATCTGAAATAATACTGATAGCGAGACTAGCTACAATAAAGACAACAAGAGCATTGGTAACTTTCTTCACTTTGTTCTGTTTCGCTTGCTCTGCGTTTTGTTCAGCTTGTTCAATTTGAGAATCTTTGTTCTGTTTCTCTACTGGCTGACTTTTTGATTCTGGTTTATCGCTCATTACTCATCCCTTGTTAACAACTTAATAACCAATCCTATCTAGGTATAGACTATTACCGGAACAAATTAAATTTAATTACTTTAAAAATTAGTACATTAGAGAACCAACACGTGTTTACTTTGCTGATTATCACTGAGCGAAAATTGTAGTTGATGTGTTCTTTCAGATTTGCCATTTTGCGCCAAAGGTCTAACCTAAACATTATCAATATCTCAAAAATACCGTCTCAACGCCTATGACCACTAGCAAGGACCCAATTACACCACTAATCAAATCTGGTTACGCACGCGTATTGGTAGAACTCTTTCGCGAATACAACCACGACCCTCACCTAGCGATAAAAGAATCTGGATTACCACCAGACTTATTCGATTTGGATCAAGAATTCTTACCCCAAGAACCAGTGAAAAAACTAATCTATTTATTGGGAAATCAATTAGGAATTACTCAATTCGGCGATCTATTACGCACGGCGATTAGGCAAAAAGTTATACCACGCCTACTAGGCGAGTTATCTGAATGCTATACGGTAGAGGAAGCATTAGTCCACACAAAACAAGTGTTTCAGTACGATGCCGTTGGCGTCAATGTTGGACTAGAACAGAGTCATGGAAGGACTTGGTATTGGTGCAAACGCCAATTTGATGACAGCCCGTTATTCCTTTGGTCGGAGATTTGGGCAGTGCTTTACGCTATCGAATTGGTCCGAGCCATGACTAAGTCCACATGGACTCCTAAACAAATTAAAATCCAATCGAAGGAAGTTGATGTATTTAAAGCTATCATAGGGACGTCACCACAATATTTCGTTGAAAATGAACGTATAGAATGGTTAATCGATAAGGAGATTTTGCAGCACGCTCCAAATATCACCAGTAAAGATTGTGCACCACAAAAACCATTAGTGACTTGGCACGCTAACTTTACCGACCGCGTGTTTACGGCATTGTTACCCTATGTTCGAGAACACAACCTTACCCTAGAGCAAGCAGCCAAACTGTTAAAGCTGACACCACGTACGCTGCAGCGAAGGCTCAATGAAGAGCGAACAAGTTTCCGCCATATCAAAGATAATCTAGTATTTACTGTCGCAGTAGAACTAATGGGCGAAGAACGATCACTGACTCACATTGCTAGTCAACTTGGCTTTTCCGATATTTCTCACTTTTCGCGTTCGTTTAAGCGCATCAGCGGCCTAACACCTAAAATGTATCAAAGAACGATATTAAGTTTGAACGAAACACAGCGCAGTCCATAACCAAACAACACGGCTCATTCTTACAACAAGATACCAAAAAGAACTGGTTAAGGATGTACACATGGCAAGGTTACTGATAGGTTCTGTCGGTTAATGGTCAATTATCGGTATTTAAAGCATGCGTTCGTTAGTTATTTTATTCAGTCTTTCTTTGCTATTTATGGTGAAAGCACATGCAAATGACTGGCAGTGGCAAGATCTCTCGCCGACCATTGATGCGCCAACTTACCAAAACAAGTTTGCGAGTTTTACACCCACACAGCGCTATGATTTGATGACGATCGTAGACTATCAAAATAAACACAAACCTGAACGTGCTGCACTAGAGACAAATTATCGTGAAGCATTGATACGCTTTGCAAAGAATGGCATCAATATCCTTGATTTAATTGAAGAACAAAAGCAAATAGATGCCGATCATTCAGATTGGAATATGAATATCAATCCCACGCTAATTGGCAAGAAGGGGCGACTTCCTGGGTTCATTGTACCTCTTGAATTTGATGAGTTGATTGTTACTGAGTTTATACTTGTTCCTAATGCCGGCGCCTGTATTCACACTCCACCACCGCCAGGAAATCAAATGGTCGTAGTGAGTTACCCTAAAGGAATTGAGTTTCGAGGTTTATACTCACCGGTGTGGGTCGAAGGAACTTTGTTGGAGCAATCTTCCACTTCCAATATTGAGCTCTCAGACGGCAATACTGAAGTAATGAGCGCATACACAATGACCGCGGATAATGTCACAGTGTACGAGCAGTAGTATCTATTGTTGCTTTACAGGTTTTGATATTCAGAAACTTAAGATTCTGTATGCTAGCTCCGACCAAGACGATAAACCCTCTTTGCACGAGTTCCAAACAACCAAACATCTGTTGTTAAAGTAGCAAAAGTCACCGTTTTACGCGTCCCTTCTCAAAAGTACTCAATAAATCGAGTGTATGGATTATTAAAAGTAGTCCAACGCCAATCGTAGGTTCATCATTTAATTTTCTTCTTCGATACATCGATACAAAAACAATCTCAAAGTTAGAGCAGTAATTACGCAACCTTCCTTCGATGATTAGCGCTTCAACGCCAAAACAAAGTTGTTTCACTTTTCTAACCTGCTGGCGCGAAATGGTAATCGTATTACGCGCAACTGCATTACTATCCCCTTCTTTGTTAGCTCTTGAGGTGATGTATGCGACTACTTAAATACTTTGTCTGCTTAACTGCGTTGGCTGCATCATTCACAGCCAGTGCCAATGTTCATAAGTGGAAAAACACTCAATTCGAAACCTATTCAGATAAAACGCAAGTGCAATTTACTCTGGTGAATCGTTCCAATGTCTCTGCAAATTACTATCTGAGGATCAACGAGAAGGTGTTTAACAATAAAATTGAGCTAGCGGCCAATCAGGAAATTGACTTAGACATTAGTGTTAAAACCCCTCCTAGTAAAACATCCGAAAAATTAGTGTGTACTAAGATGGTTACAGACTCCCCGAACACCTATGAAGTATGCACAAAGCTCACATTTAAGAGGCTTTAATCATGAGTTTTAGAATCACTTTGGGGTCGGCAGCTATGATGATTTCGATGAATGTATTGGCAAACCCTATCCCCTCAGTATCAAACCCATCAGGTACTGATAGAATTCGGACATCTAATGGGTCGACCTGTGAACAAGCAGTATCAACGGGTAAAACTGTTCAATTTGGAACTTATGGTTCCCAAGGCGCAGATGATACATACAGCAACCAGTACGACCCTTATCACAATTATTACAACGAAGATGACCGCGGTATCTATGCTGCAGTCACAATTCAGTTTGGCGGTGAAGACCGTGTTGATTGCACAAAACTGTACGCGTTCGAAATGCGTCAGCGTAAACGAGAAGAAGAACTTGCTCAAGCTGAACACGAACTTAAGCTTCTGCAAATCGAAACAGAGAAGCAGCGTCTAATTAAAATGAAACAAACTAATACAACATTCGCGGAGTAATTATGCGCACATCTACCGCTCTACTAGTCGCAGGTATGCTTGTTATCACTAATCATGCAGTGTATGCAAATAACAACTTTTCGCTAATGGATAACGATGCAGAAATAGAGTTTAAAGCATCCATTGAAGCACAGTGTGGTTTGGAAGTGCTCAAAGATAAAGGTGATTTGGCATTTGGAGATAGTTATCTAGCGGACGCAGCTCAAATTCAGATTATCGATAACCGTCAAAATGGCCGAGTGTTACTCAGACTAGACGACTTAGAGTATGACCAAGACGATTATCTAAGGAATCTAGAGTACAGCTTTTTCCATTTTAAAGTAACAGGTAGCGGTGAAAAGGAAGGCAGTGCTCTTGCTTGGATGGTAGGTAAAACCTTTACACGTCATGAACTTGGTAATGAGCGTAAGCTAGAAATCCGAGCCAGAGTTTCTCTTTCTGAGGAAGATACAGTTGCCAAAGATGACCTGACAATAAAAACCGAATGGGTCACGATTTGCGCTTAATGAGTCGGCTTAGCAAGCATCTATTGGAATTTATTTATGTTCAGATTGGTCACTAATTGTTGGGTTCTAGCTCTGTTACTACTATCAACGACATGTTTGGCAGAAAACAACGATGCTCAATTAAGATTCCGTGCAGACATCCCAGCACGCTGTGGAATTGAAGTCATTGATGCAGAGGGAGAACTGTCATTTGGCGAAGATTACGATTTACGTGAGATTCGACTGCGTTTGGTTCATAACATCCCTCACGGTAGTGTAATTCTGCGTTTAAAAAATGCTGACTTTGGAGGTTTAGAATCGAGCCTACCATCTGAGAAGTTTCGATTTCAAATTGATGTTCCTCAGCGTTATGAGGGCGATATCAACTATTGGCGTAATGGTATTCAAATCGAAAAGGATCAGTTAAACCCAGATCAAATCATCGAAATAAGAGCAAGAGTGGATATCGACGAGTCGATGGCACCAGCGGGTGAGCATATGATGAGGCTCGATTGGGAGAGCTTATGCGTAAGATAAACGCTCCCAAAACTATTGTTAAATGAGTTTAACGAAGCAGATTACTCTTTTGCACGTCCAAGGCGGTATATCTTTTCAGCACGAGTCCCAAAGAACCAAAAGCTTGTTGCCAAAATAGCAAAAAATACCGCTTTATGTGTACCTTCCCAGAAGTACTCTATAAAGCGCGTGTACAGATTAATGAAGATGAAAATGAGCCCGAAGCCACGCGTAAGTTCATCATCAAACTTCATTCCATGATACACAGCTACAACAGACGCAATAAGTAACAGTATCGACCAATGTAGTAAAGAGAACTGAGTGACATTACTCCACACACTAAAGTCCGCATAATTACCAAACACCGACATTAACCACAACGATATAAAGAACACAAATAGCCCCAAAGCACGAGTAGTGATGGCAAAATCTTCCTTCGATGGCCAACGTTTCATTGCCAGAGCACTTGTCACTATCAGTACTAAACCATAAAGCACATATCGGAATGGGAAATTAAGGCCAAGAAAATAACCTTCATCACTTAGCTGGTAAGTTTCAAAACCAAGCCAAGTACCAAATGACAGTAACGCACACAACCAAACAATATGCGACGGAATCCACAATCCCAAAACGCCATACACTAGCGAGGCAAGCAGGATTAGCTTGGTTAAACTATTGGTTTGAATAACCTGCCCTAGAAAATAAATCGACACAGCAGTACTGACAATACCCAGTACAAATAAGGCCTCATTGCTAAAGGCTTTGTCCGGAGTCTTCGATTTTCGTCTTACGCCAATAAAGTAAAAGCCCGCTGATATTATGGCGAAAAATCCACTCTTCGCTATGTCAGGTGCAGAGAATATCTCATCCAGAAGTTTAATCAGCCATTCATCGAGCAACACGGAAAGTACCGATAAAACGATGCAAACAATTGCAATCCAAAATGAGTACTTAGCAATAAGTGACCAATCGACACTGGCGACTTGATAGCTGTTTTTCAGTTTGTCATGTTCTTCTTGGTTGATAGTGCCTTGTTCAAGCCATTGCTCTATCGCACTGTCAACAACACGACCTTCTCTTTTTGAAAGCTTCATTCGTTTGACTCTTCTAATACTGGGATAAATAACTGACTACGTGCCCCACTTCTAAGCCTATAAGTGGATTTCATTACTCGTCAAATTGGTGCGTGACTCTAAACGTTCAGAGTAGACTTCGCAAATAATACGGCATTACCAGAAATACAGACACTGTCGTGGAGCACCTCACCATACAAGATCCCACTTCTTTTAGAAGCTTGTAAGGCCGTGAGTTTTGGTTTGCCGAGTCGTTCAGCCCAATATGGCATCAAACCCGCATGAATCGAGCCTGTGACGGGGTCTTCATCACCGCCATTCGCTGGACAAAAATAGCGAGAAACAAAATCATATTGATCGTCGGAACCTGGAGCTGTCGCGACTACATCATAAGGAGCAAGTGTTTTTAGTGGCTCATTTTGCGTTGTTAAAGAGACAACATGTTGTTTTGACTCGTAAATAGCGAAATATGCTTGCTTACTTCGTAGCACCTTAGATGGTTCGATAGATAGTCCTCGAACAAGCGCTTCTGGAACCTCATCTATTTCACAAGGCATAAGAATGGGAAACGTCATCTCTATTCGCTCACAAGCTCCTTGTACCACGGTTAGGTCACCGACATCGTTGGTAGAAAAACGAATTTCGCCAGTGTGAGACAACTCATTGAACAGTACAAACGCGGACGCCAATGTGGCATGGCCACAGAAATCAATTTCAGTGATTGGAGAAAACCATCGAATATAGTAGTGGTTGTGATCAAGACGTTTAAGATAAGCGGTTTCAGATAAGTTGTTTTCTGCTGCAACGTTAAGCATCCATTCATCGTCAGGGTACTCCTCAACGAGAATAACAGCTGCACTGTTGCCCTTGAATGGCTGTGTGGTAAAAGCATCGACAATCCATTGCGTGGTCATGATTTTCCTTAGAGTTGACTATTGATAATTACAAAGTTCGATAAGATTACCGTCTGGATCGCGCAGGTAAATTGACAATATGCTGCCCGTAGCGCCTGTGCGATTGACAGGCTCTGTGAATACGTCAATACCATTAGAAATGAGTATCTGTTTAGCTTGTCCAACTGGAGTGTCTATTACAAAACACAAGTCTTCACTTCCCGGCACTGCAAAGGTTGCTTTAGGTTCTATCTCTTGTCCCTTGATATGCAGATTGATCTTCTGAGAACCAAAATGAAGCGCATGCCGATTATCACCAAATGTTTCATATCTCATTCCTAGCGTTTCATAAAACTCCACAGATGATTGCAAATCAGCAACTGTGAGTACGAGATGATCAATCGATTGAATGTTCATAAATTCCCTCTAACTTGCTCGATTGGTATAAGCGATTCTCTTGCGATAAATTCGGTACACTAACGCTAAAACTAGGCATGCTGCCGCAGGGACAACGAGCGCCATAAACGCTAAATTCCGATATAACAGAGCACCCACTATACCGCCAACGATAAACCCCGTTAATATGGTGACAAACAACTTGGCTTTTCGTTTATCAAATGTCTCGCCTCTTAATGTCGAACCAATCATGATTCCCAAATCAGTAACGATACCAGTGACATGAGTCGTTCTAACTACCGCTCCACTAAACGTGGTTGCCAAGGCGTTTTGCAACCCACATGCAGCTGAAGCAAAGTAGGTTCCACTTTGAGAACCATTGAGTAGTAAATAAGTGGCGATCAGCAAAAATAGACTTTCTATGCAAAGAAGCCACTCGTATTGGCGACCGAGCTTTAGCGACACATTTGAAATAAATAGACCAGAAATCGCCGACCCTGCTAGGAAGCTAACGATAATTGCGAACATATGACCTGCAAGAGACCAATCGTGAATCAGTTGAGTACCTAATAGTGTTGCAGTACCAGATAAATGTGAGATGGCCTGATGCTGAAACCCCATGAGCCCTACAGCATTCACTGTCCCTGCTAATAAAGAGAGAACAAACGCACCCGACTCAATCCAACGAGGTAACTTAGATATCACAACAATCACCTATCTCAACAACATAACTCAGAAGGCAGCATCATAGCCCCATTTCATCTGCTGTCTTTGATTTAAAGCACATAATGTGTTGAGGACCAGCTTGACCACCCAGATATAGTTCTTTCGTATCAATAAATCCTACTGCTAAATAAAGTTGATACGCCGCCTTGTTTTTACAGTTAACGGTCAAATATAGGTCATTGTATTCAGTGCCCAACCAAGCGTTAAACTCTTTGACTAAAAGCTTTAAACACATCTTAGCGAGACCTCTACCCTGAAACCGCGAATCGATAAAAAAAGCGCGAAGGCCAGTAGCATTCTCCAACGTAGTTCCTAATGTAACTTGGTATGCCTCATCAAGTAGGAAAAAACCTGCAGGAGTCTCGCCCGAATAGATTACCCATTGACTCTCCTTCGGGTAACCTAAACTGCTCTGAATAATATCGGATACTACACCCACAAAAGGCAACTGTTCATCTGACACAGCTAGTGCTAACACATTTTCCGATATTGGATGGGTTAAACGTCTTACAGCAATACTCATAAAGTAACTCCATGTTCACACCAATCAAACTCCATCTGTTTTGCTGTTTTAAGTGCGATGTCACGTCCGCGCAATTTTTCAACCAGCCTCAAGCTCATATCAATCCCAGCAGAAATGCCAGCTGATGTGACAATGTCACCACAATCTACCCAACGTGTATCAGTGATAATGGTTAACTCCGGAAACAGGTGTTGCAGTTCATTTTGATCTTCCCAGTGAGTCGTAACAGTTTGGTTAGAAAGGACGCCCGATTTCGCCAGCAAAAATGCGCCTGTACACACAGAAGCCACAAGCGTGGAGTTAGCTGCTGTCTCTCTTACCCAATCTAATACGCGAGTATTTTCCATCTCGTGGGTATGAGCTCCACCGGGCACAATCAGTACATCAATTGCCGGATGACTGTAGATGGAGTAGTCGGATTGGATTTTAAGGCCACCTCTTGCGAGGACGATACCTTGTGTTTGAGATAGAAGGCTGACTGACCATTTTTCATCTTCGTTTAGAAAACGGTTTGCTGTAGAAAAAACTTCAAAAGGACCCGCAAAATCCAGTACCTCTACATCGCGATAGATATAGATCCCGATATTCATCACCGTCTCCTTAACGTTAATATGTTGTTACTTACAGTATTGAGTTAAAAAGGAAATTTCAACCTTTACCTTTAACGTTAACAAACATCAATTAGCCTAATAGAATTGACACCCATGGTAAAAACGTAAGGACAGCGAATGTTCAAATAACAAGGGGACAGGAGCTTTATTCGCATAAAACTCCTGTCCCCAAGGTCTAACAATCTGCTATATGATAGGTACTAATCTACCAGGTAGTATCCAACCATACCTAGCCGTTCAAGTCCTGTTAGGCGACCATCGATAAAATCCTTATCTTTACCAAACTTAGTCGCTTGGTCCCAGTCATATATCGGCTGATTTACATTCAGACCATCAATAACCCAAACATTATCCAAACTTGGGTTATATGATTCTTTCTTAAATAGTTCTGGACTGAACCAGTGGCGTGACATTCTGTTCATCATCTCTTCGTCACGCTGCGATACGGAAAACTCTGAGCCATCGGCACGAAAAGCCTTATTAAACACAAAAGGAAGTTCTGAACCAAAGCAAGGAGACCCCAATGAACAACTTAAATACTTAATTATTTGAATTACATCGGTTTCTTTATCATTAAACAAATTTCCACGTACCACAGAGTTGAAACTTGCTCGATAATTAAACTCATACATAGTCACTTGTATTTGACTGCTAGCCGCTCTAGTTAGTAGGGAACGAATGGGGGCAGCAAATAACATATCATTAGTCAGCTGATTAAATTGTTTCATATTGGAGTATGCGCCAGCCAACTCGTACTCAGAGTTCTTCTTATAATCCTCAAAACTCAATAACTCATTGCTCTTATTGATATTTCTTATACCATAGAACAGTATTGTCATCACTTCATAGGCACTATCTGGTAAGCGATCAATGGCATCAATAATCGCGAGCTGCTCGTTGATGTCAGTTAAATCAATCGACAAGATATGTGCACTTAATCGCGCTAGGTTCGCATCATCCGACAACCAATTCGCGACTCTTTCGGATACATATTCGGCATCACTATTCTCCGTTAGCTCTGTATCTTGTAATACTTCTAGTATGGCGGGAATCAGAAATGTAATACCGGCAAGTGAAGCGAATGTGCGTTCATCGGCTGAGTTGAAACCAGCTACCGTTGGTACAGAGAGATCCGATACAAACGGCTGAGATTTAACATGATAGCCTTCAAAGTCAGCGCCAATCCTACTTCGATATTCAATATAAGGCGCGAACGGTACTAATGAAGGCATTGGAGTATTATTCTGACTAATAGGGTTGAGACTACTTGCAGCCCAATTAGCAACCTTCGCTGTTGTATTAGACGACGCTAATTGCAAACTCAATACTTCCTTAAGTTTCAAGTCACGTAAGTCTGATACTTTTGCAAATGATTCAGCACTCCTACTCGAGCGGTATTGAAATCCGTATGGATTACTTTGCATTATGGCCTTTTGAAAAAAACGTCCACCGACATAATCTTCGCTCTCATACTGTTGTAATATACCGATCGACATAGCACCAGCTCCTTGCCCCATCAAAGTGACATCACTTGGGTTACCTCCAAACTTGTCGATGTTTTCATTCACCCATTGCAGCGCTCGTTTTTGGTCACCGATTCCAAAGTTACCTCCTTCATCACTCGACGAATATGCACTTCCAAGTAACCCCAATCGGTAGTTAAACGTGATGGCAATAAATGGCTCGTCATCTAATTGGCCTTGAGCGACGACATTATCACCATGAATGTGCCTATCTGCTCCCGAACCGTATTCAAAATTTCCTCCATGAATATAGACATAAACCGGTACCTTTTGCCCTGCCTGTAAATTACTTGGGCGCCAAATATTAAGACTCAAGCAGTCTTCATCCTGAGTTTTCTCAGACAGTATCAATTGCGGACAAATCGGGCCAAAATCTGTTGCATAACCATCATCAAGTCTCTCCGTCTTACTATGTTCAAACCTTTCTGCTTGTGCATATGGGATTCCTTTGAAGCTTTCTATCCTAACTCGTTGCTGTATGCCGACAATATCTCGAACCACTACCGACTCACTCATTCCAACTAATGTCACGTCACCGATCTCTTCAACTATCGGATAACTGGCGCCCGGTTCAATTGGCTTTGGTGAAGTTGGTCGATTAGATGAGTGATTACTATTGCCATTACAGCCGGAAACGAGCACAGTGATAACGATAAATAATATGTTACGAACAGACCTATGCATAACTGACCTCACCTCTTTTTGTTTTAGCGACTAACTGAAGTAACCAAAACAAGTCTCTATGAATACAAGGTCATTTTATCGCTGCCTAAAGCAGCGCAATAATCGTCTTTGAAGGATGAGGTCATCATTAAATAACAACTAATGAAAGATGATGTGTTGATGTTAGAAGGGTTTACTATAAACAAAAAAGACGCCGCAGCGTCTTTTTTATAAGTTAAGCAAGATGGGATGGTAAGTCTTTGCGTTCATAAGCATCAGCAAAGCCATGATTTCTATCCCTATGACCAGCCTCGTCTTGTCGAATTCTCAAAACCACATCACGTAACAGTGCATCATTACCTAGTTGGTAGTAGTCGATTGCTATCTTAGGTGCAGGTATATTTTCAATATGACCTTGGTCTATCTTTTCAAGATATTCGCTGTAGCTTTTACAAGCCTCTTCTTCGAAATACCCTACGATTCTATGTGCGACTTTCGAAGACAGTAGATAGATAATTGAATAAACAACGATAAATACCGCCTGACCGAGTAGTACAATAAGTCTTTCTAACCAACTTGGCTTAGCAATATCTAGGAAAATCATTAAATGCATGCGTTCATTTTCTGCCTCATCTAAGAGTTCTCTTATCCAGCCTTCATCATCTCGCATACGGCGAAGCGCTTTCAGGTGATTAAACATTCCCGCAACCATTCCCGGCACAGCCGCAATAGTTTCTAGAATAACGGCTCTTTTATCGTACTTCTTACCATAAAAAAGGTTTAACACGTACTTCAGCAGTTTTGTAACAGAAAGAGCAACTTTCTCTGAGAAACGTTCAGCTTTCTTGTGAGTCAATTTAAATTCAACCATAACTCATCTCTCCACATGTTTAATCTAAGAACACAATACATACAATCACCTCTTCATTCAACTTTTTTTGAATCATTAAAATATAGTTTAGTTTTTGTGGGGTTATTATGATGCAATCGATAGCAATCGAACGTCAGGTTGGTAAATTTCCTTTAAAATACAATGGGCTAAAAATTCATATACGCAATTACTTATAGGATGGCTAAACGTATAGACTCATCAAGGGCATACATTCAAATACGATTGACAGCCTGAACGACACAATCAGTTACAGTAAACAAAGAAGAATATTGAGGTATGGTTTAGGATATTGAGGTGTTGGATCTGCGCCTTATCCTGCTCGATGATAAAGCAGCCTTGCAACAAAAAAGACCCGATTAGTACAGATCAAGCGGTCTAAAAGAGTACAAATCGGGCCAAAATTAAATCGTAAGCATTCTGCTATTTATGCAGTGTTAATGGGGTATTTGTGAGGTCCATAATTTTCCACTTTGGGCCTTGAGGTAGCCATAGCTGTAGAGTTGAGCCATATACTCCTCATCAAATATCTTATTTCCCTCTTTTTCAAAGTGGAAAGCAGTATCAATATATGTGAAAGCGATATCGTAATTGTCTCTTTTGCTGGTGTACAACATGCGATACATATCTCCCCTAGTTTGCTGTAAAGTAAGGTTACTAACACTCCTGGTTAATAATTCTATACCTCTTCCCCTCAGTTGCTGGTAGTGGGCTTGCAGCGTGCCATTGCGGATGACATGAACATTTGGGTTTCTCTCGAGCCCAATCTGCGTACTCAGTTTCCCATAATCAAAACTTGATGGGTTAAAGAACATCTGGAAAGTTAAGCCTCCATCAACATGTAACTCTTTTAACTGTTCACCTTGGTATTCCACATTGATGAACTGTGGTGGAAATACTCCAGGTATCGAAGAACTTGCAGCTAAAACTTGATGAATTAGCGCACTCTTATTCGGAAGGTTACTAGAGGCAATTTCACCTAGATTCCAAGTAATTTGCTTGCCTGAATCAAAATGTGTCGTCCCAATAAACAGGCGTTTACCCTGAATATGCTTTTCGGCAATCTGGCTAATCATCTCTTCATCGTAGGTCGACTCGATCAAACTCAATAACCGTTCTCCACTTGTAAAGGCATCTTTAAAGAAAATATTAAAAACACTTTTGTTACCTAGTACCTCGTGGTCATTGAGTTTGAACATTGCATCTCTGAGTTTGTGAATATCTTCACCCCCAACAAATACAAAGGGAGCAATTAATGCACCCGCGCTAACACCAGTAATGATCGTATAATCTGGCAACTTAGCACTATCATATAGGCCATTGATTACGCCAGCCCCAAATGCCCCATTCGCCCCGCCACCTGATAGGGCTAACACATTTAGGCGATCTCCTGCTACATTTAGTGAGTTTGACCCATTGACATCATCCAGCAGAAATTTCGGACCTATATCGCCCCAGAATCTATACGGTTCACGGCTCTGATATTTATTTGCATGTTGTATATTCACCAACATATAGTTTTCTTCTGTCACTCTATTTTCTATCGAATGTGGAGAAGAACACCCTAACATCATCAAGGATACTATCAGTATCATTTTATTTTTTATTATTTTATTCAACATATACGTTAATCATTCCAATTCAGAATCGATAGCCTAAATTCAAGGTAATGGAACTACGTGTTGAACCTTTATTATATAGAGCAGTTAGGTTGTAGTTCTTTCCAATTTGTTTATTAAACCCA
>NZ_JPJA01000095.1:0-98194 GCF_000733315.1 Vibrio sp. ER1A
CTCGCGGGTGAATAGTTACGCTTAATGAACATGCCTAAAGTTTGTGGAATCATCATTGGAATGTTCACCAACCCTGCAAAAATAATCATCATCGAGAATAAACTGATGCCACGTAATTCATTTAAAAATAGAGCAAAACCAATTACGATTAATCCCATGACACCGGTTGCAATGCGACTAGCTCTGAGCTCTTCAACTTCAGTCGCATCTTTGTTAATCATCGGCTTATAGATAGATTTCACAAATGATGCGGCAACAAAGTTAATTCTTGAGTCTAACGTAGACATTGTCGCAGCAAACATTGCTGACACCACTAAACCAACCATCCCAGCAGGAAGTAACATTTGAACAGCAGAAAGATATGCAGCCTGGTTCGCTTTCCCACCTAATTGCGGATACAAAGAAGTAAGATCGATACCGGCACTTGCAGACCACATTGGAGGTATGAACCACATGATACTACCAAATGCGAATAGTAATGCTGTAAGGTAGGCTGCTTTGCGAGCTTGAGCGGAGTCCTTAACACACAAGAATCGAACCGATTGACCAATATTATTCATATCGATAACACGTTGGATGAAAATCGCGCCAATCCACAACAAGAATATCTCTTGGTAATGAATACCGTTACCCGTCCATAACGTGGTGCCTTGCCAATGGTCAGTAATATCCGTGATGCTGTCTACATTGTTCATTACCGCGATAAAAGTCACGACACTGATTGCAACGATCAATAGTGCTTGAAGGAAGTCACTAGATACAACCGCCCATGCGCCACCAGTGATGGTCATAAACACGACAGCCGCTCCAGTAATAACAATTGCTAGTTGAATGTTGATGCCAATAACTGCTGAGATAAAGATAGATACCGCATAAAGCGTGATGGCACCGCCCATAAGACCAGTAATCATATAGATAAAGGTGTAAAAGCGCTCCGTTTTAGCTCCGTAACGTTGACGAATCGCCTCCATCGGGGTGATAACATTTAACTGCCTGAATCTGGGTGCAAAAATACGCGCGCATACCAAATAACCAACTATGTTAAATATAAAAATCCAAACGACTGCAAAGCCATCAATATAAGCTTTACCTGCTGCGCCCGTGAAGGTCCATGCACTAAACGTTGTCATAAACGCACTAGAACCGGCCATCCACCAAACCATCTTACCGCCCCCACGGAAGTAGTCGCTGGTATTTGCCACTTGCTTTCGGAATACAAACCCGAGTAACACCATAAATAAGAAATAAAAAACTATTGCACTTATATCGTATCCTGAAATCATTATTGTATCCTTACCAGAAGTAGCGTTGATGCCCACAAATTCGCATCAGGGCTTCGAGATAATAGTAATCACCATAAGGCAACATATTGTTTGCCATATCTTTAGCGACGAAAGAAGCACCTTGAGACAGCAAACCATGAGCCGATTCATCTGCTGTTAAATCACATTGTTCAATGAGGCCTTGTACTAGGTGCATACCCCATTGCTCATAGAAATCCTTTTCTTGCTCGTCTTCACATAAGCTTGCAATCAAGAGAAACCCTGCTGCAGTTATTGCACCTGCTGAGCTGTCTTTGTACGGATGCTCATCGGAAGGTAATCGATAATCCCATACAGGAACCGCATCATCTTGCAAATATGGCATGACAAATTGCGCCAGTTTTTTGGCTAAATCTAAGAAGGATTTATCGCCTGTGTATAAATAGGTTTGTGCAAACCCATGAATGGCCCAAGACTGTCCTCTCGCCCAACAAGAATCATCCGCGTATCCTTGAAAAGTCTCACCTTTGATGGGCTTTTGTGTAAGAGGGTCAAAGTTAAAAGTATGAAAAGTCGAATAGTCATCACGAACAATATGTTTAGCCATCGTTCTTGAGTGATTGATCGCGGCATCTCGCAATACGTCACTTTTCGTTTGATTGGCGGCCCAGAAAAGTAATGCAGTGTTTTGTAACGAATCAATGATCGTTTTGCCTTGTGTTTTCTCAGGCCCAAGCACATGAGTTTCATTCCAAGCTACGATATATTGACCTAGTCGACGGTATCGCTGATAGAGACTATGCGCAGCCTCAATAGCCATTGATTTATACTCTTCATCTTCAGTAAGGACGTATCCAGCCACACAGCTGAGTGAATATTGAAAGCCGAGATCATGGTCATGCCAATTGGGGTTTACTAAAAGCTCTTTAAAGTACGGTTTGCGCATATGAGCGCTATTTTTGAAGGTACTATCTCCCGTAATTTGATAGCAAAGCCAAAGTTGCCCTGTCCAAAAAGAGGAAACCCAGTCAGACGGACCGCAGTATTTCCACGTGCCATCTTCATTACCTATCTTGGGGTTGTTAATGCCTATTCTGGATATATTACGCTTCACGGAGGACATTGCTGCTTGCAACTGTCCATTAAAATCATTTCTTTTATACCTTTGTGTAGGATATGCGTGTTCTATCATTGCCACTCTTTCCAGGTTGCTTGGTTTATTCATAGAATTGATATTTACAGCCAGTGTATTAAGAGTGGTAATGAACATTCAATGTTAAAAACAATCTAAAAATGAAAAAAAAGAAACTACTTCGGTAATTTTCCTTATTTGGTTTTTATTTTGTGAAAAACGTCACAAAGCCATTAATTGAGAGAGATCACGCTTATAAAACAATATCACCAATAGTTTCGTTTTATTCATTCTTCATTAAATTTCTTCATTCTAATAAAAAAAACAATCCCTTAATTTCTAAAAAAGACATCTTTATCAACGAAAAATAAAACAAGGGAATTACCGTGAAGTATTTGAAGATTAACACCCCACTTTTGGTGTCCTCACTCACACTTATATTCAGTCACAATAGCTTGGCCCAAGACGTAGACTTTTCTAGTTACTTTCGCGCAGGTGCAGGATCCAGCTCTAGCAGTGGTGCAATGGTTTCATATAACAAACAGAAAGTTGGGCGCTTAGGTAACGAGGATGATATTTACCTTGGTCTCGGCCTTGGCACGCAGTTAATGAAGACCGAGCAGCACGATGTGTATTTCCAAACTCGTATGGTCTACAAATCTGATGGTGCAAATGACTGGGAATCAATTAACGACTCGGACACTGACATTATGTTTAAAGAGGTCAATGTCGCAGTTAAAGGACTCATTACGGCGTTGCCCGATACCACCGTATGGGCCGGTAAACGCTACAACCAACGCCACGACAACCATATTATCGACACTTATTACTGGAACGTTTCTGGTACGGGCGGCGGCATTGATTATATCCCCTTAGGGGATGGATTATTGTCTGTTTCTGCTATTCGTTCTGACCGTAGAAGCCAAAATTTCGATGATCCAGGTACCGTCAACAACAAACTGAACGTCAACATTCTTGATGCTCGTTATAAAGGTATCAATCTTTGGGATATGGCCGAGCTCGAAGTTGGCCTTGATTATGGCATGCCAAACGAATCTGACGAGTTCACTTTACAGACCCAGAACGGTTTGATGGCCACAGGCTTGATGACCAGTGGAGGTAAATGGGGGAAAAACAATACGGTATTCCAATACGGTACTAATGGCTTTTCCAAAGCACTATTCAACGATCACGCCGGTAAAAACTACTATGCTGAAGTTCAAAAAGACGCATCGGCTTATCGTGTCATGAACTACGGTCTGCTAAACATTAGCGACAGTGTCGTCATTGCCCACTCACTCTACTACACCTCTTCAATCAATGATATTGAGCGAGACCAAACCACAACTCAAAAGACGTTCTCCGCTGTTGCTCGCCCAGAATACCGTTGGGATGATTTTAACAAAACCATAATGGAAATTGGTTATTTCGATGCAACAACCGCGCAAGGTGAAGACCAAGCAGGTAGTAAAATTACCTTAGCTCAAGCTTGGGCACCGTCTAAGAGCTTTTGGGCTCGCCCTGAGCTTCGTGTGTTCGCCACTTACTTCCACGACTATGAGAACCAAAATGCCTTTGGCACTGGTAATGACACTGAGTTCCAAGTCGGCATCCAGGTTGAAGGATGGTTTAAATAACCTTCAGCGCCAGCTGTTACGAGCTGGCGCTATCCACATTGCTATTTATAGACGTTAGAGGCTACTTCATGCAATCTCCCCATTCTTTTCACGTTATGGCCAAACCAACCGGCTCACTGTGCAATATTCAATGTGATTACTGTTATTTCTTGGATAGAGAAAAAGAACTCAAGCAGCCGTCTTCGAAACTGATGTCTGATGAAACATTGGAGCGTTATATCCAGTCTTACATAGAAGCGCAGCCAAATGATCACGTGGTATTTAGTTGGCAAGGTGGAGAGCCGACATTGTTGGGGTTAGCCTATTTCGAAAAAATAATCACATTGCAAAAGCGCCATAATCCTTTAGGAAAAACCATCCATAACGACTTACAAACAAACGGAATCCTACTCAATAAGCAGTGGTGCAAATTCCTTAAAACTCATCGTTTTTTTGTCGGGTTAAGTATTGATGGCCCAAGCTTTATTCATGACTACTACCGTCACAGTCGAGGTGGGCGCCCAACTTTGGAAAAAGTAAAAACAGCCGCTCAGTTATTGCATAAGTACAACATTCCTTTTGCTACACTCACATGTGTCACAAGTCACAGCGCCTGCCATGCCATAGATATTTATCAATTTCTTCGTGATGAGATTAAGTCACGACAAATGCAGTTCATCCCTATAGTTGACCCAGAAGAAATCGAACAAAGCCGTCAATATATCATCACAACAAAACCAACCTACTCTATCACTCCATCATCTTGGGGCACTTTTATGAAAGAGATATTTGATGAGTGGTACAGTCGAGATGTTGGTCGTATTTATGTGCCATTTTTTGAGGATTGCATGGCTGTTTTGCTCGGACAACCTAGCTCTTCTTGTATTACAAGTGCAGAGTGTGGCCGAGCGTTGGCTATCTTGCAAGATGGTTCGGTGTATAGCTGCGATCATTACATCCAAACCAAACACCAACTTGGCAGTATCAAGCAGCTTTCTCTGGCAGAGATGGCAAGCTCAGCGCGCCAAATAGAGTTCGGAAAATCCAAGAAAAGCACTCTCCCACCAGCTTGCAAACAATGTCCATACCTTCGTTATTGCAATGGCGGCTGCCCGAAAGATCGCATTGCACCTTCACAAGATCAATCACCACAAAACTACCTTTGCTCCGGTTTGCATGCTTTCTACAACCATGCCATTCCACAACTAAAACAGCTGGCGACAAAGCTGTATAACCATTAATAAGGGATCATTATGAAACAAAAGGTTATCTTACTTTCTTCAATGTTATTACTCGCTGCATGTAAGGATTTAAACAGTCCATATTGGATTGATTTTGTTGCTAGTCGGGATAACGATACTGGTTTACTAGACACATCAAACACTCTGGCTCCAGAGCGTGTTTTGAATGACTACTCGTATGCTGGGTACTTACGAAGTGATACTCATCTTCCCACGCAAACACCAACGCTTAGTAATTCAATCTACAAGGTGACAAACGTTCAAAATTACGGTGCAAACCCTAATGACGGAGTGAGTGATAAGCAAGCCATAAAAAACGCCATCGCGGCTATCAAAGAAAGTCGTCAACTTGCAGCAGGTTCATCCGAAACCATCGACGTTC
This sequence comes from Vibrio sp. ER1A, assembly GCF_000733315.1. Lineage (NCBI taxonomy): Bacteria > Pseudomonadati > Pseudomonadota > Gammaproteobacteria > Vibrionales > Vibrionaceae > Vibrio > Vibrio sp. ER1A. The sequence continues at coordinate 5,634 of NZ_JPJA01000095.1, forward strand.
TCTATTTCCCTAGCGGTACTTACATTATTAATGATGCTACTGATGATGCGTCAATTGATCCGGAGAGTCTTGATGACATCAAGAATAAACAACCTATTTTTATCGACCTTGATCGGATCGTCATTTTGGGAGACGGTGTAGGTATAACGACCCTAAAAATGGAAACTAACCTAAAGCCAGAGAATCCATCGAAAAAATGGACCACTCCTCATATGCTTCAAGTGGGAGCACGCAGCTCAGATATCTATAGCAACGCGGACGTAGTGCTTACATCCACTATCCCAGGCGGTTCAACCAACTCACTTACCGTAGATAATGCACAAGACTTTATGGTAGGAGATAGTGTTGAGCTAAAGAGTCTCATAAAGCACAGTAATGCGATTGAAAGTGCTGTTAGTCCATACCTTATAGAGTACAAAGCTTCTTCTCCTGCTACACCAGTATGGAGTAACCTGCTAAAAGGCTTAGACAAACGCGAGAAACACACAATTCGCCACATTGACGGAAATACACTTCACTTTTGGACACCTGTAGCACACTCTCTCAAGCCCCAAGATAGCTGGCAAGTTAACAAAATTACTTCGTATTCCAACATAGGTATCGAGAATCTGACTATCTCCGGTAATTGGCAAGGTAACTTTGTACACCATCATGATGCACTTCATGACAGTGGCTACAGTCTTTTATCATTACGACAAGCTCACGATAGTTGGATTCGGAATGTAGAGCTCCGAGACTTCAACCAAGGTGGAGTACTCTGGAACACGTATAATGTGACAGCTAATAACATCACCCTATCTGGCACGCCAGGGCATTTAGCCTTCACTATTATGTATGGCAACAATAATCTCATTGACGGAATGACGGATAACTCAAACGCTTGGCACGCTCCTGGCGTTTCAAAGTATTCGATTTCCAATGTTTATAAAGACAGTCATTATGGACCGAACTCTTCAATCGACTTGCACGGCGAACAGTCCATGCATAATCTATTCGATAACATGAATGGAGGCTGGATATATGGACGTTGGGGAGCAAGTTCAGGCAACCAGCCTAATCACCTTCATGGCCTAACGTTTTGGAATCCTGTTAATACCGCACAAGACAGTGCAGACTTTATGTTCATGAAAGACGACGGTATCTATGGCCGCATTATAATGCCTTATATTATTGGAATGACAGGTAATGAATTTTCTGTCGCACCTAGATCAAAGTACATCAACACCATGATCGAGAAAGGCACAGCAGCATACACTGATGTTCCCGAAGATACGGAAAAGCAAGCCTACATCGAATCACTAGGTACGGCAGTTAAACCCACATCACTTTTCGAAGCACAATGGCAACTGCGTCATAAGCAGCCATAAGGTTTTGCGAGCAAAACACGGGAAGAGGCCACTAGACTGTTGGCCTCATTTTATTGAACTAGAAATACACCCTAAAACCCGCTCTGGCCTCCAGCTCTATATCAAATTGATCCAAATAGATCGCTGGGGTCACGTCTACATAAAACCCCACAGGCTTCACTCTAAATTCCGCTCCGATTCCCGGTGTAAAGGCGATATAACGACTATTGCGATTCACATAGTGCCCACCTGCGAAAAAATAAATCGGCGTATTCTGTATGCCAAAAACTTTGTTGACACCAAAGCCCATTTTATCGTCGAGGCTGACGTTAAAACGTAAATCATTGTGTTTAACATCAAGTCCCCAATAAGGGTCGCCAACGAATAAGCCAATACCGGTGTCTGCTTTAGCCATTGATACCGAAAATAGTGCAATGACTAGGAGTAGTCTGATACGTTTTTTCATTACTGTTCCACTGCTTGTAAAAGCCGCCAAAGTAAGTCAGTAATTTCAATATATTGTTAGCGGTCTATGGGCTTGACCTATGTTTCACAGTGCTGAATAACACTTGAGCAGAATTGACGCAGGCGTAACGCGGTGGAAATAGTTGCTCACATTTAGAATGTAAAACAAGAAAGTAGAAGGTAGGATGCAACGAAAAACGACCGCCATAGGACGGTCGTTTGGAAACACTACATTATCTTAAAGTACCGTGATGATGTCTTCTTGGGCTAAGCGCGCCTTTGGTAAGCCGTAGTTGTAGTCTTCGCCATCTTTGTGGTAACCAAGAGCTAAAGCAAAGTCGCATACATAACCGCCCAATTCATCTTTAAAGGTATCACCGATCAACGCGGAATCGACACCTTCCATCGGAGTAGACGCAATCCCCATACGCGCTAGAGTGTGTAAAAGGTTGCCAAGTGCAATATACGTTTGTGCTTTGGTCCACTGGCCGTTGTAACCATTTTCATCGGTATTCAGCTCCGCAAAGCCAAACGCGCCATTCAACATTTGGTCAAACATTTCTGCTGGCAGGTGACCGGAAGTAACCTCTACATCCACCACTTTCTTATAATCGTCTTTGGTGAAATGTGGATTATGGGCAAACAGAATCGTATGTGACGCTTCTTTGGCATGCGGTTGATTGAACTGATGCATGTTGGCAAAGGTATCGTGAAAGCGCTGCTTAGCTTCATCACTTTCAATCACAATAAACTTCCACGGCTGTGAGTTAATTGAAGATGCAGAAAGGCGAATCGCTTCTTTAATGACTTCCATATCTTCCGCAGAAATACGTTTAGCTGCGTCGTATTTTTTAGCTGTATAGCGGTTGTTTAGGTCTTTTATGATTTGATGAGTCACTGTGCTCTCTCCACTTATTGAATCTTTAATAGCTTGGGGGATTTGTGTTTTTTCGGTGAGTTTCAGTACCGTAAGCCGCTACTCTAACCCTAAACAAGCTTGTTGATGAGGTGTAGGTTAGGCGTATTGAAGGCGAAGAAAAAGAACCAAACGATCCAGACATTATGGATAATTCAATCCACAATAATAAAGTGGTTAAGATTCAAACTTGCTCTGCTTATTTTCTCTTCAATCCGCGATCTCATCGACAACATTTTGAATAACATAGGACTATGCTAGTAATAAGACTTACAACGTGAGGGCATGGTTATGAAGTACAAACATATACTAGTAGCAGTAGAGCTTTCCACAGAGAGCCACGTGTTAATCGATAGAGCCGTTTTTCTATCCGAGCTTCTGGATGCTGATGTGTCATTGATACACGTTGATGGCACCCATGGAGAAATTTATCCTGAACTAGTTGATATCAGACTCAATCCAGATCAGCGACCACTTCATTTGGAAACTATGGACCAGTTGCATGAGTTTGCCGAGTACGCTAAATGCCCGGTTAAGCACTTCATTGTGGGTACTGGTGACTTGGGAGATAAGCTCAAGAGCGCCATTGCCGAGCATGGTTTTGACCTCATTATTTGCGGCCACCATCATGATTTCTGGAGCAAAATTGTTTCTAGCTCTCGACAGCTTATTAATACGTCACCAGTGGATGTTCTTGTTGTGCCACTTGAGGAATAACGTCAGATTCAAGAGCGTACACACCTTACTAGGCTGCTTATATGCAGCCTTTAATTTGCCCGCTTTCTTAATTTCTTCTCTGCCTGCTATACTGTTGAACAGCCGTTCAAAAGTATAGCTTTCTTCCGTTATGGCCAAACCAGCAAAATTTAATCGTAGTGAAGTTATCCATAAAGCCATGTTGCTTTATTGGGAAAAAGGATTCCACGCCACATCAATGCGTTGCCTGCAAGATGCTATCGATATGCGCCCAGGAAGTATTTATGCAGAGTTTGGTAGCAAGGAAGGCTTGTTTAAAGCAGCGATTGAGCATTATTCGACTCAGGGACAGGCTCGTTTAGACGATCTCGTAAAGCAGTTTTCTTCACCTCTTCAAGGACTTAAGGCTTTTATCTTACAGTCTGTGCAGCCTTGTAGTGTGGATAACCCTAACGCTATGTGTATGTTGGCTAAAACCGTCGCAGAACTTACCGAAGAAAATGAAGAGTTATTAGAGCTTGCGCGTTACTCACTTAGAAAAAATGAAGCCAAGTTTGCTGAAATTATTGCCGAAGCCCAATCCCTCGGAGAGGTCAATCAAGAACTCTCTCCTATGCGACTAGCGCAGCACCTTCAGATTCAGATTATGGGAATAAAGACCTATATTCACGCCACCTACTGTTCGCAGGCTCAAACTAAAGCCTTGGTTGAAGAGCTCTTCTCCGGATACATGTTTAGAGTTAAGTAACAACCACCTTAACCCATCAACCTAAGTGTGGTGATGGGTATGTTTTATCCTATTACTCAAAGATAACACCCATTATTCTGTTAACGTTGCACTATTTAGAACGGATGAAAATCAGCATCGGCATCATAATCACAAACATCACGCCAACTAATTGGAACGTATGAACGTACGCAACCATCTGAGATTGTTCGTGCAACATCATTTGATACTGTTGCAACGCCAGTGGGTCGGTCATTGATAAGCCTTGCGATGCCGCCCAGTTTTGCAGTGCAGGATTATAGGTATTAAAGCCTTCGCTTAGCGCATGCCATTGCTGCTGGCTATCACGGTACTGGTAAGTGGTGGCAATTGAGATACCAAATGAGCTACCGATAGTTCGGAACAAGTTAAAGATACTAGCACCCGCTACCGACTCTTCTCTTGGTAATGTCAGATACGCCAAAGACGATAACGTTGAGAAGGTCAAACCTAAGCCTAAGCCTTGAATAATACTTGGCGTTACAATCCAGAAAGTATCAATCTCCATCGAATACAGAGTCATGAGATACGATCCGATACCAATGCAGGTCAATCCAAATACTATCTTGAGTCGCGGATCAAACTGAGGATTCAACCGAATCACCAGAATCAGCATACAAGCTGAGGCAAGACCTCTTGGAGCCATGAGCATACCCGTTGTTGCAACCGGATAGTCCAGCAAGCTTTCTAAGAACATTGGCTGCTGAGTCGTTAAGCCAAACATGGCCATGGAGACGACTGCCATCATCAGCGACGACACCATCAGGTTCTTATCTCGCAGCAGCCAAAGAGGCGCAATGGGACTCTTAGTTTTCCAACTACGATACGCCCACATAACCAAACCCATCACAGACAGAACAATTGCGGTTTGAATGATTCGGGAGTCTAACCAGTCTTCGTCATTACCTTTATCGAGGACAAACTGCAGCGCACCTACACCAAGTGCCATAAATCCGATGATCCACCAATCAAAATTGGGTTTAGATTTATTTGATAGGTGAATGTATTTATAGATAAGCGCAGTACAAACCAAACCAAAAGGTAAATTCACATAGAAGATCCAACGCCAGTTGAGGTTATCCGTAATAACACCGCCAACAACTGGGCCTAGAATAGGCCCAAGCAGGATACCAATTGAAAAAATGGCCATGGCTTTACCTTTCTGTTCAGATGGATAAATCTGAACCAAGGTAGATTGAGCCAAAGGAATAACCGAAGCACCGAAAGCGCCTTGAATAATCCGGAATAGCACCATCTCTTCCAAGGAACTAGCTTGGCCACACAGTGCACTCGCGATCACGAAGCCGATAACAGCAACGAGCATCACTTTGCGCTCGCCAAATCGCGACACCCAGAAGCTGGTCATAGGGATAAAAATAGCTTCCGCCATACTGTATCCCGTTAACACCCAGGTAATTTGGTCCGCCGTTGCCCCCAAAGCTCCCATCATATGTGACAGTGACACATTCGCCACTGTCATATCGATTAAAACCATGATGGCAGACAACATGACCGCTACGGTAGCGATACCTCGTTTATCAGCGGTGATTTGGTTGGTCATTTCGAGTCACTTTTCAGATCGACAGTCACCTCGACACTTGCACCTACACGAAGTTGAGGCGAGTTTTCTGGCACCTCCAATTTAAGTCGCACAGGGAAGCGTTGTTTGATTTTCACCCAATTACCTGTCGCATTTTCAGGGGGCATAAGAGAAAACGAGGTACCGCTGGCTGGCGATAAACTTTCTATCGTCGCGTTCCATACCAAATCAGGATACATGTCGATCTTGATCTCAGCCTTCTGACCTGGTTTAAGATGAGTGAGATCTGTCTCCTTGAAGTTAGCTCGGACCCAGTAGCTGTTGTCAATGATCACTGGAAACAGCGTTTGACCAACAGAAACAACCGTTCCTACGTGCGCACTAACTTCTCCTGATAGTCCATCTACTGGCGAGGTAATATCGGTATAACTGAGGTTGAGTTCAGCCTGAGCAAGCTGCGCTGCCGCTTGTTGGACGATAGCAGCTTCCAGTCCTTGCTCACCTCGATTCGCAATAGCTTTCTCAACATTTGCTCTTGCTTGCTCCAGGCTTGCCTGAGCATTAGCTAATTTATTCTTAGCAGTATCTAAGTCTTGTGGAGACGCCAATTTTCGAGTGACCAATGAATCAGTACGCTTGTATTCGATCTGCGCTTCGCTCAAGTTTGCTCGCGCTGCATCCAGTCCAGCAACCGCTTCCGTCACTTGTTTGTCAGCGACATCATGTTGCTGTACCGCTAACTGGTATGCTGCTTTTGCTTGCTTTACTGCAAGTAAGTATGGTCGTTGGTCAATTCTAAGTAGCAAGTCGCCTTTGTTGATGCGCTGGAAATCCGCAACTTCAACAGAGACAACCTGTCCTTGAACCTGAGGAGCAACAGAGAGGATCTTCGCTCTAACATAAGCATCCTCGGTACTAGGATGACTGTCTGCATAGATCCATGACCAATACAGAGCACCAAATACTGCTGCACAAACAAGTAGAAAGAGAATTTTTGTCAAGCTAGAACGGGATGATTTTTTCTGATCGGAGTTATCACTCATTTACATAACCTACCTTTATATTTATGTGATCAGTGTAGGATTTTTTTATCACCAAACAATATTATGAGTTGAAACTTTATTAACCACTTTTACAGATTGAAAAATTCACTGAACAGTGTGCAATTGATATTAATCAAAATAGCTTATATCGATGAATTTTATAGGATTTAGTTGCTACGTTCGTATAAGTAGTGCTACTGTTTTTTCAGTTTTTTACCGTACCAGTACCTATCTTAAATGAATCTTAGCCAGCTAGATTTAAGTAATCTTCTGATATTAAAACACTTATTAGAGAAGAAGCATGTTTCTAACACCGCGTTGACACTGAATATCAGTCAACCGACCGTCAGTCGCGCTCTTCAAAAAGGCCGTGATTTATTTAAAGACGAACTTTTGGTTCGCACTACTCACGGTTATGAATTGACTCCCAAAGGCGAACTAATTCGACAAGACATAGGCTCTATTCTGGCTATGTTGGACAATCTAGTTGATGGTTCTGAATTTAACCCAAGCGAATCACGCAAGACCATCAAGTTTTTCGGTTTAGTCCCTCAGGTGAATTGGCTATTGCCTCCCGTATTCAAGCACCTTAGAGAACACGCGCCTAATATGGTCCTCGATATTGATACTGTCCCTCAAAAGCATTTCGATAAATTAATTGCGGGCGAAGTACACTTTTCTATCTCGAGCCAAACGCCGCCGGCAGCCGATCAAAACCTGTATCGAATGCTCATCGCCACTCGTGATTTTCGCCTGCTTATGAACAAAGACCACCCTTTGGCTCAGCAACCCTTAACTCCGGATAATTTAAAAGATTGTCACTTTGGGCAAATATCGCTCCACGGCGACCGAGCTCTCTCTATCCAAAGTCGATTTAACGACATCGGTTTGTCCACCAATGACCGACCGCTATCTACACCATTGAGATTAAGTAACTTCAATGCTGCGCCAAAAATGGCTGAAGTGTCAGACGTCATTTTCCACCTCCCTACGCCGTTTGCAGAGGATGCCGCACACAGTCATAACGTGGTGACGAGAGAAGTACCTGAGGAATTACGCTCACCATACAGTGACATTTATTTGTATTGGCATAAACGCTACCACAACGACCCCATGTGCCAATGGGTTAGAGAAATATTCAAAACGCTCTATCCAAATTAGTCTCTGTTACGCAAGATCATTGAAAAACAGCCAATTTTCACAGCAAATTCACCTTAACTACACTTCATTTACCTCCATACTATGTATGAATAGTGATTATGCAATTTCCGGATGCTAGTTATATTGAGCCAATTTATGGATTGATATCTAATGACAATAGTTATCATTAGCAATACCTTTTCCATAAAAATATTCCAACTATTAGGTTTAATATGACCCGCATAACACATGCAATTACGCCCTTAGCAGTGGCGATTTCGACAATCCTCTCTTACCCAGTAATCGCCCAAACAGACTCAGAAAGTCATTCGAATACGCGTTTCGACGAACAGATGGTTATTACTGCCACGCATACTGAAGTATCGACAACGAAAGCACCGGCTTCAATCTCAGTCATCACCGAAGAAGATATCCTATCCGAACCAGGTCTAGCACTGAATGACTTAGTCAAAAACATTGCCGGTGTTGAAAGTCAAATGGACGGAGGTAGAGCTGGACGTGAAATGATTTCTATTCGAGGCATGGATGCTGGGTTCACTATGATTCTAGTAAACGGTCGTAAACTCAGCTCTTCGAACGCAGTATTCCGTGGCAATGACTTTGATCTTGCAGCGGTTCCTAAAGAGAGTATTCAACGCATTGAGATCATTCGTGGTCCAATGTCCGCGCTTTATGGTTCAGAGGCGCTAGGAGGCGTAATCAACGTTATCACCAAGAAGCCAACCAATGAATGGCAATCTCAAGTCAGTGGTGATTATGGGTATCGCGATGACGATGGTGGTTCTGAATACACCGCAGGATTTAATACATCTGGCGCTTTACTAGAAGATGAACTGTTTTTATCACTTTCCATGAATAAGTCTTCTCGCGATCCGTGGCACGCCTTTTCTGGTCAGGGGGTTAGCGATAATGGAAATGTCTATGACCGTTCTAAAGCAACCACTTTAGAACAGCGAGACACCCTTACAGCAAGTGGTAGTCTCCAGTGGTATATCAACAACGAGCACGATCTCGCATTTGACTTTAGCTACGCTGATGACCAGCGTGATGGCGTGATTGAGTCAACCAATGGTCTAACAGACTCTGAATCTAAAGTCGTTCGTAATACTCAAGCTTTGACCTACAACGGCACCTATGATTGGGGTGATGCGTTACTGCGATATAATCGTGATGCATTTGAAACCAAAGACAATTTTAATGACAGAAATGCCGACCTAGGTTTGTATGATGTAAATGAAGTCAATCATACTGTTGACGGACACGGTACTACAATCGTAGGCAATCACACATTGACGTTTGGTGGAGAGTGGAAATACACCGAACTAAAAAACCCAGACAGCCTGACTCAAACAGGCAAAGCAACGGTTAACCAGCAAGCACTATTTATCCAGGATCAATGGGCATTAAGCCAGAAAAATACGCTAACTTACGGTACGCGTGTTGATATGCATGAAAGTTTTGGTACTCACTGGAGTCCGCGAGCCTACCTCGTTCATTCTGCAACGGATCAATGGACGATCAAAGGTGGTGTAGGTACCGCATTTAAAGCTCCCTCTTTAACTCAGTTATCCTCTGAGAACATCGTTAACAGCTGTAAGGGTAACTGCCTACTCGTCGGTAACCCTGACCTGCAGCCTGAAACAAGTCTTAACTATGAGCTCTCTACAAGCTATGTCGATACTTATTGGTCGATGGAAGCTGGATTATTCAGAAATGAAGTTTCCAATCTAATTGACCGCGACCTCGATAATCCAGTTGATAATGTAGGTGGTCGAGATGTCTATACCTACAAGAATATTGATGAAGCGATTATTCAGGGCGCTGAGTTCAGCGGTGAGTACGATATTTTGGCAAATCTTCGTCTGAACGGCACTTACACCTACCTTACTACGGAAGACAAAACCACAGGTGAAGAATTAGAGAACCGCCCAAATCACATGGCAATGGCAAGGTTGGTTTGGGAACCTGTCGATTCAATCAGCACATTCGCTCGCGTTAACTACACAAGTAAAACTTTGCTCTCGGTTGACGATAACGTATACCGCCCATCTTACGTGACCGCCGACCTTGGTATGAACTACTTCGTTAACAACGACTGGCGACTAAGAGCTGGCGTTAAGAATGTCACCAATGAACAATTCGACGATTACGATGTGACACGCCGTGGCTATGTAGTCACACCACGTAATTGGTACGTCGGAACAACGCTAAACTTCTGATTACATCAAAACCACTCTCACGCCAACCTTCACTTAGGTTGGCGTTTTTTCGCCTGTAAAAACACCTTACTACCAACAGATTCCGTTCACACTACTTAACCTATTAATTCAATTCATTAATTTTCCCAAATGCTTCACAGACATTCGCCATTTATGGTCTAAACTCAAACAATAAGCATTTTATATAATTATCAGAAACAAGGATTGTCTATGTCTTACTTTCCCAAAGCAGATGGTGTCATCGCTAAAGTACTCATCGTTGCGCTACCTATTCTCCTCCTTTCAGGTTGCGAAAAAACTGTCAAAGCCCCTCCTGTAGTCAAGCCCAGTGTAAAAGTTCTCGAAGTGACCATGAAAGAAATCACACCAAGTGAGGAGTTCGTAGGTCGCACTGAGGCAACTCAAGATATCGAACTTAAAGCAAAGGTAAGAGGCAACTTACTAAAAGCCTATTTTGAAGAAGGCAGTATGGTTGAAGAAGGACAATTGTTGTTTGAGATTGACCCTGAACAATATGAAGCCGCCCTCAAGTCCTCCAAAGCACTTGTGGCTCAATCACGTGCTGCCTATGACACGGCAGTTCGTAACTTTAAACGTGGCGAAGGATTGATTAAAGACAAGTACATCAGCCAAGCGGATTACGACAATCTATTATCCGCCAAACTGCAAAATGCAGCAGCGCTACAGAGTGCCAACGCTGAGTTAGACAATGCCAAACTTGAACTGGGTTACACCAAGATTCATGCGCCATTTGCCGGAAGAATTGGCCGTGCAGAAGTGTTTTCAGGTGATTTGATCATTCCTGAACAAACCGAAATGGTGAACTTGGTACAAATGGAACCGATTTGGGTCAACTTCCAGTTACCAGAAAAAGTCATTATCAACGCTCAAAAAGCAGCTCGTGACGCTCAAAATCAATACAAAATCGAAGACCTACCAGTAAAACTGCGATTCCCTGACGGGTCGATGTTTGAAGAAACAGGCATGATAGATTTCATCGATAACCGTGTTGACGCCACTACCGGTACTCTGGCTGTCCGTGCTGAGTTTGCCAATACAGAACACCTAATTGTGCCCGGACTTTACGTGACGGCAATAATCGAAGCTCCACGAGTTCAAGAAGTTATGCTCATCCCCCAACGCGCGGTGCAAGAAGACCAGCAAGGTCGTTATGTATTAACTGTTAATAAGGAAAACGTCGTCAAACGTAAAAACGTCACTTTGGGTAAACGATATGGTGTTGACTGGGAGCTAGAAGAAGGCTTAGAGAAAGGTGAACTGGTCATAACTGAAGGGTTACAAAAAGCCCGTGTAGGCGCTGAAGTCGAGTACGAAATGGATACCGTACAGCCTTTCGATGAAAACGACTCTTAAGGACAAGTTATGATTAGTAAGTTTTTTATACATAGGCCGAAGTTTGCCTTCGTTATCTCTATAGTCCTGACTTTGTCCGGTCTGTTGTCGATTCCTGCTCTGCCCGTGGCAGAATTCCCTAACATCTCCCCTCCAATGGTCTCTGTGACTACATCCTATCCGGGTGCGAGTGCTGAGGTTGTTGCCGACACCGTTTCTAAGGTTATCGAGGCCGAAGTCAACGGGGTGGAAAACATGATTTACATGGAGTCCAAGGGCGCAAACGATGGTAGCTACTCGCTCAATGTTACCTTTGAGGTGGGAACCAATGTCGATATGGCACAGGTTAACGTCCAAAACCGGGTACAACAAGCCATGCCTAGGCTTCCCCAAGAAGTTCAACGAAACGGGGTAAAAGTTGAGAAACAAGACCCAAACATCTTAATGATGCTTAACTTGGTATCACCAGATGGAAGTCTAGATAACCTATTTTTAAACAACTACATGGGCATTAATATTAAGGATAACCTTGCTCGTGTTAACGGTGTCTCTAAAGTAAGCATTATCGGTGGTATGGATTACTCGATGCGGATCTGGCTCAACCCCGATCGCATGGCAAGTTTAGGTGTTACCGTAGAAGAGGCCATTGCCTCAATTCAAGAGCAGAATATCCAAGTTGCGGCGGGACGTATTGGCGCAGCGCCAGTACCTCGAGATCAACAATTTCAGTACACCCTCTCCACCAAAGGTCGCTTGAGCCACCCAGAAGAGTTTGAACAGATCATCATCCGTTCGAACCCGGATGGTAGCGCAGTTTATATGAGTGATATTGCGCGTATTGAGCTTGGTGCTGCAAGTTACGATGCGGAAGCGATGCTGGATAACAAACCATCTGCACTACTTTTCATTTACCAATCAAGTGGCGCAAATGCACTCGAAGTAGCGAAAGGTGTCCACGAAGAATTATCCCGCCTGCGCGAGCAATTTCCTGAAGATATGGACTACAAAGTTCTCTACGACACCACTCAGTTCGTAGAAACGTCCATCGATGAAATGATTGAAACACTGTTGATTGCCGTAGCACTGGTTATCTTCGTTGTGTATATATTTTTGCAGGATGTTCGACAAACTTTAGTTCCCGCTATCGCCATTCCGGTGTCTTTAGTTGGTACATTTGCATTCCTACTGGCAACAGGCATGAGCATCAATACCGTGTCGCTCTTCGCCCTGATCCTCGCGATCGGTATCGTAGTAGATGATGCTATCGTTGTTGTAGAAAACACCACTCGTTTAATGGAGGAAGAAGGGCTCAACGCCGTCGATGCCACAACCAAATCCATGCAGGAGGTGACGGGACCCGTTATTGCTACCACTCTGGTGCTACTAGCGGTATTCGCGCCAACCGCAGTTATGCCGGGTATAACTGGGCAAATGTACGCGCAGTTCTCTATCACCATTTGTATTTCGGTTCTAATTTCCTCGGTGAACGCATTAACACTCAGTCCTGCGCTATGTGCTTCACTACTTAAGCCACCAAAAACGCATGAAAAAGGGTTCCATGCCAAATTCAACGTTTTGTTTGAGAAGGCAACCGGAAAATACACCAATTTTGTTTCGGGAATGGTGCGTAAGCTAATGCTCGTTGGCGTCGTCTATGTCGCCCTGATCGGTGCAACGGGCTATCTGGCTACTTCACTCCCTACCGGATTTGTCCCTACGGAAGATAAAAAAGCCTTCTTCGTCGATGTGCAATTACCTAATGGCTCTTCCATCAACCGTACCAAAGAAGTTATGACTCAAATGGTAGACGAGCTAAACCAAATGGATGGGGTAACCAATGTGATTTCAGCAAGTGGTTATTCGATTATTTCTGGCGCGGTATCGTCTAATGCAGGCTTGATGGTTGTCATTCTTTCTCACTGGGATGAGCGACAAGATCCATCCTTAGTCGAGTCGCAGATCGTACGACGAGCTAACGCCGCACTATCGCAATACAGTGAAGCAACGGCAGCTGGTTTCTCCCTACCAGCGTTACCGGGGGTAGGTACGGTTTCCGGTGTAGAGTTCTATATCCAAGATACCTTGGGCAGAACACCAGCCGAGCTCGCAGGTGTCATGCGAGCAATGTCCATCCAAGCAACTTCTGAGCCTGAGCTAACGACGGCATTTAGTACGTTCCAGGCCGATGTACCGCAGCTATTCGTCGACGTAGATAGAAACAAAGCCAAAGTACAAGGTGTTGAACTAAGCAGTATTTTCACCACATTACAAACGATGCTTGGTTCAATGTATGTAAACGACTTCAACCGGTTTGGTAAGGTTTTCCGCGTGAACATGCAGGCGGAAACTGAGTTTCGCGATTCAGACCGAGACATCGCTCGTTTCTACATCCGAAACAAATACGATGTTATGGTGCCACTTAATACCTTGGTTAACGTAGAGCCTAAGCTAGGCCCTGAATACATCAACCAATTCAACTTATATAGCGCGGTTAAAGTCAACGCATTCCCAGCACCAGGCTACAGTTCAGGACAGGCGATTGATGCTGTAAAGCGAATCGCAGATACGACTTTCCCGAACGGCTATACCTATGAATGGTCAGGGCAAACTTACCAAGAGTTGAAAGCAGGTAACTTAGCGCCATTCATCTTTACCTTGGCACTTATCTTTACCTATCTATTCTTAGTTGCACAGTATGAAAGCTGGACGATTCCAGTGTCGGTTATGCTCGCTGTTCCTGTCGCTATTCTAGGGGCATTTATCTACATTTGGATAATGGGGTCTGACGTTAACTTATACACCCAAATCGGCTTGGTACTGCTAATCGGTCTTGCCTGTAAGAACGCGATTCTGATTGTAGAGTTCGCCAAACAGCTCAGGGAAAGCGGTATGAGTATCACGGACTCAGCCATAAAGGCCGCGCGACTGCGTTTCCGGGCGGTCTTGATGACAGCCTTCTCGTTCATCTTGGGGGTAATCCCACTGGTCATCGCAACCGGTGCTGGTGCTGCAAGTCGCGTCTCATTGGGTTATGCGGTGATGGGCGGTATGATTGCGGCCACTATTGTAGGTACCTGTCTTGTTCCAGTGTTCTACGTGATGTTGCAATCACTTCGAGAGAAAGTAAAAGGACGTAGCTCTTAACGCACTACAACAAAAAAAAGCCTGATTTATCAGGCTTTTTTGTTATTTCTTAAACAGAGACTACGACTTATCAAGTTCGAGTGTAATTCTCACAAAGTTGTCGTCTTCGTATTGTATCTGGTAGCTAAAGATATCATTGGCATATATCGTTTTTAGGAACAGGTGCTTTTCACGTACCGTCCCTCTAAATAAAATCGATATTCCTGATAACAATTGGTTACGTGTACCGAAATGTGCGTTTAGGTCCGTTGATAGCACGCACAGCAAACAACCATTCTCATCATGGTTGAGATCCACTTTCTCAGGACTCGATAACAGTACTGTGGTACCCAGTTTCTTTTCCAACTCACGAATTAATAATAGATAGCTATCTAAGTGTGGCTGCGAAACGTCAGGCTTAGCTTCAACTCCTCGCAATAAAACATCTTCTAAATCTACTTGCGATTTCTTTGCTTGCAAGCTCATGGCTTTTAATTGCTTTCTAATCGCTTTGTATTTATTGCTTTTTAGTTTCGGCTTTAGCCATCGAACCAGTAACTCGTTCTTCTTGGCAAGATCGAATAATTGGGATTTGGACTCTAACTTCTTGAATTCTAGATGTAACAAGGCGTGCAAAGACACCTCGGTCAATAACTGAATTGATACCGAGTTAGACGTACTCATTTGCTTTGAACTGGATCCTTTGTTCTGCATTGTAGTCTGTTGGTATTAAAGAAAGGGAATGGTGCCGAGAGAGGGACTCGAACCCTCACACCAAAGGCACTAGCACCTCATGCTAGCGTGTCTACCAATTTCACCATCTCGGCATCGATAAATGCATCACTAAATCGCATCTATTTATCACCGCTATTTTAGCTTTAGCGGATTCCGAAATGTTAACTGACGATTTTTTACTTGTATAGCGTTTCAATAGATAAAATCAATAAAACTAGTTCGTTTGATGAACAAATAATCACATTGGCGGTTTCACATCCACTCATTTTGAGTATACGAACCTAAACACCCACGCTTGGGTACGTGATTAATACAAACCAAATGCTCAATACATTAATGAAAATGATATCTGAATTATAGTTCACTTAGTGTATTGGTGTGATCAAGCCAGATAATATATCCCCTTACATATTCAAGCTGAACGCTTACATCAACGCATATTGACGGAGTATTAGGCCTATCTGCACAAGGTTTGCCTGCACTAGCAAATCGATATGGAATACCAATCGCGATTCAGCCTATGAAAGAACGAATCATAAAAGTCAGACGCTCAACATAACTGGCAGCCCGTACGGCAATAATTAAGAGCGCAGAATAGCACTCATAAATCTCGAGTCGTACGGTCCTTATTACAAAAAAAGCGATAGGTTCGAGTCATAACATTGCTCCAGCACCTAAATTAATTTTAATCCAACAACGCTAAGGATAGCCTGATACAAGGCAATGACATGTTCAGACTATTGAAACACTCATTACTGGTTACCAGCGCCGTCCCAACGCTGGTCTTTGCAGGTGAACGCCGATCATCCGATAGGCTTAAACTTGGTCCTCAGGAAGCTCCTTTACCTCCGCAGTACCTACCTGAAGTCATATCACTATGTCGCAAAGCCGAACGAGTAATCAAATCATGAAAAACAAGTTAACAGCAGTACTCCGTTTTTTAACCAAGTGGATGTTAATAGTCAGTGGTTTTCTATCACTAAGCTATTTCTTTTCATTGCTATCGAAAGTGCATGGTAAAGACCTTCCTGAAAGCTATTTCAGCGATGGTATGCCTAGCATATTGGGGCTTCTTAACTCAGAGCTCTTTATGGGTATTATTTTCGTTATCACCATTTCTATCATCGTTTACGTCTTATACCTGTTGTGGCAATTACATGAAGTCGCGGTTCACCGAAGTCAATACATGCAGAGCGCTCACGCCAACCTAGTATTCGCACTATCCCTTTGTGGGTTATTTATCGACAAATTATGGTGGGTATTAGCTGTCATTATTGCCTTCACTAACTGGGAAGCGTTGGCTTCAGCATTAAGTAAGGTCATTCACACCGGAATCCACGGCGACAAAAAGCAGGAGCAATCGTCATGAAAGAAATTATGCTTCCGTATGTCCTGATTGTTTGGTTACTAGTGAAATTAGGCGTCATCAAATGGACCCTCCGTAATGCGGTGATTAGCGTTGGTTTTGGTACCTTTTTAGCATTTATGCTGTTTACTGCGCACCGATTTTGGTCGCCCGCTGATTTGACAGACAGCACCACAGTAAAAGCGCCTCATGCGGTACTAAGCCCTTTGTTTGGGCAGCAAGTCAAAGACATTTACGTGACTCATAACCAACGAGTCAAGAAAGGTGAGTTACTGTATACGTTAGAGTCAGAAGACACAGACGAAGAGTTGAAGAGCTTGCACTCTAGCCTTGTTGCGGCTGAACATCGAATTATCAGCATCGAAGAGCAGATTGCGATTGATGTTAAGAACCATAAACGCCTGATTAACCTAGATGAGTTTAGCTCTGAACAAGAAAGAGATGAGCTGCATACCAAAATACAACAAGGGAAAGCAGACCTAATGGCAGCTCGCTCCGATGTTGATGGTATTCAAGCTCAGATCAACCAAAAGCAATGGTTAAACGACCGCAACCAGATCAGAGCACCTTTTGATGGTGTAGTAGGTGTTATTAACATTGCCAAAGGCTCTCGTACTGGCAACTTGTATCTCTATAACATCGAGAAGAAATTCGTCGAAATGCGCGTAAGTGACCAAACTTTCCGACATATAAAGGAAGGTCAATTCGCCGAGTTTTATGTTAATTCTCATCCAGGTGAAGTATTTCGCGGTCGAGTACACAGCATTACAACCAATACCGGTGAAGCGACCGTATCTGCTCGCGGTAACACGCAACAAGTTCGCCAGCACGTAGGCAACAACACCGGTGCACATGGTCGTACTGTTGTTATTGAATTTAATGAACCGGAAGGCTACGACGTGCCACTTGGCGCCACAGGTTCAGGCTGGATATCAGCAAGCAAGCCGTCCCAGGCACTTGGTTTTATGGACATCATCGGTGGTGCAACAGTACGATTGAAAGCACTTAAAGCTTATCTAAGCGCTATTTAATGTTAACCCTTTTAAGGCCCGCGCATAGTTGGAACTCTGATTGGAACTGGTAAGGAAAATTGGGCCTACAACACCTCACTTATGTGGGGTGTTTTTTTATCTTTAACCAGATATTTATCCCCATTTTGGCAGCTTAATAGTCTCTTGCCCTAGATACGCAAATAGCAACCCCGTCCATTCGAATAACGAATACAAGCCAACTAACTCCTATCGGAACTTTTCATTATCTTTTGCATCGCTCTCAACAAGAAGAGTATCAATAAAAGGTAATTAAAATGAAAAAGACAGCAATCGTTCTAGCGTTAACTTCAGTATTTGCAACTAATGCTATGGCAGACGGTGTAACTGGTGGTGTGGAACTAGATGCTAAGTTCGTAAATGGCGCGGCCGAATATAAAGCAGACAATGGCTCTGGTATCAAAGCGTTCATCGGTTATGAAGGTTTCGGTGCTTCAGCTAAGCGCAAAGCAAACTTTGAAAATGAGTACAACCTTAACTACACCCATGATTTTGGTAACATCTGGCTAAAAGGCGAATATGAGTTCGTTGATAAGAAGAGTCGTCAACAGCCAGCTAACGACCAAAACAAATTTGGTGTTACCGTTGGTGGTAACGTGGCGGAACTATTCGATACCTCATTGCGTTTGCGTAAAGACACCGACTTAAACTCCAATACTCTCGCTCCACGTGGAGATATCTATCGCTTTGATCTAGCAGCTGGTAAGCAAGTTACTGAACGTGTGTACCTGAATGCCAAAGTGGTTGGGCAAAAACAGAATAAGAAAGAAGCAATTACTGTTGGCGACAAGAACAAAGACTCTATCTACAACCTAGAGCTGCGTGCCACATTTACCGCTATCGACAATATGATCCCTTATGTAGAAGTAGGTAATGAGGGTAAATTTGGCACTGACACTCGCAATACCTACGGCAAAGTGGGCGTTGTTTTCCCATTCTAATTTGACACTATTAGTTAAAGCACAAAGATATTCGAAGGAATGAATATCTTACAGTGAACCTATTATTCCTTCTTCATCCCTTCAAACAGTCTTACTGCTCAATATCTTCAAAACAACTCTAGAACTGGTAATTGAACTCTACCCTCTGGTCACCTTCAAAATAGCTTTGTTCTTGAGTCCAGTTGGCAAAATAGCGCACGTTAAAGCGAGGCGTAAACTGATAAGACACTGCAAATTCATTAGTAAAGATAGAACTCATTCCTACGCCGTATGCATTGTCGACATAAGATTTAGAACCAGATAGAGTCGTTAACCACATCGGATTGTAGTTAAGCCATAGCTTATCCGTAATCGCATATTTGGTATAAGCCCCCACTACTGCGTATGTTCCTGGAACTGTGTAACCATTATCTTGTGGTTCAGTTTGACAATCGTTAGCATCGGTGCAACTGGGAAAATCCCCATTGCGCACATTGACGCCCAATCCTGCAAGTGGATAGAGGTTAAGGTTGCCCCATTTAGGCAATGCTTGAATAAAACTATAGGACGCATTCAAACTTTCTTGCTCCACGTTATAGTTCAGATCAAGTTGACTACCGCGACCATTGGTGGTGTCCACACTAAAGTTTCGAAAACGAACGCTATCAATTGAATTGTCACGACTACCCGTTCCAGACCAACCGAGATATTCTCCAGCTATTCCCTTCACTTCGATGATGTTCATCGCCATGGTATCAGGGTTACCTGTATCGTATGTGCGCCCGACTTTGATGTTTAAACCTTTGTCCGATGTCCCAGCACCCGCCTGCGTATAAACCGCTAAAGGGTCAGACATATCTTGGATTTCAGTATCGGAATTTTGGTCTGCAAAAGAAGAAAAAGAACAAACAGCTACCGTGGCCGCCGTTAAAAAAGAAATGTGTGCACGCATATAAACTCACCCTAATACAAAACAAACCTCCTTTTGTATTACCAACACTACTTTCTCGATTGGCAGCACCTCATCCATAAAATGCTGGGGAAGCCTAAAAGCGAGAGGCTATAACCTCAATTAACTCAAGGTTATAGCCTCTATTACTCTGCGATTATTGACTCGAATATAAGTTAATAAGAATCAAACCGTTAGTTATCAATTATATCGTCTCAAAGACTGATAAAAGTGTTAATTACATCACTCAATCACCAGCTATCATCAATCGCAGCGTCAACAATAGCATCCTCAACCACAGCGTCTTCATAGTCTGAAATAATCGCATCTTCAACAACTGCTTCACCAATTAACTGATCACATTCTGCATCCGCATATGCACCATCAATTACACCAGCGGCACCACCAATCATTGCTCCTGATTTGGCATCACCGGCGACTGCTCCTACGACACCACCAACGATCGCACCATCAACAGCATCAGTAATTACATTACCTCCATCGCAAGGATGATAGGCAAACACGTTTGCTGAACAAGTGACAAGAATAGCGCTTAACCATAACCTTGTTTGAAGCTGTTTTATTTTCATCGATTCAGCCTCTATCGTTGGTGCAATTGACTAATGATGGCGTCGATCGCCGAAAGCATCTCACCATCCCATACATCATTGATGGAAGTTGGAGCGCTAGCTTGTCTAACGATGACTACGTTTTCCGTTGGGTCTACATAAATCCACTGTCCAAAGATACCCAGAGCTGTATAAGCTTGGTTGCTATTGTTAGTGTGCCAAAATTGGTTTCGGTAGCTCCAGCCTTCAAAAACTTCGCCTTTCGCTCCATATCCTCCTTTCTCGAAAGCATCAACATCACCGCCATTTTGCGTCGATTGAACGGCTTCTTTAGGTAATACTTGTTCGCCCACTAGATTCTTGCCTTGAGAGACCAACATCTGACCAAATTTGGCTAAGTCGCGCGCTGTCGCGTTGAGTCCACCCGATGCCAAAGCCGTCCCTTCATCGTCAACAATAATGAAGGCGTCTCGCTCCATACCTAGTTTTGACCAGATTCTTTCCGACAACACTACATTAAAGGGTTTACCTTCAACACGTTCAATCAACCAAGCCACCACGTCAGTGTTGGCTGAAATGTAATGGAATTCTTCTCCATGTTGACGTGAACCCTCTTTATTCAGTGTGCTCAAAAATTCATGAATGGTTTTAGGACCGTTATAGTCATTTTCCATTGGGGCAAAGCCAATGGTTTTCATATGCTGAAATACTTCCGCGTTAGGATCTTCGTATTTTTCTGAGTATTTGACGTTATTACTCATATCCATCACTTTACCAACCGAAGCATCACCGAATGCTGACCCTTTTAGCTCCGGAATGTACTCAGATATCTGTACTTGGCGCTTAAGTTTTCCTTCCGCTACTAGCGTCGCAGCAATGATTCCTGTAAACGACTTCGTCACTGACATCATTTGATGCTGAGTTCGCTCTGTTTGGCCATCGAAATACTGCTCATGCACAATTTTCCCATCTTTCAATACAACGAAGGCATCCGCACGATGCTTCTCCAACATGTCTTGTAAAGTCATCGGCTTGCCTTGATGAAGAAAATGGACGTCACCTAATTGCTGCTCAGCATATGAGAGTAAAATGGGAGTGTTCGCTCCTGAGTCAACAT
Organism: Vibrio sp. ER1A; assembly: GCF_000733315.1. NCBI lineage: Bacteria > Pseudomonadati > Pseudomonadota > Gammaproteobacteria > Vibrionales > Vibrionaceae > Vibrio > Vibrio sp. ER1A. The sequence continues at coordinate 26,967 of NZ_JPJA01000095.1, forward strand.
TTTTGGTTTTCATGAACTCTTGCATATTTTTATAGGTGTATCGATTTTGGTCTGCCGCCAATAGGTTCGATTCATTGATGCCCATTTCAACACGTGTTTTTCCTTCTGCTGGGTTTGCATTTGCACCAAACGATCCCATAAGTACAGCAAGTGAAAGGGTTAAAATAGATTTTCTCATAGTAGCCTCAAGTAATTGGGTGCCGAACACCATCGATTTATAGTGCAAACTTTATCCTCAATACTCATTCCTACAAAAATAGCTACCATTGAAAATTCGAATAAATTAATACAAAGAACTGTCCAAAAAGATATCGAAAATTGGTGTATTCGAACCGCAAATAAAACCTGCCAAACATCTCAATAGATCGACTAGTAACTCATTTGTTATTAAAAATTCACGAGCGTAATATCCGGACAATTTCCAATAACTCGGTGGCTGACATGTTTAAAATGTTCATAGAAAGACCTAAATTCGCGATAGTGATAGCCCTACTCATTTCGCTAATAGGAGCCATTTCTGCAGCAAACTCACCCATAGGCAGGTATCCAGATGTCGCACCTGTTACTGTCGAAGTCCGAACCTTTATGGATGGAGCAAGTGCTAATGTCATGGCTAAATCGGTGGCGCCAGAAATAGAAAAACAAGTTAACGGCGTATCTGGTATGGAATACATGAAATCCACCAGCGGAGCCGACGGTACCTATACGCTGGAAGTGGTGTTTGAAAGTGGGACAGACTCAGACAAAGCAGTGAACCTCGTCCAAAATCGCGTAAACCTTGCGCTACCGGAGTTGCCTGGGGATGTCATGCGCAATGGTGTCAAGGTAGAAAAACTCTCTAACGGTTTAATGCTTGGGATATCTATCACCGACCCGTCAGGCGGCGCCTCTGCTATTGATATCAGCGCCTTCTCTGGAGGCCCATTAAAAGAGAAAATCCAACGGGTGAACGGCGTGTCGAAAGTAGATGTCCTCGGAGAGAAGAAGTACTCCATTCGAGTTTGGCTCAATCCAGATAAAATGAAGTATTACTCTATCAACGTAGGAGACATCAATGATGCTATCGCTACACAAAACAAGATAGCTTCAGCAGGCAGCCTCGTTGATGACAAACTGGAGTTCCCAATCACTGTGAATGGTGGTCTCGCCACTCCAGAGGAGTTTGGAGATATTGTAGTTCGCTCAGACGAGCTGGGTAAGACCATCTATTTGAAAGACGTTGCTAACATTGAGCTTGGTAGTGAAATATACACAGCCAATGCCTATGGCGAAAATGCTAACGGAACGGTTTTATTCATTTACAAAACACCAGAAGCAAACGCGATGAATGTCGCTAAAGAGATTAAGGCACTGTTAGAGCAACCTAACCCGTACCAAATTAAAGTCGTTTATGATGCCACTACCTTCATCGATGGTGCTATTTATAGCGTGCTGGAGACCTTAGTACTTGCGGTTGCAATCGTGTCTTTAGTTACTCTGATTTTCATGCAAAACTTCAGGCTAACACTAATTACCATTACGGCCATTCCAGTATCTTTAATCGGAACCTTCGCCGTCATGAGTGCGTTAGGTATTCAAGTTAATATCATCTCTATGTTTGGCTTAGTCATGGCAATAGGGATCGTCGTAGACGCTGCCATCATTGTCATTGAGAACGCAGAGCATCAGCTTCACGAGAACCCCGAACTTAGCGTTAAGCAGGCCGTCTCTAAAGCATTGGATATCACTTTCTCACCAATTATCGCTTCAATGCTAGTCTTGCTCGCTGTATTCACTCCATCGTTGTTTATTCCAGGAATGGCTGGAACCATTTACTCTGAGTTTGGCATAGTGCTGTGTGCCTCGGTTATTGTTTCGACCTTAGTGGCCTTGACGCTAACACCAGCACTTTGTTCGTTATTTATGAAACCACCCAAAAAGAACATCATCGCCAAATCTGTTGAATGGGTGATTACTCAGAAAATTCGTGCCTTTGCTGGTTTAGCGTGGACAGCGACCCGTCTGCCTTTGATAACGATCTTACTATTGGCTGGTGGCCTTTATCTCTCCATTGACCGTGGTGTAAACCTGCCTACTGGCCTGCTTCCCGAAGAAGATACCAGCGCCATTTTTGTTGTTGGCAGTTTCCCTCAAGGTACTGCTCTTGCAGCAACAGATCAGTATTTGGCAACATTAACTCAGCAACTCAACAAAATTCCAGGAATCTCGACCAGTGTTGAAGCGTCAGGTTTTAACTTACTGACCAATACCGCCGAGATGAGCAGTTTTATGATGTTACTGTCATTGGATGACATGCTGAGTCGTCAAGCAAGTGATGCGGAATTGACGGAACAAATTAACCATGTTTTGTCAGAGAATACCGATATCCAAGCGTTCGCATTTAAACCGCCAGTAATCCCGGAATTAGGGATGGTTGATGGTGTTAATTTCGTCCTGCTAGCACCAGAGCTGAGTCCAGTTGAGTTATACGAACTAACTCTGGAATTCAATTCTCGCTTGATGGAAGACGAGCGAGTTGGTTTAGCGATGGGACAATTTGAAGTCACCAAACCATCGATGAAACTGAACATCAAGCGGCAAGACCTCCTCAAATATGGTGCTACGTTTGCTGAAGTAGTGGAAGGTATGCAAACGCATTTTGGTGGTATGTATATCAACACGTTTAATATGGATGGTCGCAATTACAAGGTCATGGTGCAAAACGATCCCAAATTCCGATTAGACCCAGAAGCTTTAAAGAAAACCGGACTTTCTAAGGCTAACGGCACCCGAATAACTTACGATAAATTCTTTGATTTTGAAGAGATCAAAGTGCCTAACTTCATCACCCGATACAATGCAGAACAAGGTGTTTTCATTGATGTTATCCCTGCCGTTTCCACCGGCCAAGCCATTAGTGCAATTCAAGAACTAGCGGATGAGTTAGGTTATCGAGTGGAGTTTACTGGTGCTGCTAAAGAAGAAGTCTCCGCGGGCAATACAGTGGCTATTGTGATGGGCTTAGCGATGCTCGTGACATTTCTTGTTCTTGTCGCCCAATACGAATCTTGGCTAGTTCCATTGGCGATTATGCTTACCGTCCCCACTGCCATTATTGGAATTGTAGAAGGCGTTATACATATTCAAGGCAACATCAATATTCTCACGCAACTCGCCGCTATACTACTAATTGGTATGACAGTTCGAAATGCGATTCTCATCGTAGAGTTTGCCAAAACACTACGAGACGACAATAACTTCACCATCAAAGAAGCAGCCGTACAAGCGTTACGTCTTCGTGCTAGAGCAGTATTTATGACGGCATTTTCATTTGGTGTCGGACTTATACCACTGATGTTAGCTAACGCAGTTGGCTCTGGAGGTCAACAAGCGTTAGGTTGGGCATCATTTGGCGGAATAGTTTCAGCAACTTTCATTGGCTGTATCATGGCGAGCGTGTTCTTTGTCGTCATTCAACAAATTCGGGAACACTTTAAGTCTATTCCCGCTTAAGCAAACTCGCAGAGCCTTCCCTAGGCTCTGCGACCAATTTGTTATGATGTTGGCGCTCGGCGAAGCGATGACAACGAGAAGCCCGTTACCAGCATAGTGCCACTAATTACTAAAACCGTTCCAACAACGGTATTCACACCTATTGGCTCTCCTAAGAATAGATTTCCCCATAAAATACCAAACATTGGGATAAGGAACGTTACTGATAAAGCCGAAGACGGACCAATGTCGTTAACTAACCGGAAATACAACAGATAGGCTGCGCCAGTGCATACAACCCCAAGTAACACCACAGAGATCCAAACTTCTCGTGTAGGTGTTTCTCGCATTGGCACAAATGGAATCAACGGCAACACGATAAGACAAGCAGCCCACATACTACCGTGTGCATTATTAAATGCAGGAACAGACGGTGCATTTTTCGCATAATTGGTTGCGATGCCATAACAACAGGCCGCCATCACGCCAGCAATTATCGGCAATGTCGCTTGCTCACCAATACGAACTGCATCCCAGCCAACCAATACCGCAACTCCAACAATCCCAACCAATAAACCAAGTGCACCACGCTTAGTTAGCGGTGTTTTGGTCCAAAATACACCAATAACTGCCCCCCAAATCGCTGCGGTAGAGTTAAGTATCGACAGTGTTGATGCATTGAGTGTTTGTGCCGCATAGGCAAACAACAAAAAAGGCAGCGCTGTATTAAACAGTCCGATAGTAAAAAAGTGTCTGGTATGTTTGGTGAATTCAAGTTTCTTTTTTAGATAGACACTGATAATAAGAAGAGCGAGAGCAGCAAAGAAGACCCGCGCCTCAATGAGCACTGCTGGCCCCATAACATTGGCGGCAATACGCATGAAGAGAAAAGACCCGCCCCATATCGATGCCAATAGTATGAGTCTTAGAAAGCTTGCCAAATTCATCGTTGTTACTTATGTCTGCTAATCGTTGTACTTACTTTGCGTGATGGTTAGAAAAACCACAACCCCTACCAAAGGCTTATTCCGCTTACACTACCGAAAATGGCGAATAGATGATGTCGAGAACACCATCTATTCGCCAATGACGTGGGTGTTAGAAATCGTAAGTCATACTCAATCTGACCTCACGGCCAGGCCCCGGAACACCATTTGAAAGATAAGGTTCGTAATACACATCTGCGATATTCTTCACTGTTGCTCTTAGCATAAGATCCTTGTGCGCTTGAGGCTGCCAACTGACATAAATATCCTGAAGAGTGTATTGCTCACTCGCTTGTGCAAAGTAAATGGAATCTTCAACATTTTCTTGCGCATCATACCAACGCAATTTATAGCCTGTGGTGAAGCCTTTAATCCACTCATAGCCCAAGCCAAGTTTTACACTCATCGGTGGAATACCGTACATATGTTGATCTTCGCCACTAGAATCTGTCAATGAGCCATTGTGTTTGCCTGCGATGTAGCTTGCACTGATATCGCTGAAAAATGCGGCAACACGATACTGTGCTTGCACATCAACACCATAGTTACGATAGCCATCCAAATTCACTTTCCAGCTCTGCAACGTATTCGGGTCACTGTCCAGGTTCACCCCTGTTCGGTTCATTACATTGTTGGTGACATCGTTATAGAAGCCAGTAATTTCTGTCGATAACATATCTTTGTTAGCAAACAGACCAGATAGGCTGTTGATCATAGATGCACGATAGGCATGAATACGCTGTGCTTCTAATTCTCTTGCTGTCGCAGAGGCTTTGGCACGCGCATATTGCACCGCGTAGATATCATCAACTGAAGGGGCCTTCATTTGGTAGGCATAGGCAAAGTTTAATAGCGTTTGATCCGTAAGATCATAATCCAATTGAATTCTTGGACTGAATCCTGAATGCGACACTTCACTATAGTCATGCCCAGCAGCTGGGTCATTATAATCCGGCGCAGGGTTTTCTTTGCCTTTAGACTTTACATAGTCATAGCGCAAAGATGGGGTTACACGAAAACGATCTGTGACTTCAATTTTATCAGCCAAGTAAGCGGAATACATCGTTTGCGTACCCGATGGATCGTAATAAGGGATGAAGATACCGTAGTTTTTCTTTGGCTTATTATAGATCTTGGTAGCATTATGAACGAGCGTATCTCTATTGTTTCTCTCATATTGCAGGCCAGCAGTAATGGTCTGGCGACCAATTTTCATTTCGTTGTTAATGTCGACATAATCTCGCTGATACGATGCCCATGATTCATGACCGTACGCGCCAATGGAGACGAACATCTTCTTCCAAGCAACATCAGGACGACGCCAGTGCCTCTCATTATCACTGTGTGCCGCTGTGATTTTTAGGTTCACTAAAGGTGAGCTTGGGTTATATGAGTATCGGGCCGATGTGGTTTTATCTTTGTATTCGTTTTGTACTGTGTAGGCGTATTTTGCCGCTTCTAATGAGCCGTATTTGCGGATATTGTAGTCACTTATCTTGGCAAAGACTCCACGGCGGGTCGCCCAAGGTTGTCGCCCCTCATCGTTATAAAAGGTATGGCTGATTTCAAAAAGATGGACTGCATTCTCGTATCCGATTTTAAATAGACCATTGTTTTGGTTATATGCGGAGTATTCAAGCGAGTCTCCTCCACCAACTCGAATATCATTAGCGTCTTTCCACGTCCCAGAAGCGAGTGCGTAAATTCCATTGTCCGCTTTACCGAACGCCGTGACACCGATATGGGTCTGGTCATCGTTATCGTTGTAACCTAAATGAACTCGAGCACCGACTTTACGGCCCGCTTTTAGCAGTTCATCTACCGACTTTGTTCTAATCCGGATAGTACCACCAAATTTACTACCCGCTTGAACATCGTGAGCACCTTTGGTGACTTCAGCTTCACCAATTAAGTACGGGTCAAAAAAGAACGAACCATATCGATATTGTTCAAAACCGATAGGTGCACCATCAACATACACACCAAGATCACTAGGGTCAGAAAAACCCCAAATGCTAATGCGTTCGCCACCAGCACGAGCACCACCATCAAAAGAGACTCCTGGGATGTCTTCAAACAGCTCTGCTATGTTTGTTGGCTGTTCAATTTCAATCTTTTCTTGAGTCACCAAGGTTTCGCCCGGCTTATCAATCGTTAGTGGCCTCGTATAACCTGTCCCGTAGACATCCATGACTTCGGTATCATCATTTGTTGAGCTCTCTGCCACTGCAAAAAACGTTACTTGAGGAAGAGCAAGCGCAAGCAAAATCGCTTTTCTAAGAGTTACATTCATCATTATATTTATGTAGTTATCAGGAAGAGCGAATAGTACATTTACTCCACTTATAGATCAAAATGATAATCATTATCATTACAATCTTTATACTCAATACGACAAAAAAGTGACGTTGTAGGTTCAATTTGGTCAATTCACCAAGCAACATTCATGAGCGAGATACATATTTGGTTGCTTCTGCTTCTTGGACTGCGATTTGAGCTCTGCTAGGATGAAAATAACACCCTCAAAATCAGGCTCCTATGGACTTAAATTTACTTACAACGTTTGCTGCTGTTTATCGTCATCGTTCTATAACAATGGCAGCAGAAGAATTGGAGCTCACTCAACCCGCAGTTAGTGCAGCTTTGAAGCGTCTGGAAGGAGTAGTGGGTAAGACACTGTTTGTTCGTTCAGGGAGAGGAATTGCTCCGACTGGTGCGGCCGTTGCATTGGCAGACAAAATTGAAATGCCGCTGTCGATCTTAGAAACGATAGAAAGGCGGCAAGAAATTACCAAAGTCTATTGTAGTGAAGCGCTGATGCACCTGGTATGCGATTTACCAGGACTGTCATTTATCGAGGCTCCATTGAGTGAAGAGCAGCTGCTTGCCGACATAGATTCTCAAAAAGTTGACCTCGCCATTGATATTGCAACGAGTATGAGCCAAGCCCATATCGTAGAGGATATTTTCGATGAGCCTGCCGTCTGCGTCTGTAGACAAGATCATCCAGACATCGGCGATACACTGTCCTACGAGGAGTATTTAAAAGCACAACATATTGCACTGAAAATTCGTCGTAACAACGTCAACATGATGGATTTTTTATCTGAAAAGCCTAGCCCACCGAGAGTGATAAAGGCTGAAACCGGTTCGGTGTCGAGCATGTTAGCGCTTGCGGCAACTACTAACTTAGTCGGCGCATCAACCCTCTCCCTAGCAAATCATTTGGCACCGATGCTTAATCTCAAAGTATTCCCCATTCCTCTGGAAATACGTAATGTCCAACATCGGATGATTTACCATCGCCGTTTTATCAATGATGACGATCACAAGGCGGCGAGAGAAACGCTTAAAGCCGTCATTCAAAACAATCAATATCTGTAAACATAACCACCTATCACACCGATAAAGTTGATGGCTCTAACAAGCTTGCGCTATGGTTAACGATAAAGGTGACAACGTTGTAACGTCGAAGGAGTGACTGTGAAACGAGTAATTCTACTATTTACCCATTTGGGGGCTCTTCTTTGTGGCTTTATGCTAGGTATTTATGTGCTGCCTATTTTGACTCAACCAGAATCTCCTTCTATTGAGAGTATCCAAACCAATTCCAACAACATTGTCTACTCAGGCACCTTCGACAAAGACCGTCAGGACAGCGATTTTTTCCATTGGGGAGAAGGCAACATTAGTTTTACCATTAACAGTGCAATGTTCGTTGGAGAGCTTGCTCCCGGACCAGACTACAAACTTTACCTATCTCCGATCTATGTGGAAACCGAAGCAGATTTTAAAGCTAATAAAGCCAGCATGTTACAAGTGGGAGATATAGAAACCTTTGATAGATTTTTACTATCGCTGCCTGAAGGCACAGACCTCAGTCAATACACGGCAGCGATCATTTGGTGTGAAAGCTTTGGCGAGTTTATTACCTCAGCGAAATTACAAGCAAACTAACTTCATAAACAGAAGCTAAGGATTTAGCGTACCATCAACTAATACCGCATAGGAGCTGTAATCAGAATTAAGTATGGTTGCAGCGGCTCGGTAACCCGGCTTCAAAATACCCACGTCGTCCAGATTAAGCGCCTCGGCTGGATAGGTTGAAGCCATTCTCAATACCTCAGCCTCATTCAGTCCCCAGGCAATGGCATTAGCGACAGACTGGTCCATGCCAATATGCGCACCAGCTAGAGATCCACTTGAGTTCACCAATTTGCCATCTTGTACCGAAATTTCTTCACCATCTAAGACAAAGCGATTGGTTCTACTGCCGACACTCGCCATCGCATCGGTCACAATAAGCAGCTTCCCTTCTGGCTTAAGCTTATGAGCCATCAAAACGTTTTGCGTTGCAACATGAATACCGTCGACAATAATTGAGCACCAAGCATGATCGGTCATTAATGCTGTGCCAACAGTACCAGGCTCACGCCCTTCAAGCGGCGACATCGCATTAAACAAATGCGTAAAACCATTTACTGAAGCAAGTTTTTCTGCCGTTAACTGATGCTGAGTTGCGTTACTGTGCCCACAAGACACCACAACGTGATGCTGCTGCAACCAATTTAGTGCCTGCGTGTCGACATTCTCTGCCGCTAACGTGACTAAACTAACCCCTCGCTCTAGCCACGGAAAAGCTTCCAACTGTTCAATCGTTGGGCTATAAAATTTATTGGCATCGTGAGCGCCTTTCTTGTCTTTATTAAGCCAAGGCCCCTCTAGGTGAACACCTAATACACCTGCCACGCTCTGCTCTATCGCACTCTCCGCAGCAATCAGCGCCGTTTTCATTTCCTCTGGCGTTGCGCTAATCAAAGTTGGTAATAGATAGGCTGTACCGTGTTGACGATGCGCTCGACAAATAGTGTCTATACCGTCAACAGTTGTATCAGAGTTAAACATGACATCGCCGCCGCCATTCACTTGAATATCGATAAATCCCGGCGCAACAATTTTGTCGCCAACATCAGTAACAATGACTGAGCTAGGCAATGTAGACGTGGGGACTATGTCTACAATCCGGTCTCCTTTCCAAACCAATGCAGAGTCGGAATGGTACTGCTCGCCATCGAAAATCGTCTTGGCTGTGATTGCTCGTATCGTCATTTGTCTATCTATTCCTTCCATCAACAACCTATGAGGCTGTGAAACACTAATTTTTACCCATTTCGCTATGAGAATTGGGCTGCAGCACCCAATAAACATGCATCATAATCACCGGTTGCCTTAACGACGTCTATTCGAAATGCTGCTGGCATTGTTTCGATATAGTCTAGAACTAATGGAATGTACGCCTCCGTTAGCCCTATTCCTCCACCCAGACAAATAAGTTCTAAGTCTAGTGTAGCTTTCAAATTGCAACACAGCTGAGCAACCGCATGCGCACTCTTTTTGATGATGTCCATTGCTTGCGCATTGTTGCTGGCGAGTTCAAACAACTCAATATTCGAGATTGTCGGGTGAATAGCTTGACGAGCAACTCGGTTAATTGCTGTTCCAGAGGCAATGCTTTCAACACAACCACGTTGTCCACAACCACAGACAGGACCATTGATATCAATACTGGTATGGCCGATATGTCCAGCGAGATGCTGACTCCCTTTATACAGTTGCCCGTTAAGAACCAAACCACCACCAACACCAGTTGATACCGTTATGTAAGCCATATTGTTTACGGGGGTTTTGAGAGAGCGATATTCATACCAAGCAGCCGCTTGAGCATCATTGAGAATAGCAACAGGCTTATCTGTTTGTGCTTCTATCTCTTTATGTAAAGGGAACGGTTGAGGGAAGGCAAGAGTATCGGGATTAATAGAAGTAATGCCTTCTGGTTTCACCCATCCCGTAGTAGATATGCCAATCTGTGTGACTTGGTGCATCCATGACCGACACTGTATAAGAATTTGACTAGCAAACTCTTGTACACATGTCGTCTCAGGCGTCGCTAGCTGAGCACGCTCTATCAGTTCACCATTTTGAACCAATCCTAGAGCAACTTTAGTACCACCAATATCAATAGCTAACGTGCTCATACTGTTTCACCTCTGCTTGAGTTGCCGCATTGAACCATTGAGTCACCACTTCTAATCTTGTCAGTGCAGAGCCTACTGTAACGGCTATCGCACCATTGGCAATCGCTTTTGCTGCTAACTCCGGCGTATTGTATCGACCTTCTGCCATGGTAAAGAAGCCTTCGGCTGCAAATCTTCGAACTAGATTTAGATCAGGCTCGGTAGGCTCTTCGCCCCCCACATAGCCTGACAACGTCGAACCAATGATTTCCACACCTTGCTCATAAGCCCAAGCGCCATCCTCAAAACATGAACAATCCGCCATACCAAAAGAAGGCGTGCGTTGAATGGCATCTACAATCACCGCTCTAGATTCAGGACGAACTCGACTGGTTGCATCAAACGCAATAATTGTTGCGCCCGCGGCCGCTAGCGCTTCCACATCCTCAACATAAGGCGTAATTCTAACTGGACTGTCAATAAGGTCACGTTTCACGATACCGATAATTGGTATAGTCACATTAGCTGCTACAGCCGCAACATTTTTAACACCTTCGATACGTAAAGCTTTGGCACCCGCTTGCTGCGCAGCTAGAGCCATGGCAACAATAAATTCGGTTTTCTCGAGTGGACTTCCGACAACTGGCTGAATAGATACTACCGTTTGCCCACGCAATTGCTCTTTTAATTCTCTGATTTTTAGACTTTTATCTCTCACTTCGAGCCTCTCGTCTTATGTTGGCGTCAACGAAATATTGGACATGCTTCCTTGTCCCAAAACCGCTTAACGAGTCTTTAAACAGATAAGTTAGGCTAAATTTTGTCCGTGATCACAGTTTGTGAAAAGTTGATTTGAAAATAATCTTCACGACTATAATAATCCATAACGAAGATTTTTTTCAAACAAAATAAAATTTTTTTTTGAAACTCGCGAATCTCGCCAAACAATGGACAAAAGGGAAGAACATGAAAGCTATAAATAAAATTACTATCGCTATGCTGACATTAGGATGTGCAGTTTCAGTACAAGCGGCGACAACACTTAAGATGGGCATGCAAGCCTCTGTTGGATCTGTGGAATATACCTCTGCGAAACTTCTTGCCGATACAGTAGAAGAGATGAGTAACGGCGACATTAAAATTGCTTTATACCCTAGCGCGCAACTTGGTGATGACCGCGCTATGCTTCAGCAATTAACCCTTGGAGATCTCGATATTACTTACGCTGAATTTGGCCGTATGGGTCTATGGATCCCACGAGCAGAAGCAGTAACCCTACCTTACGTTGCCAAAGACTACGAACACCTACGTCGCATGTTTGATTCAGATTTTGGTCAAGGCGTACGTGAAGAAATGCTGACTAAATTCAACTGGCGTGCTCTAGATACTTGGTACAACGGTACTCGTGAAACCACCTCTAACCGTCCTCTAAACACGATTGAAGATTTCAAAGGTCTGAAGCTACGCGTTCCTAACGCTAAACCGAACCTAAACTACGCAAAACTTTCTGGTGCTTCACCAACACCAATGGCGTTCTCAGAAGTGTATCTAGCACTGCAAACCAACGCGGTTGACGGTCAAGAAAACCCATTGCCAACCATTAAGACAATGAAGTTCTACGAAGTTCAGGACAACCTCGCTATTACTAACCACATTGTTAACGACCAAATGGTGATTATTTCTGAGTCAACATGGCAAAAACTGTCTGATGCGGATAAGAAGATCATTACTGACGCAGTAGCAAAAGCGGGAGCCGCTCATACCGCATCGGTTAAAAAACAAGAAGCAGAGCTTATCTCTTTCTTTGAATCTGAGGGCGTGAAAGTCACTTACCCTGATCTCGCACCATTCCGTGAAGCAATGCAGCCTCTATATACGGAATTCGAAGAAAAGATTGGCGAGCCTATCGTTAAGAAACTTGCTGCAATGTAATTGCCGCAATCAATTCGACGTTCGCTTGAATTGAAGTTGTAATCTCGGCTGGCCGCTTTGGTCAGCCTTGGAGTCTAAAATGATACGCAAAATATTTGATAATATTGAAGAAATCATAACAGTGCCGCTGATGGCTGCCCTGTTAGTGGTGCTGACTTGGCAAATAGGAACACGCTGGTTGCTGAACGATCCTTCTTTGTGGAGTGAGGAATTAGCTCGTGTGCTGTTTATGTATATGTCACTCATCGGTTGCGCGATGGCCATCAAACGAGGCACCCACGTCAACATCACCTTTTTTTCGGATAAGCTTCCACAAAATATCCGTTATTCATTAGTAATCGCACTCGAACTCGCTGTGTTGGTGTCCATTTTCGCCATCATTTACCTCGGGTATCAGCACGTACAACGTACTGCTTTCTTTGAACTCATCACCTTAGGCATTTCTAGTAAATGGATGAACTACAGCCTACCTCTTGGTGGCGTGTTCATGGTCGTCCGACAGTTACAAAAGATCTTCTCGATTGGAGCTGAGTTTAAACAAGCTAAAAGCGAAGACGCTTCTAGCTCATCGCAAGTTGCCCAGAGGTAAGGAGTTCTCATGGCAGGTTCAATTTTCGGCTGGCTAGCTCTGTTATTTGCAGGTATGCCCGTTGGCTTCTCACTGATATTTGTTGCTTTAGTATTCTTGGTATTAACCAACAGTACTGGAATCAACTTTGCAGCTCAGCAAATGCTTGGCGGCATTGATAACTTTACCTTACTAGCAGTACCGTTCTTTGTTCTCACTGGACACTTGATGAACAGCGCGGGAATAACCGAACGTATCTTCAACTTTGCTAAATCTATGGTCGGCCACGTGACCGGTAGCTTAGGGCATGTAAACATCATGGCAAGCTTACTGTTCTCTGGTATGTCTGGCTCTGCTCTCGCGGATGCCGGCGGCTTAGGTCAGCTGGAAATCAAATCCATGCGCGACGCAAAGTATCATGATGACTTTGCAGGTGGTTTAACCGCAGCATCTTGTATCATCGGGCCGCTAGTACCGCCGTCTGTGCCACTTGTTATTTATGGTGTAGTTTCCAATACCTCTATTGGTGCGCTGTTCTTGGCGGGCGCAGTTCCCGGCATCCTATGTTGTGGTGCGTTAATGGTGATGAGCTACTTCATCTGTAAAAAACGCGGTTACATGACGCTACCAAAAGCAACTCGCAAAGAGCAGTTTAAGTCGCTAAAAGAAGCCTTTTTATCCCTGCTTACACCCGTGATCATCATCGGTGGTATTTTCTCAGGTAAATTCACACCAACAGAAGCAGCGGTCGTATCCTCTCTTTACGCTCTGTTTTTGGGTACGGTGGTATACAAGCAGCTCACACTCGCAGGTTTCGTCGACATTCTAAAAGAAACTGTCAATACCACGGCTGTTGTTGCGCTTATGGTTATGGGCGTCACCGTCTTCGGTTGGATTGTCGCTCGTGAACAATTGCCGCAAATGCTAGCAGACTATTTCCTAACCATCAGTGATAACCCACTGGTACTGCTTCTACTGATTAACCTATTACTGCTGTTCCTAGGAACCTTTATTGAATCACTAGCGTTATTGCTGTTGTTGGTACCATTCCTCGTACCGGTTGCGGCGGCTGTTGGGATCGATCCTGTTCACTTCGGTGTGATGGCTATTCTTAACCTTATGATTGGTATTTTGACACCACCAATGGGTATGGCGTTGTATGTTGTATCTCGCGTTGGTGACATTCCATTCCATGTATTAACCCGAGGCGTTATCCCTCTTCTAGTGCCACTGTTCATCGTACTGGCATTAGTAGCAATCTTCCCTCAAGTGACGCTTTTCTTACCAGAGCTGTTCTTAGGATACGGACAATAACAATTACGCAGGCCAGCATTGGCCTGCCATTAATCGCAATTTGAAGGCCAATAAAATGAGAAAACTACAAGGACTTATCGCAGCACCACACACTCCTTTTGATGCAAGTAATCGAGTGAACTTTGCTGCGATTGACCAAATCGCAGAACTGCTTGTAGAGCAAGGTGTAACAGGCGCATACGTTTGTGGCACAACTGGTGAAGGTATTCACTGCTCCGTTGAAGAACGTAAAGCCATCGCTGAGCGTTGGGTAACAGCATCAAAAGGTCAGTTAGACCTGATTGTTCATACTGGCGCATTGAGTATTGTAGATTCCTTGGAGCTAACCAAGCACGCAGAGACCCTCGACATTATGGCAACATCTGCCATTGGTCCATGCTTCTTTAAACCTGGTTCAGTTGAAGACTTAGTGGACTACTGCGCCCAAATAGCGGCCGCAGCACCTTCAAAAGGCTTCTACTACTATCATTCAGGAATGTCAGGGGTCAATTTAGATCTTGAGCAGTTCCTAATCCAAGGTGATCAGAAAATTCCAAACCTTCTAGGTGCAAAATTTAATCACATGGACCTTTACGAATATCAACGCTGCATGCGAGTTGCTGATGGAAAATTTGATATCCCGTTCGGCGTAGATGAGTTCTTACCAGCAGGTCTTGCCGTAGGCGCAGTGGGCGCAGTGGGCAGTACCTACAATTACGCTGCTCCGCTTTATTTGGAGATTATTGAAGCTTTCAATCAAGGCGATCAACCACGTGTAACAGCACTCATGGATAAAGTCATTGCTATTATTCGTATTCTTGTCGAGTATGGCGGCGTTGCCGCTGGTAAGGCAGCAATGGAAATTCATGGTATCGATGCTGGTGACCCGCGCTCACCAATTCGAGCATTGACCGCGGCTCAAAAAGCGGATGTGGTAGTGAAAATGCGAGACATCGGCTTTTAACGCCTACGCGCACAAAAGGAGGCAGTTGCCTCCTTTTTAGGCTTTCAGGCAAACCGTATATCATTTCTCTATGAAATGCCGCGAATTATATTAATTGTTGGTGTTAAACCGTCAGGGAGTCTGATATTTTTAATCTAGGTACAAGAATTAAGGGGATACCGTGGGATCACCGAACAATCTGCTGGTTCGTTTGCGCTCCAACATGGAACCACTCAGTAAGAAATTAAGACAAGTCGCGGACTACATTCTTGAGAATGCTCATGAAGTGCAGTTCCAGACCATCACAGATCTTGCTCGAAATACCCAAACCAGTGAAGCGACTGTAGTACGTCTTTGCCGCGATATGGGTTACAAAGGTTATTCCGACTTCCGTATGGCCTTAGCAGTCGACCTAAGCCAAAACGCCAGTAAGTCTGCTCCTGTTAAAGATGGTGACATCTGCGATATTTCGGCAAGCAGTGCGGTTGATAGTCTCCAAGATACCGCAAAGCTGATTGACAGAAAGGCCCTGGATAGGATTTGTACTTTGGTACATTCCGCCGACTTTATTGGTTGTGTCGGTGTAGGCGCATCAAGCATCGTGGGTCGATACCTAGCTTACCGACTTATCCGAATCGGTAAGAAAGCGATTATGTACGAAGACACTCACTTAGCAGCCATGAATGCTAGCCGCTCTACACAAGGGGACTTGTGGTTTTCTGTATCAAGTTCAGGCTCCACCAAAGAAGTCGTTCATGCAGCAAAGCAGGCGTTCAGTAAAAATGTCCCTGTGGTTGCACTAACTAACATTAATCACAGTCCGCTCTCGGCAATTTCAACGGAAATGTTAGTAGCAGCTAGACCGGAAGGCCCCTTAACTGGTGGGGCATTTGCTTCCAAAGTAGGCGCGTTATTATTGGTGGATGTCCTCGTCAATTCACTTTTGGACAAGTACCCTGAATACAGTGACTCTGTTATGGAAACCGCCGAAGTTGTGGTACCACTCATGTCATAAACGCTAGCAAATCTCCATTTTTAAGCCCATCTTTTGATGGGCTTTTTGTTGCATAAAAAGTCTTCCTAACCACAATTAAATAAAAATAATTTTTATTGTTAACTTGATCAAAGAATATTTTCTCCAAAGATCGATAATGTGTATACATTTTGGCCAAACAGGTCATCACCTATCGATAAGGAAATATCATGAAGACAAGGAACTCGCTTTTTGCACTCGCTCTTTCATCATTGATTGTCACTGGCAACACTCTCGCATCTGAGTCATGGCCAGATTTACCCGAAGGCATCAAAAGCGGCGTCAGTGCACAGATAGGCGACAAAGTGTATGCCGGTCTTGGTTCCTCTGGCAGCGCATTCTATTTGCTCGACCTCGCTAATATCGACAAGGGATGGCAAAAGCAGGCCGACTTTATAGGCCCCGCAAGAAATGGCGCGACGGCAACCGCGGTTAACGACAAGATCTATATTTTTGGAGGAGCAGGAAAAGAGCAGGCTGATGCCACCTCTCCTATTTTGTTCGACACGGTTTATCAGTTCGACACCACGAACGACACCTGGTCTCAAGTAAAAAGTACCAGCCCAGTTGGTTTACTTGGCGCCGCTTCGTATTCTCCTAACGGTAGTCAGATTGTTTTCTTCGGCGGCTATAACAAAGCCTATTTCGATCAGTATCTTTACGACATCAACACCACCGATAAGAAAGCGCAGCCAGACAAATGGCAATCCATTGTCGACAACTACATGGGCATGGCACCTCGAGATTACAAATGGAACGATAAAGTCGTTAGCTACAACCCAGAAACGAATCAATGGAATACCCTAATTGTTTCGCCTTATCTGCCGAACTGTGGCAGCGCGTTAGTATCCAATGGCAATACTGCCACGCTGGTCAGCGGTGAAATCAAGCCAGGACTTAGAACCGCAGAAGTAAAACAGTTTAACTTTGGCGCAGCGCAACCGTGGAAAAGTCTTCACTCTCTTCCTGCTCCTCAATCTTCAAATGTACAAGAAGGTGTAGCGGGTGCTTTTAGTGGCGAATCAAACGGCGTGGTTTTGGTCGCAGGTGGTGCCAACTTCCACGGCGCTAAACACGCCTTTGAACAAGGCAAACTGTTTGCTCATAACGGTTTTAGTAAAGCATTCAATCCTGAGATTTATGTCCTGAAAGACAATTTATGGCAGCAAGCAAACAACCTCCCTGAAGGCTCCGCCTACGGCGCATCATTTACCACACCAAAGGGTGTACTGATCGCAGGCGGTGAAATGGCTGACCGCTCAGCAAGCAAAAAAGTGTATCTGCTGAGCTGGAATGGCAA
Source organism: Vibrio sp. ER1A (assembly GCF_000733315.1). Lineage (NCBI taxonomy): Bacteria > Pseudomonadati > Pseudomonadota > Gammaproteobacteria > Vibrionales > Vibrionaceae > Vibrio > Vibrio sp. ER1A. Next base: position 44,507 of record NZ_JPJA01000095.1, read on the forward strand.
ATCTGTTGATATTCAAGATTAGGAAATAACCCAAAATGACTATCTGTTTGACCGCATTACCACCCCTACCTATCTCAATGAAAAACGGTATTGGAGGACTGCTTGGCCGCCGCCTCTATACTGGCCTAGGCAGCGCAGGGAAGCGTTTTTATTATTTGGATATGGATAACCTTGAGCTTGGTTGGCAACTCGCTCAGCCCTTTCCAGGATGCGAACGCAACGATGCCGCTAGCGTAACAACAGACACAGGGATCTATGTGTTCTCAGGCGCAGGTAAAATGGACACAGACCCTCACATCCGCGTGCTGACAGATAGTTATTTTTTCTCTAAAGAGACGCAAACGTGGTCCAAGCTCGATACTACCATACCGGTAGGATTACTCGGTGCCAGTGCCACTTCGATTTCAGACCACCAGCTCATTTTCATTGGAGGATATTGCAAAGAAACGTTCGATTCGTTGTTCGCTAGACTCTCTAAGGTCAGCTCTGCCACTGATGAGCGCTCAATATTAGACTCATTTATGTCTCAACCCATCGAGGCCTACGGTTGGAATCCGCATATATGGATGTTCGATACTCGGACACTCCGTTGGTCAAAGCTAGCAGATAACCCCTATTTGCCTAATTGTGGCGCAGGACTGATAGTGAAAGATCAACAAATTCTGCTCATTGAAGGTGAGGTCAAACCGGGTCTAAGAAGTTTGGAAACCAAACGATTCCAAATTAAGACTAACGGATCCGTTGAATGTGATTTACTGCCCACCATTGTCCAAAATGAACCAAAACATGAGGGGATAGCAGGGGGTTTTGTAGGACTCATCGACAACATACCCACTATCGCAGGAGGCGCTTTTTTTGTTGGTAGCCAACAACGCTTTCAACAAGGGCACTTATTCAGCCATCAAGGGCTGGTAAAACACTATAGCAATGCCATTTGGCAACTCAATGGCTCTCAATGGAACAAAGTTGGAAACCTTAGCAACGGACAGGCGTACGGAGTGAGTGTATCCATTGATAATGGTATCGCCATACTAGGAGGAGAAAACCAACAGGGAGAGCCCATAACTGACTGTTTTATCATGAGTAATTAGAAAGCTGTGATGCTAATTCCAATTAGAAAATTAATAACCAAATGTCCGATGCACACTAACAATAAATTGACAGAGAAAGCCGTTTCTATTCGCATAGTGTTTGAGCCTTAAACACCTAGTTGGCGCATTTGCGCATAGACACAGAGGCAGTACGCTCCCCCTTGTACTGCCTCTTATTTTTCAGTTGTGCAACCAATCAAATACCCAGTAAATACACCTAGATTACACCCTATTTACTTCCTCTCTCTATAACGTGACCGAACTTATAAAATCAACTTTCCATTTTTCATTCAATACGTTGTGTGATCTTTATGTCAAATAGCCATAACTTTTATACGGATAATATTGAGAGTGTTACAAATTGTAAATGGGAAATATTAATGCTCTATTTTGAATTTATGTTCCTGCTCTTGATGCTCTATATCGGGTCAAGAAAAGGGGGAATCGGATTAGGTGTAGTCTCCGGCATCGGTCTCACCATTGAAGTCTTTATCTTTAAGATGCCGCCAACCTCTCCTCCGGTCACGGTCATGTTGATCATTCTGGCGGTGGTCACGTGCGCATCTATCTTAGAAGCTGCTGGCGGACTCAAGTTTATGCTGCAAGTAGCAGAACGCTTGCTGCGTAAGAATCCGAAACGCGTGACGCTCATAGCACCTTTTGTGACTTACAGTATGACCTTCTTGCTAGGAACTGGTCACGCAGTCTACTCCATCATGCCGATTATCGGTGATGTTGCGTTAAAGAACGGTATTCGTCCAGAACGGCCGATGGCTGCAGCGTCGGTAGCTTCGCAAATTGCGATTACCGCTTCACCTATTTCTGCCGCTGTCGTGTATTACCTCGCACAATTATCGGATCTACGACCAGATATTACCTTGCTATCCATACTCATGGTCACCGTTCCCGCGACTTTATTCGGCACACTTTTGATGTCACTTTATAGTATGAAACGAGGTAAGGAATTAGAGGACGATCCTGAATATCAAGCTCGCTTAAAAGACCCTGAATGGCGCGAGCGCATTTTGAACACAACGGCGACGTCGTTAGACGAAGTTCTACCTACATCAGCACGTAACTCAGTCTTACTGTTTTTACTGTCTATCGTCGTCATCGTTATTATTGCAATGGTTCCTGAAGTGAGAACCATTGGCGACGCCGCAAAACCGATCAGTATGGCCGTCATTATTCAAATGATGATGCTCTGCTTCGGTGGTATCATTCTGCTCGCAACCAAAACAGATCCACGCCATGTGCCAAATGGTGTGGTCTTCAAATCAGGAATGGTCGCTGCCATTGCGATCTTTGGTATCGCTTGGATGTCAGACACTTACTTCCAATATGCAATGCCACAATTTAAATCAGGGATCGTCGAAATGGTAACGGATTATCCTTGGACGTTTGCATTGGCACTCTTCATTGTATCGGTTGTTGTTAATTCACAAGCAGCCACTGCTCGAATGATGCTTCCTGTGGGTTTAGGACTGGGGTTGGATCCAGCACTGCTCATTGGTTTAATGCCAGCGGTCTATGGATATTTCTTCATTCCAAACTATCCATCGGATATCGCAACCGTGAATTTCGATTCTTCCGGTACCACTAAGATCGGTAAATGGTACTTCAACCATTCCTTTATGAGTGTCGGTTTGATAGGCGTCGTTGCCGCCTGTTGCGCGGGTTACATTCTCGGTCAAATGGTTATTGGATACTAATCTAGCTACCTAACTCATCTCACTAAAATGCAAAAACGGTGACCTTGATACGGTCACCGTTTAGTATTCTCGTTGAGACCTAGAATTTCCAGGACACACCCAAGTCAACACCCACACCAACATCAACGCCATCTTTAAATTTGACTTCTGGCGTAGCAAATAAGTCAACATCAAGGTTTTTAACTGGCTCCCAACGGAGTCCCACAGGCGCATGCACGTCGACACGTTCGCTATTCCAGTTATAACCCACACCACCCTCAACGAACCAGCTGATATTGTGCTCTTGCGATAGTGGCTTCTGCAAAAACGCCATACCACCGTTTACGTAGTTATCGTTAACACCAATGATAATGTTGTCAAACTGGAACGTAATACCACGTTTGGTATCAGCGCCTAGCTCGAAAGCCTGTGCAGTGGTCGCCGTTAGCGCCAAAATACCGGTTGTTGCAACTAGAGCGTGTTTGATAAGTGTGTTTTTCAATGTTGTAACCTCAGTAAGGCCATCCTGAGCAATGTATTCCTTGAGTTTATGAATCTACTCAAAATCGAGTAATGTCGTTTGATGCCGGTATTCTATTCAAACGACTCATAGCGACTTACCATTTTGTGCCACGCGGTTCAAAAAGTGCGCGCTACCTATTCCTACATCTATAAAACTCATTAATATCTCAACCCTAGCTCGGCTCATACATTTGCCGAACCACTTTCATTACACTGCCCATCTAATGAAGCAACGAGAGATAGCCAATGATAACAACCAACCACAACTCTAGCGGCTTGCCATCAAGGACTATGGGAATAACCAACCTATCCGCTGACTGGATTGGAGAACAGATACGCCTCATTAGACAGGGAGTCGAACAGAAGCAAGGACAAAACAAAGAAAAGATAAACAAAGCGTGCCAAAGCTGGGAAGCCCTACTCGATCATGGCCTTACACCAGCAACTATTCATCACCTCGCTGACACCACTCCCGCCGATTTGATGTTTCTTAGGTACTATGCAATTACACCAGAGAAGTAACGCGTCGTTCCAATTAACACACTAACCAAAAATCAACGACACACCCGATTCCAGCTGCGGTTTTTTCCTTCCAAGTACATGGACCGTACCTGCGAGGTCCGGAATGAGGTTTCCGTCAAACTTAATAGTGATATGACCTAGGTTTTTCAGGTTGGTATTTGCCGCACTACCTACAGAGGTCACAACATAGGGCTCGTCATCAATCAATAAGGTGCTTTCAGTAGACAGTTCGCCAGAGTACTCCGCTTGATCATGAATAAAGCAGTAGTCAGCCACATCGTCGGGCGCAGAATCATTAAACAGTATCAACATGTCATCTTGAAGCGCCTCTTGTGCAAACTCTCCGACGCTAACAATATTGGCTCGAAATTGATAACCCATCATCATCCCTTATTGATAAATGAACATTGAGACGAACCAAGCAAACAGGACTGTTGGAGCCCCCGTCAGGAAGCGAGAATAAAGCACCGAAGGCACACCAATTTCTACCGTTTCTTGCTTAGCTTCTGCCAGTCCAAGCCCTACGGGTATAAAATCACACGCAGCTTGAGCGTTAATGGCAAACAGAGCGGGAAGCGCCAAGTGAGGCGGAATATGTCCCGCACCAATTTGCACCCCAACTAACACACCAATGACTTGAGCGATCACTGCCCCAGGGCCTAAAAATGGTGAAAGTAACGGAAAAGAGCAGATCAATGCCAACGTCACCAGTCCCAAAGGATTCTGAGCCAACGGCGACAGCAGGTTGGCAATCACATCACCAATCCCCGATGCCATGATGACGCCAATCAGCATTGAAACAAATGCCATAAAGGGCAGAATAGTTTTAAGCACCGTGTCGATAGTGTCGCGGCCAGCTTGATAAAAAACCGACATGACCGAGCCCATGCCAACCCCGACCTTAGCGATCAGCCCATCCGACTGGGCGCTTAACTTCTGAGACGTATCGTATTGAGGAGGCGTCTCAGATTGGCTAACCGGCTCAGCGTGGCTATTGGATTCACCTTCAACCAATTCGATACACTGAGGAGTTACCGAAGAGGCATAGATATCTGCTTTGATGAATTGAGCAAGAGGACCACTTTGCCCTGTCGCGTGGATGTTTAATGTCGGGATGCCTTTTTTAGGATACAGCCCACATCGCAACGTTCCTCCGCAGTCGACAACCGCTAATGCAACATCCTCATCTTCAAGCACCTGTCTAAAACCGTCGACACTCTCCAATCCCGTTAGATTTTCTAAGGCAGTGACCAAATCAGGTTTGGTTCCTCCGGTCACGTAGAGAATTTTCTTTCCGGCAATGATAGGCACAAACAGTGGACCACCCCAGCCTCCATTTCCCGCAGAGACTTTTAACATCATGCTCATGAGCCCTCCTTAGAAATTTCGACCTTGTCAGATAGCGCCCTGCCTTGTTGTTTGCAGATGATGCTTGTCGTCAAATCAGTGATCCAACCTCGAAAAAAGTTAGTCACTAAACCAACAAACAAATAGCTGACAGCAAGCGGGGCCAACGGCAGATTAAGCTGAGTGATTCCGGCAGCAATACCTAAATAGATAAACAACTCCCCCGGATTGACGTGAGGGAACATGCCGTTCATGGAGTGACAACTGTAAGATGCAGCCGCGTAATAAGAGGGTTTGTACTTTTCAGGAAGAAAACGTCCAAGACTTAGTGTCATTGGATTACAAAAAATGAAAGTCCCAATAAAAGGTAAAACCAAATAACGTGATACTGGATTGCCCGCACACTTTGTCGCTAATCTTTCAATTCGATGTTGACCAATAAAACGAATAAGTGCATTCATGGCGACAAGCAGACAGACCAATAACGGCAAGATGCCAGTAACCATATCAGAAAGAACCTCGCCCCCTTTTTCGAATAGTCCAATAAACCATTCTGCGCCTAGAATCATGTAGTCCAAAGTTATCCTCCTTACGCTTTGAACCATATTGTTCCTCTTATCATTATCAAAATGAAAGAGATATACTTTCGCAACGTGAAGGGAGTCACCAATTAACTTTTTATGTGAAAAAATATATCACTTAATGTAAAAGTAAATGCGTAAACAGAGATGAGTTTTGCGATGGAGATACTGTAGGCAAGATTCCTACAGTATCACTGGGGGAAGTACATTAGACGAGATAAACTTTGATATTATTTGATTCTAGCTCTGCTAGATGTTCTGGAGAAATATTACTATCGGTAATAACGGCATCGATGTCTTTCAAAGGCACAACAACATTAGGGCTACGACGACCAAATTTGTTGCTATCTAAAACGACAATCACTTCGTTGGCCGCCTCGTACATTGCTTGGCTCACTTGATAAGCTTCATTGTATGTGGTCGTTCCACTGTTAAGATCAAAGCCATCAGCACCGATAAATAGCTTGTCAAAAGTGAACTGACTAAAAGCTTGTTCAGCCAATTTGCCATGAAATGAAGCAGAGATACGACGATAGGTACCGCCTGGAATAATCACGGTATGCTCGCGCTCTAATTGTGCCATCGCGTTTACAATGTGCATGCTATTGGTCATTAGAGTGAGCGCTAGTTTGTCTTCCAAATGAGGAACCATTTGTAATGTAGTACTACCGCAGTCGAGTATTATAGAATCACCATCACGTATAAGCTCACACGCTTTCTTTGCAATGGCGGATTTGAGGTCGAGATTCAAGGTCTGCTTCTCATCCATTGACCGATCCTCGATTGAGGCTTGACCAATCTTACTTGCACCACAAGCTTCTGCGCTTCCATAGCGTCTTACAACCAACCCTTCCTCTTCCAATGTCCGCAAATCCGTACGAATGGTCGCTCCTGATGTTTCAAAAATGTTTGCCAAATCATTTACCGAGGTCTTACCCTCGTGTTTCAGATAGTTCACCAACTTCTGACGTCTATTTTCAATATTCATATGCACCATCACTAATTTTTTTTAAACTATACACAATTTCCCTTTCACTGTGAAAGAAAGAAACCTAAGTTTATATTTCTTGGTACATTCTGCGACCTAGTTAACCTTCGTAGGCAACAGAGATGGCTTCTTGCGTCCCTTTCGCTAGTTCATTCATTACCGCAGCGGATAATGGGTAACTTAGCCCAACAATTTTGTCCAAAGTCTTAGGTCTAGCAAAAACAGAGATTCCATTTAGGACTTTGGCATCCACTATGGTTTGTTGGTCATTCTCAGCAACCACAATGAGCGTTCTCGCCTTCCAACGACTTTTAGTTCTGCCGATCTTTACATGCCCTTTCTGTGACATAGATTGAACCATTCGATTGAAAGAGCGGATTTGAAAAAATCCCAAAGCAATTTGACCAATCCAAGCCACAATGGCCACTAGAATTAATGTAGTTGTTGAGTCCACAAAACACCTCTCTAACTGTTTAAATAAGGGCAGATATTCTGCCCTTGAAATTGCTACCTAACGCAGCATCAGGAGCACAAGACATCACCTAGTGGGGGAACTAGAACATCACCTGTCCGCCAGTGATATTAATCGATTGTCCTGTACAGTACGCGGCTTGTTCACTCGCGTAAAACTTCAGTACGTTCAATACATCTTGATAATCGCAGCCTGCTTTTAGCGGCACTTTATCAATATAAATTTGCTCAACTTCGTCTTCACTGACACCCAGTTTTTTCGCATATTGAGGCTTCAGTGATTGGAACATAGGGCTCTGTAGCAAGTTACCTAGCATTAATGAATGCACGGTAATTTTGTGCTCAGCCAAATCAAGAGCTAAAGATTGCGTCAAGCCAACGCCACCAAATTTAGCCGCCGAATAACCACTGTTGTGTTTCGACCCAACTTTGCCTGATTTAGAGTTAATTTGAATAATGCGTCCACCACGATTTTCACGAATCATGACTTTTGACGCTTCACGTGCACACAGGAAGTAACCTGTTAGATTAACGCTTAATGAGCGTTGCCATGCATCCATAGGGAAGGTGTCAATTTTGGCGGCGGTAGCAGTGCCTGCACTGTAAACCATCAAATCGATTCTACCAAACACCTCGTCCACACTTTTGGTCATATTGATAACCGACATCTCATCGGTCGCGTCGGCGGCAATACCAAACGCCATGCCTTCACCATAAGTTTGATTAATCCTATCAGCAATCTGCTGAGCATTATCACCGTTTAAATCTGCTACGGCTACGCGATAGCCATCTGCTGCCAAGCCTTCACATAAAAAGGCACCCAATGTTTGTCCGCCACCGACTACTAACGCTGTTTTACACATAAATACTCCGACATTCTTACAAATTTAATTCTTTAAAAAGGGCCTCTACATTCCACTTTGGGAGAGTGCTTCAAAGCATCTGCAGAGGCCAAAATACCGATTGGAATCTAGTTAACCTTATGAGAAAGAGATGGTTTCTCCGATGTTGCAGTGAGGAACAGATCCACTCACATGCAAACACCCTGGATATTCCGCTTCGTTCAAGCTATCGAACCGAATCGTGATGTGGCCGAGTTCTGAAAGGTTCTTATTCACCACCTCACCAACAGCAGTGATAGGGTATTCATTCGAACCAAGCTGTAACGTTCCGCCCACATTAATATTGCCTTTCAAGCTATCGTGAGAGTGGATAAAACAGTACTCAGCGGCATCTGCCGGTGCCATTTCACCGAATAGAATCATCATGTTGTCTGCCAACGCTTCTTCTGCGAGTTCACCGACATGCTTGATGGTTGATTGGTATAATTTGGTCATTTTTAGATTCCTTTGGGAGTTACTGTTTTACTTATTGATAGATGAACATTGATACAAACCAAGCGACTAATACGGTTGGAGCACCAGTTAAGAATCGCGAGTAAAGTACTGATGGAACGCCAATTTCGACAGTTCGCGGTTTTGCTTCTGCTAAGCCAAGACCAACAGGGATAAAGTCACACGCCGCTTGTGCGTTAATCGCAAATAATGCTGGTAACGCTAAGTGCGGAGGGATATTGCCTGCACCGATTTGTACACCGACAAGCACACCGATAACCTGTGCGATTACTGCACCAGGGCCTAAGAACGGTGATAGCAGCGGGAAAGAACAGATCAGAGCTAGAGTAACGAGACCAAATGGACTTTGTGCTAATGGTGTCAGCGCTGACGCGATCAAATCACCGAAGCCTGAAGCCATGATTACGCCGATAAGCATGGATACAAACGCCATGAATGGCAGAATGGTTTTCAATACAGTATCAATCGTGTCACGGCCAGCTTGGAAAAACGTCGACATGACCGAGCCCATACCAATACCGATACGTGCCAACAGGCTATCGCTTTGTTCAGTCAGTTTTTTGTCCGTCGCAAAACGAGCTGACTCGTTTGCTGCTGGCTCCGGAGTTAGGGTCACTGTTGGCTGCGCATCAGAAAGCTGAATATTTTCCGGTTTCACACCAGAGACGTAGATATCTTCTTTGATGTATTGCGCTAGAGGACCACTTTGCCCTGTCGAGTGAATGTTTACTGTTGGAATACGTTTCTTCGGATATAAACCACAACGTAACGTCCCACCACAGTCAATAATCGCGACAGCAACCTCTTCATCTGGTACCGAAGTTTTGAAACCATCTACTGCTTCATAACCCGTCAGTTCGGCAATACGGTCAACGATATCTGGTCGAGTACCACCAGTGATGTAGACAATTTTCTTGCCTGCTTCGATTGGCAAACATAGAGGACCACCCCAGCCGCCATTACCTTTATTAATAATTAGTGAGTTTGACATGACACAGGCCTCTTATGATTGGAAGTGAACAGTACGTTCTAGTTGAACACCTTGCTGACGCTCTACCATTGCAGTAGTAAAGTCAGTCACCCAACCTCTAAAGAAGTTAGTTACCATGCCGACTAGTAGATAGCTCACTGCTAGAGGACCTAGTGGTAGACCCAGCTGAGTAATACCGTTAGCGATACCAAGGTAAACAAACAATTCACCAGGGTTAATGTGAGGGAACAGGCCATTCATGGAGTGGCAACTGTACGAAGAAGCCGCGTAGTAAGAAGGTTTGTATCTCTCAGGAAGAAAACGACCCAAGCTCAACGTCATTGGGTTACAGAAAATGAAGGTACCGACAACAGGCAGAACCAGATAACGAGATACAGGGTTGCCAGCACTACGCTGTGCCAGTTTTTCTACTTTGTCTTGTCCAACGAGACGTATCAATGCGTTCATGGCGACAAGTAATGAAATTAACAGAGGAAGTATGCCTGTTACCATTCCGGTAAAGACCTCTCCGCCTTGTTGGAATAGCCCGATAAACCATTCCGCTGAGTGAATTATAAAGTCCATGTTGACCTCTTTTGTTTCAAGGATAAGTGCTGATTGCCTTTTTACTTTTTCATTATTATTTTCATATTGAAAGTTAATGTTTTTCATTTATTGATTCAAATCACAAAATAAATGAAAGCAAAAATAAAAATAATGAAAGAAACAAAAGAGATAGAATTGAGAACAAGAGAGCATATACCTTTAAAAATCAGACATATACAAGCATCCCCTTTGAATCAGATTTCAATAACAGCCAATCGTTCTGCATTCCTTTCCATGAAATGAAAATCTTAACTTTCAACTAGACACCAAGATTGAGAGAGATCCCAATAATGAAAATAATGAAAATTACAACTTGCTCTTTACCAGAGGTGTGAAACACTAGGCAGCAATATCTATATCGTTCAGCTCGTAGGACACATCGCCATGCAAGTCGTCAAGACAGAAGTCATCGAATACGCCACACAAGTCATTAATGCCGAGATAGCAGAAGCTCAGAAGCTATTGGGACGATTGGAGGACAATTTTGCGCAAGCGGTGTCGCACATCGTTAACTGTCAAAGCAAGATAATTGTGTCTGGAATAGGCAAGTCTGGGCACATTGGCAAGAAGATGGCCGCAACACTGGCTTCAACGGGTTCACCTGCCTTTTTCGTTCATCCGGCGGAAGCACTTCACGGAGACCTAGGGATGATCACTAAAGGAGACTTAGTGATCTTGATTTCAAACTCAGGCGAATCTGCCGAATTTAAGACTATGCTACCGATATTAAAAGAGCGCGGGATTTCTATCATCGGTATGACTGGCAACACTTCATCTCATTTGGCGCAGAACAGTGATTGTGTGGTCAACATCGCCATAGACAGCGAAGCATGCCCACTCGGACTCGCTCCAACATCCAGCGCAGTCAACACATTAATCATGGGTGATGCTTTAGCGATTACTGCAATGAAAATTCGCAAATTCGACAGTATTGATTTTGCACAGTCTCACCCTGCTGGTGCTCTCGGAGCAAAGCTACTTACGACAGTCGGCAACGTAATCTCCGAGTTTGAACACAATGCCATTTGCCAACCAGAACAAAGCTTAGCAGAAGCGATCAGCGTACTATGTGAGAGCGGTAAAGGGCTTATCGCCATTTGTCGTCAAACGACGCTTGTAGGTGTCTTCACGGACGGAGATTTAAGGCGAGCGCTCGCCAATGGCGCCGTTCTAGAAGACAAGATTGAACAGCATATGACCACCAACGGCAAACAAACAAGTGCGCGAGTAAAAGCATACGATGCGTTGAACTTAATGCTTGATAATGCCATTTCAGCACTACCTGTTGTCAATGAACGCGATGAGTGTGTTGGCGTAATTAGCATCTCGGATATTCATCGTCGAGGTATCAAGTAGACAAGTTCGGGAAAACACTATGAGTAGCAGCTCAGGCTTACCTTCTATCAAAGCGCTCAAAACCTTCGTGGCAGTGGCGCACAACCTCAGTTTTTCAAAGGCTGCACAGGAGCTGTGTGTGACTCAAGGAGCCGTCAGTAAACAAGTCGCGGCACTAGAGCAGCAACTTGGTCAAGCACTGTTTGAGCGACACATTGATGGGATTCGACTTACATCTATTGGTGAGCAATATTTGCCTAGTATTATCGAAGCCTTGGAAAGTGTTCAATCTGCAACGGCAAGGCTCAAGCAGTCTGAAAACAACGAGGCGGTATTAAACCTTGATGTCACGCCATCTTTTGCCAGCTTATGGTTGATCAACGCATTGCAAGACTTTCGGTCGCAAAACGCCAGTATACGAATCAACCTAAAAACAGGTGATGGTCCCATTAAAGGCTTGAACGCGCGAAGTGACATCATAATCCGCTGTTTACCAATCGCTACCCATTACGAAAATGCCACTCTGCTACACATAGAGACGCTGCGCTTGGTCGGCTCAACAGATCTTATCGAGCGTCATCCTATTCGCAGCCACCAAGATTTGGAAGTTTACCAATTTATCCCTCATATTACTCGACCGCAACTATGGGAAAAGTTTCGAAATCAATTTTGCCCTGATACACCGATGAATTTTTATGGCGTCGGATTCGAGCATTTCTTTATGTCTTTGGAGGCTGTAAAAGCAAACTGTGGGCTCGCTCTTCTTCCTGATTTTATGGTCGACCCTTTAATTGAAGCAAAGCAGTTGAGTAACCCTCTCGCTCTTAGTTTAGTGAGTCAGTACGGTTACTATGCCATCACCCCAAATCATCGTCGCGACAACAAGCTAGTCTATCTGTTCAACCAATGGCTAGAAGAGCAGTTTCGTTGCTAGTCACAGTGACTCCACGACCATTAATAAAAAAGCCCAGCATTACAGCTGGGCTTTGAAGAGTGTTGCATTAAAAGAGTTTGTTAGTCCATCAAACCCGCTTCTTTGTAGTACTTCACGGCACCTGGATGCAATGGTGCTGACAAACCATCTTTGATCATTTCTTCTTTCTTCAGGTTAGCGAAAGCAGGGTGAAGACGTTTGAAATCATCAAAGTTTTCAAATACAGACTTAACGATGGCATAAACCACATCATCAGGCACGGCAGTAGATGTAACGAATGTTGCACCCACACCAAACGTCATCACATCGTCTGGATTACCGTTATACATACCCCCCGGAACGGTCGCTTTACGGTAGAAGCTATTGTCTTCAACCAACTTATCTACCACTGGTCCAGTAACCGATACAATGCGGCTATCACAAGACGTTGTCGCTTCCTTAATCGCACCACTTGGGTGGCCTACGGTGTAGATCATTGCGTCGATTTTGTTGTCACACAATGCTTTAGACTGCTCAGATGCTTTTAGCTCTGAAGTCAGTTTGAATACATCTTTGTCCCAACCGTAACCTTGCATCAAGACTTCCATAGTCCCGCGCTGACCGGAACCAGGGTTACCGATATTGACTCGCTTACCTTTAAGATCTTCGAAGCTTTCAATACCAGAATCCGCACGCGCCACCACAGTGAATGGTTCAGCGTGAACAGAGAATACCGCTCTAAGATCTTTATATGGACCAGCTTCCGCAAACTTACTGGTGCCATTGTATGCATGATATTGCCAGTCTGACTGGGCGATACCTAAATCCAATTCGCCAGCTCGAATGGTATTGATGTTGTATATCGAACCGCCGGTACTTTCTACCGAACAACGCACACCGAATTCAGCTCGGTTTTTATTTACAAGACGACAAATAGCACCACCTGTTGGATAGTAAACCCCTGTTACGCCACCGGTTCCGATAGTTACAAATCGGTCTTCTGCCTGCGCGAGGGTTGCTCCTCCCATGGCAATACATGCAGCAGACACGGTCAACATGGTTTTTAGTTTGGTCATAGTTATTCCTTTCCTGTCGTAGGGTTCAGAAACCAGTAAACTCCTTAATTACTGGCGAATGGCAAGACTGTTTCTAAATTCAGTAGCGCTCAGTAAATCTATATTAAGCGCCGCGGACGTCTTACAAAGCTGGTTCACTAAAGATGCATTGTTTGTAGCAATAGCACCTTGATTGTCATAATGATTATTTTCAAACCCAACTCTAACGTCAGCCCCCATAAGCATAGCAGCCGTTAAACAATTGTGTTCAAATTGACCAAACGCACAGACCGCCCAACGGTGACGCAGTTCAAATAATCGACAACTAAGAAATGGCACAAGATCTTGAGGTGTTGCTACTTGTCCTTGCTTATAGCGTCCGAGAACAAGTAATAGGTGATGGTCGTGATCAGGCAAGACCTTTTGATCAATCAGTCGGAAATAACGATCAAGATCGTCAGCACTGTAAAGAATGTATTGAGCAATAATGCCTTGCTGTGCAACCCAATGAAAAAACTCGGCCGACTCGCTCACGTGTTCATCATTTGGAATCAACTCACTTAACGCAAATGACGCCGCTTCTGGTTTGACGGCTTTGATCAATTGCCTTTGTTGCTCAGGTTGATATTGGCCCACCGCTTCTGTGGTTAATTGCACCATAATGCTGTCTCCAACAGCATCTTTTAGTTCGTTATACAGCGGGAGGTTGTCTGCAACGTCTAACGAGTGTAGCCCTTTTTCATTGCGAGCATGCAGATGTACCATTGCGGCACCTGCACTTCGGCAAGCAATAACATCTTGGATAATCTCTCCACGAGTGACGGGCAGTGCAGGATGATCTTTCTGCGTTTTTCTTGCGCCATTAGGCGCAACGATAATAGCCGACTGCGATGGCATTGTTAGGTTACTCATAAGCGGGCCCACTTTTCTTCTGCTAACAGTAGCGTTTTTTTCAGCTTGGTCACCAGTTCATCCATTTCGATCTCACTAATAATAAACGGAGGCGCAAGTAAAATATGGTGACCGTGTGTACCGTCGATCGTCCCAGCCATTGGGTAACACATTAAACCATTCTCCATCGCCAACGATTTAATCCATTTGTGCGCTTGAGTTTGGATAGCAAGCGGGGATTTTGAATGTTTGTCAGAAACCAATTCAATGCCGATAAACAATCCTCTACCTCGAATATCACCAATCATATCGAGATTCCCCAACGCTTCGAAAAGCTTTTGCTTAAGCATTTCCCCTTTAGAAACCACCTGAGCTAGCAAGTCATCTTCTATGATGGTTTCCACTGTAGCGAGTGCCGCCGCACACGCCATTGGGTGTCCCATAAAGGTATGACCATGCTGGAAAAAACCGGAACCATTGGCTATTTCCTGATAGATTTTTTCGTGAACAAGTACAGCGCCAATGGGCTGATATCCAGCTCCCAGACCTTTCGCCATGGTCACAATATCGGGTATTACTTCGTCTTGCTCAAATGCGAAGAAAGACCCCGTTCGGCCGACTCCACACATCACTTCATCTAAAATAAGCAATACATCATATTGGTCACAAATCTCTCTTATGCGCTGCAGATAGCCCTGAGTCGCAGGTACTGCCCCCGCAGTTGCCCCTACGACGGGTTCGGCGATAAATGCCATCACATTTTCCGCCCCAAGTTCGAGTATCTTCGCTTCAAGTTCATTGGCAATACGCTGACTGTATTGGTCTTCAGTTTCTGACGCCAATTGGTCACGATAGGCATAACAAGGCGCAATATGGTGAGCAGAGGAAAGCAGAGGACGAAACGGTTCTCGTCGCCACTCATTGCCTCCAACAGAGAGCGCCCCTAGTGTATTGCCATGGTAACTTTGTCGCCTTGCGATAAATTGAGTTTTGGACACCATACCGCGCTCAACGTAATACTGGCGTGCCATTTTAAGCGCTGACTCCACCGCTTCTGAACCACCACTAACAAAGTACACATGTTGCAAAGATTCTGGGGCTAACGACACGATTCGCTGCGCTAATTTCTCACAGCTTTCACTGGTAAAGAACCCTGTATGAGCATATGGAATAGTCTCTAATTGAGCTTGAATCGCCGCCTTTACTCGCTGATGGTTGTGACCAAGGTTGGAGACCGCCGCCCCTCCGCAACCATCTAAATAATATCGACCTTCTGAATCAATCAAATACACGCCTTCGCCAAAGCTCACTTTTGGCAAAGTATCTGAACAATGTCGGTGAAATACACTACCCACGCAGCCGCCCTCAGTTAACCACTTATCCTTTATTGGTTAATTTTTGTTCTAACATAGCATTTTTACAAACGAATAATTATCAACCTCTATGAGAAAATGGAATGGCTGCATCATGAAGCTTCCCCTAATCGTTAAAGCAAATCTTGGTGCGATATTATTCTCATAGTGAGCTAATTGTTTGTAACACATACGAAACCTTGTCTATTCTTAAAAGCCTTATCTCTGCATTTTCGGTACAAGGACTCGTACTTATGCATACAGACAACCAAGAAAAACCAGTGGTGCTTGTCGTTGATGACATTCCCGATAATATCCATGCCATTGCTGGCTCTTTGAATGAACATTACAAAGTGAAAGCGGCGACAAGCGGCGCGAAAGCTATACAAATCGCCCTCTCCACACCTAAACCTCATATGATATTGCTCGATATCATGATGCCCGAAATGGACGGTTATGAGGTTTGCAAAACACTAAAAGCCAATCCACTAACCGCTGATATTCCTATTATTTTTGTCACCGCGAAAAGTGAAGTGGTCGACGAGCAGAAAGGCTTTGAGTTGGGCGCGGTGGACTATATTACCAAACCCATTAGTCCACCCATTGTGTTAGCTCGAGTGAAGACACATATTGCGCTGTACGATCAAAATCTCGAACTTGCTATCAAAGTACGTGAAAGAACGGCTCAGCTTGAACAAAGCCGTTTGGAAGTCATCCAACGCTTGGGACGAGCAGCAGAGTACAAAGATAACGAGACTGGTATGCACGTAGTGCGGATGAGCCACTACTCACGCATTCTCGCCTCACAACTAAACGTTAGTAAGCGCTGGGTTGAGCTGGTATTTCAAGCCGCACCAATGCACGACATCGGCAAAATTGGTATTCCAGATAACGTGTTAAGAAAGCCAGGTAAACTCGATGCCGACGAATGGTCCGTCATGCAGAAGCATGTCAAAATTGGCGGTGACATTATTGGTGACAGCGATTCGCTGCTATTACAAATGGCGCAAGAAATTGCGTTAAACCATCATGAAAAATGGGACGGTAGTGGCTACCCCAAACAATTGAAAGGAGAGCAAATCCCGCTTAGTGCAAGAATCGTCGCAATAGCCGATGTGTTTGACGCACTGACTAGTGTGCGTCCCTACAAAAAGGCTTGGGCCATTGAGGAAACGCTCGCGTTGCTAGAGCGCGATGCAGGAACTCACTTCGACCCAAGTTTAGTACCAATTTTCATCAGTAAATTGGATGATATTCTCGCCATTCGAGATGCTTTTAAAGACTAGAACTACATCGGTTTAAAGGATTTTCATGAATTTTCCTATTGGACAAAATCTCGACTCAAAACGCATTCTTATTGGCTTTTTCATCGCAGCGACATTATTGGTGATAGCTGGGTCAATAGGTTGGTCTAAACTCAATCTTCGTTTTGAAACTGTCGACAATTATGCTCAAAGCGCTCAACTTCGTGCCGCCCTAGATAGCGTTAAGCTGCATGAGCGCAATTACGCCCTATCGCCCACCCATCCGCAGGCTGAACAAACCTTTGAACATATTGATATGGCCTACCTACTTGCCGATTCCCAACCTTCAGAAAAGGTCAATCAAGAAGTAAAGGCGCTACTTCAAGATTACAAGACGACTTTTGCCGAATACGTAGAACTTAACGACCAAGAAAGAACCACCCGCGTTGCTCTTACCTCAAATTCGGACACGTCTATTTATGATGTAGAAGAGATGCAGGTCGATCTTAAAGTCTCGATAGAAAAACAGGTCACGTTAGTCGAAAGCATGCGTCAACACATTGATGCTAGTGCTCAAATCGCTATTGAAAGCCATCATTTAGCAAGTCGTATTTCTACAATTCGAAGTCATGAAAAGTCTTTTATCCTCGAACCGAACAATGACGATTACAAACAACTACAATTTGGCTTGAATGAAGTGCGTAACCAAATTAGAGCTCTGCAACCAAAGATGGTTACACAGGCTGCTAAGGACAAATTGACACTGGTTGATAACGCTCGAAATCGGTATTTAACTGCGGTCATTCAGCTCAGAAACCTCAAACTAGTTACCGCCCCAATGCAGCAGCACATCGCCGCCCAGATCGATTCGGCGGGGGAAGAGTTTACACGAGCGAGTGTAGTGCTAAGAACGAGCTTACAAAAAGAGTTAGCCGCCTATCAACAAGAACTAAACGACATACAACAACAAACCAACGTCAAACTCTCCACTACCGCTCAATTGCTGACGTTACGTTCCCTATTTAGCGATACCACTCAGTACGAACGCGACTTCTCCTTGGCACAAACACTCAACGAACAGCAAGGTATTGCCAAGCAAATTGAAGGAACAATCAAAGAGAGTCAACAACAATTGGCAGGTTTGATACCACAAATTTCAGATGCGACCCAACAACAAACGCTTGGGAAAATTAAGGGGCAGTTGACGCAATATCTCGCTTTATTCGAACAATTATTTACGCAGAAACAAGCTATCGCCCAACAATCATCGGCGCTTGACAATGCCTATCTGAAAGCCTTCAAAGTTATTGAACCTGATTTTGAACACCAGCAAAACATTGTAGAGAACTCATCTCAAATCTCTTTCTATCTTGCCATCGGTGGCATCATTTTCATGAGCACCATAGTTTTTATTGTTTTGCTCGCCAATAAATCCCACGCTGCGCTTGAAAAGTCTGCGGATAAGCTCGCTATTGCCAGAGATGAAGCAGACTACGCAAACCAAGCTAAATCGGATTTTTTAGCGAACATGAGCCATGAGATCAGAACCCCAATGAACGCCATCATAGGCATGAGTTACCTCGCTTTAAAAACAGATTTAACTAAGGCACAACGCAACTATATTCAAAAAGTAAAGCTGTCGGCTGATACCTTACTCGGACTTATCAACGACATTCTCGATTTCTCAAAAATCGAAGCGGGTAAACTCGACATTGAGCACGTAGATTTTAGACTCGAAAACGTCTTGGACAATATTTCTAATTTGGTTGGGCTTAAGGCGTCGGAGCAGGGTTTAGAGCTGCTTATTCATACTTCCAAAGACGTACCAACAGCACTTTACGGTGACCCATTAAGATTGGGGCAAATCTTAACCAATCTTGCCAATAACGCTGTGAAGTTTACCGAACAAGGCGAAGTCAAAATCACTATCACCGCAGACAACTTAGAGAATGACGATGTCACGTTAAGATTTGCGGTCTCTGACACTGGCATTGGAATGACACCAGAACAAACTCAAAAGCTCTTCAATAAGTTCACCCAGGCCGACAGTTCCACCACACGCAAGTATGGGGGAACCGGATTAGGCTTAGCCATCAGTAAGGAGCTTTGTTTGTTGATGGGCGGAGACATTGAGGTTAGGAGTCAATTTGGCGAAGGCTCAACCTTTGAGTTCACAATTAACATGAAGCGCAGCCAAGTGCTAGAAACCAAACCGATTGTCGTGCCAACATCATTGAACCACCTCAACATCCTGATTGTGGATGACAACGCCAGTGCGCGCCTTATCGTTGAAGATATTCTGCAATCACTCAACTTTAATGTTCGAAGCGCTAATGGAGTTGATAGCGCAATCGACGCACTCAATCACGCTGCACAATCAGATTCGGCATTTGATGTGGTTATTACGGATTGGCAGATGCCCGGTAAAGATGGAGTTGAACTCATTCATGCTATCCAGCAATCTGAGTCCCTCAATCCTAAAATCTTGATGCTCACAGCCTATGATCGCCAGCTTCTGGCTGACTCAGTTCAAGAGCGTGGCCTTATCGTACCAAGTATTCTCGATAAGCCAGTAACGGCCTCTCACTTGTTCGATGCGATAGTTGGCTTATATGATATAGAAAACCACCGTAGCAGCCGTGACGAGCTTGAGCAGCAAACCCATTTGGCTAATGTCCAACACCTAGCAGGAGCTCATCTATTACTCGTTGAAGACAACGAAATTAACCAAGAATTAGCGGTAGAACTTTTGGAAAGCCAAAACATCCAAGTCACCGTAGCTCAAAATGGGCAAGTCGCGATCGACTTGTATAAACAAATGACGTTCGATGGCATTCTTATGGACTGCCAAATGCCTGTACTCGATGGCTACAGCGCAACAGAGATAATAAGAAACACACTCAAGGACCGAGCTATCCCTATCATTGCCATGACCGCCGACGTGATGGAGCGTGATAGAGAACGCGCCTACCAGTCAGGGATGAACGACATCATAGCTAAACCAATCGATGTAGGCATCATGTTCAGCACCCTTGCTCGATGGATCACCTCGCCTCAACGCGAAATTGGGTCAGAAGTAAGCACTTCCAGCTCCGACTCTAATGTCAATACTCAACCAGTGAAACTTCATGACATTAACACCATCACCTTGTCCCAAGGTCTTGCTCGTGCGAATAACAACCACCAGCTATATCGCCGACTGTTGCAACGCTTTTATGAGCACTACTCTGATTTATCTCAAGTTAGAGAACAACTCGCTAATGCAGCGTCCTCCGATTTAAAACGCTACATCCATAGCTTAAAAGGCGTCTCAGGAAATATAGGTGCGAACGAGTTATTTGAGCTCTGTAGTGCATTAGAATCTGATATCAACAATGAACAACTTCAAAAAAAGCTACTCAATGCTCTGAATCAAACCACTGAGGCAATAAGAGAGAGTGGCGTTTTACACTCTCATACAGCGGCTAACGATAACCCTGAGCATACAGCGAATTTTGACCCTACTCTCTATGAACGATTGCAGAGCGCCATTGAACAGAACGATACCGATGCGCTTGAGATAGTGCAAAACATAGAGCAAAGCCAATTACTGGGGCTTACCCAAAATCAACTAAAGCAACTTGATGGTGCTCTACAAGAATTTGATTTTGATAAAGCTTTAGCACTCATTAAATCTAAACACTAATGGGACTTACTTATCTCACTGGCAGCTTCGTCTTTGCTTTTACTTGACCAAAGGCGAAGCTCGATTCGATGGAGGCGATATTTGGCAGGCGAGTTAATTGCTTGCGGATAAACTGCTCGTAGCTTTTTAGCGACTCACTGACTACATGCAACAAGTAGTCGTGGTTGCCCGTCATCAAAAAACACTCCAACACTTCATCAATCATTTCAATGTGATGCTCAAAGTCTCGCATGTTCTCTTCAGTCGGCTTTTCGAGTTTCACCAATACAAAGACATTGATCGGCAGCCCGCACGCTTCTTGGTCAACACTGGCATGATAACCTCGAATGACTCCTTGCTTCTCCAAGGACCGAACTCGGCGCAAACAGGGGGACGGCGACAGAGCAACCCGATCTGCCAACTCTTGATTAGTTAGCCGAGCGTTGCTCTGCAACTCAGCCAGTATTCTTTTGTCGATCTCATCCATTAGCATTTTCCATCAATTTATAACCAATATGCGCAATATAATTGCTCAAAATTGGTGAGTTACTTCTTAAATCGCAATCTTTAACATTTTTATAACACTAAAATTATAAGAGGTACAATAAAGGATGGAACTATGAATACCTCAACTCAACTTAGCCCGCTGCGTAAAACAACCAAACACGAACAAGCAGAAGCTCTTGCCATTGAGCAAGCAAAACACTTTGGCATCGACCCAAATAGTGAATACGGCACCACGCTGGTTGAACTAGCGACCACACTATACAAAGCCAACACGAAAACACACGACCTTTGGGCATTGACCGTTGATGGACTTTCAGAGCTCGACAAAAGTGACCGAATCGCCTGGTTTAACGCCAAGCGATTTTTGTCGTTTCAGATCGCGAAGATCCTCGACAACCTGCAAAACCCCATGCGCACTACTTATCAATCCATTGCCACCAATAATGGTCATTTTGCCTCTAAGGGTGCCTACCCTATCTTCGACAATGTTGCCGCTATATTCTCAGCCAGCCCTGTGATTACGCGTACCGCAACATATTTGTTTGCGTGTACCGAATGGATTGAAGATGCATTCAACGGTAAAGAGCCGCTTCACGATATTTACTCTCGACTGCTCAACCCAACATCAATCTCACTGGCTAACCACATGGTTGACCTAGAGGCAGGCTCAAGAGCTAATGAGTACCTTGCATGGAACTTTAACTCTGGCATGGCGGCAATTGATGGGTTGTTGAGCCACTTACTTGGGCATGAAGATATTGTGTTGGCATCACGCAACATCTACGGTGGGTCTTATCAGCTATTAGAAGATTGGTTTGGAAAACCCTCAAACTTGAATGTAGCGGTCGAATGGGTCGATGGTTACTCCGGAGATGAGTTTGCGGCTCGTCTTGATGAGGTTGCCGATAAATACGCCGACCGCCTTGCCGCTGGTAAGAAAATATACGTTTATCTAGAGTCACCTTGTAATCCACATGGATACGTCTTAGATGTTGCTAGCATCAGTAAAGCGGCTCACCTTCGTGGTTGGGACATTATCGTTGACTCAACGGTTGGTACCCCGCTCCTGCACCCAGTGCTAAAACGCGATGACGTGATGGAACGACCTGATTTCGTAGTTCATTCCTACACCAAAGAACTAGCTGGTTCAGGGACCACAACCGCTGGGGTCGTCATCGGCCGTAACGAAGCCATGTTTGTACCAAAGGGAGAAGAAGTCACCTTCACCAAACCTAACGGCGATGAGGTCATCATTCCATGGAACGAAACGCTCTTTTGGAATGTGTATTACATTAAAGGTGCATTCTTAGACGCCGACAAAGCATTTGAAGTACTCAATGGTATGAAAACTTACGAAATGCGTGTGGTGCAGAAAACCATCAATACTCTCACCTTGGCGAAGATCTTCGATGCTCACCCAGACATCAACGTATCATGCCCAGCTCTACCTGACAGTGATAACTACGAACACTGCCAGAACAACATGCACCTGGGCTTGCCTGCGGCTCTGTTTACCATCGATATGGAAGGCAATGGCAATCGCGCACCAATCAATCGTGATGGGTTCAAACAGTTCTTTGACATGCTTGAGCCAGCTATCGGTATGCAGGTAAGTCTGGGACAAACTAACACCGTTGCGCTTTGCCCAGCCCTAACGACCCACTCCGAACTCAGCGACGAAGCGTTAAATGAAGCCGGCATCAAGCCAACCACAATGCGGATCTCCATCGGTTTGGAAGATCCTAGAATGTTTGTCGCTCATATTATCGAGGCTGCCAAATTGTCCATCGATCGTAAACATGTCGACTTCTCATCCAGCTTCCCTTGCGCTGACAGTATCGATGAGATCTACATGCAAACCTATATGGATGTGCACCAGAGGTTTGCTAAGAGTTTGCCGAGGTTTAGTCAGCTATCTGCTTAGTTATCTGCTAACAGTCGATATATAAGAAAAGAGGAGCTAATGCTCCTCTTTTTTGTATTCGATTACTTAGCTAATTGCTGTTCCACTAACGTTTGCCAATAACGCATACCTGTTCCCAAGATATCGTCATTAAAATCATAAAGTGGATTGTGAAGTGCGGTTCCACCACATTCACCGACGCCATTACCAACTAAGATATAGCAACCTTTTACCTCGCGTAGCATGAAGGAGAAGTCCTCACTAATGGTAAATGGCTCACAATTGCCAATAACATTGTCTTTTCCTACAACAGTTTCTGCAGCTTTAATCGCATGTTCTGTTTCCTCTGCAGTATTAATCGTTGAAAGAAAACTATTGTTAAAGTGATATTGGTAATCAACGCCAGCAGACATACATTGACCTGCCACGACACGCTCAATCCCTTTCTCGATTTTGTGCAGAGCTTCATCTGTAAAACTTCGCGTATCACCAGTGATCGTCACTTGCGATGGAATAACATTCACCGTGCCATTTGTCTCAAAGTTTGTAACTGAAATGACCGCAGTTTCGTTGATAGCGCTTAAATTACGAGAAACAATAGTCTGCAACGCTGTAACAACCTGTGCGCCAACCACAATAGGATCGGTTCCCATGTGGGGTAATGCTGCATGACCACCAGTAGCGTTGATAACAATTTCAAAACTACTTTCGCTAGCCATAACTGAACTTGGACGAGTTACAAACTTACCCGCTGGGATACCAGGCAAATTATGCATTGCATATATCGCGTCTATGTTCCAACGAGTAAATAGGCCATCGGCAATCATAGCTTTTGCACCAGTGCCTCGTTCTTCATCCGGTTGGAAGATGAAGTACACGACACCATCGAAGTTCTTACTTTGAGCCAATTCACATGCAGCTCCAAGTAGCATCGCAGTATGACCATCATGTCCGCATGCGTGCATGGCACCTTCGTGTTTAGATGCGTGACAAAACGTGTTTTCTTCTTTAATTCTTAAAGCGTCCATATCTGCTCTAAGACCAATACTGCGATCACTAGTACCTTGACGAAGAATGCCTACGACCCCAGTTCCACCGATTCCACGGTGAACTTCAAGTCCAAACTCTTCCAATTTGTTAGCAACAAACTCAGACGTTTTAAACTCTTCAGTACCAAACTCAGGGTATTGGTGAAGGTGTCTACGCCATTCAATTGCAGATGTTTCTGTGGTCATATCTTTCTCCAGAAAAGAAGCTATCTCCCAAGATAGCTTCCCATATTATTATTTTTTGATTCAGTTTAAGCTTCTTGAGCTTTCAAATTTTCTTCTGATTTTGGCTCTTCTTTAGTCTCATATTTGGTAAAGACATAAAGTGCGACAACAATTAGAGAGACGATAATGGTCTTGCCCATTGCCATTTGTTCACCCAGCGTCAGTACCGCAACAAGGTAACCAACAAGTGGCATTAGGTTTAGAGCCATTGTTGATTTTTCAACGCCAATACGTTTGAAAGAGTAAAGTTGAATGAGGTAACTACCACCTGAAATGCCAGTACCCAAGAAAATCAGTAGTGCAATCAGTAATGGACTAGAGAAGATAATGTAAATTTGAGATAGATCTAGACCCATTGCGAATACGACGAAGATACCCATCACTGCTACAGAAATGTATTGGTAAAGCATTGAAACAACAGAACCGTACTTGTCTGCTAAGCTAGCACGAAGGTGTGCAGTCCAAGCAAGTGCTAGCATCGAGCAGGTCACATATACATAACCTAGTAACGGAGTACCACCTTCAATCGTGTTTGTTGGGCCAACACTCATCGCATAAATACATATGGCCGATGCAATGAACGCACCCCACTGGATTTTATTCATGCGGAAGTTCATAAACATCATTCCAAAGAAGACCGTTGCAAAAGGTTGCATTCCCTGAATAACACCGTTCTCTGTGGCACCAATATGAGCAAGTGAAAGGAAATTAAAGAGTGAGAAAACCCCTTGCCCTACAATGCCACATAGTGCGATTCGACCAATATCTTTCTTGTCGATTTTAAGTGATGACCCCAAATCAACGCTTAAACTTTTACTGCGAGACGTGAAAAAGAAAATAATAGATAGCCCAATCACCGCCGTCACATAACGGAAGAATACCAGTGTCATTGGATCTACCGCCATAGAGAGAGGTTTAGAGACCACACCAGTCACGCCCCAAATACATGCTACTGCTATCGCGGCAACCCACCCTAAAAATGTATCTTTATTTGTTGTGTTCATTTTGAGTCCTTTATGTTTCATATTGTTGCCAACGTCACGATTTTCGTGCGTTGGCTTATCGTTATAAACAATTGATTAATCGATAATAATCAGTTCAGGTTCAGCTCGCTCTGATAGCCATTCTGCACCATCTTCAGTAATGACGATGTTTTCTTCGTGAACCATAGATTTACCCGGTGCGTAAACCATGCCTGGCTCTAGCGTCATCACCATACCCGGCTTCAGAATGGTATTATCCGTCGCCGTATTTGATGGACGCTCAGTCAGCTCCATGCCCAAACCATGACCCAGACGACCTACGTCATTACCCAGTGCACCGTTCGCTTCTAGTACTTTCCACATCGCGTTGTAGATATCAGTCGTTGTCGCGCCTGGCTTCGCAGCTTCAAAACCTTTTGTCGTCGCTTCATAAGTCGCTCGGTATGCCGCTTTTGTCTGCTCACTCGCATGTCCAAATGCCCAGTTACGGTCAAAGTCAGAGAAGTAACCATCGCGAACGGCACCGGTATCAATGATCAACACATCGCCCGGCTCAATAATGCGGTCTGTTGGGCCCATAATGATGCTGTCGTAACCGTCCGGCCCTGAGCCTGCAATAATGTACGGGCACTCATCGGCACCTTCTAACAGCATGTCAATACGGAACTGTTTGCAAATCTCACGCTCCGTCATCCCTGCTTTTGCATATTCCGGCACCTTTTTGAAACCAACATTGGTGATGCGGCAGATTTCTCGTGTTTTTTCGATCTCTGCTTGAGACTTTATTTGACGAAGCTCATGCATCTCTAAAGACACATCAACAAAGTCTTTCTTAACCATGGAGGTCAGTTGTAGGTAGTTATTCACCGGCATACGTAAGTGGGATTCAATACCCAATGTCGCACCAACTCGGCCATGACGACACGGCAAGGAGTTCAAGGCACTGGCTACCAAACTAATGCCGTCATCTTCTGGTCGAGGCGATGGCCAAGTAATGATGTTGTCAATCCAAGTACCTGCCATACCACTGGCGCCGATTTCTGGAATAATCGCGATTGGTTTGCCTTCCGCTGGCACGATTACAAACCATGGGCGAGTTGGGCTGTGCCAGAACTGAGTATGAAAACCAGTAAAGTAACGAACATTTGGCTCGGTGGTAAAAATCATTGCATCCAGCTTCTTGTCATGCATGACTTTTTGAGCACGTTGGGTACGGTGTTCAAATTCAGATTGGTCAAACCCACGATTCAGAAAATTGTTCATTGGAGCCTCTTTGCTTGTTCTTATTAGACTTAGCTGTGGAGCAATTAAGTCTTATAGTTAATATTTGTGAACGGTATGAGGGCAGTTTACTGATATTTGAGTTAAATAATGTGACCCGGATCCTACAGTTAACTATTGTTCACTATTGAGACTAAAAATCCCTTTTAACTTTGATTTTCATCAAGTTTAGTTTCCTTTAGTGAACTAAAAGGTTAAGAGACATTCGAAATAAGATGAGATTGGTTACATTTAGTTAATGCGTGGGTTGATTTCCAGCCAACATCAAGGGACAATGAATCTCAAGTTAAAGTTAACAGTAGTGGTCTATAATGAATGCATCAGCTTATAAGTCATTTAACGTCAAGTTCACTGAAATTGATCGACAATATCTTGAGTCCAATTTTCGACTAGCGGAAACCATTGCAGACTTTATCGGTCCGCACTGTGAAGTGGTCATTCACTCGTTTGAGAGCTTTGAAAAGTCCGTAGTGAAGATCGTCAACGGACATCACACCGGTCGTGAAGTGGGGTCACCAATCACCGATATGGGATTGCGAATGCTAAGCGCATTCGAAAGGACAGGGGAAGTAACTCCTAAAAGCTACTTTACTAACAGTAAAGACGGCTCACTATTAAAATCAACAACATGTGTGCTTGCAGGAGAAAATGGCAAACCCATTGGGCTGTTCTGTATTAATATGAACTTATCACACCCTTTCCCTGAAATTATCAAAACTTTAATGCCAGATGCTTCATTACCTCATGTTGGTGTACATGAAAACTTTAGCTCTTCGGCTACTGATGTTATTGAGCAAGCCCTTGAACATGCGATTGAAGAAGTGCAGAACGACGCTTCGATCAATCTAAAAAGCAAAAATAAGGCGATCACTAAGGTCCTATTTGATAATGGTATTTTCGAACTAAAAGAGGCTACTGGGTTAGCTTCTGAACGTTTGGGTATTACACGCCATGCAATCTATAAGTACATTCGAGAGTTCAAAGCCTAACGGGCGTTTACCCCGGATCCTAAAATTAAGCCTCACAGTAAGTGAGGCTTAATTTTCAATTGTTGACGCTTAAAGCCACTTGATGCTTCTTGGAGGAAGGCCTAACAAAAATAACCATACCGCCAACAATTAGTCCCATTGCAACCACTCTAAGTATTGTCAGCTCTTCATTAAAAACAAAAGTTCCAATTAAGAAAGCAGATACTGGAATTAAGTTTAAAGCCATACTGCTCCCATCAACTCCAACCCTCTCAATACCATAGATGTATACCAGATAGCCTAATCCGGATACACAAGTTCCTAATATCATTACGCAGAGCAGTTTATAAGAAGGGGTAAGTAATAACTGGATACTGCTAAATTTGACGCCGTCGAAGAGTAGATAAAAGAAGAACCCCAGAGCTGCAAAACCGAATTGGTAAAACATGGTCTGGGCCCCACCGTACTGCTGAGCCAGTTGTGCTCTTAGGTGAGTCACTGAAGCAAAGCTCACTACGCTCAGCAAGCAAATGAAATGACCAATACTCAATCCTTGTTGCGCACTTGAGGGCGAGAAGACCAATAACGTCACCCCAACAAGAGCAATAAGCGCAGCACCTATCTGAGTTAAGGTAAACCGCTCACCATAGAACAGCGTGCCCATCAATAAAATGGCAATGGGAACCAACCCTTGAATGACTCCATTTTCAGAAATAGTAATGTAATTAAGGGAAAGAAAAGAGAAAAAACTAAATAACCCTTGGCCAACGACACCACATAAAAAGAGCTTCAAAACATCTCTACGATTGTGCCAACTAAACCGAAAAACTTGCTTTGATTTGGTTGGTGACGCTCCAAAGAAAAGAGACACTGCCAAGACGATAAATAATACGGCGAATGCAATCACATAGCGTAGCCATACCAGGACCTTCGCATCAATGACGCTGAGAGGCAAGGTTGCTAAAGAGCCCTCGGTACCCCACAACAACGCAACTGAAATCGCCGCAACCCATCCCTTAGCAGTGTTTGTCATGGTTAATTACTCTCAGCCAGTTTTGCTGTAACTTCTGGCTCTTTTTTGTGAGCAAATTTCATAAACATCATCATGGAGCCGATAACGACCGCAATCGCTAGCAACCTCATTGGCGTCACCGCTTCACCAAGAGCGAATACCGCGAGTACGAACGAAGACAGTGGCATTAAGTTCAGCGCCATACCCGTGCCGTCTACACCTACTCTTTCCATTGCATAGATATAAATTAGGTAACTGATACCAGAAATACCGACACCCAAAATAGTGATGCAAATAATACGCAGTGGAGAAGAGAAAATACCTAGAGCAGAAGAGAAGTCCGCTCCAACAAATAGTAAGTAGATCCCGAAGCCAATCGCTGCGAATACGAACTGATGATACATGGTCGCAACTGAACCGTATTTCTCTGCAAGCTTAGCCCGTGCATAAGCCATTGTTGAGAAACTCGCTGCACTGGCAAAACAGATTAAGTGACCAATGTTAAAACCGCTGCCTTCAACAGATGGGTCCATGACTAGAATCGCCACACCTGCGAATGCGCCTACCGCCGCTACAATTTGCAGTACGGTAAATCTCTCGCCGTGGCGCAGAAAGCCCACGCAAAGGATGATAATTGGGATTAGCCCCTGTATAACGCCATTTTCAGATGCAGTGATATAGTCCAAAGAAAGAAACGACAGGAAACTAAATGCGCCCTGACCAATAATCCCACAAGAAGCAGCCCAAAAGATATCATGGCGATTTTCCCAATTAAGTTTAAAGTCGACTTTTTTCTGTGGCTTACCAATCGCGTTGCTCACCTTGATAATGACAAAAAGGGTAATGAAAGCAACAGTATAACGAACCCAAACTAGCACTTGAGCGTCCATAACTTCTAAGATTGGCGTACCGACAATCCATGGAATACCCCATAACAAACCGATAAATATGGCTGCGATCCAGCCTTTTACTGTATTACTCATTGTTCTTTCCTATAGATTTAGTAATTTTCCGTAACCTGGACATTGAGCTGTCTTACCAACTAGGTGCATGGCATGCCAAAACATAGCCGAGTTGCTACAAACAACCGGGATGTTGAACTTGTCTTCAATTTCTTGGATATGATCTAGAACGCGAAGGTTGGTGCAGGACATAAACACAAGGTCTGCACCCGATTCAGGTAAGATAGTTTCTAATGCCTCCAACATGGATGCTTTAGAGATCTTGGTAATGTCGGTATCCTTCTCGATCCCCAATGAGCCTAAAATGCATACCTCAAACCCAGCAGCAGTCAATTGGTTGTAGAGAGGGAAGTTCACCTCTGTTGGATAAGGAGAGAATACGGCGATCTTGCGTGCGCCTAAATGCCTAAATGCAGCTTGAGCGGCAGTCCATGGGTTCGTTGCGGGAATATCTCCACGGTTTTTCGTGAGCAGTTGTCCAACCTTTTCTTCCCCAATAATGATTGAGGCAGAGGTACAGCCAAAGGCCATCACATCCATTGGTAAACCCGTTGCTATCAGATCCGATGCTTCACTGATACCCGTGGCAATTTGATCCAGCGCTTCCGGCGTCATTTCACTGCTGTAATAAACACGAGAACTAAATACGCCCGCCTGCGTTCCCAATAACTTTGCCCAATCCATTTCTAGCGAATGGTCAGTGCTGAGTTGAACTAACCCGATATGCACCCGCTCAATCCGAGGGGCTTGTGTATGCGACAGGGTAATTTCCCAATCTTTAAACTCTTGTAAGGTTTCCATAATGTTTTCTCGTCTAGGTGCTTCCCTGAATATCAGGCAGACAGAGAAGCACTTTGGGGGGATTAATCGATAATGATCAGTTCAGGTTCCGCACGCTCAGATAGCCACTCCGCACCATCTTCGGTAATGACGATGTTTTCTTCGTGAACCATAGATTTGCCCGGTGCGTAAACCATGCCTGGCTCTAGCGTCATCACCATGCCTGGCTTCAACATGGTGTTATCCGTCGCCGTATTTGATGGACGCTCTGTCAGCTCCATGCCTAAACCATGACCCAGACGACCCACGTCATTACCCAGTGCACCGTTTGCTTCTAGTACTTTCCACATCGCGTTATAGATATCAGTCGTTGTCGCGCCTGGCTTCGCGGCTTCAAAACCTTTTGTCGTCGCTTCATAAGTCGCTCGGTATGCCGCTTTTGTCTGCTCACTCGCATGTCCAAATGCCCAGTTACGGTCAAAGTCAGAGAAGTACCCATCGCGAACGGCACCGGTATCAATGATCAACACATCGCCCGGCTCAATAATGCGGTCTGTTGGGCCCATAATGATGCTGTCGTAACCATCCGGCCCTGAGCCTGCAATAATGTACGGACACTCATCGGCACCTTCTAACAGCATGTCAATACGGAACTGTTTGCAAATCTCACGCTCCGTCATCCCTGCTTTTGCATATTCCGGCACCTTTTTGAAACCAACATTGGTGATGCGGCAGATTTCTCGTGTTTTTTCGATCTCTGCTTGAGACTTTATTTGACGAAGCTCATGCATCTCTAAAGACACATCAACAAAGTCTTTCTTAACCATGGTGGTCAGTTGTAGGTAGTTATTCACCGGCATACGTAAGTGGGATTCAATACCCAATGTCGCACCAACTCGGCCATGACGACACGGCAATGAGTTCAAGGCACTCGCTACCAAACTAATGCCGTCATCTTCTGGTCGAGGCGATGGCCAAGTAATGATGTTGTCAATCCAAGTACCTGCCATACCACTGGCGCCGATTTCTGGAATAATCGCGATTGGTTTGCCTTCCGCTGGCACGATTACAAACCATGGGCGAGTTGGGCTGTGCCAGAACTGCGTATGAAAGCCAGTAAAGTAACGAACATTTGGCTCGGTGGTAAAAATCATTGCATCCAGCTTCTTGTCATGC
Organism: Vibrio sp. ER1A; assembly: GCF_000733315.1. NCBI lineage: Bacteria > Pseudomonadati > Pseudomonadota > Gammaproteobacteria > Vibrionales > Vibrionaceae > Vibrio > Vibrio sp. ER1A. The sequence goes on from NZ_JPJA01000095.1 coordinate 75,951, forward strand.
ATGACTTTTTGAGCACGTTGGGTACGGTGTTCAAATTCAGATTGGTCAAACCCACGATTCAGAAAATTGTTCATTGGAGCCTCTTTGCTTGTTCTTATTAGACTTATCTGTGGAGCAATTAAGTCTTATAGTTAATATTTGTGAACGGTATGAGGGCAGTTTACTGACATTTAAGTTAAATAATGTGACCACAGACACAAGGTTAACTATAGTTCACTGAATGACGTTATTTAGAGGTAAAATCGTGATCTAAACCTCACAAAAGTGACATATAGTTAACTTTACCATTGACCAATCGGAATAAAAGTAGTCATATAGTTACCAAGAGTTGATTTTATCTTGAATAAAAAAGCCACTCTCAAAATGACATACGTCAATAAAGTTAACTAAAGTTACCTAATCGGAAATGAAGTTTGCTAACATTCACTTCCGATGTTAGAAGTTAAAGAGGCAAGAGATTAAAAATGAAAACTAAAGTACATACTGACAACGCACCAGCAGCTATTGGCCCTTATGTTCAAGGCACTGTTTTCCAAGATTTAGTGTTTACATCTGGTCAACTTCCACTTGATCCAAAAACAATGGCTTTTGTCGAGGGCGGCATTACAGAGCAATCACGCATGTCACTTGCAAATCTAAAAGCAGTACTGGAAGAGGCTGGCGCTTCAATGGAGACAGTTGTTAAAACAACATGTTTTCTATCTAACATGGAAGACTTCGCTGCCTTTAACGAAGTGTACACAGAAGTATTTGGTACAGAAAATGCCCCTTCTCGCTCATGCGTAGAGGCTGCAAGATTGCCAAAAGATGCGCTTGTTGAAGTAGAAGCGATCGCTTACGTCATCAAATAAAATACTACGAAAAGGTCATACCCTCTCGATGACCTTTTTTCTCTCAACTTTATCCATTAAGTGTGCCCTATGCTAAATCTATCTAAAAACTCATTCTTTTCAGGAAATAAAAGCGAACTCTTTAGTGTTGAGCAAGCCAAACAAGCCCGTGCCTTTCATTCTCAGATCGACGGCTACCAACCAACACCTCTCGTTTCTTTACCAGCACTAGCACAGCAACTAGGTGTCAAAGCCATACTTGTGAAAGACGAATCTAAGCGTTTTGGGCTTAACGCTTTCAAAGTCTTGGGTGGCTCATACGCTCTGGGACGTCAATTAGCAAAACACCTTAATGTTGATATTGCAGAGATCGACCTAAAAACGGTTTCCTCCAAACTGGAAGCACCACTAACCTTTGCAACCGCGACCGCAGGTAACCATGGTACTGGCGTTGCATGGGCCGCTCGTGAAATGGGGCAGCAAGCGGTTGTATATATGCCGAAAGGCTCTCCACAAGCAAGTGTCGACCGTATTCGTGGCCTTGGTGCAGAATGTATTGTTACTGAAGTTAACTACGACGATACCGTTAGACTTGCGAATGACACGGCTCAGGCCAATGGTTGGATGTTGGTTCAAGACACTGCTTGGGATGGCTATGAAGAAATTCCAACTTGGATTTCACAAGGTTATATGACAATGGCTGATGAAGCCGTGGAACAAATCGAGCAACTTGGTTTTGAAGCACCTAGCCATGTCATTCTCCAAGCGGGTGTAGGAGCGATGGCCGGTGGAGTACTAGGTTACCTAGCAGATAGATTGGACCCAACTAAGTTTGACACTATCATTGCAGAGCCAAAAGCCGCAGATTGTATCTATCGCTCTGGTACAAGCGAAGCAGGTAATATGGTTAATGTTACTGGCGACCTTAGCTCTATCATGGCAGGTTTAGCTTGTGGTGAACCAAATCCTGTTACATGGCCTATTTTAAGAGATTGCAGCTGCTATTTTATCGCCGTTGAAGATAAGGTCTCAGCAACGGGAATGCGCATGTATGGTAACCCACTCGCAGGCGATCAAGCGATTACCAGCGGTGAGTCTGGTGCGATTACTCTCGGGGCACTAAACGAAATTGTGAAACACGACGGTAATGTTGGCCTTAATAAAGAATCGGTAGTCCTACTCTTCAGTACGGAAGGTGACACAAACCCTGAGCGCTACCGCCGAATCGTTTGGGAAGGTGCTTTCTCAACAAGTGAATAGTATCACTTTATTTTATCCCCCTTTCCAATGCCGCTGTTTAACAGCGGCTTTTTTATAACTCGGTTACGAGAAATGAATTTAAAGACTTCACATGGATTATTTATTTAACTACACACAAACGTAACAAAATATATTTATCCTCGGCGAGTTAATCATTCAAGGAGGAAATATGAACTCGCTTAGAACCACTTTTGCTTCGGTTATCGTAGCAAGCATCGCACTATCTGGATGTGCATCAAACTCTTCTTCAAAGACAGCTTTCAATGCCGTTGAGGCGTTTAATATTCAATGTAAAACATCAGTTGTCCCTGAACCTTCAGAAATGTCGATTTCCGGTCTTACCTTGGTCGGCACATCCATCGCAGATGCCCCGTTTGGTACATCTGCCGCAGAGATTGTCAGTTACGATAGCTGCACCGACAAGCTGTATGTGGTCAATGCACAAGCAAAGAAAGTCGATGTACTTTCGTTTGATAAACAAGGTAAACCAAGTTCGACAGGTCAGATTGATCTAGCATCAGCAGCACAACAATCCGGCATTAAAATTGGCGCAGCAAATAGTGTATCGGCTCATGAAGGACTGGTCGCTGTCGCCATCGAGAATAGTAACAAGCAAGACAAAGGGATTATTGCCTTGTATCGCTCCGATACCTTAGCGCTCATTACCACCTACCAAGCAGGCTCACTGCCAGACATGGTCAGCTTCTCCAAAGGCGGCCGTTACCTTGCTAGTGCAAACGAAGGTGAACCCAACGCAGACTACTCTGTCGACCCAGAAGGATCTGTCACGTTGGTCGACCTAAACAATGGACATCAAAAAGCAGTAGTGACTCAGATTGACTTTCGCGAGTTTAATCAGGGCCAATCTCGTCACTCAGAACTTAGTTCTAAAGTTCGCATCTCTCATCCTAACGCGACTGTTGCTCAAGACTTAGAGCCGGAATATTTAACGTTTGATGATAAAGGCTCGCTCTATGTAGCTCTTCAAGAAAACAATGCGATGGCGACTATTGATGTTGCTTCAGCGAGTGTTAAAAGTATCGTTGGCTTGGGTGGCAAATCTTGGCAAACAGCGAAGCTTGATGCCTCTAATAAAGACAACATTGTGGGCAACTTGAAGAGCTACCCAATGTTAGAAGGCCTGTATATGCCCGACAGCATAGCTAGCTATAGCGTAAATGGCGAAACTTATGTTGTGACCGCGAATGAAGGTGATGGCCGTGAGTATGGTTTCAACACCACACAACAACAATGTGATAAACAAGGTTTTAAGTGGGACGGTGACGAACAGGAAAATGCTGAGGACTACGCTAACAAGCAAGACTTCTGTATCGCTTACGTTGATGAGGTTCGTGGCAAGAAGCTCAAAGTGGATCCGAATCATCCTCTGGCAATCGCTCTAAAAGACAACGCACAATTAGCACGCCTTAAAGTGATCAAGCCAAACCAAACATTGGCAGCAGATGAAAAAGTGCAAGCCTTTGGCGCTCGCTCCTTCTCTATCTGGAATGAAACGGGTGAACGGGTTTATGACAGTGGCGATGAATTTGCCAACATTGTATTCATGAAGGAAGCGAAGTACTTCAATAGCACTAATGATAATAACGGCTCCGCAGATGACCGCAGTGATGATAAAGGTGTCGAGCCAGAGGCCATTGAAGTTGCACATATTAATGGTCGTCACTACGCGTTCATTGGCTTAGAACGTCATGGCGGCATTATGGTCTATGATGTTACAGAACCTGCACAAGCCCTGTTTATCACCTACCTTAATAACCGTGACTTCTCCCAGCCAGTTTGCACTCAAGTAGATGATGGCGATTGCGATAATGACCAATACAACCCAAAGGCAGGCGATCTTGGGCCTGAATCCATCGAGTACTTCACACGTCAGGGCAACCACTTCATTGCCGTCTGTAATGAAGTCAGTGGTACGACATCTGTCTTTAGAATCGATCTTTAATCACGCTTTAGGCTCTGACCGTTTTTGTCAGATCCCAGAGCATAACCGTGTTAATCGTCACGACAAAAAAACAGATTTGATGACAACGGGTTAATTATCTATAAAGCGCCTCCTGTTTCTTATAACCACGGCGGCGCTTATCATGCAAAAGCTCATCGATTCTTTATTCTCTCAAGGCTATTACATTTGGGACGATTTTCTGTCTCCCGAGCAAGTTGATGCGCTCAAAGAGTGTCTGCCAGAGAACTGGAAAAAAGCGTGTATCGGTCGCAACGACGAAGTCATGCGTGAAAGCGCAATTCGCAGTGACAAAATCTGCTGGCTATCGAGCGATCTTGGTGAACCAGTTCAACAATTTCTTAGTAAGATGGAGATCATTCGCCAAGCCGCAAACCAGAATTTTTTCTTGGGCCTATTTGAATATGAAGCGCACTTTGCAAAATATGAAAAGGGTGATTTCTACCAGAAACACCTAGATTGCTTCCGCGGTAACGAGAATCGCCGTTTGACGACAGTGTTCTACATGAACGATGAATGGACAGAGCAAGATGGTGGTGATTTAGTTGTCTACGACTTAGATGACAATGAGCTGACACGAATCAAACCAAAATCAGGCCGATTATTTGTGTTTTTCTCAGAGCAGTTCCCTCACGAAGTACTGCCAACTCACCGCGAGCGTTTTAGCATCGCAGGTTGGTTCAGAACCAATGGTGTAAAAGACAACATGTTGGATATAGCTCAGTAGCCATCATCCCCAATGAGGGTGCTATTCCATTCTGCCCGTCATAGGTGTTTTCGAACTCAATACACCACTTTAATCAGATTAATTGTGAGAAGTGTCCGCCACCGGATACTTCTTCTCTACATTCCCCTATACACTCTCCCTCAACGACGGCAAGAAACGCATTCATAATGTCCGTAAGCCTCTATAATCTATAAGAAGATATAAGAAGAGGCGGTTATGACAAAAACGATAGCGGTTGAACAATTAAGGTGGACGACGTCGTTGTCGCCAGAGTTGTCACAAGAACTGGTTTCTGTGGCTCAGCGAATTTCAATCGAAGACCCTGCGTTGACAAGTCCGAGTCTCATAAATAGAGGCATCAACTTTATAGAACGTGGAACATTAGCGATTTGTATACAAACACCAAATTTAAAAACTGCAAATTGCCTATTAGTGGGTCAAGATGGCTGGTTCGGAAATTATATTGATCCTAATGCCTCGTTATTGCCTTTTATATTTATTGAAATAGAACCTTGTAGCATTATTCATTTTAGTAACCAACGCTTGCGTCCAATATGTGAAAAGAATGCTGAAATCTACAAATGGTTTTATTCATTAACGTTTGAGTCAAAAGAGAAGTGGCTACAAAGCCAGTTAATATATAGTGCGAATATCACAGAGCGAATTGTTTATCAGCTGATAGATATATTGGCTCATATGAACACCAAAGAATCGATGGTCGAAATTTCAGTGTCACAGCAACAATTAAGTGACATGACAGGTATCGCACGCCAACGGGTAAACGAAGTAATGAAAGAACTAGAAAGAAATCAGCTTGTTACTTTATATAGAGGCAAGATTCGCATTGATTCGCCACAGAGGCTAGCGGCTTATATGGACGACATTGATCTAAGCATCCGCGATCCGAGACTGTATATTTAGTCATTACCAATTCTATCCAATAATGTGACTACATTTTTGGAATATGCTTAAACAACTTTTATCAGATTCTTCTGAGGAACAAACACAGCTGTAGGTTATATATGCCGTTTATCTATGCCATTAAAATTCACACTGATACCAAGGATGACGTAAATAAGAAGTTTCGTGCTAACAAACTTGAAGGTGAGGTGATCGTTGACCATTTAGGTCAGGTTTATATCTGCCCTCAGTTAAGTACGACTAAATGGAAATTTTACCCAAAGTCTAGCCAACTTATCGTTAGACAGGATCAACGCTGGAATACTGTTATTGAAGAAACGCTGCTGTTTATGGAAGCGCACTATTCCGTTTCAGTAACAGATAGAAAACCAAGCTGGATTAATATCAGCCAACCTTTTCGATGTCCCAAAATGGCTCTGTATATCAAGAGTCTGGATTTCGTCGCCTAAGTAAACTCAAAGACCATTTTCAATTAAGAGAAACTCTATGAATGTACTACGCTCGTTGTTTTGTTTTGTTACCCTTGGAACCGTCAGTACGTTACTTGGGTGTGGAGGAAGTAGTCCAACTAATCCAGAAGCTACCCTACCGCAACCTCAAAGTATGGTTATTCGTACATTTGACTTTATCGCTAGTCCCAGTGAATACACTGAAACTGACGTAATTGCTATGTCTCTAAAGGGAGAGAAACATGACTTGTTGAAAAACCAGTACTCTCGTCATATCGGTTACTCGAAAACCGTACAATTTCGAGACACAGACGACTTGGTTAACTTGTTAAACATTGAACTTATAAGTCGAAATGAACAGCAGGTGCTAGCTAATACTCAAATTGAACTAGTGGATAAAGCTCGCTATTGGGTTTTTAGTCTAGGTAATACCGACACCGATGACTATCAACTATACGCTCGACACCAACCCAACGTTCAACCCGTGGACGGCAAAGTGCCCGTTTTTATCCTAGATCTTGATGTTCACAAGCATATAGGTAAAACCGCGGTTCACATTGGTCAACAATCGCCGCCTATTGATATCTCGTCACACGGTGACTTCAAACAAATAAATATGTCAAAAGATCTTATGAATTTTGACCTCACCGTAAACTACAGCGACACCACGACCTTGGACTGCACAGTTTGGACTCCAGAAAAAGACTCAGTATGGAACGATAGTGCTTGGGTTGTATTCATCGTAAATGAACAGTGTCATCTTCGACATGTTGACCAGTAATTTAAAGGTATGATCATGCTCAGCATCTTATTAGCCGCTTATGTGTCCCTAGCCAATATTCACAAACACGCCATTGATAGAAAAGTAAAATGCAGCAAGCTTTTAGAATGGAACGTTACAGAGCCTAGACGCGACGTTCCATAACTTATGACTTCTAACTATGGTCTTGCTTTGAACTCGCAGTAAACTCGAGTACTTTTTCAGCACACACATCAATGCAGCGCCCACAGCTAATGCAATCTTGGCTCATAACACGTCTGTCCCCCTGTTTAAGGGGCTGCCTAAGAACATCGGGTTCAGGGCACACGTTATAACAATCCATACATTTAGTGCACGCCTCTCGGTGGGTTGCTTTAATTCTGATAACGCTCTTACGACCGATGATGCCGTAAGTTGCACCAAGTGGGCATAAATGCCCGCACCAACCGTGCTCAACCAAAACGAGATCAAGTAAGAAAACCAATAGAATTAGTACCCAGCCAGCACCCATCCCAAATACCAATCCACGATGTAACGATGCAACCGGGTCAATCCACGCCCACAACAGTGAACCAGAAACAGCACTACCCAGTAGAATCACCGGAATCAACCAATAGCGAAGTTTTGGAGACCATTTATAACTGGCTTTAAGATTGAGTTTACGTCGCATCCACGCTGCTAAATCGGTGACCATATTGAGAGGGCAAACCCAAGCACAGAACGCACGAGGAGCAATAAGAGCGTAAAACACAACAACAATAGCAACACCAATAAGAGCATTCACTTCTGGCCAGTGCCCTGTGGCCAATGTTTGCATCACGAGGAGTGGATCACTGAGAGGAATCACCCCAAATAACATGCTGGATGATAGGTTTCCTTCAAGGATTCCCCATGTTGGCCCCACCATGAATAGACCTATGATAGCGAGTTGGCATAACCTTCTTAAAATCAAAAAACGATGTGCCTTCCACCAGCCAAGCTCTTTTATCGCGTCTTTACCCGCATCTTTTGCGAGATTCTTAGCCATGGTTATTTCCTCCCGTCATTAATGCGGATGTGCTCACTCGGCGCTATCTCTGGTGTTTCAGGGAAGGTACCATCGCGAAGTTCTACCTTTTCTTCCCATCCAAGCTGGTAGTGGTCGCCCATATGGCCTTTAGCGAGTTCAATAGGCACAACCTTTATGACCGGAACATCGGTTACACATGCCTGCTCACATTTACCACAGCCTGTACAGTGGTCAGAGTGAACCGTTGGAATAAACTTGGCGTGGTAACCAGTGCGCTGGTTGCGAATTGGCTCAAGGGTAATTGCTTTATCGATGACCGGACACACTCGATAACAAACATCGCAGCGCAACCCCTGCCAGTTCAAACACTCTTCATGGTCAATAAGAACCGCGAGACCCATACGGGAGTCATCGATATTAGTAAGTGAATGATCAAGCGCACCACTTGGACACGCCACCACACAAGGAATGTCCTCACACATTTCGCAAGGAATATCACGGGCGGTAAAATATGGCGTTCCTGACGTTACAGGAGATAAAAGAGTTGCAAGCTTTAGCGTATCATACGGACAGGCCTGGACGCATAAACCGCAGCGCAAACACGCTTGGTCAAATTGGTCGCCAGCAAGCGCTCCAGGCGGCCGTATAGGCACTCCTCCACTGGTTTTTGCTTGCCCTTGTTTGGATTGTAACCCCAGTAAAGTCGCCGCAGCACCAACCCCGACCGCTGTTCTTGCTGCGTCACGTAGAAATCTGCGACGACTTTCAGAAGACTTATTGTTTTGCCTAGACATGCTCAGATCCTTTCACTTTTAGTCAAAGGTATTATTTAATTATACTACTTCCGAGCTCATTCAGATGAGCTGCGCTAGGCGAATTGTAGCTCTTCCATAGAATGTCCCTACTATACCAAAGGGTTATACTGAGAGTTGATTGATTAATATCAACTCTCAGTGAATACCTTCATCACAGTTTTGAATTTTATTGGTTTAATTTCATATCAGAGCAGACGGATAGGATATCTTGAATCACACGGTGTCGTTCTTTGCCCACTTGATAAAACAAACTAAAAGGCACTTGCCAATCACAACTTAATAGCGGGGAATGTTTCTTAACAACTCGACTCTTGCCCCACTTAGTCGATATCCAGTTGGGAAGAACTGCCCACCCATTTCGCTCAACGGCGGCTAACGTTTGCAGGTTTCCTCCTGTAACCCTAGAGTGAGAAGAAAAACGTTGAATTGCTCCCTCTGCCAACATCGTTCGTTCATTTACGTATTGAATTTCAAGCTGTATGTCTTCCAACGTAAAATCTTCCATAGGTTTGAGTGCACTTTGATCACCAACATAGATCCCATAAGACACATAGCCAATCAGCATAAAATCCACCGTTTTTTCTGGGTACAGTAAACCAAGGGATGGCATTATCGCGAGATCAATGTCCCCAGAGACAATACCGTCCAATGCTAATTTTCTACTTCGTTCCAGCCAACTAACTCGCACCTCAGGATGGAAGTTAAGTGCATGCTGCTCGATTTTCTGAATAGCCTCAATAGGAAAATCTTCGTTATACGCGATAGTCAGCATCGCCTTTTGTGGTGACTGTAACGTCTGTATATGAGCAAGAAGCTTATCATTTTGCCTCAATACTAAGCGAAACTGCTCAATCAGAGCTTCGGCTTCTTCGGTTGGTAAGGCAGCCCTTCCCTCAACATTAATCAATTTGAGATTAGTAGCGTCCTCCAACGCTTTGACCAGTTCACGAACCGTTGTCCTATCTTTGACTAATTGTCTTCCAGCCTGACTGTAGCTTTTACAATCGTATACCGCGACAAAAGCCGAAACTTGCTCAATAGTATGCATATATCACCACCAAGATTTGAACGGATATCCCCTACATAAGTGATTTTTATAATATATGACATACGTTCATAATAGCAGCAACTTTTGAGTTAGTTTGTGAAGTAAAAAAACATGCATATCAATCAATCTACCGACGGAAATCGTTCTCCATTGAGCTATTTCGATCTTTCCATGCTCAAAAGTCTATGGACCACAGCAATACCCATTACCCTGCAAACCATTCTTTTTTCCGGCAAAGGTGTTATTGATGTGGTCATGTTGGGTCAACTGACTGAGTTTGATGTCGCTGCCGCTGGTGTCGCAACTAAGATTCTGTTTGTCGCTACCATTTTGCTTTCTGGTATCTCAACAGGCGGAGCCATGCTTGCAGCCCAATACTTTGGAGCAAAGGATAAAAAAGGATTGCTTCGTAGTATTACTTTAACCTGGGGCATGACCAGTATAATGGCGGTGATGTGTATCCTATTGTTTAGCTTGTGGGGGATCAATATCATCCACCTAGCCAGTAACGAGGATACTCTTTCTCACTTAGCCAATACCTATTTGTTATTTGCTGCGCCCAGCCTACTGTTTATGGCTTATCAAACCAGTATTGCTGCGGGTTTACGATCCATACATCACGCCTCTACCGCCACTTTCTTTAGTGCTATCGGCATAGTATTGAACATTGCATTCAATTGGCTACTCATCTTTGGTTATGCTGGCTTGCCAGCGCTAGGACTGAAAGGTGCCGCGTTAGGAACTACCTTAGCTGCCATGTGTGAGGCCGTTCTCATCTGGCTATTCTTAAAACACCAAAATAGTGTTTTAGTTCTTCATCTCAACGGGTTTATCAGCAATCTTACTTGGGGTGATGTAAAACATTTCCTCTCTCTTAGTATTCCAACCACGCTAAATTTTTTTCTCTGGGCTATCGGTGTATTTGCTTATACCGCGATAATGGGACAAACCGGCACTGAAGGCTTAGTTGTCCTTTCAATCATTTCACCGATTGAGGCATTTTCTCTTAGTCTATTGGTAGGTATCGCAAACGCATCTGCCGTCGTGGTCGGTAATAATTTGGGCGCTAAGGATTACGATCGTGCTTATTATCAAGCGATATTTTTCGCTGTTATTGCCACGTTAGCCACCATGATTGTCGCACTTACCCTCTATTCAAAAAAGGATGTCGTATTAGGCTTGTTTGGCGCACTCACTCCTGAATCCTATGCGCTGGCGGAACGCTTTTTCTTAGTTTTATGCATCGGTATTGTTTTACGTTCAGTGCCAACTGTGATGGTGGTGGGTGTGCTGAGGGCAGGCGGTGACGTTAAATTCTGTCTTTATCAAGACCTATTAACCCAATGGTGTTTTGGTTTACCTATTGCGGCGTTCTTCGCCATCTATCTACGGTTTCCTGCGGACATCGTGTTCGTTGCCTTTTTCTTTGAGGCCATATTCAAATGGTTTGCTTGTCTATATCGTTTTAAAAGCCGAGCTTGGATGAATCATTTGGCCAAATAACTCACTTTTAGCTTCTACAAGGTTTTCAATATGAACTTACTCTCTTTATATGAAACTTATGGTGTCATCTTGGCGCTATTGGCGTTTATCGTGATTTACCTCTACGTCCACATGAAATACATTCGTCACCACGAATTACATAAACGCTTTCTAGCGGCTTTGTGGGCTCTGATGAAAAACACTATTCACGGTGAACACATTAGAACTCTGGGGTACAAAGAAGAGAAAGAAAGAAAAAAAAGAACTCGTCAATAAACGCAATATCACTCATCGAGATAAAGGCACAGCATCCACACGGTGCCTTTATACCATTCTGATTAAGCCGTTTTTTTTGCCTCTGTCTTAAGCTCAGGCTTTTTTGCTTCTTTAAGCATGGCATTTGTGCTCGAGGGCTCTTTGGATTTTAGGTTTACTACTTCGTGATCTGGAAACTCTGCCGTTTCACCAAAGAACTTACCGCCCGGCTCAATACTCAAATTGTTACTCCAGACTTTACCTTTAACCCGACCATTGGCGAGTATCTGAATATGCTCCGCATGACAATTGCCTTCGACAATACCGTTAACAATTAACTGTTTAGCAAATATCTCACCTTTCACTCGCCCCGACTCTGCAACGACGAGTGAACCTTCAACATGAACCTGTCCATCAACAATTCCATCGACTTGAATGTCACTTTCTAATTTGAGTTTTCCGCTAATAGCACAGCCTTTGGCGATGAGAGTTGCAGCTGCTGAGCGACTCTTTGTTCCACTGTTTTTACTAAAGATTCCCATCGTATTCCTCGCTCCTTTTTAAAGATATCTTCAAACTCATGCACACCCCACTCCACAAACGGTCTGGGGTTTAACGCTCGCCCAACAAAGCGAACTTCATAATGTAAATGTGGTCCAGATGACAGACCTGTATTGCCCGAAATGGCAATCAAATCCCCTTTACGTACAAACTGCCCATTCTTAACTTTGAAGCTCTTAAGATGTGAGTAAGAACTTGAAAATCCGAATGAATGCTGTAGTCGAAGAAAGTTGCCAGAACCTTTACTACTGCGCCTTGTTACCTCAACCACACCGTCTGCAGGGGCGTAGATTGACGTACCTGTATTCACAGCAAAGTCTAACCCTCGGTGCATTTTGACTTTCCCAGTCACAGGATGAGTACGTTTGCCAAATTGAGACGACATTCGATGTTTCCCCACAGGCGAACCACTCGGGATCTGGGTCAGCATCACCATTCGGATATTAGAGTGGATTGCCGCAGCATCCAGACGGGATTCCAACTCAATATCAGCGCCTTGGTCAGACACTCCCAGTACTTTCTCCAAATCAGTAAGTCGTTCAGAGACTAGCGCTATGCGCTCTTCTCTATCAGATAGGTCGTTCTCTAGGGTTTGTTTCAGGTCTTGTAAATTCGCCAGTTCGTCACCCAGTGTTTGCGACTCACTAGCAAGCTCTTTTTGTTTGAGCTGAGCGTAATCTACAACTTGATAGAGGTGTTGAATAAGCAGAGCACCACCAAACACCACCGCCACACTGATTCCGAGCAGGCTCTTGAGGCTCCTGCGCATCGATTTGCTCAACTGCCAGTGCTTTGAGCCGTTAATGGTTGAAATTGAAATCGTTAGTTGGTCTTTCATGTTTGATGCTGTCTTATCCGTGACTGTTGCAGAATATCCCTACAAACCAAGTTCACTGTATTGCTTAATTTTGTTGAACTAGGCGTTAATTTACGGAATACAGATGACAGGTACTAGTCAGAAAGTTCAAGGAAATGTCAGGACGTGACTTTGTGTCAAACAATAAACAAAAACTATATGTTAGGTTTAACAACTAGTTAAAAAGATCCGCGCTGAGAAGTAATCAGACTCTACCCCTTCTCCCTTGTCAGGCGTCCGTTGAAATTAATCACTATCTCAACTCTCAACGAATACCAATATCCAAAACGTCTTGACTTCATAACTTTATGAAAATTAGCTAGAAAATAATCAACTGGCTTCTAATATTGACTATATAGGTGATATTTGAGGGTTTTCTATGAAACGGTCGTTGTTCATTGTTTTCTCTATCTTGTTTTCTCTGGTGGGATGCCAAAGTGACGACAATGGCAAAGCACTAGGTACACTTGAGCGAGACCGCATTACATTTTCTTCTACCGCGAATGAAATCATTCGTGAGTTGCCTATTCGTGAAGGGAGTATGGTAAAAACAGGGGATGTTCTAGTTCGCTTAGACACCAAACGGCAAGAAGCGGTATTGGCTCATTCGATAGCTGAAGAAGCAAAAGCCAGTGCTTACTTACTTCGTCTAACCAATGGTGAAAGGCCTGAAGATATTGCAGCTGCGCAAGCTAAAGTAGATATGGCCCAAGCTCGATTGATCGAAGCGGAAAAGAACTACTCTCGAGCAGAAGAGCTAGTGCGCAAGAAGCTCGCGAGTCAATCGCAAAAAGACCAAGCGCTGGCTAACCGCGACTCAGCAAGAGCGGAGTTAAACTCTGCAACAGAAGAGTTCTCAAAGTTGACGGCCGGTACCCGACCCGAGGATATCACTCAAGCAGAAGCGGCCTTGGCTGCAGCTAAGGCCGATGTTGCGTTACAAACCCAGCAGTTGGATGAGCTCACTATCGTCGCGACACGTGATGGCGTACTTGATAACCTGCCATACAATCTTGGCGAACGAGTAGCTACTGGTTCCTTTGTTGCCGTGGTACTTGCAGACCGGGTACCCTATGCGAGAGTCTATGTTCCTTCATCAGTCAGGGTGAAGTTTGTCCCAGGTCTTGAAGTGCCTGTTCATGTGGACGGGTTAGATCAAATACTGACAGGTACAGTTCGTTGGGTCGCATCCGATCCGTCATTCACCCCTTATTATGCTCTAACTGAAGATGAGCGTTCACGCTTGATGTATCTGGCGGAGATCGACTTACCTGACAGTGCTCAAACACTTCCTACCGGAGTACCAGCTCAAGTTGACTTAGCGGGGCTGAAATAGATGAGCGAGATTGCCGTAACGGCCTCCAATATCACCAAAAGATTCGGTGACTTTACTGCCATCAATGGCATTAACTTGTCGGTTCCCAAAGGCAGTATTTATGGGTTTCTTGGGCCCAATGGATGCGGAAAATCGACCACTATTCGCATGCTAACAGGTCTGCTTAGTCCTACCGAGGGCACCGTTAATGTTTTGGGACTGGATATTCCTCAACAGTCAGAACAACTGAGACTAAAGATTGGTTATATGACACAGAAGTTCTCTCTGTATGACGATCTTTCTGTTCAGGAGAATTTGCAGTTTATTGGGCAAATATTCGGAATGAACCGCTCTTTTTGCAACAATCGAATAGAAGAGCAACTGAGCATCTACGGCCTTTCCAACCTCAAGAAACAACGAGTCAGCGGCATGAGCGGTGGCCAGAAACAGCGTTTATCCCTTGCGGCTGCGACCATGCACAGGCCCGAACTGCTTTTTTTGGATGAGCCGACTTCAGCCGTGGATCCTGAGAATCGTCGAGAATTTTGGGAACAGCTGTTTGATCTCAGTGATCAAGGCACCACTATCCTAGTGACCACCCACTATATGGATGAAGCTGAGCGCTGTCATCGATTAGCCATTATGGAAGCGGGAGAAATGCGCGCGGATGATGAGCCAGAAGTGCTGATGAATAATATGGGAGTCAACATTATCGAAGTGCGAGCGCCTCAATTACGAGCATTGAAAGAGAAGCTCATCGCTTGTGAAGAGGTTCGATCTGCAGCTCAGTTAGGAATCCGCTTACGCGTATTGATCTATCAATCCGTCGCTGACCCCATCTTATGGCTTAAAACGCGCTTCCCTGATTTAGCTCAGGCAGAGCTCACGCCGGCAAGGCCAAGTTTAGAAGATGTCTTTGTTTCCGTGACAGGTAAGGGCAGACAATGAAAAGCTTAACGCGCATGAGCGCCATAATGGTCAAAGAAATTCGTCAGCTCTCAAGGGATCGCATTACGTTTGGGATGGTTGTCATGATACCGCTCATTCAGCTTATTTTATTTGGATTTGCAATGAATACGGACGTGCGGAATATTCCGATTGCGATCGTTGATCAAAGCCAATCAGCTCCAGGGCGGATTATTGTAGAAGCCGTCAAGGTCACTCAGGTAGTCACCGTTAAAGCGCAATATCCAACGGTTGAGGAAGCAGAGGTTGCCATTCGTGAGGGTGTGGTACGTGCGGCGTTAATCTTACCTAACAACCTAACGCAACGTATTACTCATAAGCAGACACTAGGCCAATGGCTGGTCGACGGTTCCGATACTATGATCAGTTCTGCGCTTTTGGGCTTGCAAAACATGCCTATCAAAGAATTTGCGATCGCAGGCTACCAGCCAAGCTCTCCAAAAACCTTCGAAGCAACCCTACTCTATAATCCAAGTCGCCGATCCGCAGTGAATATTGTCCCTGGACTCTTAGGTGTGATACTGACAATGACGATGATTTTATTTACCAGTGCAGCCATCGTGCGAGAACGCGAACGAGGCAATCTGGAGTTGTTAATCACCACACCTATTCATTCCCTTGAGTTAATGATCGGTAAGATAGTCCCTTATATCTTTATCGGACTGATTCAGATCTTCATTATTTTAGGACTCGGTTGGGCGATTTTCAGCGTTCCCATAAATGGTCAAGTGAGTCAAATTCTGATGGGAAGTTTGCTATTTATAGCCGCTAGCTTAACTTTGGGTTTGGTGATTTCAACCATCGCGCAGACTCAGTTGCAAGCCATGCAAATGACCGTGTTTATCTTGCTGCCTTCTATCTTGCTCTCTGGATTTATGTTTCCTTATGAAGCGATGCCGAATGCCGCTCAATGGGTCGCAGAAGCTTTACCAGCAACTCACTTTATGCGCATGATACGCGGCATTATTTTACGTGGCGCTGATTTGTCTGACGTATGGCGTGATACCGTCTGGCTGGCTGGATTTACCGTCGTCGGTCTGATTGTTGCCGCCTTTAGATTCAAGAAAACTCTCGATTAACAGACAACGACACAGGACGTTGCTATGGACAACAAAAAGCTAGAAAGCAAACCTAACAAGAAGTTCGATCTAAACTTACTGCGAGTGTTTATTTCTACTTACGAAACAGAATCTGTGACCAAATCAGCAGAGCAACTCGACCTGACGCAATCTGCGGTAAGTAATGCGCTGACACGCCTTAAAGAAAATGTTGGCAAGGAACTATTCTCGAGAACTGGCCGAGGCATCAAACCGACACGCTATGCCAAAGAACTGTATGAGCAGACCCATGACCATATCATGAGTATAGAGAAAGTGATTCAAGGTCTAGAAGCATTTGATCCAAAGAAAACACAACGTACATTCGTCGTATATTGTCATGAAGCCGCTATGTTAAGGCTTCAGAAACGTCTTCATGTCTGTACTACCTATCCAAATATCGAGATCATCTTAAAAGAACTGCCTCCCAAAGATGCCAGAATCTACGAAGATCTTCAGATGGAGAAAGTGGATCTAGTTATTGATGTGTCGCCATCAGATAGCAAAGTATTTCAATCAGAATTACTGCACAGTGAAGGGCTAACATGCGTTGCCAGTAAAAATCATCCGCGTATACAGCAAGGTAAATTCGATAAATCCAACTATATGACCGAAAGTCATGTTCTACTGAATATCAGACGCCACAATCTCACATTTGTGGAATGGCTCGTCAGCGAAGTATTGCCACCACGAAAGGTGTTTAGCCAACACTCATCGTTACTAGGTATGCTTCCTTCCGTTTCGAACTCACAAGCAATTGCTGTTATACCTCAATCCGTAGCAGATCAATACGGCGACGTATTTCAACTACAAACTTTTCCTTTCCCATTTGAAACTAAAACCTTTGATTCCTATATGGTTTGGCCAAGTAAAATGAGTCACAACTCTGCCATTACATGGTTAAGACAGCAGATGGTACATCATCTGAAAGAGAGTTAAACAAAGGCTGGTTATAAAGATTAAAAAAGGCAGCACTATGTGCTGCCTTTTCAATTCGGTTTGACGCTAAGCGACAATCTATTCGGTAACGATTAGAAGTTAAACGTTACACCTGCACGGATACGGTTTTCTGTTTTGAAATCCGTGTATTGTGCATTCGCATATGTTTTATCAAGAATTTGATAATCTACGTATGGAGCCCATGATTCAAAGCCAGTGTACTTAACTTGGAATGTGTGTTCCCATTTGGTATCCGCTTGATCTTTACCATTGCCTGTGTATGCACCACCGTCTTTTTGGTTGATGTAAGCAGGGTTATACTCAAGTGCGAAATCATTTAGGTTATAACCAACCCAAAGGTCAACTTGGTTAGTGTCGTTTGTTTTAACCATAGGATCAGTGCTGCTAGATGCTGCTTGATAACGGTAACGAGCTGCAGTATAGAAGTTGCCTTCAGCATACGTTGCTTTTAGGTATGGACGGTATTCCATGTGGTCAGAACCGTTCCAGTATACGAAACCTGGAGTTAACGTGAAGTTATCGTTAATTGCCCAGTTGTAGTTTAGTTCTGTTTCGAATGCAGCAACGCTCTTACCCGAGTTGCTAAACAGTTTATCACCTTGAGCTTGAGTACCTTCAAGGTGGATTTGCCAATCTTCTGCAAAGTCAAAACCAGCACGTACACGAGTTTCGTACGTTTTAGCTTCTGTCTTGTAAGCACCACGAACGTCAACGTAGTTTGCGCTTGCAGGAAGGGCTACAGCAGCAACAAGTGCAGCCGCTAATGTCATTTTAAAAGTTTTCATGAAAAGCTCCGTATAGAACAGGAATGCCAAAAGGCATTAATTTAACGTGCGAGCGTTAAGGCCACTGCCAAGCATCCTTAGACGCCACACTAAAACTGAGCTCAGCATATTTTGTTGAGCATCATTTTTGTCAGGGGAATGTCAAAGTAGAGTTTGAAGTGATAGACATCACATCAAAATTGAACCGAAAGCTAATTTAGGGAACAAACCATTCTCAAATCGATAACAAAAATAGATTATTCGACTATTTATGATTCACACGAATCATAAATGAAACAAAACTAATCATTAGTGATAGATTCACCCTGCAAATGCGATTACTGATTGGGGTAGGAAGTGTGGTAGTTGGAATAATTATAATCAGATTCATTCGCTTGCATTGAGGCATCGTTATCAGCGGTCGTTTGCTGACTCTCTGAAGATTCCGTATTTGGCTGCTCTTTATTCAAAGTGTCTGCATCTTCAAGTGCAAAAAGAGGTAATTCTCTTTTATAGAGCTTGTTTAATGCCTTGATTAGCGAATGTTTCACCATCGGCCCAAACTGAAGTTTTTTAATGACGGGTTTTGCTAAAGATTGAAGCCCCACGACCGAGTCCACTCCTAATGTCGAACCCACCGAGTCTCTTGCTGATTTTGCAGCCTCATAACCTAAATAGGCGGACATAAAAAGCCAAATATAAGCGATAGCAGCACCATTAGGCTTAATGTCGCGCCATGCTTCACCTGCATAATACATAGCTTCTACATTGCCTTTCTCAGCCGCACGCTCTAACCAATAGCAAGCTCTGTCAGTATTTTGCTCAACACCAACACCATTGAGGTAATTCAGACCCAGTTTGGTCATGCCCTCTTCGCTTTGCTTTTCCGCGGCTTTTTCAAACCAAAGAGTCGATTGTTTAGGCGATGGTGTTGGGTTATCAGGAGAAATACTCCAGTCGCCCATATAGAGAATGGCCTCTAAATTTCCTTCTTCAGCAACTTCTTGGATGGTAGAGACACCTTTGGGAATATTGCGCTCGGTACCTCGTCCATAAATTAAAGCCTTAGCGGCTTCAAATTTGGCATGAGAATCCCCTTCAGTACCAGCAATACAAAGGCGCCAATAGTTTGCTTGCTCACGTAATACCAAGTCTTCGCGCTTTTTATCACTGAGACGAACAATGCCATACATCGCCGTGACGTTATCCAACTGCGCACCTTTATGGTACCAATACAACGCTTCTCTCACATTCTTGCGTTCGGCTTCTTTCGCTAAATACAAAATTGTGGGTACATGGCCCGTTTCCGCTTTATAAACACGCTCTTGCCTTTCTTGTTGACGCGCCTTTTCCATTGCACGTCGATAGGCAGCTTCACGCTCAAGACGCTCTTGCTCCATCCTCTTGCGTCGTAAGGATAGCGAGAACATCCAGATAAACGCCAATATGAGCGAAAGACTGGTTGCACCTATTGCAATAGAAAGTGTCGACATTGATTAATAGCTTTTTGGGTAACGGTTACTCTATATAGTAACGGCAGGAAGGGAGATTAATTAAGTGATATAGGCGATCTATTACACGCTTTTACAACTTAGTTTAGAGAAATGACGTTTGCTGAATATCTGCTTAGAGAAAAAGCCTCGAACCATTGCCGCTTCCTATACCGAGCAGAATGATTCGAGACGGGGTAAATTCTAAGTTATCTTACTTACGGCTGTTAATTGCTTTAACAAACGTTTCCTGAGCACCTTCGACGTTAAGAGCTTTCGCTTCATCTAGCAGGCTCAGAGCTTTAGGGATGTTGTCCTCGGCGACGGCTTTTTGGATCGCACTATGATAATAGCTTGTCGTCTCTGGTTGAATGGTTGCTGGAGCTGCTTTCACACTAGTTGCTACAACGCCAGTCGTTGCCGCTGTAACAGGTGCCACCATGGAATTATCAACTTTTCTAGACCCCAATGTGAGGGTCTCTATTTCTAAATTCAGTTCACCGACATAACTGTGTTTAAACTTAGGGTCAGTAACAATAGGTAACGGCTCCCCGCTTTCTTCTGCTCTCACCTTGGCAGGATGTGGTACTGAAACTAACTGGCCGACATCTGAACTGTTAGTGAACACAATCATGTAAGGTAATGACTGTGCGTCGACTTCAAAACTCGTTACATAACGATTCGCATCGAACATGTCTGAATAGCGAATATTGAATTCATCAAGAGTGATAGTTCTTACCACATTATATTCTTTGTCGAGTAATTGAACTGTCGGTGCTAACACTCGTTTTTTGAGCATTTTACTGCTCAGGGTTACCTTTACTTTGCCAGAACGAGGAGAGAACTCGAACGCATTGAAAAAGCTCTTACCGGTTTTGAATTCCCATACAGGAGATGATTCATCAATTACAAAACCAACATCTTCAGTCTTATCCAACTCCACCCAAGCAAAATCTTTTTTACTGATACAGCAAACGTCTTCTGACTTCATTTGAGCATCTGTGATGGTGGGCTCAACACCAGAGTTACTCGCACAACCAACCACACTTAGTCCAAGTACTAGCGCCAAAATATTTTTGTTCATAATATTCCACCATTTTAGAAAAAGAAGGCAGTCCTTAGACTGCCTTGTTAGATTAAGACTTCATCTAGTAAATTCAACTAGGTTGATTAGAACCAGATTTCAGCTTCGATACCGAATCGAGTATCACTACCTTTCGATGATTGCGACCATCCATAAGAATCATCGCTAGATGACATATAAGCAATGTATGGTTTGATCTGTGGACGTCCCCAGTAGTCTGCATTCACAGTGAAAACAGGTGCTAATGTAGCTGAGTAGAAATACGTTGTATCGTCTGTACGCCATCCCTTAGCTGTTTCGCTTGCCGCTGTTAAAACTGCTTCCCAACGGAAGTTGTCGCTTACTCGGTACGTAGGAGTTAAGCCCAAGAATGCGCGAGTTACGCCATCCTGCGCGCCCCAGACCTGGCCACGATCATTGTTATCAATGTTCCAATAAACGATTTCTGAACCAAGTTGAACGTTTTCAGTAATGTTGGCAACACCGTAAGACGTTAAGAATAGAGAGACATCGTCTTCTGCCCATCCACCATTCCAGTTACCGAAGTTTGTACCTTTAGTTGCCGCAATGCCTTTACCATAAGTAACACCCGTTAATGACCAGCCATCAAAACCGTAGTAGTCGCGAGAATAAGTAATACCAGCGCCAATACCATTTTCAGCTGCATCTGGTGTATTAGTATCTACACGATATTGATCTGAATGAGCACGTACTTGGTACTTAAGGTCGAAATCAAAGCTTCCGCCGAGTCCTTTAATACCATATAAGTAAAGGTCTAGTGACGTTAATGTTGTACTACGACCATCATCTAGCGTATTACAGTATTTGCCGTTTACAGTCTCGTCATAATCCGGACCGTTATCCGGTGTAACTGTGTTCACACAATAACCATCACCAGGATCAGCAGAAACTACTGCAAAACCTAAGTTATCCGCAAAATCTAGGCCTTTATATTCTACACCCGCACCTAGACCCGAAGACTGCTTCCAATATTCTTTCGTGATAATACCTGCTTGACGGTTCAAGTAACGTTTACCAGCCCAGATGCTGGTGCCTTCAGCAAACATTGAAAGGTCACCAAGCTCTACATACGCTTCTTTAAACTCTAATTGACCTGACGAAAGGTGACTGTCGTTACCGCCTGAAGAACCATAGAAACCACGACCATTACCACCCTCGTTGTTACCATATTCTGTCTTTAGAACGTATTTAGACCAAGCGCCGTTTTCGTAGTTATTGCCTTTAGTTACCGTAAACTCTACTTGGTTAGGGTTACCAGAGAAAGCTGCACCCGCTGCGCGATAGTCACGGCGGTGCTCCCAAGTTTCATTAAGTTGTAGCGACTCACCTACGTTATATAGAAGGTGTCCATAACCATTAACTTGCCAACCTTCTTGTACTTTGTCTTCCGCCATCACAGCGCCTGAAGCTAAAGCACCCACCACTGCAGCAGCAATTACACTTACTTTTTTCATTAGAAAACTCCGTTTAACTTATCGTTATATTCAATTTCATTTTCCAAAACGCCGCAGAGGCAGTACTGATGCGTTTAGGTCTGAAATATTTATCGGTTTAGGGTCCCGAGTTGATTGAACCGAGATTCCGCAGCATATT
>NZ_JPJA01000095.1:98239-138926 GCF_000733315.1 Vibrio sp. ER1A
ATATGGTGCGGAATGACGGATTGAACGGTGTCAGATTAACCAAGTAGTAAGTGCGATACGTCCTCCACCCTGAAGATTGTTAAGGGGGATGAGAAAGGATGAGAAAAATAACCGTATGGTGTTTTTTAAGGATAAGTCACAAAAAAAGGGGGGAGGAGTAGCGGATTTGGTAATGTTTTGACGCACAAAATACGTCTTACATCACTTTTTACAAAATAACGCCAAATAAACTGAAATTAAATTACATTTAAAATTCTGTGATCTTAACTTGACCTAATGTTTACAAAGCTATTAACTATTGAAAGTTAAGTAATGTCATTCACGAACAAATAGAAAAAAATCTTATGACACAACATCAATCAAGCCCATATCCATTAGGGGCGACGCTGGATAAACGAGGATGTAACTTCGCGATCCATGCTCCAGATTGCCCAGATATCCAATTAGCTCTCTTTGATGACAACGATAATATTCAATTGTTCCCACTCCCTAATGAATATGCTGGAGTAAGGCATACCCACATTAGCGAAGTCACGGCTGGGCAACGTTATGGTTTTGTCATAGAAACGTGTGAAGAGCGTCATTTCATATCAGATCCTTACGCAAAATCGTTGGACAAAGCCCTGCACTATATTCCGCCATTTGATGCATCAAAAAGCTTTGAACTACCGAAATGTGTGGTCATTGCTGACGACTTCGATTGGCAAGACACTAAGCTACCAAGAATCCCTCGCGAAGAAATGGTGCTGTTCGAAACTCATGTAAAAGGCTCCACTAAGCTCAATGAGAAGGTCCCATCGCAGAATAGAGGTAAGTATCTAGGCTTAGTCAGCGAAGAGATGCTGAGGTTTTATAAGCAGCAGAATATCAATTCTATACAATTGCTCCCTGTCGCTGCCTGTATGCATGAACCTCACCTGCTCAACATGGATAAAGTTAACTATTGGGGCTATAACCCATATGTCTTTATGGCACCAGATCCGCGCTATGCAGATTCAGATGCTGTCCTAGAACTAAAATCAGCTATTCGTGAACTTCACCGCCATGGTATTGAGGTCATTCTTGATGTGGTCTACAACCATACTGCAGAGGGTGGAGATAACGGAGCGGTCTTCAATCTGAAAGCCTTGGATTCTAAATTCTATCTACGCCATGGTGAGTTTTTTGCAAACTTTACCGGTTGCGGAAACACGGTTGACCTCAATTATCAGCCAGCACTCAACCTTGTTATGGATACACTCCGTTATTGGGTTCAAGAGTTCAACGTCGATGGCTTCCGTTTTGACCTTGCTGCGACACTCGGTCGTAACGGAGATAACTTTAACCGTGACGCTGCCTTCTTTAGAGCTGTCGCGCAAGATCCTGTATTAAAACAGACTAAGTTAATTGCAGAGCCATGGGATATCGGTCCTAATGGTTATCAAGTCGGTAACTTCCCATTTGGTTGGAATGAGTGTAATGACCGTTTGCGAGACATTACGCGCAGTTTCTGGCGGGGCGATCAAGGTTACTTGAAAGAGTTCGCTACCCGATTAATGGGTTCTCGAGACCTATACAGTGCGGCAAATTGGCCATATAAACTGACCGTGAACTACATCACCTACCACGATGGTTTCACTATGCAAGACTTGGTGTCATACAAGCATAAGCATAATGAGGCCAATGGTGAACAAAACCGTGATGGACACGGTGATAATCGCTCAGACAATTATGGCGCAGAGGGCGACACAGACAACCCAGTCATCTTGGCAACTCGCGAGAAGCAAAAGCGTAACTTTATGGCAACGCTGCTCTTCTCGTTTGGTATTCCCCATATTTTGACCGCAGATGTGCTCTCACACACGCAAAAAGGTAATAACAACGCCTATTGCCAAGACAATGAGATCAGTTGGTTGGACTGGAGCTCAAGCGAGCCGAAAGAGCACTTCAGACAATGGCTAGCTGACATGCTTGCCGCTCGCCGGGAGTATATGGTGCCTTTCATCCGCGCATTTAGCGGCGAGAAGCGTAACGACAATCGCATTTTCTGGAGCCGTGTGGATGGAAAATTAATGAGCATGGAAGATTGGAATCGACTTAGTAGCGTCGCACTACATATTGGTATTGGGGATGACGGCGATGAGATGGTTTACTTAATTAACCAAACCAAAGCACCTGCTCGTTTTACCTTGCCAAACGATCGAAACCAGACTTGGAAGACCATTTGCGATACTCATATTGCAGAGTCTGAAGTAGGACATGCTGAAGGTGAAATACTTCAAGCTCCAATGTCGATGGCTATTTTGCACTTTTCTCCAACAGATTCATGATCTAACGTTAATCCATTCATCAATAAGAGGTTGTTTTTCAACCTCTTATTTTTATCAATTGATCTCTACTAACTTTACGTCAAATAATTGTTTTGTATCCCTTATCTAAGACGTAGTACCATTTCCGCATGCTCAAATGGTTTAATACAATATGTCTCTGCCGAAAATCCTACTACGAGCCCTAAAACCGCTCACTTTTGCTCTTATTGCAGCGCTTATTTTTATCTCCTATCAGCAATATCAACATTCTCTTCAACTCGCGAAATCTCAATCTCAGTCCAATGTGAAAATGGCAACGGCACTAGTTTGGTCACAAATTGAAGCGACCTTTGCAAAAGTGGATTTACTGCAAAAGAATATTGACGACGCACGTTTTGCTTCACTTGTTACGCAAACACTAGACAACACGTACCTGTATAAAAGTATTAGTGTGTTCGACCCGATCGCTCAAACCTATGTCGATAATCATGGAGAAGGTATTAGCGAGCAGACAAAGTCATCGATTCAGTGGCACTCCTTCGATGCTCTTTCGCACCAGTATGCTGTTTCGACCCTATATCAAAAGCAAGATGGGCTCTGGGTATTTGCTATCAAACAGCAACTTAGTCACCCCAGGCTAGAAGTCTGGTTTGAGGTAGACGCTCAGCATATCACCCAATATCTCGCGAATATGAAAACGCTTAAAGAAGGCTATGTATTCGTAATAGATGGCACTAATGGCCGACTTATTTTCCATCCTAATCCTCTGAGAATCGGCACAGAATCCATCAGCTACCTAAAGGGTCTAGAACAGAAGATCACCTATGGACAAACTAGAGGTAGCTACGAATACCACTACAATGGCGAACTCAAAGTCAGTATGTTTGACGCAAGAAACCCAATGAAATGGATATTCGTTTCTGGAACGAGTCGAGCAGATATTCTGTTTACGTCTTATCAGATTTCACTCACCGCTTTGGTGATATTAGCGCTGTTATCGCTGGCTCTATCTATTAACTACATCAGTTACCAACTCAACCACTCTTTAGCAAGACTCAACCAGGCGCCTGACATTGCTCATTTTAAACACGATCTTCGCGCCATCGTTGACCGTTTTATCTTCCACAAAGGCGTACAATTTTGTCTATACGAACAAGATACTGGGAGCTTTAAAACCGTCGACTTTCATGGCAATACCAAAGTTATTCATCAATGCCAGTCATTGCCGTCCATCTTCACCTCACGTCAATTGAACTATGTATATAACAGTAACAATGATGCGTTAGCGCGAAAGCTTCAAGTGAATGGGCGTCATTACATATTGCCGCTATTTCAGAGGGATACCCTAATTGGCGTGATATACGTTAAGAGTGCGTTTTTTGCCTTTGATGGCGTAATAAGAGCTATTCGAGATTTCTCTGAAGTCGCTCTTTCAAACTTATTGCTGTTCCAATACCTCAACGATAAGGATTCACTTACTGGACTGGACAACAAGCTCACCATGCGTTCAGAGTTGACCCAGCAACTCAGAAATTCTAGCGCTTATTTTGCTTTGATCGATATAAATGGATTAAAAAGAATCAATGCTGACTATGGCGATATGATTGGCGACACGATTATTCTGTATGTAGCAGACATCATCAAACGCAGCTTCCCAAAGCCAAAGTCACATTGCATTGCTCGCTATGAAAGCGGACTATTTGCGGTACTATTCGAGGCAAACGACAACGTCGATGCGAAAAAGCAGCTTGAATGGTTAAGACAGCTGATAGAAAAGCTACCTTTGAACATTCATGATGAATGGATTACAGCAACCGTCTCTATTGGCGTTACAGCAACTGGAGATAGTACAGATGGCATTATTGGTAGAGCTACTCAAAGCCTACAGCAGGCAAAACTAAAAGGTCGTAATCAAGTCCATATTCATCAAACATAAAAATAGCCCCTCGGTTGAGGGGCTATTTTTACTTAGAAGACACCAAGCATCTCACATAAGTACTTAGCGGCAGGACCTAGCCTCGTATTGGATTTCCACAGCACATCCGCTGAGTTCATCATTTCATAGCGCTGGAATTCAGGCCTAAAATCAATCAAGGTACCCATCGCCTGCTTTTCAACAGTGAAATCTTTAGGCACAATCGCCCAACCGATACCCTGTTCCACCAGCTTGATCACATCTTCTTGATCGTCTGCTTGCCAAATATCTTGAGAAAACGCGCCCTGAGCCTGAAGCACCGTATTCTGCATCATGCTGCGACATACAATTTGTCGTTCGCCAATAAGGGTTTCATTGCTCACTTGCTGCATGTCGGCAAAAATCGAATCTGGGCTACAAATACAGACCCACTCAATATTAGCGATAGAAACAAAGTCTAGCCCTTCTGGCACCGCATCAGCCGCTAGGTTAAAGCCAAGCTCCACTTCATCTTTAATAATCGCGTTGGTGAGATGATGTGCTGCGAGTCTCGAAACATCGACTTGTGTGAAAGGAAAGCGTTGAGACATTTTCTCAATTGCGGATTCCAACAAAGAAAATGGCAATAAAGGATCAATGGCTATCTTAAGTGTATCTTCGACACTATCAACGCTAGCTTGAGAGTAATTACGAATTCGTTCAGCTTGTCTTAATAGCACCTTAGCTTGCGATAACATTCGCTCACCCTGCGGCGTCAGCTTAGGGTACTTGGTACTGCGATCGAAGAGCGTAATCCCGAGATCGACCTCCAGATTATTGACACCAATGCTCACTGAGCTTTGGCTTTTTCCTAAATGCCTCGCAGCAGCAGAAAATGAGCCTTGTTCTGCCGCAGCGACAAAAGCAACAAGCTGTTCAATATTCAGCATACCCAACCCTTTGACTATATTATTAACAAGCGCACTATCGTAAAACAATAGCACAAAAATTGCACCCAAAGATAAACCAAAACAATAATGCCACTACCGATTATTTGCACTATAAATCAATAAAATGGCTGAGATGGCAACTAGAAAGCTTCTCCAAATCGGATATAAAAGCTGGTATTACCCATCTTTGATACCGCAGCGTCTACACCAACAGTAAATCGCTCCTTGGCATTCAATAAGTAACGAACACCGACGCCAGCCGATGGCACAACTTCAGACTGAACCGAGTGCGTGTAGTAACGGTCCTGATTACCTATCACCGCCGCACCAGCGAAAACCACACCGCTCCAAAGTGTGGAGAACTTGTGCCTATATTCAATTTCAGCTTGGTACACTGAACTGCCTCGGTATTTATTCCAATCGGCACCACGTAAGCTAGGGGTAACAAACTCATATTCTGGCGCATCACCTAACATTTCCTTACCCATGACTCGATAAGCCAGCACATCATCTCCAATTGGAAAATATTGACTGATTTCTGCATCCAGTCTGGTAAAGCGTTTGCCCGTCCGTTTATCTCTTGAATAGTGCAAAGTACTTAAATCGACGTTTAATCCCTTCGTCGCCCCCATCATATTATCGCGAGAGTCGTAGGTCATAAGCAGTCCGAGCGCGCTATTGCTACCACTCATTTCTTGCTCAAACGCTTTTTTAATTTCTGGATCGGTATGCTCATTAAGGCTCGCATTACCACCACTCCACAAACCCTGCACACCTAAATAAAGGTCATCAATAATTTGCTTACGTACCTCTGCGTAAACAAAGTTAGAGTAGGATGAATATTGAGCGGCTTTAGGTAACTGCATTCCGACGCGCCCTGTGTATTTCAAATTGAGACCAAAGTGTCCAGCATAGAAACCCGCACGCCACGCATCATGCGCGAAAACATGTTCATGTCCTATGATTGCCATGCCACTGCCTGTATCAGTGTATTGACCGTAAAACATACTGGTAGAGGGGTTTTTAGCGCCTTCGGCTCGGTCGTGAAGGTACATGGCATTAACGCCAAGACCCAGACCAAGTGCATCATCAGTAATTGGAACAGGAAATGCGGCGAACTTGCGGTCAGGAAGCTCATCTGATGTTTCCACCGATTCTTCGGGCTTGTCCTGACTCTCTGTTGAAGTCTTCGATTCGCTCGCATCGCAATAAGGGGCAAAAGCTAGTATTGATATAGCCATCAAAGTCGATGAAAAGTTTGGCGTGTTCAAATGAAATCTCTGTGCGTTGTTGAAAATCGTACGTAGCACTTAGATTCCATTCTTTTGAGACCACTTAGGCTCATTGAGTGCAGTTTGGTGGAGGTATCACCAATCGACATCCTACTAAATATTAGTTTGAGGAAAAAGACCAAGTATCCGCATAGTTAATAGGTAATTTTCAAAACTGGCAATTCAGAACAAACAATAGTCGATCATATATATATTAATAACACACCAAACGAGCAACTCATTTATTGAAGTTATTGAAAACGTATATTTAGATCATATTCTTACGAAAATATGGCATTAGAGTCACCACTCCTCCGACCAATTCGAAAATATAATAGA
Source organism: Vibrio sp. ER1A (assembly GCF_000733315.1). Classification (NCBI taxonomy): domain Bacteria; kingdom Pseudomonadati; phylum Pseudomonadota; class Gammaproteobacteria; order Vibrionales; family Vibrionaceae; genus Vibrio; species Vibrio sp. ER1A. The sequence continues at coordinate 104,982 of NZ_JPJA01000095.1, forward strand.
TCGATCTTCAAAATGTAATATTTTTTTTATAAAGTTTGCGCAATTCGATGAGATGTGAAGGAGAGCACATTGTGAATTCAAAAAATGTAATGCGAAGCCCTGCGGATAGATTGAGACATACTATTTTGTTCGAGCTATTACTGTTACTTATTGCAGCACCAATTTGTATGTTTGTTTTCGGAGCTAACGTCAAAACCGCAGCGTTAACTGCATTTTCGCTGTCGTTGATCGCTATGGTCTGGAACTACATTTACAATTATGCTTTTGATCGAGCTTTGATTTACTTACGAGGGACACCAAAAAAGACCCCCACTCAACGTGTCTACCACGCATTACTGTTCGAGTTAGGGTTACTAGTCGCGACTATTCCATTATTGGCATGGAGCTTAAACCTATCATTAATCGATGCCGTGCTAGCTGACTTGGGCTTCGTAATTGTGGCTCTATTTTACGCCTATTTCTTTAATCTGGTTTACGACGCCGTATTCCCGATCGTCGACCACAACAATGACAAGCATACATTGTAAATTTTTGATTAAATTCCATATTAGTATTGCGGCGAAGATTGCAATCAATCCACAACATAGGCAATCTAGTGTACGCTAAACTATTAGAATAATTCTGCTAGGATAAAATAAAATGAAAGCTTCTAAGATTCTTGCTTGTGCATTACTCGCTGGTTGCAGCACCATGGCTGTTGCTGATGTGACGATCAAAATCCCTGACTCTGTTGATCTACTATCAGTCAATGCTGGAGACCCAGTTACAAAATCCAACGGTTTCTTCTCTTCTGGCAAAACCGCTACGCTTCCAGATGGTGTAAACCAAATTGTCTTTCGCTTCGAACCTTTGTTTGATTTGAATCGAGAAGAACGTGTGACGGTTCCAAGCAAAGCAATCATCGCTCGTTTTGATGCTAGCAATACAGAACTTACTCTAGAAGTCCCTTCTTACCAGAATGAGCGCCAAGCTAAAAAGGACATTGATAGCTTTAAATGGTCTTTGGTCGACGCTGATGGAAATGCTATCCCAGTAACTCAGGATAAACTGATTAAAGACGGTATGCAGATCGGCCGTGACTACAACCGAGAAGCAGAAGATTACAACCGCAAAGGTGGTGTAGCCGCTATCGCAGCAGCAGGTGCAGTTACCGCTGTAACGCTACCCGCAACCTTACCTGCGAATTCAGCAAACGCAGAAATCGCAGTACCAGGTGGCGCAGCAGACAATACGGCTGAAGAGATGCTCATCTTTTGGTACAACAAGGCAGATGCAGACACTAAAGCCCGCTTTAAAGAATACATCAGCAGCAACTAATCTAACTTATTCAAAAGCCGCTCTTAATGGAGCGGCTTTTTTGATCATACGAGAATAATACGTGAAAAAAATTGTCCTATTGGGTGACAGCTTGACGGCTGGATGGGGTTTAGCCACAAATCAAAACTGGTCAGATAAACTCATTGCAGCCCATCCAGATATTGAGTTTATCAACTGTGGTGTACCCGGTGACACGACAGCAGGAATGCTATCTAGATTCAAACAACAAGTTTTAGATCAAGCTCCTGATGCCGTTGTTCTATTTGGCGGACTGAACGACCTCAACTGGGGCACAGACATCAGTGTGGTTGCCAGTAACCTCAACGCTATGATTGCTCAGTCTCAACATCATGGTATTCAACCCATTTTGATCGTCACTTCTGCTATCGACCCAGTTGGTTCGCTCCCAATGTTTGGCGATCGTAAAGACACCGTCGAAACCATTCGTAGTGCGGTTCAGCAGTTGAGTCAAAAACACGCTGAAAAGCTGAAAGCAATGCACAGCAGCGGAGAGAATGGTCTTGAAATCGTGGATATCTACCAAACGTTTGAACAATATGCATGCGAAAGAGGCTACGCATCGCTATACCAAGCCGATGGTATTCATTTGTCACCGCTTGGCGCTCAGCTTATCTATAATGCGCTGGACGAAATAAACTGGTAAGCAAAAGGGTCATCAGTACACACTGATGACCCTTTTGTATTTACGACCTATTTGATTATTTAGTCAACTCGATGACGTTAGACTATGCCCAAAAGCTCATTGCAATTATGGTCAAAGCGCCGATACAAGCGATATTCAAGATAATACCAATACGCATCATCTCTTGCTGTTTAATATGACCAGAGGCAAAAACAATCGCATTCGGAGGTGTCGCTACCGGAAGCATAAACGCACAAGAGGCTGCCACTGCAATTAACACCGACAAAATCACCGGCGACATTCCAAACGCTTCAGCGACACTCGCAAAAACCGGAATCAGCAACGCCGCACTCGCCGTGTTACTGGCAAACTCAGTTAAGAAGACCACGAACGCCGCAATCACCAAGATAATCACCAACATATTGAACTGAGAGATCATGTCACTTAATTCATTGGCAAGAAAAACACTCGTTCCCGTCGCCTTAAGGACATTACTCAAACAGATACCACCACCAAACAGTAGTAAGACACCCCAGTCTGCGGTCTTCTCAATATCCTTCCAATGAACTACTCGAGCAAAGTTCACCGCAACAATAGCGCCAAGAGCAACGATGGTGTCGAATTTCGCATACCCGCCCAACATTGCATTGATCGGTTTGCTGAATATCCACAAGAATACCGTAAGACCAAAGATAAGCAGAGTAACTACTTTCCCTTTATCCCAATTCACTTGCTCATGATTGATTTCGAACTCACCATCAAGCTTAGGTTTTAATACAAAGAACAAGACAGCTAATGCAATAGGGAGCAGAATGATTGATGTTGGTAAGCCAAATGCCATCCAGTCAGTAAAAGAGAGCCCTACTTCTGCTGCGGCGATCGCGTTAGGTGGACTTCCAACCATTGTTGCAATACCACCAATACTCGCACTATAAGCAATGCCAAGTAGTACAAAAACGTACGTGTTATGGCCGCTTTCTTCATTCACTTTACTTAATACACCAAGCACCAATGGCAACATCATTGCCGCGGTAGCAGTATTACTGATCCACATAGATAAAAGTGCGGTAACGCCAAACAGCATAAACACCGCAACGCTCATCTTACCTTTTGCCATCACTAGCACTTTATCGGCAATAACCTTATCTAAGCCTTGCCTATGCATAGCGGCCGCTAGTGCAAAACCACCCAAGAACAAAAATATGATGGAATTGGCAAAGTTATTTAAAGCAGTCTGCGTATCAAACACACCGAACAAAACCGCAATCACCGGCACCAATATAGCAGTCACAGTCACGTGAAGCGCTTCGGTCAACCACAGCACAGCAATAAACGCTAAGATACTAATTCCCAGCACAACACTGGGTTCAAATGGTAAGGTGTTATAGAGCACAGCAAACAGCACGACGTCGGCAAGAATAATCATGCTGTTACGGTTAAAGAACCACTCTCGGGTATTGGAGGGTAAGGGGACACTATCGTTTCTATTCATTATTATGGCTTCCTTTGATTAGACGGGCGAAAACGACCTTGAAACACGCTTCAATGTCGCGGCCCTAACGCCATAAACGAGATAATGAAACCGGAAGTTAGATTCGATCAGAAGGCTGACTGTATCCGATGTAGTTATATTAAAGAGGATACGACACTGATACTCAGTTTCTACGCTTATGGGACCAAGTTATGATCCCATATAGAAAACCAAGCGCATAATGAAAAATTATCAATCTGTTAACCACATCAACAATATGGATATAATTACAACATCTTGATTTTATTAAACACCAATCAGCTTATCAAAGCTCGATTTTGCCTCCTGACATTGCATAACGCGACCATGACCTTGTCCATGTGTCGTGACCAACTCTACATTGACCATCTCTTGCGCTGCTTTCTTCGACACGGAATATTTAGTGAAACGATCCTTTTCATCATGAACAATAATAGTTGGCGCATTGCGAAGCGCTAATTTGTTATAGGGATCGATGGTTTGCAAAGGGTATTGATATTGGGTTTGGATATCATCGACTACCGCTTCAAACAAACGCATCGAATAGCCAGAACGCGCGACGCTACCAAACAAATTATCAAGATAGTCGAGAACCGGCGCGATAAGCAGCAAAGGTTTATCATGAAGTTTCGCGTGCTTACATTCAATCGCCGAAGCCGTGCCCATGCTATGCCCAACTAACCCAGCAACATCGTCTTCATTATCCAGCAGACCTTCTAAACCGCCAACAAAGGCAGGAATATGCCCAAACGCACCTTCACTCTCACCATGAGCAGGATGGTCATACGCAAGCGCAGTAAATCCTCGACTTGCGATGTGCTCCATTAGTGGGAAGAATTGGCTTGCCGTACCAGACCAACCATGAGTTAAAATCCACACAGGACCTGTACCAAGACGATATGTCTTTAACATTCCTTCTGGCGTCGCGATCTCACCCTTTACCAATCCCTGAGGCTCAGAATTCTTTGGTTTAGAACGAACAGGCGTCAACAATAGCTTCTTCGCGGTGTTCTTCGCATGATTAGGCGCCAACTTATGATGAGCGCGCGTTGTAAGGTTAATCATGCGCTTTTTAAAACTGAATTTATTAGAAGTGTTGAAGTAAATTTTGTCACTCATGACTGACTCTTCCTTGCAGCACGATTCGAACGGTCGTGCTTTTTTATCTTAAAAAAATGTCTATTAGCTCGACCAAGACTCAAAAGACTTAGTCACACTATTCCAAAACCTTTGGCTACTTTCTTCTTGCCCAACGAGGGAGTAAAAAACATGCGCACTAAGATAGTGCCCATAAAGTTCAAATGCCGCTTGCTTAACATCCAGATCTTTTTTCAACTCACCAGTTTCGACGGCCTTCTCGATTTGTATCGTTAAGTAGCTGATCCAGCGATAAATCGCCTTGCGTAGAGAAACTTGCAGTTCGTCTTGACGATTATCACGCCAAGCATCGATAAACATACAGCTGCCTTGGAAAGATTGATTCCAACACATCCAGTTATCAATCAAATGCTTAAGCTTATCAATAACCAACTCATGCTGATGCTCTCTTACAGGGGCAATCACACGAGTCTGGAACGTAGCGTCGGCATACTCAACCACCGCTACCTGTAAGTTCACTTTGGAATTAAAATGCGCAAATAGACCACTCTTCGACATCTGACACTGCTTAGCCAGCTCACCGATCGTCAGGCTTTCTAAGCCTTCACGACTCGCTATGCCGAACGCTTGATTAAGAATGTGCTCTTTGGTCAGCTTACCTTTGCTCATTTAAATCTCTAATAAAACGAATACACCACCAATTTAGCACGGTCGTACTTTTTTGCAATCCTTGATTTATTGGGATGAGAAGATGTGGAATAATTATTCAATGCTACTGCGCTGATAATATGGAATGTTTATGGACTCTTTGGTCGACCAACTGCTGTTTTCTATCACCATCACGGGCCCAATTTGTCTTATGATCATTTTGGGAGTAGTGTTCAAACGAATCGGTCTGATCAACGATAATTTTATCGACGTGGCGTCTAAGTTAGTCTTTAAAGTTACCCTACCCGCCATGCTATTTTTAAGCATCGTCAACTCCGAGCACAATTTCTCCGCAGCGAGCCAATTCATTACTTTTAGTATTATTGCCAATATACTTTTCTTCATTTTCACATACACCTCCGTTGGCGCCATGTTTCGTCACTCCACGGATAAAGGCGTCATTATTCAAGGAAGTTTTCGAGCTAATACCGGGATTATAGGCTTGGCTTACGTCGCCAACGCATACGGAGAAAAAGGTGTCGCTTTAGCGGCTATCTATGTTGCTGTCACTACCTTTATTTATAATGTTCAAGCGGTTATTTGCCTTACCCCAAAAGGCACAGACTCTGGTGTTTCAGCCGGAAAAATCATGCTGACTACATTGACCAAAAACCCATTAATTATCGCAATTGTGTCTGGTCTGGTATTCTACATGTTGTCGATTCCCGTGCCTGATATAGCCATTGATGCCGGTAATTATTTCGCCAGAATGACACTGCCATTAGCCCTCCTTTGTACCGGAGGGTCGCTAGACTTAAGCTCGATGAAAAAAGAACAGAAACCAGCATGGCTCGCCAGTAGTTACAAACTTATTTTGGCTCCATTTGTGGTGACAACAGCAGGCTACTGGTTCGGTTTTAGAGGTTTGGAGTTAGGCATTCTATTTTTTATGAGTGCATCGCCAGTCGCTGCTGCAAGCTACGTCATGGCTCGCTCTATGGGAGGAAACTCAGTGCTTGCAGCGAATATTATCGCACTGACAACAGTGCTTTCGACGCTTACTTGCACTGTCGGCATCATTATTCTGACCTCTTTACACGCTATCTAAAGCAAACAGAGCTAAATACCATTACAATCATTCAAAAAGTCATAACCTGAGCCTGTTTTAATTTATTGTGATTCTATCGGCTCAATCTAGGTTTGGAGATAAACATGAACAAAGACCTTATTATCAACGCACTACAAAAAGTACGTGAGCAAAAACCACTTGTCGTCAATATTACGAATTTTGTTGTCATGAATAGCACCGCCAATGCACTTTTAGCGGTAGGCGCTTCACCAATCATGTCACACTCAAAGCAAGAAATGGCGGAAATGATGTCATTCGCAGGCGCACTAGTCATCAATATTGGAACTTTAGATAGTGTGTGGCGTCCTGGTATGTTCTTCGCCGTAGAACAAGCCAATGAGAATAATAAGCCAGTTGTACTCGATCCTGTTGGATGTGGCGCAACCAAATTAAGAACCTCAACCGCTCGTCAACTTGCAGAACTTGCTGACAACTTAATCATTCGTGGTAACGCATCAGAAATCATTGCCATGGCAGGGGAAAAGTCACAAAACAAAGGTGTCGATGCACTCGATTCAAGTGAGGCAGCTTTATCTGCAGCGCGCGCATTAGTAGAGGCTTACAACTGCTGTGTCGTAATCTCAGGTGAAACCGACTACGTCGTCAATAAAGAAGCCACTCACGCACTGAGTAATGGTCATGAGATGATGCCTTTTGTCACCGGTATGGGATGCTCACTATCAGCGGTAACAGGAGCCTTTGCTGCGGTTGGTGAAACCACAGGCCTTGCGGCTGCGGCAATATTTGCCATCGCAGGTGAAATCGCGGCTGAGCAATCAAAAGGCCCAGGTTCTCTGCAAATGAATTTGCTTGATGCTCTGTATCAGCTTAGTGATGAAGAAGTGCTACGCCGTCTCCACATTAAAGAGTGTTAAGGACAAACGATGACTCGCAACCCTTATCGACTCTATCTTGTAACAGACGAAAACCAAGACCTCGATACGTTAATAGAAGTCGTGAAACAGGCTGTTGAAGGTGGAGTGACAATGGTACAAATACGTGAAAAGCATCATGATATTAGGACCTTCATCACTAAGGCAGCAGCTGTCAAAAAGGTGCTTGAGGGTACTAACGTTCCATTGATCATCAATGACCGAGTAGACGTCGCCCTTGCCATCGATGCGGATGGCGTGCATTTGGGACAGACAGATATGCCAGCGACCCTAGCTCGAACCCTTATAGGTGAGGATAAGATTCTTGGTCTTTCCATTGAAAGCGAAGCGCAACTGCAACAAGCGAAACAGCTTCCAATCGACTATATTGGGCTAAGCGCCATATTCTCAACGACAACCAAAACCAACATAAAAACCGAATGGGGGCTTGAAGGGCTAACGAATGCACTTCAACAGTTAGAGCTACCTATTGTGGCTATTGGTGGTATCAACGAATCAAACTTGTTAGATGTGGCAAAAACTGGTGTTCATGGTGTCGCGATCGTTTCAGCAATCAGTCATGCCGGCTCACCCAAACAAGCAGCTCAGCAACTGTTAACTATTATGGAAAAGGCCGAGTAAGGAATCGAATGCACGATAAACTGTCCACATCCGCACTAGCAAAAAGTCGAAACCAAGAGTCTAAAGCACTGTTTACGCTTTTGAAGCGCGCAGGTTATATCAGCTGGCACGAGTCCAGTTGGTTGCTAACTGATATTGGACATCGTTTCGGTGGTGACTATGTGGACAGTGAAAAATATGGACGCTTTATCGTGTGGCCGTCAAACCTTGTAATCGACGATACACTTATTAGTGACTCAACACTGACTGCAACGCAACTTGGTGAACACTTTGCGCTTCCGGCTAAAAAGATCAATCTTCTACTTAGTGAACTAGGTTGGATAAAGCGTGACGATAGCCAATGGAAGGCGACGGCCATTGGCCTTCGCGCAGGTGCTCGTCTTCGCAAAGATAAACATAACAACAATGAGTTTGTGGTTTGGCACCCCTCTGTATTACGCCACGCTCGATTAAAACAGTCCGTCATCGAATTTAAAGGTCACGATGCAGAAGCGCACTCTACTGAAAAATCCTTCTCAAGTTTTCGGCAGAAATTCGCGGCAAAACATCGCACTCTCGATGGTCATTACGTTCAATCGAAAGGCGAGTTAATTATTGATAACTGGTTATATATGGCAGGCGTTGTTCATGCTTATCAAAGGCAGTTACCCATAGAACAAGATGTTGTGAGTGATTTTTACTTACCACAAGGGAAAGTCTACCTACAATATTGGGGATCAGATAGCGATGTAGCAGACGACAGAACCATTGAACACACACGTGCGCTTTATCAAGAGCATGACCTGAGTCTTATTGAAATATTCCCAGACGATATTCAGAATTTGGATGAGCTATTACCGAAAAAATTAAAGCCGTTTGGTATCAAAGCTTATTGATTGGCTCTAATCACAGTAATCAAGCCTTCGCTAAAAGTAACAGAGGCACGAGTTGCGTCCATGCTGCCCAGCAATCATAAAAGGAGTAGCCACAACCACTGCACTATAGCTTTCTTTCAACGAGTTCACAGGTGACTCTCCTTCAGCACTGGCCACCAACTGGGTTTCACTGGTAGTAATCAAAATACTGGTTGTTCTGATAAACGCATCTTTATAGGCGGGTATAGCTTTCACCTCGGCTAAATCGAAACTTGCTGCTTCGAAGTTTTCATAAGGACCAATCAAGCAACGGTCTCCGTCTATTTCAGGTTTTAGCCATATCGATTTACTGACATTTTGCTGCAAGTTGCTAGGTACTGCACGCAAACTTCCCGATTGAACAAAACCACATTGTATCCAGAAAGACTTATCACTTTCGCTGGGCGCACTGCGTCCCCACAACCCTTCTCCAATAGGACATTCACTTTCTAAGACTGGGAACGGCAGGTTTACTTTGTTGGCACTGTCACAAACGTAAGGTTGCGTTTCGGCTAGGGCTGGATTCGCAAATAGAAACATTAGTGTCGTCAACAAGAATGAAATGACTGTTTTCATGAGTTTGCTCCCTTCCACCAAATTAGACAGATTCCTTCATCTAAGCCTAGGAGGTCTGAAAACATTGTCAAAAGTCTATTTTTTAACCACAAGCTCTTCATCAGATTCGAGTTAGCTCACAACGAAAATGTTGAATAACCTTTAAAATATCGTATCGCAATTGTTAGCGCCTGATTTTATTTAGCTTTTGAAGGTTCAAAACATGATGAAAAAAAGTCGATGGCAGACCCTTTTTGTACTCCCTTTTATCGCCACGTCTACTTTCGCTTCGGAAACGGTATCTTCGGATACCTTTAACTTCACTCAATCCACAGTAGGTTATGCAGCATTACTTATTTTTGGTATTGCTTACACCCTTGTCATGATGGAGGAATACCTTAAATTACGTAAGTCAAAACCTGTTCTGCTCGCAGCAGGCTTAATTTGGATAATAATCGGCTTAGTCTATAAAGACCTAGGTCAAATCGAAGTTGCGAAATCCGCACTAGAACATAATTTGCTCGAATACGCCGAGCTCTTACTATTCTTGTTGGTCGCAATGACCTACATATCAGCAATGGAAGAGCGGCGACTATTCGATGCACTTCAATCTTGGATGGTTGGAAAAGGCTTTAACTTTAGAACCTTATTTTGGTTAACAGGTATCCTCTCTTTCTTCATTTCCCCTATTGCCGATAACCTCACCACCGCATTATTAATGTGTGCAGTCGTGCTTAAAGTCGGGGGAAGCAATCTACGATTTGTAAATATTGCCTGTATTAACATCGTGGTCGCAGCTAATGCGGGCGGTGCATTCAGCCCATTTGGTGATATTACCACCTTAATGGTTTGGCAAGCGGGGCATGTGTCTTTCTCCGAATTTATGCCTCTGTTCGTCCCCTCAGTGATTAACTACATTGTGCCTGCGGTGATCATGTCGCTGTTTGTTCCTAAAACACAACCCGATGCGGTCCATGCTCACGTAGAACTAAAACGTGGAGCGTTTCGCATTGTTGGACTCTTTATTCTCACCATTGCAACGGCCGTTGCCTTCCACGCAGTGCTTCATTTCCCTCCGGTCATGGGCATGATGATGGGACTAGCTTACCTACAATTCTTTGGTTTCTTCCTGCGTAAAACACTGCCTCGCTCCATTGCGAAGAAGAAAGCCATCGCTATTGCAAACAACGATGAAACCGCTCTGAAACGACTAGGTTCCATCGTGCCGTTTGATGTATTTAGACGAGTCTCTCATGCCGAATGGGATACATTGCTATTCTTCTATGGCGTGGTGATGTGTGTCGGGGGGTTAAGTTTGCTAGGTTATCTAAGTGTGGTCTCAGAAATAATGTATACCCAATGGGATCCCGTTTGGGCCAACGTAATGGTAGGTATTCTTTCGGCCATCGTCGATAACATTCCAGTAATGTTTGCGGTATTGACTATGAACCCAGAGCTCTCGATGGGCAACTGGCTGCTCGTAACGTTAACGGCAGGTGTCGGCGGTAGCTTACTATCTATCGGTTCAGCAGCTGGCGTTGCATTAATGGGTGCTGCCCACGGTAAATACACTTTCTTCGGACATTTGAAGTGGATGCCGGTGATTGCCCTCGGCTACGCCGCCAGTATTCTCGCTCACCTTTCGATGAACGGAGGACTGTTCTAAACCGATTGTCGAAGGCATTATTGCCACATACAAAGACCGCTATCCTAGTTTGACTGGGATAGCGGTCTTTTTAAGTCAACCATCATTTCTGGCGAAACACCCAAATAGGTCCAATCAGTAAGAACTGTAAGTCATCAAAAAACGATGGCTTTTTTCCTTCAATCTTGTGTCCAACAAACTGCATTATCCAAAGTACCACAAACAAACCGATACAGACGGTTAGCACCGACATTCCGAGCATTGCTGCGAAGGTAATAATTGCTAGGCACGCGAGAGTAAAGATCAGCATCTGAATAAACACCGACCGTGATAAACGAAAATAGAAAATCATTACAGGTAGCATCACAATCCATACCCAGTTAATAGACATGCCACCAAGTGGTAACTGAGGTAGACACCAGATCAACCCCACAATAGAAAGATAGATACCGGGAACTGCGATTTTGTGTATTTTTCGATTAGTGCTGTTCTGGTGACTCTCTCCGTAAGCATCTAACCACTGCTGTAACGACTTCATTTGACTTCCTTGTTATTCGACTGGTGTTAATACTCTAGACCAAAATCATCCACTCTTCCTATTCATTTGATCAACTAGCCTGTAAGCAATGGTTATAGGTGTTCATTTAAGCTATTAACAATAGTTCTCTATTATGGCCTCAACAGAACACGACACCGAACAATTGAGGTCATTATGAAAAAGTCAGTACTAAGTTTAGCTCTTGTCGCAACACTATCTGCAGGTTACGTCGCTGATGTAACAGCGTGCACATCTGCAATCTACAATAATGGTGACGCTAGTCTCTCAGTGAGAACCATGGATTGGTTTGGACACGATGACGCTGTGGTTGTCGGCATAGGTAAAGGAGTCTCACATCAATACAGCACCACCAAAGAGTCAGTTAACACGACTAGCAAATACGCGTCTATCAAAATCAAATCATTCGAGCCGCAAATTGTCGCCGAAGCAATGAACCAAGAAGGTTTGGTCGCTCGTATTCTTTACCTTGGTTTGGAATACACTGAAATGGCACCTAATCGCGCCGGCGTGCCTGACGTCGATGCATCACAATTTGTAAATTATGCGGTCGATAACTTCGCTTCCGTTGAGGAGGTCGTTGCTACATTAGACAGGATTGATGTTGTCCAAGACAAAGTATGTGATTTGCCAGGCCATGAAAATGAGTGCCTTCCAGCGCCTGTGCATTATCACCTCACCGACGCAAATGGTGACAGCGCGGTGATTGAGTTTGTTGGCGGCGAGGTCAAAATCTATCACGGTAATGTGACGGACGCACCGAGTGTCCAGTACTTATCCAATGATCCTGAGTTCAGCTTCCATATGAACTTGGATAAAGAGAAAGCAGAATCGGGAGCAACGATCCGCGCTTATGATAGACGACTACGCGCTAAAGAAGTGGTTGAAGATATGTATAAGCGCGACGTTACAAACAGTGGCGAAGCATTGAATAGCCTGAAAGCTGCTGGAGCAACGGTCTTTGCTGGCTATGACCAAATTGACCCATATCTCAACGATGTCTTCCCAACCCTATGGACAATCTATACAGACCAGAATGCGAAAGCGATTTACCTAGACCGTTACGACACATGGCAAGTAGAGAGTTACAACTTTACGATGTTCGATAACAATCAAGCAGCAGAAGTCGTACTCGGTGCTCACCCTAAAGCCGAAGCTGCTAACTAGTGACATAGATGCGTAGTTAATATCCTAGGCTTCATCATGGTTCGTTGGTTATAGCGAACCATGATATGCATTAAAGACATATCATAAATAAAATTTAATGATTTCAAAATATATCTTTATCTCTCTATGATTTACCCAGACCTAAGGAAATAAACCAATTGTCGTTCTAGGGAAAGTCATACGATCAAACGAACGGTCGGGCAGCGTCCTCAATGCTCGAACAGTACAATAGAGACATGAAAGGTTATTGAAATGAAAAAACTGACAATCATCGCTTCCCTGACAGCAACCCTGTTCACTTCTGCGTCAATCGCTCACGATCTTGGCGACCATTTACCGAAGAAAGGGCAACCGACTGAGACTCAAATCTTGAACGGCGGCTCAACAAAAGTTACCAAAGATAACTTTATCCTTGCGGAGTCCGACAAATACTTTTTCGAGCAGCAAGAGAAGTCTGGCATCAACCAGTTTACTCACGATCGTCAACTACTCACCATGGATACCCAAACCGTTGTACGCCAGAATCGCGATACGCTCTACTCTAAATCAATCTGGGATGCCGAGGGTGGCGTAACATTCGAGCTACCAATACTCGATTCCTATCAGACTCTTCAAATCATCGACGAACAGCATCGCACTGTCGCTGTCCTATATGCAGAGAAAGGGAAGAATAGAATCACCATTACACCAGAGATGCTCTCTTCTGGTCAGCATGTTTGGGTCATTGCACGCACCCAAGTTGTTTCCAACTCCCCTGCCGACATTAAGGCCGGAAATGCGAAGCAAGATATGATTAAAGGGACCGCCAACTTTGCAAATCCTTATATACCAAAAGGATTTGACCAGTTTGATAGAGAAAATGTTCGTTTATCTTTAGAAGCCGATGTACTCAAGCTCGACTTTACCAAGGCGATGGGTGCACCTGAAGGCAAGCCTTTAAAACCAGAGCAGAATTTAGAACAACGTAAAGTCGAACTTTTCCATGCAAGAGGTTTAACATCGATGGGATTCGGAGGATTGCCTAGTGAGCACGCTTACTACAAAGTTTTACTTGCTGAGGATCGCTCAGGTCAATGTCAAACAATGAACTTCGACGCCCCACCACTGGGTAAAAACGGTTTCTTCTCAATCACGACTTACGGCGCAGATGCTTACGTTCACACTGAGAAATTTGCGTTATCAAGTCGCGAAGATGAGCTCAAACAGAATAGTGATGGCAGCTATACCGTTAACTTTAACTGTGGTTCTCAGGCCATCAACAACATTGAAGTGGAACAAGGCTGGACAGGAATACTACGAATGTATAAACCTAATTCCGATACCGAAATCGTGACGTATGCAAAAGGTGTGGAGCAGCCTCACTCGAAATAATTTCGTTCCGTTATCGTTAGCATCAGCAGCGCTAGTTGACATCTAGCTGGCGCTGCATATTTACAATGTAAAACCTAGGAGAAACAACAACCGACCTTAAATAATACCCTCCCAATGAACAAAGTGCCCCTTCATGCTTTACCTCTCTACAAAATTCAAGCACAGTAGAAACACCTTCTTTTCTCGGAGATCAGTATGCTACTTAATACCGAGCGACTTCAATATCTGGTTTGTATTGCCGAGACTGGTTCATTTTCTGCGGCGGCCAGAAAACTCAATGTCAGTGCTTCCGCTGTGAATCAAGCGGTACAAGCGATGGAAATTGATATTGGCATTCGTTTATTTGAACGTGTTGCCGGAAAGTCTCCCTCACTGACACCTGAAGGAAAAGCGCTGTACTTCCAAGCGCTTGAAATTGTTCCCCGCTTGCAAGCTATAGAACGAAAAGCACGTGCGCTGCAAAGTGGTGAAGAGCCCTCGCTGACGATTGCTACTCACAGTATGACCTTATATCCAAGGTTTACCGAACTAATGTCTTCATTAACCCTGCAGTTTCCAGAACTAGAGCTGATTTTAGTTGATGCAGAAAAGCACCAACTATCAACCAAGGATGAGAGCTTAGGCGCTGACATCATGATTGCGCCTGGCGGGTTATGCCCCCAACGAGGCTCAAATGCACAAATCATAGATAATATCGAATGGTGCTTCATAACCTCACCTAATCATCCGTTGGCAAAGCTCAAAGGTGAGATTACATCAGAAGATCTAGAACACTATCCCCAGTTACTATCCTTAGAAGGTAAAGTTGCGACTAGCGAACTACTGGAATCGCTGCGTTTCAGCCCTCGCCTCATTCGTTACGAAACCCCTGATCAACTGCAAGACATGCTGCTTTATGGTGCTGGTTTTGCCGCTTACCCAATCAAACTGGCTCAACCATTTATCGACCATGGTCTAGTAACCAAGTTAAATGTAGGACATTATGATAGTTCTATGGTGTGGCCAGTGGAGCTGTCGTGGCGCAGTGGACTCGGCACAGTTGGAACGTGGTTTATAGAACAAGTATTAGAACAGGAACGTTAAATGCTAGAGCAAGACAACACCCAATTAATGATCATTGATGTACAAGGCAAGCTTGCCCAAATCATGCACGATAAAGAGCACTTGTTCGCCAACCTAAATACGTTGACCAAGGCTGCACAACTCATGGAATTACCCATTGTTTGGGTAGAGCAAATCCCAGATAAATTAGGTCATACTATCGATGAAATTCGCCAAGAACTTCCCCACCTATCCCCCATTGCAAAAGATGTGTTCAGCGCCTGGGGTGAGATAGCTGTTCAAGAGACGCTCCAACGTAACAATAGAAAACAAATACTATTGGTCGGTATTGAAGCACATATTTGTGTCCATCAAACTGCTTGCGATTTGATGGACCAAGGATATGAAGTTCACCTTGTTGTCGACGCTATTTCTTCGCGTGCACCAGAAAACAAAGAGCTCGCAATCCAACGCCTGTCAAAACAAGGGGCCATGTTAACTTCCACTGAAATGGCACTCTTTGAACTACAAAAAATCGCCCAAGGCGATCAGTTTAAGCAATTGCTAAAACTTATTAAGTAATCGCTGCTAATTTAAACGATTAACGCTGTTTTTACTAAAATTTTAGTATTTACTGATCAATGGACTATAGATTTATTCCGCGGGATCGACAGCATTGTCGTTCTTTAGCTCAAAATAAAGCACTGCCAATTTTTCAATACTCTCTGATATCGACTCTAACGGCGCATTTCCATAACCTAACACAACCGAACCGCAACGACGCTTGTGGTTGATAGGTTCATAATAATTCATCGGTCGCACCACGATATTATGAGCTAGGGCGAGATCGGAAAATTGATGCTCATCGACGTCACTTTGCCACTGAACAGTAATGTGCAGCCCAGCTCCTTGGGAGACAACTTGCCACTCAGTTCCAAAACGCTCAGTAATGCATTGCTTCATCAAGTGGTATTTTTGCTCATATCGACGGCGCATTTTACGTATATGGCGAACCAACATACCTTCATCAATGAACTCAGCTAACGCGGCTTGTGTGTGCGATGGTGTGTCACCAGAAAGCGCGTCTTTTATTTCTAGACAGACTTTAACTAAACCTTCAGGAACCACCATATAGCCAATTCGCAATGCATTAAACATTACTTTGCTCATTGAGCCGATATACACTATATGATTTGCATTACCACTCTCTGCTGCTAGTCCCTGCATACTTCGTAGTGGACGACTATCAAACTGGAACTCACTGTCATAGTCATCCTCAATAATCCAACTTTGGTTTTCTTGAGCCCAGCTGATTAACTGCAAACGTTGCTCCGTCTGAATAGAGCTACCCATTGGATATTGATTGCTTGGCGTTAAGTAGACACCTAGTGCTTTTTGGTTGATGATATGTTCGGTATTCAATCCATGTTCAGCTGTCACGTCGACAAATCCATAATCCATCTTGAAGGTATCGAGCACCTTGACGACCTGACGGTAACCGGGGAACTCAACCAACAACTTGTCGTTGTTTCCCAAGCTATTGATTGCCAGCAAAGCGATAGCTATAGATTGCTGAGCTCCAGAGGTAATAATGATTTGGTTCGGATTACACACAACAGAGCGACTGCTGGTTAAATAACGATGCAACGCTTCACGAAGTGGTAGATACCCTTGTAGATCTTGGTTTCCCAATAGAGAGATTCGGGTGCTATGACGTTGTAATAAGCGGTTCCATTGGGCTGTAGGAAACAGCGCTAATTCAGCAACACCAGGTGAAAATAAACCACTTTTAGGCGTGTTATCAACGCCCAACGCAATTTCAGTCTTGCCTTCGGGTGCGTTGAGATATTGGTCGGGCAGGCTTAAAGAAACAAAAAAACCACTGTGCGGCTTCGATACTAGATAACCTTCCGCTACTAACTGATCATAGGTTTGAATAATGGTATTGCGGCTCACCTTAAGTTGATTCGCCATCGTACGAGTGGACGGCAATTTGGCGCCCGATACCCAACGTCCATTGAGGATCCTTGAGCGTATTTGGCTAAAGAGATTGTGCTGAAGCGTGACACCGGATTTTGCCAATGAGATGTCGCTGATATCAATAACATTCAAACTGGATCTACCATTTTTATCTATTTGGACCTAACTAGAGTACCAAATATTATTTACTTTGGCGTTAACTGCAATCGAATGGAGAACGCCAGTGCTTTCAAACACGACAAGAACACAGATTAAGAAAGGCAGCCATAAAGCCGTCTTCGACCCACAAGCACTCTACGACATCATTGATGAGTCATTAATTGCCCACGTCGCCATCAATGATGACAACGGTCCTATCGTGATTCCTATGCTGGCATGGCGATTGGACAATAAAGTCTATATACACGGCGCCAAGAACAGTCGTTTGCTTCGTACGCTCAAAGCGGGACAAAAAACCTGCTTAACGTTTACTCTGTTTGATGGCTGGGTATTGGCCCGCTCCGCTTTCCATCATAGTGCGCACTATCGAAGTGCAGTCGTCTTTGGTCAGTTTGAAAACATTGAAGAAAATAAAGAGAAAGACCGAGTGTTAAACCATTTTGTTGAGCATATTGCACCAGGTAGAACTGAAGAAGTTCGCCTCAGCAACGAGAAAGAGCTCACCGCAACGGACGTGCTTGCTATTGAACTCAACGAAGCTTCGGTGAAAATTGGCCGTCATGGAGTCAATGACGACAAAGAGGATCTCGATCTAAAAGCGTGGGCAGGCATTCTACCCTACCGCACCGTTATAGGACCGCTTGAGCCTTGCGATGATCTCCATCCTAGTATCGAAACACCTGATTATTCGAGTGCATACAAGAGTCGTTGGCACGAGCAATAGGCTATTTAACAATTGTTGTTAAGCCGTCAATAAATGGTCGCTTCCAATACTAAGAGGTGGCCATCACTCCGATTAGCACTCCCATCGCAACCGCTAAATAGAAACTCCAGCACAGGGTCAGTCTGCGTATTGCTTTCGCCTCTTGAAGATCTTTAACCATCGAAACACACTCGATAGGTAACAATCGCAACGGCACCGCCTAAAATCAGTAGAAACACCATTAACTCTATTAACCATTCTTTGTCATTCCAACCAAGAAACTCAACCTCACTCTCATTTAATTCAAAATTGAGGTCATCATAACCTTCATCTAACTCACACATAGCCACTCCTGCTCATCACGTTACAGATGAATACTACTCAGAGATGGGCGTTCAATATATCAAGTAATATCTAAATATCGTTCAGATAAACTTAACTTTACGTGCGAGAAAAATGAGAGAAAAAAACGGCTCCTAGTTGGGAACCGTTGAGATTGGAAAAGTGCGTCTACACCATGTGTCAATCAAGACTTAAATCAGTGATTCAAGTTAATTACAAGCTTAAGGTACCAAAGCATTGAAGTGCTTCAGTAAGGGTACTTTAGTGAATCCGCCAGCACAGGACAAAATAGGTCCTATCAAGTATTCTGATATGTAGCACGAGAAACGTGTAAGAATAGTCAACACCTGGATAACTAAAACTGCGATGTAGAACAAATTGTTGCAATTCACATGATGTCAGAGGCGCAATTATTGACTTTGAACACTGCTAAAAATGGGCTAGATGATACTGTTTGCTTCGAAGAATTACTAAGAGATTGTTACCTCCATTTATGTCATCAAAGCAGAAAATTTCCAGCTTCGAATTCGCGCGAGTCATTGCTCTGATCGCCGTCATTTCCATCCACTGCCAACTTTTTATGGATTATGGTTTTGTTAACGGTGAACCTTGGCTTAACTATATTACCAATCAACTAGCTCGATTTGCCGTTCCATTATTTTTCCTTATTGCTGGATATCTTATCTATCCCAAGCTAAACGAAAAACCATATCAAACCACCAAAGCTTACACTTTGCCTTTGATGCTCATTTGGGTGATTTGGAGCGCGATTTATTTGGTATTGCCTTTCAATTTAGCCGTAGTGGCCGAGCATGGCTATTTAGCTGAGCGCCAAGGCTATTGGAACTACTTGCTACAAAGTCCGCTCAACTCATTGTTTGAAGGTGGATTAGTACACTTATGGTTTATTCCATCGCTTGCGTTAGCGGTTTTGATGATTGCATGGTTTGTTGACAATAAATGCCGATCACTACTACTGCCATTCGCCGCCATCTTCTACGTACATGGCTTAATGGCTGGCAGTTACTTAAACATTACCGAAATCGAAACACCGATCTTTAGTCGAAATGGGCCATTTTTTAGCTTTTTGATGGTCGCAATAGGATTTGAAGTAAGACGTAGAGAGTGGTCAATAACCTCGACACAAGCGGTGGTGCTTGCGTTGTTTGGCATGTTGCTGCACTTCTTTGAAGCGTTTTATCTCAACTCTCTCGGGCAAGTGTTCAACATGAATGACTTCCTACTTGGCACCGTTTTTTGGTCGACTGGCATTTTCTTCTGGCTTCTGAATCATCCAAGATTGGGGAACCATAAAGTCTGGCATGACCTGGCGAAGTGGGTACTTCCTATTTATGTGGTACACCTGCTCGTCACGATCTACATGAATAATATTGCAGGAATGTTGGGCGCAACTCAGTGGACACGTGATCTCATTGTGTTCTTTGGAACGCTATTTGGCTCGTACCTGTTAGTTATCTTGTTAGAAAAAACACCGCTTGCATTTAAAAAGCTAAGAGGTTTGCCAAAACCAATTACCCCAAACTCTTGTGAACCTCGATAAGACCTGTTAGAAAGTGTCCAATTTCAATGATTGGACACTGCAATGAGCGACCTATCTCATCTAGAACATCTTCTTAATACTCGTCGCTCTGTTCGTAAATACGACCAGAGCGCGACCTTTGACCACGATGCCGTTAATAAGGCCCTTGAACACGCCACGCTAAGCCCGAACAGTAGCAACATGCAGATGTGGGCCTTCCACCGTGTGATCAGCGAAGACAAACGTGCTGCATTGAGTGAAATCTGCATGGGGCAAAATGCCGCTAAAACCGCAAACGAATTGGTTGTGGTGACGGTGACACCAAACAAATGGAAGCAGCGCGCCAAGATGAATGCTGACATTGTCCGCAGCAACTTTAACGGCCGTGAAGACGAGACCTCAAAGCGAGCATTTAAGTATTACGACAAACTGATCCCCATGGTTTATAACAATGACTCACTTGGCATCCGTGGGGTAGTGCGCAAAATATACAGTTTCTGGCTTGGCAGAAACAAACCGATGGTGCGTGAAGTCAGTAAGGAAGACGTTAGAGTCTGTTTACATAAGAGTGCAGCTCTTGCCTCTATGACCTTTATGTTGTCAATGCGCGAGCAGGGCTATGACACTTGCCCGATGGAAGGCTTTGACTCGGTAAGAGCAAAACAACTTCTCGGCTTAGGTGACAATGATGAAATTACCATGATCATCAGTTGTGGTGTTCGTACCGACGAAGGTATTTACGGCGAGCGTCACCGCGTTCCCAACGAAGAGGTGATTTTTAGTCACTAAATGGGGTAAAGGTTCATACTTAAAACTGATAGTATTTAGCTATCAATATAATACTTACAATCGATTTAACCTAAGTTGTTATTACTCATATACTGGCCTCAACGAAACAAGATTCCACTCTGATTCAAAGAGGACAGTATTATGAAAAACACTAATTTTATCGGTCTAGACCAAGCAGCTTCTGACTCTATTGCGATTGAACTTAATCAGCTACTCGCTAACTATCAGGTGTTGTACATGAACACTCGTGGTTATCATTGGAATATTAAAGGTGAACAGTTCTTCGAATTGCACGCTAAGTTCGAGGAAATCTACACGGACTTACAAACTAAGATCGATGAGCTTGCTGAGCGTATTCTGACTATTGGTCATACTCCAGACCATGGCTTTAGTCGCTATCTAGAGCTAAGTGCAATTGAAGAGCACCAAAATGCCTTTCGTGGTAAAGAGTGTGTCTCTGGTCTAGTGAATGGTTTCTCAGTGCTTATCAATAAACAGCGTGAAATCCTAGAGCAAGCTGGCGAAGCGAGTGACGAGGGTACTGCAGCATTGATGGGCGACTATATTCGCGAGCAAGAGAAACTACTCTGGATGTTGAATGCCTATCTTCAATAATTCGACCGCAACAAAAAAGGCGCTTAAGCGCCTTTTTTGTCATCAATCTGTCTTCGAGGTTAGCGTAATATTCCCTGAATATCGATATTGACCATCTGGCCAAAGATGGGTCGGATAATGATAGTCCCTAGACTCCATTAAAGAGACTAAATCTGGCAATAAATGCCTCAACTCTTTGCGACTTTTTACTCGCATTTCATCACTTTGCAAATCAGCACTGGACCCTAAATACGCCGCAGTTGCCAAGTAAAAGAACTCAACGGTTTTGCACGCATCATCACACGTTGGGTCATCATAACTGTACAATCCCTTTTGCTCGGCTAGCTGCCATTGCTTATACAGCGCACTTTGTTTTGCCTTTTTGTCGCTAAATACCGCTGGTAAATACGGCTGCCAACCCGCATTGACTATTAAATGATGTATCTCTTCTTGCGACGCATCTCGCCCAAACGTCGGTGCAGTTTCATCGGCGGATAAATCTTGCCCTAACATATGATCAAAGTAGGGCTCGAGCTTTTCAAATGCGTCATCACTAAAGCCCGATTGGCTCATCAACAAAGTAGCGTGATTATTCCGAAGCGGCTCAATGATATTAGGTTCATCAATCTGACCGTTTTGATCGTTGTCTAGCCATTGTGCGGTCACATTGGCGGCATGTTTTAGCTTATCTTGGGGTACTGACGAGGTGGCACAAATCGTAACCACGTCAAAGACTCGGGCTTTCTGGGTAAAGAAATCACCTGGGCATCCAGCAACAGGCGATTCGACAGAAGAAAACTCTCCCGCACTAGATAATGCACTGATAAAGAATAGTAAGCCTATACAACGTTTCATCCCTGCTCCTCAACCGTTGCTTATTTTTGGTCCTCATTCTAATAACAGTGATGAAGACTTACTGTATTAACAGGTCATTAATTGTCAGTGTTAGCCATTATTCTATTGCCTTAACAAATTAAATAGGTAACAATTATATTGCACACAATATATTTTTAAGGATATCGATATGATCAAGCTTCACCATCTCAATCACTCTCGTTCAAAAAGAATTATTTGGCTGCTAGAAGAGCTTGGTCTCGATTATGAAGTCGTCCCATATCAGCGTGACTCAGTGACATTTCTTGCACCACCCGAGCTGAAGTCGGTACACCCACTTGGCAAATCTCCAGTGATCGAATTAGACAGCCAAATTATCACAGAATCCGGTGCTATTACTGAATATCTTATCGAGCGATTTGGCGCAGACCAATTGGCACCAGCTCGTCAAAGCCCTGTCTATGCCGATTATCTGACTTGGTTACACTTTGCAGAAAGTTCTGCGATGCTTCCGCTACTCCTGAAAGTGTTTCTTGCAAAAGAGCCTGCAGAAACCGCCTTCCTATCAAGTTATGCAGATATGGA
Organism: Vibrio sp. ER1A; assembly: GCF_000733315.1. NCBI lineage: Bacteria > Pseudomonadati > Pseudomonadota > Gammaproteobacteria > Vibrionales > Vibrionaceae > Vibrio > Vibrio sp. ER1A. The sequence goes on from NZ_JPJA01000095.1 coordinate 127,595, forward strand.
ACAAAACAAAGTATTAGATTTTTTGAATCAGCAACTTGAAGGTAAACGCTATCTGATTGAAGATCGTTTGACTGGTGCAGACATCATGATGTCGTTCGTGGTGGATGTTGTCACGAATTTAGGCGTCATTAGCCAATACGCCAACATTCAGCGCTACTCAGAGCAGCTGAAGAAAAATCCAAACTACCAAAAAGCTATCGAAATTGAACTTCAACATAACCATTAAGCGGCGCTTGGTCATTCCTATTATGAGATAATCACCGAACCACGCCGCTCCATATCAATCAGCATTACTGATATGAGCGGCATAATGCGTATCTCGCCCTATTTACCTGACGACCAAAACATCAGATCCGATTTATAATCATTAACTATGCTTCGCTTTGGCAGTGTCGAACCATGCTCACTAAGCCAACGATTCAGCACTTTGTATGCATACCATGCTCCGATTACATTGGCGATGGACAATCCTACCCAAGTCCCTTCTAACGACCAATATGACCCAAGCAAAGCAAGCGGTATTGTCAAACCGAGCGACTTCACTATGGTAAGTTTTAGCGACGTTCGAGGCGATTGCACCCCATTGAGAAAAGAGGTTGTAATGAGCAGTAGCCCAAACATAGGGAAACTTAAGCCGACAGTCCAAAAATAATAAACTCCTTGCGCCACAACCGCATCAGATTGGGTAAACAGCGTCATGATCGTCTGTGGAAATAGCGCCACAATAGTGAAGGCCGCTATCCCCCAATACACGGTCAGTCGTCCTGCGTGAGCAACGATTTTATCCAGTCTATGCCAATGTTTAGCGCCAAAATTCTGAGCCACGAAAGGCGTCATCACAACACTCAATGACAAAATGCCCACCAGAATTAGCGATTCTATGCGCGTGACAATACCAAAGGCCGCGACCGCATCCTCGCCGTAACCAGACACGATGCGGGTTATCACTGCGATCGCGACTGGGTTCAAAAGCTGAGCCGCAATTGCGGGCATGGCAACATATAACATGCCTCTAAGATCCTTTATCGCCTGTCGAATATCCATAAAGAAGCTGAGTGAGAGCAACGACTCGCGCACTAACAACGTCATCATCAAGAGGAAGATGACAGCCCAAGAAAGAACCGTAGCGTAGGCGGCTCCCGCTAACCCCATGGCAGGAAAAGGTCCAAAACCAAAAATCAGCACATAGTCGAAGACCACATTAACAATCCCACCAATCCCCATCACCAATGTCGAACGAATCATGATCCCTTTCGCCATCAGCGCCGCATTACCAATTAATCCTGCTACCAGCGCAAACATGCCGATAAACAGAGGCCCCATGTACTGCTTGACCAAAGGTAACATCACCTCAGTCACACCTAGCGCAAAAAATAGGGCATCCATAACCAACAAACCGATAATAGAGAGCAACACGGTTAGAAAGACGAAAGCAACGATAGCGAGAGTAGTCAGCTGCTTAGCTTTTACCCATTGCTTTTCTCCCAGCACCTTCGCTACCGACGAAGACACGCCAGCAGCGGCGCCCATAAAGAAGGACACTACTAAGATGTATACTGGGTAAGAGAAGCTCATCGCAGCCAGTTCTTGCGTACCGAGCTTCCCGACAAAATAGGTGTCGATAAGTTGGAACATGAAGGTCATCAGCATGCCAAATGCGGCGGGAGCGGTCATGGAAATCAGTGCCGGACGTACCGGCGAGGTAATTATTTTCGCATCCATTGCGTTATCCCTATTCCCTATCGGTCGGATTAGCTCTCGGTCAGTTGAGCCACCGCAGAAGCTACTTGATCCGCTAGCTCACCATTGGTGATTTTCTGCTGCTCAACATCAAAATTGTCGTAGAAACTAGGAATCGACACTGATGCTTTCACATCCGCGGCAAAATAAGGTGCAGATCCAGAGGCTGCAGCTAGCACGCTTTGCGCTCCACCTGGGCCAGGTGAGGTAGCCAAATACACCACAGGTTTGTTTTGAAACACTTGCATGTTGATGCGAGAGGTCCAGTCAAATAGGTTTTTGTAGGCTGCAGTATACGAACCATTGTGTTCGGCAAGGGAGATAATCACTGCGTCAGCATCTCCAATCAACTGATAAAAGCGCTGCGCTTGTTCAGGAATTCCAGACTGTTTTTCACGATCTTCACTATAAATTGCGGCTTCAAAATCGTTGAGGTCGATAAGATTCACCTCAGCGTTCTCAAGCAGGTTTGCCGCGTAACCGGCTAGGGTTTGGTTAATGGATGCTCGGCTATTGCTGGCACCAAATGCGAGTACTTTAATTGCTTTTGTCATGATTGTTCTCCTAATTCTTGTATGCGTCTAAACCCACGTATTCAATAAACTCAATCACATTGTCGTCAGGGTCTCTGATAAAAAACGATAAACCCGTTGGATGGGTCATTGGGCCACCACTAAGGGGGATGTTGAGCTCTGCCAAGTTGGCCATCACTTGCTCAGCACTCGACACTTCAATTGCCACATGGGTGTAACCTGTGTGTTTAACGGGTACATCCATAAGTTGGTTTTTCTTTTCACCTGAATTCGCATTCAGAATAAAATTAATATTGATACCACTTGGATGCTCAACAATGGCTACAGGCTCGGGGCCTGCTGGTCCTGCGATATATTCAAAACCTAGCTTGGCGTAAAAGTCTCTTGATTGTTCAAACTCACTCACTCGAATTCCTATGTGATTCACTCGGCTAATCTGCTTCATGTTGGCACTCCATTGTTCTACTTGTTCATGGTTAAATTCAGTGTAATTGCTAGTCATATGGAAATTAATGACTAAAATGTAAAATCATTATTTCCATATGACTAGGAATAAGCACGATGTACAACGGGAAGCTATTGGATGGTTACGTGGTCTTTGTCGAGGTTGTGGATAGTGGCAGTTTCACTGTCGCAGCGGAGCGGACACAGCACTCCACCTCATACATCAGCAAAGAAGTGACCAAGTTAGAAGAACGCTTAGGCGTACGTCTACTTCAACGCACTACACGTACACTGAAACTCACTCCTGAAGGGGAAAATTTTTACCAACATGCTCGTGATGTTGTCGATGCGGCACAAGCGGCGGAAGAGTCGTTGTCCGGTAGTCAAATTGAGCCGTCCGGCCTACTAAAAATCACCTGTCCTGTTGCCCTTGGGCTGTCCACTATGAGCGCGATCTTTACCCAGTATGCGCAACGTTATCCCAAGGTCACTTTAGATATCGATCTGAGCGATAAGAAAGTCGACGTCATTGAACAAGGAATCGATATTGCGATTCGTGCGTCTGATAGGCTTGAAGACTCCTCACTCATCAGTCGTAAACTCTTTACTGATAGAGGAATTACGGTGGCCTCTCCTGCTTACCTTCAGCAATATGGAACACCAAGAGCGCCTAGCGAATTGGCTCATCACAACATCATTAGTTATAGCTACGCGAAAAACAACAAGCGCTGGGTTTATGAGGATCTTGATGGGAATGAAGCTTCAGTGGACATCACCAGTAGAATCACGGTCAACAGCGCTAAAATGGAAGTAGAAATGTGCAAAGCCGGATTGGGCATCTCCCGTTTGCCGCGATTTTATTTAGGTAACGAACTAGAAACCGGAGAACTGATCGAGCTGTTTGACGACTATCCAAAGCATCAACTTGGTGTCTACATGGTGTATCCGAGTAGAAAACACATGTCAGCAAAAGTAAGAGCGTTCAAAGACATTGTCGAAACAGAGCTGGTTCATTCCTTGTCTTTGCGTCAGAAGGAACTAAACAAAGGAATGGCGTAATAAGAAAAGAAAAAGCCGTCACTCCCAACTATGAAAAGAGTGACGGCTAAGTGCTGAAACCAATCTGGATAAGTGGCGATGGAGTCACTTATATAGATTGACCTCACCTCAGTGTCCGGTTTGTTGAGTGCTGAGTTCAACTCAACGGAGCTGAGAGGACGGTATAGCCAGTTCTTGTTTTAGAAACATCAAAGCCTTCATTGGTGAATATGAGCCTTTAAGGTTTCGTTGCCGGGTTCGCCCTGTTAGCTAATGAGATTCGAGCCTCATCGTTGCTTGTGTTATTTCTTGTCTTCTGGTTTGAACTCTTCGTCATCATCCACGGTCAGTGGTTTTCCATCTGGTCCAAAAATCGCAATCGCACTACCCAAACTCACTAGTCGCATCGCCAGTGATGGAGAAACTGCTTTCTGGACCCCTTTCTCTGCCAAGATTTCGCCTTCCCAAGCTCGGTCCATGTAGCGACCACTTTGTGTAAACTCAATAACTGTTCTCATGATCTTTCCTCCGGTTTTAATATCTAGCTCGCGCAACGGTAAGTTCTACCGCTCGTAGTTGAGCCAGTGCTTTTGCAAGTTCGAGCTGTGCCTGAGCAAAATTAACGTCGTCGGTATACTTGTTAATGTTCTCTTCGGCTGCGCGGCGCGCCGCTTCCGCTCGAGCTTTATCAATATCTTTGCCGTGTAATGCCGTATCTGCGAGTACGGTAACCACGTCAGGCTGTACTTCTACCAAGCCGCCCGATACATACAAGATCTGCTCTGGTTGCTTGAGATCACCAAGGATTCTTGCAACACCTGGCTTGATCTTGCTGATTAATGGGGAGTGGCCGGGACGAATCCCGAGCTCACCATCCGCTCCGGCAACGGCGATTGCATGAGCTGGCCCTGAATACAGCGTCCCTTCCGCACTCACCACATTGAGTTGAAAGGTTGTTTGTGAAACACCTATTGCCATCACGTCACCCCTTACAGTGTTTTCGCTTTCTCAAGCACTTCGTCGATAGAACCGCAGTACATAAATGCTTGTTCTGGGATATCGTCATATTGACCGTTAAGCAGACCTTGGAAGCCCGCAATAGTGTCTTTCAAAGGTACAAACACCCCTGGCTGGCCAGTAAAGACCTCAGCTACGTGATACGGCTGCGTTAAGAAACGCTCTACCTTACGAGCTCGAGATACCAGTTGCTTGTCTTCTTCGGAAAGTTCATCCATACCCAAGATGGCAATGATGTCTTTGAGTTCTTTATAACGTTGCAGTGTTTTTTGTACCGCTTGCGCTGTGTCGTAGTGCTCTTGACCAATTATTTGCGGATCAAGCTGGCGAGACGTTGAGTCTAGCGGGTCGATCGCAGGGTAAAGGCCAAGTGCTGCAATGTTACGTGACAGTACAACCGTTGCGTCCAAGTGAGCGAACGTCGTTGCTGGCGATGGATCCGTTAAGTCATCCGCTGGTACGTACACCGCTTGAATCGACGTAATCGAACCATTCTTGGTAGACGTGATACGTTCTTGCAGTACACCCATCTCTTCCGCCAGCGTTGGCTGATAACCTACTGCTGATGGCATACGACCTAACAACGCTGATACCTCTGTACCCGCTAAGGTGTAACGATAAATGTTATCCACGAATAGCAGTACATCACGACCTTCGTCACGGAAGCGTTCTGCCATGGTTAAGCCTGTCAAAGCAACACGAAGACGGTTACCCGGTGGCTCGTTCATCTGACCATAAACCATGGCAACTTTGTCTAGAACGCCTGCTTCTTTCATCTCGTAATAGAAGTCGTTACCTTCACGAGTACGCTCACCAACACCTGTGAACACCGAAAGCCCTGAGTGCGCTTTCGCGATGTTGTTGATAAGTTCCATCATGTTGACGGTCTTACCTACACCAGCGCCTCCGAACAGACCGATTTTACCGCCCTTAGCAAATGGACAAATCAAGTCGATAACTTTCACGCCAGTCTCAAGTAGTTCCGTACTGTTTGACTGGTCTTCGTAGCTAGGCGCTGGACGGTGAATCTCATACGACGCTTGTTCGCCAATTGGACCACACTCATCGATAGGTTGGCCTAGAACGTTCATAATACGCCCTAGTGTTTCCTCACCTACGGGTACGGTAATTGGGCTACCTGTAGTTTCTACTTGCAGACCACGTCTTAGGCCATCGGATGAGCCCATCGCGATACAGCGAACCACACCGCCACCAAGTTGTTGTTGTACTTCTAAAACAAGTGAGCTGTTTTCATCACCTACGACTTTTAGAGCGTCGTATACTCGCGGACCGCTGTTTTGTTCGAACTCTACGTCGACAACGGCACCGATGACTTTGACAATTTTGCCAATACTCATAATCTTACCTCTGAATCCTGTTACACCGCTTGAGCGCCGGCGGTAATCTCACTCAACTCTTGAGTGATCGCTGCCTGACGTGCTTTGTTGAACACGAGTTGCAAGTCATCAATTAACTGACCTGCATTGTCCGTTGCGGCTCTCATCGCAACCATTCGCGCTGCTTGTTCACAAGCAATGCTCTCTACCACACCTTGATACACAAGAGACTCAACGTAGCGCAGCATCAAATGGTCCAAGATATCTCTTGGTGCTTGCTCGTAGATGTAGTCCCAACGTGTTTCTTTTTCCGCTTCTTCTTGCTTAGGAAACGGTAACAGCTGCATCACGGTAGGTTGTTGCGTCATGGTGTTTACAAATTGGCTATAAACCAGAAATAGTCGGTCTATCTGCCCTTCTGCGTAATGCTCCATCATGGCGTGGACAGTACCCAGTAGCTCTTCGAGCTTTGGGTGGTCTCCCAAACCTGAGGTTTGAGCAATGACACGCCCTGATGATTGAAAAAAGCTGATTGCTTTTGAACCAATCAATGTGGTGTCAACTTCGACACCTTGCTCCTGCCAGCTTTGCATTTCAGACAAAACTTTTCGGAACAAGTTGGTATTTAAACCGCCACATAAACCTCGGTCTGAAGAGATAATGATGTAAGCAACCCGCTTAACTTCTCTCTCTTGCAGATACGGATGGCTATATTCCAACGTACCGCCAGACACGTGACTGATTACTTTTTTCATGTTGTCTGCATAAGGTCGAGACGCTTCCATATTGTCTTGAACCTTACGCATTTTGCTTGCCGCCACCATCTCCATCGCACTGGTGATTTTCTGAGTACTTTGAATACTCGCAATCTTGGTGCGTATCTCTTTGGTATTTGCCATTACTGACTCCTACTTGGTTGATGGTTAATATTGCAGCGCAGAAAACTCTTCTAGCAGCGTATAAAGCTTGCCTTCGATTTCCTTGTTGTAATCACCAGTTTTGTTGATCTCTTCGAGTAGATCAGCTTGAGTCTGTTTGGCAAAAGCCACCAAACCATCTTCAAACTCCGCGAGCTTGTTCAGTGCCACATCTTCCAAGAAACCCTTTTCGGCTGCGAAGATGACTAATGCTTGATTCGCAACAGACATTGGTGCGTACTGCTTTTGCTTCATGAGTTCAGTCACTTTTTCACCGTGGTCAAGCTGCTTACGAGTCGCTTCATCTAAGTCAGATGAGAACTGCGCGAAGGCAGCTAGCTCGCGGTACTGAGCCAATGCGGTACGAATACCTCCAGAGAGCTTCTTGATGATCTTGGTTTGTGCTGCACCACCTACACGCGATACTGAGATACCAGGGTCCACAGCAGGGCGTAAGCCAGAGTTAAACAACTGAGTCTGCAAGAAGATTTGACCATCGGTAATTGAGATAACGTTAGTCGGTACAAACGCAGATACGTCTCCCGCTTGTGTTTCGATGATCGGTAATGCGGTTAACGAGCCAGTACGACCTTTAACTTCACCATTAGTAAAACGCTCTACATAACCCTCATTAACTCGAGCTGCGCGCTCTAGAAGACGTGAGTGAAGATAGAAAACATCACCTGGGAACGCTTCACGACCCGGTGGGCGTTTTAGTAGTAGTGAGATTTGACGGTAAGCAACAGCTTGTTTAGACAGGTCATCGTAGATGATCAATGCATCTTCGCCGCGGTCACGGAAATATTCACCCATGGTGCAGCCTGAATATGGTGCCAGGTATTGTAATGCAGCAGATTCTGATGCTGACGCCACCACAATAATGGTGTTTGCTAGTGCGCCATGTTCCTCTAGCTTACGAACCACGTTAGCAATCGTTGAGGCTTTTTGGCCAATCGCGACATAAATACATTTAACGCCAGTGTCACGTTGGTTGATGATGGCATCGATAGCCATCGCCGTCTTACCTGTTTGACGGTCACCGATAATCAGCTCACGCTGACCTCGACCGATTGGCACCATAGCATCAACCGCTTTATAACCAGTTTGAATTGGCTCATCCACTGATTTACGGTCGATTACACCCGGTGCAATCACTTCTACAGGGTCAAAGCGTTCAGCTTTCACTTCGCCTTTGCCATCGATAGGCTGACCCAAAGTGTTTACCACACGGCCAAGCAGCGCAGGGCCAACTGGCACTTCTAAGATACGACCCGTACCACGGACCTTCATCCCTTCACAAAGGTCAGCATAAGGGCCCATCACTACCGCACCAACAGAGTGGCGTTCTAAGTTAAGCGCTAGGGCAAAACGGTTATCTGGTAACTCAATCATCTCACCTTGCATAGCATCCGCAAGACCGTGAATGGTGATAATACCGTCACTGACCGAAATGATGGTTCCTTCATTTCTCGCCTCACTCGCCATGTCAAAATTGGCGATGCGCTCTCTGATCAGTTCACTAATTTCATTTGAATTCAATTGCATCTCTTTCCCCTACTATGCGTGTAGGTTGACAGCAAGACGGTGTAACGATGAGTAAATACTTCCATCTAACACCTGCTCGCCCGCTTTAATCATCACTCCACCAACAAGGGATGGATCAATTTGCTGTTCTATCGTTACCGTTTTGCCAAACTTAGCTTCAAGCGCGTTCTTAATGTCCACCAATTGGTCTTGTTCCAATGGCTCTGCGGTGTAAACCAAAACTTCCATGGTTTTTTCATATTCCGCTTTCATTTCAAAGAACAGCTCAACAGTGGTTGCCAGTAGCTTGAGTCTCTTGTTTTCAGCCATAACACGTAAGAAGTTCTTAACGTATTGGCTAAGCCACTCATCACACGAGGTCAGTATCATATCGAGCAAGACTTGCTCTGAACTTTCCTCTTCAAGGTCTTCAATCACCTCGACGACCGCTGGCTGTGATACCACCATTTTTAAAAGCCCTAACGCTTGTCCCCACTCATCGAGCAGTGCCTCATCAAGGGCAAAGTCAAACGCAGCTTTGGCATAGGGTTGAGCAATTGAGGTAAAGTCATTCATCTGATTTACCCCTACATTTCGCTAATCATGTGCTCAACAAGCTCACGGTTACTCTTAGAATCAAGGTTCTTGCGAATCAGTTTGCTGGCACTTTCAATCACTAAATCTGCCATTTCAGATTTCAGCTCCTGACGAACCTTGCTCTTTTCGCTCTCTACCTCAGCTTTACCTTCAGCGATGATTTTCGCTTTCTCTTTTTGCGCTAGCTCTGCCGCTTCTTCCACTAATTGGTTTTGACGTTGCTGTCCTAACTCAATAATGGATTGTGCTTTTTCGCGCGCTTCCGCAACGATGCTCTCACCGTTTGCTTTTGCTAGTTCAAGTTCTTTTGCCGCGGCTGCAGTATTCTTAATACCAGTCGCGATTTCGTCTCGACGCTCGTCAAGCAGTGTTACCAATGGTGGCCACACATATTTCATGCAAAGCCAAACGAAGATAACGAAGGAGATTGCTTGACCCAGCATGGTTGCATTTAGGTTCATAACATCCTCACCAATGTTTACTTATTAAAAATCAATTAAGCCACTGCGAAGATGATGTAGAGACCAATACCAACACCAATCATAGGAACCGCATCCACTAGACCCATCATGATGAAGAACTGAGTACGAAGCATCGGGGTTAAATCTGGTTGACGTGCCACACCCTCTAGGTATTTACCGGCAAGGTTACCGATACCTGCTGCCGCACCCGCCGCACCAAGACCAATTAGAAGTGCACCTGCTACATATAAAACAGCACTTACAATATCCATAACAACTCCTGAGAAATATATTTAGTAAATTAAGTTTGAATTAGTGATGTTCTTCTACTGCCATGCCCATATAGACAACAGTGAGAACCATAAATATAAACGCTTGTAATCCGACAATTAATATATGGAACAATGCCCACGGAACACTTAACGCCCATTGCATCCACCACGGCATTAGTGCGATAAGAATAAATATCATCTCACCCGCATACATATTGCCAAATAGTCGCAGACCTAATGAAATAGGTTTTGAAATTAGTGTAACTAATTCAAGAACCAGGTTCACCGGATATAACAAAGGATGTGAAAATGGCTGAGTAGTCAGTTCTTTAATAAATCCTTTTATGCCTTTATGTTTAAAGGTATAACCAAGGACTAGAATAAATACTCCTAACGCCATTGACATAGTGACATTAACATCCGCTGATGGTAGGTCTCTAAAGTGACCAAGTCCTATTGCTCGGGTAAAGGCTGGAATAAAATCGATAGGTAATAAATCGATAGCATTCATCAAGAATACCCAAACAAAGATAGTCAGAGCCAATGGACCTATTAGTTTATCTTGTGCTTGGAAAATTTCTTTTACCAGTCCGTCGACAAACTCAAACACCAATTCAACGAGACATTGCAATCGGCTAGGAACCCCACTTGTCGCCTTGGAAACCGCATAGCGAAAGCCTACGATAAAGACGATACCCAGTAACCAAACCATCAACATTGAGTCTAGGTTTATGCCCCAAAAACCATCCCCCGAAGTCCAGAACGTCAAATGGTGTTCAATATAGTCATGTGCTGATTGAACGTTTTCCATTACGCTTTCCTCTGTAGTTCAATGGTTTGCTGATCTTTAAGCATTGGACTGATAAAGAAACCTAATACCGTAATGCAATATCCGGCTAATACAGTAACGTTACTCAGTTCCATAAATCGAAATGTCAAAATGAACATCACTATGGTGTAGATCATCTTGATATTGCGACTCAAACGCATCAGATCTTTTAAATTTTGTTGCGGCTTATATTTAGCTTTTAGCGACGCGAATATCATGCCTATGAACGGAGGTACAACTGCAATAATCACTCCGATTAACGCCGATTCTATATCTAGTTTGTCTTTAAAAAAGAGCTCGTAGAGTATAAATACCGACCCAAGCATCAACTGGCTGTATAATATCCGCTTCCCAGCTAGCATTATATCTTCGCTGGGGATACTAGCTTGCATCAGCAATCCTTAATTGTATTTAAAACATATTGATAAATTTAATTACCGACTAAATTAATTAATGGATAACTAAATTTATCATCGACGCAAAATGTAGTTATTTATCTACACAGCTTGCGATAAGAAAGATACACCCAACAAAGTGATAATATAAATAATAATTAGCGAAACTTATCATTTCATTTTTGGAGGATTTATTTATTTGTATTCCATTAATGATCAAGCTACGTT
>NZ_JPJA01000095.1:139176-175285 GCF_000733315.1 Vibrio sp. ER1A
TGGGGATACTAGCTTGCATCAGCAATCCTTAATTGTATTTAAAACATATTGATAAATTTAATTACCGACTAAATTAATTAATGGATAACTAAATTTATCATCGACGCAAAATGTAGTTATTTATCTACACAGCTTGCGATAAGAAAGATACACCCAACAAAGTGATAATATAAATAATAATTAGCGAAACTTATCATTTCATTTTTGGAGGATTTATTTATTTGTATTCCATTAATGATCAAGCTACGTTTATATAGTAAGCCAATACTTACAGACTAACTTATTCACAAGGATGTGAACTCTTTAGTTATTTACATTTAACCTTTACTATTTTTTGATAAATACACTTATCAACTTAGATTATATTTGCTTAATTATATTTCACTCCTTGATCGTTTATTCTTCCCCACCCAACAGAATAGACTTTCAAGGAGTGATTTTTTTATTTCTAGTCCTTATAAATTTTCCTTCTACCACCACGCTTCGTTAATGTAACGCTTTGTCACTCAAGTTAACTACATTAGTAACAACCTAGCGACAAATCACTCAACAATCCCACCTACAACCCTTATATATCAATGACTTAATATGTTTTTATACATTCTTACATTTGTTCATTTTCAAAAATAGAAAGTAAGATATCAGTGATAGAGATCACATAGAGAAGTGCTATAACACTAATACTGATTATCTTGTAAACAATATTACTCATGGATACTCTCTTTGTATTTAAGATTTATCTCATTTACGGACTAGCATTTATAACGCTATTTTTCGCGATATTACTGCGCGATATGTCCAGCAGTGAAATAAAAATCGCTAAAGTTCTTCCTTACTTAGGCATTTCTGGATTGGTGCTTGGCTTCCATGAGTGGAGCGAATTGTATCTTGCTATTTACCAACAAGAGTTCGTCATTACGAAACCGATGGAAGTACTACTTCTATTAAAGTTTGTTATTGCCTATCTTCCTTTAAACCTATTCGCATGGAAGATGACCGAACTTCTAGATGCCACTATTGCTAAAACCGTTCGCCGTGTCTGGTTAGGCCTAGCGACTCTCTTACTCGCGGTTTCCTTCTATCAGTTTTCTACTCAAGATTTTTACGCCTTTACCATTAGCGCCACTCGCAACGCACGACTCCTTTTTAGCTTGATCGCTAGCTGTGTTGCAGGGGTTGGTCTTGCGTTGTATTCAAAACAGTTAGAAGAACAAGATGTTCCCAACCATCTGTACTTCTTGCTATCTGGCATTGCCTTTTTCATATACGGCCTCGGCAGCGCCCTTGTTTTTGCTCAGTATGGAGCTTGGGTCTTGGTCTTCCGCTGTGTTGGTGCTGTCATGCTATTGGCAACACTGTGGCAAGCATTGAAGATGTTTGATCTCGAAAGAAAACAACAAATAGAAGAGGCACTATCACTGTCTCTACAAAATCAGAAGTTAAAAGAGCTTGGAGAACTATCTTCAGCCATCGCCCATGAAATAAAAACACCTATTAGCAGTGCTCTTATGAGTTGTGATTTGTTAGAGCAGAATCGCGAGAACCAAGAAATCGCAGACCGTCAAATCGTCCGTATACGTCGAGGACTTGAGCGAGCGGCTTGCATAAGCCAAGAAGTACTGCGTTACTCACATCAACACAGTATTGAGCGGGAGCGAGTGCATGTTGAAAGCATAGTCAATGCCGCTCTCGATATGCTTCGCTACCGTCTTGCTCAATATGACCTGACGTTAGATATCGACCCTAAACTCTATGTCAGAGGCGATAAAGCCTTGCTTGAAGAAGTCGTTATCAACCTTGTATCCAATGCTCTTGATGCCAGCGCCAATCAACGCAAGCTGGCCATCAGAGTTCAAAAAGATCATGACAAAGTGTCATTGAAAGTACGCGACTGGGGTACAGGAATGTCCCCTAAAACCTTAGAGAAAGCGACACAACCTTTCTTTACCACTAAACCAAAAGGCAAAGGTACCGGTATGGGCCTTGCGCTCGTTAAACAAATTGCCACACAACATAACGGCTCTATTACATTCTCGAATGTTTGCCCGGGGCTACTTGTTGAGTTCAAACTACCAGGAGTTAAATAATGAAACTGCAACTACTTTTAGCTGAAGATGATACGGACTTAAGAGAAGTATTGGAGGAAGCATTATCACTTGAAGGCTTTGAAGTCACCGCCGTCGATAATGCCGAAGATGCTCTTGATCTCGCAAAAGAAAAGACGTTTGACCTAGCCCTATTCGATGTGGTGATGAGTGGAATCACTGGCATTGATGCGCTGACAACACTACGCCGATTCCAACCCAATATCGGTGTGATTGTCACGACCGCATTTGCTACGGTAGACCTTGCGGTTGACGCCATGAAAAAAGGCGCTGATGAGTTTCTGACTAAGCCATTTAACCTTTCCGCACTCTCCGTCACACTCAAACGTGTTCATGCAGAGCGCTCTCCTAAGGACGTGCAAAATGCCGAGTCTCGTGACCAAGTATTCAGCGCACTATCGAACCCAATTCGCCGCACCGTAGTGAGACAACTAAAAGTACACCACAAAATTAAGTTCATGGATCTATGCCGTATTGTCGGTATCGAGGATCATACGAAATTCAACTTCCACTTAAGACAACTTGTAAACTGTGGGCTGGTAACTAAGGACAACGGCAAGGTATACACTTTAACTACTTTGGGCCAGCAGGTTTATACCAGCATGCTTCAATAAGTTCGACAAACAGTCACCAGTTCTTGGTAGGCACTTCTATCGCGAGAGTGCCTACTCGATCTTACAGGAGCCATTTGTGTGCTTTCGAATAGAGAATAATCACTCAGATAACTCTGAAATTGCCTCCTGTAACTCCTCTTCAGCATCCGCTAGTTTGCGCTCCTTTTTTTTGATTTTTTTCTGATCACCCTTAGCTTTTGCTTGCTCCAGATCTTGAGCTCTTTCCGCTACCTTTTTCTTCTTGCTCTCCACTTTCTGCATTCGTTCCTCGTAGAGCTTTTCATCAGTGCAGTAATTTTGAACATTCTCTATGGCTAATTCGAGGCTTTGGATCTCATGAGTGTTGTTATACTTTTTAGCATATTCCAGCTTGGTTTTGAGTCGCTGCTCTTTGGCCGCACACCCCGTCAACGCTTCTTGGGCAGACAGACTGCCACTAACGGATACGGTAAGTGCTAGCAAGGTTAGGGTCATTTTTCTCATCGTGTACCTCAATAGATTACGTCTCTTAGACTTCGGCTAAAGAAACTAGTGGCATAAAAAACAAACGCCACTTAGATTAACACTAAGATACTATACGTAAAGATTAATTATCTAGATTGGCGTAAATTGGAGTCATGCGCCCAAAATGACACATGAGTGCATACACATGACGTACTTTTCTATCAATCGCATACTGCTTTTAAACACACTCTAGGTATTCATCGGTTCACATTCACGGACAAAACACAAACTATACAAAACTGGAACAACCAATAAGACAATCGGTAGCGAAAACAATAAACCATAGCCTAGTGTTAACGACATCGGCCCCATATAAACGTCAGTGCCACCTATACCGTAAGCGAGTGGTAATAAGCCCACTACTGTTGTCAGGGAGGTTAATAATATTGGGCGCAGTCGACTTACGGATGCCTCTATAACCGCATCAACACCACAATTTCCATCAGCTCTTAGTTCGTTGATTCGATTAATGAGAACCAAAGCGTTATTCACAACGACTCCAGTCATTCCGAGCACCCCTATCAACGCAAATAAAGACAACGCTTGAAAGTGCACAACCAATGCCATCAACGATGCAACAACAGCAAATGGAATCACTACCATTACTAAGAGTGGTTGAAGTAGCGAATTAAACATGATCGCGAGAACAAAATATATCGCCACCATAGCGGAAGGAAAAGCAACAATAAATCCACTCATGGTTTCATTAGTTTTTTCCGCTTCACCGCCAATATCAATAGTTACTGTAGCAGCGTATTTACCCTGTAGTTCAGTAAGTAACTCGTTCGACAGCGCTACTGAACTTAGGGCATCATCCGTTATCTGTGCTGTTACTGTCACTTCTCGCTGTCCATTGTAATGTTTGATCAGTCTAGGGGACTCAATTTGCTCTACTCTTGCCAAACGACTCAACGGGACTTGTTTTCCATCTGAGGTATAGATCTTTGTTGTCGCTAACTTTTCTAGAGAGCGGTAGTCTTCATTTAAAATCATACGGATATCGACTTCTCGGGTGCTTAACCACGTGGAAGTGACTTTCTCGCCATCAAAGGCAATACGTAGTGTATTGGCAAGGTCCGCTACCGTGAGTCCATATTTCGCTAGCCATGTGTGCTGTGGCACTATTTTTAATTGAGGATCTTTTAAGGCTTCACTGTTAGTAACATTTGCAAGACCAGAGTGCTCGGCTAACCATTTAGATACCAACTCGACCGCTTGTTGACGATCATGCTCCAATCCTCCCAAGACACGTACTTCGATAGGCTCTCCGGGAGGCGGTCCTCCTGCATCAATGGAAAACTTAACAAACACCTGGTCACTGTAACTGGCAACCTTACGATTCAGTTCAGCGACGATCTCATCTGCTGTGCGCTTTCGTTGGCTATAATCACTCAAATTGATTCGACCTGTACTCACCGGCGATTGATAAGTCATTTCAAAACTGTCGAGTTCGTCTACGGGTAGTGACTTTATTGCCTGCTCGATTCTCGCATGCATTACGCGAACATTTTCTAACGAGGTTCCCGGCTTTACCTCGGTATGTACCTCTACATATTTTGCAGCTTGTGAAGGAAAGATATCTAATTTAAGAGTCATCACAAGACTCGTCCCTGCTAATACAACAACGATCGCCGCAGTAATAACAGACTTTTTGTAGCGAAGACATTTGGTCAACATCCGCTGATACCAGCTAGCTACCTTAGTAAATTTGTCTGAAGTAGCACGCTTTGATTCTAACGATCCAGAAAGGTGTGCAGGTAAGGTAAAGGTACATTCACCAAGAGAAAACAACAGTGCGGTAATGACCGTAATTGGGATAACGACAATCACTTTCCCCATAATGCCAGGAATAAACATCATCGGAATGAATACCAAGGCCGTGGTCGTCAAGCTGGCCAAAATAGGCTTAATGACTGCTTTAGTTCCCTCAATTGCTGCTTCAAATCCCTGTTTCCCCGCTTCTTTTTGTTGATAAATGCTTTCGGCAACAATCACTGAATCATCAACAATGATTCCTATAACTAACAACAATGCCGCCAAGGTAATGCTATCGAGATTCAGCCCAAGCATCGGCAATACGATCATGACACCCAATATGCAAAATGGAATTGAAATAGAAACCCAAAAAGCAACTTGTCTTTTGAGTACCATGCTCAAAACTAGTAATACTAAGAGAAGACCAATAGCACCGTTGGTCGACACGATCGTAAAGCGATTGCTCATGTCATCAGCGAGATTCATTCCATATTGGAAAACGAACTGCCCCTGGTACGTAGTTTGTTCTTGCTCTATCAACGCTTTGATACTGGCGACCGTTTTAGTGATATCCGCATTACCGCTGTTAGAGATATCGAATAACACCGCATCTTGACCATTGATCACTCCTTGTTGCGTCGCTTTCGCAAAGGTATCAATCACTTGTGCAACATCGGAAACTTTCACTATAGTGCCGCTAGGGAGCGCCTTAATAACGATATTTCCAATTTCCTGCGCCGATTGCACTTGAGTCATCGTGATCAGCTTTTGCTCGCTGTTTTTAGCACGTACCATTCCGCCCGATTGTGATAAGTTCGACTGAACAATTACATTACTTATCTCGGCAAACGTTAATTGATAACGACTCGCCTTTGTTGGATCAATCTCTACCCAAAACTCTCGCTCGCTATACCCAGAGAGTGTGACGGTTTGAACACCTGAGAGTGCGCTTATCGCACGTTCTAAGTGGTACGCATACTCTTGTAACTCTCCATTCCCTTGCGTCTCGCCAACAGCACTGATGCCGAACGATAGAACAGAAAATGAAGATGTTTGCTTTTGAGTCACTAGTGGCGGGTTAGTGATATCTTTCGGTAAACCACTCACTCTATCGACGGCTTGTTGAATATCGCGCATAACTTGTGTGGAATCGACATCTGGAAGAAACTCCAGTTCTATTGCAGAAAAGCCATCCACAGATTGAGAGGAAAAAAAGTTAATACCTTTTACCGTGCGTAACTCTTTCTCCAATGGATTAGTAACATTGACTTCAACATCGGAAGCCGTTGCTCCTGGGTAATGGGTCGTCACCTCAGCGGACTCGAAGGCAACATCGGGGTATTCTTGCAGTTTAAGAGTGTATAGTGAAATCACTCCCATCATTAATACCATAATCGTAATAATTCGGGCGAGAAACGGGCGCTGAGCAAAATAGGAGATTAAAGAAAACATGGTCAAAATCGCCTCTTATTTCACTGAAGTTGTGATTTGCGAAACATCGGTCGTGGCATACATCGACATACCTGGTATCAGCTTAAAATCAGCATTTTTTATATCAACTTCAATCGGATAAGCCATATGCTGAACATCCATTTCCACTCCTATACGAGCAATGGCTGCCACCACTTTTTGCTCTGGACTTGTCTCTGCCCAAAGTTCTATCGACTGCCCCACCGATAGCAAAGACATATCATGCTCACTAGCTAACAGACGTACCGTCAACGTATCAATATTCACAAGTCGATAAAGCAAATCACCTTGGTTTACCCAAGCACCAACTTGTGTATCACGGCTCACCACAAAGCCTTCAATATCGGCTCGGATACTTGTCTCTTCGAAGTTTTTCTGAGCAATATCAAGTTCAATCTGTGCCAGCTTAAGTAATGCTTTGGCATTGAGGTAATCAGCTTTGGCGATATCAAGTTCATTAACAGATAAGTTTTTGTTTTTAATAAGCTCTTGATAACGTTCGTATACGGAACGTTTGAGTTTGATCTCTGCTTGTGCCAGTTCCAGATTGGCCGTGGTACGAGCTAGTTCAAACTGAAAGTCTTGCTTTTTGATTTCAGCTATAACCGTGTACTGCTGAACCTTATCCCCGACCTCTACGTTCATGGTTTCAATCACGCCATTGACTTCGGCAACCACATTTACCGATGACAAACTGACCGTTTGCCCAATTAGTTCTATGGCTTGACCCCAAGGCGCCACCAGACTTAAAGCCAAACAAACTAATGATTTTGGTGTTTTCATATCACACACTCCCTTAGTAAATAAGAGCAGTGTGCAGGAGTCGATGTCGAGTTTTTGTCAAAGCTGTTTTACAACTTGGCAATCGCGTTTCGACAAAAAATCGACACAAGTTTGCTATCATCAATTCACGCTATTGAATTGGAAACATGTATGAGTGTGTTATCTGGCAGCCAGATCTTAGTCGTAGAAGACAATGAAGAACTACAAGGCATATTGGCGGACTTTCTTGACGTCAAACAAGCGGAAGCGGACTTTGCAAGCAATGGTGAGTTAGGCCTATCGCTTGCGTTATCTCATACGTTCGATGCCATTATTTTAGATGTAATGATGCCAAAAAAAGATGGAATGCAGGTGGCACGAGAACTGCGCCTTAAAGGCTGCACGACACCTATTCTCATGCTGACAGCACTAAATGGACAATCTGACTTATTGACCGGTTTCGATTCTGGAGTTGACGACTTCCTCACTAAGCCGTTCCAGTTTCCTGAACTCGAAGCCAGACTTACCGCACTAATTAAGCGCTATCGTGGTCAAGTTGCCAAAAGCACACTGAGATTTGGCGATATTGTTATTGATGAAAAAAGCCATCAAGTGACACGACAAGGCGAAAATATAGAGTTAAGCCCAGCGACCTATCAAATCCTACTCGCCCTAGTAAAAGCTCAAGGTGAAGTGGTATCAAGAGAGTCATTAATTCAAACCCTTTGGGGGGAAAATGTGCCCGATAAAGACGTATTACGAAGTCATATCTATTTACTGAGAAATGTCTTAGATAAGCCGTTCGACGTTCCATGCCTAATGACGGTACCTAAATTTGGCTTCAAACTGGTAATTCAATGATGAAAAGGTCAAAGTCACAACCTAGTTATTACTCCATAAAACAAGTCAAAGCTCGCTTGTTACGAACCTTCTCTCTTATCGCTTTGGTCACTTCTTTTTTGGTTTTCTTTGCCTTTTCGCTTCACTTGGCCTTAGAGGAAGACGACCAAATCGAACATCACTTAGTGTCATTTGAAGAAACAGCCCAATCCTACTATCAACTTCGCCAAGTAAATCAGGCTCAGCTCAGTAAAAGCGTTACCGCGTATTTTGATGCTAATATGCTACCGAAAAGAATCGCACAACAAGGGCCTTTCCCATTAGGAAAAGTAACGAAATACAATACCTTCCTCGAAGATGGCTTTTTGGTCTATCACACCAAGTTTCAGTTTAACGAGCAAACTATCCCGCTTTACCTCACCATTGATTCGAGAGCGATGGACTTTGGAGATGACTCTTGGGACACATTGATGATCATTTCAATGCTACTGATGGTCTTTCTGATTTTTGTCTTGCGGTTATCGCTTAAAAGGGTCTTCGACACATTAATGTCGCCAATCTCATCCCTCAGCCACCAACTCGCAAGTAACCAAGACGGAGCATTCTCTATCACAGAGCATTCAATTTTAGAGCTGCAAACACTCACCGAGCATCTTAATAGTTACACGCAAATGAAAGAGCGTGTCGCCAAACAAGAGCTTATGTTTGCCAAGTATGCGAGCCACGAGTTGAAAACGCCCATTGCCGTTGTATTGGGTGCCGCCAACTTACAGGCAATGAAACAAGATGAGGCTTTTCAAACCAAGCAACGTGAACGCATACTCAAAGCGGCAAACGGTATGCAACAGACCGTGGAACTGCTACTAAACATCGTTAAACAAGAAAATGCGAGTCCCGATAGCTTATCGACCAAAGTCAATGAACAAGATTTGGAGCTAGCAAAATACTATTCAAGTGCTTCAAAAGACACAAAAGTAACGGTGCAGATCGAAGAAGGGACAGCGGTTAACCTACCATTGATAGCCGCGAGAATGATAGTCGGAAATTTGCTAGACAATGCCATACGTTTTACAGCCAAAGGGGAGATTTCCGTCCGTATCTCATCTCAGGAAATTTGCATTACTGATAACGGCTGTGGACTGAACAATAATAACGATATTGAGCATGGGCTGGGGCTGCTGATTGTTCATCGGATCGCAGAAAGCTATGGCTGGCAATTTACACTTTCGAACAATACTAACAGTAATGGATGCTGCGCGAGACTTATACGGATTGATAGCTAGACGCAAACGATAGGAACCAAGTCGTTCCTATCGTTACACGATCATCATCCGTAATCCTCAGTTATCGCTAGATTGCTTGACTAGATCTGGGAACTGTTCGAACAAAAAGTCTAAGAACAATCGAATGCGTTTGGGTTGGTATTTTTTACTCAAATAGACCACATTCAAATCCGCACTTGATACCGTTGTCGAAGCATTGAAGTTTTTCATATAGCCGTTAAGTACTGTTACCAAACGACGATGATTAATGTCTGCCTGAACATCCAATAGTGATTTAAGAGCAATACCCGCTCCCTCTAACGCCCATCGACGAATCACTTCACCATCATCTGAAAAACGTTTGGGCGTTACCGTAATGGATTTTCGTTGGTCATTTTCTCGAAAGTGCCAGGTCTTTAACTCTTCGTTATGACGCAACATCACTAAACAATCATGCCCAACCAAATCTTGAGGAGTAATGGGAGTTCCCCGCTTTGCTAGGTACTCTGGCGAGGCACACAACACACGGCGACTGGACGCTAATCTGCGAGAGATGAGGTTACTATCTGCCATTTCCCCATAGCGAATGACAATATCCATACCCGATTCGTTAACGTTCGACAGGTGGTCATTGAGGTAGAGATAAGGAATGACGTCAGGATAGCGTTCTGAAAACTCATTGAGAATGGGTACAATGTATTGTTTGCCAATGTCTTTTGGCGCAGACACTCTCAGCGCGCCTTTTACCTCTTTAACGCCACTTTGGATAATATTTTCCACTTCATTAACGTTATCCAATATATCCAAGCAAGCTTTGTAGTAGAGTTCTCCTGAGTCAGTTAACGACACGTGGCGAGTGCTTCGATTAAGCAGTTTAACGCCATAACGCTCCTCCAAAGCCTGAAGCCTAGCCGTCATTGAGGCTGGCGACAATCCAAGGTCTCTGCCCGCAGCCGCTAACCCTTGGTGCTTAACAATGCTCGCGAACATCTCCATATCTGAAAACTTATCCATAGGCGCTCCATTATTTAACCAATCCGAATAATGATTTCGTATTTTACCCAATTATAAAACTAAGTCGAATAAATATAATGGGCGTTATCAAATGAAGTCATCGAATTGGGAGAAACAATAATGAACCGCGAAAAAACAACTTACGTCATTCTAGGTGGCACCTCAGGTATTGGAGAAGCTATCGCTCAGCTCGTTAATCACGAAGAGAATATCGTCCATGTTGCTAGTCGCTCAACTGGTCTAGATATCAGCAACGAGAAAGAGATGCACTGCTACTTCGAATCCATCGGTGCTTTCGACCACCTTATTGTCACTGCAGGATCAGCGGCGCCTGCAGGCAAAGTAACCGATGTAGCCATTGACGATGCTAAAGGAGCATTTGACGTCAAATTCTGGGGCTCCATCAACGCTGCAAAACAAGCTGCTCGCTTTATCAAGCCAAACGGCACCATTACGTTTACGACGGGCATGTTATCTCGAAAAGTCGTTCCTAACACTTATGCAAAAACCGCAATGAATGCCGCACTAGAAGCCGTGACAAAGATCTTGGCTAGAGAACTAGCGCCAATTCGCGTCAATGCCGTCAGCCCTGGCTTAACAAAAACCACCGCATACAAAGGGATGGATCAAACAACCCGCGATACCATGTACGAAAATGCCAAGAACAATCTACCTGTTGGCAAAGTTGGTGAAGCGCAAGATGTAGCAAAAGCGTATTTGTTTGCTATCGAAAACACCTATATGACTGGCGCCATTATTGATGTCGATGGCGGCGCGTTAATCAACTAAGTCAAAACCAAGCCTACTCTTATTACAGGTATTCATCATGAAGCTTTATATCTATGACCATTGCCCGTTCAGCGCACGTGTTCGCTACGTGGCGGGAATGCTCAACTTATCACTGGATATTGTCACACTAGATTATGACGACGACACAACTACAAAAAACATCATCGGCAGTAAGCAAGTTCCTGTGTTTGTCACAGGTAGCGGAAAAGCCATGGCGGAGAGTCTCGATATCATCGATTATCTGCTCTACTTAGCAGATTCGGCAGAAAACAGTACGCCATCTCAAGACGTGATGAGATGGCAGAAGGATGCCTTCTTACCACTGCAGAAAATTGGATATCCACGTTGGAGCGCCTTGCCACTCAAAGAGTTCTCCACCGCCAGTGCAAAAAAAGCATGGCGTACTAAAAAAGAAACCTATGAGCTTAATTTCAACAGCTTGTTAGAAGACACATCGCAGATCGCCTCACAAGCAGAGGTGCTGATCACTCAGGCGAATGAACTTCTCCAACTAGGTACCGGAAGTCGCAGGAAATTGGTGGACGAGGCTATTGTATTTTCCATTTTAAGAGGCTTTTTCAGTGCACCTGAAGTGCGCTGGGAGCCAAGTGTTGCCGATTGGATGGTCACTCAAAGTCAAAGTACTCAGGTGAAGTTACTCAACAACGAACAATACCAATAACTCCGAAATTCAATATTTGTGGCCTTTGCCAGTCACGACGAAGGCTACGTAAGGTGTGCGATTATGGAAAGCAAAAACTACGCAAATATTATCGTTTTCACAGGATTACTCGCCGCAGCAAGTGCCATCATTAACGCCGATCTTTACGATGGTACCTGGTCTGAAGTCGCTACCATTGCCGCCGCAATAATGATTCCCGTAACTGCCTACTTCAATAGGAAGAATGTCGCACTGTCTTTTCTTTTGCCACTATTTTTTACCACCATTGTCGTTAGAAATGCTGATCAACATGATTGGTCAATGATTGGTTGGATAGCGGCAATATCTTATCTGCCGTTGCTCGCACAGTGTGTTGTAGTCATGCGACGTACCTTTATCAAAGAAGGTCCGACAGAAACAGCATTAAGTATGCTGCGTATATTCATCGGTATGAACTGGTTAACGCACTGTACAGAAAAACTGTTTGTTTCTTCCCACGACGCTGGCTTGGTTAACTTTTTTGCCAACGGATTTGGTAACTTAGTGGTTGGACACCCATTAACGGATTCAACCGCCAATATTCTGATTGTGCTTGGCGGCCTAGTTGAACTGGCTACTGCTATTTCATTGGGACTAGGGGTACTTTCTCGGTTTGGAGCGTTCATGTCAGCAGGATATCTGATTGTTGCCCAGATAGTGGGTGGACACTTTGCCGTTGGTTATACGTGGATTTTACCGGGTGGAGGATGGGAATTGGCGTTCTATTACTTTATGGTCACCATACCATTTATGCTTCCAAACGTAGGTGGCTCTGTCGCTTTGGAACGGATGAAGTTCGCTCGCTCTTAATCAAGTAAAACAAGGGGGACTTATCATGTCCCCTTGTTCGATCACTACTAAAAACCAGTGCCTACTTGAAAATAAATGGCGTTATCCGATTCACTGGTAGCCACATCGATCCCTGCACGCAAGCCATAGCGACGGGCTATAAGGTAACGAAAACCAACACCATAGCTATAATGGTTATTGGTTGTAAAAATCGAGTCGCCATTATCAACGGCGGTACCTAATCCACCAAAAACAGAAGCTGACCAACGCATAGTCATTTGCCAAGTTAATTGGGTTTCTAACGAGGCTGTTGTGTCACCTTGGTATCGCTCTCTAGCAATGCCGCGCATATTGATATCAGGGTATACAGGTGTTGGTAAGTAACGCTCACTGGTACTTAGCGTGTTGTATTGCCCTTTGAAACCAAGGTTCCACGATTCTTTAATTGGAAAATAGTGTATCCCTTTAAATGTGAACGTATCAAAATCGTAGTCACTACCAAAACTCTTTCTAAACATGCGATATTCACCACTGTAATCCCCACCAGCAGAGGGGTATAAGAAGCTATTCCGTGTGTCATGTTCAACCAATAACCCCAGCATTGAAAATGTAGAATCTAATGAAGGATGGAACTCTCGCCGATGACGATCATGCTGACGTTCGATGGAATTTAGTGATAACGTAGATTGAATAAAAGCTTGTGAGATCCCTAATAACAATGGCGTGTCAGCGACTCTAAATTGCAATTTCTGTAGTTCTCCATACCCTTTCATATTCAGCTCAAACTTACTGACGTGTTCACCGCTACCATAGAAATCCATATTCACGTCACCATAAAATGCACCACCAAGATAGCGGATACTGTCACGCTTCCATGAGTGCCGATGACCCACAAATCCAGCCCAAGTACCATTATCTGTCCCAAAAGCACCACCTACAGTGATGGCTGGCGTTAGCAATTGAGCACCACCATTTACCGATGTCATCGACAACTTTCTACGCTTTTCTTTCTGCGCCTCCGATTCATGCAAGAATACTCCCATCACACCACCGCCATACCCAACGGCAGGTTCGGTCACGAGTATTGGTACAGGCAAAAAACCATAAGCATTTTCAGCTAGGTATTCACCCATATCAAACTGATGATCAACTGGATCGGTAAAACTAGTAGCAACGCTGTGACTTGAAGCGATTGAAACCGTCAAAACAATAATAGAGAGGGAAGCTCTCACGGTAAGATCCTCGTTACTGGCAACATTAGGGAAAACAACTCATGTGTAAACGTTGGCGTATAGTAACGAGGACGAAGATAAGATTTATCACTAAACAATAAGAGTGGAATAAAACCGAAATAGTGTATGACAATCAATCGCTTTATTTTTATTTTATCTAATCAGGCGGGCACTTACAGACCAACCTGAATGAAAAACAGGTGCTCTCAGAGCACCTGTTTTTCATTAACTAAGCAATTTTACGAATAAAGTGCTTGTTCCGTCCTCAAACCTTTTATCAGGCTAAAACACATCAATAGCAGAACAAAAGTAAACGGCAGAGCCGTTGCCACTACGCCAGACTGCAATGCTTGAAGCGCCTCTTTACCGCCAATCCACAACATTACTGCTGCAATAGCCCCTTCAATACACGCCCAAAATATCCTCTGGGGTACTGGCGCATCAATCTTGCCGCCAGCAGTGATGCTATCGATAACCAACGAGCCAGAATCCGAAGACGTTATAAAGAAAATCAAAATAAGAACAATGGAAATCACGGACAAAATAGAGCCAAATGGTAAAGCATCGTATACGTGAAATAGCGTTAGTGAAATGTCGGTTAAACCATTCGCCCCCAACTCACCTACATGATTTGCCACTTGATCTATAGCGATCCCGCCAAATACTGACATCCATATTAACGTCACTGCAGTTGGAATAAAGATAACCGCTAACAAGAACTCTCGTACCGTACGTCCTTTCGAGACTCGAGCAATGAACATCCCAACGAATGGAGACCAAGAAATCCACCACGCCCAATAGAATACCGTCCAACCATGCATCCAGACAGTGTCTTCACGGCCATGAGGACTACTGAGCGCAATGATATTTTCTACGTAACCAAGCGTTGTATTCCAGATTGACGGCAGAGCGACATCCAGACTCACAGCCGTGACAAAAATCAGCAATAAGAAGGCCACAACCATATTGATGTTACTAAGAACCTTTACTCCACCATCAATACCACGCACCACTGACATAACCGCGATTAAGGTAACAAACGCAATCACCGCCAGTTGCATACCAATGCCACCGTCTAGACCAAATACATAGTTGATGCCACTTGTCGCTTGTTGAGCACCTAAACCCAGTGATGTCGCTAGACCAAACAAAGTCGCCAACACCGCCATGATATCAATCACGTGGCCTAGCCAACCCCAAGCTCGGTCACCGAATACTGGATAGAATGCTGAGCGAATAGATAGAGGCAACCCCTTGTTGTAGGTGAAAAACGCGAGTGATAACGCCACAATAGCGTAAATACCCCAACCATGGATGCCCCAGTGAAACAGCGTTGCCCCCATAGCAAGTGATTTAGCTGCTTCCGTATTGGGCTCTACATTGAGTGGTGTTCCCCACCAGTCAGTAAAATAAGCCGTTGGCTCCGCCACTCCCCAAAATAGTAAGCCGATACCCATACCAGCCGCAAACAGCATCGCCAACCATGAAATGGTTGAATGGTCAGTTGTTGCATTTTTACCACCGATACGAATTTTCCCAAGAGGAGAAATCAATAACGCGACGGCAAAGAATAGGAAAAAATTGGTTGCCCACATGAAGAAGACATCAAAGTCACTAATGATGCCATTTTTAAGACCATTGAGAACGTTGAGTGCGGTTGCTGGCTCGACGATAAGAAGGGAAATTAGGCTGAGAATAACAAGCGCTGCGCTTGTTCCGAATACGGGGTTATGTATATCGAAACCCCACTTTTGAATGTTGTCCTGACCTACTTGATAGTCAGTGGTTTCGATACTGTACTTCTTTAATGCATTGTCCATAAATACTACTACTACGTGTCCAAATTGCTTTCCTCGAAAAGGAAAAAACTAGAAACCGCCCTCCATTTAATTAGAACTCTAACAATTTATTTCGGGCAAAATGCTATCACACGCACAAAAATGATTCAAATAGCTCAATTTTTCATAGTAAAAATTAGAAAATACTTAAAATCAGCCATAAAAAGCAACGAACTCTAATCATTAGAATACAAACCAATTAACATTGGACGTGCTTTATCCCACCAATCTGCATTAGTGAGAGCAGCGAATAACAGCATTAGCGTATGCCAGAAGTAACGAGGGCTATTTGGTCAGCTTTTCAGCAATAAGGTAGGTATGAAGCTCTGGGTGTTGGTCGAACTCCAAATGACGAATTGTGCAGCCAAGTTTAATGAAAAGCTCTAAAAAGCCATTAGTCCCAAGAGACGAGTAATACACTTCTGGCCCCATGAAATCATCGGTATGCTGCCCTGCTTCTTGTGTGCCTCCAAAAGAAAAAACAAACACACCGCCCGGATTTAGACTAGCAATAATCTTCGTTATAACAGTGACTTGCTGTTCTAGAGGAATATGCCAAATACTGTCCCATGCAGTGATAAAATCATAGTTACTTGGTAGATCAGCGTTACAGATGTCTTGATGATAAAAGGGAACATCTGGATGACGTTCGCGAGCAAGCTGAATCATTTTACTCGAGATATCCATCCCCTCAGGTTGAAACCCTACTTGTTGCAACAGATTGATAAATCGTCCGGTACACCCACAACCGATATCGAGCGCCTTACCTCTAGACGAAATAAACTCAATCGCTCGTTTATGAGCTTCGATGCCATTATCGAGATTAAACTCTTCACTCAACCACAGGTGAGTAATCTGATCGTAAGCTTTCCCTATTTGTTCTGGCGTCATCTTTTTCCCAACTTGTCTATTTCCCTGAGTACTATTGCTATCTCACTATAAAACATATTGATGTTTAACGCTTTCTTTAGAGTGACCGCCAACGAATTTTACAGAAATACCTTTAAGCCCATCCTAGACTCTTAATGACAAAATCCGAGGGAGAGTGAACATGCAGCAATTCTTGCGCCTAACATCCATCACGCACAGTTTTAAGGTGGGATTATCTCGGCGACTGATTTGGCGAGTGCTGTTCATCGCTATACTCAGTGCCGCGATTAACGCTGCTCAGTTCTATTTCTTTTACTCTCAAACGCTCGATGTGCTCGCTGAACAGCTCTCGTTTCAGTTGCTTCCCGAAGAGTTTGCAGCGGTAGCTAACTCCATGCCTTCAATGTACCAAGCCATGAGTAATTGGCTGATTTTATTACTGTTACTTCAATTAGCACTGGCAACGTGGGCGGGATGCTGGCTCAGCTACCGTCTTTATGGTCCAGTAGAGCGGATTCGACAAGCTCTGGTCGACATCTCCTTAGGTAAGCTAACGACAAAAGTGAAGACTCGGAGCGGTGATGAACTCAGCGATATTGCAGAAAATGTCAGTGACAGTGCCGCTCGCCTACAAGTGATCGTATTAAGCATGAAGCAAAGCCTTGATGGTCTAGATAGCAGCGCGATGACTCCAGAACAAGCTGCTCACATCGAAATGGTTCGCAGTAATCTAGACTACTTTGAGACCATTGATGTTGCCCCATCCAACGAAACCAAGCCGTCTAATGACTTTAACTCGGAACGCTAACTTGGCGTCATGGCAACCGTGGTTACTTACGTTGTTGCTTGCCTTATTACTCACCATGGGTAGTAGCCAAGCCGTGAACGCTTCCCAAGCAATCGTCGGTCAAGGAATTCAACTGGTTCAAGTTGGACAAGTCACACAAGCCAAATCAAAGTTGAACCAGTTGCCACAGCCTTATTCAGGAGAAGCACTATTTTTGGCAGCGCGTATTGCAGAAGCAGAAAACAACTGGGCAACAGCGATGACCTTGTATCGCGAATATTTAGCCAGTAACCCTTTTAGCGTGCACCAATTAGAAGCAAGGGCGGCATTTGCACTATTGCGAGCCTATCAAAATGATCCGTTACTTGGCGACTTCTTCACTCTAGTTAAGCTACGCGACCTAAATCATATTCAGCAACTTCAAAACACTAGCGCCAGGCTATATGCCACACATCCGCAAGCGCCGTTGGCGATTCGCGGACAGCTTCTGACCGCATACAGCTTGTTAGAACTAGCTCAACAACCCCAAACAGCACAGCAACTTTACCTTTCCATTGCAGAAGATACTCAGAATGCCGATGCAGATTGGTACATTCAGGCATTGTTTGGGGCGGCTTTCGCAGCCATTCGCGCCAACCGTTTACCGCTAGCCCAACGAGCTATCAATGACATACAGGGTAAATTGAACTCTAGTTGGGGCAGCCGCAACAGCCTGTTAGCGAGAAGTTGGCAACAGCGTATCAACGCCATGACCTTCATGTTGCCTCTCGCACACCAAACGACAGTATCAACAACGCCATTTTTATGGGGAGTCGGCGCAAGGTTGCTGTTAGATAACCCTGTAGGTAGTGGTAACAACTTCGCGCCAATCTGGCACACGCTTACCAATAATGATTTACGGGTAAACAGCGTCAGTTTGTGGATCACTCAGGACAGCGATTGGAACTGGCTGCGCACAGACTTACTTCGCGGCGCTCATTTGCATGGTTATATTCCTATGATTAATTACTGGTTTTTTGGTGACAAAATCAGCCCTGACTACGTCACTGCCAATCGTCAACGTTATCTTGAACAGATCAAAAACCAGCTGATTCCGTTGTTGCGAGACCTTCCTCAAGCCTATCTGATTTTGGAGCCTGAGTTTAATAAACAGGGTATTGAATCTTGGGACGAGTGGGATCCATTAATGCTGGAGGTGATCCAACTAATACGAAAAGGGGCACCGCAAGTTAAAGTAGGATTGGGGCTGGGTGATTGGGATAAACCCGGTGGCACACCGAGTTACGCAAGCGCTGAGCAAGCCATTGAAGCAAGTGATTTTGTGGCAAGTATGCTAATGCTCTCTAGTTATACTGAGCGGGCTCACGCCGCGCCAGATTGGTCCGCTTGGGTTCGAGCTTTACGACTAGGCGATAGGTTAAAAAAACGCTTCAACAAACCGTGGATGCTGGCGTATTTATCAATCGCATCTCAACCAGCATGGGAGCAGCAGCAAGCGGTGGAGATTGAAAAGCTGGCATTTTATCTGCCGATGCTTCGTAGTCTTGGTCTGTTTGCCCTTAATTGGTTCTCTCTTACTGATGAACCCGAGCAGCAAGGTTGGTTTGCCGAAGCAGAGCAAAGCTTTGGCCTTCTTAAAGCCAGCTACCAACCCAAGCCCGCATTGGCTGACTATCAACAACTCATCAACGCGCATCGTAACGAAAAAACGCCTCAAGTTAAGCAGTTTCACGCCAAACTAATGGCAAATCGTCAGCTCGAAATCAAAGCTCAGTTAGCACACTGGACTCGCTGGGAAGTCGTTATTCAACAAGACACTAACACATGGCTTGAAAAAGGCGTTGGTGATGCCTTTACTATTCATTGGAATGGACAAATGCTGCCAACTTGGGCTGAAAATGGCGAGGTGTCTGTAACGCTGGTCCTTAATGGTACTATTCACAACTCACTGGTAACGAACTGGAACGTCCCTCTTATCTTCCACCAGCAAGCCTTCAATGAGCAGGTTTCACTCAACAGATGGCAAACCTGGCAGCAAGCACCGGAACATAGCATTGCACTTGAGCAGCTAAGTTCGGGCATTCCTGCAGCCATTGAGCTTGTTCTAAAGCAGCTTACTTCCCATCAACTCGAGGCGCTGCATATCGGGCTCATCGACCAAATTGGCTTCCAACAAACCGTCTCCGCCTCTTCTTACGCCTATCAAATCGGTGATAGCATCGCCATTTATGTCCCATTGCAACAACTCAATCGACAATGGGTCAAATACGTCGACGGTAAACCAATATGGCGAGATAAACCCAGCGGCGTCATTTCTGTCGTATTACAAAATAGTAGCGCTGAGAATGTAGCGTTTGAGGTGAGTAGATTGAATAGCTTTGTTGATTAGCGTAGGTATCGGGGTAATACTCTGCTAGAATCGCCCGCCACAAAGCCACCTTGTATAAACATTTCTAGTTACTACCTCAGGGCGGACGACTAGGTTGTATCACTGTACCGCACACTTGATTAATAGGCATAACCATGATGACAGATGAAGAAAGAATCGAACTCCAACAAAATAACCCGTTACATGGCCTTAAATTAGAAACAATGTTGCAAGAGCTAGTGGACTTTTATGGGTGGGACATTCTTGACACAGCGATGCGCTTTAACTGCTTTCATACTAACCCGTCGATTGCTAGCAGTGTGAAATATCTCAAGAAGACCGAGTGGGCACGAGAAAAGTTGGAGAACTTCTATCTGTATCGTTTTAAGCGTATGCCTCGAGCCTCTACTGAAGAGTACGATTTACCGCCACGTGCGCGCACTTTTCCTCATGGATTAGAACCTAAAGAACCAATGGCACTGACGGTTGATTCTATTTTGAAGTCTCAAGCGAAAGCTGCCTCTGCTTTCAAAAACCGCTCATCTCGTGGACGTCATTCTCGCTAATAAGCACATTCATAAACTATGAATAAACAACAGCCGCAACCTTTTTAAGGGCGCGGCTGTTATGATAATAATTAGCAAGAAAATTGCTTATAGAGACTTCACTCGTGTTGGTAGAAACACTTCTCCCAACATACATCTCACGCTACCTCCACCAACGTTCTCAATGGTGGAAACATCAAAAGGAAGCAGTTTTCCGTGGGTAGACAATTGCTGTTTTTGTGCGGGATTGAACGCATCGAATGCGGATTTAGACATCGCGATCACCTTGTCACCATTAACCGTTTCAAGTTGCAAAATATTGCCGCAAAACTGATTAACTTGCTCAAGTGTAATATCAATCACCTGCTTTGTGTTTGCCAAAGACTTCACTACAAATCGACGTTCGTATTCAGGGATCACTTCTGAGCAAATCACCGCAAAGTGCTCACCAACTGCCATCATCACATTGGTGTGGTAGATCGGTTGCCCAGATGGCAGCGCCGTTTGAAATGATACGACGCGATGATAACCAATGCGCTTGGCGTAGTCTTCGAGTGCTTCACGCTCACATCGCTGAGAGAGTGCCGCATAAATCGTTTTGTTAACATGATCTTTTACCATCACACCCGTGCTCTCCAAAAAAGCACCTTGCTCGATGTAATTGGTCAACGAGTCCACAGCAACTACTTTTCTTCCCGCAGCTCCAAGACTATCAATCAGCGCCTGTGGCCTCACTTCTTGTTGCCGATTCTTACAAGCCATAGGGAAGGTATAGAAGGCACCTTCATGGGTGGTGCTAAACCAGTTGTTCGGAAAGACTGCATCAGGTGTTTCACTGGCATCCATAGGATAGTCAAACTC
The DNA here is from genome assembly GCF_000733315.1 of Vibrio sp. ER1A. Taxonomy (NCBI): domain Bacteria; kingdom Pseudomonadati; phylum Pseudomonadota; class Gammaproteobacteria; order Vibrionales; family Vibrionaceae; genus Vibrio; species Vibrio sp. ER1A. The sequence goes on from NZ_JPJA01000095.1 coordinate 160,282, forward strand.
AACCACTTGAACGCCAGCGCGGCGCAAGCCAGAGACCATCGCTTTAAACTCAGACATTGCATTTTGCTTCACAGAATCAGCATCAAGAGAAACTTGGTGTTGAAATTCATTATCGGCAGCTGTCTGTGCATTAAAACCAAACTCCTTCGGCGGTACCATCACCACACAATTGGCATTTTGAATTGATTGACCAAGATGCGTCGGCTCAGTTGTTTCGATACTAACTGTCATTCCATGATTCATAGAGGGTCCACTTAACTACTTTTGCGTGCAACAATCTTTAAATTGTAAATAATGTGTTAAATATTAATTTACTGAATACATGACTTTTTCGTTTTTTCAGCACTGTTAATTACTGTTTATCTTTAAAAATGCAGTAATAATCACTGCCACCTTTGCCGTAAACCTACTTTCATCAACGGAGTAAGTTAACGGTAAGATGAGAGTCACAGCCAATATTCTGCTGTTAAGTTGCTACAATTGTTGAGCAGTTTGGTTAAAGGTTATACACTGTTTCATATCTGAATTTTCAGACTTCTTTCTCTTGTTCTAACCCGCGAAATGGATCTTTCGCCATGTAAAATTACATTATAAATTCGCTCTTACTATTACTCTTATCCTCGGATTGGAGGATTTTCTGTCTCTTCTCGAAAGCCCTGAATGAACGTTGAAACACGGGCTTTCTAACGATTTAGGTGAATCATGTTTAAGCGCTTTGAAAATTTCACAGAAGCTTTTCCAAAGCAAGAACCCGATCAGCCGCCTGAGGGCATTTTTGCCTTTTGTCGACACTACACACGTGGCTTTGAAAAACCATTACTGCTTATGGCGCTGCTCAGCACGACAGTGGCTATTATCGAGGTTGCCCTTTTTGGATTTATGGGTGAGCTTGTTGACTGGCTGACTTCGAGTAATCCTGAAACCTTTATGGATGAAAACGGCGCAACACTTATGTGGGTGGGTCTGGTGATATTGTTTGTAATGCCTGCGTTAATCTTAGTGTATTCATTAATTACACACCAAACCTTGCTCGGCAACTACCCAATGTCTATCAGATGGCAAGCGCACCGTTACTTACTCAAGCAAAGCTTATCGTTTTATCAAGATGACTTTGCTGGACGTGTCGCTACTAAGGTGATGCAAACGGCTCTTGCTGTACGTGAAACAGTCATGAAGACGGCGGACGTGTTTATCTATGTTTCCGTTTACTTTACTTCCATGTTGGTAATTTTGGCACAAGCTGATTTACGTCTAATGTTACCTATGCTTTTTTGGCTTTTTGCATATATTGGTATCCAAATATACTTTGTACCAAAGCTCAAAAAAGTGGCGTCTGAGCAAGCCGATGCACGCTCTTTAATGACAGGTCGTATCGTTGATAGTTACACCAATATCTCTACCGTTAAACTGTTTTCGCACAGCCGTCGTGAAACTGAGTATGCGGAAGAAGGCATGGAAGGCTTTTTAGATACCGTTCATCGTCAAATGCGTTTGGTTACTGGCTTTGACGTTGCCGTTCAACTGGCCAACTACATTCTACTGTTCTCAATCGCAGCAATTTCTATCTACCTGTGGATGGGCAGTGCGATTACCGTCGGCTCAATTGCTATCGCAATCAGTTTAGCACTACGTATTAACGGGATGTCGATGTGGATCATGTGGGAAGTGGGTGCACTGTTTGAAAACATGGGTACGGTTGTTGATGGTATTAAAACCCTATCAAAACCTATCGCTATCCAAGACGAACCAAATGCTAAACCAATTAAGGTCGATCAAGGCGGTATTGAGTTCGATGACGTCAGCTTCCACTATGGTGAGAACAAAGGTGTCATCAGCAATTTAAACCTCAATATTAAACCAGGTGAGAAAGTCGGCTTAGTCGGTCGCTCCGGCGCAGGTAAATCCACCTTAGTGAACTTGCTACTGCGTTTTCACGATGTTGAAGGTGGCAGTATTCGTATTGATGGACAACCCATTGATAAAGTTACCCAAGATTCACTGCGCAGCAAGATCGGAATGGTGACGCAAGATACATCGCTGCTTCACCGCTCGATTCGTGACAACATCTTATATGGTAAGCCTGATGCAAGCGAAGAAGAACTTTTGGCTGCAACTCGCCAAGCTCATGCACATGAGTTCATCGATACCCTAACCGACCCATTTGGTAACGCAGGCTACGATGCTCAAGTAGGTGAACGTGGTGTAAAATTGTCTGGCGGTCAAAGGCAGCGTATCGCTATCTCGCGTGTACTGTTGAAAAACGCACCGATTCTTATTTTGGACGAAGCCACCTCAGCACTTGATTCCGAAGTAGAAGCAGCCATTCAGGAAAGTCTCAACGAGTTAATGGAAGGGAAAACGGTTATCGCGATTGCGCACCGACTCTCTACTATTGCCGCAATGGATCGCTTGATTGTTCTGGATAAAGGTGAAGTCATTGAGGAAGGTTCTCACCAAGAGCTTATTAACCACGGTGGTATTTACGCGCAGCTATGGGCTCACCAAACTGGTGGTTTTATAGGTGCCGATGAGGACAACGAACAAGATATCGTTGCCTAACCCTCCCCCTGTGAAAAACGGAGCTCATTCGAGCTCCGTTTTTTATTTACACTTTTATTTCAATAACATATGAGAACAAACCTGCAACAATGTGACCCACTTTTGAAATTTACACTCTCATCAGATTATGCAAACTTTTTCCTACCCAGATCAGTATTTGGTTTGCCATTGATGCGCATTATAACTCTGTCGTTATAAAAAAGGAGTTGTTATGTTTTATGTTCATATGCTGCTACTTTTGGCAGTAATATTTGTAGGTATTCGGTACGGTGGTATCGCTTTTGGTTTGCTAGGCGGACTGGGCGTCTCCATTTTAAGCTTCTTCTTTGGTATCGCACCGGGACAACCTCCCATCGGTGTTATGCTTATCATCCTTGCTGTCGTTGCTGCTTCCGCTACATTGGAAGCCACAGGCGGCCTCAAACTGCTAGTAAAGTACGCTGAAATCTTGTTGAGAAAGCACCCTTCAAAGGTGGTTTTTCTCGGCCCTCTATGTACTTACTCTCTAACAGTTCTAGTCGGAACTGGTCACTCTGTTTACCCACTGCTTCCTGTTATCTATGATGTCAGCATCAAGCGTGGAATTCGCCCGGAGCGTCCAATGGCCATCTCTACCATTGCGTCGCAAATGGGTATTACGGCAAGCCCAATTGCTGCAGCGGCGGCTGTAGTTATGGCGACCGCGGCCACTAACAACTTGGACATTACTTTAGGTCAGGTATTGCTCGTCACTATTCCGGCGACTCTTACTGGCGTTCTCATCGCGGCGACGTGGAGCCTTAAGCGTGGTAAAGATCTTAACGACGACCCAGAGTTTTTAGAACGTTGTAAAGATCCACAGTTTAAAGCGCAATTAATTGATACTAGTGAAGCAAGTACAGGTGCTGCTGGACAACAAGAAGATCAAAAAGCAAAACGAGGACTGACAGTCTTCTTGCTCGGTATTCTAACGGTTATCTGCGTTGCCATGTTTGGCAAAGATTTAGGACTACTGCCTGATGGCGTGAGTACATCCACAGCACTGCAATTTTTGATGCTGTCGGTTGGTGCCATTATCTTGCTAACCACAAATGTTGACCCGAAAAAAATCGTCAATACCAATGTGTTTATTGCTGGTATGAGCGCCGTCATTATCATCTTTGGTATTGCTTGGATGAGTGACACCATCATTGCTCACAACAAACCGTACATTATTAGCTTGGTTGAAGATGTCGTTCAAACTCATCCTTGGACATTTGCTATCGCCATGTATGCCTCTTCGGTATTCCTTAAGAGTCAAGCTGCCGTTCTAACCATTATGTTACCGCTTGGTTTTGCTTTAGGTATTCCTGCAGAAGTACTAATCGGTGTCCTACCGGCTTGTTACGCTTACTACTTCTTCCCATTCTATCCGTCAGACTTGGCAGCCATCACGTTTGACCGCTCTGGAACAACGAAAATCGGCAAATACATCCTGAATCATAGCTTCTTGATCCCAGGTTTCATCGGCGTATTTGTGGCAACTTGTATTGGTTATGCACTATCTACCGGCGTATTGCCAATCTGGTTATGGGCTATTGCGGTTGCTGGATTAGCCTTCGCTGTAAACAGCTATATGAATCGTTTGAGCAGTGAAACACTTAAACTGGCTTAATCGATAATCACCACACTTCAAACGGAGCTATTTAGCTCCGTTTTTTTTATATAGATGCTAACAACCACTCTTCGTAAAGCTCGCTGTACTGCTTTTAGCCAAAATTTACACCCTGTAGCACATTGTGAACCCTCTCACAGGCAGCAGAATCCTCTCTTAGTTTTCAATTAGTTAATTTTGCGCTTAGTGTTCGTTACGCCCATAAAATCCACTATGTAGCAAAAATGTTACAAAACTGACTATCACTGCCCTTCTTTGCTAAATCTTTGAGTCAGTTTCTTTTTCTTCGCTAATTGGCCAAATTTTATAGAGGAACCGCGCTTTATCAATAGAAAGCTCCTCACCATAAAAGGAGCACAATGACTATCAAAAGGAAACCTACATGAGCATCAATTTTAACCCTCTCGGTACCGACGGATTTGAGTTTGTGGAATACACCGCAGCAGACGACAACGGCATCAACGATCTCAAACGTCTATTTGATTCATTGGGGTTTGCAGAAATTGCTAAACATCGTTCCAAGGAAGCATGGTTATACCGCCAAGGTGATATTAACTTTATCGTCAATGCACAGCCTCACAGCCAAGCAGAGGCATTCGCTAGAGTGCATGGCCCTTCTGTGTGCGGTATGGCCTTTCGTGTAGAAGATGCAGGTAAAGCAATGTCTCACGCTTTGGAAAATGGTGGTCAACAATACGTGACCGAAATTGGTCCAATGGAGCTCAGTATTCCCGCCATCTATGGAATCGGCGAAAGCTTACTGTATTTTGTCGATCGTTATGGCAGCAGCAGTATTTACGATGTTGATTTCAAATTCTATCCCGATGCCGACAAGCGATTGGCTGAACAAGACGTGGGCTTATACGAACTTGATCACCTAACTCACAATGTTAAGCAAGGACACATGGATGTGTGGTCAGGATTCTACGAGCGTATTGGTAACTTTAGAGAAATTCGTTACTTCGACATTGAAGGCAAACTGACGGGTCTTGTTAGCCGAGCTATGACCGCGCCTTGCGGAAAAATCCGAATTCCAATTAATGAGTCCTCTGACGATAAATCACAAATTGAAGAGTTCATTCGTGAGTACAACGGTGAAGGAATTCAGCACATCGCTTTGACAACCGATGATATTTACCAAACAGTACAAACGCTTCGCGATCGTGGGATGGACTTTATGCCAACACCCGATACCTATTACGAGAAGGTTAACGACCGTGTGGTAGGCCACGGCGAAGATGTTGACCGCCTCCAAGACTTGAGAATCCTCATAGATGGCGCTCCAATGAAAGATGGCATCTTGTTGCAGATCTTTACGCAAACCGTTATTGGTCCAGTGTTCTTTGAAATCATTCAGCGCAAAGGCAATGAAGGGTTTGGCGAGGGTAACTTTAAAGCGCTGTTTGAGTCCATTGAAGAAGACCAAATTCGTCGCGGGGTACTTAATGATGCGTAAGTGGCCAACGTTCCCTCATCGAGAGGGAACTTACTCCAAACAGGCGCACGCCGATTTTCCTGAAGAAGCCATCTACGAGCGGGAGGCGGGTCGCGAGGGGTTCTTTGGTCCCGCAACCCACTTCCATCACCAACATGCTCCTACTGGCTGGACAGAATGGGAAGGGGAGCTCAAACCGCGTGCTTTTAACCTCAACAATCTAGAGGGTGCGCAGCAGACATCGCCATGGTCGATACCCACCGTACTGGAAAATAACGAATGTAAAATTCGAGTATGGCGGCTGCAAGACGCCATGTCCCACCTCGTTCGCAATGCTGACGGGGATGAGCTGTTGTTCATTCATCAAGGCAGCGCTGACCTATATTGCGATTATGGTCATCTAGAGGTCTCTGACGGAGATTACGTCCTGATTCCCCGCTCCACTAATTGGCGCATAGAACCGCATAGTCCGATGTTCTTATTGATGATCGAAAACACAGGGTCGGCTTATGCGTTGCCTGACAAGGGCATCGTCGGTCAACACGCGGTGTTCGATCCTGCGGTTCTTGAGCCACCAGCTATTAACGACAAGTTCAAAGCTCAATACAGCGAAAATCAGACTCAAGTACAGCTGAAACGTGGTGGAAAAGTGAATGTCATCACCTATCCGTTCAATCCCCTGGATGCAATTGGCTGGCACGGTGATTTGTCAGTACTGAAACTCAACTGGCGTGATATTAGACCTTTGATGTCACACCGTTATCACCTTCCTCCATCAGCACACACCACCTTTGTTGGAAACGGCTTTGTGGTCTGTACTTTTGTCCCTAGACCAATTGAAAGCGACCCAGGCGCGCTGAAAGTACCGTTTTATCATAACAATGATGATTACGATGAGGTGCTGTTCTATCACGCGGGTGATTTCTTTAGCCGTGACAATATTGAAGCGGGGATGATGACATTCCACCCAGCAGGCTTTACTCACGGACCACACCCGAAAGCCTTCCAAGCTGGAAGAGATGCCAAGAAAACCTTTACTGATGAAGTGGCAGTGATGATCGATACCCGCAACGCGCTGCATCATAGCCCAGAAGCGGCGAACGTTGAAAATAACCAGTACGTGTATAGCTGGAAAACAGGAAAATAATATGAAGTTAGCCACATTAAAAGATACCTCTCGTGACGGCCAACTCGTCGTCGTGAGCCATGACTTATCACAATGTATTACGGTGCCTGATATCGCGAACACATTGCAATTCGCACTCGACAACTGGCAACAGACCAAACCTCTATTGGAAGAGGTGTACTTGGGACTCAACCAAGGGATCTTGCTCCAAGCTATTCCATTCGACCAAAACCAATGCGAATCACCATTGCCGAGAGCCTATCAATGGGCGGATGGTTCAGCCTATGTCAATCATGTCGAACTGGTTCGTAAAGCCCGTGGAGCGGAAATACCAGACAGCTTTTGGACCGATCCGTTAATGTACCAAGGTGGCTCGGACGCATTTCTCGCTCCAAGGGATCCCATCGTCATGGAAAGCGAACAATGGGGCATAGACTTTGAAGGCGAAGTTGCAGTTGTGACCGGCGATGTCCCAATGGGTTGCTCGACCGCACAAGCCTCTGACGCTATTCAGTTGCTGATGCTGGTCAATGATGTTTCGCTTCGCGGCCTTATCCCACAAGAACTCGCTAAAGGGTTTGGTTTCTTTCAATCGAAACCATCCTCGGCGTTCTCTCCCGTTGCAGTCACGCCTGATGAATTAGCAGATGCGTGGCAAGATAACAAAGTGCATTTACCGCTTGTTTCTGTCTACAACCGCGAACCTTTCGGTCATCCTAACGCTGGGACCGACATGACATTCGACTTTGCCCAATTGGTTGCTCATGCTGCTAAAACTCGTCCTTTGTCAGCTGGCACTATCGTTGGCTCTGGCACCGTCTCTAACAAGCAAGGGACAGAATATGGCACCTCTATCGAAGAAGGTGGCGTCGGCTATTCATGCATTGCAGAGCGGCGCATGATAGAGACCATAAGAGATGGAAAACCAAGCACATCGTTTATGCATTTTGGTGACACGATTAAGTTGGAAATGCTCGATAAAAACGGCCACTCCATCTTCGGTTCCATTGAACAGGTGGTGGAAGCATACAAGGATTAACCATGACTCAATTTGTACTGTATGAGTATTGGCGCTCGTCTGCCTCTTATCGGGTACGAATTGCTTTAAACCTGAAGCAGTTACCTTACCTATCCATACCTATTCATCTGCTTAAAGATGGCGGAGAGCAACATCACGCCATGTATGCAGAGCTCAATGCCAACGAGTTAGTACCGACGCTGGTCGATAATGATTTTGACGGTGAAAAACTGGTACTGAATCAGTCTCTCACCATTATAGATTACCTAGACGAACGTTTTCCTCGGCCGCGGTTAACGCCCGTTTCAGGCCGCGAACGTTATCTCGTTACTGCATTGGCTCAAGACATCGCTATCGATTTGCATCCCATCAATAATCTACGAGTTATCCAAAAGCTCAGTCGAGACTTTAATTTGAGTGAGGCGGGTAAAACCGAATGGATGCAATATTGGATTGAACTTGGTTTTCATGCACTAGAGAAAAAGCTCATCGATGTGCATGGAGAGTATTGTGTCGGTGATAGCATCAGCTTAGTAGATGTTTGTCTGGTCCCTCAGCTCTACAACGCAGAGCGGTTTGGCGTAGACATGAGCCCGTTTCCAGTCATTACATCAATTTGTTCGAAACTTTGTGAACATCCAGCTTTTGTTGCCGCAGAGCCAGAAAGGCAACCCGATGCCAGTTAATGAAAAAGACCAGCGTCAAATGCTGGTCTTTTTATTGCTATTCAATAAATTAGGCCAGATTAGATGGCGGCCAAGGTCGATGCTGCTCAGAGTCAACCCATTCCTGTACCCATTGTGGCGTTTCGTTGTCTGCAGGACTTACGCCCGCTGCATCCACTACATCAAGCGGCGCAACGATGCCTTGTTTTGATGTGACACCCGCTCGAATCAAAACCGATGAGCAGGGCTCTCCTTTCACCCACATGGATTGTTCTAGGTAGAACCATTTATCATCGGTGGCAACACATTGGGTTTTCATGGTGATTTTATCGAACATATGAATACGCTTTCGATAACGTACTGAGCTGCCTGCAACGACTAGCCCCCAACGTTTTTTCTTTAACGTCGACATCAAGCCACATTTTACAGATAACGCCGTACGTCCAAGATCATACAAGGTTAGTATGCGGCCATTGTTGAGCTCAAGAAACAGATCGATATCCCATGGATGGCAGCGAAATTGGATTTCATCTTGTTGTGTGTAGGAAAGTGTTGGCTGTTTTTTTGATTGAATAATGGTTTTTGCCAACCGGAAAAAAGGGTACATAGGGTTACTCATATTACTAATTGACCTATAAACATAGACCTAATTTGGGTGTTTTACTCTAATATCTCTTGTTTTTGTGAACATAACATTAACTATGGCGATCAATACCTGTAACATTAGGATTTTACCAATCGTGGATTGAACATGTCGATATCGCCAATTGCTGTGCGCCTCACTCGCGGAACTGATTTGAAAAAAGCATTGCATAAGCTGGTTGCTGAACACCAGATCCAAGCAGGCTCCATTGCCTCATGCGTCGGTTGTCTGTCACAAATATCGATGCGTTTAGCAGGAGCAGAGCACACTCTTAAACGCTCTGAGCCGTTTGAAATTGTCTCTTTGATGGGAACATTGACGCCTGAGCATCAACATGTACATATCTCTGTCGCTGACAGCAAAGGCAATGTATTGGGAGGACACCTCTTAGAGGAGAGCATCGTTGATACTACAGCGGAACTCATTGTGCATCGTTATCCAGAGCTAGTGTTCGAACGCGAGCTAGACACAACAACGGGGTATACCGAACTTCACGTGATTTCAAAGGATTAACCGTAAAAGCCACATCCTACGTAATATCCATTGGTGGATTATACTAAGGCAAAGCTTTGCTAAGATTTAGTCAAATATAAGGAACATTCATGATAGCTAAAATCATCATCACGCTACTGGTTGTGCTCGTTGGGTACATGTTTTACAAAAACAGTAATGCGCCCTCTTACCTCGGTATACACAATGGCAAATTCGCCCCTATGCCTTCCACACCTAATGCAGTCTCATCACAAACTGATGACCCAGAAAAATCAGTGGATGCACTGAGCTTCAAAGACCTAGACTCAGCCAAACAAAAAGTAGTCTCTGTGCTCAGCACTATGGGTGGTAATAAGATCGAAGAAGACGACGGCAACTACCTGCATGTTGTTTTCACCACACCGACGATGAAGTACAACGACGACGTCGAACTGTATTTCGACACGAATAGTGGTCTTTTACATTACCGTTCTCAATCGCGAACAGGATACAGCGACAAGGGATTGAATCGAGAGCGTTACAATCAGTTTAGTACTCTCTACAACGAGTAGTCCTGCCGTTCGGTAACCTCTAGTAAAAGTTTGCTGCATCGCACAGCCGAGATTCTAAAATATGTTAGGATGCGATTACATTAAGATTTGGGGCATTAACAATTTGAACAATAAAGTAAAAGTCCTATTTGTCGCTCTCGCTTTAGGCGCAGGTTTTTTTATTCCTAACCTGCTAAAACACGAACCTTCTGCTGATGTTGATCTCACCGATTACTGCATGCTTTCACAGCAAGTGTGCGAACAGCAGGGAGTCAAAATGAAGGTAGACTCACCACGCGTCACACCTCTAACACCTATTACGGTCGAAGTATTTTGGCCAAAGTCTGACGCACCTAATTTGAACATCTCATTGCAGGGAAAAGAGATGAACATGGGAGTGGTAAAGTTTCAGCTAGAAATGATCAAGCCTGATGTGTACCAAGGCGAAATCATCTTGCCCGTCTGTGCTGAAGATTCAATGACATGGTACGGCACCGTCTCCAACGGTGATAGCGATATTAAGGCAGCGGTAAGGATGACGGCACGATGAAAAAACTCTGGATTGGCGCACTAGTTGGGGCATTTGCTTTAGGTTTTGGTGCTAAATTACTAGTGGACAAGCATAATGAGTCATTACTGCATCAAGCTGAATTGGATCAGTTGGCGCAAGTGTCTGAGTCCGTACTTTTTGGAGAAGGTGGCAAACCTGTCGCCATCTTTGATCAAGCTGATCCTAGAACTCGCATTGTGTACTTTGGCTTTACTCGTTGTCCCGATGTATGCCCTACCTCGCTCGCCATGCTCGCTGGAGCGTTAAATCAAATCGACGATGAAACCAAACAAACACTCAGACCCATGTTTGTTTCCCTTGACCCGGAGCGGGATGCGGCAGAAGCCTCTGCTGAATATGCGCAGTATTTCCATCCGATGATTGAAGGGTTGTCAGCACCTTTAGAGGTCACTAAACCACTCGCTCACAAATATGGGGTCATCTTTCGCAAAACAGAGCTGGAAGATTCCAAACTAGGCTATACCCTCGACCATAGCTCATATTTCTATTTCCTAAGCCCAGACGGTACGCTTATTGAAAAAGTACCGCATACTTTAACTCCTGCTCCTATCGTTGAAGCCATCAAACGCATCAACGCTCAGGGATAAACTAACGACAACAATGGACTAAACCATGAAGCTCAACAAATTGATACTTCCTCTACTTGCTCTAGCACCGCTATCTATGGCTCACGCAGCTATTGACGTCAATGACGCTTATGCACGTGCAACGCCACCAAACGCCACCACCAGCGCCGTATTTGCAACCATTGAGAATACTGGCGATAAAGATCGTGTTATTGTAGAAGCGGCGTCACAAGCTTCATCGGTCGTGGAACTGCATGATGTTATTATGGACGGCGACGTCATGAAGATGCGTCAAGTGAAGAGTATTACTGTACCTGCAAACGGTCAGACCATCCTTAAGCCAGGCAGCTTGCATATAATGCTGCTAGACGTTGAGAAACCAATGAAGGAAGGTGAGACCATTAATGTTGAGCTGACCTTTGCTAATGGTGAAGTTCAAGTATTAACCGTGCCAGTGAAAAAAGTCATGTCAGGCATGAAGAAACACGCTCATCACTAAGAACTAAAAGGCCAACGCCACGAGAGGGTTGGCCTTCATTCTGATAAATTAATGCCCCTTCTTTGCGCTCACTAAACTAGACACCACTACAGCCATATAGAACACACCCGTAATCGCCTGTAAGTATACCGCGACCTCTGCAAGTGGACTGTTAGGGCTATAGTCGCCATAACCCAGTGTGGTTAATGTGACAAAGCTAAAGTAAGTCACTACTGAGAAGTTACTTCCCCATTTATCTGAGTGCTCAATCCCATTGATTGCTGTTGGGTTAAAATTAATCAGCAACAAATAAATCGCAGCCCAACCAAGCCCCATCACTAAGAACAAGGCAATGGAACCTACTAACTTATTGTTGTCAATCTCGGAAGAAAGCAAAATCTGATGAGCAGTCGACTGAAACACACCATAGAAAAACGCCAACATCAGTACTAACATCGCAACATTTGCGTGTCCGCTATCAAAGAAGGTGTGAGTAAGGATCGCAATAAGCATCATGATACTGACACTAACCAAGTATATATACCAACCTTTTGAAAACTTCATACTAATCAAACAAATAACAAAACTGTTTAACACTACAGGCTTCAACAAAAAGTCAAGATCATCGCCGGGGAGCTCACGCGAGAGAGCACCTATAATCAGAATAAGAATGAGAGAAAGAGTGAAGAAAATGAAGTTGTTAGATTCATTGATTGATCGCATGGCTATCCCAATATGATTGTCTAAATCGTCATCACCACTATTCAGTGAATAGCAAGCTAATATTTTTTGTAAATAACTGAATATTGGTACTAATCTAAAGAATGTCCCCTAACAAATTAGAATAGTAATAAGCAAACGGAGTTGCCAATGCGTCTACCAATTATATTGGTGTTAACAGCGCTTGTCGTTGGGTGTAGCAGCAGTCCCCACGACAGTACCATTCGTGTTAATGAATCAAACTATTTACAGGCGAAAATCGGCCCCAGAGATGAAGCCGTCAGTCTTATTAATGAACCATATCGCATTTGGGGAGACCAAATACCGAAAAACCTTAAAGTACTAAAGGAGAATTATGACGATAAGGGTAACCTCGACCTTTTGAAGAACGCACCAGATGCGCCAAAAGTGATTGGTGATCGTTTCAATGTTCTCGTACTTTCCGGTGGTGGTCCTAGAGGTGCCTATGGTGCTGGCGTGATTAATGGCTTGAAAGATAAAGGGGAACTGCCTGAGTTTTCTCTGATTACGGGAGTTAGTGCTGGCGCCTTAATTGCTCCATTTGTTTTCGTTGGCGGCGACAAGTACGACGAACTCAAAACGGTCATGTTAGGCCTGAACGATGACATGATGTTAGGTGGAACCAGTATTTTTAAGATTCTGTTTGGAGACGCATTCTCTGAGGGAGACAACTTCTACAAAATGGTTCAGAAAACCTTTGATGATGAATTTATAGAGGAAATTGCAAAAGCGCACCAATCGGGCAAACGTATGTTGATTGGTACTACTCACTTTGACTCTGGCAGACAGATGATCTGGAACATAGGACGTATCGCTACCAGTGATCTACCCAATAAAAAAGACATTATTCATCAGGTTCTTGCAGCTAGTTCATCCATACCTGGAGTCTTTCCCCCACAGTTCATTCCTGTTAAGTACAACGGTCAGTCTTTAGAAGAGATGCATGTAGATGGTGGCTTATCCAGTCAACTATTCTTCGACCCAGTGGGCTTTGATTTCACCAAGGTGACCAAGGCACTCGGATATGCAAAACCTCCGCATATTTACATCATCCGTAACGGACGATTAAGAACTGAGTTCAAATTCATCGAGGACGATACTGTCAGTTTGGCAGCTCGCAGTGTAGATAATTTAATACTCGCCCAAACTAGAGGTGATGTGTTTAGGGAAATGTACATCTCCAAAAAAATAGGCGCAAAGTTGTTCTTAACTTTTGTCGATGAGGATTATACTCAAAAGCCTCAGGACGGTAAGTTTTTCGACCCTGAATTTCTTAAATCTTTATACGACTATGGTTACGAAAAAGCGACCAGCGAAAAAGTTTGGGTTAATGAAATCCCATTGATTCGCCAATCTCCTTAGTATTTTATCAATTGACAAAAAACCGCTCTTATCGAGCGGTTTTTTGTTATTCCTCAGAAGCTTCAGTGTGGTTACGCTTATGGGTGTTATGGTGCGCCGTTTTATGATGGTGGTGCGTGGGTTTGTGCACATTGTGGCCACCATGAAGATGACGATGCTCATTGCTTTCTTTGTCTTGGAAAGCTAAATGATCTTTGTTGTGTTTGTGCTCGACTTCGTTGCCGTACTCGCGCATCATTTTTTCATGTGTTGCTGATTTTGTGTGTTGCATTGACATGGCTAACCTCTTCTAAAAATTATTTATATTCGACAACGCGAGCAACGTAATCTGTGATTTCAATGTCACCGATGCTGTTCTGATATAGGTCTACAGAAAAGAAATCAGGAGCATCTTTAGATACTTGACTCTCTACTTTTTTAATTAGGTTCTCAAAGTTTGCTTCGCTGTATACAGTGAATGTTTTTACTTTTTCTAAGTTGTTGGCTTTCGCTTGATCTGCCGTAATGTAGGTATCACGATACTTTGCAGAAAGTTCATCCACACTGTCAGTAATGGTAAAGCCATTCTGAGTATTACTTACAATATATACATCATCAGAAAGCTTAACTTCTTGGATGCCTTTCATTGCTGTCGCCATTTCTTGTTTGTTATGGTTCACATCAGACATGTGCTGAAGTGATTCTGCGTAGACGCCAGATGAAAAAACGACTAAAACAGGTAGTAGATATTTAAACATAATAAGTTCTCTTGTGGTCATGTTGTGCGATGAGATTAATTTCTCATGCTTTGTTCTCACTTAACAGTGAAGGTTCTTTAAACGTCAATTAAGCCTTGTTTAACTGAGTTTAAAAATAATGTCTCACCCCTAAGGTGAAGGCGATATCTGTAGAGTTATCCATATTAAACAAGTTCTCGGTACCCGATATTTCTAATATGGTATTATCCCAATAATAACGATAACCTAGAGTCGCTTCATTGACGTTTTCTGAAAAAGCCGTCTGGTTTAACGCACCTTGATATAAATGATATTCTGCGATAATTTCATGGTTAGAAAGGAATCGATAACCATAACCAATTGCACCTTCCCAAGTGAATTCTTTGAAATACAGATCATCATCGATATTTTTATCGGCATGATGAACTACTCCTAACGTCGAATAAATCCGAGATTCCGCAGCATATTT
>NZ_JPJA01000095.1:175865-178881 GCF_000733315.1 Vibrio sp. ER1A
GCATAATTGGTACCTAATAATGTCCATATCACTAGGCCTATGAGAATATTTTTCATCATAACCTCTGATATATATAGTTCTCAGAAAATTAACTGAGAAATTAAAATGATAGTTAATTTATATTTTTGCTAATGACCTTGAGCTTTCAAAGCATTATATCTATCGCACAGAACGAACCAACGGTAATTGTGTTTTGCAGCTGTTGTCGCCTTATAGTCCATCAAGTTTGAGAATATTTGATTACTTCCCAGGTCGAAGAATTTTTTATCAATTGAGGAAAGAAGAATTTCTCGCTCTTCAGGTTCAAGCTCTTCATGGTTAATGACACTCTGTAGCGCTTTTAGATATAACAGTCTATTAATACTCACTAAATCTGAAATGCTAATTAAGTAAGCGTAGGATGCTAGGATCCAGTTACTTACATTCAAAGACTTTCTCTTTTCTATATCGGTCACTTTGAATTTATTAACAAATCGATTCAGTTCTTTCTTGATCACTGTGGCTGTCGTACGTACAGGGATTAAATAGAACGCCCCCCACAAAATCAGCAATGCAGTGATATTACCGACGATAGAGTTAAGAAAGTTCTCAAAATCGTAACTTGGGGCACTGGTTAACGGAACAAGGCTCGTCCATGAAAACAACGAAACCATACACACCACTTTCAGTAGTGACTTGCTCTGCCAAAACCAATAAGCCGCCAAATACACGCCAGTAAAGCCGACTACTGCAACTATCCAAGGCGAGCCAATTGGCATGGCCCCAAAGGTCAGAATAAACGCAAAACCACCAGCTAAGAATTGTGCATATATATTTGGACTTTGTGCCTGCTCTGAACCTGGATTTGCAGCGTACACCGAGATGATCATTCCAGCCATGATCATTGCCGACATACCACTATCCCATTGCAGCTCAATCCACATAAATGAAAGCGTGAACAGCGTGATGGTTGCTCTCACCATATTGTTGAGCACTACGTAACCATCGGTAAAGCGTCCTATATCGTTGGCATAATCTTTATTGGTGTAGTCAAATACACTGTTTTCGCTCTTGTATAAATCCAGTTGTGTGGCAAACAAAGCGACCTGTTCATTAAACACCTCGACCAGATCAATATCTTCAATTCCCCACCTTTCAATCCATGATTCATTGATATCAACGCGAAAATTAGCTTTACACAACTTCTCCCACGCCTCATTAGGAATGGCTATGGCCTCACCAAGCTTTTTTAACTCGATGGCTTTGATACCAATATTGATAGAGTCATAAAAAGCAGTACGACTGTTGAGTTTTTCTTCCTTAGCACTTCGGCTTCCATATATCTCATCATCAACCAACTGCCACTTTTTGCTCACAAATACCAAAAACGCACGTGTCAGTTTGGTAGCATTATCTTCATCAGTAACAAACAGATTGCTTAGGAAGTTCGCTGTATAACTTTTGACAGAAAACAACTCATGCTGGTCATCTTTATAAGGAATGATCATAGCCGCGACCATTGCCATTAAAATACCAAATGAGATACCAACACAACGAAGCTGTACGTGGTCAAATAAATTGGTCATGTCAGGGTTCGCTGCCAATGGGAAACCCACTAGAGACAAGGTAATACCCATCACGGCAAACATGTATGACACACGTCCATGAAAATATGATGCGATACCTAAACTTGTTACCACTCCAAATATAATGAATGAGTTAAACAACCAAGAGTCAATAAGCGTAGCGCTGGCCACAAAAAGCACATATGCACCGCCAGTAAATGTCCCGATAAGGCGTGCCGCCGCTTTTTTGATACTCGCTCCGCGACTGCCAGTGATTTGAATAATCGCGGCTGTTGCCATAGAAGTACTCGTGGCCGAAGAATCCATTAACAGCGATAAACCCCATGTCATCAATACAGCCAGGCAAAACCGCAAAGCAAATGCCACCGATTCGGGATTTGTCCATTGTCGAGCAATCGTCGCTAACATCACTGAATGTCCACTGAAACCGTTGTGCCAGCAATCAGTCTCTCACTTTCAAGGACTTCTTTAGGGATGCTAATACGCACCGGTACGCGTTGCGCGAGACGGACCCAAGGCACTGTTGGGTTAACGTTTGATATTAATCCGGAATTATCGGCACTCTGATCAATAATCGCACGACCAATACCTTCAATTTTGCCGACAAATTTTTTATCGGATGAAAATGGACGAATGTTAGCTTTCGCCCCTTCAACCAAGCCTTTTACTTTTGTCTCGGTGAAATAGGCCAAAATGTAATAGGTGTCACTCTCGACTAATGCAACAAAGGTTTCACCTTTATTGATGTAGTTCCCTTGGCGTTGGTTAAGATTCGTTACATAACCATCTTGCGGTGCGACCACTTTAGTGCGACTTAAATCTAATTCTGCTTTAGCCAAGCTACTTTTTGCTTGCTCTAAAGCGGCTTTATTAGCTGCTACGGCGAGCTTCTCCGAGATCACTTGCTCTTCAGAGACTAGTTTTTTACTCAACAATCTTGAATCACGACGGTAAGAGTTCTTCGATTGCTCTAGCTCGGCCTCCGCCTTCAACATTGCATACTTAGCTTGGGAAACACTGTTTTTGTAATCCGCATCATCAATAGCAAAGAGTAAATCACCAGCATTAACAAACTGGTTGTCATGTACAGCTACGGTAACTATCTCTCCCGAAACTTTTGGCGCTACTTCTGCAATTTCAACGTGAACTTTAGCATCGCGAGTCCAAAGAGATTGGGTGTAGGCGACCCAAGACGTATAACAAGTCGCCCCCGCAGCGATCACTAATGCAGTCGGTAATAGAACACGAAATAACTTCATTTAGCTCACCTTTATTAGTAGTAATTGTCCAGTAACAATAATTACTAAACAAAGTTCTGTTAATGAAGGATTCATGATCTTTCCTTTTCTCAATAGTCCACCTAGTGTGTATTTGACTACAATTAGTATTGCAATTGCCGCTGCTACCAACACCATAAAACCGGGGATGTAGAAGTAGTCAAATATAATATT
>NZ_JPJA01000095.1:179291-183013 GCF_000733315.1 Vibrio sp. ER1A
ATGGTTTTATTCATTTAATTGGTAATAATTCAATTCGACTTAAGCGAGACAGCTTTTTCAAAAACCAAACGCAGTGATATTACTGTTCTATCCAATTAAATAAATCTGGAGCTATATAATGCCTTTTGAAGAAAAGAATAATGCAGCTATCGATGATGTTTTTGCAAACAAACTATTAGACAAAACCATCGATAAATATACTTTCCCTAATGACGAGTCAAATCCTGATGCTGCATACCAGCTAGTATCTGATGAGCTTATTCTTGATGGTAACTCTCGTCAAAACCTAGCAACTTTTTGCCAAACTTGGGTAGACGGTAACATCCACAAAATCATGGACGAGTGCATCGACAAAAACATGATCGACAAAGATGAGTACCCACAAACAGCAGAAATCGAGAACCGTTGCGTTCATATGCTTGCTGATCTTTGGAACTCTCCAGATCCTGAAAACACGATGGGCTGTTCAACAACAGGTTCAAGTGAAGCGGCCATGCTTGGCGGTATGGCAATGAAATGGCGCTGGCGCGAGAAGCGTCGCAAGGAAGGTAAGCCAACTGACAAACCAAACCTAATTTGCGGTCCAGTACAAGTATGCTGGCACAAATTCGCTAAGTACTGGGATATCGAACTACGCGAAATTCCTATGGAAGGCGACCGACTACTAATGACTCCAGAAGAAGTTCTAGCCCGTGTTGACGAAAACACTATCGGTGTTGTTCCTACTCTTGGCGTAACGTTCACTTGTCAGTATGAACCTGTAAAAGCGATTGCTGATGCACTAGACAAACTGCAAGAAGAAACTGGCCTTGATGTACCAATGCACGTTGATGGCGCAAGTGGCGCATTCATCGCACCGTTCTGCGACCCTGAACTAGAGTGGGATTTCCGTATTCCTCGTGTTAAGTCAATCAACGCATCTGGCCACAAATATGGTCTTGCACCTCTTGGTGTGGGCTGGGTTGTCTTCCGCGAAGCAAGCGATCTTCCTGAAGATCTGATCTTCCGTGTTAACTACCTTGGTGGTGACATGCCAACATTCGCACTGAACTTCTCTCGCCCTGGCGGTCAGATCGTTGCTCAGTACTACAACTTCTTACGTTTGGGTAAAGAAGGTTATAAGCGTATCCACGACGCTTGCTACAACTCAGCTCAATACCTAGCTGATGAAGTAAGCAAAATGGGCTTATTCGACATCATTTACGATGGCCGCGGTGGTATTCCAGCTATGAGCTTTAGCTTAAAAGCGGACGTAGATGCAGGCTTTAACTTGTTTGACCTAAGTGACGCTATCCGCGCTCGTGGTTGGCAAATTGCCGCATATTCCATGCCTTCAAACCGCGAAGATTTGGTCATTATGCGCATCCTAGTTCGTCACGGTGTGAGTCACGACATGGTTGATCTACTCGTTCAAGATCTAAAACGCACAATCGAGAAATTTGAGAAATTCCCAATCGTTAACTCTGTTGACGAAGAGAGCTCAAGCACGTTTAACCACGGTTAATCATCTCAAGCAAAGAGGGGCTAGTAGCCCTAGTCCCTCGCACTCTAATCACAATAATTATTGCGTACCAAAGCAGTCTGGTTCTTGTTCCGGGCTCTGGAGTTCTTTGGTTTGCATTTAGGAATCTAAGTAATCAGAGGTTAAAATGGCAACTCTAATGGGGCTATCTCCTTCTAAATATATTAAGCATATTTTTCTAAGTATGTTGGCAGTATTTATGCTGGCAGGAAATATCACTACAGATACAAATAGCGGCGCATCTGGCTTTGACATGTTCAATAATGTTCAAGCTCAAGAACAAACTACAGACCATGCTGCTGTTCAACATTCAACTACAAGCATCAAAGCTCCAGCAAAAGCAGAGCCTATGTGGGTAGTAAAAGTGTTCCGTGAACACCAAGCATTGGCAATCTTCATCACCCTGGGCTTGGGATATTGGTTAGGGGCAATCAAATTCGGTCACTTCAGCTTAGGTGCAGTAACAGGTACGCTAATCGCAGGTGTTATCATCGGTCAGCTTGATATCTCGATCTCTTCACAAGTTAAGTCAATGTTCTTCACGATGTTCCTATTCGCTGTAGGTTATGGTGTCGGCCCGCAATTTGTTCGAGGTGTTGCCAAAAATGGTGCTCCACAAGCGATATTCGCAGTAGTCATTTCATTTCTATGTTTCGCAGTAACGTACGCTGGTGCCAAAATTGCTGGTTACGATGTTGGTCTAGCTGCAGGCCTTTGGGCCGGCGCACAAACCATCTCCGCTTCTATCGGTCTAGCGACTGATGCAATCAACTCATCTGGTTTCAGCAATACTAAAGAGCTACTAGACCAAATTCCAGTGGCTTACGCTATCTGTTATCTGTTCGGTACTATTGGTACTGGTATGATCCTAGCTTATGTTGGTCCAACTCTACTCGGAGTTAACCTTGAAGAAGCTTGTAAAGACTACGAAAAAGAGATGTCTGCAGGTACACCAGAAGATGGTATTTCACGTGTTTGGCATCGCTCTGAATCTCGTACCTATGAGATCTCTGACGATATCAACGGTATGACAGTGGCTGAATTCGAATCTCAACACCACGCAGAACGCCTCTTCATTGAGAAGCTGAAACGCAATGGTGAAGTAGTGGATGTCGAGCCAACTATGGCGCTAGCGGCAAAAGACATTATTGCATTAACAGGTCATACCGATGCACTCGTACACGCTCAACAGTATTTAACAGAAGTAGCGGACGAGGAGCTTGATAACCTGCCATTAGAAACCGTAGACCTAGTTGTTACCAACAAAAAGTTCGCTGACCGCACATTGGTCTCACTAGCAGATGAAGATTACGCTCGTGGCGTGTTCCTAAACAAAATCAGTCGTGGTGCAGCAAGTCAAGAAGTACCCCTACTAGCACAAACTGAAATTCATCGTGGTGACGTACTAAGTATTACTGGTACTAAAACGCATACATCACGTATGGAAAAAGAAGTAGGCCATGTAGATAGAACGACAACTGAAACCGATATGGTTTGGGTTGGTCTCTTTATCGTAGTATTCGGTTTACTAGGCGCACTAGCTGTTAATATCGATGGTGCACCCGTTACTCTGTCTGTATCTGGCGGTGTTCTAATCGGTGGTTTGGTATTAGGTTGGTTACGCTCAATTCACCCAACATTTGCTCGACTTCCAGAACCAACACAGTGGTTTATGAACTCAGTTGGTCTTAATGTCTTTATTGCTATCGTAGGTATTTCTGCAGGTCCTGGCTTTGTGGCTGGCCTTAAAAACGTAGGTCCAGAACTGTTCTTAATCGGTGCGGCAGCAACGGCTATTCCAATGCTATTAGCTCCACTTATTGGTAAGTATATCTTTAAATTCCACCCAGCTATAAACCTAGGTATTTGTGGTGGTGCACGTACGAGTACTGCTTCAGTCGCTATGGTAGGTGAGAAAGCGAAAAGCAACATCCCTATGCTTGGTTACACTGTTCCTTATGCGGTATCCAATACCCTATTGACCTTAATGGGTATGTTTATGGTGTTATTCTACTAATAGGTAGCAGTCATGAACAATTACCACCCTCGATGATCAATTAAGCCCCTTACTTTTGTAAGGGGCTTTTTTATGCGAGTTGGCTTTGTTGCCGAAATCGAACGAACTAAATCACAATCTTACGATCAGATCAGAGACATTCATTTACTGACTTTGATTTCATGCCGAAGCCTCGCTATAAAG
>NZ_JPJA01000095.1:183142-185001 GCF_000733315.1 Vibrio sp. ER1A
GAATTCGGCAACAAAGCCATGCGAGTTCTTCCTTAATAAAACCACTCACAAAAATAGCGATTTTTTTCTTTCTATAACCCTCTGATTTAAAAACCATATCCGACCGTCCTTAAAGACAATGAAAATAAAATATGAAAATATTTCTTATTTTTCTTGAATTCCAATATTGGGCGACCCTACCTATGAATTGTCGATAATTGATTTAGGTATTAAAAGTGAAAAAGACAGCATTAACATTACTTCTTCTTACACCAATGATGAGCTATGCCAATACTGGAAAAAAAGTGGGAATCGGTATGGCATTTGACCAAGGTCTAAGCGTAGTCGTTGACTTTAACCAACAAATAAAGTTCATCGCAGGCGATGATGGATTAGCTCTAGACTATTCATTTTTAAAGGGAAATCTAGCTGCAGAAGCTCCTTTGAGTTGGTATGTGGCTGGCGGTGCGTACTACGACTGGAATAATGATTTTGGCGTTCGTATTCCTATTGGCATGAATTTGAACTTTGCAAAAGATTGGAAACTTTATGCACAGATCCATCCCGAATTAAATATGAATCATGGCTTAGATTTGGATATTGGCGCTGCATTAGGCGTTACTTATAGCTTCTAATTCTAGTCGCTAAATTTAAACATTAACAAATAGAGAACTTAATAATGAACAAGACATTTCTACGTACTTTGCCTTTGCTATTATTACCACTAGCATCGGTTTCTTCTGCAGAACCTTATATTGGTGCTGGTTACTTATACTCTAGTTACGATGACATTAACGTATCTGGTTCTAATAATGGCTACACTATTTACGGCGGCTACAATTTTGCAAAACTCTTCTCTGCCGAATTAGCATACGCGGATTTTGTTGATACGAACTCCCCAATTGACAACTCGTCTATCTACTCAAATGCATGGCTAGCAAGTGGTAAGGTCACGTTACCAATTGCAATTTTCGATGTGTATGGTCGTCTTGGTATGGGTAGATTCTCTAACAGCATCAATACATCTACAGACGTATTCGGTGGTATTGGTGCAGGCGTTTCTTTAGGCCCAGCTCGAGTTGCTTTGGAGTACACTAAGTATGACACTGCGATTGTCAAAGATAGCGTAAACCTTTTAGTTGAATTCCACTTCTAATCACTCAACACTACCAGAGAAAACCAAAGCCAGTTCGCTTTGGTTTTTTTATACCCGCAGTGAACATCTAATCATAAAAAAACCGACCGCTGGTAATCGCGGTCGGTTTTTGTTGACTCTATGGCTGAATGTGCGTCAACAAATCTTTAAGCTTCTCAAGTGTCATCAATTCAATTTGCCTGACTCTCTCTGCAGAAACCCTATGCCTTTCTGCAAGCTCGTTCAATGTTACTTTTTCTGATAGCAGCCAACGACTTACGATAATATCTCGGCTTCGAGCATCTAATTTAGCCAAACCTACATTCAATTCATCGTTAATGTGCCTATCCCAATCTTGAGTTTCATATTCAATCGCAACATCGAGTTGTGGCTCGGCAAACACTTCACCAGTCGATATGACTTGGTCTTCATCTTCACCTATTTTCGGGTCAATATAGGAATCTCTTGCAGATAGTCGCCCATCCATAGACAGCACATCTTTCTTGCTGACTTTCAACTTACTGGCTAAATTTTCAGCCTCACTCTCACTCATCCACTCTTGAGATTGCTTGTATTTTTTCAGATTAAAAAATAGTTTTCGCTGTGACTTCGTTGTGGCGATTTTTACAATGCTCCAGTTTTTTATAATAAAGTCGGTAATTTCTGATTTTATCCAATGAACAGCAAAGGATACCAACCTGAAGCCCAGTTCTGGGTTAAATTTCTGTAACTATTCACCCGCGAG
>NZ_JPJA01000095.1:185376-189453 GCF_000733315.1 Vibrio sp. ER1A
AAATATAACACATTAAAAACAATGACTTATGATAGTATTTTGTATATTTTCAAACTTGACTTTGCAATAAAAATTACTGGTGATTAATTAAAATTCACAAACAGTTATCGTTTCTTTATTGTCATATTATGTATAGCAATTTCCCAAAAAGTAACATCTTCCTCGCTCTGTAAGTAGTTTATCAACGCAACACCTTTATATGTTTCATATTTAGATAAGTTACTTACGCAAATCAAACTAGCTATTATAGAGAAAGTCATAATGTGTAATCAGAAACCAGCAAATGTAACCATCAATGTAGAAGCAAACCATGATTCTTTGATGTTAAAGCTGAAGCCAACTGGAAAATTAACAAAGGAAGTGGTTACTCAAGTAGCCAATTTGATTGAAACTAGTATTAAGGAAAATGAGGACAAGAAGATTAACCTTCTTGTTGATGCTACTGCTTTCTCTGGTTGGGAATATGAAGCATTTGTGGAAGATATTAAGCTGAGTATTAAGCATCGTAACGACATAAACAAAATCGCATTATTTGGCGATCAAAAATGGCTTGAAATAGCGGCTACATTGGCGTCATTCGCAACCAGTTCAGAGGTGAAGTACTTTACTAACAATCAAGAAGCACAAGGTTGGATTAAACACTAATTGCGCAACTACCCTGTACTGAAACGTGTCAGCCAGTTTGGCTACCACGTTTCAGTAGCACCAGTAACATTATTGGTAATCTTGTCTCTAATATCAGATAGATCACTATAAAAGAATAGCGTTTCGGACAAGTTTAATACCTGTACCGTCGATGCTTCCAAGATCGCATGATAGTAAAACTCTTCCGCCGCAGATGTATTCCCTGTTGATTCCGCTACCTTGGCACTAATTATGTAAAACATGATACTACGCCTGTCGTAAGGGATGGCTGTAAGATACTGCTTCGCTTTGTATGGCTCATCTTTACTCATCTCCATCATAGACATCGCTTCCAATAACCTAGGTGTAAGCTGCTGATCTTGAGAAAACTGGTTGATGGACTGCTGCATTTTCTGATTAAGCTGTTCTATTTGATTGATGTTATTGCCATCAGGTTTGATATACATCTTCGATAGAATAAACATATAAGCCGTTGCGATGGTGTATTGATTTTCGGGTGCTTGTTGGGCCGCTAACTCTATCAGTTGTAATGCTTTTTCCTCATGATTCACCTGAAAAGCTGCACCTAATGACTCCAATATAGAAGAGACTGCATTCTCATCATCAGGCAACTCATCCACCAGACTGGCGACCTGAGATTTTCCGACCGAGATATTGAAAGACTCAAGTAGGTCAGTCAGCGATTTTTTTATTGCGGCTTTCACATGCCCTTGTGAAATCTTGTACCGTCGATCTAGGTGTTTATCACCCGATACTCGATTAAAGTACTCAATTTCTAGATATTGATGACCACCTCTTTCAATCGACGAAAAACGCAACTCGTTGGCCGCAACTTTTGCAGCAGGCCCATCATAGATGATCCTATAATCTCGATAGATCTTTAAATAATCCAACAACTTACGAGCCATCCCCACTTTAAGGTGGTCGCTTAGGAATTCCTCGTTAGCTTTCACATAAATATATCGAGGTTCAAAAGACAAATAACTAGGTGCTATCGTTGAAGCTGGATGCGCCTCTTTTTCCACACCATTGATGAATACCAGATATATTATTCCTGGAACTAGGCAAATCAACAGAACAGACGCTATGGCCCAGTGCTTTAAATAGTTGGGTTTTTGTGTCCCACTAAGTCGCAGAGGTCTCAATGAACGAGCATTATCAGTATCACTCGTTTTACCTGCTTGTGATGATGTTGTCTTATCTTTGTATAGGGGATTCTCTGACTTACTTAGCGCTCCGGCACCTACCTTCCCGCCATAGACTGGTGCGGGGGTTTCGACTTTTCTTTCAACATCCGCATCTAACTTGTAGCCTCTTTTAGGAACAGTAACAATATACCCAAATGGATGACTACCGTGCTGTTTGAGAATTTTTCTTAACTCAAATATCGCCTGAGTAATGACTTGATCAGTTAAGATCGAGCCATTCCAGACTTCATTTATTAATTCATCTCTAGAAAAGACGGTATAGGGATTATCACACAGAAAATGGAACAATCTAGATAGTCGATGATCGATAATAAACTCTTCGTCATCCAAGATAAATTTGTCTTCACTTGGAATAAAAACCCAATCATCAATAGTAAATTGTATCTTCTGGTTCTTCATAGTTTAGTATTAAGTAACTGTAACTTATAAAGAAGTATTGGATACTATTTAGGATATTTCAAAAAAATCCGCCTTACACGGCACGAAAATGACGCACAAAGCGGACCCGAAAAATCCTGACGTATCGCTTAGAGAATATCTGTTAGTAGAACCCCGACGCCAATACGCTTGTTGTTGTAATTGTAATCGATCAAACTTTCACCATACCCTTGGTAATATTGAACATAACCACGAACTCTCCCTATAAGAGGGAAACTCATACCTGCCTCAAAGCCACCATAACCGGTACGGAAGTTATAACGAGCTACTCCACTGAACTCTACCGCTTGGTATTTATAAGCAGCGGTCAGTTCAAAGTGTCCCATGTAGTCTTCTATATCGGGGTTATCGTCATCATTGTCAGGAATGCGGTACCAAGGCTCCAAATAAACCATGAGGTCATCTTCAGCATATCCAATACCACCATAGATTCGATTCCAACTGCGACTCAACTCCTGAGTTCGTCCATTAGATTCATGTTCAAAACCAACTCGTGTAAACCACACACCTTTCGTACTCTCTATCGGCAAAGGAGATTCATAGAAAATCTCTGGGCGATAGTTCGTTTCACGAAAAGGCGCAGATATTTCAGAAGAGTATGCCTGCCAAAATGACTTTAACGTGAAACCAAAGTAAACCTGGTCTTCTTCGTTAAAAATACCATCTTCGACAAGAGGCATTTTAAAACTGATCTGGAACTTGATTTCCTCATCTTTAAGTTCATCAGACTTTCCTTCAAAAATGTCTGATGTGTAAGGCGCCGTATTTACCTGGCTCATTTCCGTAATAGGCAAAATGTAGTTTTGCCTATAGGGAGTAATGACAAACGGGTTATTCTCCGTCTCTTTTTCTAATGAGTGTCGAGTTGGAGAGACATGTTCTGTCGACGCTTGCACTTCACTCAAGCACTGTGCCTTGATCTCATCGAGGTTATCATGTTCAACATCCATGTGAATCTCACGCAACAAACAATTATCAAAGCGTGTGTCGAAACTGGCATCGTTTTCTTGCGCCAAAGCATGCATAGGCCCGAAGGCCACAAGTAGCGCTAGGATTTGAGAATGTCGAACAGATAACTTCATAACTCAACCCTTACATGTACATAGCGTGAAGAATGAAGTCGACACTTTGCTCAGTAATTCGATTCACGTTCGCATCTAAGATTTTTTGTGTGATCTTCGACTTATCATTCTCAAGTACGCCATTGTTGTTTACGACAAAAATACGACGAGCAAGTAAGTGGCCGTCATCTTTATCTTTAATATCAACATCCACAAGTAATCTTACTGAACGATCACGAGTACCAGCCGCCTCTTTTGCTAAGGCAACGATTGCACCAATTGGGATAATTTCTCGTGCTTTTACATCTTCACCGATGTCTTCAACTTTAATGATGTTGACGTCAACAATAGCTTGGTGTTGGCTCGCCGCATCTGTTGGGAACAGTTTCGAGCTCTTTTCAGACAAAGTGCCTTTAAGTTCTTGCTTAAAGTTCTCTACTGTTTGGTCTGTTAGCAAACGGTCTATCGTTTTACTAACGTGTACATTAACATCGTGAACGATAATATTCTGATATTCGTCTTTTTTAAGGTCGCTCGAGTGCCAAACATATCCATCTTCATGGGAGTTGTATTTTTGTTCTTCGTATGTACGTCCATCATTTAACGTCACCATTTCTTCTTTATCTGGTAGTGAACCTGCACACCCAGATAGAACCGTGATAATAGATAGTAGTAGTATTTTAGCTTTCATTTCTTTCTCCAGACCTTATTAGTCAATCTTGCTT
>NZ_JPJA01000095.1:189697-199792 GCF_000733315.1 Vibrio sp. ER1A
ATATAAAACCACCTTTGAATAGATAAATCTAAAACAAAAATACAGAAATAAGAATATTTATTATTTACCATACAATTAGAGCCTTATTATTTTATCATTTTATGTAGCAGTTAAAATTAACATCGAAATCTGGCCTGATTAAATCATCAGGTATATATAAGCTCAACCAACGCCATTTAGGCGTCAATTAATAAGGTATTTAAAATGTTGAAATATGTACTTCCTCTTTGTGTTCTAGCTTCTGCATCGGTAATGGCAGATGACTTTAATCCATCAATTGTTGCCAGTGACGGCTCTCAAGAGCAGAACCAACTAAGCGTTGATGCAGCAATGAGCTCACTTCAAACTGACACAATTCGCGCTAACGAATTCGACTATGTTTTAGTGACTGACGATAGTGTTACTACACAGTTTGATACTTACTTAGATTCTATCTATCGCCAAACTTACATCACTCAAGAAGAAGCTAAAGAAATGGACCTTAAGCCGGGTTATTCTTTCCACGTTTACGACTTTGATTCTGTTCAAGATCTAGAGAAGAAAATCGCGGAGCGTATCAACCAAGATAAACCGATTTACTTCACTGTTGACTACTATCAACACCCTGTAAACCAATCAGAACGTACTGAATACACAGCGAAAGTAACGCTATACTAATTTTTGTCCCCGATATTGATTCAATATCGGGGATTTTTTTATCTTTCCTACCTGTTTCCTCATTTCCGCTTTCTATCCTCCACGAATGAAAAGCTTCGTCAGTAGTTCATCGTTCAATTCATCCATTGCCAACCAGTCAACAAGCAAAGGCCCAACTCGGTTATAGTGGTGAAAAAGCGATATCAATTGTGTCAAAAAGTATTGTCTTGGAGTGTGTTAGCTCGAAGGGTTATTAGCTTGAAGAAGTGATGGAACACTTTGAGAGAATAGGAACTTATTAGTGAGGTGTCAGAAAGAGGCATACAAACGTACCTATATTTGCATGCCTAAATTGAGGTTATTGAGATTTGCTTTCTGATATTGGAGCGTTCTTGTTGTCATACACCATACAACCGCTGTCGGGATTACAGTTGACTATATACACCACTTTTTTACCACAGCCGGACACTCCAACTTGATACTGAGGTACTTCATAACGATAAAGATCGATCGTTTTTTTGTTTAGTACTGTTGTTTGCACAGTTTGGCAGCTTAGTTCAAACTTCGCACGATTCATTGCCGCTTCCGTTGCCATAGATTGGTTTTCATTTAGAAATTCTTGAGTGCTCGTACAGCCCATCATAAAAATAGACGTTAACGTACTGATTAATAATAATTTAGTCTTCATTTGTTTTCTCTAATTGATTGTGTAATGTATATTTGAGGCGTATTAGAACGCCTCGGTAAAGGTGAGATAAAAACCTTTGTCGTTATTGCTTCCTATCCCCAAATCCACGCGAACGTTCATTCGCGGTTGAATTTCATACCGATAGCCGACGCCGTAGCTATAGAGAAAGTTCGAGTACAGCTCATCCAATGAACTATCGACGGAACCTACTCCAGCCCAAAATGTCACACCGTGCTTAGTCAAGTGGTCTTGACCGTCTCTCAGGGTCCATCGATATTCCAATGTGTTTTCGATGGCAATGTTGTCGCGATAGCGACCTTGATAGATGCCTCGCATAGAGTCTTGCCCGCCCAAGGTCGGCATGTCATAAAATGGGACATCACCTTGACTCCATTGGAGCTTATTGAATAACGCTAACACCTTGCCTTTTGACAGGGCGTAGTAGTATCGATAATCCACAGACGCTTTTGAGTAGTCGTTGTCACTGCCAATGAATGAGTTGTAATCGACAAACTCAATTCCAAGGAAACTCCCTTGCCAGGCATTAACCGTTACATCGCGAGTATCGTATTGCACTGTAAAACCTGCACCGATTGAAAATGGCTTATCATGATAAGTTTGGAAGTTGTCATCGTTTAAGGCACTCGTGGGTAAATCATCATTGCTAGGATCGTAGTAGCGAACGCGAAGAACAGGACCTACGTACCAATGTTGATTTGTTCTAAAGGTCAGATTGGCATCGTAGTTAACAAACTTGTAGTCCAACGACATATCATCACTTGCATCAACTACCTTTCCCTTGTCATAGCCTGTTCCCCAGTAGTACTGGCTTTGATTGCCAAAGCTCAGACTACCTACATAACGAATATCGTTATTCTGGAAAAACAAATTCTGTTTCGAACGTAAACCAAAGCCGATACCAGACTCCATCTCGTTACCAATTGCCACGAGACTGACACTAGAACGTTGTAAGTTGTCACTGTCGCGGTCGGTGCTAAAAGAATAGAGCCCTCCTAACGCGAGCATAAGCCCTGTTTCCGGCATATAGCCAGGGCCTCCTAATATTGAAACCAGTGGTAATCGATTGGTTTCTATAAATGCCTTTTTTTCTTTTTTCAGCCTTGCTTCTTCCCTCTCAAGCACAGCACAGTTGTTAACACACTCCTTCTGAAGCTGTTGATTGGCATCGATTTTTCTATCAAACTCAGCCAATTGAGCTTCTGCTTTCCGAGTATTTTCAACAAATACTGGTTTAGACAGAGAGACTATTGAACTTTGTTCACCTCGCCCTGTATTGGCGTAGCTCTGACTCAACGGCATCACAAATAAAAAGCAAGAGGCTGCAAAAAAAGAAAGCACCATCCTTGGTGCTTTTTGATTGGTTTTCTTCACTATTGTTGCTCTTCTACAAGCTTAGTGTTGGTATCCTCAGTAGATTCACCTGAGTGGTCATCAGCCAGGAATGTATAAACCGTAGGGACGACAAATAAGGTAAACAGAGTACCTACTGTCATGCCCACAGTAATTACTAGACCGATAGAGAAGCGGCTTTGCGCGCCAGCACCAGCTGCTGTCAGTAGTGGTACGACACCAATTACCATTGCTGCTGTTGTCATCAATACTGGACGTAAACGTTCCGCTGCTGCTTTCTTCACTGCGGCAATCTTATCGCCTGCGAATTCCGGCTGGATTTGGTTCGCAAACTCCACGATCAAAATACCGTGCTTACTGATCAGACCGATAAGCGTTACAAGGCCAACCTCAGTGTAGATATTGAGCGTATCGATACCCAAGTACAAAGGAATCATGGCTCCGAATATCGACAACGGAACACTGGTCAATACGATCAATGGATCTTTGAAACTTTCAAACTGAGCCGCTAGCACCAAATAAATGATAATAAGCGCAAGAGCAAAGGTTGAAACCAGAGACGCTCCCTCTTGGACATACTGACGTAACTGACCAGATGAATCTGTTGCGTACGACGTTGGAAGAATTTGTTTTGCACCTTCCTGCATCACTTCATAAGCTTCACCAATACTAACGCCTGGCATCATCTTCGCTTCGATAGTCGCGCTGTTCAATTGCTGGAACTGATCCACGGCTGATGGCTGCACACTTTGCTTGATATCAATAAGCGCTGATAGCGGGACCATAGTGCCGTTATTTGAGCGCACGTAATATTGGTCGATATCATTCCAAGAACTACGGTCAGAGCGTTCTACTTGAGTGATTACCTGATAGCTGCGCTCATCTAATGCGAAATAGTTAATAAAGCCTTCACTCACGTAGCGAGTTAACACATTACCAATTTCTTGCGCGTTCACATTCATCAATGCTGCTTTGTCACGATTAATGGTAATTTCTACCTGAGGCTTATTGAACTCTAAGTCATTCTGAACATAGATAAACTTGCCACTATTGACCGCATACTCTTTCATTTTTTCTGCGTACTGGTAGAGCTCCTCATAGCTTCCCGTCGGCGTTTTCAATACCATTTGGAACGGCAGACCTTGCGATGTACCAGGTAGATCTGGAGGTGAAATAGTAAACACCTGCAATCCTGGGAAATCGACTATGTCGTTCTGGAATCTTGTCATGATGTCTTTCACTGACGCTTCACGAGAATCCCAATCTTTAAGTACACCTAATCCGAAGAACTTATTGTCTTTTTGGTAACCATTTACCATCATCGACATTTCAGTTTCAGGATAACTGCTGATCGTTTTATCCAACGCTTGAGTGAAATTGCCAAGGTAGTCGGTATTAGCTTGCGATGGGCCTTGACCCATCATGATTACAACACCTTGGTCTTCTTGCGGAGCCAATTCACTCGCAGTGTGAGTAAACATGAACACCAACGACACAAGGAAAGTCAGAACTAATGGCCACACCAACAGACGGTTGTTGAGTACGGTCGTTAGGATGTTTTCATAATGATGTGTAACACCAGAAATAACATTATCAATTTTCTTAACCATTGCGCCTTCTAGAATCTGCTTGTTGAGCATTTTAGAAGTCATCATTGGTGTGAGAGTTAGTGCGATAAATCCAGAGATCAATACAGAACCAGCAAGAGTAAACGCAAACTCTGTAAACAGTTTCCCCGTTAGACCACCCATAAAGCCGATCGGAGCATATACGGCAGCCAACGTAATCGTCATAGCGATGACAGGGCCAGCGATCTCTCGTGCACTTTCAATCGCCGCTTGTACTGGTGTTGCCCCTTCCTCAAGGTGACGGAAGGTGTTTTCTACAACAACGATGGCATCGTCAACAACTAGGGAGATAGCCAATACCATTGCCAGTAGCGTCAACAGGTTGATACTAAAGCCCATAGACATCATCAAGAACAACGAACCGATGAGTGACAATGGAATAGTAACCAAAGGAATGACCATGGCACGCATTGAGCCCAAGAACGCTAAGATGACGATAATTACGATCACCGCAGCCTCTACAAGAGTCTTGGTTACTTCTTCAATCGAGCTATCGATAAATTTCGTTGAGTCATAAACCACTTCCGCTTTCATACCTAGCGGCAAGCTGTCTTTAATCGCTGGAAGAACGTCGTACAGTCCTTTAACAACCGTTAGCGGGTTTGATGTCGAGGTATTGCTGATTGCTGTTGTGATCGAGCTTGTACCGTTAAACAGTACGCGCGAGTCGTAAGTGTTCGCACCAAGCTCTACCGTTGCTACGTCTTCTAGGTGAATTAATTGACCATTCGCAGCTTTAAGCACCATGTTTTTAAATTCATCAACGGATGATGCATCAGTGTGTGCATTAATATCAATCTCGATATAGTCCGCTTTCAATTTACCCGCAGCACTCACAGAGTTACTGCCCTGGATTGCAGCCTGTACATCGGCAGCCGTTAGACCAAACGCCGCCATTTTGGTTGGGTTCAACCAAATACGCATTGCAAAGTCACTCTGTCCTAGTAGGTCGATTTTTGATACGCCATCTACAGTTGAGAATGTTGGCTTAACCACGCGACTCACATAGTCAGAAATCTGTTGTGTTGCCAGGCGGTCACTTGAAAACGAAACATAAAGGATTGGCGACTGTGATGTCGATTTCAAGATGCTCGGATCCTGCGTACCTGCTGGTAAGCGATATTTCACTTGTTGAACCAGCGACAAGATTTCGGTTAGTGCTTTATCCGTTGGATAATCCAGTTTCAGATTCACCGTAATTAAAGACTTACCTAAGCTACTTTCTGATGTCATGTAGTCAATTCCCTCAGCTTGCGCGATTTGCGCCTGCAGAGGTTGGGTAACATAACCCTGGACACTGGTCGAACTTGCGCCTGGATAGGTCGTCGTAACCGTAATCACACCCGTTTCAATTTCTGGGTATTGACGAACCTGAAGCTCCGAAAAAGCTTTGAGCCCCAGCACCAATAACACCAAGCTCAACACTGTTGCTAGAACAGGTCTCTTTATAAATATGTCGGTAAAATTCATAATTTTGCCTATTTATTACTTAAATGTTTTAGGAAACGGAGTTGAGTTATTGATCTTAACCACGGTTCCTTTCTTAAGTTGTTGTTGGTTGGAAGTCACAACGATTTCGCCTCGCTCTAAGCCTGACACAATGCCGACTAAGTCATCTTTGCGGGGGCCAATTTCGACTAACTTCTGCTCGACAACTTGTTGACCATTTTCATTTTTCACGACAAAGACGCTGTCGCCATAAAGAGAGTAAGAGATAGCAACTTTTGGTACGGGAACAATCGCGACTTCACTGCCTAACGTTATTTTTGCGTTGATGTACATGCCACTCACAAGTTGGTTTCCATCGCCTTCTACTTCTGCACGCACACTGATGTTGTGTGACTGCTCATCTGATGATGGCTGGATAGCAGAAACAATCGCAGAGAATGTTTTGTCTCCATAGGCATCATTGGTAAAAGTCACCTTTTGCCCTAATGCAAGCTGTGGCTGAAAGTCTTCTGAAACTGAGATATCGATGAAGTTGTCGTTAATACTTTCTAACTCAACAATAAGTGCACCTGGATTGATGTAATCACCAAGATCGATGGTGCGAATACCTAATTTGCCAGCAAACGGGGCTTTGATACTCATAAAGTCAATTTGCGACTTAATGTAAGCAAGGTCTGCCGACTCTGCGTCATATTGAGCTTGCGCTTTATCTACCGAGTTTTTTGCTGTGCTTTTGGTTTTAAGAAGTTTCACCTGACGTTGAAGTTCGATCTTTGCCAATTTCTGCTTTGCAAGTTGGCTACGGTATTTTGCTTGTAGTAATGAGTCATCAAGTTGAACGATAACATCACCCTTATTTACCGTTTGACCGGAATTAAAGTTGATTGCTTTAACCTGACCGGATATTTGACTGGTAACTTCTGTAGATTGTTTAGATGTAATTTGACCTACTGCTTGGATGTTTTGTTCCCAGCTATCTTTTTTAGATGTAATAGCAGTTACAGAAACAGCAGGTGCTTTATACTCGCTGATTTTTTTAGCGATCATATGATTTTTAAAACTATTAAATCCGAAAACAAATAGCAGTATTAATACTACTACAGCTAGGACTATTGATATTGCTTTCTTAGACATAACCTTCACTTAATAATGTTTAACGTTGAGAACACATTTAATCTACCGTGATAGGAAGAGAATTTAATAACTCTTGGATAATCAATGCATAATGTTCAATAAACAAAATATAAACATTAAAAATCAATATCTTACATAAAACAAAGGAAGGATAAAATATAAAACAATGATGGCAATTTCATGTTTTATCAAAGGGGAAAGATTAAAGTATCCGGGTACTTAATTAGGAGTAAGACTATGTCAGAGAAAATGCAACATACAAAACACACCACCTCAGAGAAGATGAAAAGAATCTATGGTGATGTAGAGCACAAACACAATAAAGACCACTTGGAATTTGAAGATAAAGTTAAAACTCATCCTCACCAAAAACATGGTGGTAAAAACGAAGGCCATAAACATTTAGTTAATCACCACTCAGATGGTCATCATGACAAACATCACCATGATAAAAAGCACAGCCACAAAACTTCTTCTAGAACTCATCATAAAACAAGTTCTAAGTAAGAGAATTAATATATCCCTAGCGTAATAACTGCGCTTATAAAATAATATTTGGAATCGAAAATGAATCGTAATGACGAAAAACAGCTAGAAACGCTTAGCCCATTTGAAGTAAAAGATACACTGATGAAGCTTGCTGCTGAAAACAAAGATCACGCTATGATAAATGCTGGTCGAGGCAACCCAAACTGGGTAGCGACAGTGCCAAGAGACGCATTTTTCCAGTTAGGTATGTTTGCTCTACAAGAATCTAAAGCAACCTACTCTCAATACCCTGGTTTTGGCGGCATGAGTGAAAAAGACAATATCTCAACGCGCTTTCTGTCATTCTGTGAAGACCATGAACAGAATGAAGGCGTTCGTTTTCTTCTAAATGCATTTAGCTTCTTAACAACTGAACACAAACTTGATGCGGATGAGCTCATCTATGAATGGGTAGAAGGCATTCTGGGCGACAACTACCCTGTACCTGATCGCATGCTTAAAAACTGCGAGTTCATTTCTCGTAAATACATTGAACAAGAGATGGGCAGCAAAGCTGGTTTACCAGACTCTCACTTTGATTTGTTTGCTGTCGAAGGCGGCACTGCTGCGATGGTATATATCTTCAACACATTGAAAACCAACCGTCTTCTAAATAAAGGAGATAACATTGCCATTGGTGCACCAGTGTTTACACCTTATCTAGAAATGCCAGAGCTTGAAGACTACAGCTTAAACAAAGTAGAGATAATGGCGTCAGAAGAGACACAATGGCAAATCCCAGATAGCGAACTAGAAAAGCTTCGTGACCCTAAAATCAAAGCCTTCTTCCTCGTTAACCCAAGTAACCCAGCTTCAGTGAAACTGAGCGATGAAACACTGCAAAAAATTGCAGATATCGCCAATGAGCGCCCAGAGCTGATCGTGCTTACTGATGATGTGTACGGTACGTTCACCGATAACTTCACCTCTTTAGCAATGTTAGCACCTAAAAATACTATTCTGGTGTACTCATACTCGAAATACTTCGGTGCAACTGGTTGGCGTTTGGGCGTAATTGCACTAAATGAAGACAACAATCTTGATAAGATGATCCAGGATCTACCAGAATCTACACGTCAAGAACTGACTCGACGCTATAGTGGTATCAGTCTTGATCCTGCAAATATCAAGTTCATCGACCGACTTGTTGCTGATAGCCGTGCAGTTGCTCTAAACCACACTGCTGGACTGTCTACTCCACAACAAATCCAAATGGCACTGTTTTCTCTGCTTGCTCTACTAGAAGGTGGTAAAGAATACCAAGATAACGCGAAACGCATCGTACGTGCTCGCTATCACACACTCATGGAAAAATCGCTGACTGAGCCAACCATCGCTGAAGACAACAGTAATGGCGCTTTCTATTACGTTGAGATTAATATCCAAGACCTAGCAACATCTGCGTACAGCAGTGATTTCTTTGCCTGGATACAAGAAGGCTATGAACCGCTAGACTTCCTAGTTCGCCTAGCCGAAGAAAGTAGTATTGTGGTCATGCCTGGTGGTGGTTTTGATGCTCCAGAATGGTCACTACGTGTCTCTCTCGCTAACTTGCCACAGTCGGCTTATGCGACAATTTCAACAGCAATCAATGCCGTTTTAGAAAGCTACTATCAAACTTATTTGAACAATCGATAGTCAATTCTTAGCGCTGAAAGCCTCGTTACAAAAATGTATCGAGGTTTTTTTTGTATTTTCACCAATACTATCCAATACTTCTTTATTAGATACAGTAAGTTATGAATGGTCTATGAAAAATCAAAAAGTACAATTTAAAATAGATGATTGGGTGTTTTATCCATACGAAGACAAATTCGTTTTACATGGAGAAGATATCGTCATTGATAACAGGCTATCCAAGCTTTTTCACTTCTTATGTGAAAATCCCGACACCGTGTTCTCAAGAGACGAACTTATTAAC
Source organism: Vibrio sp. ER1A (assembly GCF_000733315.1). NCBI lineage: Bacteria > Pseudomonadati > Pseudomonadota > Gammaproteobacteria > Vibrionales > Vibrionaceae > Vibrio > Vibrio sp. ER1A. Next base: position 199,053 of record NZ_JPJA01000095.1, read on the forward strand.
GAAGTGTGGAATGGGTCAATCCTAACAGACCAAGTTATCACTCAAGCTATTTTTGAGCTAAGGAAGATACTCAAACAGCACGGCAACCACCCATATGGCTACATTGTCACGGTTCCAAAACGTGGATATAAGCTCGATGCGACTGTTGAAAAAGTCATAGAAGCACCTCAACCTGTCATCGAAACCACTGATTCTGTCTCTGAAAAAATTGATGTTTTGCGAGACGAGTCGGCACCTGAAACAACCGATATTGTTCTCCCTGAAGCAGGAGCAAGCACGGAAGTCGAAGCCTCAGCGGCTGAGCCAGTACGTCAACGCCCCGCCATGCAAACTGCAACAAAGAAAACTGGTTTTAGGAAGCGCTGGATTGCAACCGCGGCATTACTCGTTATCGGCATAGGTGTAGGTGCAAGCTATCTGCACGTAAAGCAAAATGATCGAGCCGCTGCAAAAGTCATCGAGCCCATTGCCACACCAAGTTACCTATCTCTTGAACCTCGTTATATTCACGTCATTCTTGAAGATGGAGTCCTACGCGATGATCTGAAAGTAGGGTTTACCAAAAAGCTTTTGGAACTGCTTAAAACCTATAAGGATTATCGTGTCATCTATGACGGTCCAGCATCTAAAGTAGCGGCAAATGAACTTAAATTTGCAGCATCCAAACGCGATAACCAAGACTACATTGAAATTGAATACGTGAATCGCATATCTGGTCATAAACCCGAGATTCCGCAGCA
>NZ_JPJA01000095.1:199833-217389 GCF_000733315.1 Vibrio sp. ER1A
ATATGGTGCGGAATGACGGATAAACATCTTGATCGCAAATATCGAGTTACAGAAGACATGCTGAAGCCGTCTTTGAAAAAGTCGTTAGACGATTTGTTGGATTCATTTAATATCGAAATTGAAAAGTCACTAATCGCGGATTTGGTCGATGAACTTCCTAACGAAGCTGCATCAATTGAGTCAGCTTTGACGTCAATTGGCGCGTCTTATCATGACTATACTCATACCAGAGCCATTGAGCTCATTGAAGAGGCCAAAAAACTTTCGCCAGACAACCCTTACGTTGTCGCTACCGGCTATATTTTTAACGTGTCCAGAATGTACCTTGATCCGCCACACAACATGGCACAATATCTAGAGCAGTTAAACACAGAGACTTTGCTGAAGTTTGAACAGTTTGCTAGCGCCAATCAAACTACGCCAAGAGTTCTTGAAGCTAGTGCTATGATGGCGTTGACCAACGATGAACCATTGCAAGCGAAGACCATATTACAAACCATTCCTCATGAACGGCGCACGGTGTTTTTCTATATTTTAAATGCGAAAGCCTCAGAACTAACAGGCAATAGAGACGCGGCTGAAGAGTTCTATTACCACGCTGTCCTAGAGTCCTCAACTATTCAAGTTCTAAATCTATCTGAAGTGTTGTTCTTCAATAGCGACCTTTCCGATATCAAGAAAAAGGTAGAAACAAGCTTAAGCGAGAATGACGCAGTATAAGTCAAAAAGGGCAGCGTGGTTAATACCACACTGCCCTTCTATTTACGGAGGATTTGGAACAATCACTACCATCGATAGGTCAACATAGCCATTACGCTTTTTCGACCTTCACCAATATTAGCCTCAGCGGAGACACCATAGCTTCTCGCTAAGTTCCAGTTAAAGCCAACAATGCCTGACCAATCATTCGTATTGTACTGATCAATGCTGTAACTCAAGCCTTGGATATCTAACGCATCTGTTTCACTTGTTGTACCGGTGTTATTCATATACGAAACACCAATGTATGGACTAAATAGACCCCAGTTTTCAATGTGATAGGACCGTCCTACACGAGGGCTCACAGCAATGGTTTGACTCGATGTACGACCATCATCAGTTTGAGACCATGTATAACTGATTGGTAACACACCAAAGTATTCCCCAAAACCAGCAACAAAGTTCGTCGATATTCCATAGTTCCAACCCTTAAATTCTGGAGAAAAAGATAGAGAGGGTAGGTTGTTCAATGCATTCGATAACTTGTCACCACAGTAGTCATTGAAGCGGTTACACGTCACTTTAGAATTCGCTAACTTGTCAGATAACGTACCAGGGAACACCGAGCCAGGTATTGTTACATTAAGATCCGTATTACCATCAAAACGCCCTACATGGGCGCCTACTTGCATGAATGGAAATAACCAAGCGGCTGCTCTTAGTTGCAATGTCGCAGTTTTGACATCAGGATTGCCAAAGTCGATTTGGTTTAAATCAACCACATCACCTAATGACACATTGCCTACATTAACATTTAGATTATTAAAGCCAATATTCTGCTCAGTATAAGTAGGAATAATCGACAATGAAAAAGGCAACGGTAAATCAAAGCCCAGGTCAATTGCATTCTGAGCGTAAAATGGAAGCGCATGTTGCCATTTCCTATCGAGCTTTTTCTGTTCTGTTAGCTCTTTAGTTGCTACAACATCACCAGTTCGTGTTGCATTTCTCGCTTCTCTTCGTGCCTGCTTAATATCCTCTCTCGATTGCAACCAAATATCTTCATTATTTGGCATTGTGCTATCCGCATAACTCGGTGAAGAAATAATGGCGAGAAGAAGTGTCGACAATACTGCCTTTTTCATTCTGATTACTCTTATAATGGTTAATATATCGTGATCATGTATGTTATTTAGTACTCACAAATATATTGAAAACTGAGATTAGTTAAGAATTGTGTAACCACGCTCTTTCATACAATTGCGCATAACGGTATCTTTCTCACTTTGGTAATTCGCTTCAGCTTGTTGTTTTTCAGCAGAACTGCCTAATACACCTGTTACTAAACCAATTCCTGCGCCAATTCCTGCGCCTTCTGAACCAGAACCACCACCAATTGCGGCTGCACCAGCACCTAAGGCAGCAGCACGTCCCATATGTTTAATCGTAGTGCGTCCTGTACCTTCAACATTTTGCTGTTGTACTTGGTCACTTAATTGTTGACATTGATACATATCTGCACTGTATTTCTCTTGGTCAATACCTTTTGTATCGATGATTAGATTATCGGCAAATACTTGAGGAGAAATAATTAAACCGATAAGGAGAGTTAGCTTTAGACTTTTCATGTTAATTCCAGCTTGTTGGTTGATTTACAACTACTCTAACTGAAAATTCCGCAACAAAAATCAACGTAAAATAAAGGTTAAATAATAGCTTTTTAAACCTCATAAAAATCATAAACCAGCTAGATAAAACCTCATAAAGAGGCGATAAAATCCCAATAAAAACACATAGTAATCCATTGTTTTATATGTAAAAAATAAAATATAGCAGAGTCTAATTTATCCATGATTACAAGTGGTAACTCATGACATAAACTTCTCGAAAATTCTAATTCAACAAATACATCGGAGAAGAAATGTCAGCTTCATCATATTTCACCAATGCAGAGTCTAAAGATAGTCTCTCGCACTATTTAGGCTCTATTAGCAAGTATCCATTACTTAGTGAAGAAAAAGAAAGAACACTAGCTAATAAAGTAGTTACAGAAAATTGCTCACAATCGTTAAATGAGCTGATACTGCCTCATTTAAGATATGTTGCTTACATTGCCAAAAATTTCGTTGGCTACGGTATGTCTACTTTAGACATTATTCAAGCCGGCAATGTTGGACTAATAAAAGCAATAAAGAAGTTCAACCCTGCTCGAGGAATTCGATTAGTTTCTTTCGCTATTCACTGGATAAAGTCAGAAATTAACGAATACATAATCAAGAATTGGAGCATGGTAAAAGTTGCAACAACGAAAGAACAGAGAAAATTATTTTTTAACTTGAGAAAGCACAAAAATGATTCTGGCTGGGTAAGTGAAGAACAAGCGAAAGATATTGCGAAGAATCTAAAAGTACGAGTGAGGGATGTATTTGTAATGGATGGACGACTATCTAATAAAGATAAACAGTTAGAAAGTCATAATTATGATGAAGAATTTCACTGCCCATATACTGAAGACAATTATTTTCGCGAGCATCGCGACGATTTCGCAGACAATCATGAAGAAGAAAATTGGAGTAACCACCTATCTTCTGAGCTAAAGATTGCAATACAAAAGTTAGATGAGCGCAGCAAAGATATTATTTTTCATCGATGGCTAACCAACGAAAAAGCCACACTGTCAGAGTTAGCAGACAAGCACCAACTATCCGCTGAGCGAATTCGTCAAATTGAAGTCGCCACGTTAGCAAAGCTAAAGAACCTAATGGGTCACATACCGATGGCTAACGCAGCCTAACACTGTCATTACAACAATATTAACTACCTTTACGGCATTAGAATGAAAAACACATTTAAAATTACACCGCTTATTTTATTAGCCATAGCTAGCTCGGTAAAAGCGGATACTTTGACTGAAATCTACAACTTAGCTAAGCAAAACGATCCTCAGTTACTTAAAGCTTCTGCACAAAGAGACTCTGCCTTTGAAGCCATTAACTCTACTCGAAGTGCACTACTACCTCAGATCGACCTAACAGCAGGCTACGCGTATCAAGATAGCGATCGTCACACAACCGACGGAAGCACCACGGATCTGAGCTTAGGATTGTCCCAATCCATTTATGATCGAAGCAGCTGGATAGCCCTCACTATCTCGGAGAAAAGTGCCCGTGAAGCCGATGCACGCTATGCGTCTACACAGCAACAAGTCATCTATAACGTCGCCGAGGCGTATTTTAATGTATTGCGTGCCGAAGATGACCTACGGTTTATTCAAGCCGAGAAACAGGCCGTGGCAAAGCAACTAATGCAAACCGAACAACGTTTTGATGTTGGTATTGCTCCAATCACCGATGTACAAGATGCACGAGCGCAATATGACAGTGTTCTAGCTCAGGAAATCCAAGCCAAAAACAATGTCGAGAACGAATATGAAGAGTTGCGAGCAATTACAGGACAACAAGCGAGTAATTTGGCTGTGTTAGATACTGCTCGCTTCTCTACTTCGTTACCAAGTAAAAACGCTGATCAACTCGTCGCACAGGCGACAAATGAGAACTTAGATCTTTTGGCAAATCGCATTCAAAAAGATGTTGCCAAGGAACAGATCTCTCTCGCTCAATCTGGCCATCTACCGACTATTTCACTGACATCGAACTATAGCTATACAAAAAACTATAACGAACCTAATGACCCAGTGACGGGTGCACAAATGGATGACGATGAAAACCTATTTAACCTAGGAATTTCGATCGATTTACCAGTGTACTCTGGTGGACGCATCACATCTGAAGCCAAGCAGGCTGAATATCAATTTGTTTCTGCGAGCCAAGATTTGGAATCAACGTTCAGAGAAGTACAGAAAGATGTTCGAGCCATTAATAATAATATTCGTTCTTCCATCGGTTCTATCCAAGCCTATAAACAGTCAGTTATCTCTGCGGAATCAGCCCTTACCGCCACTCAAGAAGGCTTTAATGTTGGCACCCGCACTATCGTCGATGTTCTAGAGAGCACTCAGAACGTCTATCAAGCAAATAAGAACCTGTCTGACGCACGCTACCAATACATTTTATCGCAAGTGCAGCTCAAACAAGCGATAGGAACTTTGAGCGAGCAAGATATCGTAGACATCAATGCTGGACTAAAGAAGGTCAACTAAAGCAGTTCCTTCATCAATTACGCCCATCCATTGACTGGTATGGGCATGTTTTCTACAAGGAACATGAACAAAACTTCGGATTAACAATGAAAATAACAAGTAAAAACGTGCAGCTCTCACCTAAAACGACATCACTTATTGCAGATAAATATCAACACTTAGTGGACCGTAATTTAGACCTACTCTTTAGTCGTTGTGAGGTCGTCTTTCATAATGGTTTTGGCGATTATGAGGTGTCGTTAAAGGTACACTTAGAAACACAATCTTTCTATGTCCTTCGCACTGATTTGCTACTCGATAATGCTATTGAAGACGCTTTTCTGTCGCTATATTACAAAATCGAAAAATATGAAAACAAGTTAGCCACTAAACAGTTTTTTCGTTCTAAACTTCAGAAAATTCTACGATTTTTTAGTAGCGGCAAGGCGAGGCGTTCAGCAAAAATCACTTACTAACGTTGGGTTGGATTATGCAAGAAAGATGGATGTAAATGAGCTGGGTGGTTTATGGATAAGAAGAGTCGGCATTATAGGATTGATGTTTCCGATAGCCTCGCATCCTGCGAGGCCGATGATCGACTTAGCTGCCAATTAAGTTGAATAAACTCGCATCATATGCCGCTAACATCTTTTCAAACAGTCCAATCGGGACTGCGTAGTAGACTAACGTATTCTTGGACAATACAGCAATTGCATTACCATCACATTCATTCAATACTTCAGTGGGCTCACTGTTCATTCTTTTAGTACACGTGCAGTAATCACCTAAGATTATATGTTCATCAACGCCCACTTCGCTCGACATATCTTTACCTCTTTACATTGTATTTAGAGCAATTGTTCTAATAATTTTCTCAATACATTTAACTTCATGATAGTTAATGTTTTTCCACAAATGACTGCCATTTTGAGAACTCAACCAAACTAACGCCGAATGATGTCTCCATAAGCATAAGACAGATGACATGCTGCTTTTCCATATGGCTGAAGTCGACAGAAGCGAGAACAGGCGTTGATCAGTGGCTCACCGCATTTTTATCAATGAGTTAAAACATGCGGCAAATTAAACCTAAGAAACGAGCAACACATCTAAACCTGCTGCGCTTCGCATGCTTCTTTCTAACGTTCCTTCCATATTGACCACACTATGATGCTTGCCCAGTATAATCAGGTCAGCGTCCACAATTTCGATTACAGCATGCATCTCCCGGCTAACATCACCGTTTTTAATGTAGATATTTTCCTTCGAGATCGGGTAGGCACTCACGATAAATTCCAGCTCCTTTGTATCGTGTTTTTGCTCAAGTTCGGCAACAAACTCTCTATAAATATCTCCCCAGTATGCTAAAGAATATGGGTTGTATTCCACATTTGGGTGAACGTAAACCAGACTGATTGTCGCTCCTAAGCTAAATGCTAGGTCAGTGGCATTTTTGATGAGCTCAGCGTCACTATGCTCGAAGTCTATCGCTAAAAGTATATTTTTGTATTTCATATTACCTCAAGAATTTTCAATCTATTGATTGGTGAATTTTTAATCCAAACATTCTTTAAGTTAATACGAGGAAGAATCTAATAAATAAGTTAGCGATAATATCCTGATAGTATTTCCACTGGAAAGAACTGTTTTTTTAATAAAACCTAAAAAACCAAAACAAAAGCTAAACTCCCATCAACAAAACTACGTAACCAACTGTTTTAAAATGAATATTTTTAATTTATACAGTGTTTACCTACTAATGATTTAGAGGTAAGCGGTTTGTTTTAATATTTTGCCTCACCTAAAAACACTAATACTCACGTATCTATTTTAATGGGAAATATAAATGCAAATCACATCTATGCACGTTGATATCACTCCATCTATGAAAACACTTATCGAAGAGAAGTTTGCTCATATTCAAGGGCACTTTCATTCTATCGATCAGGAAAAATGCCATATTATCTATCATGAGAGTTATCGTCTGTTCGAAGTTGAGCTTACTGTACATCTCGATCATGAACAGTTCTTCACCAAAAAGTCTAACGCGACATTCGCTATTGCTCTGCAAGAAGCGACCCAAGCAGTTTTACACTCATTAGAAAAACACAAGACTAAGCTGTCTGCTAAACATCAGAACCATCACCACAACGAACCAATGTAACGGCCTGCCAATGATAGAAAAATACCAAACATATCATTGCAACCTGTGTGGCAATGAAGTCGAAGTGACATGTGTTGGCGGTGGTCAATTGACGTGTTGCCAGCAGTCAATGCAAGTGAAAGAGATGGATAGCATCTCTACCTATCTTAAGAAAGCCTTTGAAGGCGAGGCAGTGGCGTTTACGAAGTATAACTTGTACTCGAAGCTCGCGCGAAAGTCAGGCTATCACCATATCGCTGATCAGCTTGCACATATTGCCGCCAATGAACTGGTACACGCCAAACTTCATTTCAAACATATAGAACAACGCACGTTAGGAGCTCGCTTAACCGATATTGCCGCTGCGTTAAAAGACAGCATCGATGGCGAAAGTTTTGAATCTGTCGCGTTTTATCCTGAGTTGTCTGAACTATGCAACTCGCACGGTGATTCAGTAGTCGCGGATCACTTTCTTAATATAGGGGCGATTGAGAAAACGCATGATGAGCGTTTATCTAATTTACTCTATCGACTTGAGTCAGGTTTTGAATTCGAGAGCCTAATACCAACTGAATGGATTTGTGAAAAGTGTGGTCACACACACATCAGCCCCAAGGCATTCGATGAGTGTCCCATTTGTCACCATGATAAAACTTATCAAAGACGAATGGCGGAAACTAGCCACCGGATTGCGATTTTATAGCCAGGAGTAATTTTGAGTAAACGTATAAAAAAACTCGTTTTTGAGGGAGTCGTAGGCTTGTTTTCTCTGGTTACGATTTTGGCTTATGCCGCAAACGCTCAGCCAGAAAATACTGGTGAAATGACACTTTCACAGCCAATTGCTACAGCTAGTTTTGAGTCTACTATGACGTGTTCAGAGTTCCTCGAATTAGACTACGACCTGATGCCTGTAACGTTAGGTTACCTAGTTGCATGGAATCATAAATCCAATAGTGAAGTGCAAGTGTTCGATATCACTCAATTAGATGCTATTGAAATTGATGAAATCGTCGACCAATGCCACAAAGCTCCTGCTGCACGAGTACACAAAGTTGTCGCAAAGCAGCTCGCTGATGCTAAATCGGAACAAATCGAAAAATTACTATAGGTATCAATGATGAATAATTCTAACGTTGTCGCAATTGCGCACACACATCTGGATGCAAAACATATTGTAACCACCTTAGTCGACCAGGGATTTCCTATAGAGTGCATATCTATCATTGGGAAGGGCTATGAAACGGAAGAGCACGCTACCGGTTTCTACAACACAGGCGACCGCGTCAAAAACTGGGGGAAAACAGGTGCCTTCTGGGGCGGGATTTGGGGCGCACTTGTGGGCTCTGGCTTATTTTGGTTACCGGGTATCGGGGCGGTTGTTGCCGCTGGCCCCATTGTGGCTGCTGTTGCAGGTGCTGTTGAAGGCGCTGCAATAACAGGTGGAGTAACAGCCATCGGTGGAGCATTAGCCAGTATTGGTATTCCAAAAGACACCATTGTCAAATATGAAACCGCCATCAAAACTGACAAGTACTTAGTCGTATTCGATGGTGAAAGTGAACAACTAAAAAAAGCACGCAACTTTGTCCAAAACCACAAAGGCAGCACACTTTAATCCAATCGGCACATGGATGTGCACCTCCTATATATTAGCTATAGTCATTTGATATGTTTCATTTTATTTTTTTGTTATTTAAATTATAAATGACTTACCACCATTTGATGCCTTTGCTCTATGACAAAGTTACACTCTCTCCCGTACTGAAACAGGTTGAGAACCATCATTAGGTAGCCGTGATTTCTACTTAATGATGGTTTGACACCTTTCTAATTGAAGTCACAATTTTACTCCAACCATACCCACTGCATTATCAACTACTAGCCTTTTCTGATGTTAGTGCTATCATCGCTAACGATGACACCTAACCAAACACTATCTGGAGGAATTTGATGATTGTAATGCGTACCCACTTGGTAAAGTTGGTTTAATAAAGCGAATTAATTAGCAAACAACACTCTCATTTCGTTTAGAAATCGATCATACTTTACCCGGTGTTCCTTTACCGGGGTCTTAGTGCACCCGCACACACTTACATCGGTAAGTACCTGACCCTATTTAAAATTGCATATTTTGTGTATTTTTAGGTACTAACAATGAGTTCTATTTTTACCCATCCAATCTCAATTAACGAACTTGGTTGGAAAACATTTTTTCAACAGCAACTGACATTAGAAGAATACGACGGTATCGTCCTAGGGCGCGTCATTGCGCATCATCGCAGCGGATATGTTGTCTGTACGGAACAACAAGAGTTCCATCTAGAACATCACATTCATTATCCTCAGATGACGGTTGGTGACTGGATTTTACTCGATGAACAACATCGATTTCTTCGCCTTCTTGATCGCCGTTCTTTGTTCAGTCGCAAAGCGCCTGGTTCAAAAGTAGATGAGCAATTCATTGCCGCCAACGTAGACACGGTTTTTATTGTTTGTTCGCTCAATTACGACTTCAATCTAAGTCGGATAGAGCGTTACCTCACTCTGGTGAATGAAGCGAGATCCGAAGCGGTTATCGTGCTAACCAAAGCAGATCTCTGTAACGATGTAGATGACAAGCGACAACAAGTACAAGCGCTTGACCCATTCTTGATCATAGAAACTGTGAACGCACTGGATAGCGATACGTTACAAGGATTGCGCTCTTGGTGTGGCAAAGGACAAACCGTTGCCTTCATGGGCTCATCTGGCGTAGGTAAATCCACCTTGGTTAACAGTCTGATGGACGACCAAGCACAGGCAACAGGGTCAATTCGTGAGGATGATAGCAAAGGTCGTCATACTACGACGTCACGCTCGATGCACAAGATGCCAGAAGGCGGTTTGTTACTCGATACCCCTGGAATGAGGGAAATTCAGCTAACCTCGAGTGAAGAGGGATTAGCTGAAACGTTTAGTGACGTTGAACTTTTGGTCGAGCAGTGTCGATTTAGTGATTGCCAACACACCAATGAACCCGGCTGCGCGGTGCGTAAAGCACTTGAGAATGGAGATATCGACGCAAGGCGCGTAGATAACTACTTTAAACTCATGCGAGAACAAGCTAGAAACAGCGCTTCATTAGCGGAGAAAAGAAGTAACGACAAACAACTTGGCAAGTTTTATCGTTCTGTTCAAAGCGAGAGTCGACATCGTAAAAAAGGCTATTAGCATTAGTCATTTAACGTTGTAAATATGAATCAAAAGACCGCTTTTACGCGGTCTTTTTTTGATAGAGCTTTACGATACACTTTCTAATTTCATATCAGTAATACACGTATTATCCATAATACTTGTTCCTATCACTTTGGTTGCTTTCTTGCCTTTATAGTTCACTATAATCTCAAGGTGTTCTCGGTCCCTAGGTAACCATAAGTCAATGAATCCGTTAGGATTGGTTTTAGCCATTTTGAATAAGAGCTGCCGATGACTATCCTTATCATCAACGGTGACGCCCATTTTCTCGTTTTGCAACTCACCTGTACAACCCGTCGGTAAGTGCATATCACAAGGGTGCATTTTGTTTAGATAAGGTGCAATTGAGACTAGGAACTCTTTCTCAAGTGGTACTGCCCCAAGGCTACCATCTTTGAACTGTCCAACAATCTTTGTTGGTTTCACTTGAATAGAAGCTTCACCAGTACGAAACATAGCATTCGCCTCGTCTAGCGCTTCATGAGGTGTCAGTTTGGAAAACTCTGATCCTTGGCTCGCAAACACACCAAAACTCGCTAGCATTGAAGCAACTAAGATTAATCTACGCATCGTATTCACCCAAAGAAGTAAGCAAGAGCGAATACAACCACCCCAATGATTGCAATGTATTTAAGTGCAGTGCCCATACTTGCTCCGCCGCCTGCTGGCGCTTTATTACAACATCCCATGATGTTCCCCTTCTGTCGTTAGCCTACGAACCAAACTAACCTTTACCCTAAGGGGAGGGTCAACAGAGAATATTGATAAAAATTCATATAAAACAACCTAGTATCTGATAAATGACATTCCATTTATGATCATTTCGAATGGATTGGCTGTAGAACTGGGCAGATGAGACACACAAAAGTCCCTCTAGAGTTTTCATTATCACGCTGATGTTTTGAATACTGTGTTGTACAAAAACATCAATCAGATAACATTTATCAAAACAATAAACTNTAAATTGCAACAAATACCACAAATTTTATCTAAAAATAAATTATATGTAGACACATTAATTTGCATGGATAATATAAAACGCGCAAACACACTTTTTTACAAAATAAAGCCGACCAATCTTCGTCGAAAACTCTTATCTAAACGAATAGGAGTCGTCAAACGACATTAGGTCCGGCACCACTTATACAGGGATAAAAAATGCAAAGTTCTAGCTTGTTAGCTCGCTATGCCAATGGCAACCTGGTTCTCCAGATCCTAGCGGGTATCGTTTTTGGTGTTATCCTCGCACTCGCTTCTCCTTCAACTGCTCAAAGCTTCGGAATGCTTGGTAGCCTGTTTGTCGGAGCATTGAAAGCTGTTGCCCCAATTTTAGTCTTCATTCTTGTTGCAGCTTCTATTGCTAATCAAAAGAAAAACCAAACCACTCACATGCGCCCAATCGTGGTGTTATATCTAATTGGTACTTTCTCCGCATCATTGACAGCGGTAGTACTAAGTTTCCTTTTCCCAACGGAGCTCACCCTCGTTGCTGGTGCAGAAGGTGCAACACCACCTCAAGGTATTGCAGAAGTCCTTCACACGTTGTTGTTTAAGCTTGTAGATAACCCGGTCAGTGCGTTAATGAACGCGAACTATATTGGTATTCTAGCTTGGGCAATTGGTCTAGGTTTAGCACTACACCACGCATCTGATACGACAAAAGCAGTGTTCGAAGACCTGAGTCATGGTGTTTCACAGATAGTGCGCTTTATTATCCGCCTAGCGCCATTTGGTATCTTTGGTCTTGTAGCTAATACATTTGCAACAACGGGCTTTTCGGCACTTGCTGGTTACGCGCAACTACTATTCGTTCTACTTACTGCAATGGCGATCATTGCCCTTGTTGTGAACCCAATCATCGTTTATGTAAAAACCAAAGAGAATCCATATCCACTTGTATTCCAATGCCTTCGTGAAAGTGGTGTAACGGCTTTCTTCACTCGTTCAAGTGCGGCAAACATTCCAGTCAACATGACGCTCTGTGAAAAATTAGACCTAGATGAAGATACCTATTCAGTCTCTATTCCACTAGGTGCAACCATTAACATGGCTGGTGCTGCGATTACAATTACTGTGCTAACACTAGCAGCGGTTCATACTATGGGCATTGAAATTGATATCCTGACAGCATTGCTACTGAGTATTGTTGCTGCAGTATCAGCATGCGGCGCATCAGGCGTGGCAGGTGGTTCTCTACTGCTCATCCCTCTAGCATGTGGTCTATTCGGTATTTCGAACGATGTGGCGATGCAAGTGGTTGCTGTTGGCTTTATTATCGGCGTGATTCAGGATTCAGCAGAAACAGCACTGAACAGCTCAACAGACGTAGTGTTTACTGCGGCGGTTTGTAAAGCAGAGCAGAACAAATTGAGCTAACATTGTGCTCAAACAAAAACAAAGGGCTGCGCATCGCGCAGCCCTTTTTCGTTTTATAACGACCCGTCTCTACGGGTCTACCTTAATGATGCTCAAGTGGTCTAGCTGATTCAGTAACTCTGACTGATGATTTCCTTGATCAGTCATTACATTACTATCGGCAATACCCAAGTCATTCCATCCAATACCCTCAAGAGTGATATCCGTTTGCTCACCATTGTTGGTGACACTGATAACTGTTGTCGCTGGATCAGTGTTGTCGTTCGGATCATCATTAACCGTAATGGTAATGTTTCCTAGCAAATCACCTAAATTGTCGTGATCTGGCAACAAGTCCGAGATATCCAACTTATCATCACCAATATGGAAATCCGTTACGGTTTGCTCTGCAGGGTTGGTTGTGGTGCCAGCACCTTCCTCAGTAAACAAGAATAAATCAAAGCCGTCTCCACCGGTAAGAATATCGTTACCGCCACCGCCGTAGATAATGTCACTCTCATCCGTACCAATTAACGTCTCAGATGCTTCTGTACCAATGCGAATTTGGTCGGGTAGCGTGAGCTGCTCAGATTCATGTAGAGCCAGTAGCACCTCAGTTGGCGTCATACTGTCCACTTCCTGTTGAGACACACCTAGAAGCGATGTCAGTGTCACACCTTCCAATACAATAGACTGTAACACTGCCCCACTATCACTGATCTCAATAACCGTATCACCAGACTGCTCTGACACACTCAACTGGTCTGTTAATTGCTGGTCAGCTTTAAAGTCGACTGCAGTTAGGTCAACCACATCATGTTTCACGTTTGGATCAGTGGCTGCAAAGTCACGTACATCAAAGTCTTTAATCGTATCCGTTCCAGCGAGACTCGCTGTTTCCCAACGGAAAGTATCTTGCGAATCAGTGTCCACACTAGTACCACCGCCAATAGGAATAGAGTTACCAAATAGCCACTCATCATCCGAGGTTGCGGTAAGAATGTCGTCAAGCGAACTATCGCCAATCTGACCTTTGTTCCCCGTCACTGTGATGGTAATTGGCTGTACGCTATCACCACCAGGAGCGCCATCTGTAGCTTCAATATAGAACGTCTCTGTAGCAGTTTGGTCTCCAGTGAGTGCATTACTGCTGCCAGTAAGTAATACGTACGCCCACACGCCAGTCGCCACGTTGAATGTAAGCGTCCCATACTGGCCTGTTGCAGTAAATGTATCACCACTCAATGTCCCGTTACGCAACGAGCGAGTCACCGAAGCACTATCCACATCGGTGATGTTCACTGTTCCGGACACAGAATCAGTCACACCTTCTTGAACACCTTTTGCAAAATCACCAGTGATGCTTGGCGCATCGTTGGTGCCTTGGATGGTTACTTTGACTGTCGATACGGTGCCATCCACAGATTTCACGTTAAAGGTATCATCGACCGATTGGCCCACATTTAAACTATTGAATGACTCGTCTGCAATATACGTCCAGTTTCCATCAGCATCGATAGAGAACGTACCATGGTTACCTGCGACATTGGTCTGTTCCTGGAACTTATTGTCAGGATTGTCGATATCTAAAGAGGTTAACGTGCCACTTGTACTCAGCACTGCGTCTGTTTCCTGTAAGGTCACATCTGCACTGCTCACTGTAGCGGCATCATTAGTACCCGTGATGACTATCTTCACCTCAGAGGTAGTGCCATCAATAGAAGTCACCGTAAAGCTCTCTTCTGCTTTCTGACCTTCTGCTAGGTTATCGAAATTACTCTTAGCGGTGAATGTCCACACGCCCGCTGCCGTCAGGGTAAACGTACCTAAGTTACCCACTGTCCCATTTTGAGCAACAAATACGTTATTTGCATTATCAGGATCATCTGCCGTCAGCGTCCCGTTAGCCGTTAGTATGCTGTTACTTTCTGTAAGGTTCTCAGTAGCAGCACTAATGTCTGCAGCATCGTTGGTACCGTTGATTTTCACCGTAACAGTCGATGGTGTGCCATCAACAGAGGTGACATCGAACGTTTCTGAGACGCTTTGACCAACGTTTAAATGATCAAATGACTCTTTAGCAACAAATGTCCAAACACCATTGGCATCAATACTGAACGTACCGTACGTCCCTACTTTGCTGCTAGGCGTAAAGGTATTATCCGCGTTATCAACATCACTAGACGTTAAGGTATCGGTAATTGTCAATGGAGTATCCGTTTCATCTCGCTCCACAGAGCCAACACTTACCGTAGCGGCATCATTGGTACCCTCGATCTTCACCGTCACACTCGTTGGCGTTCCATCGATAGTAGTAACAGCAAAGGTTTCTTCAACACTTTGACCAACATTCAAAGAATTGAATGCTTGGTTAGCCACAAACGTCCATTCGCCGTTGGCATCGATACTAAACGTACCGTATGTGCCTTGCTTATTGTTTTGAACCGTAAACGTATCGTCAGGGTTATCGACGTCCGTTGAGTTGAGATTGCCTGACATCTGCAGCGGTGCATCGGTCTCGGCATGAGTTTGAGACTCAGGAGCAACTATCGCAGCGTCGTTACGGCCTTCGACCGTGACTTCAATTGTCTGCTTGATTGCATCGCCTTGAGCCACACCACCAACCAAGCTCTCAATAAATAGGTCAAAGTTTTCAGTGACTGGACCATCGTTAAGACTGTTGGCTTTATCTTGGTCTAGTACGTACTCCCACTTGACACTTTCCGGTGTATCTCCTGCAATTAGCTTAAGCGTACCGTACGTACCTTGGATTTCCGTCACCATACCGGAGTTACTCAAGCTATAGCTGTGAGTATCGTTATGGTCAACATCAGCGATCGTCACCACACCATTAGCCGTGCCAGATTCTGCGCCTGCTGGATCTTCATGTACGGTTCCAGTGGCAACGGTATTTGCAGCAACAATGGTTGGAGCATCGTTGGTACCTGTCACTTGGAAATTGACAGTAATAGTATCTGAGGCACCGTGTTCATCCGTGACTTTCACTTGATAGCTCAGTGGACTAGACAGCGTTTCACCTTCTGATAAATATTCAAAATCACCAGTAAGATTAAAGGTCCAAGCTCCGGTCACCGGATCGACCGTCAATTCGCCTCTTGGATCACCAGAGACTACTTGCCAGTGATGGCTATCCGCCACATTAACAGTATCAACATCACCAGAGTCAAAGTTGCCAGTAAGCTGCGTCGTGGTGTTTTCCGTCGCCATTTGTTCGCCAATATCCACGATTTGCGGTGCATCGTTGGTACCGACAATAGTGATATTAATGACATGTTCGTTGGACTCTTCTGTTGCCGTTACGCCAGAACTGTCTGTCGCGACAACACTCACTTGAATAGTTTTAGTCTGCCCTTTGGCTAGCGCATTAATCTCTGGATTGTTCTCGTCAACCACGAACTTCCAGTTACCGTTGTTATCAACAGTGAACGTACCAAGATTTGAGTCTTGTTTTACAGAGAAGGTATGAGTGTCACCAACGTCAACATCGGAGACCGTGACTTTACCTGCCGCGGTGCTACCCAAAGCATCACTTACTGAGCCTGAAGCCGAGCCTGATACGGTTGGTTGATCGTTAGAACCGACTACCGTCACTTCTACTTTTTGAGTCACTTCAGCACCGAATTGATCGGTTGCGCGTATTGTGAACTCTTCCGTTACCGTGACGCCTTCACCTAATGATTGAACATGAGGCTTGTCGTTGAATAGAACGTATTTCCATGTATTTGTAGATGGGTCGACAACAAAGTTACCGTAAGTACCGTTTAGGTTGACTGGATCAAGGGTAACGACATCGTTAGTGTCAACGTCATCCAAATGGATCTGCTTGGTCACTGATACTTCCGCACCACTGAAGACATCTTCCGTAACAGAACCATTATCGGTCGTCATCGTTGGAGCTTGGTTATCCCCTTGAATATTGATCGTCAGAGTTTGAGTCGCCGTCTCACCTTTAGGATCCGTAACGGTTACTATCCAAGTTTGCTCAATGCTTTCATTGGCAGCTAGTGCGATGATATCTGGATTGGTTGGGTCGACTTTAAAAGACCAAACGCCATTCGCGTTAAACGTCAGTGTGCCGTAGTCAGAGTTCACGTTACTTTCTGCAATTGACCAAGTATGTTGACCTCGATCTTCCACATCCACATCATTGACCGTGAGTCGACCAGAAATTCTCTGATCTGGGTCATCCGCTACAATCGTTTCTTCTACATTAGCTTGCAATGTTGGAGCATCGTTTTGACCATGCACATTAACGACAATTTCTAAGGTCTGAGGTAAGCCATTGTCATCTACTATGGTCTTACCATACTGGTCAACCGCGTAGACTTCGAATACATCCTGACGAGTTTCACCTTCTTGCAACGATTGTACTGCTTGGCTGTCATTATCTAATGTAAATTCCCATGTGCCATCTTGATTGACCTTGATGTTGCCATACGTGCCGCTTCCATCCACTAAAGTCCAACTAATTTGATCACCCAAACCTAAACTTGGATCAAGCTGTAAGGCACCTACACCATCTGAAGTAATCGTAACCGTTGAAGGTCCTACGCCTGTCTCATTTTGATCACCGTTGTCTTCATCAGCACTAAAGGTTTCAACAATGATTTTGGCATCCCCTGGATTAGGATTATCGACATCTTCCGCTGAACCGACGATTTTCACTTTTACTTCACGTCGGTCAGAAGCAGTACTAGGGTCTTCATTAGGATCAGTATCGGTCACCGTTACGAAAAAGGTGTCAAAGACTTCTTTCCCGGCAGGAAGTTCTACACCAGGATCTAGAGTATATGTCCATTCTCCAGTATCCGAATCAATAGTAAGTGTTCCGTAGGAACCCGTTGGGTTGCCATCAATAGCCCATTGATGAGTGTCCCCGAGATCAGCATCATCTACTCCGAGCAATCCAGAAATCGATGTCGTCACATCCTCTTGAGCCTCACCAAGCCGGCGACAGAGTCGC
>NZ_JPJA01000095.1:224995-243153 GCF_000733315.1 Vibrio sp. ER1A
GTATACGTCCACGTGCCATCTTCTTGGATACTCAAAGCGCCCCAAGTTGTGCCGACAGGAATCGCCTCTCCAGCATTGAATACCTCCTCACCAGCATCAACATCTCTAATAACCAATTTATCCGTCGCAACTAAGTTGCCAAAAAAGTTGACGTCAACATCTTCGGTTAAAGTTGCAGTTGAGCCACTCAAAACTGTAGGCAAATCATTAGTGCCAGTGATAGTAATAGTTATCGTGTCTGAACTGACCGCACCAAATTCGTCAGTTACAACCACAGGAAATGCAAGATCTATTGAATCACCAGCGTTTAACGCTTGTGTTGCTGTTGCAGTATTATCAAGAGTGAAACTCCACTGTCCGTCTTCTTGTAGAACCAGTTTTCCATATTCGCTGTTGCCATCTTGAACGGAAAATTTGAGTTGTGACCCTGCATCTACGTCTTCAGCATGTAATGTTCCCTTAGCAACTGGAGAGCCAGATTCAGTATTACCTGCAGCATCATGACCTGATTCAATGACTGAACCAGAGTTTTTGTTATTTACTGAAAACTCTGGCTTATCATTCGTCCCATTAATAGTGATTACAATCGTATCGGTTACCACCGCACCTTTATCATCGGTAACCAAAACCGTGAATTCAGATGTAGCTGTTTGACCTTCTGCTAGAGCTTGTGTAGCGGTAGAAGTGTTGTTTAGGGTATAGGTCCATTCACCAGTCTTGCTATCAATAGAGATAGAGCCGTATTGGTCAGATTGGTTAGCGACTGAATAAGCAAGAACCGAGTCGGTATCGTTATCTGTCGCAACAACTTGGCCAGTTGCAGTGTTATTTCCTGCGTCAATATCGCCGTTATCGAAGTGACCAGATTCGGTTACGCTCCCTTCCCCTGGTTCGACTATTACAGGAATATCATTGATGGAATTGATGTTGATGGCTACACCACCCGACTGGACAGAGTTTATCTCCCCACGACCATCGTCAACTGTGTAGGTAAATTGGCCAGCATCTTCACCTACGGTGTATTCCATTGGCGCATCAAATTGTAAACTTTCAAACTCAGCTTGCGTTAACTGCTGACCTAACGTAACCGGAGTGCCATCAGCGAGTGTTAGGGTACCTAATTTAGGAAGCTCTGTAACAGTGAGCGTCAGCACATCACCATTCGGATCGATGGGAAAGTCGAGGTTTAACTCACCATCTTGCGACTCTTCATCATAATTGCGTAAATCAAATACAGTAACAGGGGCAGCATTAGAGAAAATATCTAGGAGTGCATTAGTCTGGGTATCGTTAAGACTGCGAGGGTCAAGTCCTGTAGTTTCGAAGAAAGTCGCAGCTTGAACTTGCGGGTTTATCGCTTCAACGGTTGCCGCATCGGATATACTGGAGCTTAGTCCATCACCGGCCGCCGTCGCTTGATCTTCATTTTGGGTCGGGTCTTCACCGGATTCAATTTGAGCAATGATGTCTAGTGCATCTTGATCACCTTGCAGTAGACTTGAGCCAAAATCATCACTTGGAACGTCGACTTGAGCTAGCTTAATGCCCTCTAATTCATTGCTAGGCTGCTCGGCAACCTGTTCAAGCACCACGTCTCCAGGTCGGGGGGCAACCCCTTCTGGTAATACGACCAATTTTCCTTGTGAATCAAGAACTAGGGTTCCTGTGACATTCACAAGCCCCATTAATGCAGCGATACTCATGGCGAGCTCCTTTTAAAACCGACTTCACTCTGGTTAAAAGTTCAAAAAACAGTTACTTCGATACCCAAACACTACTTACTTGATATGCACTCTCGCACATTTAAGCATTATAGGTTTGTTAATCTTCATTTCTAATTTATATGCGTAATGTAAATATCAGATATTTATCGTTATATAAAATGAAATTAGAATTAAATCAGGGGTAGTCTCAAAAACGAAATACCAAAAGGTGCCTGTATAGAAAACAAGCAGTCATTTCGTTTAAAACAAGAGGATAAAGGTAATGATTTGTATGGTTTAGGTAGTGAGCGTGTCCAAAAGTTCAGGGTTAACCCCGAAGCCAGTTTTATGCTCCTCAATGACCACTTCACTGCGAGTTTGAATCACCCCCGGCAAAGTACCCAACTTGGTGGACATAAATGCCTGATAGGACTTCATATCTTTGGTGCGAACTTTGATCATTGTGTCGAAGTCACCCGACAGAGAATAACACTCTTCGATTTCAGGCATCAGTTCTACCGCTTTGGCAAACTTCTCGAAGATGGAAAAACTGGTTTGATCGAGTCGAATATGAATGAAGACTTGGACATCCAAATTCAGTTTTTCTGGATTGAGCTCCGCATGATACCCAAGAATGAAGCCTTCTTTTTCTAGTCGCTTAACCCGATCAGAACAGGGAGACGTTGTTAGATTGACCTGTTTAGCCAACTCAACAATCGGCATGCGACCTTTAAGACTGAGTATTCTTAGGATTTCTAAATCGATTTTATCTAATGCGAGCGAAGCCATTGATTTATCTCGAGCGAATGGACATTCTCTCGATTGTAAATCAATCGTTATGCATGTAAATAGACGTCAGATCACAAACTCACAACAAAACCAAAAGGTTAAACGTAGGGAGCCTGAAAAAGTTACGCTAAGTTTGCTTGCTGACTCATGACTGGTTTTGCCGCTTCTTGGTTTTGCTTATTACAAACTCGGCAATACAGCTGACGCTCTAGTTTGTAATAACCACTACCTGTGACAAGTTGAGACATTAATTGCTGGAAGCTCTGGAGCATGGAAGTACTATCATTTGGACTGCGTCGCATCACGGCTTTGTGGGCTGTATCTTTCTTGCATGCTGCGCAGTAGTTAGTTGGCATTGTCATTGTCTCCAGCTGGTCTGATCATTTCGTGACCATATTGTGTAAAAGGTCGATAGAATTACAAAACGATCATTGCAAAAAATGTGGCGGCTATTCCAAATTCTTGGTCATTATTTTGCGAATTTTTGATCAAGATTTCGAAATTAACTTACAAACCCCTCTAAAAAACCGAAAGTGTAACAAGATGCGAGCAAATTATGTCATCTTGCTGCGAAAATCACGTATCACTACTGATAATCAACAAAGTGCGCATTTGACTTACACAAAAAAGCCTACTCTTAAGAGTAGGCTCGACGCTTTAATTTCGTTAGATAGTTACTTAGCTGGTTTGATATTGAAGAAAATAGCAAACAATACTGGCACCACGATCAAAGTCAGTACCGTCGCAAATCCAAGTCCAGCCATGATCGTCACCGCCATAGAGCCAAAGAACGCATCAAACACTAGCGGGATCATCCCCAAAATAGTTGTCAAAGCAGCCATACTCACTGGACGCACACGACTCACAGCACTATCAACAATCGCTAAATACGGATCTTTGCCACTTTCCAACTCAAGATTGATCTGATCCATCAGCACAATGCCGTTTTTCAGAATCATACCGCTCAGGCTTAACAGACCAAGTAACGCCGTAAAGCTGAATGGCATATTGGATAGTAAGAGACCAAATGCGACACCAATGATCGACAGTGGAACAGTAAGCCATATCACCAAAGGCTTTTTCAATGAGTTGAATAGCAACATGGTAATAATGAACATCAACAAATAACCCATAGGCAAGGATTTGAACATCGCTTCTTGCGCATCCTTCGATGACTCATATTCGCCACCCCATTCGATCGTGTAGCCATCAGGCAGAGGCAGTGATTCTACCTGTGGCTTAACACGAGCGAATAAACTTGCTGCGGTCTCATCTCCAAGCACATCGTGGTCTGCAAGTACGGTTAATGTGCGTTTTCTATCACGACGTTGAATAATAGGTTCTTGCCAATCCAATGTAACATTGTCAATGACTTGCTCGACCGGAACATAGGTCTGAAGCATTGGGCTCCATATGGAAATATTCTGCAAAGATGCATAGTCCACACGCTCATCTTCAATTAAGCGAGTCACGATGGGTAGCATCTGAGTTCCGTCACGGAATACGCCAATGGTATTGCCACCAAATGCCAGCTGAAGTGTGTTCGATAAGTCCTCTTTAGAGATACCCAAACGACGCGCTTTCGACTCGTTGAATTGAGGGATGAGCTCTTTGGTTCTTTCACGCCAATCATGTCGAATGTTTCGCGCCCCAGGATCAGCAATCAGTACATCTTCAACTTGTACCGCAATATCACGTAGTACCTGAGGATCTGGACCTATAATACGAGCCTCGATCTTTGAAGCAGGAGACGGACCGAACTCCATTAAACGTAGCTGGAACGTTGGTGCGGCAAATTCGCTCGCTAAGTTATCATCTAACTTATGTAATAGCTCAAACATATTGTCGCGACTAGTTGCTCGAACTTGTAGCTGAGCATAGCCTTCGTAGCTCTTCTCTGGTTGATAGGTCAACATGAAGCGTTGCAGTCCTTGGCCAACCGACGTAGAGACGAACTCAACGTTATCCTGCGCTTGAATGTATTGCTCCACTTTTTCTGTTTGCTTAAGTGTCTGACGAATATCCGTTCCTTCAGGCATCCACATATCGACAAAGAACATTGGCGTATTAGATGGTGGGAAAAATGACTGTTTCACCAAACCAAACGCCATCACCGCGGCAATGAGCATTGCTACCATGCCCGCGACGGTTAACCAACGCAGCTTTAGAGCAAGTTTTAATGACCAACGGAAGACCGTGAACAAAACACCTTTATATGGGTCAGAGTCATCTGCGCTCTCGTTTTTGTCTGATTCCTTCAGCAGTAAGTCAGCCAAGAACGGAGTCAACGTTAACGCGGTAATCCAACTTAGGAACAGTGAATAACACAGAACCCAAAATAGAGACCCCATGAATTCACCAGTTGCATCCTGAGACAAACCAATAGGCGCAAATGCTGTGATCGCAATTACGGTTGCACCGAGCAGTGGCCATTGGGTTTGCTTAGCGATACCCATTGCGGCTTGCTTCTTGGTTTGGCCTTGTTTTAGCCCCACTAAAATGCCTTCTACAATCACGATGGCATTATCCACCAGCATACCCAGAGCAATAATCAACGCGCCCAGAGAAATACGATGTAGCTCGATATTATTGATACTCATCATAATGAAAGTACCAAACACCGTTAGCAGCAAAACCGCACCAATGATGATGCCGCTACGCATTCCCATGGTAAACAGCAGCACTAAAATGACGATTCCAACCGCTTGAGCAAGGCTGACTACAAAGTCTTGAACTGACTTATCTACTTCCGCCGATTGATTGTAGAAGTAATCAAGATGAATACCCGCAGGTTTGATGCTTTCTAGTGATTTCAGCTGTACATCTAACGCCTTACCAACTTCCACTACGTTAACCCCAGACGAAAATGAAATCGCCAGGTTAATAGCCGGTTTACCGTTAAACGTAATCACATTCGACGGTTTCTCTTGAATACCTTTTGAAATATCCGCGACATCTTTAAGACGAATCAAGTTTCCGGTATCACGACCATGGATAATCAGATTTTCCAATGACTCAACGGAATCTAAGCTACCGTTTGGACGAATCGCTAAGCTTTCGCCATTAATCATAATCTCGCCAGAGGAAAGCACGCTGTTTTGCTGATTAAGCAATCCCATCACCGCATTCATATCCAGGTTCAGTGCTGACAACCTTTCTAGAGACAACTCAACAAACAACATCTCTTGCTGGTCGCCTGCAATGGCCACTTTGCCTACGCCATCGACTAACTCAAGCTCTCTGCTTAAATAATCCGCATAGCGCTTAAGCTCAACATAATCATAGCCATCACCCGTGAGCATGATCATTACGCCAAACACATCACCAAAATCGTCAATGATTTGTACCGAGCTCACACCATTTGGGAGCTGCGGTTGTAGATCATTGATTTTTCGGCGCATCTCATCCCAAATCTGTGGCAACTCATCAGGACCATAGTCCATTTTCATACTAACCATGATTTGAGAAAGACCCGAAGATGATGTCGATTTGATGTTATCGATATAAGGGAGTTTGCGGATTTCTTTCTCTAATGGATACGTCAGTTCTTCTTCGACTTCCGTGGATGTTGCCCCCGGATAGGTAGAAACAATCATTGCATCTTTAATGGTAAATGCAGGGTCTTCCAAACGACCTAGATCCATAAAAGATTGCACGCCGCCGATAGCTAAAATGACTAGAAACAACCAGCTGATGACGCGGTTCTTAATTGAATATTCCGTTAAACTCATTGTTATTTATTCCCCTTGAGAGCCACTTCTTCACCATCTCTCAGTTTTCTCAAGTTAGAGCTCACCAACACGTCACCTTGGGTAACACCAGTATCAACAATCACGCCGAAACTGTTCACTTGGTCCACATGAACAGGTGTCTTAGTGACGACTCCTTCAGCATGTTTCCATACAAAGAACTCGCCTGGCTTAGTACCAGCCTCAAGCACGGTCATCGGTAGTTGATAGCCTTGGATTGAACTTAGCCCTGCTGCCACCATGTCCACGTTCACGGCAACACTCGTACCAGGAAGGATTTTCTCAGCTGGTTGAGGCATCTGTAGCCACAACTCATAAGCACGGCTTTGTGAATCTGGTTCGCTAGAGTGCTCCAAATAGGTCATGCTGTAGCTTTGATCTACACCAGAAAAATAGGCTCTTGGCTGATAGGCATTTTTCTGAGCCTGTGGAGTAATCGATGCAAGAATGTAGTCCGACAAACTGATTTTCACGTACACTTTGTCGTCTTGATAGATAGACACTACGGTCTCACCCGCTCCAACATTCTCAAAACGCTCTTTATCCACACTCGCGACCACGCCTGCAAAAGGAGCCTTCAAGTTGGTATATTGAATCTGATGTTGAATGTTCTGATACTGCGCTTTCGCAAGCTGCTTGTTGGACGTTAATTCATCCAGCTCAGAGCTAGAGATCATGTCTCTTGAAAATAATTCCGCACCACGACGCAATTGCTTGGTCGCTAGCTCGTATTGTGCTTGTGCATCACGGTACTGCTGCTGAAGTTTTTGGTCATCAAGCTTTGCGACAACTTGACCTTTCTTCACCGATTGACCGGACTTCACGAGTAAGTGTGAGATTTCGCCTTGAATACGGAACGCCAGATTGGTCTGTTCTGCTGTGACCACTTGGCCACGAAATTCGCGATATTGCTGTTCAACAGGCTTTTTGACTTCAATCGTCTCCACCTGCAAAGGTGCTCGCTCACGTACTGTGATATCTGAATAGCAGCCTTGCAATGCAAGCGCAGCTAAGCCTAATGCTAATATTGACTTTTTCACTAGATACCACCCTCACGAGTCCATAATTTGACTTGCTGTCCTTCGGCTAAGTTTGCCGCACCAGCCACAACAATTTGGTCGCCTTGTTGTAAACCAGCCGTCACATCACCTTTTTCATTAAGCGAAAGCTGAATTTGATGAACTTGACGGGTCGCAGGGTCAAAGCGCCAAACCTTACCGCTGGTTTCGTTCTGGTTAATCCAAGCGGCAACAGGCAAAGAAAACGCACGTTCTGTGGTTTCACTTTGTATATGTACTTGGCCCGACATGCCTGCGAGTACATTGATATTTTCTGGCTTAGTGATTTTTACTGACGCCGCATAGCTATTGGTATCAAGATCAGGCTGCATCGCAATCTCTCTAAAGGATGCTTCAATACGTTGATTACGGTGGCTATCTAACGTGACGAAAAAGTGCTGATGCTTAAGCTCATCAAGCGTCATATTCTTCACTTCAGTGACAGGAATGGCGAACGTCACGTCTAAATCTTGGCTACTAATTAGATTCAGAATGGGTTGCTTGGCACCGACCACTTCGTATGGTTTTTGGTGAGTAACGGACACCACACCATCAAACGGAGCGATAATTTGTGTGTAGCCTAAATCCGCCTTAGCTTGCTCAAGTGACGCCTGTGCAGCCTTAAACTGTGTTTCATTGCGATCAAAGGCATCGGCACTGATAAGCTTCTTAGCAAATAACTGCTGGGCACGTTTTAGTTGCGACTGTGCGAGATCAAACTCAGCTTGACGAGCATCCAGGGCCACTTGATAGTCCGTTGGGTCAAGTGTCGCTAGAATTTCACCCGCTCTCACCGCTTCACCCATCTTCACATCTATCGAAGATATTTGTCCTGCTACCTGAAACGATAGCTGTGCTCGGTCTGTGGCATCCACTTGCGCTAAGTAACTGCTCACCGGCGAGAAATTCAACTCTGGAACTTCGACCACTTTAACCGGCTTGATCACGGGTTCATTGATTTCCGACTGTGCTTGATTACAACCGGTCAGGCCGATGGCCGCCAGTAAAGGCAAGACCATCAAACCACTAGTTTTGAATAGACGATGGGTTTTCATAATAATTATCCCAAATTATATTTTACACTTGTGCAGTTAATTACTTTACAAGTGTGCAGTATAAGTATAATTTGAAAGAGATCAATAGATATTGCACGCGTGTGCAGTATAATATTTAAGACTAACTTTATCGCTTTTAGTTATATGAAGAAGTCGTGACATTAACTCAGTAAATTTACTGCTCTTGATGACAGGATTGATGAGAATCTTGTCGTCGAGCACACTATTGCAGTACTCTGTATAGGATTGATTGAATTTAGAAGGTATCGAGTGGAAAAGAAAAAAGGTCGTCGCAGCGCAACGGCAGCGGAAGAGACGAAAAACCTGATCATGACGGTCGCAGCAGAAATGTTTTGTGAGCTAGGCTATGAGCGTGTATCCATACGCAATATTAGTGAGCGCGCAGGCGTCTCTCATAGTTTGATTCGTCACCACTTCGGTAGCAAAGAACAAATTTGGTATGGCATCAGCGACCACCTTCACGCGTATATGCAAAAGTACATTCGTTATCTTCTCGATCAGCTTCCAGAAGACACTCCCGCGAATGTAAAAGTCTACCGTTTTGCTGTAGGTATGTTGGCTCACTGCATTGTCATTCCCCAACCGATCCAACTTATCGCAGACGCAATGCGTCAAGAAAATGAATTCTTCGACTACTTTATTGATAGCACCGGAGAAATTGAGAGCATCGTGTTCAAGTTGGTTGATGACTACAATGCAAATTCCCCACAAACTCCACTCATTATGCATGAGCTGAAGTGGAAACTGATGATGTTCGCCCACGGTTCTGCTTGTATGCTTCCAATGCTCAAAGAAACATGGTCACAGGAAACCACAGATCTGGATGAATGTTTGGTCAAACACTGGTCGCTGTTCGAAGCACAAGTTGCAAATGAATTGTCTATAGGTGAACAAGACCGTTTGAAGCCGAAAAAGATCGATGAGCTTGTTTATCAAGTTGAATGTGATTGGGGTGAGTGTCCAAGGTAATTGTGCATGTATGCTGTGGATTGAGGGTTAAACTACGATCTCTCATCCACTCCAGGAAACTAAGAAATAAAACGTGCCTACAACAAGTGACATAAAGTATGTCACGATCCAACATGTATTCGCCACCGCCGTGTTCAAACCATACAGCCTAGCAGGTAATACCCCGATAAAGCCACAAGGCATGCAGGCTAGCATGATACAAAGCGGCAGCAAGACTCCGCTAGCTGCACTCCAGATATCCAAAGACCAAAAAGCAAATAAGACAAATAGAACACCAAACGCAATCCTTGTCATAGACGCAGTTATCGCAATTCTAGCCCACTTTCTCGAACCAGCAAGATGAAAAGTTAGTCCAGCGGCAAATACAAGTAACAAGCTACCAAGTGGTATAAGCCATTGACTAACATCTGACAAAATGGAAGGTCGACGTACATCGGTAACAGACAAGAGTAATCCCGTACATAAAGCACTGACAGACACCACGAAAACAGGATTACGCCAAAAATGATGAGCTTTGTCACCCATTGTTTTTCCCTGCGCGCGACAGTAAGGAAATATCAAGCCAAAATAGATCGCTTCTTCAAATAACTTGAATAGCGCAAGCAAGGCCACACCATCTTCACCAAAAAACACAAAGGCAAACAACGCACCTAAAGCACCAATATTGTAGAAACTGGTAGTGGGGAGTAAGGAGGCAAAATCAATCCGCGATAAAGAGAAAATACGAGAAATGAAGATAGCTGTTACTGCACCAGAGCCAATAACTCCAACTCCCAGCAACGGCACAATCAGTAACTCAGTATCTACACCACTCAACTGCCACAAAGAGTTAATGACGGCAAAAGGAATAATGAGTAGTAGCGATGATTGACTCGCCAATGACCTTAAAGCCTCTGAGCGTGTCGGCGCATAGTGCTGAATAAGCATTCCCACAAAAAAGCTGACACCTATAAGAACCAGCATAATTATTAGTTGCTGAACCACAAAATCTCCTCGACAAAATCCGTATCGCCTACAAACCCTTGAACTATGGCAACAACTCCAGTTAACAAGCAAAGGCTATATTATCACTCTGTAAACTCTGGAAGTGCGCAATATTGTTAGCTGATGAGCTCACCGCAAACTATTTTTAACTTCCCTTAACAATACAAAATCGAAACCAAAAGAAACATAACGGAATCAAAAAATCAGAGAAAAATGGTATCCCACTTAGTAAAAACCTTATAAACACTACTAGTATCACATAAACTTTCGAATTCGTAAATAATCGAAGACATTCGGTTGATTTTGAATTATCATTAGTAGAGATATCAATCAGCGATATAGCGTCGCTGAAAGACGGAATAGATAATTTTAACTGGAGATTAGCTGTGAAAGAACTCGTAAGATCACACAAGGAAGACAATCAGAAGTTGGGCATTTACTCCGTATGTTCAGCTCACCCATTAGTCATTGAAGCTGCACTAAAATACGAACTTACGTCGGGAAAGCAAGTATTGATCGAAGCAACATCAAACCAGGTGAATCAATTTGGTGGTTATACGGGAATGCACCCGAAAGACTTCGTAAACTACGTTCATGATATTGCAATTAAAGTCGGTTTCCCCATCGAGCGAATCATTCTCGGTGGTGACCACTTAGGTCCAAACTGTTGGCAGCAGGAGAGTGCAAGCTCTGCTATGGCAAAATCCCTAGAGCTAATCAAAGCGTATGTGGAAGCAGGGTTTACAAAAATACACCTAGATGCCTCAATGTCTTGTGCTGACGATGATATCCCTCTCGACCCTATGATTGTCGCAAAACGGTCAGCCGAAATGTGTAAAGTAGCAGAAACGCATATTGCTCCTGAGCTAAAATCAAAACTCACCTACGTAATTGGTACAGAGGTGCCTGTTCCTGGAGGAGAAGCTACTGAAATCGAAACCGTACATGTAAGTAAGCTCACTGATATCCGAAATACCATTGACACTCATGTCACAGCTTTTGAAGCTCTGGGAATTAGCGAAGCATTGAGTAGAGTAATCGCGGTCGTAGTTCAGCCGGGGGTAGAATTTGATCACAGCAAAGTCATTCGATTTAAAAAAGAGAAAGCTTCTGAGATTTCCAGCTTTATAGAAGGCACTCCATGGCTTTACGAAGCACATTCAACCGACTATCAAACCCAAGAACACCTTAGCGATTTAGTAGAAAACCATTTCGCTATCCTAAAAGTTGGACCAGCTCTCACGTTTGCTTTACGTGAAGCACTATTTGCTCTAGCCGAAATGGAAACAGAAATAGTATCAATAGAACAAAGCAGTCGCTTCAAAAAAGTGGTTGATGATGTTCTCCTAGATGAACCTAAATACTGGAAGTCATACTATGGTGATAAACACTCGACAATCATTAACAACCTCCACTACAGCTTCTCAGATCGTATCCGCTACTACTGGTCTGAGCCACGGATTCAAAACGCATTTAACCTGTTAATTAGCAACCTAAGAGCAAACCCAATTCCGTTGTCTATGCTCAGTCAATATATGCCGAAACAATATCAAAAAGTTAGCGAAGGAATCATTGACCTAGAACCAACAACGTTGGTGATCGACAAAATTCAAGAAGTAGTAGAGATGTACTCCAAAGCGTGTGAGTAAAACTAAAAAGGCCAGCAATGCTGGCCTTTTTAAGAACATAAGCATTAATCAACAACGATTACTTCCAACCCAATATTTTCAAACTTTCTTTTAGTATCAGCTGGAATACCGCTATCAGTCACTAAGGTGTCTATCTGAGAAGCATCTAGGACCTTGTTGAAACCAATACGCCCTAATTTAGCAGAATCAACGACTGCAACGACCTTTTGAACACAAGATGCCATTACACCAGTAATAGCGTATCCCTCATTAAAAGTCGTGATACCCTTCTCGGGGTCAATACCATCAGCTCCCACAAAAAGTACATCTGCCTGAACACCATTTAAGCACTGTTCCGCTTGGTATCCATGAAGGGATTTCGTTTTGCTGCGATATGTTCCACCAACAATAACTAGAGTCGTATCTGGTGCTTCTAATAATTCTGATGAAGCCGCCAGATTATTCGTGATAATAGTATACCCGCCTTCCTTAGCGAGGCATTTGGCAACAAGATGCGTGGTACTGCCACTATCAATGATAATGGAATCACCTTTTCTAACGAGACCAGCGGCCACACAAGCAATTCTTTCTTTGGAGTCTGAATTTAATTGATATCGATTGTCGATTTGCACTTCATCTTCATACTCTTGTTGAGTAAGAGGGAGGGATTCAATCGACTGTGCTCCGCCAAAGAAACGTTTTAATTTGCCCTGATTTTCCAAAAACTTCAGATCCGAGCGAAGTGTAACTTCAGAAGTATCAAATAATACTGATAACTCTTTAACAGCAACCTGGCCATCTTTTTTAAGGAGCTCGAGTATCTTTTCTCTACGGTTTAACGGGTTCATGCGTTCCTCACTCTACAACTTCGAAACAACGTGGCGGCTCACATTGCGAAAAACATCAATGGTATTTGAAAGATTCCGCAATGTAAATGATATATAAATACAAACTATGCGGAAATATTACCATCTAAATCCCACAATTGTTCCCAGCTATCAGCGCCTTCCCATAAAAAAACTTGGCCTTTAATCAAACGGTTATTAGCATCAATTCTTGATATTGCTTCCAATTCTTCCGCCGTTAATGGATTTTCAGTTACACATTTCAGGTTTGAGACATACTGATCTTCGGCAACAGAGAAAGGTATTGGTACATGGCCTCGCTGAACTGCCCATTTGATACAGACAATCGCAGGATGAACCCCCAAGCGCTCAGCTGCAGCAACAATAACTGGATTCTCAATATCCACGAGGTCTTCCGCCGTTTTATCACGCTCAGGTCTTGTTGGAGATCCAATCGGACAAAATCCCACAGGCACTACATCGTTATTAATCATGTAGTTATATAATTCTTCTTGCTGAAATAATGGGTGACATTCCATCTCATTAACTGCAGGTTTTATTCTTGCATCCCTGATTAACAACGCCATTTTTGCTATGGTCATATTCGACGTACCAATCGCCTTAACCAGTCCCATTTCAACAAGTTGCTCCATTTGACGCCATGTTTTCATAAAGTCTTCATGGATATATGGCTTAGCATCTGGACTACGAGAGTCTCCGTCACAGCCAATAGGGTGGAAATTTGGAAACGGCCAATGAACCATATAAAGATCGAGATAATCTACTTGAAGGTCTTTCAAAGTCTTCTTACATGCATTTATGACATCATCATGTTGGTCATTCCAAACTTTCGAGTTTATGAAAAATTCCTCACGCTCAATACCGAAGTCATTCATTGCGCGTTTAAGAACATCACCAATCTGATCCTCATTCCCATAGATAGAGGCACAATCCAAGAATCGATACCCTGCCTTTATGGCACCATAAACTGCCTGCGATACTTCTTCAGGCCCAAAACGATCTGAACCAAAAGTTCCGAGTCCAACCGCCGGCATTTTTTGACCCGTATACAGTGTTTTAGTTGGTACTTTATCTATATCAACTGTCGGCTGGTATGAATATGCTACTGTCATTGCTATGTTCTCCATGCTCAATCTGAGCTCAATATCAATTTTGTAAAGGCATTGCCGATTGGTCTTTGTTGACTGTCGACCTGCGATTAAGGTTTGCGTCTAAAGAATAGGGGTTACACCTTTCTTCAATATAATATTGCCGTACTTTCGAGTGGTTCCGGTTACTACAATACACTTTGCGGACTTCGCTCTCTCATAGAAAGCAAATCTATCAATAAATGAGATCTCGGTATTATTCGGAAGCTTCGAAGTATATTCTTCAATTAACCCTGGTGGGTGAACATCATCTCCAACTGTCGCCATCATTACGACTTTGTCCGGTACATATTGGTCGAGCTCAATCAAAGGGATAACCGCCTCAACAAGGTCTGACACTTCACACCCTCTAGCCTGCAATACATAGTCTCCACATGAATAGGCTGGAAAATGAATGTCTGAGAAAACAATTTCGTCACCATGTCCCATTTTAGCGAGAATAAAAAGTAGCTCTGGTTCAACGATAGGATTGATATTTTTCAACATTTTTGACTCCTTATCTTTAGATTCGACCTGCACTTCCACAAATATCAATTTTCTGGCGAATAACTCGTGCCATCGCCTTTTTCGCTTCAATGTTATATACCCTAGGGTCATTAACAG
Organism: Vibrio sp. ER1A; assembly: GCF_000733315.1. Lineage (NCBI taxonomy): Bacteria > Pseudomonadati > Pseudomonadota > Gammaproteobacteria > Vibrionales > Vibrionaceae > Vibrio > Vibrio sp. ER1A. The sequence goes on from NZ_JPJA01000095.1 coordinate 239,569, forward strand.
TAGGATCGTCCTCAAAAACAGCTTTTAGAGTATCGGCATAGGCAATTTTAAGTTCCGTTGCTACGTTGACTTTACATATCCCCATAGACACGCAACGCGAAACATCATCTGAAGGCACTCCTGATGCTCCATGCAACACTAAAGGAATGGAAACTCGGCTGGCTATATCTCTGAGTCGTTCAAAATCTAGCTTCGGTGTTTCCTTATAAAGGCCATGTGCAGTACCAATAGCAATAGCTAAAGAATCAATGCCAGTGCGATTTGCAAAATCAAATGCTTGTACGGGGTCAGTGTAGGGTTCATCCACGGAGTCAATGATAAGGTCATCCTCTTGTCCCACTAATTGACCAAGTTCAGCCTCCACTGATGCTCCATAGCGATGACAAAGAGCGACAACTTTTCGAGTAATTTCGATGTTTTCTTCGAATGGAGCATGGGAGCCATCTACCATCGCCGAACGTATGCCGGCTTTTACCTTGTATTCGATATCTTCAAAAGAAGTATGGTGGTCTAGGTGCAAAGCTACTTGCATACCTCGGTCTTTTGCTGCAGCTTCTACCAAAGCCACTAATTCAGGTGTACCCGCGTACTGATACGTAGATGGCGTTCCTGCAAGAATAACCGGAGAGTCCATCTCTTTAGCAGTGTCTAAAACGCAATGAACAGACTCTAAGTTATGTATATTAAAAGCTGGGATTGCATAGCCTGATTTTTGAGCTTGCTCAAGCAAGTATTTGGTATGAATTAGAGTCATTATCTTAGCTCCACTTTAAAAGTATTTTGCCATCTGGGCTTTTGCCGTTCAGCGCTTCGACGCGTTTAACGAACTCTGAAGGTTCATACACGCCATCTAATAGTGATTGGGTATCAATAAGATTTTTAGAGAAAAGCTCACGAGCCACTTCCCACTCTTTTCCAGGATAGGGAGCGGAATAATTCATCCAACTTCCAAAAAGTGTCAGTTCTTTTCTGAGAATTTGTCCAAACTGCTGGTGAGTAAGAGTTAAGTCCTGATGGAGAGTACCAATTAAAGCAACAGTCGCTCTCGGGCTCGCGATGCTTAAACACTGTTTGACAGAAGCTGGACTACCTGCAGTTTCCAAAATCAGTTGATGCTCTCCAGCAAAAGGAAGCGATTGCATTTGTTCGCGAATATCTTTGTCCAGTGAATTGAAACAATAATCCGCACCCAGTGATTTAGCTTTTGAAAGTTTCTCATCCGCTATATCGATCGCCGTAACAGTGGCAGCTCCCATTGCTTTTACGGCCTGCACCGCCAGTAAACCAATAGTACCAACACCTACCACCACCACATCTTTACCCTCAACGCCACCAGCCATCAGGATAGGGTGAAGGCTAACTGTTAATGGTTCGAAGAAAGCACCTTGAATTGATGACACAGACTCATCGAGCAAGAAACAACATTGCTCGGGAACCTCTACAAACTCGGCGTTTCCGCCTTGTGCACGCGATCCTATAAAGCTGTAATCACTGCACAAGCTATATCGGCCATTCATACACTGAGGGCAACTGCCACATGGGACTAAAGGAGCACATGAAATTCTATCTCCGTTTTTTAGTTGACGGACCCCTTCTCCAACTTCTACGACTTCCCCAGAAAATTCGTGTCCCAGTACAATCGGATAGAAATGGGCCCCATCATCGAAAATTCTTGGCAAATCAGAACCACACAACCCAGAGACGTGCACCTTCACAAGAACCGAACTTTTTTTCAAAGTAGGTTTTGAAATTTGGGCTATCTCAAGTTTATTGTTCGATTTAACAGCAATACTAAGCATCTCAATACCTTTTCATTAAATCAGTTTCAGAATCTTACATGTATCTTTCGAATGCTTATGATTTTATGTATTATGTGTTACGGATTTCAATTGAAAGTTTCGATTTTCGTCTACTTTACATGTATTGTTTGTGTTAGATCACAAATCGAACAAATTAGAAAGGATTAGAAAATGTTTATTGGTATCGATTGTGGCACTCAAGGAACGAAGGCGATCATTTGGCAAGATGGTGGCATTTTGGGACAGGGCTACACTCCACATTCAACAATAATGGAACAATTGGGACAAAGAGAGCAAAGACCAGAAGAATGGTTTGATGCCCTCATAGCTTCTATCGACAAAGCATTTAAGGGGATCGAGCAACATAAAAAAGCGATAAAGGGTATTGGGATTTCAGGTCAACAACATGGTTTGGTGTTATTAGACCAAAACGATCAAGTGATTAGAGACGCTTTGCTCTGGTGTGATACAAGACCTCAAGCTGCTCTCAGCGCATTTACACAAACCCATGACCTTAACTTAGTAGAGAAATTAGGCATTCAAGTTCCCGTGGCATTTTCGTTAGGTAAGCTATTGTGGGTAAAGGAGAATGACCCAATTAGCTTTCGCAGGATCCACAAAATGATGCTACCGCATGACTACCTTAATTGGTGTCTAACTGGTCGTTTTACTGTAGAGCCGGGCGATGCCTCTGGAACAGGCTGGTTTGATACAGTTTCGAAGTCAATGAGTGAAGATCTACTTACCCTTATCAAGTTCAATAATGAATTAGCGCAACCTGACATCTTGCAATCCCAAGAAATAGTAGGAACACTGCACCCTTCTATAGCTGAGAGACTTGGGTTAAATGCCAATGTCATAGTTTCCTCAGGAGGAGGAGACAATATGATGGCAGCCATAGGGACGGGTAATGTTGGAAGTGGGCAGCTAACTATTAGTTTAGGCACATCTGGTACCCTTTTTTCACACAGTTTCGAGCAAGTAGATAGTAGTGAACACAAAGATTTAAACGCATTTTGCTCTTCGACAAATGGTTATTTACCGCTCGCTAGCACCATGAACGTCACCACTGCAAACAACCAGATTCTTAACCTTGTTAACGGTGATATCAGTGAGTTCGATACCCTACTCGAATCAAGTCCTATTGGCGCTGACGGCCTTACCTGTTTGCCGTTTTTTAACGGAGCTCGCCTACCAAATGTACCTAATGCAAGTGGCGCTCTTCTAGGCATTACGGCTACTAACCTCACACCAGAAAACCTACTCAAAGCCACTGTCGAGGCTGTTACTTTTAATCTACGACTAGGAGCTAATGTGCTAGAAAACGCGGGCGTAAAATTTAGTAAAGCTTGTGTGATAGGTGGAGGGGCAAAGAGCAAAATATGGCGACAACTTATATCGGACGTAACCAATCTACCACTTTGGTGTCCAATTTCGACCGAAGCAGCAGCCGTAGGTGCTGCCATTCAAGCATGTTGGGCTCATGAAAACCTTTATCAACCTACTCAGATAACGGACATATGTTCGAATACGCTTGAGGTAGATGAGGAAAAGTCTGTCACACCAATTGCGAAAAACGTTCAAACCTACCGGACAATAGCAGAATCATACCAATACCACCTGAGCCGTCATATGGCTCAATTTGTCTAGTTCCTTATGTCACGTTACGGGTGGCACTCGCCACTCGTAATTATTTGAAAGCAAAAAAGCCTAACTCACTTTCATATCTCTCTTAGTCCTAAAAACATACCTACTATCTAGTCATTGCTAATAACAAATAATTTAT
>NZ_JPJA01000096.1:0-88570 GCF_000733315.1 Vibrio sp. ER1A
ATAGGTTTATATTGTTAAAGAACATTCTCTTCAGAACTCTGCGTTTCGCTTTCCGTTTGAAGAGGCGGCTATTCTAGCGAGATGATTCTCAGTGTCAAACACTTTTTTCTAATTATTTTTGATTTTTTCAAATCTAACTAGAAGACCATCTTATTAGCTGAACGCCTTACTGACTCTTGCCTTGAACCCTTGTGGGCTCTGCCGTGTCAGTGAGGACGCATTATAGAGATCCGGATCACATTGGCAAGCGTTTTTTAAAGAAAATCTTTAAAAATAGGTCATTTGTAACTTTATTGACCAATAATGGCTAAAACAGAACGTTTTTCACTCATTAATCCTTTAACTTACCCCATATTGCATCTTGGTAAAGCCTTAGATGTCTGTTACACGTACGAATTCTATAGTAACTAATGAGCGTTATTGTCTTCAAAGTAGTAAGAAATTCGAGCTCGTGGGTTTAAGTATTCCCGAATCTCTTCTGGCAGCCTATCAGGGTGAATCACTGACTCCACTTTCAGCTCCTTCTCTTCAAGTGGAATGATGGGAGCTTGCAGTTTAGGTACGGTAGGATCGTAGATGAGTACATTCGGGCACAGTAAATTACCACTATTAATAGAAACGACGAGACCGACCATCTCATTAGAGAGTTTGACTACCGTACCAGGAGGATACACCCCCATATACTTAATAAGAATGTTTAGGTTTTCTTGGTTATACAACGCCTTTGTATGCTTATATAGATAAGACAAGGCGGTAAAAGGAATCTTTTTCTCACTCGGTATTTGGTGATGACATAGGTTATCAAACGCATTGGCAACAGAAATTATTTGTGCGAACGCATCAATTTCATCGCCTTTGAGACCCAACGGATAGCCACTGCCATCCAACAACTCGTGATGTTGTTCGATGACGGTAATGACTTCTTGAGGCAGTGTATCCATCATACCAGCGATGTTGCTACCATACTTGGTGTGAAGTTTTAGGTAGTTAGCTTCTGGCTCCGTGAGCGGCGTAGTTTTTCTCAAAATTGCCGGTGGAATCTTCACTTTACCAATATCATGAAATAGTGCAGAAAGCGCTACTAGTTTGATCTCCTCGGCCTCTAATCCCCTTGCTTTAGCAATCATCATAGACAGCACCGAAACATTTAAACTGTGAAAGTAGATGTCTTCAAATTCACTTTTACTGCCCATTAAGTGCAAGGTCACTTCATCTTCAGATAAGAGAGTATCGACAATATCATCTACTAACAAACGTGCTTCTTTCGTCGCTTGTTCTGGCCGACTTCTGAGTTTGGCCATGACATTTCTAATTCGAGCCAAAGAGCGATCAAACTCTTTTTCGCAACGAGAAACTCTTCTTCGATATGCGCTTAGTTGTTCTATACGCCTTTGCTTTTCTTCCCAAAGTAGATCCGAGCTTGCTTGAACATAAGCATTAGGTTTTTGAGAGGCTTGTTGAATAGGGAGCGGTAAAACATCACTTAAATCAGGGTTAACGTGGACGTACTTCACCCCTAACTGCTTAATAATGTGTACCTGCTCTTCTGATTTAATCTTAAAAACATTAAATAGAAACGGGTGGTCATTCCATTTGAGGGGAAGCCGGACATGAAGCCCAGGCTGAATTCGGTCCACTGAAATCTTGATACTTGCCACAATCCAACTGCAACTGACTGTAAAACACTCAGCGAGTTTAAAGAACTTCGTGCGCTAATTCATCTAATTATTATTAAAGTGTGACCAAATAATAAATTTGTAAACTAGCGCCTTTTCTATTGAGGGGACGCTACTCTTGCTCTTTTTCGCGATTACTAAGAATAGCCGCAATTCTAGGATCTAGCGATTTACCATGTTGCTGCTCAAACTCTTCTCGCTTGAGGTCAACGAGGTTTTTCACAGAGTGCTGAGCAAGGCCTTTTGGCACTTCTGTCACTAACTTGCCCTTCTCTTGCAAGCTCATCGCCTCACGATAAAACTCTTTAAAACGACGGACAATCAGAGATTGTGGCAATCGGCGAAGCTCATAGCCTTTGTTTTGCATAATCCACTTTTCAAGTTGATTATTGGGCTCTTTATTAACGACGCGATTCAAAGCTTCCAAAGACTCTGATTCAGTAAGCTGAGTCTTGAGCAATGTCAATTCACCCATAATGGGTGGCCATTTTTCGCCAGCTTGAAGTCTCTCTCGGCAATGCTGCATGACACGCATTAACTCAGCTTCCGTTAAACTATCTGCAAAATCGAGAAAACGTCCTGTTGGGCGTCGTCCGTAAGACTTAATCCACGTCGACTCATAAATACTCAGTAATGTACCGAATATATAGTTACACCAGTCACTAGGTTGACGTTCTTGTTCGACCTCGTTGATGCTTAAAGCCTTAGACGACGACGGAGTTGTCGTCGAGACTTGAGTCGACTGCGGCTCACGGCGACCCTTATCAACTTTTGGAGTAACAGCATTAGAAGCCTTTAAGTGCTCAAGGCTACCATTGACCCCCATTTCTCTGAGTTTCTTTTCCATTGTGCCAAAATCAACGTTTTTTGGCTTATTGCTGTTACTCATGTCTATTACCTATGTAAAGTGTGCACGCTGCGAGTCTTAAAAATTCGGATTCTTACCTTGTCCTCGTAAGTACTCACGAAACTCTTCTGAAGGACTCACATCACCAGACTTATTTGACGTTTGGTAAGATTGGCGACGTCTTTCTTCTGCTTGCTTACGTCGATCTTCTGCTTGTTTCTCGTTAACAATCCACAATCTAAGTTTATTAAGCATTTGAGTGACGTTGGTGTACTCATTTGCTCGGGTTTTGTAGTAAACCACAAACTTTTCCCAGAACAAGTTAGGATCAATCTCAAGTCGAGAAAAAGCGATCGTCTGCGACGCCCAGTCTGGTATTTCAAACTCATTGAGATCATGAGTTGATAAATATTGGCTGTTAGTGGCTGGCTGTGACTCTTTCTTACTAGAAGAAAACCCACTACTTTTATCCTTACGATAATTGGGTTGCTGTTCGCCAATCACCGCTTGTAAACTTCCCGAGCGTTTAGAGTATTCTAGCCAATCTTCAAGCTGACGCGCCAAACGAGTGATGTTCGTGGTGTTCGTCCCATGTTCACGTACAAAGTTTTGCCATACGCTGTCTCTGCTATTCGGCGGTACTTTATAGAGATCAAAGGAGGGTACTGCCCAACCTGGAGCACTCGATTCTTGCATCGTCGTAACGCGAGATGGCTGACGGACAACTGGAGCGGCACTTGAGGTTTCAATCACTGGCAATCGATTTGGTTCAGAACTTGCCAAAGTAAAGTGATGCCTTTGCCCTTGGGGGGTAGATTCAACCTCACCTTTGGTCAACAACCCCTTATTAGCAAGCGCAGTAAGCACATCTGCTAGCCCAAACTCTCCAAGTAAGCACTCTTTAGCAACATCTGACAGTGCGAAAGCCACATTCCCATCATTGCCGGAAATATCCGCTAACTTTAATAGTACTAACTTCTCACTAGCTGTGATGTCAGTTTGTTGCCAAGCAATATGGGTAAATTTTGCACTCACAGTAATTCTCCTATCTGTTACCTAGATTCTAGCGCTTCGACTGGTCATAAACAAACAGAGAAAAAGTGACCTTTGAGATTAGAACAGTATCAACGCTTATAAACGAGATTTATCGTCAATAGTTGGTAAGAGTTCGAAAAGAATGGGCTGCTGGATATGAGTCATCTTGCCGCAACGTGTTGGGCGTATCTCAACGTTTACATCTCGCAAAACGACGAAAGGCCGCTTAAATAAGCGACCTTTCTAATATGGTACCGGTGGGCGGACTTGAACCGCCACGCCCGAAGGCAACGGATTTTGAATCCGTCGTGTATACCAATTTCACCACACCGGCATCTTGGACTGATGTCCTTTGATGTTTGGCATTATACGTAAGCTCTCGTTGCGTGCAACAACAAAACGCTGAATATTCTATTGTTTGCTGATATTTTCGCCACAATGTGATGCTATTCGGGCAAAGAGGCTTTCTTCACGTCGATAGAATCGCTATCCTGTGGCCAGTTTTAGTTATTTAATGATGTATTCAATGGAAACTCAATCTCTTCCACCTGCGGGCTTTTTCAGACGACTTGGGGCGCTGTTTTATGACAGCTTAATTATACTTGCGGTTGTGATGATGGCCGGTGGCGTTGTTGTGGCAATAATGGAAGCGTTGGTCGCGGCAGGGCTAATGAGCTATGCACCGTATACCGATGCCAGTGATTTTCTCGGCAGCCATCCCTTTTGGAGCCCTGTTTACACCGCTTACCTAGCGTTTGCATGGATTTACTTCCTTGTGTTCTTCTGGACTCGCGCCGGACAAACATTGGGAATGCGAGCTTGGAAGATTGAGCTTCAAAACTTAGATGGTGGACGCATTACCGTGACTCAGGCGCTAATCCGTATCGCTACATCCGCGTTTGGTTTAGCGAACTTGTCAGTCCCTATCGACCCTCAAAAGCGAGGGTTTCATGATATTTGGGCGAAGACCAAGGTAGTTGTTTTACCTAAAGCAAAATAAATAGCGACGAATATAAAAAAGGTGCCGAAAGGCACCTTTTTTATTACAAACGGCTAAGCAGACAAAAGTTAAGCTTTGTATGCTTTAAACGCGTTGATTAGACCGTTAGTCGAACTGTCGTGAGAAGTGACTTCACTGTCGTCAGCAAGTTCAGGTAGGATTTGGTTAGCCAGTTGCTTACCAAGTTCTACACCCCATTGGTCAAAGCTGAAGATGTTCCAGATAATACCTTGAGTGAAGATCTTGTGCTCGTACATCGCGATTAGGTTACCTAGGGTACGAGGTGTGATTTGCTTCACTAGGATTGAGTTCGTTGGACGGTTACCTTCAAAGATCTTAAATGGTACAAGATCTTTCACTTCTTCCGCTGTCTTACCTGCTTTTGCAAACTCAGCTTCAACCGTCTCTTTAGACTTACCGAATGCAAGTGCTTCAGTTTGAGCAAAGAAGTTAGACATTAGCTTCTGGTGATGATCACTCACTTGGTTGTGAGAGATAGCAGGCGCGATGAAATCACATGGGATCAGCTTAGTACCTTGGTGAATTAGCTGATAGAACGCGTGCTGGCCATTTGTGCCTGGCTCACCCCAAATAATAGGACCAGTTTGGTAATCAACGGCTTCGCCATTGCGGTCAGTGAACTTACCGTTAGACTCCATGTTGCCTTGCTGGAAGTATGCAGCAAAGCGGTGCATGTATTGGTCGTAAGGCAGAATCGCTTCAGATTCAGCACCGTGGAAGTTGTTGTACCAAATACCGATAAGTGCAAGTAGCACGGGAATGTTGCTTTCTAGATCAGTTTCAGCAAAGTGCTTATCCATCTCATGAGCACCAGCAAGAAGCTCAACAAAGTTGTCGAAGCCTACAGCTAGAACAATAGATAGACCGATTGCAGACCAAAGTGAGTAGCGACCGCCGACCCAATCCCAGAATTCGAACATGTTGTCAGTATCGATACCAAACTCAGAAACTGCAGTTGCGTTAGTCGATAGCGCAGCAAAGTGCTTAGCAACGTGACCGTCATCTTGAGCCGAAGCTAGGAACCAATCGCGAGCAGAGTGCGCGTTAGTCATCGTTTCTTGAGTAGTAAATGTCTTAGAAGCAACCAAGAATAGCGTTGTTTCTGGATCTACTTTCTTAAGAGTTTCAGCGATATGTGTACCATCTACGTTTGACACAAAGTGCATGTTCAGATGGTTCGTGTAAGGCGCTAGCGCTTCAGTCACCATGTAAGGACCAAGGTCAGAACCACCAATACCGATGTTTACTACGTCAGTGATCGCTTTACCTGTGTAACCTTTCCAATCACCAGAAATGATGCGCTCAGAGAAACCTTTCATCTTCTCTAATACCGCGTTTACCGCTGGCATAACGTCTTCGCCGTTAACCATGATTGGTGTGTTGCTACGGTTACGTAGTGCAACGTGAAGAACAGAACGACCTTCTGTTTGGTTGATTGTGTCACCAGCAAACATGGCTTTGATTGCGCCTTTAAGCTCAGTCTCGTTCGCTAGAGCAAATAGGTTCTTCATTGTTTCATCGTTGATTAGGTTCTTAGAGTAATCAACAAGAATGTCAGAGCCGAAGCGCGTAGAGAATTTGCCAAAGCGGTCAGCGTCTTGTGCAAATAACTCTGCTAAGTCCATATCTTGCGCAGATTCGAAATGCGCAGTCAGTGCTTTCCAAGCTTCAGTTTGCGTTGGATTGATGTTTTTCAACATGGTCTCTATCCCAATTTTTAGTCGGTTTTATTCCCAATCCCCCCAAGGAAAAGGAACCCCCAGTTTAGCGAATAATAAACAGTATATTCTAAATACAGCCCAGTGCCTTTTTAGGTTCACTAGACGTTACAAACTTGTCTGTGGTTTACAAAGTGTAGACTTTGTTTTCGTAATAATTTTTCAGGCGTAATTATGAACCAGAGCCATTGCACTCACCTTGAGTTAGGTCACGTAACGGTTCACAATATAAACAAAATAGGTAAACACCCTACCATTAAGCAGCACTATAATACATAGGAGTGATTATGTGGCAACAAAAGACATTGTACCTCAGCGCTAAGGCGCGCGGTTTTCATCTGATTACTGATGAAATTGAACAACAACTGCCACAGTTACAAGACTACTCTGTAGGTTTACTACATCTCTTCATCCAACATACCTCAGCCAGTCTAACCTTAAATGAAAATGCCGATCCGACGGTACGTAGTGATATGGAAAGTCACTTCAATCGCTATGTCCCAGAGAATGCACCTTATTACAAACATACGTACGAAGGCAGCGACGACATGCCTGCTCATATTAAGAGCTCTCTTCTTGGAGCGAGCGTGACCATTCCAATTAGCCAAGGACAGTTAGCTTTGGGGACATGGCAGGGCATTTACTTAGGTGAACATCGAGATTTTGGTGGGGAGCGACGAATTATTGCAACGTTGCAAGGGCAGATTTGAGGTTAGAACCCTTGCGATGCCTTGGATGGCTAACTCCTTGTCTGCCTGTTGTGACGAGGCAGACAAAGGTTGGTTTGAAGGGCGCTGTAAGTAGATCCCTGCCTGCGCAGGGATGACAGTACTAGGGTTCGGTCCAATGCTTGGGCTCGGTATTGAAGTTCGGTATCGAATAGAGACCGACGTCACTTCGTACTGCTATAACTCATTTCAACGCGGGAAGTGAGCTTAGTCACCAGCTCATAAGCAATAGTACCAATGTGCTCGGCGACTTCTTCAGATGGGAGCGCTTCCCCCCATAAGATGGCTTCATCGCCCACCTGATCTAAGGCATCTGGACCTAGGTCAACAGTAAGCATATCCATCGATACTCGACCAGCGATTGGTACTTTACGACCATTCACTAGTACCGGTGTGCCATTTGGTGCTGTACGAGGGTAACCATCACCATAACCAATCGCAATCACCCCTACTTTAGTGTCTCTATGGCTGGTCCAAGTCGCCCCGTAACCCACACTTTCGCCTTTCTTTACATCGCGCACAGCAATCAAGTGAGACTTTAGAGTCATGACAGGCTTAAAGCCCATATCGGCTGCTGTCTTATCTCCAAAAGGGGATACTCCATACATAATGATACCTGGACGCACCCAGTCTAATCGACTTTGCTGCCACTCAAGTAGGCCAGCTGAGGCTGCCATAGAGCGCTCCCCATTGCAGCCTTCTGTTAGTGACAGAAACAGCTCTATTTGCTGTTGAGTCATGGTGTTATCAAGCTCATCGGCACAACCGAAATGGCTCATATAACGTAGCGGTTTAGCCACGTTATCACAGCGATGTAAACGCTCGACGAACTCTTGGTATTGTTCTTCACGAACGCCTAGACGGTGCATGCCGCTATCCACTTTAAGCCAAACAACGACCGGAGTTTCTAGCTCTGCCTGCTCTAGTGCATCGAGCTGTTCATAACAATGCACCACCGTTTGAATATTATTGGTCACCAACACCGGGAGATCATTGGGTGAGTAGAAACCCTCAAGCAGTAATATGGGTTTCACCACACCGCTTGCTCTTAGCTGCAACGCCTCTTCGATGCGAGCTACCCCAAATGCATCCGCACCCGTGGCATTTTTAGCAATGTGTCTCAAACCATGACCATAACCATTAGCTTTGACTACCGCCATGACTTTGCTATTCGGCGCTTTCTGTTTAATGCATGCTAGATTGTGCGCCAGCGCATCCAAATTAATGTGCGCTGTCGCTGCTTTCATATAACTCATACGTCTGCCCTACTACTCTTCGTCAAACGCAGGACCTGCGTAGTTATCAAAGCGAGAATATTGACCTTGGAAGGTTAAGCGAACCGAACCGATAGGACCGTTACGCTGCTTACCGATAATGATTTCTGCAATCCCTTTTAATGCACTGTCAGGGTGATAAACCTCATCACGATAAATGAACATGATTAAGTCGGCATCCTGCTCAATAGAGCCCGATTCACGAAGGTCTGAGTTAACTGGACGTTTATCGGCACGCTGCTCCAAGGAACGGTTAAGCTGCGACAAAGCAACAACAGGAACATTCAACTCCTTCGCCAATGCTTTAAGTGAGCGTGAAATCTCAGCGATCTCAAGGGTACGGTTATCAGAGAGTGACGGTACACGCATCAACTGAAGGTAGTCCACCATGATAAGGCTAAGGCCACCGTGTTCGCGAGCAATGCGTCGAGCACGAGAACGCACCTCGGTTGGGGTCAAACCAGAACTGTCATCAATGTACATGTTCTTTTTCTCCATGAGCATACCCATGGTCGTTGAAATCTTCGCCCAATCCTCATCATCTAATTGACCAGTACGGATCTTAGTTTGGTCAACACGAGACAGCGACGCCAACATACGCATCATGATCTGTTCGGCAGGCATCTCCAAGGAGAAGATAAGTACTGGCTTATCATCCGACATCGCCGCATTTTCACATAAGTTCATCGCAAATGTCGTCTTACCCATCGATGGACGTGCTGCGACAATGATAAGATCCGAACCTTGAAGGCCAGCCGTTTTCTTATTTAAGTCATTGAAGCCCGTAGTCACCCCTGTCACACCATCTTGTGGCGTTTTATACAGGATTTCGATTCGTTCTAGTGTTTTTTCAAGTATGTTATCGACATTTTGAGGGCCTTCATTCTCGCTGGTTCTTTCTTCCGCGATTTTAAAAACCTTACTCTCAGCCATATCAAGCAGATCTTCAGACGAGCGACCTTGTGGGTCGTAACCCGCATCAGCGATCTCGTTGGCCACACCAATTAGATTTCGTACCAGAGCACGCTCAGCAACAATATCCGCATAAGCATTGATGTTTGCTGCACTTGGGGTGTTTTTCGCTAGATCGGCAAGGTAGGCAAATCCACCAACATCGTCCAACTGCTCTCGCAGTTCAAGGAATTCAGATAAGGTAATCAAGTCAAGCGGCTTGCTCTCTTCTAACAGAGCTTGAATGCCTTCAAAGATTAGACGGTGAGGACGACTATAGAAATCACTGCTGATCACCTTCTCGGCAACGGTATCCCATCGTTGATTGTCTAACAACAGACCACCCAGTACAGACTGCTCCGCTTCCAATGAATGAGGAGGGACCTTCACTGATTCCACTTGAGCATCTTTTACTTTTTGATTTCGGATATCCGCCATGACTCTACTCGATAACACATTATGACCAGACATTATATACTCAACTAAGTGTGGGCTAAAGCAAAGAAAACGCGACTAAAACGAGGATTACTCCTTCAAAATTTGACCTATTGCTGACGATGGTCGAATATGCCACACATATAATCCCGAACCCCGTATCCGCTCCGAGAGGTTTTTGTGTCAAAGAAGGTACTTTTTGGTCTAGTATTGCTTGCTTCGCCTGCGATCTATGCTGAAGAATTTCTCCCGCCAAGCGACACGGAAGACTCGCCACCCTCACCACTTCAGTCCGAAGTGGAATTTGGCTATCAAGCACACTCGGGCAATACCGACTCTCAATCACTTAATGCGCGTGTTGCTGCGGAATATACCGAGGGACGCCATCGTACCAGTGGGGAATGGAAATATTACCAACTCTATAAGGCTTTGATGCGGAATTCAGCTAACGAGCGAGCGCTAGCTACTTAGCTGGCATTTTAAACAGCATACTGAGTTTCGGGCATACCTATCCCANNTTCGGCAACAAAGCCACTCTATAAAGACGGTGATGAAGATAAAAATCAGCAGAACTATTTATTGCAAACTGACTACAAGTTAGGCCCTAAAGCGTATTTGTACGGAAACTATAACGGCTTCTCTTCACTTTATAGCTCATATTATGAAGATCATACCGTTTCAGGTGGTTTAGGTTATCAGCTCGCCAATCGAGACAATTTCCTGTTTGAAGTCGAAGTCGGTCCGGGTTTTCGTTATCAAGAACCTAATCTTGATGAGATAGACGATAAAGACATTATTTTTAAGAACGTGGTTAAAGAAGCTATTATTCGAGGCAACATCAATTTGATTTGGAAGCCTTTGGATACTCTCACCGTCGGTACCAAGCTGACCGCTACATCTGGTAAAAGTAACACCCGTTTTGATACAGAATTAAATGTCACCAACGCCATTACTGAAACCATCGCGTTAAAGCTATCTTATGACAGCCAATACCACAGTAAAGTCCCTAGCCCTACTCTAAGCAAGCGCGACTCTATTTTCACCGTCAACCTGCTGTTTAGCTTCTAACCTTATAAAAAATGCAAAAAAAAACACCAGCCGAAGCTGGTGTTTTTCATTGTTCTTCTGACTGAGATTACTCAGCAGCAACAACTTGTAGGTTGATAGCAGCGAAAACTTCAGAGTGAAGTTGGATGCTGATTTCGAACTCACCAGTTGTGCGTAGAGCACCTTCAGGTAGGCGAACTTCGCTCTTAACTACTTCAACGCCAGCTGCAGTGATTGCATCAGCGATGTCGCGAGTACCGATAGAACCGAATAGTTTGCCTTCGTCACCAGCTTTAGAAGCGATAACAACAGCTTCTAGAGCGTTAACTTTCTCAGCACGAGCTTCAGCAGCAGTTAGTTGCTCAGCAACTTTAGCTTCTAGTTCAGCGCGACGAGCTTCGAACATTTCAACGTTACCTTTAGTAGCCATTACTGCCTTACCTTGTGGGATAAGGAAGTTACGAGCGTAACCAGATTTAACGTTAACTGTATCGCCAAGACCACCTAGGTTACCGATTTTATCAAGTAGAATAACTTGCATTGTTTAATCCTCTATCTAAATAAACGGTGCCGATTACTGATGCTTATCAGTGTATGGCAGTAGAGCTAGGTAGCGTGAACGCTTGATAGCGCGCGCTAGCTGACGCTGATATTTAGCGCTTGTACCAGTGATACGGCTAGGTACGATTTTACCAGCTTCAGTGATGTAGTTTTTAAGAGTTGCTACGTCTTTGTAATCAATCTCTTGTACGCCTTCTGCAGTGAAACGGCAGAATTTACGACGACGGAAGAAACGAGCCATGGGCTATCTCCTGATCTAAATTAAAGTCTTGTTGTCGGCAATTGAATCAATTACCAAGTACTAAATGAGTAACGAATTACTCTGCAGCTGCTTCTGGCTTAGCTTCAGTACGCTCTTCGCGACGTGGAGCACGCTCTTCTTTCTGCTTAAGCATGATAGAAGGCTCAGTGATTGCTGCTTTAGTACGCATAATCATGTTACGTAGAACTGCATCGTTGAAACGGAAAGCAGTCTCTAGCTCATCAATAGCTTCTTGTGGAGCTTCAACGTTCATTAGAACGTAGTGAGCTTTGTGAAGCTTGTTGATTGGGTAAGCCAGTTGACGACGACCCCAGTCTTCTAGACGGTGAACAGTACCGTTAGCTTCAGTGATAGAACCAGTGTAACGCTCGATCATGCCAGCAACTTGCTCGCTTTGATCAGGGTGCACCATGAATACGATTTCGTAATGACGCATTGGTTGCTCCTTACGGATTATTAGCTTCCACGTTTGGCTCGGTCGTCCAGAGGAAGCAAGGAACGAATAAAAAAGACCGAGAATTAAGGACCGCGAATGTTACAGAAAGGACGGAAAATAAGCAAGCAATTTTAGAGGTTTAAGAGGCTAAGCAATACTCCTCAATGCTTAGCCATCCAAAAAGCCTTGTTATTCATCAGCATAGATCTTTACAGTTAATTCACCATGGCAATCTACCGAGGCGCGGTACATGCCTGAGCTATTCATACCAAAATGAACATCACCTTGAGCATCCACTGCAATTAAGCCACCCTCGCCACCCATGGTTTTCAGTTCACCTTGAATTACCGCTTCACACGCCGTATGAACGTCTTCTTTTAGATAGCGCATTCGCGCCGCGACATCACCTGCAACGGTTTTACGGATAAAGTACTCACCCATTCCGGTAGTTGAAACCGCAACATTGCCGTTTTCAGCGAAGGTACCTGCGCCGATAATCGCAGTATCACCAACGCGGCCGTACTTTTTATTGGTTACACCACCAGTACTTGTCGCTGCAGCCAAGTTGCCATGGCTGTCCAGTGCCACCGCCCCTACCGTGCCGTATTTTTTGTCATCTGGATATTTCGATTCAGACAGGGCAAACAATCCTTTCTCTTTCATCGAAAGTAATTGTTCGTAGCGACGCTCAGTAAAGAAGTAATCTTGCTCGGTATATTCGTGTTGATGTTCAAACGCAAACTTCTCCGCGCCTTCTCCGATTAATAACACATGATCGCTATCGCGCATCACATCTCGCGCCAGCTCAATCGGGTTACGAATATGACGAACGCCAGCGACCGCGCCTGCATCCATAGCCGCGCCATGCATCACAGAAGCATCCATCTCAACCATTTCATCATGAGTTAATACCGAGCCTTTTCCCGCATTAAAATGTGGCGAGTCTTCCATCACTTTAACCGCTGCTACTGTTGCATCTAGAGCGTCACCACCCGCTTCCAATATCGCAGCGCCCGCCTGAACTGATTGAGTCAGTGCTGCCAATATCTCTTGCTTCAATGTCTCAGTCATCTGATCACGCAATATGGTTCCAGCGCCACCATGAATCGCAATTGCAAAAGGCTTAGTCATACCGTTCGTTCCTACTTCCCTACTGTTTAAAACCAAAAAGACCTCCCATAGGGAGGCCTTTCAAAACTCAACGATTAGTGAGAACCACAACCGCCACCACCGCAGCAACCGTCTTCTTTTTTCTCACCGTGGTCGTCACCACCACAACAGCCACCTTCTTCACCGTGACCTTCGCCGCCACAACAGCCGCCGCCCTGGTGAATATGACCATGTTCAATTTCTTCTGCCTTAGCTTCGCGAATCGCAACCACTTCAACATCAAACGTTAGTGTTTGGCCTGCAAGCATGTGGTTACCGTCAACCACAACTTCGTCACCGTCTACTTCCGTTACTTCAACAGGGATTGGACCTTGGTCTGTATCCGCTAGAAAACGCATGCCCACTTCGATAGTGTCAACGCCTTGGAATACATTCGCTGGTACACGTTGTACTAATGCGTCATTGTGTTCACCGTAAGCATCCTCTGGAGAAACAGTAGCTGTGAATTTATCACCCGCTTCTTTGCCTTCAAGTTCCTTTTCTAGACCAACGATTAGGTTGTTGTGACCGTGTAGGTAATCTAGAGGTGCTTCTACTGTTGATTGATCAACGACAACACCGTCTTCTGTTTTTACTTGGTACGCTAGGCTAACTACTGCGTTCTGAGTAACTTTCATGTGAGCTCCAAAGGATTGGCCTTGAGAGATCATTAAAGCAAAGCCTTTTTGCGAACAGCAAACCGACTCAAATGATCATCTCATCAAAAATTAATCCGCCTTTAAGCGGCGTGTTCGCATATTATGGGGTCAGAAATAAGAAACTCAATCATTCAGGCTTAAAAATTCCGATTAATTCCTCATCACTGCGTTCAGTTTTCTCTACAGCTTTTGGCGTGCGTTGTTCTTTGAATTCACACTCTACACACTCCACCCACTCAACATTGTTGTCTATCCACCAGCGCAAACTGTCTTGCTGGCTACACTTAGGGCAGCTTGCCCCCGCAATAAAACGTTTCTTGGTACTGCTCATGTTACTTCCTAATTCCGACCTTCAACCGCAATGGCTTTAACTTCAACGTTAATCCCAGAAATTACGCGATTGGCGATCATTTTCCATTTCACGGCCAAAGATTTCTTCGAGTTCTTTACGAGCTTCTTTCGATCTTTGTGCCAATTCTTTATCTTCACTGTGTTGAGGCAACAACTCTTTAAGCATGGCATTATCCAGCTTTCTAAAGTGCGCTTCTGCGCGCTTTGCCTCATAAGGATGAAATCCTAGCTCCACTAATGCCTGTCGACCTAAATCCAAGGCGCCCAAAAATGTCTCTCGCGAATAACATTGCACGCCATGATTCATAAGCTGATAGGCCTCTACTCGACTTCGAGCCCTTGCTAAGACTCTAAGCTTTGGAAAATGGTTATGACAAAGGTCCACCACTTCCATGATCTCCTCAGGAGAATCGGTACAGATAATGATAGCCTCGGCTTTATCGGCGCCCGCCGCTCTTAACAAATCCACCTGAGTCGCATCACCATAAAACACCTTATAACCGTATTTTCTTAACAGGTGAATTTGGCTCGCATCACTTTCTAATACGGTAACTTTGACCTTATTGGCGTACATCAAACGACCGACAATTTGTCCAAATCGTCCGAAGCCAGCAATGATCACTCTCGGCTGTCTATCCTCAACATCCGTTTTAATGGTGGTTTCTTCTACTTGATTGAGTGATTTCTCAAACCATTTTTTCTGTCCCATAAGCAGCAATGGTGTGGTTACCATGGACAAACTCACCACAACTAGCAGAAAGGCAGACTCTTCGGCAGGCAATAGCCCTTGCGCACTCGCCGCTGTAAAGATGACAAAGGCAAACTCACCGCCTTGGCTTAAAATCGCCGCCATTTTACTGCGCGATTTCGGTCCGATACCAAACAAACGGGCCAGTACGTACAAGATAAGCCCTTTGATAATGACCAAAGACACCACAGCAAACAGCACAGCGAGTGGTTCAGAAATCAGTAATCCAAGGTTTACCGCCATACCAACCGCGATAAAGAATAAACCTAGCAGCAGGCCTTTGAATGGCTCAATGGCGATTTCCAACTCATGTCGGTACTCACTTTCGGCCAGTAACACCCCTGCTAAAAACGTCCCTAAAGCCATGGATAACCCAAGCTTTTGCATAAAGGCAGCAATACCAATCACTAGCAGCAATGCGGCCACGGTAAACAACTCACGCACACCGCTCATGACGACATAACGAAACAGAGGACGAATCAGAAAGTGGCCGCCCACCAGCAAGCCTAAAACGCCCGCTAACATCCAAATAATGTCTGCCCAGTTGCCCGCTGTGTTGCCTGCTAATAATGGCAGTAATGCCAACATTGGAATAACCGCAATATCTTGAAACAGCAGAACGGCAAAGCCGGACTGTCCGGTCTCGCCGCCTCCTAGCCCTTGTTCTTCAATAACTCGAAGGGCTATCGCGGTAGATGAAAGCGCGAGGCCCATTCCTATCGCTAAACTGGTTTGCCAAGAGAGATTAAATAAAGAAGCAATCGCAGAAAGAATCAAAGTAGTGACGACAACCTGTGCGCCACCTAAACCAAGGATGGGAACTCGCATCTGCCACAGCTTCTTAGGATTCAGTTCCAAGCCAATTAAAAACAGCAGCAGTACGACACCAAATTCGGAGAAATGAAGTATTTCATCCACATCGCTAATAAGCCCTAGCCCCCATGGGCCAATGGCAACACCAGCCAACAGATAGCCGAGAACACTGCCCAATCCAAGGCGCTGGGCAATGGGAACCGCAACCACAGCAGCAGAGAGGAAAATAACACCGCTTTGCAAGAAATCGTTAGTCATCGCCATGTTCCACCTCCGCACCTTGCAGCGTGGACATCATCAAAGATTCATCAAACGGATGCATTAACCATTGGCGGTACAATTCCGCATGTTGATATCGATCCATATCACCGACACGTCGTGACCAATAGAGCACCAGCGGCTCCAGCCACTGCATTTTACACAAGGCAGCCGTTAGCTCGAATGGCTGCAAAATCTGCTCTAACGGGTACTTATTGTAGCCCGATTGACTAAAGGCAGACTCTTTACCTCCGGTAGTAATGACACTACGCCAGTACTTACCTTCCAATGCGCAATCATCACCGAAGGCAAAGCCTTTACCCAGCACACGGTCAATCCACTCCTTTAACAAAGAGGGGCAAGAGTACATATAGAGAGGATGCTGAAGCACAATTACATCGTGATCGAGCAAAAGCTGGTGCTCAGCTTTAACGTCAATAAAGAAATCAGGATACAGAGCGTACAGATCTCTTAGGGTTACATTATCAAGAGATTGAATCTTCTTGAGCATTACCTGATTGGCGATCGAGTTTTGCGGCTCTGGATGGGCATAGATGACCAGAACCTTGGGGGATGTGTTGGTGCTTTCGAGTATGGAAGTCATTCCTAGACGTCTATCCTTAAACCTAGCGATACCCTTAAAGCTTAAGGGTAGATAGATATGATTGTTATTTAAATCATTCTATTTTTGTTATCAGTTTGTTCCATCATAACCCAAACTTACGCCAAGGTGCAGGTTAGTTTGCGATGAGTAGGATCGGATAATGATCGACATTTAAACACTTTGCCCCTAGTATTCGTTGGTCAAAAACTCAATAACAAGCTAGCTGTATTCATATGATCACCTTCTCTGATATTCAATTGCTTCGAGGTGGTAAACCACTCCTCGATCAAGCCTCTGCAACCATTCACCCAGGTGATAAAGTAGGTTTAGTCGGTAAAAATGGCTGTGGTAAATCCACGCTCTTTGCTCTGCTAAAAGATGAGCTTTCCATCGATGCTGGCTCGTTTAGCCAACCTGCGCATTGGGAGTTAGCTTGGGTAGCACAGGAAACCCCTGCGTTAGATCGCAGTGCTATCGAATATGTCATTGATGGTGATAGAGAATATCGTGCACTAGAACAAGCTCTGGTTGAAGCCGAGAAACAAGACAACGGCACACTAGTGGCAGAGCTTCATGGTAAGATTGAAGTGATTGGTGGCTACAGCATCCGTGCACGTGCCGCTGAACTGCTTGATGGCCTTGGCTTTAGTCAAGCACAAATGAGTTGGAGCCTAACGCAGTTCTCAGGTGGTTGGCGTATGCGTTTAAACCTCGCGCAAGCTCTACTGTGCCGCTCTGATCTACTGCTACTCGACGAACCAACCAACCACTTAGATCTAGACGCCGTCATGTGGCTAGAGCGCTGGCTGCAAAACTATCCGGGTACCTTGGTTCTGATCTCGCACGACAGAGACTTTTTGGATCCGATCGTTGGTCGCATTATCCATATCGAAAACCAACTGCTAAATGAATATACGGGTAACTACTCTTCGTTCGAAGATCAGCGTGCGCAAAAGCTGATCTTGCAACAAGCGCAGTATCAGAAGCAACAAAAGCAGATGGCTCACATGCAAAGCTATATTGACCGCTTCCGTTATAAGGCGTCTAAAGCTCGCCAAGCACAAAGCCGTATTAAAGCATTAGAACGCATGGAGAAGGTGCTTCCCGCTCAGTTTGATAATCCATTCAGTTTCGAATTTAGAGAGCCAGCCGCGCTTCCTAATCCTATCATTATGATGGATGACGTCTCGGCCGGTTACGACGATAACGTCATATTAGAGAAGATTCGTCTAAATCTCGTTCCCGGTAGCCGCATTGGTCTGCTAGGTCGTAATGGCGCAGGTAAATCGACACTGATTAAGCTGCTCTCTGGAGAGCTCAACGCAAAGGGTGGCGATCTCAACTACTCGCAAGGCGTGAAAATCGGTTACTTTGCTCAGCATCAATTAGAGACACTTCATCCGGAAGAAACACCTTTACAGCACATGATGCAAATTGCGCCTCAACATACCGAGCAGCAGCTTCGTGACTACTTAGGTAGTTTTGGTTTCCAAGGAGAAAAAGCACTGGAGAAAGTCGCGCCTTTTTCTGGGGGTGAAAAAGCACGTCTGGTGTTGGCTCTGATCGTTTGGCAAAAACCAAACTTACTACTACTCGATGAACCGACCAACCACTTAGATCTTGATATGCGCCAAGCGCTAACTTTGGCACTGCAAACCTTTGAAGGTGCGATGGTTATCGTCAGTCACGACCGCTATTTATTGCGTGCGACCACCGATGATCTTTATCTTGTGCACGATCGCCAAGTGGCACCATTTAATGGTGATTTGGTGGATTACTATAAGTGGCTCACCGACCAGCAGCGACTAGAGCGCAAAGAAGCCCAAGAGAACGAGCCAGAGAAAAGCTCTAACAATAGCGCAGCAGCGAAGAAAGAGCAGAAACGTAAAGAAGCTGAGTTTAGAAAGCAAACTGCACCAATTCGCAAAACACTGACAAAACTTGAAGAAAAAATGGATAAGTTATCCGCCCTTGTCGCTGAGGCAGAAGAGCAATTGTCCGATACTTCTCTGTATGATGCGGAAAATAAAGCTAAACTCAATGAAGTACTTGCCAAACAGGCTTCTAGCAAATCCGAGCTCGAAGACGTAGAAATGGAGTGGATGGCCCAGCAAGAAGTTCTTGAGCAAATGGAACAGGAATTTAATCAGTAATGACAACAGAGCACGTATCTTCCACACTCACCCTAGAACACCTTTGGCAGTTTAGCCTGCAATATTACGGTGTGCGTGAAGTGAAAGAAGCGTGCTTAAATTTGCAAAATCAATTTCATGGTAATGTGAATCTGCTGCTGTTGCTGAAATGGCTCGATGAACAATCGGTTCGCTTTCAATCTGAAGACTGGCATCTAGTCCAGTCTTGCTTAGGTCGAACCGAACAGCTCCTGCACCAATATCGCGATATCCGTCGCCAACTCAAACACAACGTAGTTGATAGCCTTTATCGTGAAGCCCTAGAATTTGAACTCAGTCTGGAAAAACAACAGCAGTCCGATCTTGTTGACTGTATCAATAGCCTTGCACTGATCCCCCACGATCACGAGCCACTGGTACTGATCTACTGTCGACAACTTGGCGCCGAACATCTGGGATTGATCTTCGCTAAGCCGATCAGCGAACTCCCTACCAGATAAACACCACACAAGAAGCCGTCAGCGCCGCCATGCTAGAGTTAAAGCGTCGCCACGCAGTGGGAGTCGACAGCCAACGACGAATAAAGGTGCCAAAACCAACCCACACAGACGAAGTTTGTAGCTGAACCACTAGAAAAATCACCGAAATGCCAATCAAGGACCACCAATAATACTCACCAGCAATGGCAAATGAACTGACCGCCGTAACTGACATAACCCACGCCTTAGGATTCAGATATTGAAACAACATGGCTTCCAAGCATGTCATAGGCTTTGCCTGCTGAGCACCATCTCCTTTGTTAATGCCAGCGGTTAGAATGCGCCAAGCCAAATACAACAAGTATGCACTACCAAGCCATTTCAAAACTTCTTGCACCACTGGGTAAGTCTTAAACACCACACCTAAACCCACCCCATTGAGCAAGATGAGGCTAATCAAGCCAAATCCAATACCGAAAAAATGAGGTATCGAGCGCATGTAGCCAAAGTTCGCGCCTGAAGCTGTCAGCATGACATTATTTGGGCCTGGGGTCCCAGTCATGACAACGGCAAAAAGTGCCACAGACAAGAAAAATGACCAATCCATATGATTCCTCCAAAATTGTACCGATACAATTACAAAAATTACGTTGCTTTATTGTTAATTAGCGACCAAAATAACCCTAACAAACGATCAAAACAGACGCAAAAGGTTTATTGTCACCATGACAATCGAAACAATTACGGTATACAAGCAGGATCCAACACCGATCTACAAACAGATCGCCGATCAGATCGCACATCAAATTGAGTCAGGAGAATTGGCAAGCAACAGCAAGTTACCGACCCATCGTTGGCTTGCTGATCAGCTGCATGTCACGGTTGGCACCATTACTCGCGCCTACTCTGAAATCGAGCGTCGCGGCTTAGTTGAAGCGCGAGTAGGTGCCGGAACTTATGTGGCAGATACCAATAAACCCAGCTGGGCGTTTGAAGAAAGCAGTGTCGATCCGAATGAATACAATTTTGGTTATAACATTCCACCGCAGCTGGATCGCAGTGACATGCTGAAGCAAGCGATGCAGAGGATCTCCAGCTCTCCGGCTCATTTGAACCAACTAATGATCTATCAGCCTCCTTCTGGTCTGGATGCGCATCGTTCGATTGTCACTAAGTGGTTAAACAGCAAAGGCATTAAACTGCACGCCCACAAGTTACTATTTAGCTCGGGGGCTCAACATGCCATTCAAATGGTTTTAGATACTTTCACCAGAGCAGGTGATACGGTGTTGGTTGAAAAGTACACTTATCCAGGCGTCATTAGCCTAGCGCGCCAGAACCAATTGACCCTAAAAGGGGTTGAGATGGATGAGTTTGGTGTCACTCCAGAATCGCTTGAAGTCTGTTGTCAGCGCTATTCACCTCGATTTATTTATCTCACGCCGACACTACAAAACCCGACCACGGCAATCATGCCTGAAGAGCGTCGACTCGATATTATTCGTGTGTGTGAGCAGTACAATGTTTACATCATTGAAGATGAAATCAACGGATTGCTACTCGAATCTCCACCAGCCCCTATGGTGAATTACGCCCCAGAACGAGTGGTTCATATTGGCGCTTTCTCAAAATGCCTCGCTCCCGGGTTGAGGGTGGGCTATGTCCATGCACCAGAAAAACTGTATCAAAAGCTATTGGTGACGCTACAAACTCATAGCTGGATGATTAGCCCTCTACTCACTGCACTAACCTGTGAAATGCTAATCTCTGGTGACGCAGAACGTAACTTAACGCTCATACACAGAGAGATGAAAGCGCGTATTGATATTGCGACACGTGCTCTCAATGGTTTTGAGCTAGGCTATCAAACAGGTGGGTTTCATATTTGGCTAACCCTCCCAGAAAACTGGCGCCTTAGTGAGTTCGTTAGCAAAGCCCAAGAGATGGGTATTATCGTTAAATCCGGTGAACTGTTTGCCCCACCCGGTGGCTCGGTAGCGCCGGCAGTGCGTTTGTCGTTAAGCTCGCCACAAACGATCGAACAACTTCAAATCGGCGTAGACAAATTAAAAGCCCTGTTATTATCCAACACAGTCGATGAATTCACCTTATGAGTACTGCTAAATTTATTGCCGCCAAAGGACTTGGTAACCCACACATACAAACCTTGATTCCTCGCTTCGTAAGAAGAAAGCCTTTGTTTGAACCAATTTGGGAAACGTTGGACACGCCAGATGGCGACTTTGTTGAGCTTGCATGGAGTGAAGAGCCTCATTCATCAAGCGCGAAAAGCAAACCTGTTTTTGTTCTGTTTCATGGGCTAGAAGGCTGTTTCAATAGCCCTTATGCCAATGGCTTAATGCACGCTTTTGCTCAGCAAGGCTGGCTCTCTGTTATGATGCATTTTCGCGGCTGCGGTCCCAACCCGAACCGGCTAGCTCGTGCCTATCACTCTGGTGAAATTGGTGATGCTAGGCAGTTTATCGAGCTTTTGGATCATCGTTACCCAAATGCCAAGAAGGCTGCTGTAGGCATTTCGTTAGGGGGCAACATGCTGACGAATTATCTTGCTCACTACCAGAATGACAGCAAACTGGATGGTGCAACGATTGTCTCTGCACCGTTGGATCTCGGTGCATGTGCTCGACGAATTGAGCAGGGCTTTTCCAGGCTATATCGCTCATACCTACTCAGCTCAATGAAAAAGAACGCGCTAAACAAACTGCATCTTCTCAGTGATGTATTAGGTCTTACGGCGGAAAAAATCCAAAACATGCGCAAACTGTACGAGTTTGATGACCTAATCACCGCACCACTGCATGGTTTTCGGGATGCTGAAGACTATTACAATCAATGCTCTGGATTACAAAGAATGTGTGACATTACTGTTCCCACTCAATTTATCCACGCAAAGGATGACCCATTTATGAGCCATGAAGTCATTCCAAACTTCGCCCTCCCTGCTCATATTGACTATCGCCTGCACGAACGTGGCGGCCATGTGGGTTTTATGTCTGGCAGTCTGCGTCAACCTAAGTTTTGGCTAGAAGAAACCTTGCCAAACTACTATCGCCACCTACTCCACTCGTCCACATGACGGTATACTCTCCCGTATCATAGAGTGATGAGGTATTTATGATTATTCCATGGCAACAAATCGCAGCAGAAACGCTAGATAATTTGATCAAAGAATTCGTATTGCGTGAAGGTACTGACTACGGTGACACTGAGTGGTCGTTGGACGATAAGGTATCGCACGTCAAAGCTCAACTAGAGAACGGAGAGGCTGTAATTGTCTTCTCCGAATTACATGAAACCGTCGATATTCAGCTACGTCGTTCGATGTAAATGACGTGAGCATGACAATCTAGTGCTATAGTAAAACGCTATTGAACCTAAATGAGCAAACAACGTCTAAATAGTTCATAGGGTTAACAAAACAAAATTATAACTATCATTACACAGGAAGTGTTATGTCTGCAAAACACCCCATTATTGCGGTGACCGGCTCTTCTGGAGCAGGTACAACAACAACGTCAGAAGCGTTTCGCAAAATGTTCAACATGATGAGCGTGAAGCCCGCTTTTATTGAAGGTGACAGCTTTCACCGCTTTACTCGTCCAGAAATGGATATCGAGATCCGCAAAGCCAAAGAGCAAGGAAAACACATCAGTTACTTTGGCCCGCAAGCAAATGACTTCCCTGCGTTAGAAGAATTCTTCCGCAACTACGGACAAAATGGCACAGGTCAGTTCCGTCGTTACCTGCATACGTTTGATGAAGCTGTACCATACAATCAAATGCCTGGCACATTCACGCCTTGGCAAGATCTGCCTGAAAATTCCGATGTACTGTTTTATGAAGGCTTACACGGTGGTGTTGTCGACGGAGAGGTAAACGCAGCTCAACATGTCGACTTACTTATCGGCATGGTGCCGATAGTCAACTTGGAGTGGATTCAGAAATTTGTTCGTGATACTCGCGATAGAGGGCATTCCAGAGAAGCGGTTACCGACTCTATTGTCCGTTCAATGGATGATTACCTTAGTTATATTACCCCGCAATTCTCACGCACTCATATTAACTTTCAACGCGTCCCTACGGTGGATACCTCCAACCCACTCAACGCCAAAGGCATTCCAAGCTTAGATGAAAGCTTCGTGGTGATTCGTCTACGTGGTATCAAAAATGTCGATTTCCCTTATCTACTGGCAATGATAGATGGCTCGTTCATGTCGCGACATGACACCATAGTGGTACCGGGCGGTAAGATGAGTTTTGCGATGGAATTAATCGTCAGACCAATACTTCAACAGCTCATAGAAACTGGAAAAATAGGTTAGCTTTCACGCTTTAACCGTAGATGATTTTTTATACCGTGATCATGTGCACAGTTTTGTATAGAAAAATGGTCTGATGACACGATTAAAATCAAGAAAAATGGCGCAAAAAAGGATACTATTTCTAGGAAACAGAAGATCGCTTGCGCCATCTTCAAAGTGCTTTTATGCTAGTAAGTCTTAACCAACGGGCTTGCTAACAAATATGGAAAGCAGCAAGCATACCCTGCAGAGGAAGTAAGATATATGGTTCTAGGTAAACCTCAAACCGACCCAACGTTAGAGTGGTTCCTTTCACACTGCCACATTCACAAGTATCCTTCTAAAAGCACGCTAATCCATGCGGGCGAGAAAGCGGAAACTCTTTACTACATCGTAAAAGGTTCTGTAGCGGTACTGATCAAAGATGAAGAAGGCAAAGAGATGATCTTGTCTTACCTTAACCAAGGTGACTTCATTGGTGAACTTGGCTTGTTCGAAGAAGACCAAGAACGTACGGCATGGGTACGTGCAAAATCTCCTTGTGAAGTTGCGGAAATCTCATTCAAGAAATTCCGTCAGCTGATTCAAGTTAACCCTGATATTCTAATGCGCTTATCTGCTCAAATGGCAAGTCGTCTACAAGTGACTAGCCAAAAAGTAGGTGACTTAGCGTTCCTAGACGTAACAGGCCGCATTGCTCAAACGCTACTAAACCTAGCGAAGCAACCAGACGCAATGACTCACCCAGATGGCATGCAAATCAAGATCACTCGTCAAGAGATCGGCCAAATCGTTGGCTGTTCACGTGAGACAGTGGGACGCATTCTTAAGATGCTAGAAGAGCAGAACCTAATCTCTGCTCACGGTAAGACTATTGTTGTTTACGGTACTCGTTAATTTCTAGCGACGTTACTTGTACAAAAGCTAATAGCTAAAAAGCCACCGCAAGGTGGCTTTTTTATTATTGTTTTCACGCTCGGTTACTAGATAAGGCGTGTTCCTATCTCAAATTTTCGTCTCTCTGCTGGCCGTGCGCCTGCAAAAGCAGGAGTCTGCCCAAAGCTGTCACCCGCTGAAACAAGATCCCTGCCTTCGCAGGGATGACCGATTATTTTTGGAGTAGCAATGCTAAGAATGACTATATGCTTATCTCCGAAGTTCGTCACTCCTGCCAACAATAAAGCTTATTGGTGCGTGCTCTCAAAAATCTTATCCGCAGATGCTGCGACGAAGCCTTGATAGTAACTGCCGTCCGCCATTTGATATCGCTTAGCAAACTCATAGAAGCCGCCAGGGATAGTCTGTTCACCATCGGTGAACATCACTGGCACTTTATCCGCCATTGTTGAAGACTGCTCAAGTAACACCTCAGGAGAACCTTTCACTTCGCCGCCAGATTCATTGATAGCAAAACCGGCCTCACGAAGGTGTTGGTTTACTTCTACGACTTCCTGAAAACGATCCAGCTGATTTACGCTCACCGTAAAGTGGTTAGCGCCATAACCGTGGGCAGCCAACCACGATGCATACTCGCTCTCTTCGGCTAGCGTCTGAAAATCAGCGTAACTCAAGTCCCATAGACGCCCACCATAAAGGAAGTCTGCGCTATCCAACTTCGCCGCTTCAACTTGAGCCACCAGTTTAGCGACAATATCTTGCAGCTGCTGCGAACACAGTTCGACTCTAAGCTCACTAATAAACACTTTTGGTAATAGAGCATTACTATGCTCTAAATGAATCGCAGAGAGCTTCTTAGCCTCAAACACATAATCACCAGAGACTTTGTAGCCAAGAGCGATAAAGTGCTTTGCCAACGAATCGATGCCCAGAGGGCCGACATTAAAAGTACGTAGCGCAATGTGGTCGTTAATCAGCGCTTCATCCTCTTTGAGCAGAGCATGGACTTTATCAGCAGAAGGGCAAAGACGGCGAATATAGTCTTGCCATAAATGGTTAAATAGAGCGTCTACAGTCATAACAGAAGTTCCTTAGAGTTCAATACCAGGGCTTAGCGTTGCAGGAAGCACGGTATTGTCTCCTTCCATGGACGCCATAGGGTATGCACAGTAATCGGCCGCATAGAAAGCACTTGGTCTTAGGTTACCTGATGCACCAGGTCCTCCGAATGGCGCATCACCACTCGCTCCAGTAAGCTGACGGTTACGGTTTACAATGCCTGCACGAATATGGTCAACGAAGTACTGCCACTCTTCATCGCTTTGCGAAATCAAACCTGCCGACAAACCAAAGCGAGTATCGTTTGCGAGTTCTACTGCTTGTGGTAGCGTTTCATAGCGTACTAGCTGTAACAAGGGACCAAAGTACTCTTCATCTGGTAGCTGCTCGATATTCGTTGCATCAATCAACGCAGGCGTAACGAAAGCAGCTTGTAGGCGTTTCGCTTCCACTAAGCTCTTGCCACCTAGTTTCAGGAGCTCGGCTTGCGCCGCAATAATATGGTCAGCCGCCTGTTCAGAGATTTGTGGCCCCATAAATGGTGCTGGTTCGGCGAAAGGCTCATCGATACGAATCTTACCAATTGCAGAAACTAAGCGTTCAACCAGTTGATCACCTCTTTGCCCAAATGGCACATAAAGGCGTCTTGCACAGGTACAGCGTTGTCCAGCACTAATGTATGCCGATTGCAAAATGGTATAAACCGCAGCATCCATATCCCCAAAGTCTTCACTGATCACCAGCGGATTATTACCGCCCATTTCTAGCGCTAACATCTTGCCCGGTTGCCCCGCGAATTGCCTATGCAGAATGTGTCCCGTATTGGCGCTACCTGTGAACAGTACGCCATCAATGCCTTTAGAATCAGCAAGCGCAATGCCCGTCTCCTTGCCGCCTTGAACAAGGTTAATGACACCAGATGGAAGACCAACCTCTTCCCAAAGTTTCATTGCTAACTCACCAACTAGCGGCGTCTGCTCAGACGGTTTAAAGACCACTGTGTTCCCTGCTAGTAACGCAGGCACAATGTGACCGTTAGGTAGGTGACCAGGGAAATTATAAGGCCCAAATACAGCCATGACACCAAGAGGCCTGTGACGGAGGACGATTTGGTTGCCAGCGGCTTCGCGTTGGGTCTCGCCGGTACGCTGATGATAAGCACGAATAGAAATCGCAATTTTGCCAGCCATCGCTCCCGCTTCAGTGCGCGTTTCCCATAACGGTTTACCCGTTTCTTTGGCGATGGCTATGGCAATATCTTCACTACGTTCTTTCACTTTCTCTGCGAAAGACAAAACGATGGCTTCACGCTCTTCAAATGGACGCTTCTTCCACTCGATAAATGCCTGACGAGCAGCAGAGACGGCGCTTTCAACCTGTTGAGCAGTGGCTGACTGACCTTCCCAAATAGTTTGATTGTTGTATGGGGATAGTGACTGAAAAGTGTCACCTTGGCCTGCAACCCAGTTACCTGCGATCCATTGAGTCATAGTGAAGTTCCTTAAATTGAATGAGCTAAGAGCAAGC
This sequence comes from Vibrio sp. ER1A, assembly GCF_000733315.1. Lineage (NCBI taxonomy): Bacteria > Pseudomonadati > Pseudomonadota > Gammaproteobacteria > Vibrionales > Vibrionaceae > Vibrio > Vibrio sp. ER1A. The sequence goes on from NZ_JPJA01000096.1 coordinate 26,990, forward strand.
AGAACTTCCGCTTCTCTTAAACCGTGGTGGTAATCGACCACCATCTTATTATTTGACTGTTATTGAGCCAGCATACGCACCATATCGCCCTCGGAGACATTCAGTGCTTGTGCTGCTTCTGCTGTGAGCAATACCTTGCCACTTTCTGGGTCGTATGCCGCTTTGGCCGCGACCGCTCGGAAGTTCTCAAACGAGGTATTTGCCACCAAATAATCTTGAGAGCTCGAATGCTCTGCAATCGCTACTTGAGCTCGGAAAGAGTCACGAACCGCTTGAATATTGCGAAGGTCACATTCAACCGTTGGGCCTGCATCGAAAATGTCGACATAGTTACGGCAAGTAAAGCCTTCGTTTTCAAGCAGCTTCAAAGCCGGACGCGTATTCTCATGCACCTGCCCAATCACCTCTTGCGCTTCTTTGCTGAGCAAGTTGATATAGATAGGAAGCTTTGGCATTAGATCTGCGATAAAGCCTTTTTTACCAATTCCGGTCAGATAATCTGCCAATGTAAAATCGATAGAAAAGAAATGCTCTTGTAACCACTTCCAAAATGGAGAATTGCCTTCCGCATCGGACACACCACGCATTTCAGCAAAAATCGTTTTAGAAAAACGTTCTGGGTGCTCTGCCATCATCAAAAAGCGGCATTTAGACATCAATCGACCATTCAATCCGCCACGGAATTCAGGGCGTAAGAACAAGGTACAAATCTCACTGCATCCAGTGTAATTATTCCCAAAGGTCAGAAGCTTAACGACATTGTTGACGTTGAGTTTTGGTGACGAGTGCACCACCGTACTAATGTGATAAGAATAGAAAGGGACATCCCAGCCAATCGCACCTTCTATACCTGTGGTACCCGCCACTTCACCAGTGTCTGTATCAACACCCACCATCAAATAACCTTCGTCGGTCGGTGTCGTCACACCTTGCTTGGCAAAACTGTATTCAGAATGGGTAATTCGGTTAGTAAGAAGCTCTTCATTCACAGGAAGAGAAGTAAAACCGTGTCCTGATTCTACCGCGCAAGTATGCAGCGCGTCGTAATCAGACATAGAGATAGGACGAACAACAAGCATCAATAATCCCTCCTGACGCAAACTCTCCCGGCACATCCAAACATCCGAGAGAGTATTTAATTGCTAACTAAGTTTACGACGCCACTAAGGTGCTGATCGCTTTATCCAGTTTAGCTAATCCTTCTTCAACTTCTTGTTTGGTAATCACTAGTGATGGGGTAAAACGAACCACATTTGCACCCGCAACCAAGACCATTAGGCCTTGTTGGCCTGCAGCTACTAGAACATCACGAGCACGACCTTGCCACTCTTCATTCAGCGCAGCACCAAGAAGTAGGCCTTTTCCACGAATTTCGCTGAAAATACCGTATTTTGCGTTTATTTTTTGTAGACCATCGCGGAACCACGCTTCACGCTCAGCGACACCAGCCAGAACATCTGGGCTCGACACTACATCCACAACCGCTTCTGCTACCGCACACGCTAACGGGTTACCGCCGTAAGTAGAACCGTGCGTCCCCACTTTCATGTGTACAGCAAGTTTCTCAGTCGTTAGCATAGCGCCAATCGGGAAACCACCACCAAGAGATTTCGCCGTGCTCAAAATATCGGGCGTTACACCTAGACCCTGGTAGGCGTAAAAGTGACCAGTACGGCCATTACCCGTTTGCACTTCATCAAAAATAAGCAGTGCATTATATTTATCACATAACTCACGAACCGCTTGAACAAACTCAGGCTGAGGAGAAACAATACCACCCTCACCTTGTAGCGGCTCCATCATCACTGCACAGGTTTTCTCTGACATCTGAGCTTCAAGCGCAGCGATATCATTATAAGGAATGTGTGATACGTCGCCCGGCTTAGGACCAAAACCGTCAGAATAAGCAGCTTGACCACCAACAGTGACCGTAAAGAAAGTACGACCGTGGAAACCTTGGTTAAAAGCAATGATTTCTGACTTTTCAGTACCATGAACATCTGCCGCCCAGCGGCGTGCTAGTTTCAGCGCCGCTTCATTGGCTTCCGCACCTGAGTTAGCGAAGAAAACTCGTTCAGCAAAGCTAACTTCCGTCAATTTTTTCGCCAAGCGCAGTGCTGGCTCGTTGGTCATAACATTACTCAGATGCCAAATCTTGTTAGCTTGTTCAGTAACTGCAGTTACCATCGCCGGATGGCAGTGGCCTAAACAACTCACGGCAATACCACCCGCGAAGTCGATATATTCATTCCCCTGCTGGTCCCAAACGCGAGCACCCTCGCCTTTTACTGGAATCATTTCCATTGGGTTGTAGCAAGGTACCATTACCTCATCAAACCACTCGCGAGTTACCGCTTTTTCCGTTGTCATAACACATTCCTTCTCATTACAGCATGTGGGAGAAAGGCGCTTCACTCTTCCATTTTAAGTTACGGACCAAGAGCGATCCCTCGAACTCATAAAGAAAGAAAAGATTTTCTATCGCTTTTCCACAGATGCAGCATTGTATTTACAATTATTTAACCATAGCAATAGTGAAAAATACTTTTTAAGTAGCTAAAGAACAAAATTCACCGCTGCCTCATGAGTATTTATGCATCAAAAATGAATGAGAATGAAGCGTTTTTTCCTGCATCAACCGAGAAAGTCAGCAAATAAGGTTTTGCTCACTTTGATATCAGTAAAGACGAATAATCTTTCAATTTAATAAGTAAAACTTATGATGGATAAGAAAACAGAAAAGAGTGATCAAGATCGACTATTTTTGAGACAGGAAATTGTTAAGAAGTTCGTGACCTTGTTCGGTTTTGATAGATTCTGGGTGGAATTGAACCGCATGTAGACAAAGCGACTTGTGCTGATAACCCATAATTTCGTCGAAATCGCCATTCTCTAACTCAGTCCAAGCCGTTACTTCAAAGCAATCTGGAAGCGACTCTTTTTCGACGATTAATGAGTGATAACGGGTAACAGTTAATGGGTTATTGAGGCCAGCAAACACACTTTTGTTGTTATGACGAATGGGTGAGGTTTTACCATGCATCACTTCACGAGCACGGATCACCTTACCACCAAAGACCTGAGCGATCGCCTGATGACCTAAACAAACACCGAGTAGTGGCAATTTACCTGCAAAGTGCTTGATCACCTCTAAGGAGATTCCTGCCTCATTAGGTGTACAAGGTCCTGGAGAGATAACTAAATGAGAAGGGTTTAACGCTTCAATACCAGCAATATCAATTTCATCATTGCGCACCACTTTTACTTCGGCACCCAGTTCAGAAAAATACTGAAACAGGTTAAAAGTAAAGGAGTCGTAATTATCAATGATGAGTAGCATAGCGCTCGCTGTGGTATTGAGTTTGCGAAAAATAAGGCGGTATTTTGCAACAAGATGGCAGAAAGGCAAGTAAAAATGGGGAGAAAAAAAGCAGCAAGGCTGTAAACACCTTGCTGCAGAGGTTAATTATCCTTGTTTACGTCGACGTAGACCTAACAGCAACATCGCTGATAAACCCACTAAGCCAACCGAACCACCACGCATATTCAGATCAATCACCGCTGGATCATGGTCAGAAGAGCGGTAATGGTCTTGATACTTAGGCAAATCACCTTTGTACTCATCGTTATAGTCAAACAGCGTCGACTCCGCCGCATTGATGTGCCACTCAGTGGCATCAACGACACGCTTCGACAAGCTTGGACTAATAAGGATATGGTCGAGCGCGCCGACTTCATCATTGTATGAGTAACTCCAACCTTGTGGATGCATCTCTCCGAGTACGTTGACGTAACCATAGCTGTGGTCAATGACCGCACCGTCATCACCAAATTGCTCTTGCTCACCAATAAAGGTATTGCGAGCAGCACGAATGGTTTTGCCATACTTCTCTTGACTGTAGTCAGTTAGAATCAGCAGTGGATCTTCTTTTCCATACGCATTGAAATCACCCAAGACAATTTTATGTCCTTTAATCGCTTCTAACGCATCACCTAACGCAACAGCCGCTGCAACACGGAAGTTTTCACATGACCCTTGCTGGTCAGTATCTTTGCCTGCTTGGCCACCTTCAGCAATAGGAGCTGCATCTTCCCAACATTTAGAACCTTTTGATTTGAAGTGATTGACCGCTACCGTCAGCTTCTCCTTCGCCCCTTTCACCTTAAAGGTTGGTGCCAGAGTATTACGTTGATAGTTCTTACCGTCTTCAATCACTTTGCCATCCTCATCCAGCACTTCAGGCGCAACCTGACGAGGCATTTCCAGTACATTAACTTGTTTTAGTTTCACTTGCTTAGGACGATAAATAACGCCAGTTGTAATGGCATCGGTACCCACTGCATCAAGCTTATCGATGACACCATCTTGATTGCTGTCTAGCGAAACAAAGTCGTAGTGCAATTTCTTGTTATCTATACGAGCGTTAAGCTCTCTGACCAACTGAGCAATGGCTCCATTGTCACCAAAACCGTTGTTCTCAATTTCCATCAAACCAACAATGTCGGCATCAAGCTTGATAAGCGCATTGAGTATTTTCTCTTGCTGGACTTCAAACTCAGCAAAGTTGCTAGCACCTCGATTGCTGCCGAAGCGGTTTTCATCACCACCGAATGGCGAGGTAAAGTAGTTAAGAACGTTAAAGGTCGCAACACGTAGGTCTTTCTTGTTCCATGGCTGCTCAGCAAGCTCAGGAACTTCAGTGCGCGGTGTATTACGAACGAAGTTATCAGCAGAAATAGTATTCGTCACAAACAGGCGGTAGTCACTGTAGCTGTACCCAATGACCCCTTCAATATCGAACAAGGTATCGTTGATACGAATGTAATCTTCCGTGCTGCCATCTTGGTCCACATCGGTACGACCAAATTCTGGGTAGTACGGCACTTTGCCATTTGGTGCTGCCGTTGGTGACTCAACAAATAGTCGACGTAAGCCGTTATCTTCGCTTTGCGCTTTGGCTTCATCAGAACCTGCGGCAAACTGCTGATTTGGATGTAGATTCACGCGTTCATGCGCCAACACCACATTGTTGCGACGTGCGCCATAGTCATAGCCAAAGGTGCGACTAATACGCATATCAAGCGCTTTTGGTAGGCGTACTAGCATGCCTTCGTAACGCTCTAATGTCTGCTCAAAGTTCTCATCGGACTCAAGCACTTCAATTGCTGTCGCTTGTGGGGCGGCTTGTTCTCCTTGCTTAAACCAATCTTGTTCATTGAGCTTAAGCTGAGTCTGTCCATAGAACTCTTGGATTTGACCACGAACACAAACCACATCGCCAGCTGCTAGGCTTGGATTTGCTTGAGTGTAAACATACAAACCATTAGACGTTAACGGGTTATGATCATCCTGCAATGCCTCTAAATAGAAGCCTTGATTAATGCCCGTGCTTACCGCCGAGACCACGCCTTGAACAAAATACTGTTCACTAGTGATGTATGGGTAGCCATTGATATAAGGAGAACTGCTGCCTTCACCCTGAATCGCTTGAATGTCAGTAAAGGTTGGCGAAGAACCGTTGTCGAGACATTGGAAAGGTGCTGGTGGTGTTAGGTCCTCCAACTGACCTAAACCGGTAACATCGTTCTTACTCAGTGTTGCCCATTGATCTGGTTGGTAAGTCACTGATGGTTGATGATAAGGCGTGTAGCGTACTAAGGTTTTATCTGCACCAAAGTTGTCGCCCATAGTGCCAATCATATCGATGATTTGGCCATTGCTATCCATCAACGCAATCGGGTCGTCACCATTAAAATTCAATACTTGATCAAAGGTTGAAAGCGTTGCGACACCCAGAATGGCATCGTCTGCGCGAGAGTTTGCGAACACAAGTACTGACTTAGCTGGAATGACATAACTAGAGAGATCTAGTGTGCTCCAACTGCCGTTACCATTTGGCGATTTAGCCAGTTGGTAACCCACCAACTGAACTTCTGAGTCACCAGAGTTGGCTATTTCAACTGCCTTGTTATAACCGCTTCCCTCCACATATTGCGAAAGAAAGACCTCAGCGTTGGCACCTCCGGCTAATGCGGACGCTATCGCTAACGCTAACCACTGCTTTTTATTTGTGCGTGTCATCATTCACCTCGAATTAACTGGCAATGTTATCCCTTGCCTTATTGCACTTTGTTGAATATAAAAATGATTATTTTCGAGACGAGTGTTGTCATTTAGAGTGCAAATGAACAATGAATATTCAGTTAACTGAGATACACCTCTCATTCAAAGTTTGAACAATTTAGCCTGTGCCAAAAATTCAACAGGAAACGTTAGTAAGAGAATGCAGTGCGATAACACAAAAAAAGCCCTTTGGCGAACCAAAGGGCTTTTCAATATCTGGGAGTACAGCTTGTGCTATGGGCGAGTCACAAAACCTACCGCTTTGTAGGCTTCAGCCAGTGTCACTGCTGCACGAGCAGAGGCCTTTTCAGCGCCCTGGCGCATGACTTCATCCATATAAGCACGGTCGGCACGAATACGGTGGTATTCCGCTTGAATTGGCTCAAGCATAGCAACCAGCGCTTCACCTACATCTTTCTTAAACGGACCGTACATCTCCACACCAGCATATTGCGCTTCAATTTCTTCAAACGTTTTGCCCGTTGCTGCAGAGTAAAGGCCCATTAGGTTAGAGATGCCCGCTTTGTTTTCCCAATCGTTGGCAATGCGTGGCGGTGTCTCAGCATCGGTTTGCGCTTTATTGATCTTCTTGATGATCGACTTAGGCTCCTCGAGCAGAGTAATCACGTTCTTACGGTTATCATCCGACTTAGACATCTTCTTAGTCGCATCTTGTAAGCTCATAACACGAGCGTTCACCGTTGGGATATAAGGCTCGGGAATAGTGAAAATCGGTGCTTCAGGGCTGTAGATATTGTTGAAACGAGTCGCGATATCACGCGCTAACTCTAAGTGCTGCTTCTGGTCACTACCCACTGGTACTTGGTGTGCACCGTAAAGCAGAATATCTGCAGCCATTAGCACTGGATAATCATAAAGACCAACGTTAACGTCATTAGCGTAACGCTGTGATTTGTCTTTAAACTGAGTCATACGATTCAGTTCGCCCATTTGGGTATAACAGTTAAGAAGCCAACCAAGTTGAGCATGCTCAGGTACGTGTGACTGTACAAATAACGTGCTCTTCTTCGGATCAACACCAACTGCAAGGCAGATTGCGAGTGCGTCTAGTGTCGCTTCATGCAGTGCTTTTGGATCTTGACGAACCGTAATCGCATGAAGGTCAACAACGCAGTACTGGCAATCGTAATCATCTTGCATCTGTTGCCATTGACGTAGAGCACCCAAGTAGTTTCCGATACTTAGTTCACCTGACGGCTGAACACCACTCAATACGATGGGTTTGCTCATGATAATGATTCCTTCGACTTCTTAACGAGATAATTAGGATAATGAAAAACCGCGTAATTCCTTACGCGGTTCTAGCAGTGTACTCATTGGCGAGTATATTTCTAGTACTTTACTTGGCTTTTCACTCAGCAAAGCACTTTTTGTCGCGATTTAGCTGTCAATTCCCACGGCTTCAAGCACGTTCGACACGATATCAGCAACAAAGTCAGGGTTCGCATTGGCAATAGGTTCACCGTGGTTGTAACCATAAGTGAGTCCGAACGCTTGGCAACCTGCGTTACGCGCCGCCAAGATATCGTTTTTAGAATCCCCGACCATCAACACTTGTTCGGCAGATAACTGCTCTTGCTCCATCAACCAATGTAATGCAATTGGATCCGGTTTGCGTTTCGGGAACGCATCGCCGCCCAGTACATGCTTAAAGTACTTATCGAGCTTATGTTGCTCTAGCAATTCTGGAACAAACTTCGATGGTTTGTTGGTGAGCAGAGCTAAAGTAAAGCCATTCGCCACCAAGGTATCCAAGGTTTGATGTACAGCTGGATACAAGTGACTTAGCTTATGCCCACTGGCTTTATAAAAGTCATCAAACAAAGTACGAGCCTTCGCAAGCAACTCCGGCGACAACTCAGGGTCAACAGTGATACTTTGGCTTAATGAGCGACCAATTAAAATATCGGCACCGTTACCTACATAGTCACGAACTTGTTCTTCGGTGACACTCGGATAACCTAACTCTTGAACCGCCTGATCAGCCGCTAATGCCAAATCAGGTACGCTGTCGAGTAACGTCCCATCTAAATCAAAAACAACGAGTTTAATTGCGCTCATGTCTACTAATTCCAAATCTTATTTGCTGTTTACTTTTGCCAGTTCAGCACGCATCTCGTCGATAACTTCTTTGTAATCTGGACGATTAAAGATAGCGCTACCGGCAACAAACATGTCTGCGCCCGCTTCAGCAATTTCTCGAATATTATCGACTTTCACGCCACCATCAATTTCTAAGCGAATGTTACGACCAGAAGCATCAATGCGTTTACGAACTTCACGTAACTTGTCTAACGTCGACGGAATGAAAGATTGACCACCAAAGCCTGGGTTCACTGACATCAGTAGAATCAAGTCCACTTTGTCCATGATGTAATCAAGGCAAGAAAGAGGCGTTGCTGGATTGAGTACTACACCAGCCTGACAGCCGTGTTCTTTGATAAGTTGCAGTGTACGATCTACGTGCTCAGACGCTTCAACGTGGAAAGTAATCATACTCGCACCTGCTTTAGCAAAGTCAGGAACAATGCTATCGACAGGTTTAACCATTAGGTGAACATCGATTGGAGCGGTAATGCCGTAGTCGCGTAGAGCTTTACAGATTGGTGCACCAAACGTCAGGTTAGGAACATAGTGATTGTCCATCACATCAAAGTGAACAACGTCAGCACCCGCAGCGAGTACTTTTTCAACGTCCTCACCTAGACGAGCAAAATCTGCAGAGAGAATGGATGGAGCAATTAAAAAGTCTTTCATACCTAACCTCAGTTGAATTCAAAGCAAGCGAGTATCGCCAAGTTCGCGCAATTCTACCGAAGCGGTTGATTAAATCCTAGCCCTTACCAAGCAGTTATTGATCTTGCGGCTCAAATAACGCCAATAATTCGTCAACCTTATTACGACCTGCACCATTACGGCTGATGGTTCGCTTAACCTTGACCACATTCAGTTGCGCACCGTGATACAGGCGACGTGTCAAAGTGGTGTCGTGGTTAGAAATCAGCACAGGAATACCACGATCAAACGCAGCGTGCTCAGCAACGTCAGCAAGTGCAGCTTGGTCATCAAGACTAAACCCATTACCCGCATAAGAGGTAAAGTTGGCCGTGTTCGATAGTGGTGCGTATGGCGGGTCGCAATATATAACGCTGCCTTTGCGCGCTCGTTTAAAAGTGTCGTGATATCCCTCGCAAACAAACGTGGCTTTCTTCGCTTTCTCAGCAAAGAAAATCAGCTCATTTTCTGGGAAATACGGTTTTTTATAAGAGCCGAAGGGCACGTTAAAGCCACCTTTTTTGTTGTAACGGCACAAGCCGTTAAAACCAAAACGGTTCATATAAAGAAAGGCGACGGAGCGAAACAAGACGTCGTCAGTCTGATTAAACTGGGCGCGAATATCCAAATACACTTCTTTGCGATTGTGTTCAGCAGTGAATAGGCGCTTTGCTTCAGCGACGTAGGTCTCGGGATCTGTTTTTAACAGATTATAGAGGTTAATTAAATCGGGATTGATATCGGCAAGTAAATACTGATCGTAGTCAGTATTTAGGAAGATAGACCCAGCACCAACGAAAGGCTCTACCAGCTTTCTTGCGTCTGGCAAATGCTTTTGAATGTCTTCAACCAAGCCATATTTTCCACCAGCCCACTTAAGAAAGGCGCGTTGCTTTTTCATTACTTGCTCTATCTACTGCCACCCCAAAAATTAAGGCTGGGGAATATATCATAATTCAATTTGTTATGTTGACCTTTCTAGCAGAAAGGTCAGCGAAAATCACCCTCAGTGTTCACTGGAAGGTTACTCTTTCCAACGAGTAATTTCTCGCTGTACTTGGCTAAGAGATTTTGGCCAAGGTCCAAGAGACTGGATTTCTTCCGGTAACGCTTCCGCTGCATCACGTGCCGTTTGAATACTTGGATACACATCGTAAGTCACGATGTACCACTTCTCATCTCCACGCAACGTTGGATAAACACGGACTGGTTTGTCAAACGTGTGTTGGTTCAAAAACAACTGAACGTCTTTTAGCTCAGTCATCGCTGCGATTTGCAACGTGTAGTTGTTTGCAGGTAGGGCATTGAGTTCTTCACGAGCGAAGGAAAACGTAATTGGAGTCTGCAGTTTCTGCGCACTATCCACGTCAACTACTTCCACTTTTGGTGTGACCACATTTTGAACCTCAGCCGCTTTTGCCACTGCGACAGCAGTATTGTCATCTAATAAGGCATCTACGACGTCCGAGGTAATTACTACGCGCTCACCAGATTCTGCTACACCGACACTCGCGGTTTCTGATGTTACCGAAGGCGGTAGCGAAGCGGTATCATCCGTGGGCTCTAACTGGGACGGCATTTCTTTGTTAGCCCCTTCTGCTTGTTCTTCAGTAGCGGCATCGACTGGCCCATCTAAGGTAGGAATCACCGTTTGCTCAATCGGTACTTCGCTAGGCTCTGTGCTCTGCGGCGTTGGCGATTTTAGTAGCCAGCTGTAACCTAAAAATAGCAGCAAAACGATAACTGCCACTGTTGCTGCAATCTTGGCAGGTGAACCAACCAATGAACGAATAATCACCTTCTTTTCCATTTTTTGCTCTCCTAACGCCAAAATTTCACCCGGAAGCGGTTTAATGCTAGTAAACGCGCTTTTGACTCTTTTTTCAACGCTTTCATCAATATAGCGCAGCACAAGAGTATCAAAAAAACGCTCAGCCTCCGCGTCGGTCAGTTCATCAACATCCAGCTCTACCGGTTTACTATCAAGGCCATGACTCAATCGCGCTAGTCGAGAACTGAGCGAATCGCTAGCACTGAATAATACGATACTGATGTTCTGTTTAGTGACATGCAAAGAGGCGGTATACAACAGCCATAGCTCGGCGAGTAAGGCTTGTGAGATGTACTGAGCATCATCGACAACAATCACAATATTGCTCGCCTCACCCTCCAGAATACGCTCAACGCTGTCATGCAGTGAGTCGGTAGCGCTGTACATTGAATGAGGAAAGAGTTGACGAAGAATATTACTGCGGTTCACTTCATCATCTTGATTCGCGAAACAGGTAATCAGTGATTGGTTTTTGCCATGTGCCCAGGCTTCGAGATAGCGGTGTGCAAGCCAAGTTTTCCCGGCGCCAGACTCACCTTTGATAACGACAAAACTCGACGCAAATTGAGTCAGTAGCTGCACACGCTCTAGTAGTTGGGTCTGCGAATCTAATTCCAATACTCGCAGCTCATACGACAAACTCATTCTGATCCTATTTACCTAGTCATTAAACCTAAAAAAGGCCCCATTACGGAGCCTCACATCTAACTTACCTTCAATAGCATCGACAATATCGAACTACTGTCGGCACAAGTCGATAGCTTGTTTGATGATGTCACTCGGAACGTCAGAAACCACCTGAGCAGTACCAACAGACGTTGGTAGCACAAGGCGTAACTTACCCGATAAGACTTTTTTATCACGCATCATATGCTTGATAAAGTCTTCAAAACTCATTGATTCCGGAGTGTGTACAGGCAATTTAGCGCGCTCTAGCAAAGTGATAATACGGGTCACTTGCTCTGCGGTTATATCACCAAGCAAATGCGCGGTATGGGCGGCCATAGCTGTACCGGAAGAGACTGCCTCTCCATGTAACCATTTACCATACCCTAGTTCTGCTTCAATCGCATGACCAAATGTATGACCTAGATTCAATAACGCGCGAATACCCGACTCTTTCTCATCTTGAGCCACAACCTCAGCTTTAATCTGACAGCAGCGGGCAATAGCATAAGTCAGGGCTTGTTGATCCAATGCATAAAGCTTATCGAGGTTTTGCTCTAGCCATTCAAAAAAGGCTTCATCATAGATGATGCCATACTTGATCACCTCAGCAACACCCGCGGCGAATTCACGCGCTGGTAAGGTCTTAAGACAGTTGGTATCAATGATGACAGATTGAGGCTGATAGAAAGCACCAATCATATTTTTGCCAAGCTCGTGGTTAACGGCCGTTTTGCCGCCCACAGATGAGTCGACTTGGGATAATAGCGTGGTTGGGATTTGAACAAAATCCACGCCACGTTGATAGCAAGCGGCAGAAAAACCGACAAGATCGCCAATCACACCACCACCAAGGGCAACAACTACTACATCACGACCATAGTTACCTGACAGTAAATGAGTCATGACTGTATTGAAAGTGTCTAGTGTCTTGTATTGCTCACCATCAGGCAGTTCGAGTAATGAGGTTTTGCAACCTTTGTTATCAAGCTGCTTCAGAATAGCATCAGCGTAGAGGGGGGAAACGGTGGTGTTAGTGATAACAACCACTGATTTTCCATCTGGAATTTGGGCAAATTGAGCCGAGTCATTAAATAACCCGGCACCAATTGAAATTGGGTAGCTACGCTCACCAAGTTCGACCGTAATCCGTTCCATGGGTTGCTCTCCTATTGAAGAAAGAAAGTTAGACTTGACCTTCTTCTAGCATTTTTACGATCTGGTTGGCTACCACTTTTGCACTTTGATCATCAGTACGAACCACATAGTCCGCCACATCTTTGTAAAGATCATTGCGCTCGTCCGCTAAAGACTCAAGTACTTCGCGCGGGTTGTCCGTTTGAAGCAGCGGGCGTTTTTTGTCGCGATTTGTGCGAGCAAGCTGTTTTTCGATGGTTGTTTCAAGATAGACAACAATACCACGCGCAGAAAGGCGATTACGGTTGTCTTTACTTTTAACTGAACCACCACCTGTAGCAAGTACAATACCTTGCTGTTCGGTTAGATCGTTAATAACGGTTTCTTCGCGTTTGCGGAAACCTTCTTCACCTTCAACGTCAAACACCCATGCGATGTCTGCGCCTGTACGCTCTTCAATTACTGTATCAGAGTCAACAAACTCCATGTGTAGTTGTTGAGCTAGGTGTCTACCGATTGTACTTTTGCCGGCACCCATAGGGCCAACAAGAAAAATATTACGTTTCTCAGCCATGTTTAGCATTAATTTACAACGTTAATTCAATGACATCGCCACAAGAAAAGACCGAAAAGGAGCCTCGGAAAAAGGGCTTGTGGCACCAATTCCTCACAGATAAGTCGTGATAAGACCCGAAATTATCAAGGTAAGGTGCCTTGAATGCAACTTTATTTTTAGTCCTTTTGAATTATTTGATACTTTACAGATAGTTACTGAGTAATAATCTTAGGAGTTACGAAGATCAGTAACTCATTCTTACCGATGTTTTCATAGGTTCGTCTAAATAATGCCCCCAACCCCGGAATATCACCAAGAAGTGGCACTTTATCTACCTTGCTGGTCATGGCATGTTGAAAAATACCACCTAACACCACAGTTTCACCATCGTTAACCAGAACTTGAGTTCCTATCCTTTGAGTATCAATCGCCACTGTTTCACCCTCTAAAGTTTTCAACACTTCTCCAACCCTGTCTTGAGTCACATCTAAGTCGAGAATAAGGCGATTGTCGGGTGTGATCTGCGGAGTCACCGTCAAGGAAAGCACCGCTTTTTTGAACTCAACTGCTGTCGCTCCACTCGATGTCGATTTCAAATAAGGAATCTCTGTTCCCTGCTCTATATAAGCAGACTTTTTATTGGTTGTGATAAGACGTGGACTGGATATGATTTCGGCTTTCGATTCACTTTGTAATGCAGACAACTCTAGATCAAGTAACGTATTTGAGCCGAGGCTTGCTACTTGAAATGCGATACTGGCGGCATTGTCAGACAGCGCCCCCAAGTTAACATTAAGGAAGTCATCAATGTCCACTTCTCCCCCACCGATGCCAGACGAAGCAAGGTTGCCTTCTATCGTACTGCCGATCGTGGTGTCACCATTTATCGATGTATAACCCCACCGTATCCCCAACTCTTCAATATTACCCTCTTTGATAGTGACCACTCGCGCTTCAATTTGTACCTGTTTCACGGGTATATCGAGTGAGGCAATAATCTCTTTAATCACGCGAAGATTTTCAGGCAGTTCTCGCACCAATAAGGCGTTGGTGCGCTCATCGATAGCAACTGAACCTCGTTCAGATAACATACTGACATCACTATCTCCACCAATCATGGCCGCTACATCCGCCGCTTTAGCATAGTTAATATTAATGATTTCCGATTTTAGTTGACCGATTTGCTCGGCCAAGCGATTCTTTTCTAACGCCTGCTTCTCTTGTAAATCTAACTCTGCTTTAGGGGCCACCATAATGATGTTGCCCTTGACCCGTTTATCTAACCCTTTTACTCGCAGGATAATGTCTAGGACTTCCGTCCATGGCACGCCATCTAAACGCAAGGTTAAGTTGCCTTGGACACTATCGGATGCCACTAAATTAAAGTGGTTATAGTCAGCCAGAAGCTGTAATACACTGCGCACAGGAATGTCTTGGAAATTGATTGAAGTGAGCTTGCCACTATGACTACCAAACAATTTTTGTTCATCACTTTGTTGCTGAGACAGAGGTAAAATTGTCACTTTCAGTTGTTTACCATGCATCGTATATTGATATTGAACTGCCATAGCGGTCTCAACAAAGATCCGAACATCGGGACTATCATCAAATAGTTCTATCTGATTCACTGCGGTAGAAAAATCCGTGACATCCAAAATCGCCAGCTTGTCTGACGCTATCTGGGTTTGCTTTACCACTATCTTTATTCCTTGCGACTCGGCGCTAATATCTACAACACTACCAACATGAGAAAGCTCAACAACGACTACTGCACGCTTCTGTTTATCCAGTTCAAATGAGACATCAACAAGTTGATTAGTTTGGGGCGTGGCGATCAAATCAGTACTGATGATTAACGCCCACAAATAGACAGTCCCCCTCCAAGTGGACAACATTTTTCTCGTCACTGTTTGTATCTCCATTACTTCAGTGCCAATGTAATTTGCCTTTGACGCCAACACCCTAATCCATCGGGAAGCGTCTCATGAATAATTAGCTTATCTGCTGTTATCTGTTTAATTAGGCCGCTGTTTTCACCTATGTATTGTCCCGCGCTCACTGTCACTATTCGATTTATAGGTAAAGCCACTAGTCCTCTGCGCTGCTCCCCTTTCCCCATCACTCCTTTCAATTGCATGTCATCAAGCGAGTAACGCTCTAAAGGCACTTTGCTACGGATCTTAGGCTGCCAGCAAGATAAGTTGGCCACAGATTGAGAGTGATTCTGAATCATTGCAGGCAAGTCAAAAGGCGAGCTCCGATTTATGGGCGTAAACTTAATAACCTCGATAGTAGGGAAAAAAGGCGTATCGGCTTGTGTTGTTTTCGCCTCTCGCAACACCTGAGTAACGAACTCATTCAATGGGTCCTGTTTTGCTCGACAACCCATTAACACTGCAATGCTGATAAGCATTAAACTAATTCTTACCAGCATCGCCTTTCTCCCCAAAATCCTCATGCAATTGATAGGTTGCAGCTTGAACTCGGAAATGTAATACACTGCTTTCCTGACTCACTCGCTGCCACTCAGCATCTTCGATAAGCACCATTCGAGATAACTGTGCAATGGCCTGACTAAAGTGACCAATGTCATTGTAATTTCCGGTGAGTTCTATATTTATTGGCAGCTTATAGAGAAAGTGCTCCGAAGCGCGCTTGCCCCAGTCAATTCGAGTGAAAGTGAGTTGGTTGTGCAGTCCTTCTTGGTTGACACCGGCAAGTAGTGTCGCGAGTTCTTGTTGAACCGGTAATAAATGAAGTAACCGTTGATAGCGACTTCTCACCAGCTCAAGTTGCTGCTTTTTATTAGGCAGGTTCGCCGTTTGCGCAACTACTGTTTTTAGCTCTAGTTTTAACCGTTGTTCCAACTGCACAGCTCGTTCTAACTCATCAGAATAAGACTTTGCTGAAAACCAAAACCATGCATAACTCGATGACATGAAAACCAATAGGCCGATAACAAGCTGGTAGTTAAATGGCCAATCTTTTATGTCATCCAGTTCAAAGTCCAACACTTGTCGTTACCCCACTTCTTTTGACTGAAATATCTTTAGTGCTGGCGGCAACAAAGTACTCAGAGATACTTGAAACGAGAGTTCAAATGCTTGGTAGCTTTTATCAAACCGCTGATGCCCATGAACAATAGAGTGAATTTCGACATAACTAACAGTGGGTTCCTGTTCAAATCGTTCCAACATTTCGGCCAGCAGCGCTGTATTTTCACTGATACCAAACAATTTAAAACGCTTTCCTCGCATACGAATCTTATCGATGTACACACCTTGAGGAATCAGGGCTGGAATCAGATTCATTACTGCTGTTGTTTTGCCTCGTTCCGCTTGCAGTGTTTGCACCAACTCTAGACGCTGCAGAAGATTTTCGTATTGAGTGGCTACATCCGATAGCTGATTCATCCGCAGCCTTTGCTCAGTGATAGCCTTTTGAAGATAGACAACACGCTGATTCTGAATCGCCACCTCCGACTCGAAATGGTGCAGCGCTAATGTACAAATAAAGTAGCCACCTAATACAGCAGTGATGTTCAATATTACAAAGCGTTGTCGGTGATGACGACGCTGCTGCTCACGCCAAGGCAGTAAATTAATCACTGACATTTAGTGCTCCTGAGTCCAGTGAATCGCGTTAAGCGCGATGCCCAACGCAGTAGCATAAGCACAGCCTAATTTATATTGGTTATCACTCAGCGAGGTGAGATAGTCACTGATGTACTCAACGCTCATATTGGTGCGGGTGGTAATCAAGTCCACCACATCGCTGTCTTGAACATGACCACCGGTAAGGAACAGCCCTCCAACTTGATGTCCTTCAAGCATGGAACGGAATAATTGTAATTGCGCACTCACTTTATGCAGCACGGTCCCAAACTGCGTTGAAATAGCGGAGTTATAAGGCGCTTGAATAGCGAGATGAGCGTCTTGATCGCACGTTATGATCCAAGCTTTGTGCAGCTCTAAAGGCAGTTGAAGCGGCGGCAGTAATGACACATTTTTCTGTCCTACATCTAGTAACACCCAATTACTGAACTGTGGGTAGGTCGTCAACACTAACTTCTGAACACTGCGCAACGCATGAATATTAGTGCTAATCAGTTGTGGTTTAAAACCAAGTGCTTTGACTACTTGAATCCGATTATCAATGATATTGTGACGCGCTACATGAACTTGATAGGCTGCTGTCTCTTGATTGGGATGTGGCTCGTTTTGGAGTGGCACAGCGACATAGTCAATCGCTAAAGCCTCTGAATCATACGGCGTTTGATAGCTCATTGCTTGGTGAACGGCGTACTCAAGTTCATCATTAACAAGTCTAGCGTCCAAGTTAATCACTTTACTCACCACGGTACTTTCTGGAATCGCTATGGCTGCCTGTTTACGGAAAATGGGCACGATCTTTCGGAGAATTTTAAGTTTCTTAACAGTTTCTTGATGTTTGAGCGTATAGGGATCAGCGAAAATGGCGGCGCAACCATTAAGCTCTAGTTGGTTTACAATTTTGATGTCAGAACCTTCATACGTCAGCACGACTGCTTTCGTACTGTGATGACCGATATCGATACCTGTAATCCATTTTCTTGCCATTTAAATAACCTCAACGAATGCATTAACAACGTGAAAAGGTTGAGATCGACGCTCAAATAAGCGTTAATTAACCCTAATAGGTAAATTTTTGGTCTAGAGTACAAGTAATTGCCTACCCATAACCTTAATTAATCAGGGAATCTCCGGTGAAGTTCATAAAGAGACTGTTGGTTTTTGCATTGATTTGCATGCTGCTTGGAGTCGGTACCATCTTCGGGTTTTACTACTACGTAAAACCTGAGTTACCCGACGTTGCAACGTTAAAAGATGTACAGCTACAAACTCCAATGCAGGTGTTTAGCCAAGATGGGAAGTTGATCGCACAGTTTGGCGAAAAGCGTCGTATTCCAATATCTTACGATGAGATCCCTCAAGAGCTTATCGATGCGCTGATTGCGACGGAAGACAGTCGCTACTACGACCACTATGGTTTTGACCCAATTGGTATTACACGTGCTGCAGTAGCCGTCATTGCTTCTGGTAGCGCGTCTCAAGGTGCGAGTACCATTACCCAACAGTTAGCTCGTAACTTCTTCTTATCTAACGAGAAGAAGGTCATGCGTAAAATTAAAGAAATCTTTATTGCGGTACACATTGAGCAATTGCTAAGCAAGCAAGAGATCATGGAGTTGTACGTCAATAAAATCTTCCTAGGTTATCGCTCATACGGCTTTGGTGCAGCAGCACAAGCTTATTTTGGACGCGACCTTAAAGATCTAACGCTAAGTGAAATTGCCGTGCTGGCTGGTTTGCCTAAAGCGCCATCAACAATGAACCCGATCTATTCGGTCGAGCGTGCAACGCAGCGCCGCAACGTGGTGCTCTCTCGTATGTTGTCAGAGAAGTACATCACTCAAGCGCAATTTGATGAAGCTCGTGCCGAACCTATTATTTCTCAATATCATGGTGCAGAGATCGAACTCAGCGCACCTTATGTAGCAGAAATCGCTCGCGCTTGGATGGTAAGTCGCTATGGTGAAGCCGCTTATGAATCTGGTATGCGCATCACCACAACCGTTGACTCTAAGCTGCAAAAAGCGGCTCATATTGCTGCCATCAAAAACTTACTTAGCTACGATGAACGTCACGGCTATCGCGGTGCTGAAAAAGTACTTTGGAAACCAGACCAAACAGCAATGAGCCAAGAAGAGATCGCCAAACATCTTCGCAGCCAGCCAACATATGGCGAGCTACGCCCAGCCGTTGTTGAGAAGGTCGAAGGTAAAACAGCTACGGTATACGTTAAGAGCTACGGCGAGCAAACCATTGATTGGGACAACATGAAATGGGCACGTAAGTTTAGAACCGATGACCGTCAAGGCGATGCACCTAAAACAGCGTCAGATATCGTAGCGGTTGGTCAGCAAATTTGGGTACGCGCTGCCGATTTAGACGGTACACCAGATGTGGCTCCTGAAGATAAAGAAGTACAAACCGAGGAAGGCGAGATACCAGAACCCGTAGCGATTACGTGGCGTTTAAGCCAGGTTCCGAATGCAAATACTGCTTTCGTCGCTATCAACCCTGAAAATGGTGCTGTGCTTTCTCTAGTTGGTGGTTTTAACTTTGTTCACAGCAAGTTTAACCGCGCTACTCAGTCAGTAAGACAAGTAGGTTCTAGTATCAAACCATTTATCTATGCCGCTGCATTGGATAAAGGGATGACACTGGCAAGCCTAGTCAATGATGCCCCAATCAACAAATGGGACAAGAGTGCAGGTACCGCATGGCGCCCGAAAAACTCACCACCGACCTATACTGGCCCTACTCGTCTAAGAATTGGTCTAGCACAATCTAAGAACGTCATGGCTGTACGAGTGCTACGTGAAGTTGGTTTAGATGAAACTCGTGATTACCTGACTCGTTTTGGCTTTGATAAATCGAAGCTACCACGTTCAGAAACGATTGCTTTAGGTGCAGGTAGTTTGACACCTGTCCAGATGGCACAGGGTTTCTCAGTATTTGCCAATGGTGGTTACTATGTAGAGCCTTATTACATCAGTAAGGTTGAGGACCCATTTGGTAAGGTCGAGTTCGAAGCGAATCCAAAAGTAGTGTGCCACCAAGACTGTCCACAAATGCAAGCACCTGAAATGAACAGTGCAAGCGATGATGACAGTGCAGCACCAAGCATTGAAGAAGCGACAAATGCGACAGAGCTTACACCAGTCGACATTGCTCAGTTCAATGAGGAGGACATGAACTCGGACGAACCACGCTATGCGCCAAAAGTTCTATCGGAACAAACTGCGTTCTTAACTCGAGAAATGCTCTACAGCAACGTCTGGGGTGGCGGTAACTGGCGAGAAGGCACTGGCTGGAACGGCACTGGTTGGCGAGCTCAGAAGCTCAAGCGTCGTGATATCGGCGGTAAAACCGGTACGACTAATGACTCGAAAGATGCATGGTACAACGGTTATGGTCCAGGCATTGTTGCCACTGCGTGGGTTGGCTTTGATGACCACCAGCGCAAGCTAGGTCGTACCACAGCAAACCCGAACCTAGGTAAAGACCAAATTACTGGCGCAGAAGCTGGTGCTAAGACTGCGCAACCAGCTTGGGTTGACTTTATGCATGTTGCTTTAGAAGGTCACCCTCAACAAGCGAAGCAAATCCCGAATGACATTACTCGTGTTCGTATTGATCGTGATTCAGGAATGCTAACCAATAAGACCGATGGTTCTACCATGTTTGAATACTTCAAAATTGGTACCGAACCAAAAGAGTATGTCCAAGACAGCCTTACTGACACCTTATATTCAAGCGATGAATCGGGTGGCGATAGTCTGTTCTAAGTTTGAACGATAAATAAGAAAAAAGGGGCGTTTACGCCCCTTTATGATATCTGAGAGTTGCTATTTTGAGCAGTCTCAAAGCTAGCCTGATCGTTAGCTTAAATACTCGGTAATCGCCTTAGCCAACTTTTCAAACCTTGCGCGAAGCGGCGAGCCTGGTCGATAAGCAAGGACAATACTTCGAGAAGGCGTTGGATTAATGGCAGTCACATAACAAACACCATCTTTCACTTTTTCAGTCGGTAAGGAGAGCTCTGGCAATAAAGTAATACCTGCGCCAGCTGCCACCATATTTCGTAGCGTCTCAAGACTCGTCGCCTTAAAACGCTCGTCATCCCGAGCGCCAGCAGCAAAACAGAAACCTAATGCCTGGTCGCGTAAACAGTGTCCATCGCCTAATGAGAGTACGGTCTGGCCATTCAACTCTGCCATTTCGATCTGGTCCTTGTTAGCCCATTCATGATCACAAGGTACAGCCACACTCATTGGCTCGTTATATACTTCAATTTCTTTAAAAGGTGCCGTTTCGGGTACCGAAGCCAGAACTAAACAGTCCAATTTACCTTCTTCCAACTGTCTTACTAGCTGATGAGTTTGCGCTTCATGCAAATAAAGCTCTAGCTCCGGAAACGCATCTTTCAGTTTAGGGATGATTTTAGGAAGTAAATAAGGTCCAACGGTGGGAATGAAACCAATGTGCATAGGTCCAGTCATTTCACCACTCTGCCCTGCCGCCATCTCACGAAAGGTTTTTACTTCTTTTAACACACGCTTAGCCTGCTCCACCAACTGCAAACCCGCATCGGTGAACAACACTCTTCGACTGCTGCGTTCGAGCAGTGAGGTGCCAATTTCATCTTCGAGTTTACGAATTTGACCACTTAAGGTCGGCTGACTGACAAAACATGCCTCAGCAGCCTTACGAAAATGCTTGTGTTCCGCTAGAGCGACGAGGTACTCAAAATCGCGAATGTTCATTGCTGACTCCGATAGAATATAGCTATCGATACCATAACAATAAACGATTAGAACTATCAATCCATTTTTTTGATAATGGTCTCAACGAAGCACAGCAGTAAGCGCTAAGCTCACAGAGATTTTCAAGTTAATCGAATTTAAGATTCCATAAGGACAAGATTATGTTTGCATCTAAAGAAGGCCAAGCCGTTCCTCAAGTGACATTTCCAACTCGTCAAGGTGACGCATGGGTTAATGTAACCACTGATGAACTTTTTAAAGGTAAAACGGTTATCGTATTCAGCTTGCCGGGTGCTTTCACACCAACCTGTTCTTCTAGCCACTTGCCACGTTACAATGAACTGTTCCCAGTCTTCAAAGAACATGGCGTAGATGAAATTCTTTGTGTGTCTGTAAATGATACATTTGTAATGAACGCTTGGAAGAACGACCAAGAAGCTGAGAACATCACCTTCATCCCAGATGGCAATGGTGACTTCACTGAAGGCATGGGTATGCTGGTTGAGAAAAACGATCTTGGCTTTGGTAAGCGCTCATGGCGCTACAGCATGTTGGTGAAAGATGGCATCGTAGAAAAAATGTTTATCGAACCAAACGAGCCGGGTGACCCGTTCAAAGTCTCTGACGCAGATACTATGTTGGGCTACATTGCACCTGATTACCGAACTCAAGAATCAATCACAGTATTCAGTAAACCTGGTTGTCCGTTCTGTATGAAAGCAAAACAGAACCTGATTGACCACGGCTTGCAGTATGAAGAGGTCATTCTGGGTAAGGATGCAACAACGGTAACACTGCGCGCTATCTCTGGTCGTACTACAGTTCCGCAAGTCTTTATCGGCGGTAAACACATTGGTGGTAGCGAAGAGCTAGAAGCTTATCTAGGCTAAAGCTTCTTACACTCAAATAGACACTAAAAAAGCGAGTCCCATATGGGCTCGCTTTTTGGTTTCATCTTAGGGTAGCTTTTGGCTTACTTTGTCTCAATTTCAGCAGCAATAACAGAAATCTCTACCAACAGCGCTTCACGCGCCATATCACCAGTCACACACGCACGAGCTGGAGCAAAACCAGCGGGAACCCAAGCATCCCATACTGCGTTCATTGCTTGGAAATCTTGCATGTCTTTTAGGTAGATAGTTGCCGACAGCATGTGCTCTTTGTCACTACCGGCTTCCAAAAGCAACGCTTCAACCTTATCGAGCATGGTTTGTGTCTGCTCTGTAATATCTTTCGTCGCGTCTGCACAAACCTGACCACATAGGTAAATAGTACCGTTGTGCTTAACAATGCGGCTCATGCGCTCTTTCGTATGGATGCGTTCAATCATTCTTATCTTCTTAGTCTCAGAGGACGGCTTATAGTGAAACAGGAAAGCGTATTCTAACGGATTCGATAGAAGTTCAACACGACTACACTGTGACATGCTTGGCGATAACAGAATTCAATCAAAGATTTGCCGAACGGCAGAAAGAAAAAAGCCCCGTAGTCAACCTTGACTCGGGGCCTTCTTAGATTCTTCTAAGAAAAAGCAGTGGTACTTTAATAGACCGCGCCTTTTCTTAATTGTTCCCAGAAAAATGATCTTTTTTAAAATTTTTTCGATCTTTTTCTTACTCAGTTATTTTTCAATGAGTTAGGCAACATTCATCTTAGTAATTATTTGCTCTACTAAGTTAACTTCCAACGCTACCTCATCACAAGCATGCTGTCTTGGACACTGATCACAGTCTTTCAGAACTTTCTCAGGCAATAGCGTCTTCGACGTTGGAATGAAGTCATGCTTCATAAAGAACTCTGGCGTACGGGTCAGTACAAAGACCTT
This sequence comes from Vibrio sp. ER1A, assembly GCF_000733315.1. Taxonomy (NCBI): domain Bacteria; kingdom Pseudomonadati; phylum Pseudomonadota; class Gammaproteobacteria; order Vibrionales; family Vibrionaceae; genus Vibrio; species Vibrio sp. ER1A. Next base: position 50,296 of record NZ_JPJA01000096.1, read on the forward strand.
CTTAATCGCCATCTTACGCGCTTTCTCAACCAGGTGTTGCACAATAGCAGTACCTTGCCCTTGACCTTGCCAACCTGCTTCGACACCTAGTGAGCGAATTTCAGCCAGTCCTGAGTCATACACATACAAGGATGCACAACCTGTTACTTCCCCATGATGCTCTGCTACCGCAAATGAACCAATGTCACGCACTAGTTCATTACGACTGCGCGGTAAGTTCTCTCCAAGGTTAGCCCAATAAGCCACCATGCTTTCCAACGCATCGATATCAGTGAGTCTTGCAGAACGGACTTTCACTGCCGAGTTATCACGAGCACTTAGACGCTTCTCGGCCTGGTCAACTGCATAAGCCACTTGCTGAGGCGCAACACCACCTAGGGCACTACGTTTCTCAAGACAGCTTTCAATAGTAAGAATGTCATACACATCTTGTTCAATGACTGGAGAGAACTCTTGCAGCTCAACAATAGATAATTCTTCTAGAGCACAGCCCTTAGCAATTGCACTCACCACCGCAACGCCAACAATATGGTGCGCCTCACGGAACGGAATACCTTTAGCAACCAGGTAATCAGCAAGCTCGGTCGAGTTTGCGTAACCTTGCTTCGCCGCTTCAAGAGTACGTTCACCATTTACCTTGATACCATCAAAACACAGTGCTGCCATTTCCATGCAGTCGTTCCAGGTATCTAGTGCATCGAATAGACCTTCTTTGTCTTCCTGCATATCTTTGTTGTAAGCAAGTGGCAACGCCTTTACTGTCATCATCATGCCAGCCAATGAACCATAGACACGGCCCGTTTTACCACGAATTAACTCAAGCGCATCCGGGTTCTTTTTCTGTGGCATTAGAGAAGAGCCAGACGTCACTGTATCTGCGAGCTCAATGAAATTAGATTCACCAGAGTTGTAGAAGATCATGTCTTCAGCGAGACGAGATAGATGCAACATCGAGATAGATGCGATAGACATCAGCTCCATAACATGGTCACGGTCTGATACGGAATCCAGACTATTACGTGTTGCTCTTCTGAAACCAAGGTTATGAGCTAGCTGCTCACGATCCATCGGATAAGCCGTCCCAGCAAGTGCTCCTGAGCCTAATGGGCATGTATCCAGACGCTTGATAGCATCTTCCAAACGCGAATAATCACGCTCAAACATCTCTACGTAAGCCAAACACCAATGGGCAAATGTCACCGGTTGAGCACGCTGCAAGTGAGTGTAGCCAGGAAGCACAGTATCTTGATGGACTCTCGCCACCTCAACCATTTGCGATTGCAGTCTATCTAAACCGAGTAATAGCTGTTGACCTTGCTGACGACACCATAACTTTAGATCGGTCGCTACTTGGTCATTACGAGAACGTCCAGTATGCAGTTTTTTGCCGAGGTCGCCGACTTTGCTAATAAGCTGTTGTTCAACCCAGCTATGAATATCTTCCGCATCAGAGCGTAAGATTTGCTTAGGGTTTTCCATGACCTCAAGCTTAAGTTCGTTTAATGCCAACTCAAGCTTTTGCTGTTCTTCCTCAGTTAATACATCCACCGATACCAGCGCTTTTGACCAAGCAATTGAGCCAACAATGTCTTGCTCAGCAAGTCGGTAATCAAAGCGCAATGAATCATTAAAGTCTTTGAATCTCGTATCTGCTGCTTGGGTAAATCTTCCGCCCCATAATGCCATCGTGTCTCTCCTAACTGCTCAATCTTCACTGCTTTGTTCGGCTTGAATCTGATGCAACTCAGTTTCTTTATTGTTAGGGTTCAACTTACGGCAAATTGAATTAAAAATAAAGTAAAAATTCATTTATTTCACATAAATATTCAAAATAAATCAATTTAGTGACTGACGTTGCGGCAAAAAACAAGAAACCCATTTGATATCAAATGGGTTTCGTTATTTCAATCAGTATAGCGAAGCATGCGATCTCATGCAGGGTGATATGAGATTACTTTCTCTTCACTTCGTTAAGAGCACGGATACGGCTTGAAAGTGAGTACAGGCGGATAAAGCCTTCTGCATGACTTTGGTCATACACTTCATCTTCACCAAACGTAGCAAACTCTTCGCAGTACAGGCTGTTTACACTGCGTTTTTGCGTCACAATCGCTTGACCTTTGTATAGTTTGATAACAACTTCGCCGTTAACGTCTTGAGCAAGCTCTTCTGACGCCGCGAGAATTGACTTACATAGCGGTGTAAACCAACGACCATCATAAACAAGGTGCGACGCTTTAATGCCTAGCTCTTCACGAAACTCAAACGACGTTTTATCCAAAACAAGTTGCTCAACCGCACGCAGCGCTTCCATCATAATAGTGCCCCCCGGAGTTTCATAACAACCACGAGACTTCATACCAACCAAACGGTTTTCAACGATATCAATACGACCAACACCGTGCTTCGCACCTTTCTCATTTAGGTACACTAGCGCATTGTATGGCGTCATTTGCTCGCCATCGACAGCAACGACTTCACCTTGTTTCACTTCTAAAGTCACATACTCCGCCTCGTTTGGCGCTTGCTCTGGGTCAACAGTCCATACCCAGCAATCTTCATTTGGCGCATTCCAAGTATCTTCTAGAACACCACCTTCTGTAGAGATATGCCATGCGTTCGCATCACGTGAGTAAATCTTGGTCAGAGAAGCAGTACACGGAATATTACGCTCTGCTAGATAGTCTAAGCACTCCTCACGGCTAACGAGATCCCATTCACGCCAAGGTGCTATCACTTTTAGGTCAGGGGCAAGCGCTGCAAATGCACCTTCAAAACGAACTTGGTCATTACCCTTACCTGTACAGCCATGACACAGTGCGTCCGCGCCTACTTTACGTGCCACTTCAACCTGAGCCTTCGCAATGATAGGACGTGCCATTGACGTGCCTAGTAGATATTTGCCTTCGTAATACGCACCCGTTTTTAACGTAGGGAAGATATAATCTGCGACCATTTCTTCTTTAAGGTCAGCGATGTAACACTCTGATGCACCCGATGCTTTGGCTTTTTCTTCAATGCCGATAAGCTCTTCTTCGCCCTGACCAACATCCGCCACAAATGCTACAACTTCACAGTCATAGTTTTCTTTTAGCCATGGAATGATCACAGACGTATCCAGACCGCCGGAATAGGCTACAACAACTTTTTTTACAGATGGTTTGCTCATGTTTCTCTCCTTGTCCGAGCCTGATTTTGGCGGTCAGTGCCTCGGGTTACTCAACTATTCAGATAACTGTTTTAACAAAAATTAATTGGGTACGAACTGGGTGCCGATGCTTTTACCAGCAAACAATTCGACTAACTTATTCGGATAGCGCCACGTGGCGACTTCAATTGGACGGCCAAGATCGTTCGCCGCTTCCAGAGCAGCTTGAACTTTAACGATCATGCCGTCGGTAATCACTTTGCCTTCAATCAAGGCATCCGCCTCTTGCTGAGTTAAGCTCGGCAACAAATGACCTTTGCCATCTAATACTCCACTCACGTCAGAGAGCAGGACTAATTCCGCATCTAATGCACCCGCTACAGCAACAGCCGCTTGGTCCGCATTAATATTCATTAGCTGACCTTGGTTATCAAGACCGATGGAACTAATGATAGGCAGAGCGCCGGTTTTGAGGACAGCTTGTAATACCGCAGGGTTACCTGGTTTCGCACTACCAACAGCACCTAGTTCAGGATCTAACTCGCTCACTTCACACAAGCCGCCATCAGCAAGGCTCAAACCTACCGCATTAATACCCGCTTTGATGGCATCACCTTGAAGCAACTTGTTGGCCGTACCAGCCAGTGCGCCAGTAATTAATGGAATTTGGTCGTAAGGAGTAACACGTAGCCCTTGCTTTTTTACTGTTGGAAGATTCAATTGCTTCATTAAATCATCCACCAGGTAGCCACCACCATGAACAATCACAATCTCTCGTTGTGCTTGTTTCTGATAGTCGGAGATTGCTGCAAACAGTTGCCCCAGTGTCTGTGAACAAGACAGCGCAGCACCACCTAATTTGATAACTAATGGTGTATTTTGATTACTCATTCCGCGTTCCTCGCTCTAGATAAGTGCCGTTAACTGGGCAAACTGGTTTTTAATGTTTAGGCACTGCATTGCTTGGCTCGATGCCCCTTTTAGCAAGTTATCAATGGCTGAAACAACGATGATATGTTGACCCTGTAGCTTCCAACCTAAGTCGCAGAAAGGGGTGTTCTCAACATCTTGAATTCTTGGAATCACATTACCTTTAACGCGTACACCAGGCTGTCCTTGATACGCTGACGCGAATGCAGCTTCCACTTGTTCCTCAGTCACACCCTCATTGAGCTTCATGGTAATCGTTGCAAGGATGCCACGTTTAAAGTTGCCTAAATGAGGCGTAAAGATCACATCACAACCTAAGTGTGTGGCAATCTCTGGCTGATGTCTGTGATTGAACAACCCGTATGGTTGCAGGCTCACTTCACAAAAACTATTGGTCATGGTCGCTTTGCGGCCCGCACCTGTCACTCCACTAGTGGCGTTAATCACTGGCCACATTTGAGTATCGATAATGCCAGCTTCCAGCAAAGGCTTAATCGCCAGTTGCGAAGCGGTTGGATAACATCCCGGAACAGCAACTAATTGAGCCTGCTCGATATCTTGTGCATTCCATTCAGCTAAGCCATACGCCGCCTTGTCCAACCAGCTTTCATTTTGATGCTCAAAGCCGTAGAACGTGGTATAAAAATCGTCGGCTTTAACCCTATAAGCACCTGATAAGTCAAACACTTGGCAACCTTGTTCTAAAAATTCTGGTGCCAAGTCATGACTGACTTCATGCGCTGTGGCAAGAAAAACAATATCGCATTCACTTGCCGCCTTTTTGACGTCGTTTAATGGTTGAACCGACATATCGACTAAGCCTGCAAGTTTGCCATGCAGTTGTGAAATCGGCTTACCTGCATCCACACTATTGGCGGACACGTATAAACCTGATAGCGTGAGTTCAGGGTGTTTTGTGACCATAAGAGCGAGCTCCGCTCCTGTGTATCCTGTTGCGCCAATAATGGTGGTTTTCAGCATTTCTCTACATCCGTTAATGAGTCTGTTGAACTAGGCTTGTTATATCGGTTTATGAATATGGCAATTAATGACTATAAATATAAAAAAAAGCTCTTTAATTGATTTTTTATTCATTAATTTTGATTTAATATGTGTTTTACCGTCTTAAGATTAATCTGTCAACAGTAGAAGCGAAGATAATATGCAATTACCCAGTTTTTTAGAGGTCTACAAAGGCCTAATTAGCACTCCTTCGATCAGCTCCACCGATCCGAGTTGGGACCATGGCAATGCAAAAGTCATCGAAAAGCTGGCGACTTGGATGAAGGATCTTGGCTTTGACGTTGAAGTTATCGAGGTAGAGCCAAACAAATTCAATATGATTGCGAAGAAGGGCCAAGGTGAAGGTGGCTTACTCTTAGCTGGCCATAGCGATACCGTACCTTTTGATGAAGGCCGTTGGAGCTTTAACCCTCATGAACTAACCGAAGCTAACGATCGTTTCTATGGTCTAGGAACGGCAGATATGAAGGGCTTCTTCGCCTTCATTTACGAGGCAGTGAAGAAAATTGATTGGAGCAAACAGACCAAACCTCTTTATGTCTTGGCCACGTGCGATGAAGAAACCACAATGCTTGGCGCACGACACTTTACGGATAATGCACCTTTCAAACCTGATTATTGCATTATTGGCGAACCAACCAGCTTGGTGCCTATCCGCGGTCATAAGGGGCACGTGGCTAACGCCATTCGTGTAACAGGAAAGTCCGGTCACTCGTCAGATCCTGCGCTTGGCGTTAATGCGATTGAGATTATGCACGAAGTGTTGTTTGCCATGATGAAGCTGCGTGATCGCTTAATCAAAGAATACCATCACCCTGGATTTGCAATACCTAGCCCAACCTTGAACCTTGGACATATTCACGGTGGTGACAGTGCCAATCGCATTTGTGGCTGCTGTGAGCTGCATTATGACGTCAGACCGCTACCGGGAATTAGCTTAGATGGACTGGATAATTTGTTACGAGATGCATTAAAAGAAGTCGAAGCTAAATGGCCAGGCAGGTTATCCATCACTGCGTTGCATGAACCTATTCCCGGATACGAGTGCGATCACCATCATCCGTTTGTTGGTGGCATGGAGGCACTATGCGAAATTCCGTCAGAAACGGTTAACTACTGTACTGAAGCACCGTTCTTACAGCAATTGTGCCCTACTTTGGTGCTTGGACCAGGCTCTATTGACCAAGCACACCAACCTGATGAGTTCTTGAGTTTCGATTTTATCGATCCAACCATCAATATTTTGGCTAAATCTATACGCCAATATTGTTTCGAGTAACTTACAAGCTGTAATAAAATTTCAACAATTCAATGAATAAAGTTCACTAAGTGTGCGGATTTCGTGCCAACACGATAAACGCAAACTTGGTTTACTTTATTTGACTCGCACTAGCATTTTTAGCTAGATTGTGAGGCTGAGAAGGAATAATGGATGTAGTTAAATTACAAGGCAGGACGACTATGAACGAAAAATATGCCCCATTGAAGAGCAATGTTAGGATGCTAGGGCACTTGTTGGGTAACACCATCAAGGAAGCGCATGGAGACGAGATTCTCGAGAAAGTAGAGAAAATTCGTAAGCTTTCCAAATCCGTTGTGCGTGCAGGCAATGAAGCCGATCGTGAATTACTAATTGAAGAGATTACCAACCTGCCGAATGAGCAACTCACACCTGTCGCTCGTGCATTCAACCAATTTCTAAATTTGACCAACATTGCCGATCAATACCACACCATTTCACGTAGCTGTGAAGCAGATGTGTGTGAACCGGATCCAATTTCGTCATTATTTTCAAAACTAAGCCAAGAAAACATCAGCAAGCTCGATAGCGCTCAAGCGGTTCGTGATCTTAATATCGAACTTGTGCTAACGGCTCACCCAACCGAAATCACTCGTCGCACCATGATTAACAAGCTGGTGAAAATCAATGAGTGCTTATCTAAATTAGAGCTAAACGAACTTTCGGTTAAAGAACGTAAAAGAACCGAGCGTCGTCTGGAACAATTGATTGCCCAAAGCTGGCACTCAGATGTAATTCGTCAGCAACGCCCAACGCCACTTGATGAAGCAAAATGGGGCTTTGCGGTTGTTGAAAACTCGCTTTGGGAAGCAGTACCAGAATTCTTACGTGAATTTGATGAGAAGCTGAAAGGCTTCCTTGATGAAGGTCTGCCTATTGATGCGCGTCCAGTACATTTCTCATCTTGGATGGGGGGTGATCGCGACGGTAACCCATTTGTGACTCACAAGATCACGCGTGAAGTCATGCTTCTCTCTCGCTGGAAAGCAGCAGAGCTTTACCTGAAAGATTTCCAAGAGCTGATCACTGAGCTCTCGATGGTCAAATGTAACGACCAAGTTCGTGAGCTTGCTGGCGAACAGCACGAACCATACCGTGCAATTCTAAAACCAGTACGTACGTTGTTAATGAACACCCTTGAAGTGATTGAAGCGCAAATCAATCGTCAAGAGGTGCCAAACAAACCGATTCTCGAAGATGCCGACCAACTTTGGCAACCGCTAATGGCGTGTTACAAGTCACTGCGTGAAAGCGGTATGGCTATCGTTGCCGACGGTTCACTGCTGGATACCCTACGCCGTGTTAAAGCGTTTGGTGTACACCTAGTACGTCTCGATATTCGTCAAGAAAGCACTCGTCACTCAGACGTTATCTCTGAGCTTACTCGCTACCTAGGTCTAGGCGACTACGACCAGTGGAGCGAGCAAGACAAAGTATCTTTCCTTATCAATGAGTTGAGCTCTAAGCGTCCATTGCTTCCTCGCGATTGGGAGCCATCGGAAGACGTTCAAGAAGTATTGGATACTTGCCGTGTTATCGCTTCACAATCTCGCGAAGCCTTCGGAGCCTATGTCATTTCTATGGCACGTACTGCCTCCGATGTCCTGGCTGTCCACCTAATTCTTCAAGAGTGTGGTTGTAAGTTCCGTATGGACGTGTGTCCGCTCTTTGAAACGCTAGACGACCTGAATAATTCTGAAGCTGTTATGAAGCAGCTGTTCGATATCGACTGGTATCGCGGCTACATTCAAAACCATCAAATGGTAATGATTGGTTACTCAGACTCCGCTAAAGATGCCGGTGTTATGTCGGCAGGCTGGGCACAGTACAGCGCTATGGAATCCTTGGTCGAAGTGGGCGAACAGGCCGGTATCGATATTACACTCTTCCATGGTCGTGGCGGTACCATCGGTCGTGGTGGTGCGCCTGCACACGCAGCACTGCTGTCTCAGCCACCTAAGAGTCTGAAAGGCGGCTTACGCGTAACTGAGCAAGGCGAGATGATCCGCTTTAAGCTTGGTTTACCAGAGATTGCCGTAAACAGCTTTAACTTATACGCCAGTGCGATTCTAGAAGCTAACCTTCTGCCACCACCAGAACCAAAACAGGCATGGCGTGACCTAATGGAAGTGCTCTCTGAAGTGTCTTGCGAGGCTTATCGTAAAGTAGTTCGTGGTGAACCTGACTTTGTTCCGTACTTCCGTCAAGCTACCCCTGAACTTGAGCTGGGCAAACTACCACTAGGTTCTCGTCCTGCGAAACGTAACCCTAATGGCGGCGTAGAAAGCTTACGTGCGATTCCTTGGATTTTCTCATGGAGTCAAAACCGCTTAGTTCTGCCTGCTTGGTTAGGGGCCGGAGAAGCGATTCAATACTCCATTGATAAAGGTCACCAAGCTCTGCTGGAAGAAATGTGTCGTGAATGGCCATTCTTCTCAACTCGTCTTGGTATGTTAGAGATGGTGTACACCAAGTGTAATATGGAAATCTCACGCTATTATGACCAACGCTTGGCTGCACCAGAGCTATTACCATTGGGTGATAAGCTGCGAGCCCAACTGCAGCAAGACATTAAAGCAGTACTTAATGTAGAGAACCATAACCACCTAATGCAGAGTGATCCTTGGGGTCAAGAATCGATTCGCTTGCGTAACACCTATGTCGAACCACTCAATATGCTTCAAGCTGAGCTGTTGTATCGAACTCGTCAAAGCGAAGACACTGAAGCTGAACTAGAAGAAGCACTCATGGTAACTATCGCTGGCATCGCAGCAGGCATGCGAAACACCGGTTAGACGATATATTATTTTACAAAAAAGACAAAAGGTCGCACATTGCGGCCTTTTATTTTTAGTGGCATACTTATTGAGAGTTTTGTTAGTTTTTTGAAGTGGTATCACGTTCTATTCCACTTCTTGCTTATAGAATTCGATATACTTACTTACCACTGTTCGATAAAACAAAAATACTATTATATCGACAGTGCGGGTCACGTGATCACGTGACTTCCTAGGTGACAAAGGCTTAAAACAAGGTTACACGTGCCAACAAGATTGGCATTGCTCTTTTGCGCGAGTTTCCTGGAATCATTTTTGAATTCCAAGGCGTTTTCGCAGTCGTACATCTGCGACGTGGAGCAACATAATTATTATTACGTTATTGACCATTTGGACTTAAGACATGTCACTACCACACGTAATCCTTACTGTTCTTAGCACTCGCGATGCGACTGGCTATGACATCACTAAGGAGTTTTCTGCGAGCATCGGTTACTTCTGGAAAGCAAGCCACCAGCAAGTTTATCGTGAGCTAAACAAAATGGCCGACAAAGAACTGGTTACTTGCAAACTTGAACCCCAAGAAGGTAAACCAGATCGTAAAGTTTACTCAATCACTGACTCAGGCCGTAGCGCGTTAGGCGAATGGTTTGAACAACCAACGGTACACCCTACCGTACGTGATGAATTCTCAGCGAAGCTAGCGGCCTGTGCGGTACAACCATCAGCTGCATTCCGCATTCAACTTGAAGAGTTGATCGAAGAGTCGAAAAAGCTTGTTGCGCACTACCGTGAAATTGAAGCGGCCTACTACGCAACACCAAACACATTAGACAAACACGCTCGTCTTGAGCGTCTAACACTGCGCCGTAACCTACTTGCTCGTCAAGCTTGGTTAGAATGGGCAGAAGAAGCGCTGTCTGAATTAGAAGCGTTAGCGTAAACAAGTAGACAAGCTAGGGTCGTTAGCGACCTAGTTTGGTTCTTGAGTTCAAAAAAGCGTCAGGTGTATCGTAATACACCTGACGCTTTTTTGTTGGAATGGAAGGAGTCTTAAGAAATCACTATACCTGTGGACGTACACCTAATGTATGGCACAGTGCGTAAGTCATTTCAGCACGATTTAGTGTGTAAAAATGGAAGTCCTTTACTCCTTCACGACTCAATACGCGAACCATATCAATCGCTTGACTCGCACCGACTAACTGACGAGTCACTGGGTCGTCATCTAAACCTTCAAACTGCTTTTGCATCCAACCTGGTACTTTTACCTTGTTCATGCCAGCAAAGCGTGACGCCTGTTTAAAGTTTGAAACAGGTAGGATACCCGGAACAATTTCCACGTCGATACCAGCGGCCACACAACGGTCACGGAAACGCAGGTAACTTTCTACATCAAAGAAGAACTGAGTAATCGCTCGGTTTGCACCTGCATCCACTTTGCGCTTTAGGTTCAGTAGATCCGCTTGAGCACTCTTCGCTTCCGGATGCACTTCTGGGAAGGCCGCTACCGAAATATCGAAATCATGACGCGACTTTAGCAATTCGACCAGATCAGAGGCATACATATCCGGTTGGCCACCACCCGCTGGGATATCACCACGTAGCGCAACGATGTTCTTGATACCGTTGCTCCAATAATCCTCAGCAATATCAATAAGCTCATCACGAGACGCATCAATACAGGTCAGGTGCGGCGCCGCGACAAGTCCAGTCTCTGATTTGATTTCTTTGATAATTGAGTGAGTACGGTCGCGCTCGCCAGAGTTCGCTCCATAGGTCACAGAAACAAACTTAGGTTGCAGCGTTTTTAGACGGTGAACAGATTTCCAAAGGGTTTCTTCCATTGTTGGCGTGCTCGGTGGAAAGAACTCAAATGAAACGTTGATATTGTCAGAAAGCTCAGCAATATTCTGGTTCAAAGCATCGATGTGTCCAGCGTGTGTGTATCCCATGGTTCTCTCCCTAAATACCAAGGTTGGTTATCCCATCCAACCTTAGATAAAACCTGTCTATAGCTAAATTTTATGTTTTGACGTTTAGACGTCTATATGTCTACAGAATGAAATGAATGGCATTTAAAGTCAATAGAGTCATTATGAATTTTTTTCATGTGCTTAGTTAAGGAAACTAAAGCAGAGTCACGCGTTTCAGGAGATCTTCACTTTCAAGAAAGTAACGAGTGCTGGGGTAAGGACATAAAGCAAAAGCAACAAATAAAAAGGCTAGCGGTTATCGCTAGCCTAGAGATAGAACTAATTTAAAACCAACAACTTGTTGTGCGCTAGAAGAAACTCGACATTAGATTTAAATCCGACTGAATCGCACCGGCAGTTACTTCACGTCCCGCTCCCGGGCCACGAATCACTAATGGGTTATCTTTATACCACTTACTTTCGATAGCAAAGATATTGTCACACGGCAGCAGATTGGCAAGTGCATGCTCTTTAGACAAAGCTTCAATACCGACACGAGCTTTACCTTGGCGATCAAGACGCGCCACATAACGCAGCACTTTGTCTTCACGCTGCGCCTTCTCTAGACGTTCTTGTAGGATTTCACTCAGTAGCTCTGCCTTTTCAAAAAAGCCATCTAGAGACAACTCCTCAAGCTCCTCCGGAACCAGTGACTCCACCGCTACTGCATCAGGCTCAATATCTAAACCAGATTCACGAGCAAGAATAACCAACTTACGCATCACATCTGAGCCATCCAGATCAGCGCGAGGGTCCGGTTCGGTCAAACCTTGTTGCCAAGCCAAATCCACCAGCTCACTGAAAGGCACGCTGCCATCAAATTGCTGGAACAACCAAGATAACGTCCCGGAGAAAATACCGGACAACGCCACAATATCGTCACCGCTTTCACGCAAATCGCGTACTGTATGGTTAATTGGTAACCCTGCGCCTACCGTCGCGTTATACAGCCAGTGACGACCCGTTTTCGAAAATGCATCTTGCACTGCGTGATAACTAATACTTGGTGCAGAACCCGCTACTTTGTTGGCCGAAATTAAATGCATGCCATTTTCCGCAATGCTTTGATACTGCTCGGCTAATGCAGGACTCGCCGTCACATCAAGAACAACAACTTCATCGTAACCTTGAAGATTAGCAAGCTGCTGTAACCAAACGTTGCCCTGGTATGCCACAGCTTCATCCTCGTAGCGCTCCAGCACGGTTTGCTCATTAATGCCTTGGTCATCAAGCCAATACGTTTGGCTATCCACCACGGCAACTAAGTTAAAACTCATTCCACGGCGCTTTTCTAGCTCGCTTTTCTGCTCTTTAAACAGCGCCAGCCAACTAGAGCCAATGTTACCCTTGCCACATAAGGCGACAGCAACGCGTTTTTGAGCTTGGAACAGCTGGGTGTGCACGGACTTAAGCAGAGGTTGAATGTCAGACTTTCTCAACACAGCAGCAAGACTTAACTTAGATTCTGCTTCCGAGAAAAACTCTACTGGCGCATGTTTAAGCTGCTGATAAAAACCGAAACAGTGGTTGGCATTCTTAGTAACACCAGCCCCTACAGCGGCCAACATGGAATACCCTTCTCTTAGCTTAATCTCCGCTTCAATGGCTAGGTCTTGCAACTCATTGAGTGCCCCGGATGCAATTTCTGCCGTATAAGCAAGGCGCAAACGTGCTTGATCAGACTGCGCTTCAAACGCTAGTGGCTCAAGCTGCGCTCGCTTCAAACCATTCAGCACTTCGTTTTGTGCGCGAGCAAAATCATGACCACTGGCGAATACGAGGTCAATCAACAGTACTTCATCTAACGAGGTAATGATCTTAGCACCGCGCCCAGACGCCAGCACTCGTTCTATACGCGTAGAGCCTGACTCAGGTTGATAACTGCAACGTAAGTTCAAATCCATAACACTTTGCGCCACAGGTTGAAGCGTACGGCTATGTAGCACAGGGGCGGCCAAGCGAGCCAACTCACTGGCTTCATCCAGCCTTAATAATGGTAGAAGACAGGCATCGCTCACCACACGAGGGTCAGCACTATAAACCCCTGCAACATCACTCCAAATGGTCACGCAAGAGACTTCGGCAAGTGCTCCAATCACAGTCGCTGAATAGTCAGAACCATTTCGCCCTAACAAAACCGTATCACCTTCATCGCTTTGCGCCATAAAACCGGTAATCACAATACGATGATGAGCATGCTGAGCCAACACATCTTTAATCAAAGCATAAGACTTCGCACGATCGACTTCCGGCTGCGTGCCAAATTCTGCTCGTAAGAAAGCGCGAGCGTCTTGCGCCACCGCAGGCAAATCAGATTGACGTAAAAGCGCCGCCAGCAATCTAGAAGACCATACTTCACCGTGACCCAGCACGGCAGCACGCTGCGCCTCACTCAAGGGATAGCTCAGTTCACCTAAAGTACTGAACTCATCACTAAGCTGCGATTTAAGCTGTTCAGCTTCATCACCTTGCAACAGTTCATCGATGAGCTCGATTTGAAACTGCCTTAAAGACTGAAGGTGTTCGTGAGCAATACGACCATCTTTATTGAGTGCATCGAGAAACTCAATTAAACGGTTTGTGGTTTTGCCTGCAGCAGACACCACAATTAGATCTTCATTGTGTGAGTAATCTTTAAGAATGGAAACGACACGACGATAACACTCAGGATCCGCCAAGCTACTGCCGCCAAATTTATGTAGTTGCTTCTTCGCCGGAGCGGGTGTGGTACTCATAACTCAACTTATCCTTGGAACGTTTTCGCTTTATCAAATGCTTGCTGTAAATCGTCAATCAGATCGGAGGCATCTTCCAGCCCGACAGACAGACGCAGTAGTTGCTGAGAAACGCCCGCCTCTTCTAAGGCTGCTTCTCCCATAGCTCGGTGTGTCATAGAAGCGGGGTGACAAATCAAACTCTCGACACCACCTAGTGATTCAGCCAGTGAGAACAACTTGAGTTCACCCACAAAGTACTTCAACTGTTCAAAACTTCCTGCAAACTCAAAGCTCAACATAGAGCCAAAACCTGACTGCTGTTTCTTGGCAATCTCATGTCCAGGATGTTCAGGCAAGCTTGGGTGATAAATCACTTTGACCAGTGACTGCTGTTTTAAGAACTCGAGAATATGTTGAGAGCTCTCTTCATGCACACGCATGCGAGCACCTAACGTACGAATACCACGTAGCGTCATATAACTATCAAACGGTGTTCCCGTGGCCCCAATACAGTTGCCCCACCACGCAAGCTCTTCCGCGTGCTCTTCTGTTTTGGTGATCACAACTCCACCAATCACATCAGAGTGACCATTGATGTATTTGGTGGTTGAATGGATAACAAAGTCAGCGCCAAGCTCTAAAGGCTTTTGGTACACAGGTGTCAGAAAGGTATTATCAACCGCCACTAGCGCGCCGACTTGTTTGGCTTTTTCGCAAACAGCAGCGATATCGACGACACGAACCAACGGGTTGGACGGCGTCTCAAGTAAAATGAGTTTTGGTTTCGCTTCAAGTGCAGCATCTAATGCCGCCTCGTCGCTTTGGTCAACAAACTGAACTTTAAAATCGCCCTTTTGCGCACGAGTATTGAATAGTCGGTAACTACCGCCATAGCAGTCATGTGGAGCCACAATAGTATCTTCAGGCCCTAAGAAAGCCGACGCCCACAGGTTTAGCGCAGACGTACCACAGTTAGTGACAACGGCTCCTTTACCAGATTCGAGTTCATACAATGCTTGCTCCAGCAAACCACGATTTGGGTTTCCAGAGCGGGTATAGTCGTAAGTAGGCACTTCTCCAAACGCAGGGAAACCATAGTTAGTAGAAAGGTAAATTGGCGGTACCACAGCATGATGCTGGGTATCTGATTCGATACCAGTACGTACGGCTATTGTCGCTGGCTTCCGATTGCTCATAGAAACTTCCTTTATCAAATCGCATTGGGCTGATGGGCTGTTATTCAGTGTCTACTTTTGTCAGTGAATATGGAACCAACAAAAGTGGCAAACATTAAAAAATTAACATTGCGTTAAAATGAATGTCCACTTTACTTTCCATTTTGTGAGACGTCAACACTTCCAGACGTCTATATGTCTTTGCTTATGGCAGTAAATCCCGCTAAAATTGCAGCATTCTTATTACTACTACTTATGATTAACAGAGCGAAGGTGTGCAATGGCAGATTGGAACGGCGAATACATTAGCCCATACGCGGAGCACGGTAAAAAAAGCGAACAAGTAAAAAAGATCACGGTGTCTATTCCGTTGAAGGTGCTAAAGGTATTGACTGATGAACGTACTCGTCGCCAAATCAATAACTTACGCCACGCAACCAATAGTGAACTATTGTGCGAAGCCTTCCTACACGCCTACACTGGTCAACCGCTTCCAACCGACGAAGACTTGAGAAAAGACCGTCCAGACGACATCCCAACAGAAGCTAAAGAGCTGATGACAGCAATGGGAATTGAGTTTGAAGCGTTCGATGAAGAGTAAATTCTGACGTAGAATGAAAAAAGACGGCATAAATGCCGTCTTTTTTGTTTGCTCGTGTATGAGAAATTAAGCCATATAATTTTCTGGCATTTCAATTCGCGCAACACCGGAATCGACTGCAGCTTGAGCAACCGCTTTGGCTACACGTGGCAGCAAACGTGGATCCATTGGTTTTGGAATGATGTACTCCTTGCCAAAAGTAAGTGACTCTACACCAGCCGCTTTAAGCACCTCTTGTGGTACTTCTTCTTTGGCAAGCTCACGAATCGCCTCAACCGCAGCTAGCTTCATTTCGTCATTAATTTCACTTGCACGCACATCAAGCGCACCGCGGAAGATAAATGGGAAACACAGGACATTGTTTACTTGGTTAGGGTAGTCAGAACGCCCTGTGCCCATAATCAGGTCATCACGTACGTCATGAGCAAGCTCAGGTTTGATTTCTGGATCTGGGTTTGAGCAGGCAAACACAATTGGCTTATCCGCCATCAGTTTCAAAGCTTCTGGTTCAAGTAAGTCAGGGCCCGATACACCTAGGAACAGATCCGCACCTTCAATGACGTCTTCCAAGGTACGCATATCGGTGTTGTTAGCAAATAACTCTTTATACTCGTTCAAATCGTCGCGGCGAGTATGAATCACACCTTTACGGTCAAGCATGTAGATCTTCTCACGCATCGCGCCACATTTAATCAATAGCTCCATACACGCGATAGCTGCGGCACCAGCACCAAGACATACAATGCGCGCTTCTTTCAGATCTTTACCTTGCAGTTCAATCGCGTTCAGCATACCTGCTGCCGTTACAATCGCAGTGCCGTGCTGGTCATCGTGAAACACCGGCACATCACAGCGTTCAATCAGACGACGTTCAATCTCAAAACAGTCTGGGGCTTTAATATCTTCTAGGTTGATACCACCGAAGGTATCAGAGATGTTGGCTACCGTATCAACAAACTCATCAATCGTGCGATGTTTCACTTCGATATCAATAGAGTCTAGACCAGCAAAACGCTTGAACAGTAGCGCTTTACCTTCCATAACAGGTTTCGACGCCAGTGGGCCTAAGTTACCTAGCCCCAAAATAGCAGTACCGTTAGAGATGACCGCAACCATGTTGCCTTTGGCTGTGTACTTATAAACATTTTCAGAGTTTTGTGCGATTTCACGCACTGGCTCAGCCACACCTGGGCTGTATGCAAGGGCGAGGTCAGCCGCTGAGTCAGCAGACTTAGTCAGAGCAATTTCAATTTTTCCAGGGACTGGGTTGGCATGATAATCAAGCGCTTGTTGGCGAAATTCGTCGATTTGTTGGTCATCGGACATGGTGGCAATCCTGCTTATTCTACGAGTATTAAAGACTGAATGTGTGAGTATAAACCGCTTTGTAATTATTAGCTTTGCTTCTAAAGGGTTACAGACTCAACAGAGTGGACAACACGAACGGGGATACTTACGCATGGTCTGTGTGACAGCGGTTCGTCACTCTGATTTATTAATACTACGCTAGATAGTTAGAATTTTGAATGGATTGTATACAGAATTGTTTTATTTTTGCCTCAAAACAAAAAGGACGCCGAAGCGTCCTTTTCTAGAATCTGCAAAAGTAAGATTACTTCTTGCTAGATAGAGCACCGAAACGCTTGTTGAAGCGATCAACACGGCCGCCTGTATCAACGATACGTTGCTTACCAGTGTAGAATGGGTGGCACTTGTCACATACGTCTAGGTGGATAGAATCTTTACCTAGAGTAGAGTTGAATTCGAATGTGTTGCCGCAAGAGCAAGTTGCTGTTACTGCTTTGTATTCTGGGTGGATACCAGCTTTCATGGGGAAACCTCAAAGTTTAGGCCGTGTCGCCATCCGATTCTAAGCCGGACACCACACGTAGTTTAATAAAAGACTTATGATATCGCTGTTACTGCAATAAATGTAGAACAAGCCATACCATCAAGGCGCAGTATAGTAATGAATAGTGCCTTTAGGATCAACTAAAATTGCCACTTTTTTCGCCACCTTTAGGTGGATTGACTCAGTTTATTCAATTAACGGTTTCTCCTAACGGACATAGCTAGGTAGAATGGCGCTCTCTTTGAACAATATCGATTCCACTATGCGCCCAAACGTAGCTCGTGTTGCACTGCCAGTGCCACTGGATAAACAGTTCGATTATCTAGTCCCAACGCACCTTTTCCCTGTGGTGGGCGGTCGAGTATCAGTGCCTTTTGGACGCCAGACCTTAGTTGGTATTGTCACTCAATTCAGCCACCAATCAGACTTCCCTATTGATCAGCTCAAGCCCATCAAAGCGGCACTTGATACCAGCCCAGTCTGGCCAAAGCCACTGTTCGAGCTAATCTCTTGGTGTAGCCAATACTATCAACACCCATTGGGCGACACGTTAAACAACGCTCTACCCTCGTCATTGCGCAAAGGAAAGCCTGCAGAGTTTGCTGCTACCGTTGAGTGGCGTATTACAGAAGCAGGCAAGAATCAGCTCATGGCTGGGTTTGGACGAGCTGTGCAACAAGCAAAAGTCATGCATATGCTGGAGTCTGGCCCTTGTGCTCATCAGGCGTTCATTGATAATGAAGTCAGCTCTAGTGTCTTAAAAACACTGACTGAGAAAGGCTGGATTGAATCGCATGAGAAGCTAGCCCCTACTCCACGTTGGCCAGAAACGATGACCAACCCACCGACAGAGCTGAGGCTGAATGCTGAACAAGCTGTAGCGATCGCGTCAGTGAATAGCCAAACCGAATTCGGCTGCTACTTGCTAGAAGGGGTGACAGGTTCGGGAAAAACCGAAGTTTATCTGCAAATGATCGCACCAGTACTTGAGCGCGGGCAGCAAGCGCTTGTCTTAGTGCCAGAGATTGGTTTAACACCACAAACCATTAACCGCTTTAAAAAGCGTTTCAACGTGCCTATTGAAGTTATTCACTCTGGGCTCAACGATACCGAACGGTTGAATGCGTGGTTGAGCGCTCGTGATAAAGTTGCGGGGATTGTTATAGGCACACGCTCGGCATTACTCACACCATTTGCTGATCTCGGCATTATTATCGTCGATGAAGAACACGACACTTCATATAAACAGCAAGATAGCCTGCGTTACCACGCTCGTGACGTAGCCGTCATGCGTGCCAATAAAGAACAGATTCCAATTGTACTTGGTTCTGCAACACCATCGATAGAAACTCTGCAAAACGCGCTGAGTGGTAAGTATCACCATTTGATTTTGAGCCAACGCGCAGGTCTTGCAGTGCCAACGACCAACAAGGTTATCGATGTCAAAGGGCAATACTTAGAAGCGGGCTTGTCCGCTCCCCTTATTGCTGAGATACGTCGCCACTTAGAACTGGGCAATCAGGTAATGCTGTTTCTTAACCGTCGAGGTTTCAGCCCAGCGTTGATGTGTCATGAATGCGGATGGACCGCTGAATGCCGTCGCTGCGACGCCTACTACACCTACCATCAATCCAGTAATGAGATTCGCTGCCACCACTGTGGTTCACAGCGACCCACGATTCATCAGTGCGAAAGCTGTGGTTCCAATCAGCTTGTTACAGTTGGTGTGGGTACCGAGCAGCTTGAAGCACAGCTTGAAAGTCTGTTCCCTGATTTTAATACCATTCGAATTGATAGAGACAGCACTCGTCGTAAAGGCAGCCTTGAGAGTGCGCTTGAGGCGATTAAAAAGAATGAATACCAAATACTGATTGGTACGCAAATGCTCGCCAAGGGTCACCACTTCCCGAACGTGACCTTGGTGGCATTATTAGATGTCGACGGCTCGCTATACAGCAGCGATTTCAGAGCGTCAGAAAGGCTGGCACAGCTCTTCATCCAAGTGGCTGGCCGCGCGGGCCGAGCAAGTAAACCCGGTGAAGTGCTACTGCAAACGCACCACCCCGACCACCCTCTGCTGCAATCACTACTGCATAAAGACTATCGTCATTTTGCAGAAACCGTGATTGAAGAGCGCAAATTGGCCATGCTGCCACCGTTTAGCTTCCTCACTTTGATTCGTGCCGAAGCCAACAACAGCAATGACGTTGAAGCGTTTTTGCGTCAAGTGAGACATTCACTCGAGGCGCATCCATTATTTGATCATCAGTCGATGGTGTTAGGTCCAACACCAGCGCCCATTGCTAAGCGAGCAGGGAAAGCGAGATGGCAATTGATGCTTCAGGTGCCTATGCGTCCA
Organism: Vibrio sp. ER1A; assembly: GCF_000733315.1. NCBI lineage: Bacteria > Pseudomonadati > Pseudomonadota > Gammaproteobacteria > Vibrionales > Vibrionaceae > Vibrio > Vibrio sp. ER1A. Next base: position 70,154 of record NZ_JPJA01000096.1, read on the forward strand.
TTGATGCAGAAAATCGTCACCAGCGCTAAACCCGTCATCGCGCAACTGCCACTCGCAAAGAAAGTTCGCTGGTCGATGGATATCGAGCCACAAGATCTCAGTTAAACGGTAAGAATTGATTAATTTCAAAACTATAACTAGCTCTAGTTGTGATAAGCTTCACAATTGCAATGCAAAATATGTTAATCAGCCCGTAACTTTCCGTAGATAAATGAATAATATTTATTAATAGTTCATCATTAAAGCAAACGTTTCATTCGCTCTATTTATTAGATAAATGAAACATTTAACCAAGTTATAACCCGTTAGATTGCATAATAAAACATAATAAGTCGCAGTCTAATTAGTCACACTGAAAATAAGAGGACTCACGTTTATGGCGACAATGAAGGATGTTGCCCAGCTTGCAGGCGTCTCAACGGCTACGGTATCAAGAGCATTGATGAATCCCGAGAAGGTCTCATCATCCACTCGAAAGCGAGTCGAAGATGCCGTTCTCGAAGCTGGCTATTCTCCTAACTCTCTGGCGCGTAACTTACGTAGGAATGAATCCAAGACTATCGTTACCATAGTGCCGGACATCTGTGACCCGTACTTTTCGGAGATCATTCGTGGTATCGAAGATGCGGCAATGGAACATGGGTATTTGGTTCTACTAGGAGATAGCGGACAATCGAAAAAGCGTGAAACCTCGTTTGTAAACTTGGTCTTCACTAAGCAAGCGGATGGCATGCTTTTACTCGGCACCGACTTGCCTTTTGATATCAGTAAGCCAGAACAGAAAAACTTACCTCCCATCGTTATGGCCTGTGAGTTTGCCCCTGAACTTGAGCTCCCTACCGTTCATATCGACAACCTGACCTCAGCCTTTGAAGCAGTAAACTATTTGTCGCAATTGGGGCATAAGCGTATCGCCCAGATTTCAGGACCTGACACCGCATTTTTATGCCGCTTTAGACAGCAAGGTTACCAGCAAGCGTTGCGAAGAGCCGGACTGCAAATGAACCCTGCGTACACGGTGAAAGGTGACTTTACCTTTGAAGCGGGTGCGCGTTTGATTCGCAGCCTACTCGCCCTGCCGGAGCCTCCAACAGCCATTTTCTGTCATAACGACATCATGGCCATTGGCGCGATGCAAGAAGCGAAGAAACTGGGACTGCGAGTTCCTCAAGATCTTTCCGTAGTTGGTTTCGATGACATTCAGTTCGCTCAGTATTGCGATCCTCCGCTTACCACAGTCTCACAACCTCGTTATGAGATTGGCCGCCAAGCCATGTACATGATGTTAGAAGTACTGAAAGGCGCCGATGTTCGAGCGGGATCGAGGTTACTTGATACTGAACTTGTGATCCGCGACAGTGCTGCTCCTCCAAGAATCCTATAGTTAGCACGATACTGACTTGCAACTTGACCTTGTGGTATTTACCATGAGGTCAGTTATTTAATTCAATTTAGAACCTATCTTCGTGGCAAACCGAGACTATGTAAGGCGTGGCAAAGGCACCAGTCGCCGACCAGCAAAAAAGAAACCTTCCGGCAAAAAACCATGGCGCAGTGGGCTATTGGCGATCGTGCTCGCGGGTGTTTTTGGCTATGGTCTTTACACATTAAGTAATGACCCAGAACCACCAAAGCCGACACCAGCAACGACAAAGCCAGTCACCAAACCAAAGCCTAAACCGGCTAAGCCAATTCCACCTCCGCCAGAAGAGAAGTGGGACTATGTCGATACCCTGCCGCAACGCGAAGTTGAAGTAAAAGCGAAAGAGCAAGTGGTTTCGAAGATTCCGTACATCATGCAGTGTGGCGCCTATAAAACCATGGCTCAAGCCGAAGCACGTAAGCTTGATATTGCCTTCCAAGGACTCTCAAGTACGATTCGTAAGAAAGAAGGCAGCAGTTGGTTCCGAGTGGTTCTAGGCCCTTACTCACTCAAACGTGACGCTGAGCGAGATAAACACAAACTGCAACGCGCCAAAATAGAGCCGTGTGCGATTTGGAAGGATTCGCAGTAGCTTACTCCTAAACGCGACATTTTCTGCCCCCTCTAGTAAAAGCAGGGGGCTACTTGCCCACATTACCAAGCCTCTAGAAGATTCCAGCCTATCGCAGGAATGACGAGTGCTTTAGATTCCGCGTACAAGACTACTCCAACTTTTTCGTCTCCCCTGCGAAGGCAGGGGCCTACTCCCCACACATACCAAGCCTCTAGAAGATTCCTGCCTTTCGCAGGAATGACGAATGCTCTGGATTTAGAACACAAGGCTACTCCAAATTTTCGTCTCCCCTGCGAAGGCAGGGGCCTACTCCCCACACGTACCAAACCTCTATAAGATTCCTGCCTTTCGCAGGAATGACGAATGCTGTGGATTTAGAACACAAGGCTACTCCAAATTTTCGTCTCCCCTGCGAAGGCAGGGGCCTACTCCTCACACGTACCAAACCTCTATAAGATTCTTACCTCCCGCAGGAATGACGAGTGCTTTAGATTCCGCGTACAATACTACTCCAACTTATTCGTCTCCCCTGCGAAGGCAGGGGTCTACTTCCCGCACATACCAAGCCTCTAGAAGATTCCTGCCTTCCGCAGGAATGACGAGTGCTTTAGATTCCGCGTACAAGACTACTCCAAATTTTCGTCTCCCCTGCGAAGGCTGGGGCCTACTCCCCGCACATACCAAGCCTCTAGAAGATTCCTGCCTATCGCAGGAATGACGAATGCTTTGGATTCAGCACACAAGGCTACTTCAACTTTTTCGTCTCCCCTGCGAAGGCAGGGGTCTACTTCCCGCACATACCAAGCCTCTAGAAGATTCCTGCCTATCGCAGGAATGACGAGTGCTTTAGATTCCGCGTATAAGACTGCTCCAACTTTTTCGTCTCCCCTGAAGGCAGGGGTCTACTTCCCGCACATACCAAGCCTCTAGAAGATTCCTGCCTATCGCAGGAATGACGAGTGCTTTAGATTCCGCGTACAAGACTACTCCAACTTTTTCGTCTCCCCTGCGAAGGCAGGGGCCTACTCCCCACACGTACCAAACCTCTATAAGATTCCTGCCTTTCGCAGGAATGACGAATGCTCTGGATTTAGAACACAAGGCTACTCCAAATTTTCGTCTCCCTTGCGAAGGCAGGGGCCTACTCCCCACACATACCAAGCCTCTAGAAGATTCCTGCCTTTCGCAGGAATGACGAATGCTTTGGATTCAGCACACAAGGCTACTTCAACTTTTTCGTCTCCCCTGCGAAGGCTGGGGCCTACTCCCCACACGTACCAAGCCTCTAGAAGATTCCTGCCTTTCGCAGGAATGACGAATGCTCTGGATTTAGAACACAAGGCTACTCCAAATTTTCGTCTCCCCTGCGAAGGCAGGGGTCTACTTCCCGCACATACCAAGCCTCTAGAAGATTCCTGCCTATCGCAGGAATGACGAGTGCTTTAGATTCCGCGTACAAGACTACTCCAACTTATTCGTCTCCCCTGCGAAGGCAGGGGCCTACTCCCCCACTCATACTAAGCCTCTAGAAGATTCCTGTATGCGTAGGTGAACAACCAGCGAAATAACAAAACCTATAAAAACAATTCTCCCGCAGGATAACCCCACTTCCCCTTGAAATCCCTTTTCTTCGTCCACATATCCCTTTCATAACCGAATTGAAACCAATATGAGGCAAACGTCGTGACTACTATTGTATCTGTACGCCGAAATAACAAAGTCGTGATCGCTGGTGATGGACAAGTATCCCTAGGCAACACTGTAATGAAAGGGAACGCTCGCAAGGTTCGTAGACTTTATAATAACCAAGTATTGGCAGGCTTCGCTGGCGGTACGGCTGACGCGTTTACTCTTTTTGAGCGCTTTGAAAGCAAGCTGCAAATGCACCAAGGCCACCTAACTAAGGCCGCAGTCGAACTGGCGAAAGATTGGCGTAGTGATCGTGCGCTGCGTAAACTGGAAGCGTTATTGGCCGTCGCTGATGAAACCGCATCACTGATCATCACTGGTAACGGCGATGTTGTTCAGCCAGAAAATGACCTTATCGCTATTGGTTCAGGTGGCAACTTTGCTCAAGCAGCAGCAACGGCATTACTTGAAAATACCGATTTAGATGCACGTGAAATCGCAGAGAAATCCCTAAAAATCGCTGGCGATATCTGTGTCTTCACCAACCATTATCACACTGTTGAAGAACTAGAAAGCGACGCGAAATAACGTCCAAAAAACAAAATAGTGTCTGAATTTTTGTAAGGAATTAATTATGTCTGAGATGACTCCACGCGAGATTGTTCACGAACTAAACCGCCATATTATCGGTCAAGATAAAGCAAAACGCTCAGTGGCGATTGCACTACGTAACCGCTGGCGTCGTATGCAGCTTGAAGAGAGCTTGCGTGCAGAAGTATCACCGAAAAACATTCTAATGATCGGCCCAACGGGCGTCGGTAAAACCGAAATCGCTCGCCGTCTAGCTAAGCTTGCTAACGCACCGTTCATCAAAGTAGAAGCAACTAAGTTCACCGAAGTGGGCTATGTGGGCAAAGAAGTTGAAACCATCATTCGCGACCTTACTGACGTCGCGATTAAGATGACACATCAACAAGCGATGGAAAAAGTCACCTTCCGCGCTGAAGAGCAAGCCGAAGAGCGCATTCTTGATGCCCTACTTCCACCAGCTCGTGACGCTTGGGGTCAAAACGAACAGCAAGATGAGAGCTCTTCTAACACTCGTCAGATTTTCCGCAAGAAACTGCGCGAAGGTAAGCTAGACGACAAAGAGATCGACATCGAAACTGCAGCTCCACAAATGGGTGTTGAAATCATGGCGCCTCCTGGTATGGAAGAAATGACCAACCAGCTGCAAAGCATGTTCCAAAACCTAGGTGGCGATACCAAGAAAAAGCGCAAGCTGAAAATTAAAGATGCCTTCAAAGCACTCACTGAAGAAGAAGCCGCTAAACTGGTAAACCAAGAAGAGCTTAAAGAACAAGCAATCTATAACGTTGAGAACAACGGTATCGTGTTTATCGATGAGATCGACAAAATCTGTAAGCGTGGCGAAGCCTCAGGCCCTGATGTATCTCGTGAAGGTGTACAGCGTGATCTACTGCCTCTGATAGAAGGCAGCACAGTATCAACTAAACACGGCATGGTTAAGACTGACCATATCCTGTTTATCACATCTGGTGCATTCCAAGTAGCCAAGCCATCGGATTTGATCCCTGAGCTGCAAGGTCGTCTGCCAATTCGCGTAGAGCTGGAAGCACTGAGCAGCGATGACTTCAAACGCATCCTAACCGAGCCAAAAGCATCACTAACCGAACAATACATTGCTCTAATGAAGACTGAAGAAGTTGATGTCGAGTTCACTGAAGACGGCATTCAACAAATCGCCGATGCAGCATGGACAGTCAACGAAACGACCGAAAATATCGGTGCTCGTCGTCTACATACTGTTATGGAGCGTTTGATGGATGAGATTTCATTTGATGCAACAGATAAACCTGGTTCAAAGCTGACAATTGATTCAGGCTACGTAAGATCGAAGCTTGGTGAGTTTGTAGAAGACGAAGATTTAAGTCGCTTTATTCTGTAGATTTAAGCAATCTTAAGTTTGATGAGGTGTCATCTCCAAAAAGGCGGTGACACCTTTTTTTGTGCTACATTTCCCGTATACTAAAACGAACTGAAATTAGAATGCTTGGCTATGAATCAATCTGTTCGTATTTGGCTCGATGCAGCCAGACCTAAAACACTACCACTCGCTTTAGTCTCCATTATCACAGGCAGTGCACTCGCTTTCTCTACTGGCAACATGTCTTGGAGTGTCGCTTTACTTGCTCTGCTTACCGCGACCCTGCTGCAGATTCTCTCTAACCTAGCCAATGATTACGGTGATGCCGTCAAAGGCACCGACAACGACAGCCGTTTAGGTCCAATGCGTGCAATACAGTCAGGCGAAGTGTCTCAGCAAGAGATGAAGAAAGCCATCGTGCTGAGTATCATTCTGACTGTGATTGCAGGACTAGGTTTAGTCTTTCATGCGCTGGATTCAATGCAAAACATTTTGGCGTTTATCGGACTCGGCGTATTAGCTATCATCGCTGCCATTGCCTATACCGTCGGTAATAAGCCCTACGGCTACGTAGGACTAGGCGACATTTCAGTATTCATCTTCTTTGGCCTGCTTGGTGTCTCAGGTACCTACTTTTTACACACTGGTCATATCGACTCTCTACTCTTCTTACCGGCTGTCGGCTGTGGATTACTCGCGGTTGCCGTACTTAACGTCAACAACATGCGTGACATTGAAAATGATAGCGCCTGCGGTAAGCGTACTGTCGCGGTGAGACTGGGTGAGCACAACGCTAAGGTTTACCACTTCACACTGTTATTATGCGCAGTCATCGCCTTTGCGGCTTATCTTGTTCTACAACAATCACCGTTGTGGATCAGCCTGCCTTTTGTCATCAGTCTTATCGTTGTCATCAAACATGGTAGAGCGGTTTGGCACGCAACACAGCCTGCACAAATTGCCCCTATGATGCCGATTGTGGTGAAGTGTTCATTAGTCACTAATATCCTGTTTTCAGGAGTGGTTATAGCTCAAACTCTGATGACTTAATTGAGCCTTGTCATTGCATTGACCTATTCACCCGATATACTCGATTTATACCTTTTGTAAACTGCAAAGAAGAGTCGCCATGGAATACAGTACTTCAGCCCTATGTGATATCTACCTAGACCAAGTAGACGTTGTTGAACCAATGTTTAGTAACTTTGGTGGCCGAGCCTCATTTGCAGGTCAAATCACTTCGGTAAAGTGTTTTGAAGACAACGGTGTTATCCGTGAAATTTTGGAGCAAGATGGTGTAGGTCGAATTCTACTTATCGATGGTGGTGGTTCACTGCGTAAAGCTCTTATCGATGCAGAGATCGCTCAGCTGGCAGAAGATAACGAATGGGAAGGCATCATCGTTTACGGCTGCGTGCGCGAAGTTGATGAACTGGAAGACATGAACCTTGGTATCCAAGCCCTTGCTTCTATTCCTGTGGGTGCAGTTCAATCCAATGTTGGTGAAGTAGATGTGCCAGTTAACTTTGGCGGTGTGACCTTCTTACCGGAAGATTATGTGTATGCCGATAACACTGGGGTGATTCTTTCTCAGGAGCCGCTTGATGTAAATTTTGAGGATGAAGAGGCGGTTGAATAACTGTCATAGTACTTATCAGAATTGCGCTCGCTGAGGCAAGGTCCCTGCCTGCGCAGGGATGACGACAGGGTTTCTTTACGCCCAACAGTGGTAAATAACAGACATAAAAAAACGAGAACTCTAGGTTCTCGTTTTTTTATTCAAAGCAGTTACAATTAGTCATTACCAAACAAGTCGCGCGTATACACTTTGTCTGCTACATCAGCTAACTCAGGCAACATACGATTCGAGATAATCAAATCAGCTTCTTGCTTAAACGCATCGACATCTTGAATCACGCGAGAGTGGAAGAAATGCTCTTCTTTCAGCACAGGCTCATAAACAATGACTTCAATACCTTTCGCCTTCAGACGCTTCATAATGCCTTGGATACTTGATGCACGGAAGTTATCTGAACCAGATTTCATGATTAGACGGTACACACCAACTACCTTCGGCTCACGCTTAACGATAGAGTCTGCTATGAAGTCTTTACGAGTGCGGTTAGCATCAACGATAGCACCAATGATATTATTTGGTACTTCTTGGTAGTTAGCAAGCAATTGCTTGGTATCTTTTGGTAAACAGTAACCGCCATAACCAAAAGATGGGTTGCAGTAGTGGCCACCTATACGTGGATCTAACGCCACACCTTCGATGATTTGGCGAGTATCCAATCCAAGCGCTTCAGCATAAGAATCTAACTCATTGAAGTATGCAACACGCATTGCAAGATAGGTGTTTGAGAACAGTTTCACCGCTTCAGCTTCAGTTGAATCAGTAAATAATACATCAATGTTCTCTTTTTGAGCCCCTTCCACCAATAGGTCAGCGAACACTTTTGCACGTTCGCTACGCTCACCGATAATAATGCGAGACGGATTCAGGTTGTCATAAAGGGCACTGCCTTCACGTAAAAACTCTGGAGAGAAGAACACGTTCTCGGTACCCAGTTCTTCCCGAACACGTGCACTGTAACCAACAGGTACAGTAGACTTGATAACAATGACCGCATCAGGGTTAATCGCCATCACATCTTTAATCACTGCTTCAACAGAACTGGTATTAAAGTAGTTGGTTTGTGGATCATAATCTGTCGGTGTAGAAACAATCACATAGTCTGCACCAGAATATGCTAACTCTTTGTCCAGAGTAGCCGTAAAGTTTAAGTCATCACGCTTCAAAAATGCTTCAATTTCTTTATCAACAATTGGTGATTGCCTATTACAAAGCATCTCAACTTTTTCTGCGTTAATATCTACCGCTACCACTTCATGGTTCTGAGCTAGCAACATCGCATTTGATAGGCCTACATAGCCTGTTCCTGCTACCGCAATCTTCATCGCAAATTCTCTATATTCCGTTTAACTGTGATAAATGGTATCGAGTGATGCTATTTGAAACAAGTAAAAGCTTGTAATTGTTATGTTTACGCCAAGTCTCAAGTTGCTTTTCTTTAACCAGACGTTGTAAGTAGCAGCCATAATCATTTTTAAGCATGGATTGGGCGATGTTCAGTAGCCCCTCATCACTTAACCAACCATTACGCCAAGCTATTTCTTCTAGGCACGCTATTTTTAATCCTTGAACATTTTCAATAGATTGAACAAAAGATGCGGCGGCGAGCAAGTATCAGTACATAGCCTTGGTCGATACGCCCATACCAATTAATTTTCTCACAATCTCTTGCTTGGCATCAGAATCACCATGAATCAAATGCAATTGTTTAATCTCGGAGCCACAACCTAAGACAAAACGGATTAAGTCGTTTTGATCAGCATGGGCAGAGTAGCCTGACAAACAGTGAACTAATGCGTTAACTGCGACCTTCTTGCCCTCAATCCAAACTTGTTTCTTTCGCATTTGAATCTCCCACCCTAACGTATCTGTTGCTTGATATCCACAGAACACTATATCGGTTCGACGATCTGGCAATAAAGCTTTTAAGTAATCGACCACTCGACCTCCCTGACACATCCCGGATGCCGAGATGACAATCGCAGCTTCCCCTGTCGATGATAAACGATTCACCACTCGACAGTGTTCTTGATGGCTTTCAATAACAACGCACTGCGCAAAATTTAAAGGTTGGCGACCACATCGAACCTTCTGTTTAGCTTCTTTAGACCACAACTTTCGATAACGTCGATAAGCCTTAGTGACTTTAGCTGCCATTGGCGAGTCGACAATGATAGGAATAGTCGATTGCAGTTTGTGGTGATGCAGAAGTGACTCAATGTCAAATAATAACTCCTGCGTTCGGCCAACACTAAAGGCAGGCACAATAATCGAACCTCCATCCTCTAAGCTTCGTTTAATTATGGCTAATAGCCTTTCATGGCGCCTTTCGATAGATTCATGACGTTTGTTGCCGTAGGTAGACTCCAAAAATAAGTAATCAGCTCGTTTCGGGGGAGTGGGATCCGGCAGTAATGGCGTATGATTGGGTCCTAGATCTCCAGAGAAGACCGCGACTTCGCCCTTTGGTAGTTTTAGCTCAATGTAGGCACTACCTAAAATGTGTCCGGCAGGGTTAAATCTCGCATAGGTAAAGTAACCACCATCATCCGACTTAATTGGTATCCATTGTGAATAATCTACCGGTTTTAGATGCTTACTGATCACCTCTATAATTTGTGCCCGCTGAATTTTGGAGAGTCCTAACTGTAGCTTGAGGCCATCCGATAGCATTAACGGCACTAAATAAGCAGTAGCATGAGTGCAGTAGATAGGTTTACCAAACCCGGCGGCAAATAACCAGGGTAGCCGGCCAATATGATCGATATGGGCATGAGTGAGAATCAGAGCACGTACATGCCGTAAATTAAAATTAACCTCCAAGGTTTGACTCTGAGCGTCCGCCCCCTGAAATAACCCACAATCAATCAGTACAGATTCACCATTGATCGTCAACTCATGGCAAGAACCAGTCACCGTATCTTTACCACCATGATGCGTCACTTCGACATTTCGCGCTAACTGCATCCCTACTCCAAAGTCTTTTTCATCAACCTAGACCTACATTAAGCTGTAAGTTCACGTCAATGCCCTAGTGCACTACAGTCTAGCTTCTCTCGCATAAAACCAAACTATTACCAGTCTCAGTGAAACACTACGGGATTTTAGGCTCAGTCTTACCGAAGGCGATCTAGATCACACCTTTGAAAAATCTGTTACAAAAAAGCAGGCTTCACTAACTCTATGATTTTTATGTTTGAACATCAGAAATATCTCCGTATAGCTTGTCTGAGCAAGCACTCTATGATCCATCCATCACTTGCGGTAAGGTCATATTGATCCTAGAGTTTTCCTACTATTCAATTTCCTAATTGCACTCTAAAACACATTAGATACCTCATTAAAAAAGCAACTGCAATTAGGTAGAAAAAGATACAACAATGGATGTTGGCAGTATGGCTTTGGAACTTTTTAGTGTCAGTGCAGCAGCACTATTATTTCTATTCATCTTTACCAAAATCGCAAAACAGATCGGCTTAATCGACGCTCCTAATGCAAGAAAGCGCCACTCTGGAGAGGTGCCGCTTGTTGGTGGAGTTGCTGTCACCCTCGCAATTTTGAGCTATTTGCTCACTTCATCAAACAGCCTACCTTATGCATCCATCCTGACTGCGTCCATGTCAATCCTACTGATAATGGGCATTATTGACGACAAGTATGATTTATCCTGCAAACTACGCCTAGCTGTGCAAGCTAGTCTCACTACGCTGGTCGTCTTCGCGACTGACATTAAACTCGTTAGCTTTGGCAACGCGTTTGGATTTGGTTACACCGAACTAGGGTGGTTGGCAACACCCATTACCATTGTTGCTGTCATTGGTGCCATTAATGCATTTAACATGGTTGATGGGATAGATGGTTTGCTTGGCTGTTTAGCTTGTATCACTTTTGCGAGCCTAGGTATTTTATTTACTCTCTACAACAGTCCACAACACGCTTTGTTTTGCGCTGTCATTATTGCAGCACTGATTCCTTATATTGCCATGAACCTCGGATGGTTAGGAGAAGCTCGAAAAGTATTTATGGGCGATGCTGGCAGCATGGTAATTGGGTTTGTCGTAGTTTGGTTACTTTTTACGATCAGTCAACCTAGCTCTAGTACAACAGACCCGATGTTTTGGTATCAATGGACAGCCTATGAAACCGTCAGGCCAGTCACTGTACTTTGGCTCATTGCCGTCCCATTGATGGATATGGTTGCGATTATGGCTAGACGCATTAAGCGTGGTGTCTCTCCCATGACGCCAGACCGAGAACATTTGCACCATATTTCCCAACGTATCGGATTTAATCGTAAGCAAACACTTCTGATTATTTGTTTTATTGCCACAGGGTATGCACTTTTTGGACTCTACGGAGAACTTAAAAACATCTCAGAGCCAACCATGTTCTATCTGTTTCTTGTATGCTTTAGTATCTACTATGTATTGCTCAGTAAAATCTGGCGTATTAGCGCCTACATACGTTTGCTTAGAAAAGAACAACGTGGCAAAAAGACATTCGAGCCTATTCAATGATGCTTACTAAGCTGCACTGTCTTGTACTCTTAAGAGTCGTTGGTTGTCATAATCATCTATGTGAAACCAATTACACAAAAAAGAGAGTTACATCAGATTTTGTTGGCTTTATAGACAGACAGATTTACTGTAGAATTAGGCACAATAACAAGATTAATAAATCTCATCTTTCAACCTAATACGTCAGTGGCTTTTCATGTTGTACTTATTGGCTTTCGTGTTCATCGTGTCGTTCTGTACACTATTTGTGAACCGACGAATCGCAAAACATATCGGTTTAGTCGACAAACCTAATGCTCGCAAGCTTCATTCCGGTGCAGTCCCTTTGGTTGGAGGCATTTCTATCTGTATTACCGTTGTTCTCACACTGAGCATCTTTGAGAACGACTTAAACGATACAGGCCTATTTCTCACTTCAATTTCTTTGCTCACCTTACTCGGTGCATTAGACGATAAATATGACATCAGCTTTAAAAGCAGGATGATTGTCCAAGCGTTACTTTCGCTTGCCATGATGTATTTTGCAGATTTAGAGCTCAATACGTTAGGAGATATGTTTGGCTTAGGACATGTGGACTTAGGTGGGTTAGCCGTATTAATTACAATTCTAGCAGTAATCGGTGCTATTAATGCATTTAATATGGTAGATGGCATTGATGGCTTATTAGGTGGGCTTTCTATTGTCACCTTCGGTGCTTTAGGTTGGTTACTTTATAGTGAAGGACACTCAGCTCTCACTTTACTGTGCTTAGTATTTGTTACCGCTGCTATCCCGTATATCGCTATGAATCTTGGCTTGCTGGGCCGCCAACGTAAAGTATTTATGGGCGATGCTGGCAGTATGATGATCGGATTTACGGTAATTTGGTTATTGCTTAGTGCAAGCCAAGACTCCAATGAGCCATTAATGAGGCCTGTAACTGCTCTATGGCTAATCGCATTACCACTTATGGATATGACCGCAATTATGATCCGCCGGATTCGACGCGGTGACTCGCCATTTAAGCCGGACCGTGAACATCTTCATCATATATTCCAACGTTTAGGATTAAGCTCAAGACAAACGCTTGTTGCTATATGTTTACTAGCTTCTTTGCTAACTGGTTTTGGTATATACGGCGAAGTTAAGCAGATTTCAGAACCAATCATGTTCTATAGCTTTATTGCTTGTTTTGTTGGATATGCGTTGAGTTTGGCTTATGTGTGGAGAATTACGCGATTTGTGAGGACGAGGTTGGGAAAGGAGCAAGTGGTTAAGGCCACTGAAATGTAATTCAAAGGCGAAGAATCCCGGCATTTATGCCCCTCCTTGACCTCAGAGCACCAGCATTAACTTTTTTACCCTATCCTAGGCCCTGATTGTACGCAGTGTGTAACTTTCCAGCTCTTTGGTCAAGCTCACTGCAAAGCAAAACTTTCTTCCAAAGCTTTCGAAGTACGCTAACCATTCCTTGGAGTTCATACTTACCCACTCAACGTACTTTGGTTTGGCGCAATGTAACTACGCTAGGTCGAACCACTCGACCTAATGTTTCGACTGAAGCAAATAATCCAACAAAGAGAATTTAAGACCAAAGCAAGCCTGAGCTTGGTGCGCATGACCTAAAAAGACTGCAAGACCCTCGCTAAGTAATGAGTCAACCTCACCTTTTCCAATATCTTGCTGACAAGCCACCGAGTGAAATAGAAGTAAGCTCAAACTCTTAAATCGATTGCACCATATCGGCTCGACCGGATTCAAATCCACATGTCCAATATATGGATACCCTATATTTTTCTTAACAGTGATGAAATAACCAGCGACTTGGAAAATAAATACCCTTATTAAGAGTTGCGGCAAAGTTATGAGCTTTTTAATTCTGAATACTTCAATTTCTGTATGCACAAGCAGTACAGTGTTTGCTTATTATTATGCTTTTAGACTTTCTAAGAACTCATAGAAAAACTACCATTTTACTATGTCAAGGAGGCAGCGTCACATTGACAGAGCCAAACATAACCTATGCCAGCTATGGCAGTTTTCATAATATATCTAAACCTTATAGTAGTCTTTATACCAAGCGACGAAGTTGTTCACTCCCGTTTTCACGTCAATGCTAGGCTTGTAACCCGTTGCTTTATATAACTCTCCTGTGGAAGCCCATGTAGAAGGGACATCACCAGGTTGCATTGGCATAAAATTCTTCTTAGCCTCAATACCTAGTGCTTCCTCTATAGCATTGATAAAGTCCATCAATCTGACTGGAGAACCATTACCTATATTGTAAACTGAGTACGGGGCATCACTGTTATTAGGTGTGTCGCGTTTCGCTTTGTCTCTAGTCGGAATAACATCCTGAACTCGAACAACTCCCTCCACAATATCGTCGATATAAGTAAAATCACGGAACATATCTCCATGATTGTAAACATCGATCGCCTTGCCTTCAGCAATAGCTTTTGTAAATTTGAACGGCGCCATATCTGGTCGGCCCCAAGGGCCATAAACGGTAAAAAATCGCAGCCCGGTAGTTGGGACATCGTAAAGATGGGAATACGTATGAGACAATAGCTCATTGGCTCTTTTAGTTGCTGCATATAAAGACACTGGATGATCTACTGCGTGTGACTCTTTAAAAGGCTGATCTTTATTCATTCCGTAGACAGAACTACTTGATGCATATACTAAGTGTTTAATATTATTGTGACGACACCCTTCCAGTATGTTAATATGCCCTGCCAGATTTGCATCTGCGTAAGTATGGGGGTTCTCTAGCGAAAAACGCACACCAGCTTGCGCTCCAAGGTGAATAACTCTATCAAATTGCTCGACTTGAAATAAAGATGCAACTGCCATTTTCTCAAACAGGTCGAGCGTGCGAAAAGTAAAAGCCTGATGTTCTTTTAGAAATTGTAACCTTTCCAATTTCAAACTGACATCATAATATGTGTTCAGATTGTCAATACCAATAACTGTATGTCCCATCCTACACAATCTTTGGGAAACAGCAGCACCAATAAATCCTGCCGCACCTGTTACTAAGTACTTCATTTTATTTTCCTAACAAATTAGGAGATATTTACACAGCAAAATGATAAATATCCCACCAATAATAAAGGCTCTCTAAAGCCTTCAAGAGGTTCTCTGGCCATCACACACCGTTCTTTTGTTTTTAAATTTACTCTTCAGCAAGTTTAAACAACTATCTAGCCTAACAAAAGATTCATGTACGATCTTTATTTAATTTGCCAACACATGAACATATTATTTTCCTGATTCTCAAATCTGAACAAAAGCGGAAAGAGTATTGTCTACTAATGCCTTCGCTGTTTCGAAATCACTAGCTTCGGCATAACAGCGAAGCTCTGGTGCATTGCCTGATGGCCTAAAATGAACAATGGTTGAATCCGAAAGGGCTATACGCAAGCCGTCCGTATAATTAACATTCGCTACATTAACATCAGTCAAATTAAGGCTTGCAAGCAACTCTTCAGGATCATCCGTACCCCGCGCTATGATTGCTAGGCTTTTCTCTGTAGCAAAATTCTGAATCCGGTCACTGTGTGTATACCTTTTAGGTAAAGCTGCTACTAACTCTTTAATAGTTGTATTTTTTTGCTTAACAAGCGAAAGCAACATTAATATAGGTAGAACTGCATCACGAGTTGGTAAAGCCTTTAGTACTTTATCATTGACTTCAATATTACTTCCAAGCAGGTACCCACCATTAGCCTCAAAGCCAGCAGTAGTTTTGTATTTTCTAGCTAAGTTTTCAAACTCTGCAATCACATACGGAGATCCAATTTGGGTAAGCGAAACAGCTTTGAACTCCGAAGATTTAGCGATGATAGTATTACAACTAACTGGAACTGAAAGAGCTTCCACTTTTAGTGCTTTTGAACAAAGTAGACCAAGAATATCTCCGCGTAGCCATTCACCATCTTCATCTGCGACTAAAGGACGATCACCATCTCCATCTGTCGAAAAAATAAAATCTAATTTATATTTTTTCGACCAAGTTCGTGCCTTTTCTTTATCAGATTCAGCAACTGCTTCTGTATCAATCGGAACAAACTCATCAGTACGCCCTAAGGAAACAACTTCAGCTCCAAGGGATTCGAAGAGCCTTTGGTAAATATCTCTCCCAGCGCTTGAGTGCTCATAGATACCGATTCGTTTTTCTTTCAAGAAATCTGTATCAAACAAGTCGGTATAGCGAGCTTGATAGCGTTCAGTAGCTTGAAAGCTGACCTCTAGTTCAGGAAGTTGCTCATTAATAGCATTAAAGCTCACTTCCTCTGTTAGTATTGCTTCCTCATCTTCTTTTGAAATTTCACCATCAGGACGGTAAAACTTAATACCATTACGGTCGAATGGAATATGCGACCCAGTCACCATTATACAAGGCATATTGTCTTGCATTGCTGAAAATGCGAGCGCAGGTGTAGGCACTACACCATAATAAACTACGCCTACACCTGCATCAGTCAGTGCTTGAATGACTGCTTGCGCCATTGCTGGACTGCTAGGGCGATTATCAATTGCCACTGCAACCTTATTAAAAATAAACCCCCTGCGTATCGACGCTATGAATGCATGTGTAAAAGCTGCGCAAACATCCGAGGTAAACTGACTAGCAAGCCCTCTCGCACCACTCGTTCCAAATTGAACTCCTGAGGCATGAAGTACTTCATTACTGATTAGTTTTGTTACCATAATTTTTATCTCAGTAGGCTGTTAGTAGTCGCCATCAAACTTAGATGCTAATTCATCGAAGCGGACAATATCATCCTCTTCTAAGTATGCTCCTGAGCGAACCTCAATAAGCTCTAAAGGAACCTGTCCTGGGTTTTCAACAGCGTGAGGAGTTCCTATAGGAATATAGGTTGATTGATTTTCAGTTAAAAGGAAGGATTCGTTGCCTTTGATTACTTTAGCCGTACCCGACACAACAACCCAATGCTCTGCTCTATGGTGGTGCATTTGAAGAGCTGTTTTCTCTTTTGGTTTAACTGATACCTGCTTAACGAGGTAACGCTCACCTTCTGATACCGTCTCATGAGAGCCCCATGGACGATATATCTCTTGATGTTGTTGACATTCCACTCGGTTTTGCTGCTTCAGTTGGTTTACGATTGACTTTACGTCCTGAACCTTATCTTTATCAGCCACTAGAACAGCATCCTTTGTCTCAACAACAATCAAATTTTCAACACCTACGGTAGCAACGAGTTTATCTTGTGAATAAATATAACTATTCTGAGTTTTCTCAGTTAATACATCACCACGAGTTGCATTCCCAAGCTCATCTTTTTTGTTCACATCCCAAAGTGCAGACCAAGAACCAACATCACTCCACTTGGCATCCATAGGAACGACAACCGCTTTTTCAGTTTTTTCCATTACTGCAAAATCTATTGACTCGTCAGGTATTTTCGAGAAGAGCTCAGACGACATACGAATAAAATCTAAATCATCAAAGTGACTATCGTACGCATTTTCACATGCTTTCAAAATATCTGGTCGAAACTTTGCTAACTCTTTAAGGAAGGTCGACGCTTTAAATAAAAACATACCACTATTCCACATATAGCGACCATCTTTTAGATACTTCTTTGCCGTTTCAATATCTGGCTTTTCGACGAAACTATCAACACTAAATCCTCGGTTTTCATTCCCAACGGTCACTGTATGGCCAGTTTTAATGTATCCATAACCTGTTTCAGGTGAGCTTGCTTTGATGCCGAAAGTAACCATATCACCACGTTGTGCATATGGAACTGCAGCCTGTACAGCTTGATGGAAAGATTGAGTATCTTTAATCACATGATCAGCTGCAAGAACTAACATTAGAGTCTCTTCACCAGAGGTTTGAGAGTTAGATAAAGCAAACTTTGCAGCTAAAGCGATTGCGGGAGCAGTGTTGCGCCCTACTGGTTCTAATAATATTCCACTATGAATACTATCAATACGACGAAGTTGCTCAGCAACCAAAAACCGATGCTCTTCATTACAAATTATAAAGGGTGCATTATGCTCTAAACCAACCACTCGGCTTAAAGTTTGTTGAAGCATGGTTTGCTCACTGGTTACAGCTAAAAACTGTTTAGGGTACTTTGAGCGAGAAAGCGGCCATAATCGGCTGCCAGAGCCGCCGGCCATAATTACAGGTGTAAGCATAATCAACTCGTTGTTTTATTTGGGTGGTGATCTTTAGTCTTTTGAAAATACCATTTTGTATGAATATGCACTTTATCACTGGTCAATAGTTCATCTGGACTACACCAAAAATAACGAGCATGTTGAATATCAATAGGTAATTTCAATTCGGAACGATTAACAACAAGCTTGTAAGCAATAGCTACATAATGAGTCGTAAACTCGTTGCCAAAAACATTATCATTATAAAGGTGAGTATAAGGCCCCAGCAATTTTGCTTTCGAAAGCTTAAATTCCTGCCCAAGCTCTTCTAGAGTTAAACGAGCGAAGGCCTCTTCAAGCTTTTCATCTTTAAGAATACGTCCCCCAGGCACAAACCAAAAACCTTGGGCAGGACGATTTAAACGCTCTCCAAGTAAAACTTGTTCATTTTCGTCTTCAATTACTAAATCAATTGAAACTAACGGTGTTCTTTCAATCACTTCAGAAAAGCGTTGTTTATTTAAAAACATAATGTCTAGGAGACCCTTATATGTAACTATTCACCCGCG
>NZ_JPJA01000096.1:112652-149723 GCF_000733315.1 Vibrio sp. ER1A
CTCGCGGGTGAATAGTTACACATAAAAAACATGACGTTGATTCCGTAATTTGGATACTTTTTTACATATTAGTGATTTAAATCACACTAATCATATCTTTTAGCAATGGATTTATTTAGAAATCAGTCTAGTAACAAAAGAGACTAACTAATATTGGAGGGATAAAAGTGCAGTACGTGATTTGTTAATAGCTATCTGAGTAAACAACCAGAACAAGGACATATTGTGCAACAACTCTTAATTGAAAAGTATCAATAGGAGCAACCAGATCCCTAGTTACTCCTATCGGTATATTCAAGTGGCTCGACATTTGGTTATGGCGTATCAACCTGATTAGGTCTTTGCAGCCAAGGTGATCTTGAATCTGTCACACTAAACAACTCGTACTTGCGCCCTAACATTTGGCCTCCGTCTCGAGTAATTGGCTGCCAGTTGAAGTTTGCTCGATTATTGCTTGGCTTCACCGTCATAATGTCGAATGGGATAGAGACATAGAATCCTTTAGTAAAGCTGCCCTCACCGAACTCTTCAGAACTTAAGTTAGAGAAACTCGCGTAAGCTCCGGCAATCACACCACTCTTAAATTGTTTAGAGAAGTCCACACGAGTACCGATATCACCCGCTAAGAACTGACCAACACCAACCTTAAGCAAAGTATTATCGATAAATGACCACTGTGGCATGTAGTACCCCGTCAAGAACCCAGTTGTGCCTTTAGTAATGACTTTGAATGGGCGGCCATATTCTGGGATGTTTTGCTGCTCTTCAGTAAAAACCCCAAAAGGGCTTGAAGGGTCTCGCTGAGACACTAGATTGATGTCAGCGCCTATGGCCCAATTCTTATTCATCGGTCGGTACAATAACTCACCACCTGCACCCGCAAACATGGTTTCTAGATAACCACCATAAACCTGACCATAAAACCCATTGCCAAATTCTTGGAACCAAGTCGCTTGCAGGTTTTTTACCCATAATGTGTTATCTGATACATAGGCGCGGAACAAAGTTCGAACCCTAGGCACATCAGTACCATCTGGCGGTACGATATAGTTAAACTTGTCATAGTTATCGACAATATTAAGATGAACCGTACCCGATAAGTTAAGGTTTCGAGTTGCCCATAGCTCTGCACCCGCATCTAGGCCAATTTCATACAGATAGAAGCTTTCTGCCGATCCTATAGATTGTGCCAGCGTCGGAGATATTGAGTAATCCCAACGGTCAAAGTCATCACGTACGACGGTGCTGTTCACTGGCTTAGAAACACCACTCATGGCAATCGCATCTGTTTCACTTTGGTCAAGTGGCTGCTCGACAGCAATGCGCTTAAAGTCGTTGGCATTTACCGTCGCAGTGGTTAACGGTAGATGCTGTTTAGTTTCTACGATCTTGTAAGTATCAATCGACTTTGGAAGGTGGTTTGCGAGCACGCCAGCGGCTCTCTGCTGCGCCTCTTGTCTATCTCGGTATTTGGTTTGTTCACCAATGATCGTGACTGTAGCTCCCGACTGCTCAATCATGACATTGTCATAACCAGCATTCGTTTTCAGCTCACCAATCACGGTATCCCAGTCTACTTGCTGCTCATTACTAGCATAGGCCGTTGGTCTTGGCTCTGGCTTAGGCTCATCTAGCCAATGCGCTTTCATCTCATTAAAGTTAGTACGCAAAGTCAGGCCTAGCGCTACTGAATTACCCCGTTGATAACTCACTCGGGCATCACCCCAGTTACCTAATCGATATAAAGCACCGAAGTTCCATGGTGTAGCAGGCGTCATATCGACACCACCGCGATAAACGGGGAAATCTCCGGAGTAATCGTTGGAGTCATATTCAACTTTGAAGCGCAGTGGTTGCCATGGGGTTTGATACTCGACACCGCCAAATAACGCAGCGGGGCCTTTAAACCAGCGTTCGTAATCAACCATACCGCCGCTGCCTTTATAATCTGAAGGACGAGTGCAGTATCCATCGCTGATTTTACAGAATGGGTTTGAAATATTATTTCGGGTGCCTAAATACCCCCATCCCATACCCAAGGTGAAGTCGAAGTTTTCATAGCGTTTAGTTGCCGCGATAAATTCACCATCAAATAGGCCAGTACCACCAAAATCGCGCAAACCTACAGAGGTTTCTGGAAGATACTTTCCTTCTTGCCACAAGCGGAATTTAAGATCGATACCTTTGTCGGTGTATTTGGTATCTCCACTAAATCCCGGGTCGTCACTATAGAGGAGGTCTTGCACCATGGTGTAACGAATCGTAGTTTCAAGCCAAGGCATCACTTGCAGGCTGATATTGTATTTATGGTATTGGTCGCTCCAGTCACCATTAATACTAAACTCACCTTCGGCAGCCATGCGGCCTGTTGGCATTTGCATCAGACCTACGCCGCCAAAATCGGATTGAGAAGGTTTTAACGTTGCTGGCTCAAACGCATCCGCCCAAACGGTAGCACTAAAACTTGAGGCAATCGCCACTGCAACAAGGGAAGGTTTCATTTTATTATTGTTCATTATTGATTACCTTGTGACGCAGCAGTTGAACGATGTCTTGGTTGAGAGTTTCCAGCTCAGAAGGCAGAGACTTAATCGGGATATAGATAATGGCACCAGGAGCAATAAAGTGAGGTTTAAAGTTCCAAGCTCCGTATTGAGCTTCCATTACTTTTCCATCAGGCTGAATGATGGTTGCTGTACCGTCGTATGCTGCTTCGGATTTTATGTTTCCAAGCATGTCGAAGTAGTCAGCTAAGAACCACTGGGCATGTAGTTTGACTTCTTCAGCCTTTTTAACAGCACCGAGAAAGTAGATGTTGTTAATTCGTGGAGCGATATTGAGTTGGTAGCTTCCAGTTAAAAGAGGATTACCTTTTCGTTGGGATTGAACAACATCATAATCAAGAGAAGTAAATTCACGATAATGAAACTTTGATGCGTTGATTTGCTCTGAGATTGATTGTGTATCAAGTTCTGGTTTTATTTGAGCAAGGTCTGACAGTTGACTCAATACCTGTTGCTTCATTTCATCAACGATTACTTGTTTCTTAGAATCAAATAGTTGAGCTTGGATTGGTTCTAAACGAACTTGTTTTGCTTGAGCTTGTTTCTGGACATCCCGAAGTATAGTTTCAAGACGCACTGACTGTGGATAGTCTAGACGAACACCTTGATTGGGTAACAGTACTGAGAGTTCTGCAGCGATAGACAAAATAGGTGCGCAGAGTAGTGTCGCTAGTAATAATTGTTTTATGCGTCCCTGTAGCATAGGGTGTCCTTTTCTTAGGTGTTAATTCGCCATCTTGGAAGTTGAGGCCTCTTGCAGCGAGTCATGCGCTTTGGGAGATCCTCGTTTTCACGAGGATGACGACTATTTTTATTTGTGATTGCTCGTAGCTCTGTTTCTTTTCTTTCGTCATTCCCTTGAAAAAGGGAATCTCATGCAGCGAGTCACGCGCTTTGGGAGATACTCGTTTTTACGAGGATGACGACTATTTTTATTTGTTATTGCTCGTGGCTCTGTTTCTTTTCTTTCGTCATTCCCTTGAAGAAGGGAATCTCATACAGCGAGTCACACGCTTTGGGAGATACTCGTTTTTACGAGGATGACGACTATTTTTATTTGTGATTGCTCGTGGCTCTGTTTCTTTTCTTTCGTCATTCCCTTGAAAAAGGGAATCTCATGCAGCGAGTCACGCTTTGGGAGATACTCGTTTTTACGAGGATGACGACTATTTTTATTTGTGATTGCTCGTGGCTCTGTTTCTTTTCTTTCGTCATTCCCTTGAAAAAGGGAATCTCATGCAGCGAGTCACGCGCTTTGGGAGATACTCGTTTTTACGAGGATGACGACTTTTCTTGTCTGTAACCGTGTATGACCCGGTCTCATAATTTTTTAAATCGTCGGCTGCTTCAGCAACGTTAGCTCAATGGTGCTCATCTCTGGGCCAATCTGCTCTATCGACTTAATAATTTTTCCAGTCGCCGTATCTTTCCAATACGTATTGATTAACTCTTCATCAATAGCATCAAAAACCACCGATTCGGTATATCTTTCTGTTTGATATGAGCCGATAACCGTAGAGATATTCTCTTTGCCCGCTAAGACTTCAGTGGCCAGCCCATGATAATCGTAGCGATAATTTGGCATCCAATCATAGGTGACTTTCCACGAACTAGACGTTTGTTGTTCTCTTTGAATGCCTTTGAGATTATCCCCAAACAAACCTATCGTTTTTACGATCCGACCATTTTCGGTAATGATCATTGCTCGGTCAGATGACATCCATTTATATTGAATCACACCTGTTTTAGTATTCGCTTCGGCAAAAGCCAATACAACGAATATTTGAGGGCCTTCGTTAATACGAACGTAAGCACTTGCGTATGGTAGTTGTTTGATTTTTTCGGGCGTCAGTGCAATATCGTCGGCACCAAATAACGCCTCAGACATAGTGGCGTTGACATCTTGAAAGCGTTGGGAGCACGCTGTTAAAAACAGTAGCGAGAAGGCAAGTAGATACGACTTAAAATTCAATTGGGACATCCTTGGCACTTCGCAGAGTTTAAAACCCTGAATCCTTAATTCCTGGTTTACGGAACCAAAAACAAAAAGCCCCCTTACGATACAACATGTAAGAGGAGCTCAAACTGACTAACTAAAATTAGTTAGATGCAGTTACTGTAGTAGTTGTTGCAGTTGAATCGTCAGAAGACGCTACTGCTACTACTGCCACTGCTGCTGCTGCACCTACTGCGATAGCACCAGTTGTTGCTGCACCCGCTGCTGCGCCACTTGCGCCAGCGCCAGCTGCGCCTGCTTCAGCTTCTGCGAAAGCTGGGTTAGCCAAGCCTGCCGCAATCGCCATTACTAATGCGATTTTTTTCATGGTTATTTCCCTTTACTAAATTATCGATAATTCAGTGCACTCAGTTGAACACACTGACTTGCAATGTTAGTAGAAAGTACAAAGCTTTGTAAATTGTTTTTTTTTGACAAGTTTCTGACAATTGTCAGTTTTTGAGCAAATTATCACGAAGTGCCCAAAACGGTAACTGAGTTCTCTCACTTTGAAGCTATTGGGAAATCTTATATACTCGAACTAATTATCCCATTCAATTTGGAACAGTTTTATGATCATTGTAACTGGCGGCGCTGGCATGATTGGCAGCAACATTATTAAAGCGCTTAACGAAGCAGGCTTAAATGATATCTTGGTTGTCGACAACCTTAAGAATGGACGTAAGTTCAAAAACTTAGTGGACTTGGACATTACCGATTATATGGATCGTGATGACTTCCTCACCCAAGTTATGGCTGGCGATGACTTTGGTCCTATTGAAGCAGTGTTTCATGAAGGAGCATGTTCTGCTACGACTGAATGGGATGGCAAATATGTCATGCTTAACAACTATGAGTACTCAAAAGAGTTACTTCATTACTGTCTAGAGCGTGAAATACCTTTTCTGTATGCCTCTTCAGCTGCAACATATGGTGAAACGACTGTCTTTAAAGAAGAGCGTCAATACGAAGGTGCTTTGAACGTTTATGGTTACTCTAAACAGCAATTTGATAACTATGTACGTCGCCTAACTGCAGATGCGGAAGCGCACGGTGAGACGCTGTCGCAAATTACTGGATTCCGTTACTTTAATGTATATGGCCCGCGTGAGCAGCACAAAGGTAGTATGGCTTCTGTGGCATTCCACTTGAATAATCAAATGAATGCTGGTGAGAATCCGAAATTGTTTGAAGGCAGCGCCCAGTTTAAGCGTGACTTCATTTATGTTGGTGATGTAGCTAAAGTAAATTTGTGGTTCATGGAAAATGGCGTTTCAGGCATTTTTAACTGCGGCACAGGCAAAGCTGAGACTTTTGAGGCTATCGCTGAAGCAGCCATTAAGCACCACGGTAAAGGGGAAATTGAGAATATTCCGTTCCCAGAACATTTGAAAGGTGCGTATCAGGAGTTTACAGAGGCCGATTTAACTAATTTACGAGCTGCTGGTTGTGATGTTGAGTTTAAGACAGTTGCAGAGGGCGTCGCTGAGTACCTATCAATAGTAAATGGCTAAATACCATATGGGTTTTGTGAGTATATCGCCTAATCCATGATTCTATAGATAGCAGAGTATTCAAGTATTTTTCAAAAAGCATGTAAGCTCCTGAAAATAGACAAACTGCTGTATTCAATAGCTTCAAAATCATCTTTAGGTAACTTATTTGAAGATTTATGTAATTAGCCTTTTAAGAAGTCTCGACAGACGCAAACGAATTTCGTCTCAACTCGAACAACTTGGTGTAGACTTTGAATTTTTTGATGCTGTCGACGGCTCGCAAGGAGAGCATGTACTCTGGGCGGACTATAACTACCTAAAAAGAAAGTGGCTAATTAGTGGTAAGAAGCCGTCCTCTGGTGAACTTGGTTGTTTTGCCAGTCACTATTTGATTTGGCAGAAGTGCGTAGAGAATAATGCACCAGTGCTTGTTATCGAAGATGATGCTTTCATTCGTTCAAACTTTGCGGAGCAATTTCCAAGCATCCGAAATTGCCTGAAGGAGTTTGACTTCCTCCGTTTAGAGAGTGAAATTAAGGGGTGCAAAGTCACTCCGATTAAAGGTGAACCACATTCATCCATTGGATTTATGACTGACAACTCTGGCGGAACACGAAGCTATGCACTAACGCCATCAGCTGCAAAAAAATTGCTCAGTGGTTCTACTCGTTGGTGTATGCCTGTTGATAACTACATCGGTGCCGCATACATACACCAAGTCGCTTCGTTCATCTATAAGCCTGCTGTAGTCGTTGATACAAATGAATTTGGAACAACAATTCAGTTGGGTGAAGAACAAAAAGCGCCCAACTACATCAAGCTTTCAAGAGAACTTTACCAAGGTTATTGCAAATTCCGAATGCATATATTTAATAGAAAACAAGTGCGGAAGTTTAGCTAAAAATGCACTTTTTGGTTACGGTTTGTGCATTTTAGGAAGGCTATACCATCAGTTTGATACCGACACCTTCACGGTCATCTATAGATGACAATTACTAAGGCTAATGATTTGAAAGTTGCTATACAATTGTTTGGACACGTAAGAAGCTTTAGAGATACGTATCCTTTTTTAGAGAAGAACATCCTAACTCAGTATGATTGTGATTTATTCATCCATACATGGAGCACGGAAGAGCACTCTGATCCAACATGGCACCAAGGAAGCCCTGATAACGTCAAAAAAACCTCCATAGAAGAAGTCGAGAGTCTTTATAAGCCTAAAAAGATCCTAATCGAAGATAACGACAAGATAGAGCATGAAGGGTTATTTCATCCCGATAAATCTATGACGTTGCGAGCAATTAAAGCCATGCTCTATTCACAAGAGAAAGTGAACTTACTTCGTTTAGAACATCAAGAAGAAGTAACCACAACCTATGATTGGGTCGTGACACTTCGCCCAGACATAATGCCGCTTACAGTATTAGATTTGGCTCAATTCAATAATGAATGTACTTTTGACTCGAAGACTTCCATTCATTTTTCCAATGGTGCTCATTGTCACCTACAAGGCACAAAAAATATATATACACCTCTAGCGTCTGATCTTTTCGTTGTCGCAAAACCAAAAAACATGAACGTTATCTGTTCCGCTGTTAACGAGTTTGAAAAGTACTTTGTTCAGTTCAGTACAGTCAATAAAGGTGGCATAAGCGCACCTGAGGCCTCCTACATTGAATACATATGTCGTCAAGGAATTCAGCCTCGCTTCTATACATTCCCATATGTCGTTAAACGAACATTAGGTAATCATCACTTAGTGGTCGGATTGGAGCATCGTTCCTGTTTTAAGCATCCAGTAGAAATACCTGATTTTTTAAATATAGAGAATTCTAGAAGAGGCAAGTCTATAGTTCTTCATTATTTATCTACCTCACTATTATGTAAAATACAGAAAGAAACGCATCGACTAATCCGGCATTTAGGCCGATTTATCGACCACGTTGAAGCGGTAAAATCATCTAAATAGTGTTTAGTTATGTTGGTGAATATTAGTAGTATTAGTTTTGTATAAAGAGAGCGTTAACATATGAACATCCTTATGGCCCTATCACAGCTTGAAGTTACGGGCGCAGAAGTCTATGCCACTGCAGTCGGTAATGAACTGACCGCCCGAGGGCATAAAGTGTTTTATGTCTCTGATACACTCACTAAACCTCATGACGGAGCATTCTTTAAGTTACGCTTTAATAAGCGAAGTATCCCTCGTCGCTTTTGGCATGTTGGTTATCTAATCTACTTAATTAAAAAACACAATATTCAGTTGGTGCACGCTCACTCTCGAGCTTCCAGTTGGAGCTGTCACATTGCCTGTCAGTTAACTGGCACACCTATGGTGACTACAGTACATGGACGACAACCTTCGCACAAAACTCGTAAGAAGTTTCATGCTATGGGCGATAAAGCGCTGCCTGTTTGTGAGGCGATTCGGAATCAACTGGGTAAAGACCTCGAAGTTCCATCGCATAAAATGGTTGTCTCTCGGAATGGTATTGAAACTAGCCAGTTCCATCCAAAGGACTTACCTTCGAATGAAAAGCCTGTGATTACTATTGTAGGTCGCCTCACTGGTCCCAAAGGTGATCTCTGTTACCGACTATTGAGCGAATGCCTTGATGCTTCACGCTACCATATTAAGGTCGTTACCGGTTCCAAAATGGAAACGCGTTTCGAACCATTTATCGAGAGTGTTGAGTTTACTGGCTACACCAATGACGTTGCTTCACTGCTGCATCAATCAGACTTAGTAATAGGTGCAGGCCGTGTGGCAATGGAGTCACTGTTGTGCGGCAGGCCTACACTCGCCATTGGCGAGGCCATCAACATAGGCATTGTTACTGAAGAGAATGTCTCACAAGCGATGGCCACTAACTTTGGTGATATTGGACCAAAAGATCTTGATATCGACTTTTCTAACATTGCCGACCAAGTTGAACAAGGCCTTTCGAGTGCTTCGTGCCAAACAAGCGTTACCCAAACCATTCGAAGCCACTACGAGCTTGCTAATGTGGTCGACCAGCTTGAAGGTATCTATCAAGACGTATACGTCAAAAAGATTAAACGTGATGTCCCGATCATCATGTATCATCGCTTTATTAACAGTGACGATGGAAAAGGAGTACACGGCACTTATCTTCATGTCGACATGCTTGAAAAGCACTTTAAACTCATCAAGAAAATGGGCTTTGAAGCAATAACATTTGAAGAACTGAGTAAACTCAAACCCATCGAACGTCTAAACCCAAACAAGCGCTATATTGTCATTACCGTTGACGATGGCTATGTCGATAACTTGACATTACTTCTGCCACTTTTAGAAAAGTATGATCTCAAAGCCGTAGTTTATGCGGTTACTGGTGAATCATTTAATCGATGGGATGTAGAGAACACCTCTAATCCCGAAAAACGTGTTGAGTTGATGAACGCCGAGCAACTGCAGCAGTTAGCCAGCTCTGGTAGAATCGAGATTGGGGGTCATACGTTAACACACCCAATGCTTTCTACACTTAACGCTGAAGAGCAGCAATACGAGATAGTCGAGAACAAAAAAGTCCTTGAGCAACTTCTTGGTAAATCTCTCACTTCGTTTGCCTACCCATACGGTGATCTCGATCAGAGCGCAAAACTAGTTGCCGAGCAAGCCGGTTATCAATACGCTGTCGCCACAAACTCTGGACCGTTAGCTTTTCATGAGGACAAGTTTCAAATTCGTAGGATTGCTATTTTCCCTAAAACGGATGTCTTTGGTTTATGGAGAAAAATCAAAGGTGATTACCTGTTCCGGAAATTTGGGAAAATGGGTATTCAAAGCGTCCCTTTCAAAGTCAGACGCCGCAATAAAGTCAGAGTTGATGATGAGTCTTGTATCAAAGTTCATAACAAAACACGTATTCGTGACTGTAATATTACTTTAAAGGGTGACAACAACACGCTCATTTTCGAGGAAGGCGCTAATCTTAGAGGTGTAGATATAGAACTCGATGGCTCTCATTGTACCGTCGTCATTGGTAAGCATTGCGTCATCGGTGGAGGTTGTTTTATTTCTGCTCGCGAGAAAGGAACAACCTTAACGCTTGGAGAGCGCTGTATGCTCTCAAGAAACGTTAAAATCATGACTAGTGATGGTCACGATATCACCGTTGATGGTAAGCGTATAAACCCAGCAAAAAGCATTACAATTGGCGACAGAGTCTGGTTAGCCGACAACGTTACCGTCTTGAAAGGTGTTGAGATCGCTAACGGTGCGATAGTCGGTATTAACTCTACGGTCACCAAAAGTATTCCAGAGCACTCCATTGCTGTCGGTAACCCTGCCAAAGTAGTGCAACACAATGTAGAATGGTCAGAAGAACTCACTTATTAAACTGAACCTCATGAAAATACTCATAATCGGCCCTTCGTGGGTGGGTGATATGGTGATGTCACAAAGTCTCTATATCACATTAAAGCGCTTACATCCTGAAGCAACCATTGATGTACTTGCCCCTGCTTGGTGTAAGCCGATTCTAGAGCGTATGCCCGAAGTAAATAACGCCATAGAAATGCCACTGGGTCATGGTCAGTTTGATTTGAAGGGACGCTATCAACTCGGTAAATCACTACAAAGTAAAAATTATACACACGCGCTTATTTTGCCTAACTCAGCAAAATCCGCCTTAATTCCTTTGTTTGCTGGCATTAAGAAGCGTATTGGTTGGAAAGGGGAGATGCGTTTCGGTTTGCTTAACGATCTGCGTCCAGATAAAAGAGTATTTCAATATATGGTAGAGCGCTACGTTGCTCTCGCCTACTCTAAAGCCGAAATGAAACAAGTGGTTCAACTCACTACCTGTCCACAGCCTCAACTGCAGGTCGACACACTTGCACAACGTCAATCGATTGCCAAGTTTAACCTCGACAAAAATAAAATCGCCGTTGGCTTATGTCCTGGTGCAGAGTTCGGTCCGGCAAAAAGATGGCCTGATGAGTATTATGCCAAGACGGCTCAATATCTGATTGAACAAGGTTATCAAGTTTGGCTGTTTGGCTCAGCAAAAGACAAAACAGTGACTGACAAAATTTGTAACCAGCTAACTCAGGATGCGCAACAGCACTGTTATGATCTTGCAGGTGAAACCAGCCTTATTGAAGCTGTCGATTTACTTGCGGCATGCGACACCGTTATCTGTAATGATTCAGGTCTCATGCACGTTTCAGCAGCCGTCGGTTGTAAGATTATCGCTGTTTATGGTTCAAGTTCTCCTGACTATACACCACCATTGTCTTCTAGTGTGGCCGTCGTACATACGGATATAGAGTGCCGCCCCTGCTTTAAACGTGAGTGTCCTCTGGGACATCAAAAGTGCTTAACAAAGTTACAACCTCAAACCGTTATTCAACAATTCAATCAACTAAGTGGAATCCAATCATGAAACATTTGTGGTACGAGAAGGGTGCTTACGCCTCTAAAAAAGCGAAGGCCTATATCGCCAACGAATTTTCTCCAGAGAAGATAAAAAAAATCGCCGTGATCCGCCACGCTGCGCTTGGCGATCAAGTCATCACTCGCCCTTTTTTGATTGAAGCTCGACGCTTTTTTCCTAATGCCGAAATCACCCTTGTTGGCGTTGCTAACTATCAGTACGGCCTCCCATCCGACTTAGTTGACCACACTATTATCATGGCAGATCGGCACCAGAAAAAAGACATGACATTAAAGCAGCAGATTAGCGACTTTCGCCAACTGGAAGAACAAGACATTATCTTTGATCTGGCGGGCACAAGCCGTTCGCACTGGATGACATTTTTTAGTAAAGCAAAACTTAAGTTTGGGTTTCCCTATCACTCCATCATGCGCGGCACCTTGTACAACATCGCCGTTTTTCGCTCCGACTTTCAGCCAGAACTAGAGTGTATGTTGGATATGCTAAAACTCCTTGGTCATTGTCCGAAAATGCCACTTGATTTTGGCTACCCAATACACGATGAGGTTTACGTTGAAACCGAGCTCCCGGAGATATTTTACTTCAACGGTGCCTCACAAACCCGCAAAATTCTTACTCAAGATCAAATGAAACAATTGATGGAGCGAGTTACTTCGGAACTCCCACAATACAAACATGTCTACCTAGAAGGCAAAAATGATTTTGAAAAAGCAGATTTCCTTTCTCACTTGTCTGGAAAAGAAAACTTTGCTGTACAGCCTTGCCTAGAACTAACCCAACTAATTGAACGTATTGCCAAAGCGAAATTAGTGGTAGCTCCAAACACCGGCATTCGAAATATTGCTGTATCAACGTTTACTCCTACGGTCGGTATTTTTTATATCACCGTTCCGTTTCGCTATACGCCTTTAGATGGACGTCATCACATTGTTATGAATGCCAATGGTGATATTCCATCAAATGAACAAATTATAGCTGCAATACAACAGGCTCTATAGGTTATTTATGTCTCACTCAAATCCGACTATTTCCATCGTTTGCCCTTGCTACAACGAACAAGAAGTTCTGAACATTTTTTTGCAACGTATTTCCACTGTGCTCCAAGAAACGGGCTACAGCTACGAAGTTATTTTGATCAATGATGGAAGCAAAGACGGGACACTGAAAGTCATGGAGTCTTTGAGAGAGCAAGATAGCCACGTTCGCACTGTCAATTTGTCCCGTAATTTTGGTAAAGAAGCCGCATTAACCGCTGGGCTAGATTTAGCGCGTGGTGAAGTAATCATACCTATTGATGCCGACTTACAAGACCCACCAGAACTTATTCACGATTTCTTAAGAGAGTGGAAAAAGGGCTTTGATGTTGTCGTTGCCAAGCGTGTCGACCGTAGTACAGATTCTTGGGCTAAAAAGCTCTCTGCTGAACTTTTCTATAAATTTCACAATGCAGTAGCGAATGTCGAAATCCCTGAAAACGTTGGGGATTTTCGCTTGATCAACAGAAGAGTTCTGCAAGCTATTCAACTGCTGCCAGAAAATCAGCGTTTTATGAAAGGGATTTTCTCTTGGGTCGGTTTTAAAACGTCAGTTGTTGAGTATAAACGAGAGTCACGTGAAGCTGGTGAAACCAGCTTTAATGGTTGGAAGCTTTGGAACTTCGCGTTAGATGGAATTACTAGCTTTAGCACGGCGCCGTTGCGCATTTGGCTGTATGTCGGCAGTGTGATTTCGGGCTTTGCCTTTCTTTACCTCAGCGTAACCGTCATTAAGACTCTGATTTTTGGTATTGATTCTCCGGGCTACGCCTCGTTGATTACCGTGATCCTATTTTTAGGAGGCGTGCAATTGATCGGTATCGGTGTGCTCGGAGAGTACGTTGGTAGACTCTACATGGAATCTAAACGACGCCCTACTTATATTATTGAGAGTGACGAATACCAAGGAAAAGATCGCGAAGAAACGCAAATATCCAAACAGGATAATGAACGTGGCTGATTGGCTCAATCGTGTATTACAATATCGTATTGTTCGTTTTGGGCTAACTGGGGGCTTAGCGACTGCCATTCATATCTTAGTTGCTTTCTTGTTCTTGCATTTGGTTCAAGACAACGTTCTATACGCTAATGTATGTGGTTTTACTATCGCGTTCATTTTTTCATACTTTGCCCAAACAGTTTTGGTGTTTCGGCACAAGATCAATTGGGGTAATGCATTTCGTTTTTTTATGGTTCAGTTCTGCGCTATGCTCACAGCTCAGGGTATTAGTGAACTGTTCTCCGATTTAAATAGCTACGTGAGAGTAATCATGGTGGTCTTCATTCTACCGATCATTACTTATATCGTTCATAAGTTTTGGACTTTTTCTGATTCAAAACAATCTACAACTAACAAATAACTAGGTATCTGAGTCTTCAAATGTTTTCAAAATCGTTTTTAGAAAAACACTTTTCGAGCCTGTACTTACTTGGCCTTTTGATTGGGCTAGCGTTTGCGTTTGTCTATGCGGATCACCAAATTCTTTTGGGCGATCAGAAACAGATGTTTGAAAAAGGCTACTTAGGGGCCTACGCCGACGTCTGGCTTAACTTCGGTAATGGCGCAAGTGCCGTCGGTAATGTCCCCGGCTCTTTATCCACCTGGTTAGTTGGAGGTCCATTACTTATATGGGACTCACCTTGGGCCCCAGTCTTACTGTTGTTTGCTATGCGTATAGCGTCACTATTCCTTATGGACTCAGTACTGAAACAGGTATTTGATAAACCTGTTCGTTTAGCATTTTTAGCTTTGTATTGGCTCAATCCTTGGTTGCTTTACGATAGCCTACTCTACAACCCATCTTACTTGTGTTTCTTCGCTTCATTACATTTGTGGACCGCATTTAAGATGCGAGAGAGAACATCATTTATCTATACCTTTTTGCATATTCTCTCTATCGGGCTGGCGATGCAGCTCCACTACTCTTGGCCTGTACTCGCCGTGCTCTCGCTCTATATGCTCTATCGGGGAATGGGCAAAGTGTCGTGGACTGGCTTTGTTGCCGCCTTACTGGTTTTAGCGGCATCACTCATCCCCTATACTCTTGAATACTTGGCGAATGATGAATTAAGCAGAGATGACAGCGACCGCTATATTGGTTACGGCTTAGTGCACGTCTATCCCGTATTAAAGGCTCTGTTGTACTGGATACGCTATGCCTCTCTCTTATTTTCCAACAAGGTGATTGCCTATAGTGAGTTCCATTGGCTTACCAGCATTGAGTTTCTAAGATTGGCAGCTCTCTATATCTGGAAAGGCGTCATCTTTATTATTGGTGGCTTATCCGTTCTGGTTTCTGCCAAAGTAAGTTGGGACTGGTGGAAGTCCATCAAAGACGATATTAAGCGTGAAGCTGGAGTTCCAGTAAAAGAAGAGCTAGATAAATGGCTTAAGCTCTATGCTTTTGGCGCGGTGGTTGGCGTATTAGTCAGCGCTGCACTATCTCCGATTACTTTCTCTTACTGGCACCTTATCTTGATTTATCCGTTTGCGCTGATCCCGATGATGTTTGCTATTCGAAGCTACTCAGAAAGTCATGGTAGATTAGCCGCTAAGGTTGCGCCTATCGTAATCGGTTACTTACTGCTTATTAACCTGTTAGCTTCAAATGACAGCATTAAGTACTCCTATACAGTAGAGCTTTCTCAACAGGTTAATGAGTATTTATTAGAGACACCTGAGCGCTTTAAGCTGCAGCTGCATGATAACTTTAAGGGTACCTTATAACTATGCTGCGCTTGCTCTACTCTCTTTTATTCAGCTTAGTCGCTCCGTTTTTTCTCTATGGCTTGTATAAACGCAAACCAGGAAAACCTAGTATCGGAGAACGATGGAAAGAGCATTTTGGATATACATCGACAATAACCCGACGTACAAATGAAACGGGGAAACTAATTTGGATTCACGCCGTTTCTGTTGGAGAAGTGCTTGCTGTCTCGCCATTTATTCGGCAACTGAAGCAAAAACACCCATCTATTGCGATTGTTTTGACAACGACAACATCTACTGGAGCGGAACAGGCAGAGAAACTTGGTGAACTCATCCATCATCGCTATATGCCTTTGGACTTTGGGTTTGCCCTCCGCCGTTTCATTAGAATCATCTCTCCATCGCAGTTGCTTATCATGGAGACAGAACTTTGGCCCAATACTCTTCACTTTGCTGCTAAAGCGAATATCTCTGTGACTATCCTGAATGCAAGGCTGTCACAGCGCTCTTGTAACCGTTATAAAAAAGTACAGCGAGTATTCAATTTATTAGCAAAGAATTTGACTCATGTTCTCTGCCAAACCGAAGAAGATAAACTTCGCTTCTCAGAACTAGGCCTACCTCACTCGAAACTTAGTGTGACGGGTTCTATCAAGTTTGATGTTCAAGTCAGTGAACAAGATATTTCAAAGAGTCAAGAGCTAAAACAGGCCATTGGCTCTCGCCTAGTTTGGGTAGCTGCAAGCACTCATGAAGGCGAAGATGACGTTGTCCTTAACACGCATAGGGAGCTGCTACGCCACTATAACGACGCACTATTAATTATTGTTCCTAGGCACCCTGAGCGATTTGATAATGTTTATCAGCTGAGCGTTGCTTCAGAGTTATCCACTCAACGTCGTACAATTTCGCAATCCATTAATACCACTACACAAGTGTATCTCGCCGACACTATGGGCGAAATGATGACAATACTGGGTGCAGCTGATGTTTGCTTCATGGGCGGAAGTTTACTTGGCAACAAAGTCGGTGGACATAATCTTTTGGAGCCCGCGGCGCTTGGTGTTCCGACCTTAATTGGACCTAGTTTCTTTAATTTTAAAGATATCACTCGACAACTTGTCGAGAATCAGGCCACGAAAATTGTCGAAGCTACAACACTAACCAATAGTCTGAATGACCTATTCGACTCTCCCAAAGATATAGCGAAAATGGCTCAAGCAAGTTTACGTGTTGTTGCTCAAAATCGTGGTAGTATTAACGCCTCTCTTAAAGAGCTAGGCTTTTAGGTTTTTTCTTCTCATTGTTTGCTAAGGCTTTATGTTTCATGGATATCAGTGCAAAGATACAGGCTTCCTCCCACTCAGGCGCGACCTTGCAAGTACTGCAAGAGTCTAATGAGTACTTTGTCCGAAAACAAATACACTCTGCGATAGAGAAAAATCATACTGCGATTTTGAAACAACGCCGCTTTAGGCCAATAAAAACGCCAACTTACGAAATTCTTGCCATTCCAGTCACTGAGATTGCCATAGAACCACAATCGCTGTCTATCACCATGCCATATATCGAAGGGCTAGGTGGTGAACAAGTCGCTTATAAAGGTTCGAAAACTGTTGCCAAGAACTTAAGAACCGCTTTGGATTTTTACCTGATTAATAACGTAGCGGCAAGCGAAGACGGCATGTACCCTGCTGGCGATGTACATGCAAAAATCGAAGATATCATGTTGAAGCTCGCCGAAAAATGGCATCTATTTCCAAACCTTGAGCAACAAATCCTTCTCTTCAAAGACTACTGCCAAAAAGATCTGCATATGCCAATGGGCGAATGCCATGGTGATTTAACCCTGTCTAATTTGAAAGTCACAGAAGAGAACCAGCTCGCCCTGTTTGACTTTTTGACCTGTGAAATTAACAGCCCAATTCAGGATGCTGCTAAACTTATTCAAGACTTTGAGTATGGTTGGAGCTTCCGTAAAGAGAAAGAAAGCGTTCGAATTAAAGGCGAAATTTTCTGTGAACACGCTGTACCTTCGTTCATTAGAACGCTCAATCGACTTTTTCACTATGAAATGCGAGTCGTCGAAACCTTAACCATCTTGCGAATCGCTCCTTATATCAGAGAAGAGGACACGGTTACCATTAAGTGGTTTAATAAGGTGATGACCAAAACGATCAATAAAATTACAGGATAACTATGTTTACGCTACTTCTACCCGTCGCAGGACGCTCATCGCGCTTCCCTAACATGCGCCCTAAGTGGTTGCTGACTATGCCTGATGGCAAACTAATGATTGAAAAGTCAGTAGAGAAAATTGATTTAGGTCGCTTTGACCGTATTGTCGTGGTTTGCCTTAAAGAACACTTGGAAAAATACACGTCGGAACAGAATGTTATTGAAAGTTTCGAAAAAAGTACCGGAACAAAACCGGATCTTGTGATTCTAGATGAGCCTACGTCATCACAATCTGAAACCATTTATCAAGCAATCAAACAAGGCAATATCGAAGGATCTATCTTTATTAAGGATTGCGATAACGTCTTTGCATGTGAACCTGAACCGACCAATGCGGTGACCACCATTGATCTTAATGATATCGAATTAGTCGATGCGAAGAATAAGAGTTACGTAGAGGTCGACTCTCTAGACGTCATCTCAAACATCGTTGAAAAGGAAGTCATCAGTAACTTTTTCTGCTGCGGTGGATATAGCTTCCGTTCTACGGCGGATTTTTGCACGACTTACGAGAATATTTCTTCTGACAACGAAGTCTATATTTCTCACGTCATCTATAAGATGTTGATGTCTAATGAAGAGTTTGTGCGTAAGACGGCAACGGATTATACCGATTGGGGAACCCTACGCGAGTATCGTCATTTCTGTAAAAAACACATGACCGTCTTCTGTGACGTGGATGGTGTATTACTTAAAAATGGTAGTAAGTTTGCTCAAAATGGCTGGAAGACTCCTGGTTTAGAAGCCAACTTGCGTAAAATTGCTGAATTACAAAAAGACGGTGGGCTATTCCTAGTCCTCACATCTTCTCGTCCAGAAAGTGAGATTGAATATACGACTCAAGAGCTAGCGAAGTTTGGGGTCCGAGTTGATCGTTGTTTATTCGGCCTCCCGCATACGCGTCGATATCTGATCAATGATTATTCAGCGACTAACCCATATCCTTCTGCTGTAGCTATTAATCTTGAACGTGATAGCGAAACCCTTAGCCACTTATTCGACGACTAATATTCACTGAGTTAAGCCCAGTCAATGACTTGTTGGTTGGGCATATTCAAACGGACTCTTCATGCCTTTAGCCATTGCCAACGAAGACATTACATTCGTAGTACAAGGTCCTGTACAGGCGAGCTCTGACCGCAAACAGATTACAGGTATTACTCATAAATGCTTAAGCTCCATTCGGAAGCATTTTCCAGGTTCAACAATAATTCTCTCAACATGGAAAGACTCATCGACCGCGAATCTTGAGTATGACGTACTCGTCAAGTCTGAGGATCCTGGTACTAATGTCATTTATAACGATGATACGCCCGTGACTTTGAACAATAATCGTCAGATTGTAAGTACTCATAATGGATTGAAAAAAGTAAAGACCCAATACGCTGTTAAGTTGAGAACAGATAGCCTTATAACTAGCCGTCAGTTTGTCAGCACTTACGAGCAATACTGGGAACTACCCAGGGAAAAAGCCTTTTCATTTTTCAAGCAACGTACTTTGACCACTAGTACTTTTTTCTTAAGTTGCCATTATGGGTTACCCGTTTCATTTCATAAGAGTGATTTATTCGACTTCGGGTTGACAGAAGATCTGTTGAAGATTTGGCCTTATAAGCTCATCAATGAGCCACGTTTCTCCCTAAAAGCTGGTTATAAGGCACGATATCCAGCTACTGAGCAATTTCTTTGCGTATCTTGGCTTAGTGACATGCTAGGTCAGGATCTCTATATCAATAACAAAGCTGATGACCATGCAGGTTTAACAAGAGAGTTTTGGCCCAAATTTCTTGCTAATAATATTATTATTGACTCAGCAGAGCACCTTGGCATAGATGTTACTGAACGCTTTTATAAGCGCGGTAATCTCGCCCTTGAGTATGATCTTCAGGACTGGCTGGTACTCAACGATAGACAATCTCCACCTAATGACTGGAAACGTTTGGTTCGAAAGTACAAGTGTTTTCGCTCTAACATAAAACGTAAGTTTAACTCATGACATTTGAACTATGAAATCAGCTATTGCCTCATCAGACATTACCTTTGTTATCCAAGGACCGATTTTTCCAGAGATAACGAGACAGAGCGTTCAAGCTGTGCGAGAGCTCTTTCCAGAAAGTCCAATAATTATATCGACGTGGGAAGAGAGTGATGTTAGAGGGCTAAATGCGAACCAAGTTATTTTTAACGAAGATCCCGGTACCACTATTGTCGGATACAAACGTGATGACTCACCCATATGCATCAACATCAATCGTCAGCTTAGAAACACGTTGAACGGATTAAAAGCGGTCAAAACTCAGTATGCCGTGAAGCTAAGAAGTGACAATATTTTAGGTGGCACTAAATTTGTTAGCGAGTTTCTTAGTTATCCTGAGAGAGACTCGAAATATAGCCTATTCAAACAGCGCATTGTTACCACTACGTTTTATGCAAAGGAACAAACCAAAGGTATTTCAATTCCTTACTTTGTTTCAGATTTCTTTCACTTCGGTTTAACGGAAGACTTGTTGGCACTTTGGGACATACCTGAGTTTAAGCCTTACCAGTATAACGAAGAGTTACGAGGACAAAGACAACACTGGCAAAGTCCTTACAGATTGATA
The DNA here is from genome assembly GCF_000733315.1 of Vibrio sp. ER1A. NCBI lineage: Bacteria > Pseudomonadati > Pseudomonadota > Gammaproteobacteria > Vibrionales > Vibrionaceae > Vibrio > Vibrio sp. ER1A. The sequence continues at coordinate 132,717 of NZ_JPJA01000096.1, forward strand.
CACACTGAACAAGCAATGTGGGTCGGTTTTTTGGCAAAATATCATAACGTTTATCTGAATGATGAGTATGGAAGAGAGTGTGATATTGCAGATTCTTATCAGTTTATAGTCAACAATTTGATCATGCTGGACAACTCTCAATCTCTTAATCTGAAAGTACAAAAACGACTAGAGCAACCTAATCCATTTCCTTATGAGTTTTATAGCCAAGAGCGCTGGAAGTGGCTTTATGAGCAGCAATTTGGCACTAGCCTTAATGTGTCTTCAACATTCAAGCTAACTTGGTACTTAGCGAGGATCTATAAATTCTTGCATAAAGGAATTGGAAATATGCTCAAAACGTACTTCATTCGTCTCAGGCAAAGATAGAAACTAAACTAACTTTAATGCCCTCGCTCATCTACTTTTTGGAGAATCGCTGAATGGCGAATAATTTGCTCACTAAAACGAATATCTTTTTCTTAGTTGGACTATCCATATCAATACCGGCTTCTAAAGCTGGCATGAATGCTTTCTTATATCTCTATGTCCTGAGCTCAATGTTAATGCTAACTCAAAAGAACATCGTCCTATCTGATACTCATCGACGCTTGTTGAAGGGTTCTGTCGGTGTGTTCTTAATTGGCGGATTATTATCTTTTTTCTCCAAAGGCAGTGATAATGACACTCTCGTTTACCTGCAAAAGTACGCCTATTTACTTATACCCATCGCACTTGTGATTACCACGAAACACAACGCAAAAACTCTGCGGTGGTCGGTACTAGCATTTATGCTGAGTGTTGGCGTGTGTTTGCTCATCGATATCTACCTGTTTGCTGTGGTTTACGATTTCTTTAAAAATGGGGTCGTAAGAATCTGGGGACAGATAGGTTATAGCCGCTGGCCTATTGTTGTCGTAACTGCTATTTCTATTGCATTGATAGTTCAATTAAATACCAAGCTTGGAAAACGCACATTAGCGTTAATGTTTGCCGTTATCGCAGGACTGTTTGGGCTCGCGCTTTCTGGAACTAAAGGTGGAATTGTTGCTGTAGCAATATTGGGAATGTTCTATCTTGCTATCCAAGCACGAAAACACTGGCTTATCATTCCAGCTGCTCTCGCTCTCATATTTATAGGTATCAATACCACTACTTATGAAAAAACTATTGGCCATCGTTTCTCATACGAGACCATTACGACGTCCAAGTCCACTCTTGAGAGAATTGCGATGCTAAAAACTGGGATGGCAATTACCAAACATAATTTAGCCAATGATTACAATTACTTTCTTTTTGGTGGTGGTATAGATAAACCTGAAATCCCATATCAAGCAGCTCTGGAGTCTCTAGACGAATCTACACTTCAACACATTAGCTATAACGGAAAACTTTGGGGGCATACTGACCTTCACAACAGTTATTTCGATCAGTTGTTAAAAAGTGGGCTACTGTTCTCCATTATATTCTACTCACTGGTTATCTTGATGGTAGTGCAAGGATACTGTGCGGTTAGCCAAAGTAAGAAGTTCAAATACCTTCCAACCATGTACTTCGGCACTCTTTCAGCTTACGTTGTGTTTAATTGCTTCTACAGCAACTTTTCTGATTATGCTATTTACTCCCAAATCTATTTTCTTGGACTTGCTATCGCGTTACCCATAGCTCTTGAAGGCGATCAACAGACAACATCTACCTAATCATTAGTAGCCGAACTCAATAAGCATGTAATATCTTGGGAGCTAAATTTAACTCCGCGCTTGTTTTTTTCTTTAAGAAACGAGCGTTCTAACCTTTTTAAGTTTTTAACCTTCCATTGTGAGCCTTCCTCACGATGACATTTATCAAAATCAATAATCCAGACCTTTTCCTGCTCATCAATCAAAATATTGTGGATATTGAGATCAGTATGATTCACCTGTGCTTGATGCATCTTGCGAATTTCTTTACCAATTTTACGATACATTGCCTCTGATAACGCCTGCTCCTGCAAGATTGAGACAAGGTCTCTAGCGTTGGGGATTTTTTCACTCAGCAAGTCAGCTTTGTAGTAAAGGCCTATTTTAGTTGCTTGTGCAGCGATCGGTCTTGGAACATTGACTCCTGCTTTAATCAAGGTTTGAAGTAATTGAAACTCTTGATAACTGCGAGTTTTGTCCCAGCTCGAAAACCAATACTGGTCTTTCACCAATTTACCGAACAAGCCTCCACGGCGATAATGACGTAGTGCCCCCTCGATAGTTTGTGTTTCTACAAACCACGTTGTTCCGCGCCCTTGAGCACTACCAATGACTCGGTTATTGTCTTGCCAATATTGAGGGTCAAATACCTTTTCGATCGGCTCCTTCAGCAAGCTTTCATCAAACCAGTAAGTTGTGTTGTTGTTTTTAACTGTTTTCAATTTCTTGCTCCAATATAAGGGGGCTGTATGAAGGTGGAGAGTCATTTTCCATCCATCTGATTTTACATTCATTCCGCCCCCCTGCATAATCTTTACATCTGTCTCTAGCTTTGCGATTTTATGGCACTTTTTGATACCCCACCTCAATCCATATGTATTTTGCGCCTGTCTGCCATTGGTGATGTCTGCAATACCATTGCAGCCGTGCAAGCCATTCAGACCTATTGGCCCGAGACTAAAATCACTTGGATTACTGGTAGGCTTGAGGCTCAGTTGCTAGAGAGCATTACTGGTATCAAGGTTGTTGTATTTGATAAAAAAGCTGGTTGGCAGGGCTACAAGCAGCTTTGGCAGCAATTGAAAGGGCAGCAATTTGACGCTCTATTACACATGCAATACGCATTTCGCGCTAGCATTGCGACATTAGGCATCAAGGCAAAATATAAGCTTGGTTTTGATGGAGAGCGTGCGCAAGACTTTCAAGGGCTATTTACTAATGTAAAAGTTCCTTCCCCGAGAAAAATGCACGTTCTTGATGGGCTAATGGCTTTTACCGAAACGCTGGGAATACCAGCCACAGAACCTACATGGCAACTTCAATACTCTGAAGAAGATCATGCCTGGGCTAAGCAATATGTTGCTGATAAGCGCAATTTGGTCATCGTGCCCGCGGCAAGTAAAGGCTATAAGAACTGGACCGCCGACGGCTATGTGGATGTGATTGAACATGCAATACAGCTAGGCTGGAATATACTACTCGCGGGAAGCCCTGCTCAGATCGAAATTGAGCTTAGTGAAACGATTGAGAAAAGTCTCTCATCGCCTATTACTAATCTGGTTGCTAAAAGTAGCTTGCTCCAAATGCTTGCCCTTCTTGATCTAGCCGATTTAGTTATTGCACCAGATACTGGTCCTACTCATATGGCTAACGCCATGGGAACTCCAGTTATAGGCCTGTATGCTCACCATAACCCAAAGCGTACTGGGCCGTATAACTATCAGGATTATGTAGTGTCTGTATATGAAGAGGCGATTTTAGCTGAGACGGGAAAACCAAGTGTAGAGCTTAGTTGGCGGGCTCGAGTTAAGAATAAAAAAGCAATGCAGCGAATTTCGTCAGATGAAGTGATAGAAATGTTCGATCGGGTTATCGAAGCGGAAAGACTAGGTTAATCCAAGGGGTAAATCCACCGTCATACCCTTGAAAAATGAGATCTCATGAAGCGCGCTATGGAGTTGAGTACGCTTTAATTACTAGGCCGTTATTCACGTAGTCACTCGCTTTGGGAGATCCTCACTTTCGTGAGGATGACGAGATAATTGGGGACGGCGAAAATTTACGAATTACATTCCCCCTCTATAATAACCGGGGGTACAAACCAAGGACCATTACCGTGACCAAACCAACACTTGCTGTTGCAATGATTGTAAAAAACGAATCCAAGCACCTACGTGCCTGTCTCGAGTCTGTGCAAGGCTGGGTGGATGAAATCGTCATTATGGATTCTGGTAGTACTGATGATACCGCGGAAATAGCAGCGGAGTTTGGTGCGAAGTTTCACGCAAACCCTGAATGGCCAGGATTTGGACCACAACGGCGTTTGGCACAAAGTCATGTAGAGTCAGATTTTGTATTCTGGCTTGATGCCGATGAGCGAGTCACGCCAGAGCTCAAACAAAGTATTGTAGAGGCTGTAGAAAAGAACCTACCCTCCACTATCTATCAATTTTCCCGCCTTAGCTGGGTGTTTGGGCGCTTTATTAAGCATTGCGGCTGGTATCCTGACAAAGTATTGCGTCTTTATCCAACCAAACTAACTCAATACGATGATTCTTTGGTTCACGAAAAAGTTGAAACGAATGGCGACATGCAAGTTGAGCCGTTGAAAGGTGACTTAATCCACTACACCTACGATGATATCCATCATTATTTAGTCAAATCGGCTGGCTACGCCAAAGCTTGGGCAGAACAACGAGAGAAACGTGGAAAACGCTCAAGTATCTCTCAAGGGATCATTCATGCTATTGCTTGCTTTGTAAAAATGTACATTATTAAAGCTGGATTCTTGGATGGTAAGCAGGGCTTTTTGTTATCAATTTTGTCAGCGCACTCCACCTTTGTGAAATACGCTGACTTGTGGGTTAGGACAAGTACTGAGCCGCCCAAGGATTAAGCTCCGCTGCTACCTGAACTAAATCAATGCGATTCATATTCTCTTGGCTCGCTTTGTCCTCAGCTTTTGGTGGGCAGAAAGCAATGTGTCTGCCGTCTAAATTCAAAGGCTTCCAACGCAGTGGAGTTGCTGAACGCTTAGCTGGGAAAAAACCGACGGTTGGAACATCTAAAGCAGCCGCGATATGTAGTGGACCCGTCGAGCCTGCGATAAACAAGCTCGCACAAGCGAGTGAGCATGAAAAATCCACCAGCCCATCATTTTTGTCATAAACAACACTTCGAATACTGTTGTTCGCGAGCAGTTGTTGCAGCTCCCTTGCTTTGTCTTGCTCTCCAGGCCCAGCAGTCAACACGATTTCAGCACTTTGCTCAATACCTGTAATCAACTCACAATACTGTTCTAAAGATAGATTATTGGCTGAGCCACCGCTTCCCGCATGAACATAAATCCATGGTTTAGCTTTGTTTAGTTCTAACTGAGAGGAAAGTTTTTCTTTTTGCTTAGCTAACGCATCAAGGGAGAAAGAGAAATATGGTGCGCGAGGCTCGACAATATCGATTTTTTGGTCTTTTAAAAATGCTCGAATTAGATCTAGGTTATATTCGTATTCTGGCTTAGCACTTTGCGAGCGCTTTTGTTTGATGCGTTTGTTGTAGAAGATTTGCGCTAACTTAGTTGCAGGGGCGAGTCGGTATGGGATTTTTGCTTTCCAAACCAATAAAGCGTTATATGTCGTTGAGAATAAATTAATCGATGCATCGAATTTCGCACCTTTTAAGGTATTTACGAGTGTTGCCTGAGTGTGTTTATCCGCCTTTTCTCCACAATCAATAATCACTTCATCAATCCACGGACATGCTTTCGCTAAAGCGACAGTATAACTGGGTACAAGCGCAGTAATGCGGCATTCCGGCATAGACGCTTTGAGCATAGCGAAGCTCGGCCAAGCCAACATAAAATCACCGATTTTATCGTTTCGAACTACCAGAATATTTTTCATGTGCTCTTTCTCTTTATCTCGTATACCTAGCAACTCAAGGATAATAGCAAGTCATTGGATTAATGATAACTGTTGCGTGTCTGTTTGTTCGCATCTATAAAATGTTACACTGAACAAAATTTCTTACTAGAGCAAACATTGTGACCCAAAAGCGTTTATCTCGAGTTATCTACCCTGGTACATTTGACCCTATCACCAATGGCCACCTTGATCTTATTGAACGAGCGGCCACTATGTTTGATGAAGTGATCATAGCGATTGCAGCAAGTCCAAGTAAGAACACCATGTTTACGCTGGATGAACGTGTAGAATTCGCTCGCGAGGTCACCAAGCATTTAGAAAATGTTTCAGCCAAAGGGTTTTCTGGACTACTGGTGAATTTTGCTGAAGACGAGAAGGCCAATGTACTTATTCGTGGTCTACGAACCACTGTCGACTTTGAATATGAGTTCGGGTTGACCAATATGTACCGACGTTTGCTGCCCGGTTTAGAGAGTGTGTTTCTCACTCCGGCAGAAGAGCATGCTTTTATTTCTTCAACCTTAGTTCGAGAAGTCGCCATACATGGCGGTGATGTTAGTCAGTTTGTACCACCCTTAATTGAAAAGGCACTGCAAACGAAAAAAGTCGTCTAACTGTGGAACTTTGTTTATAAAATTACACTCCCTAACAATAGATTGATTGCCAATTTATTGACCTACACTTAAAGAATGTGTGAGACTTCGTGAGTTTTTATTTGGCAGGATGATATAGCTATCATCCTGTTTTGGTTTGTAACAGAGACCCTGTTATCTGTTTTGGCGACAAGTTGGAGCTAACAAAATGATTAATAAAGAGCGAACGCTGTGGACCTTGCTGATTGGTGCGTTGCTCATCCGCCTACTCTCTCTTGGGTTTTATCCACTTATGGATACGACCGAGTCACGTTATGGAGAAATGGCGCGAATGATGGTGGAAACCGGAAACTGGTTAACACCTCTGTTTGATTATGGAGTGCCTTTCTGGGGCAAACCACCGCTATTCACTTGGATGAGTGCTGCGAGCGTTGAACTGTTTGGCCTATCTGAGTTTACGTTACGTCTTCCACATTGGGTGGCTGGGGTCTTAGTAGTGTGGGCAGCGGCATGGTTCGCGAAAAAGAATGGTTATAACCCGCTTGTTGCAGCTGTTGTGTTATCTACGACGCTCGTGTTCTCCATTTCTGCCGGTGCAGTAATGACGGATATGGCGCTTACTGTAGGTTTAACGCTAGCGATGATTGGCTTCTATCAATGCTGGCGTGGTGAGACTCTCTGGGGCTACGTTGGCTTTGCGGGTCTCGCGATTGGCTTGCTGGCTAAAGGACCAGTAGCCATCGTCTTATTTGGTCTGGCGGTCTTCCCGTGGATGGTAATTCAACATGGCATTATCGGTGCGTTTGTTGAACTGTGGCGTCGCTTCCCGCTCATCAAAGGCACATTGTTAATGCTTGCCATCGCCTTGCCTTGGTACATCATGGCTGAACGCGCTACACCAGGCTTTATCGATTACTTTATCGTTGGCGAACACTATAAGCGTTTTGTTGAACCAGGCTGGACAGGTGACCTATACGGGTCTGGTCATGAGGAGCCTAAAGGGAAAATCTGGTTCTTCTGGCTATTAGCGGTATTACCATGGTCAATCATTTTGCCTATTTTAATGCTAGTCCGCGCCAAATTTGGGTGGGAGCAAGCAAGACAGAATCACGGTTTTACCAGTTTTGCAATTTGGTGGGCATTGTCTCCGTTGATTCTATTTACGATGTCGAGCAATATCTTGCCAACCTATGTTCTCCCGGGCACGCCAGCTATCGGTCTTTTGTTGGCTATTTTCTGGAAGAAGAAGGATACCATTTGGTTGGCAATTGCATCACTGATTGTTCCAGTGGCACTGATTGCAGCAACTTATATGCTAGCAACAGGAAAAGTTGCTGATAATAGTGATAAGGCGATCTTTGAAACTATCGATCCTAATGTACGTACTTTCTACGTCTACCCAAGATCATACTCAGGTCAGTACTACAGTAACGGTCAAGCCAAGGTGTTTGAATCGGATGACCAAGTGAAAGGGTTAAACGAGTTTTACATCATTTCGTACAAAGATAGGCAGCGTGACTTTATACCATTTAAGGAAAAGTACGACTGTAGCAAGCAAGCTGTAGCCGAGAGTCACGATAGAATGGCATTACTTTGTAAAATAAAGCCAAGTAACTAAAAATAAAAAGGGTCGGTATACAAGCATACCGACCCTTTTTTTAACTTTGTTATGGGTTAGATACCGTACTCAGCACGATAAGATTTCACCGCCTCTAAATGCTCAGCGTTATCACCTTTCTCTTCAAGGAAGGTAACAAGGTCAGTCAAGCTTACAATCGAAATGACCGCACAGCCGAAGTCACGTTCTACTTCTTGAATCGCTGATAGCTCGCCTTTACCCTTTTCTTGACGGTCAATAGCAACGAGTACGCCTGCTAGATCCGCGCCATTAGCTTTAATGATTTCCATCGACTCGCGAATCGCTGTACCGGCGGTAATCACATCATCAACCAACATAATGCGGCCTTCTAATGGGCTGCCAACCAAATTACCACCTTCACCATGGTCTTTTGCTTCTTTACGGTTGAAGCAGTAAGGAGTGTCCACATTGTGGTGGTCAGCCAGCGCAACTGCTGTCGTTGTCGCAATAGGGATGCCTTTATATGCAGGGCCAAACAACACGTCATAATCAATGCCAGAATCTGCTAACGCTGCTGCATAGAAGCGACCTAGACGTGCAAGGTCACGACCAGTATTGAAAAGCCCAGCGTTAAAGAAATAAGGGCTTTTACGACCAGATTTAAGGGTAAATTCGCCAAATTTTAGAACTTCTTTTTCTAGTGCAAATTCAATAAATTCACGCTGGTATGCTTTCATTTTTTCTCTCTCGGTTGTTGTGTTTAGGTATGCCATTGTCATACCTGATTTAGATAAAGGTCTAGTCAAAGTTGTCGCTCGCTTTGAGTAGATTCCTGCCTACGCAGGAATGACGCGAGCCATAGAATTGACTAATTTAAAAATATCGTCACCCCACTAGCCGCGCCCTGCGCAGGCAGGGGTCTGCTCAACGCAATCTCCAGGCTTTAGTAGATTCCCATCTTCGCGGGAATGACTTACGACGTTAGCCTATATCTTAGTCAAAAAAATAGCCCCCTTACGGGAGCTATCAATCAATCTTCTAATGCCAGCTTCTGAGCTGCAACGATCTCGGCAATGCCTTTATTTGCTGACTCCAGCAATGCCATTAGTTCTTTGTGAGTGAACGGTTCGCCTTCCGCTGTCCCCTGAATCTCAATCATTCGACCGTCTTCAGTCATTACCACGTTCATATCAGTATCAGCAGCTGAGTCTTCGGTGTACTCAAGATCGCATAGGATGTCTTCGCCTAAAATACCGACAGATACCGCAGCAACGTGACCTTTCATTGGGTTCGCTTTTAGTTTGCCTTTCGCAACTAAGTGAGCGAACGCATCTGCCATTGCCACACTTGCACCTGAAATAGACGCCGTACGTGTGCCACCGTCCGCTTGAATCACATCACAATCGACAGTGACCATGATTTCACCCATTGCTTCCAAATCAACAACAGCGCGAAGGCTACGTGCGATAAGACGCTGGATTTCCATAGTACGACCGCCTTGCTTACCACTCGCTGCTTCGCGACGCATTCTCGAATGCGTTGAGCGTGGTAGCATGCCGTATTCTGCCGTTACCCAGCCTTTACCTTGGCCTTTTAGCCAGCGAGGTACATTTTCCTCTACCGTTGCATTACACAACACTTTGGTATTGCCGAACTCGACTAATACAGAACCTTCTGCATAAGCGGTATAGTTGCGAGTAATTTTTATTGGGCGCACTTGGTCTGCTGCGCGATCATTTGGACGCATGGACATTACCTTTGTTGGGGAAGAGGATTTGGTTGGGCGAGGATTATAGCGAAGATGGCTTTACGGGTCTAGCATCCTAAGTACTAGGGACAATTCAAAACATCCACCATTGGATATCTCAACGTGTATGACTTAGCGCACCTCACTATGCTAACATGAAGACAGTTTGAACAATTTATCAATCCAAGGAAATCAATCCATGATCTACAGCATGACCGCATACGCGCGTAAAGAAGTCAAAGGTGACTGGGGTAGCGCAGTATGGGAAATCCGCTCAGTAAACCAACGTTATCTTGAAACTTACTTCCGTCTTCCTGAGCAGTTTCGTGGTCTAGAACCTGTACTTCGTGAACGTTTCCGCAAACGCCTAGCACGCGGTAAAGTCGAATGCCACTTGCGCTTCGAAGCAAACCCTGCTGCAAAAGGTGAGCTAAGCATCAACGAGACACTGGCTCAGCAAGTGATTGGTGCAGCAAAGCAAGTTATGACAATGACAGGTGAAGATAGCCGCCTAAATCCATTCCAAGTGATGCAATGGCCTGGTGTAATGGAAACACCTGAACAGGATATGGATACCATCAATAAAGCATTGCTTGAGGGTTTCGAACAAGGTCTTAGCGACTTCATCGATGCTCGTGCTAGCGAAGGTGAAAATATGAAGGCGCTTATTGTTCAGCGTCTTGAAGCGATCACTGCTGAAGTAATCAAAGTCCGTGCTCGCATGCCAGAAATTCTTGAGTGGCAACGTGAACGCCTACTAAGCAAGTTTGAAGAAGCAAAAATCGAGCTTGATGCCTCACGCGTAGAGCAAGAACTCATTCTACTGGCACAGAAATCAGACGTTGCTGAAGAACTGGACCGCTTAGACTCTCACGTCAAAGAAACAACCAGCATCTTGAAGAAAGGTGGCTCTGTAGGTCGTCGTCTTGATTTCATGATGCAAGAGTTCAACCGTGAGTCAAACACACTGGCATCTAAGTCTATTAGCACCGATATCACGGCTTCTGGCGTAGAGCTAAAGGTTCTTATTGAGCAAATGCGCGAGCAGATTCAGAATATTGAGTAAATCTGTTGAATGATAAAAAGCAGGCCTCGGCCTGCTTTTTTATTGCTTGAATATCACAAGTTAGGAGTTAAATTGACCGTCACCATTGCGCAGGTAGAGGTATACTCAACACGCGCACCAAGCCCAAGAAGATTCTTGCGGGCACAGACGCACGGCTCATGAAATAACATTGCTGTGAAGAGCTCTGCCAACTAAAGTGATTACAGAAGTGCTAAATACGCCATAAACACCACAGACAGCACATAAATCACAGGATGCACCTGTTTCCCTTTTCCTGCCACAACCATACTAAATGCATAACTGATAAAGCCCATCGCCATACCATTTGCTGGTGAGAAGCTTAATACGGTAAACATAATAGTGAAGAAGGCAGCGATGCGAGACTCTTTCCTTTCCCATTTAATATCGCCTAAGCGACCAATCATGTAGATACCAACCACGACCATGGCTGGCGCTACCATTGCCGCAGAGAATAGCGAAAACAACGGGTATAGGAAGAGTGATAGTAGGAATAGACCCGCTACGACGACTGCAGCTAAGCCAGTTTTTGCACCTTGTGATGAGGCAATACCAGACTCTGAGAATGCCGTGACTGATGTGGTACCAAACACTGAACCCATTACTGTACCACCTGCATCGGCAATCAGCGCTGAGCGTGCATTAGGCACCTTACCATCTTTATCAATGATACCGGCATCACGACCTACCCCTACGATAGTGCTGAGCCCATCGAAGAAATCGACAATCAAAAAGATGATCATAATAAACAGCAGATCAAACATCTTCTCTGCGGTAATCCCTGAGAAATCGAAGATAGCACCAAAGCTGCTCGCCATGCTTGGCGGCATTGCCACGAGTTGCTCTGGGATTGGTGCATTGTTGGTTCCCATGAAGGTATCAGCCAGAATCGTAAGCACGATAGCGGACACAAAAGAGATAAATGTAGCCAACTTAATATCGCGAACCATACAGCCTAATGCGATAAAGATACTGATATACGCAATGATGACTTTCGGGTCAGAAATATCACCCATACTGACGAGAATAATTGGGTTGGATACGATAATGCCCGCATTCTTAAGACCAAGAAACGCAATAAATAAACCAAGAGATACGGTAATAGCGAGTTTCAAATCTTCTGGAATCGACTCAATCATCGCTTTGCGTATTTTAGTTAGCGATAAAATAAGATAGATAACACCCGAGAAGAAGATGCCAAGCAGCGCTTCATGCCAAACTAATGCCACTGAGCCACTTAGTAGCATACCTTTAAAGAAACCATTCATGCTCATGCCGGGGGCTAGCATCACTGGGTAGTTTCCAAAAATACCCATGATTAGCGTAGCGAAGGCCGCAGCCAAAGCCGTTGCTGTAAATACAGCGCCACGATCCATTCCAGGAATGTCCCCCAAAATGGCTGGGTTTACCGCCAAAATGTAGCTCATAGCGAGGAAAGTGATAAAGCCAGCGTATACTTCAGTACCGATAGTGGACTTACGCTCACTCACTTTGAAGGTGGATTCAATGATAGAAGGGCTAGCTTGGCGTTGCCCGGTTAGTTCTGCACTCACAGTAGGACCTATAGCGATAAAATGGGGGACGCAAACGTATGCGCGATAAAAATATTGGCGCGAATTCTAATCAGACTCAGGAATAAATCAATGCTTTTGTGAGTTATTTTTATCTCTTTAAAAACAAAACGTTGATATTTAAGCAAACGTTTGCTTTCAAGCAAAAAGAACAACTGGCTTCTGCGATGTTTTTGCTCCCTTTTAAAATGCAGCCACACGTTGCCTGAGCACTCACCGGATGACTTGTCGAGCTCCTAGCAAACATGATACTCTTCGCCTCCATTTTTCTGGCCGATTTTTAAACGCTTTGGTCAGTGAACGTATAGAATAGAAGTATCAAATAACGATATTCTCTACCCCTTCAACCAAGATGTGGACTCTGAAAAATGATAGGTAAAGGTACGCTTTATATCGTGTCAGCACCAAGCGGTGCTGGTAAATCGAGCTTAATTTCAGCAATGTTGGAAAAAAACCCGACATACGCAATGAAAGTATCAGTGTCTCACACGACTCGTGGTATGCGTCCTGGTGAAGAAGATGGCGTTCATTATCACTTTGTTGAGAAAACCGATTTTGAATCGTTGATCGAACAAGGTGCGTTTTTGGAATACGCCGAAGTCTTCGGAAACTACTACGGTACTTCTCGTCTATGGATTGAAGAGACGCTAGAAAAAGGCATCGATGTATTCTTGGATATCGACTGGCAAGGCGCTCGTCAAATCCGCGAACAAATGCCAGAAGCGAAAAGTGTCTTTATTTTGCCACCATCTAACAGTGAGTTAGAGCGTCGCTTGAACGTACGTGGCCAAGACAGTGATGAAGTGATCGCCAAGCGCATGAGCGAAGCGAAGTCAGAAATGTCTCACTACAATGAGTACGATTATGTCATTGTCAACGACGACTTCGACGGCGCACTTGTTGATTTTAAAGCTATTTTGCGTGCTGAGCGTCTTAAACAAGACAAACAAACGGTGAAATACAAAGGTATGTTAGACGCCCTACTCACCGAGTAAGGTAGATTTTAACCACTTCCTTGCAAAGTGAGGCTCAAAATAGGGTCTCACCCTAGGCAAATAATGCAATAAACCAGAAGTAACAGTAGCTAATAGGATCATTTGTGATCTAGAATCTAAACGTAATAGCCTGTATACTTTCTCGTCATCAAAAATTTAGTTAACTATTGGAGTTCTTATGGCACGCGTAACTGTTCAAGACGCTGTTGAAAAAGTTGGTAACCGTTTCGACCTAGTTCTTATTTCGGCTCGCCGCGCACGTCAGATGCAAATCGGTGGTAAAGATGCATTAGTGCCAGAAGAAAATGATAAGCCAACGGTTATCGCACTTCGCGAAATCGAAGAAGGCTTGATCACGAAAGAAGTACTAGATGCACGTGAACGTCAAGAGCAGCAAGAGCAAGAAGCTGCAGAACTAGCGGCAGTAAGCAGCATTGCTCACAACCGTTAATTCCTAGTACCTAATCAGAGTTCCATCGACTTTCGGGCCTAAAATTTGTACCTATTCGATAGCCTTAAAGACGTTGCCCAAGAATACCTAACAGAGCCTCAAATTGAGGCTCTGCGTCAATCTTATGTGGTAGCAAGAGATGCCCATGAAGGGCAGACCCGCTCTAGCGGTGAACCATACATCATCCACCCTGTTGCTGTAGCTCGTATCCTCGCGGAAATGCGTCTGGATATTGAAACGCTACAAGCGGCACTGCTGCATGATGTTATTGAAGATACGGAAGTCACCAAAGAAGAGCTAGAAGAACAATTTGGTACGACGGTGGCGGAACTCGTCGACGGCGTATCTAAGCTCGATAAGCTTAAATTCCGCGATCGTAAAGAAGCCCAAGCAGAGAACTTCCGTAAAATGGTTCTCGCTATGGTGCAGGACATTCGCGTTATTCTTATAAAGCTGAGTGACCGTACCCACAACATGCGCACGCTTGGGGCTCTTCGTCCTGACAAAAAGCGTCGCATTGCTCGTGAAACCCTTGAAATCTATGCGCCACTTGCGCACCGATTAGGTATTCACAACATCAAAACCGAGCTTGAAGAGCTTGGCTTTGAAGCACTTTACCCAAACCGTTATCGCGTACTAAAAGAAGTAGTGAAATCGGCACGTGGTAATCGTAAAGAGATGATTCAGCGAATCCATAGCGAGATTGAAGGACGACTTAATGAAGTTGGCCTCAACGTTCGCGTATTGGGACGTGAGAAAAACCTCTTCTCTATCTACAACAAGATGAAAACCAAAGAGCAGCGATTCCATACCATCATGGATATCTATGCTTTCCGCGTCATCGTAGATACTGCAGACACTTGTTATCGAGTCCTTGGCCAAGTCCACAGCCTGTATAAGCCACGCCCTGGTCGCATGAAAGATTACATCGCGGTACCAAAAGCGAACGGCTATCAATCCTTGCACACCTCAATGGTGGGTCCTCATGGCGTTCCAGTAGAAGTACAAATTCGTACTGAAGACATGGATCAAATGGCGGACAAAGGTGTGGCAGCACACTGGGCATACAAGGGTAATGGCGACCGTACTGGCACCACTGCACAAATTAAAGCGCAGCGCTGGATGCAAAGCCTACTTGAGCTACAACAAAGTGCTGGCAACTCCTTTGAATTCATTGAAAACGTAAAATCGGATCTGTTCCCAGACGAAATTTACGTGTTCACACCAAAAGGTCGTATTGTCGAGCTACCACTTGGCGCAACCGCAGTAGACTTTGCTTACGCTGTCCATACCGATGTGGGTAACACCTGTGTGGGTGCGCGAGTGGATCGTAATCCATACCCACTTAGCAAAGCACTGAAAAACGGCCAAACCGTCGAAATCATCAGCGCACCAGGTGCAAGACCGAATGCTGCATGGCTTAACTATGTGGTGACTTCACGTGCCCGCACTAAGATCCGTCAGGTTCTGAAGACAATGCGCCGTGAAGAGTCTGTAGTTTTAGGACGCCGCCTGCTGAACCATGCTCTAGGCCGTCACTCTGTTGATACTATCTACCCAGAAAACATCAACGAAGTGCTAACCGATCTTAAGCTGGGCAGTATTGATGACCTATTAGCCGCTATCGGCCTTGGTGAGTTGATGAGTATCGTTATTGCTCGTCGTCTACTTGGCGATACCGATGAACTGACACAGACCAGTTCAGTGCCAACGTCGGGTAAACGCCTACCTATCCGCGGTGCAGAAGGTATCTTGCTGACATTTGCCAACTGTTGTCACCCTATTCCAGATGATCACATCATCGCACACGTTTCTCCGGGCCGTGGCTTGGTGGTACACCGAGAAACTTGTCCAAATGTTCGTGGTCACCAGAAAGAGCCAGATAAGTACATGGCGGTTGAATGGAGTGACGATTACGAGCAAGAGTTTACTGCTGAGCTAAAAGTTGACCTGCAGAATCACCAAGGCGCGCTCGCAGAGCTGACCAATGTGATTGCCAAGACAGGCTCAAACATTCACGGTATCTCAACAGAAGAACGCGATGGCCGTTTGTACACAGTCACTGTACTGCTGACGACCAAAGATCGTGTTCACCTAGCTGGTATTATGAAGCGCATTCGCGTGATGCCACATGCACTGCGTGTTAGACGTCGTAAGAACTAGCACAACTGCTTGATCTAATACGGGTTCGATAATTATCGAGCCCGTTTTATTTGGAACCTATTGATGAACTTAGAACGCTACACTCGTATCCAACAAGTGCTTAAGGCACGCCAACCTGACCTGACTTTACTGCTAGAACAAGTCCATAAGCCCAATAATGTCTCAGCGGTCATTCGTACTGCCGATGCTGCTGGGGTGCATAAGGTTCATGCAGTTTGGCCGGATGAGAAAATGCGTACTTTAAGTCACACCTCCGCTGGCGCTAGAAACTGGGTTGAGGTTGAAACTCACGATACTGTAGCTGATGCTGTTCGCACGTTAAAATCTCAAGGTATGCAGGTACTGGCCACTAACCTTTCCGAAAACGCTGTCGACTTTCGTGATATCGACTACACCAAACCAACCGCGATTATTCTTGGTGGCGAGAAGCACGGCATCACCCAAGATGCGCTCAACGAAGCAGATCAGGACATCATTATCCCTATGGTAGGCATGGTGCAGTCCTTAAACGTCTCAGTCGCCAGTGCACTGATTTTGTTTGAAGCTCAAAGACAGCGCCAGAATGCCGGTATGTACGACCGCGATATCAGTGCCCTGCCCGAAGAAACCATCCATCGAATCCTATTCGAACGCGGCCACCCCGTACTGGCGAAAGTTGCCAAGAAAAAGCGCCTCCCTTATCCACCACTCGATGACCAAGGCCAAATTGTGGCGACAGAAGAGTGGTGGCAAGAAATGCAGAAAAAATAGAAACGAGTATGGTTTAAGGCTGGTTTTATAGTTCCTTTGAAGCTCCTCGCAACACTACTTTTAACCAACTCTATTCTAAGAGTTTTGTGGTTGAGCATGATGAAGCAAGCTAGTGTTTATATCTTAAGTTCTAGGGGCAACAAGGTGTTATATGTTGGAGTTACTTCTCAGCTGAAACAGCGTATCTGGCAACATAAAAATGGCGTTGTTGATGGGTTTTCTAAAAAATACCATGTAAATAAACTGGTCTTTTTCGAAGTTCACCAATCCATGACGGCAGCTATCATTCGCGAGAAACAAATAAAGCGTTGGAAACGGGATTGGAAAGAGAATCTGATCAAAAGCATGAATCCAAATTGGATGGATTTGTATGATTCACTTTAAGTGAATGTTTGGATTCAACGCATAAGACCACACCAATTTATTCGTCACCCTTGCAAAGCTGGGGTCTACTTAACGCGTGCCCCCTACCTCGAGAAGATTCCTGCCTACGCAG
>NZ_JPJA01000096.1:152014-179814 GCF_000733315.1 Vibrio sp. ER1A
CCTGCCTACGCAGGAATGACGAGCACTTTGGATTCAACGGATAAAAATACCCCAATTTAATCGTCACCCCGGCGAAGGCAGGGGTCTACTTAACGCGTGCACTCTACCTTGAGAAGATTCCTGCCAACGCAGGAATGACGCTCGTTTTGGATTCAGCGCGTAAAACTAAGCCAATTTATACGTCACCCCTGCGAAGGCAGGGGTCTACTTAACGCGTGCACCCTATCTTGAGAAGATTCCTGCATGCGCAGGAATGACGAGCACTTTGGATTCCACGCATAAGAATACCCCAATTTAATCGTCACCCCTGCGAAGGCAGGGGTCTACTTAACGCGGGTATTGACCGGACTCATAGGTAACAGTTCTAACCGGGCACATGGGTAACAAGTGCTAATGTGTAAGCTTCGAAGAGGAGAAGCTTATGCCATGGAAAGAGACTTGTATCATGAGCCAGAGAGAACTTTTCATTGAAGATTGGCTTAGCCATCGATTTTCTATTAGTGAGCGGTGCCAGCGTTATGGCATAGCTCGTAAAACAGGCTATAAATGGATCAACCGTTTCCGCGAGCAGGGAGTGAGTGGTTTAGCTGATTTGAGTAGAGCTAGGCATACTCATTCCAATCAAACTCCCGAGTGGATTATAAAGCGGATACTTGATTTGAAAGTTCGATATCCAAATTGGGGGCCGGTCAAAATTCACTCCTCCCTTTATCGTGCAGACCATTCTCAACATTGGCCTGCTCCAAGTACAATTGGTGAAATCCTCAAGCGCCATAACCTTGTAAGACCTAAACGAAGAAGACTCACGACGCCACCTCAAACTCAGCCGCGTGCTCATGCGATAGAGCCAAACGATGTTTGGAGCGCAGACTTTAAAGGTCAGTTTAAGATGGGTAACGATAGGTGGTGCTATCCACTTACTCTTACTGATAATTTCAGTCGTATGCTATTGGTTTGTATGGGGCTTTACAACACCAAACTACCCGCTGTACAAGTTGCCTATGAAGCCGCTTTTCGAGAATATGGCCTACCTAAAATGATTCGAACGGACAATGGCTGGCCATTTGCCTGTGTGACTTTAGGAGGACTAACGCCGCTATCAATCTGGCTAGTTCGCCTTGGTATTTATCCTGAAAGAATTAAGGCTGGCTGCCCGCAACAGAATGGTCGGCATGAAAGGATGCATAGAACCTTGAAGGCAGAAGTAGCCAAACCACCGAAGGGCAATTTATCGGCTCAGCAACGTGCTCTCAATCGCTTTAAGTCGCAATACAATGAGGAACGTCCTCATCAATCTCTTGGATTAGGGAAATGTCCTGCGGATGTTTATATAAAGTCTCCTCGACCGTTCCCCAACCAATTACCTCCCCTGGAATACCCTAGTGAACATGAAGTCAGAAAGGTGAAATTTGGTGGCTATATTAAACTTAATGGGCAAGCTATTTATGTCACCAGAAGACTATTAGGCGAGTATGTCAGTTTGGAATATGTAGATAATCGATGTTGGTTGCTTCGGTTCGGAGAAATGAGACTAGGGATCGTAGATGAAGTTGTTGGGAGAGTCATTCGGCCAACATAGGGTGTTACCCATGTGGCCGGTTTAAAGTGTTACCGATGTGGCCATCAGTACACGCGTGCACTCTACCTTGAGAAGATTCCTGCCAACGCAGGAATGACGCTCGTTTTGGATTCAGCGCGTAAAACTAAGCCAATTTATACGTCACCCCTGCGAAGGCAGGGGTCTACTTAACGCGTGCACCCTATCTTGAGAAGGTTCCTGCATGCGCTGGAATGACGAGCGCTTTGGATTCAACGCATAAGACTATTCCGATTTATGCGCCTCAAACTCAATGTACAATACCTTGCTAAAAACTGTACAAAAAGACAGTAAAATGCTTGAATATCTGCATATAACATTTTGATGGATGGTAAATATGGCTCAGCTGTTATCGGCAATTTCTCTTTCTTCGCTTTCTGGCGTAGGAGCTAAAGTCGCTGAAAAACTGGCGAAAGTCGGCTTACACTCGGTTCAAGATTTACTGTTTCACTTACCTCACCGTTATGAAGATCGTACTCGTATCTACCCGATCGTTCGTTTGCATCCTGGTCTTTGGGGATCGGTGCAAGGGAAAGTCATGAGTAGTGATGTGGCTTTCGGGCGTCGCAAGATGTTGACGGTTAAAGTAAGCGATGGCAACGGTACTATTACACTACGCTTCTTCAATTTTACCGCAGCAATGAAGAATAACTTCTCTGAAGGTCGCCTTATTGTCGCTTATGGTGAAGTTAAGCGTGGCAACCATGGTCTTGAGATCATCCATCCAGAGTACAAATTTCAAACCGAAGGTAAAGCGCCAAAGCTAGAGCAAACCTTAACCCCGGTTTACCCAACTACAGAAGGATTAAGGCAGCTCACACTGCGTAACCTCACTGACCAAGCTCTTGAGCTCATGGACAAAGCAGCAGTAGACGAGTTGCTTCCAAGCGGTCTTTATAACCAACAAATTACCCTCGCCGAGGCGCTACACACTATCCATCGTCCACCACCAACGATTAACTTGGACGACTTTGATGAAGGTAAGCACCCAGCTCAGCAGCGACTGATTATTGAAGAGCTGATGGCACAAAACCTTTCTATGCTTGCGGTACGCCATAAAGGTCAACAAGATGCAGCCATTGGCTTAGCGCCTGTTGAAAAGCTAAAAAATCAGCTACTTGAGCAACTACCTTTTTCCCCTACAGGTGCGCAATCAAGAGTGGTGCAAGAAATCGAAACTGACCTTGCTAAACCTATTCCTATGATGCGCCTAGTTCAGGGTGATGTGGGTTCTGGTAAAACCTTGGTAGCCGCGCTCGCTGCTGTTCGTGCGATAGAACATGGCTATCAAGTGGCTATGATGGCACCGACCGAATTACTTGCCGAACAGCATGCCATCAACTTTGCAGGTTGGTTTGAAGCCATGGGGATACAGGTTGGTTGGTTATCAGGAAAACAAAAAGGCAAAGCTAAGGAAGCGGAGTTGGCACGTATTGCCAGCGGCGAAGCTCAGATGGTCGTAGGGACGCACGCCCTATTCCAAGAGTCGGTTGATTTTCACAACCTTGCGTTGGTTATTATTGATGAGCAACATCGCTTTGGTGTCCACCAGCGCTTAGAGCTGCGTGAGAAAGGCGCTAAACAAGGTTTCTACCCTCATCAGTTAATTATGACGGCCACACCGATCCCAAGAACCTTAGCCATGACGGCATATGCCGACTTGGAGACCTCAGTAATCGACGAACTGCCACCAGGAAGAACACCAATTCAAACCGTCGCCATTCCAGATACAAAACGCGACGACATCATTGAGCGTGTCAAAAATGCTTGCTTACACGAGGGCAAACAAGCGTATTGGGTTTGTACATTAATCGATGAATCAGAGGTATTAGAAGCACAAGCCGCCGCTGAGACCGCCGAAGATCTGCAACGTAAACTGCCTGATCTTAAAATCGGTTTAGTTCATGGTCGAATGAAGCCAGCTGAAAAACAACAAGTGATGAAGCAGTTTAAAAATAACGAGCTGCACCTTCTGGTTGCAACCACCGTCATTGAGGTCGGTGTGGATGTCCCTAACTCCAGTTTAATGATCATCGAAAACCCAGAGCGCCTTGGTCTAGCTCAATTGCATCAGTTACGGGGCCGTGTTGGCCGTGGTAGCGTGGCAAGTCATTGTGTGCTGTTGTATCACTCCCCACTCTCTAAAACTGCTCAGAAGCGCTTAGGCGTACTGAGGGAAAGTAATGACGGCTTTGTTATTGCGCAAAAAGATCTGGAGATTCGTGGCCCAGGTGAGCTACTTGGCACCAAACAAACTGGGCTGGCTGACTTTAAGATTGCTGATTTAGTGCGGGACCAAAGATTAGTACCGGAAGTTCAACGAATTGCGCGACATGTGCACGAACAGTACCCCGAGAATGCCAAGAAAATTATTGATCGCTGGTTAGGAGACAGAGAGTTTTACGCCAAAGCATAAGACGCCTGCTCTCTATATCATCGCCACTCTACAAAATAACGCCGTCATCCCCTTGAAAAAGGGGATCTTCTTCAGCACGCCGCTTACGTAAAGCAAACCTTCTGCACAACCTAGAAGTCCTCTACCTCAAACCATTCTTAGCTACAGGGAAACTTACTTGTGCCTTCAGTCCACCAGCACTGCGATTCGAAATACTCACTGAGCCGTGATGCTGACTAATAATCCGCTTCACAATCGCCAGCCCTAGACCTGTCCCTTCACTGCCTCGTGCGGTATCACCTCGTGTGAAAGGTTCGAATAGACGACCTATTTGGCTCTCTTCGATACCAGGACCATTATCTTCAATAGTGACCCAAGCCAGTTTGTTGTCCGCAGTCATACCTGTGGTGACTTTCACCCAACCATTGCCGTAACGAACCGCATTAACCACCAAGTTGGTAATCGCACGTTTAATCGCAATTGGACTGCCTTCAATATCTTTGATAGTTGCCATTGGGGCATATTCTATCTGGATCTCATATCCGCCTTCCGATGAGACAATATCAGAAGAAATGTCATTTAGGCTCATCGGTTCAAATGACTGAGTATTTACCGGTTTTAGGTAATCCATAAACTGGCCAATGATTTCATTACACTCTTCAGTGTCGCTGATGATGCCCTCTGCTAAATAGCTGTCTTCGGGCGACATCATTTCTGTCGCAAGGCGAATTCGCGTTAATGGGGTGCGAATATCATGGCTGATGCCCGCCATTAATAAGGTACGGTCTTGCTCAAGCTCTTGAATACCTTTTGCCATTTGGTTAAAGGCACGCGTAACCGAGCGAATCTCAGACGCACCCTTCTCAGGTAAAGGTGGCGGGATTTCCCCTTTACCCACCAAGTTGGCGGCATTTTCGAGTGCGGTAAGTGGCCGGTTTTGCAAGCGGATGAATAGCCAGCCACCCGCAATCACCAATAGAGCCATAATCAAGCTATTTCTAAACAGCGGCGCAAAGTCTTCTTCCTGCAACTCTGACAGCGGAATGCGTATCAACGAGTTGGGCAGTGCATCTATCTTCATCCAGAGGATGTAGCTTTCAGCTCCAAGAATCAGCCTAACTTCAGTTTTTGAATCCAGTTCATCACTCATCTCCTCGCTCATCAGGTCGATAGGCATCGCATGGTTAAACTCGTTCGCCATCGCGCTGTCATCAGCATGAATAGTGACACCCAACTGCTCCAATACACGTCGGCGTAAAGGAGCATCCATTTCAAGCTGCTCATCAATCGCTTCATTGTCTTCCAAGAAAAACGATAGCTCATGCGCCAGTATCTTATTGAACTGCTGCAAACTAGGTACAAGAGCGTAGTTGTACACGGCGTAATAAGAAAAAACTTGGCTAGCAATCAAGAGTGTAAAAAACAGCAGAATGGATTGCGTGAAGGAGCTACGAAATCGCATAGGTTTTCCTTAGAGAGCGAAGATGAGAAGAATCTGAGGTAGATAATAAACAAAAGGCCCTGAATCCATCCAGAGCCTTATCGACATTTCTGATTATGCTTCTTTGCCGTCCGGCACAAACACATAACCTAGACCCCACACAGTTTGAATGTAGCGAGGTTTGCTTGGGTCGATTTCCAGCATACGACGCAGACGAGAAATCTGTACGTCGATAGAACGTTCCATTGCCGAGTACTCACGACCACGAGCCATGTTCATCAGCTTATCACGGGACATCGGCTCACGTGCGTTGGTCACCAAGGCTTTTAGTACTGCAAATTCACCAGATGTTAGAGGCATTGCCTCTTCACCACGGAACATTTCACGTGTACCAAGGTTCAAACGGAAATCACCGAACTCAACCACTGACTCTTCTTGGCTTGGCGCGCCAGGAGCTTCAATAGTTTGACGACGTAATACCGCTTTAATGCGAGCAAGTAGCTCACGAGGATTAAATGGTTTCGGTAGATAGTCATCCGCACCGACCTCTAGGCCGACAATACGGTCAACTTCATCACCTTTGGCTGTCAGCATCAGAATCGGCAACATGTTGTTGGCGTTACGTAAACGACGACAAATCGACAGGCCATCTTCACCTGGTAGCATTAAATCCAATACCATAAGGTGAAAGTTTTCACGGGTTAACAGGCGGTCCATCTGCTCACTGTTAGCAACACTGCGTACTTGGAATCCTTGCTCTGATAAGTAACGCTCTAGTAATGCACGTAGACGTGCATCATCATCAACAACTAAAATCTTGTGATTTTCTTGCATATTCGATTCCACCACTAAAAAGCAATTTACCGACCCCTCCGTCAACAAAAAGTGTGTCAGAAGAGTATCTGCACTAAATGTAACATTTCATGGCCAATAATTGCGCAGAGAATTGTTAACGTTTATTAATTATGGCTCATATCAGACACATTCGTCACTGCTCTAAGTGATATAAGTGATGTATATCTAATGTTGCCTAATTTTACTTGCTGCAACTTCGTTAACCTGTACGCTAACTATTCAACGTCTACTAACCCTTTGTAACGTTTTAAAATATGCTTTTGTGCGCCCCACCAAGCCCATGTCATATAACCTAAGTAAACTATCACTAGTTTATCGAGCTCAAGGAGAGATTATGACATTTGAAGCACAATCAGAGAGTCCGTTTTCACGCGATAACTTCGCACAAGCACTGAAGTATTGGCGCAATTTTAATGGCATGTCTCAATTGGAACTGGTTGAAGCGCTGAGCTTGTCCCATCGAGCATTTCAAGGGATAAACCAGCCAATGCTCAGTAAGTGGGAACATGGCAACGGACAGCCTTCATTGATGCGCCGAATCGGGGTCGCTACGTTTTTCCAGCAAAGTTACCATTATTCAGAAGATGAACGTCGTATCATTCAAGGGGTCGAAAAATATGACGACTTCTTTAGAGGGTTTGACACGCTCTACCCTTATACGATTGATACATATGAAAACTATCGTTGGGATAATCTGCCAGAGCTCTATCGAGAACAAATCGTCTACGCGCAAGAGCACTATCGCTTTATCACGTTTCAAGAACTAATAGACGTCATGTCCATTCAAGAAATCAACGTAGTTCTTGCTAAGCACCGGGACGCGGTGGTTGGCCATATTGTGCATGGTAAGGATATTAACGGGCAGAACTGCCTACTTAGCTATGTGGCGCTTAATAAAGACTTGCATCGATTAGTGCATAACTACGCGTGTGAGCTGTTTGAAGGTAAAACCTTATTGATCACCGCGATCAAGCCTTATGCTAAAACTCTGATCTCGGATATCTATATTCCTGAAAAGTACCAAAGCGGTCATATTACTGTGTATGAATGCCAAGTCGACACGCTAGCCGCCAATCCGTTTTTCGACCAAATTCACGATGAAGGGCGAATCCTAACGTTACTAAGCCATCATCAGAAGATTCAACGTAACCGCCGCTCAGCACCCACACACAAAACGGACGAGTTAGCTCTGTCATAAATCACAGCACGCAATTTGAGCTCTCAAAGAAATACCACTTTAGGAGCTCAAATCGCTCTATTTATTCAGAGTGCTGTTGGTAAGTAATGGAGTTAATAAACCACTCTCTATCTCCTTGAGGGGTCTTCACCACTACCTCATCATCCACTTGTTTTTTTAGCAGCGCCCTCGCCATCGGAGAATCAATCGATATATAACCTTTTGCATCACCGTAAATCTCTTCGGGACCAACAATCCGGAAATGCATGGTTTCACCTTCTTCATTTTCAATCTCCACCCAGGCACCGAAAAAGACCTTCCCTTCTTGTTGAGGTGAATAATCAACGATGGTGACCTCAGGTAAGAACTTGCGCAGAAAGCGAACACGGCGATCGATTTGGCGAAGCAAACGCTTATTGAAGGTATAGTCTGCGTTTTCAGAGCGATCACCTAAACTCGCCGCCCACGTCACTATCTTAGTGACTTCAGGACGTCGCTCATTCCAGAGGTAGTCATGTTCTTGTTTCAGTTTGTTGTAGCCTTCACGCGTGATCAATTTGGTCTTCATTTTGCTCTCTATTAATAGCAACTGCTGCTGAGAGATTATAACGAACTATTTGACTTTGTATGAACCCAAAATCCTCTCACCTTGTACACCAACGAATTGCTGAAATGATAGTAAATCCTCAACGCACCGTTTTAATCGGTTCATTCTCTCTGCCAGACAAGACGGTACACACCCTCTCTCAAGAGTTGAATGGCCATGGGAGAGTCATCAATAAGAACCATGTTTTGGGGTAAATGAGAGCCGGATATTTACACGTTGTTTGGCAAGACGAGTTTTTTTGATTAAAACGAGAAGGTATTGAGTTTAGTTTGGTCGTTCTCAGATTGGTCGTGGAAAACTTACCTGAGAACGCACTTTTCTATCCTGAAGGCGTACGCTAGATACTTACACCAATGTTACTGACTCCCTCTTCCTTAAGCTCAAGGCGAAGATCTTTAATCAGCTCTATATCACGCTCAGTGCAATCACGTAGTGGACGGAAAATAGCCCACTGAACATCCCACTCTTCACACACAGCTTCGTTTTCTTTTTGGTTCTCATTGGTGATTTCCACACCGGTTTCTGCTTGTTCAAGCTGAGCCACAGTCGCGACAGACTGTTGACTGATCTTAAGCGTTGATTCCAGTAAGTAATCACGATCGAGCAAACCATGCAATAGAGTCGATAAGGCAAAACACGCATCAATCGCTGGATAGACGCCGTAGATATCGAAATCTTCTGAGTTCGGAATGACCTCTTCTAGCTTTTCAAGCTGCTTTTCGAAGTTGATTTTGGCGGTTTTCACCGTTAGCAGTTCCCATACTGCATCCAAAATATTGCGGTACACGCGCGCTTCAGCAAACTCGGTTTGCTCACAGAACATAGCGAAGTTGGGGTACATACGCTCGCACAAACAGGTCATAAAAGTGATATGCTGCCAAGGCTCAAATTTTTCGATACGTACCTGAATAGGGTTCTTTAACATGGTCGCTCTGCCGTAGTGAATATAGTCTGCGGAAGTGTAACCAAACGGATAGGGAATAGCCAGAAATGACGACGCAAAAGCATCGCTTAGCACTTGTGACGGACAACAATGAACACTACCTGCCACTGCTCGAAGCAAAACAATTGCCTGATTTGGAGATTATCTCTGAGTTGAGTAATGCCACTATTGTGCTGGCAGCGCCGCCAAAGCTTGCTTCCGAACTCGATAATGCTGAGCAGTTACAGTGGGTTCAATCTACCTATGCTGGTATTGATGCCTTACTTGGCGAATCTCTGCGTAAAGACTACAAACTCACTAACGTAAAAGGCATTTTTGGTCAGCAGATCAGTGAGTATGTGCTGGGTTACGCCATCAGTTACTTCCGTCATTTCGATCTCTATAAACAACAGCAGCAAAAACGTGATTGGCAGCCACACAGCTATCAATCGCTGATTGGCAAACGTATGGTGATTTTTGGTACGGGTGCGATTGGTAGTCATCTGGCGAATACCGTCAAGGTACTGGGCATTGTGCCTGTCGGTGTGAATCGCACCGGCATTCCTCCTCGCCAAAGTGCGTTTGCAGAAACTTTTCATATCAATGAAGCAGAAAAAGCGCTGGAGCAAGCTGATATTATCGTCAATACCTTGCCCAACACCCCGACGACAAATGGACTGTTCAACGAACAACTCTTTGCAGCCTGCCGTCATGCTTTATTCTTCAATGTTGGTAGAGGCCAAACCGTTGATAGTAATGCCCTGCTTAGTGCGCTGGATAAAGGTCACTTGGTCCATGCTTTCTTGGACGTATTTATCAACGAGCCTATTTCTCAAGAGTGCCCTTACTGGCACAACCCAAATGTCACCGTAACCCCACACATTGCTGCAATCAGTTTTCCTGAGCAAGTGGTCGAGATTTTTGCCGAGAACTATTTGCGCTGGCGTGATGGGTTTCAGTTGCAGAATTTGGTGGATTTTGAGCGTGGGTATTAAGGGGGGTGCTTTAGTTTTATCAAGCATCATTCTCAAAAAGTTGTCACTCCTGCGAAGGCAGGAGTCTTCTCAACGCACGCACTAAGCCTCAAATAGATTCCAGCCTTCGCTGGAATGACGTGAGTTGAGAATTAGTCACACTAAAAAATCGTCACAACACCCACAGCTAGTGGAATGACATAAGCTGTTGGTCCATCACTCTAAAAATAGTCGTCACTCCTGCGAAGGCAGGAGTCTTCTCAAAGCACGCACCAAGCCTCAAACAGATTCCAGCCTTCGCCGGAATGACATAAGCTGTTGGTCCATCAGACTCAAAATAGTCGTCACACCTGCGAAGGCAGGAGTCTTCTCAACGCACGCACTAAGCCTCAAATAGATTCCAGCCTTCGCTGGAATGACGTGAGTTGAGAATTAGTAATACTAAAAAATCATCACAACACTCACAGCTAGTGGAATGACGTAAGCTGTTGGTTCATCACACTCAAAATAGTCGTCACTCCTGCGAAGGCAGGAGTCTTCTCAATGCACGCACTAAGCCTCAAATAGATTCCAGCCTTCGCTGGAATGACGTGAGTTGAGAATTAGTCACACTAAAAAATCGTCACAACACCCACAGCTAGTGGAATGACAAAAGCTGTTGGTCCATCACTCTAAAAATAGTCGTCACTCCTGCGAAGGCAGGAGTCTTCTCAATGCACGCAACTAAGCCACAAATAGATTCCAGCCTTCGCTGGAATGACGTGAGTTGAGAATTAGTAATACTAAAAAATCATCACAACACTCACAGCTAGTGGAATGACGTAAGCTGTTGGTTCATCACACTCAAAATAGTCGTCACTCCTGCAAAGGCAGGAGTCTTCTCAATGCACGCACTAAGCCTCAAATAGATTCCAGCCTTCGCTGGAATGACGTGAGTTGAGAATTAGTCACACTAAAAAATCGTCACAACACCCACAGCTAGTGGAATGACATAAGCTGTTGGTCCATCACTCTAAAAATAGTCGTCACTCCTGCGAAGGCAGGAGTCTTCTCAATGCACGCAACTAAGCCACAAATAGATTCCACCCTTCGCTGGAATGACGTGAGTTGTGAATCAGTCATACTAAAAAATCGTCACAACACTCACAGCTAGTGGAATGACGTAAGCTGTTGGTTCATCACACTCTATATAGTCGTCACTCCTGCGTAGGCAGGAGTCTTCTCAGCGGACGCACCAAGCCTTAAATAGATTCCAGCCTTCGCTGGAATGGCGTGAGTGGTGAATCAGTTATACTAAAAAATCGTCACAACACTCACAGCTAGTGGAATGACGTAAGCTGTTGGTTCATCACACTCTAGATAGTCGTCACTCCTGCGTAGGCAGGAGTCTTCTCAACGGACGCACCAAGCCTTAAATAGATTCCAGCCTTCGCTGGAATGACGTGAGTTGTGAATCAGTCATACTAAAAAACAGTCACACCACTCACAGCCTGTGGAATGACGTATGTAGTAAGCCACCTAACACAGATAAACTATTTCTTAGGGTATTCTTCAAACATTTTGTGCACCTGCTCTTGCACAAACACATCTCTATCTGCGGGCTCCATGGTTTCAGTCAATTGGCGCTGTGACACCGAGCGCCACACCACATCGTTCGACGTGGCATCAATAAGTTCAACGCTCAGTTTACCGAACTTCTTCTCTTTCACTCGAGTTGGCGTCCTAACCCCTACTCCATAAGCACTGTTGTATCCACCTGACCCGATACCGAAACCAAAACTTGGCCCGTCTGCCAACAACTCTGTACCTTCTAGGATGTCATAATACACCAGCACATCGGCATCTTTATCCACCAGCGTCAGCCCTCGTAATGCCATTTCATTATCGACCGCTTTTTTGATGCGAGCTCCATCAAGGCTAACAGGATCTGCACTGTTTTCTTGATATTGATAAGTTTTGAATGCTGAGAAGTTAGTACTTGAGTCGTAATCCGTCGCCACATCAGAGGCGCAACCAATGAGAAAGAACAGCGAAGTAAGGAATGGGATGACCGCTTTAAACATAGTCAGTCCTCTTAACGAGTGCCTCTGTTTAGCTTAGTCAAAAATAGAAAAAAAGCCGTCATCGACTTAAGATGACGGCTTTAAAAAAACATTAACTTGATTTACTTGTGATACGGTTTAGATAACTCGTGCACCGCTTCAACAAATACACCTGCATTTTCAGGTGGCACATCTAGATGAATACCATGGCCTAAGTTGAAGACGTGACCAGTGCCACCATCACCGAAGCCTTCCAGAATGGTCGCAACTTCTTCTCGAATGCGCTCTGGCTGAGCGTAAAGCATTGATGGGTCCATGTTACCTTGCAGTGCCACTTTGTCGCCGATACGCGCTTTAGCGTCCGCGATGTTAATCGTCCAGTCTAGACCCACTGCATCACAGCCTGTCGCTGCGATTTGCTCAAGCCACATGCCACCATTTTTAGTAAATAGTGTCACTGGAACACGACGACCGTCGTTTTCACGTATAAGACCATCAACAATCTTGTGCATGTATTGAAGTGAGAACAAGTTGTAATCACGAGGCGTCAATACACCGCCCCATGTATCAAATACCATGACCGATTGGGCACCCGCTTTAATTTGTGCATTAAGGTACTCAATAACACTGTCCGCTAACTTATCCAGTAGTGCGTGCAGAATTTGTGGCTCTGCGTACATCATCTTTTTGATCTTAGTGAAGGCTTTCGAACTGCCCCCTTCAACCATGTATGTCGCCAGCGTCCAAGGACTGCCAGAGAAACCGATAAGTGGTACATCGCCATTCAAGTCTTTACGAATTTGACGTACTGCATTCATGACATATTGCAGCTCGCCTTCTGGATCAGGTAAACCAATTTTGTCGACGTCTGCTTTGCAAGTAATAGGACGTTCAAACTTAGGACCTTCACCCGCTTCAAAGTGTAAACCTAAGCCCATCGCATCTGGAATAGTCAGGATGTCAGAAAACAGAATGGCAGCATCGAGTGGGAAACGACGAAGCGGCTGTAGCGTCACTTCAGATGCTAACTCGGCGTTCTTACACAAAGACATAAAGTCACCAGCCACAGCACGTGTTTCGCGATACTCAGGCAGGTAACGTCCTGCTTGGCGCATCATCCATACTGGTGTGTAATCTACAGGTTGCTTTAACAACGCTCGAAGATAGCGATCGTTCTTTAATTCCGTCATTCTTTTTTCTCCAATTCGAAAGGCGTTAGTTTAACGCTAATCGTTGACCGTGTGCAGCCATAGATAACAATTCTTTTACCAAAATTTGAGGGCTATCCGGTCTTATGCTTGAACGCTCAAAAAAGAGTCACTTTGCAAGCCAGATCATATTATTAATGACCAATCTAATAGCGAATTTGCAACCCATTAATAGGAATGTTAAAAGTTTGTTTGCTAGCGAAAATTACAATAATACAACTGAGTATCGCACTCAGCATCTCATAACGACATCTTACTTACCCCCTCCGCTTGCGGAGGGTTTTTTTTATCCTACTTAACTTGCTCTGCCGTGGCATTGATCAATGCTCGGGCAATGGTCCCTTCTGGTGCAACTAGAGGCAGTGCATTGGTTTCAAACCACTGCGCATCTTTCAGCTCGGAGAAGTCTGGTTTAATTTCACCACTCTCATAATCAGCCAAAAACGCCATCATCATGCTTGATGGAAACGCCCAAGGTTGGCTGCCGAAATAGCGAATGTTCCCCACCTTAATGCCCGTTTCCTCTTCCACTTCGCGTGCGACACATGTTTCTAGGGTTTCGCCCACTTCTAAAAACCCAGCAATCACGGTATACATGCCGCCTGCATGGCGATTATGCTGAGCTAATAGAATCTGCGACCCCTTGCGGACCGCCACAATAATGCATGGGAAAATTCGTGGATAATGTAGCGTTCGGCAATCTTGGCATTGCATCGCCAGTTGATTGTGATTGAGATGATTTCGTCCACCACATTGAGGGCAAAAGCGCATAGACTGACTCATGTAGCCATATTGGATAGCTTTGGATAACTGGTAGAAAAGCGCCTCTGGTAAATGCAGTAACTCGCGTAAAGAAGTAAGTGGTCGCTCACCGTCTAGGTCTGAATCATTGAGCCACATTACCGGTGTACCTTCAAACTCTCCAACCTGAATAGCCTGCACCGCTGGGAGTTGAAATTGCTCCGCCGACCCCTGCGGCACCTCACCGTCTACAAGCCATAGTTCGTTCCCTGACACCACACACCAATAAGCTTGATGAATGTGATTTTCACTTTTTTTTAACATCATGAATCCTCATTGCTTGCAGTTCGACCATTTTACTGGCAATCTAAATTCATACCAGCTAGAAAAACGAAATTCTAATTCTGGTACCATGAGAAACGACTTCTCAGTAACTCTTTGTCATTACAAAGCTAGAGACTGCCTATTGCGGTCCCGATCATGAGGACATGGTCATGTTAAATAAATTCAAACAAGTACAAGAACAATGGGGTGGCTCCAGCGAAGTCATCGACCACTGGCTAGAAACTCGCCAAGCGCTTATCGTCGAATACTGTAAGCTTGGTTCTCTGCAACCTTCTCAAGCTCAATCCAACGTCGTCGAGCTGCCTTCTCCTAAAGACATCGGTTCCTTTTGCGACCATCTTGTCGACTATATCTCTGAAGGTCATTTTAAGATCTACGATATGGTCATGGATAAGTGGAAAGCGACTGGCTTCAAGACCAACGATGAGATTGATGCCGCTTACGCCAAGATTGTCCTGACCACTGACCCACTGCTTGAATTCAACGATAAGTACAAGAAAGTGGATGATGAGATGCCTAGTTTCGAACAGGACATGTCAAAAGTTGGGGAGATCTTAGAGTTACGCTTTGCGGTAGAAGATAAGCTGATCCAACTGATTGCTGATAGTTTAGCGATTCCGCCAGGGGCATAGAGGACGCTGTTGTAAGCAACAATAGACTTATAGCTTTGACAGGCCCGCAATGAGGGTCTGTTCTGTTGCGTTTTCGCCTTCTGCAGGGGCTATTCAACGTGGGTCACCAGGCCTCAGCTAGATTCCTGTCTACACAGGAATGACGGTAGCTATGAATTAGCCTATTTAAAAAATATCGCACCTGAAACCATCGTCATCCGAAGCCATTGTCATCCAAGACTATCGTCACCCCAGCGAAGACAGGGGTCTACTCAACATGGTTCAGCAAGCCTCAACTAGATTCCTATCTGCACAGGAATGACGGTAGCTATGAACTAGCCTGATTAAAAATATCGTTACGTGCAGCTATCGTCGCCCGAAACCATTATCACTCAAGATCATCCTCTCCCGAAGCCAATATCACCCAAGGCTATCGTCACCCCTGCGAAGGCAGGGGTCTACTCAACATGGGTCTCCAAGCCTCAGCTAGATTCCTGTCTACACAGGAATGACGGTAGTTCGAAAATTCAGATACAAAAAAGGCGCCTTTCGGCGCCTTTTGTCATTTCTTTCTACGATTACTCGTCAGAAGAGAAACCTGCGTTTAGTAGCGCAGCTAGGTTATCCGTCGCTTGTTCAGCTGATGGACCTTCCTGAGCTTCGTCACGCTTAGCTTGACGGTCTTGGTGATACGCAAAACCAGTACCAGCTGGGATCAGACGACCCACGATAACGTTCTCTTTCAGACCACGTAGGTCATCACGCTTACCAGATACCGCAGCCTCTGTTAGTACGCGCGTCGTTTCTTGGAACGATGCCGCAGAGATGAACGATTCTGTCGCTAGAGATGCCTTAGTGATACCTAGTAGGTCACGCTCAAAACGTACAAGTTCTTTGCCTTCAGCTTCTAGCTGACGGTTTGCGATCTTAACGCTTGAGTATTCAACCTGCTCGCCTGGTAGGAACTCAGAGTCACCTGCATGCGTGATTGTACACTTACGTAGCATTTGACGAACGATAGTCTCGATGTGCTTATCGTTAATCTTAACACCCTGAAGACGGTATACTTCTTGAACTTCGTTCGCGATGTATGCTGTTACAGCGTGAATACCACGCAGACGTAGAATGTCATGCGGAGTTTCTGGACCATCAGCGATTACGTCACCACGCTCAACGCGCTCACCTTCGAACACGTTTAGCTGACGATGCTTAGGAATCATCTCTTCGTAGTTATCGCCACCATCACGAGTGATGATTAGACGACGCTTACCTTTCGTCTCTTTACCGAATGAAACGGTACCAGAGTGCTCAGCAAGAATTGCTGGCTCTTTTGGTTTACGAGCTTCGAATAGGTCCGCAACGCGAGGTAGACCACCGGTGATATCTTTGTTACCGCCAGATTTTTGTGGGATACGTGCTAACGTGTCACCCACACCTACTTCTGCGCCATCTTCGATGTTCACAATCGCTTTACCTGGTAGGAAGTAAAGTGCTGGCATTTCTGTGCCTGCGATCATTACGTCTTTACCATGCTCATCAACAAGTTTGATAGCTGGACGCATATCTTTACCTGCTGCTGGGCGAGCGGCTGCTTCTGTTACTTCGCTTGAAGATAGACCCGTTAGGTCATCTGTTTGACGAGAAACAGTTACGCCATCGATCATGTCTACGAATTGGATACGACCCGCTACTTCAGTAATGATTGGCAGCGTGTGCGCTTCCCAGTTCGCTACTGTTTCACCAGCTTGAACTGCATCGCCATCACCTTTAGTTAGCAATGAACCGTAAGGAAGTTTGTGCTTCTCTTTAGTACGGCCAAACTCATCGATAATCGTCATTTCTGACGCACGAGAGGTGATAACCAGTTTCTTATCTTTGTTGATAACAAACTTAGCGTTGTGAAGCTTCACAGAACCTGTGTTCTTCGCCTGGATGCTGTTCTCTGCAGCTGCAGTAGATGCCGCACCACCGATGTGGAACGTACGCATCGTAAGCTGTGTACCCGGCTCACCGATAGACTGAGCAGCGATAACGCCCACTGCTTCACCTTGGTTCACTAGGTGACCACGTGCTAGGTCACGACCGTAACACTGTGCACAACAACCGAAGTCTGCATCACAGGTAACTACTGAGCGCACTTTCATGCTATCTACAGAGTTATCTTCCATGATCTGACACCACTTCTCATCAATTAGAGTGTTACGTGGAATCAGAACATCTTCAGTACCTGGCTTAAGAACGTCTTCAGCAACTACACGACCAAGCGCTAGCTCAGAAAGTGCAACTTTAACGTCACCACCTTCGATATGAGGCATCATATCGATACCTTCGTGCGTACCACAGTCGTGCTCGTGAACAACTACGTCTTGAGCAACGTCTACTAGACGACGAGTTAGGTAACCCGAGTTCGCTGTCTTCAGTGCCGTATCCGCAAGACCCTTACGAGCACCGTGCGTTGAGATAAAGTACTGAAGTACGTTTAGACCTTCTTTAAAGTTCGCAGTGATCGGTGTTTCGATGATTGAGCCATCTGGACGAGCCATCAGACCACGCATACCAGCTAGCTGACGAATCTGAGCTGCAGAACCACGAGCGCCCGAGTCAGCCATCATATAGATGCTGTTGAATGACTCTTGTTGCTCTTCCGCACCTTCACGGTTAATTACCGTTTCAGATGAAAGGTTGTCCATCATCGCTTTCGCTACGCGATCGTTGGTCGATGCCCAAATATCGATCACTTTGTTGTAGCGCTCACCCGCAGTTACAAGACCAGATTGGAACTGTTCTTGAATTTCGCGAACTTCTTCTTCCGCTGATTCGATTTCGTCGTACTTCGCTTGAGGTACAACCATGTCATCGATACCAACTGATACACCAGAAAGTGCAGCGTATGCAAAACCTGCGTACATCACTTGGTCAGCAAAGATTACTGTATCTTTCAGACCCAGCTTACGGTAAGCCTCGTTAAGTAGGTTAGAGATTTGCTTCTTACCTAGCTTTTGGTTTACCAAGCTGTATGGAAGACCTGCAGGAACGATTTGCCACAGCATTGCACGACCGATAGTCGTATCGACCATCTTCGTTTCTGTTGTGCTGTTGCCATCTTCGTCCACTACCGTTTCAGTGATACGTACTTTAACGCGAGCGTGTAGCTCTGCGCTCTTAGTACGGTATGCCTTCTCAGCCTCTTCAGGGCCAGCAAGGTACATACCTTCACCTTTCACGTTGATCTTTTCACGAGTCATGTAGTAAAGACCCAATACAACGTCCTGAGAAGGTACGATGATCGGATCACCTGACGCTGGCGACAGAATGTTGTTTGTCGACATCATCAGTGTACGAGCTTCAAGCTGTGCTTCTAGAGTTAGAGGCACGTGAACCGCCATTTGGTCACCATCGAAGTCCGCGTTATACGCCGCACACACTAGTGGGTGTAGCTGAATCGCTTTACCTTCGATTAGTACTGGTTCGAACGCCTGGATACCAAGACGGTGAAGTGTTGGTGCACGGTTCAATAGTACTGGGTGCTCGCGGATTACTTCGTCTAGGATATCCCAAACGATCGCTTCTTCGCGCTCTACCATCTTCTTAGCTGCTTTGATTGTCGTCGCCATGCCACGAGTTTCTAGCTTGCTGTAGATAAATGGTTTAAATAGCTCTAGTGCCATCTTCTTAGGAAGACCACACTGGTGCAGACGAAGGTATGGACCTACTGTGATTACAGAACGGCCAGAGTAGTCTACACGCTTACCAAGTAGGTTCTGACGGAAACGACCTTGTTTACCCTTGATCATATCAGCAAGAGATTTCAGAGGACGCTTGTTCGAACCTGTAATTGCACGACCGCGACGACCGTTATCTAGAAGGGCATCAACAGACTCTTGCAGCATACGCTTTTCGTTACGTACGATGATGTCTGGAGCCGCTAGCTCTAGAAGACGCTTCAAACGGTTGTTACGGTTGATTACGCGACGGTATAGATCGTTCAGATCAGACGTTGCAAAACGACCGCCATCTAGTGGTACTAGAGGACGTAGATCTGGCGGAAGAACCGGAAGCACAGTTAGAATCATCCACTCAGGGTTGTTACCTGATGCGATGAACGCTTCAACTAGCTTCAGACGCTTAGTGATCTTCTTACGCTTAGTTTCTGAGTTAGTAGACTCAAGTTCTTCGCGCATCATCTCTGCTTCAGCGTGCATGTCCATAGTGGCAAGCAGATCTTTGATCGCTTCTGCACCCATCTTAGCAGTGAATTCGTCACCCCATTCTTCTAGACGATCAAGATACTCTTCTTCAGTTAGCATCTGACCTTTTTCTAGATCCGTCATACCTGGTTCAGTTACTACGTACATTTCGAAGTAAAGAACACGCTCGATATCACGTAGCGGGATGTCCATTAGCAAACCGATACGAGATGGTAGCGATTTTAGGAACCAGATGTGAGCGACAGGAGACGCAAGCTCGATGTGGCCCATACGGTCACGACGAACTTTAGTTTGCGTTACTTCAACGCCACACTTCTCACAGATAACACCACGGTGTTTCAGACGCTTGTATTTGCCACAAAGACATTCGTAGTCTTTAACTGGACCAAAAATACGCGCACAGAACAGACCATCGCGCTCAGGTTTGAACGTACGATAGTTGATCGTCTCAGGTTTTTTAACTTCACCAAAAGACCATGAACGAATCATGTCTGGTGAAGATAGACCGATTTTGATTGCATCAAATTCTTCGGTCTTATGCTGTGCTTTTAGAAAGTTTAATAAGTCTTTCACAATCAGCTCCTGTAAGGAGTTTAAAAAGGTGCTCGCTTGGTCAGCAAACCTGCGCGAGCCCCTTTTCTACCAGATAATCCTGATGGATTATTCGTCTTCTAGCTCGATGTTGATACCTAGCGAGCGGATCTCTTTCAACAGTACGTTGAACGATTCTGGCATGCCAGGTTCCATGCTGTGGTTACCATCGACGATGTTCTTATACATCTTCGTACGGCCGTTAACGTCATCAGACTTAACCGTTAGCATTTCTTGAAGCGTATATGCTGCACCGTATGCTTCTAGTGCCCATACTTCCATCTCACCGAAACGCTGACCACCGAACTGAGCTTTACCACCAAGTGGTTGCTGAGTTACTAGGCTGTACGAACCAGTTGAACGAGCGTGCATCTTGTCATCAACAAGGTGGTTCAGTTTCAGCATGTACATGTAACCTACAGTTACAGGACGCTCAAACGCATCACCAGTACGACCGTCAAACAGAGTTAGCTGACCAGATTCTGGCAAGTCACCCAGTTTTAGAAGTTCTTTGATAGACTTCTCAGACGCACCGTCAAAGACAGGTGTAGCAATCGGTAGACCGCCACGTAGGTTCTTAACCAGAGTACGTACTTCGTCATCAGACAGTGATGCAATATCAACGTTCTGACGAGTACCACCTAGATCGTAAACCTTCTGCAGGAATTCGCGGAATTTCGCTAGCTCTTGCTGCTCTTTAACCATCTGGTTGATCTTGTCACCGATACCTTTCGCTGCCAAACCTAAGTGAACCTCAAGGATCTGACCGATGTTCATACGCGAAGGTACACCCAGTGGGTTAAGTACGATGTCGACAGGTTGACCCTTCTCATCGTAAGGCATGTCTTCAACAGGGTTGATCTTAGAGATTACACCCTTGTTACCGTGACGACCCGCCATCTTATCACCAGGCTGGATACGACGTTTAACCGCTAGGTAAACTTTAACAATCTTAAGAACGCCAGGCGCTAGGTCATCACCTTGAGTGATCTTACGACGCTTAGTTTCAAACTTCTTATCAAAGTCTGCACGTAGCTCGTCGTACTGCTCTGCAAGTTGCTCAAGCTGAGATTGCAGTGCATCGTCTTCTAGCGTTAGTTCTAGCCACTTCTTACGATCGATAGTATCTAGTTTAGCGTCAGAGTAACCACCTTGAAGTAATACAGCTTTCACACGGTTTAGAAGGCCACCCTCAAGAATCTGGAATTCTTCAGTTAGGTCTTTCTTCGCTTCTTTCAGCTGCATTTGCTCGATTTCTAGAGCACGCTTGTCTTTCTCTACGCCATCGCGAGTGAAGACTTGAACGTCAATGATGGTACCTGAAACAGAGTTAGGTACACGTAGTGAAGTATCTTTAACGTCAGATGCTTTTTCACCGAAGATCGCACGTAGTAGCTTCTCTTCAGGAGTTAGCTGAGTTTCACCTTTAGGCGTTACTTTACCAACTAGGATGTCACCACCCTTAACTTCAGCACCGATGTAAACGATACCTGACTCGTCTAGTTTAGACAGAGCAGACTCACCTACGTTTGGAATATCCGCTGTGATCTCTTCAGAACCCAGCTTAGTATCACGTGCCACACAAGAAAGCTCTTGGATGTGGATAGTCGTGAA
Source organism: Vibrio sp. ER1A (assembly GCF_000733315.1). Lineage (NCBI taxonomy): Bacteria > Pseudomonadati > Pseudomonadota > Gammaproteobacteria > Vibrionales > Vibrionaceae > Vibrio > Vibrio sp. ER1A. The sequence goes on from NZ_JPJA01000096.1 coordinate 173,343, forward strand.
GCGGTCTTCTTGAACTACGCGCTCAGATACTAAGATCGAGTCTTCGAAGTTGTAACCGTTCCAAGGCATGAACGCGATACGCATGTTTTGACCAAGCGCTAGTTCACCAAGGTCTGTTGAAGGACCATCAGCAAGAACGTCACCACGTGCTACTGGTTCACCAGGTAGTACAGTTGGGCGCTGGTTAATACAAGTGTTCTGGTTAGAACGCGTGTACTTAGTTAGGTTGTAAATGTCGATACCTGCTTCGCCAGGGATCAGCTCGTCTTCGTTAACTTTGATAACGATACGAGAAGCATCTACAGACTGAACTGTACCGCCACGTTTAGCTACTGCTGTAACACCAGAGTCAACCGCTACATTGCGCTCGATACCAGTACCAACTAGAGGCTTGTCAGCCTTAAGTGTTGGAACAGCCTGACGTTGCATGTTCGCACCCATCAATGCACGGTTCGCATCATCGTGTTCTAGGAACGGGATAAGCGATGCAGCGATAGATACTACTTGGTTTGTCGCAACGTCCATGTAGTTAACATGGTCGCGTGGGTGAAGACCAGATTCACCTTTTTGACGTGCAGTGATTAGCTCGTCAGCAAAAGTACCTTCTTCAGTTAGCGCAGCGTTAGCCTGTGCGATAACGAATTGGCCTTCTTCGATTGCTGATAGGTAATCAACTTCGTCAGTTACTACACCATCTACAACGCGACGGTATGGCGTCTCTAGGAAGCCGTACTCGTTACAACGCGCAAACGCAGATAGAGAGTTAATTAGACCGATGTTCGGACCTTCAGGTGTTTCGATAGGACATAGACGACCGTAGTGAGTTACGTGTACGTCACGTACTTCGAAGCCAGCACGCTCACGAGTAAGACCACCAGGACCCAATGCAGAAATACGACGCTTGTGCGTAACTTCTGAAAGCGGGTTGTTTTGGTCCATAAACTGAGAAAGCTGTGAAGAACCGAAGAATTCTTTAACTGCCGCAGAAATAGGCTTAGCGTTGATTAGGTCTTGAGGCATGATTGCATCAAGGTCACCTAGGCTCAAACGCTCTTTTACTGCACGTTCAACACGTACAAGACCAACACGGAATTGGTTCTCAGCCATTTCACCTACAGAACGGATACGACGGTTACCTAGGTGGTCGATATCATCAACTTCACCAATACCGTTACGGATCGCGATAAGCTTCTTCATCACTTCGATGATATCAGTCTCATCAAGCGTACCCTGCTCTAGGCCATCTTCACGACCGATAGAGCTGTTAAACTTCATACGACCAACAGTCGATAGATCATAACGCTCTTCAGAGAAGAATAGGCTTTCGAATAGTGCTTCTGCAGCTTCTTTTGTTGGCGGCTCACCAGGGCGCATCATGCGGTAGATTTCTACCAGCGCAGAGATGCGGTCTACCGTGCTGTCGACACGTAGTGTGTCAGACATGAACGGACCGTGGTCTAGATCGTTCGTAAATAGAACTTCTAGTTTCTTAACGCCTGCCTGAGATAGGTTCGCTAATGCTTCTAGGCTGATCTCTTGGTTTGCACCAACGATGATCTCACCTGTCGCTTCATTGATGTAGTCTTTAGAAGCTACTTTACCTACGATGTACTCGACAGGTACTTCAATGAACTCAACGCCATCTTTTTCAAGTTGACGGATGTGACGAGCAGTAACACGACGACCAGTCTCAACATAAGTCTTGCCATTGGCTTCGATATCGAATGAAGCAGTCTCACCACGTAGACGCTCAGGTACCAACTCCATAAGTAGAGTTTGGTCTTTCACTTCGAAGTTTACTTTTTCGAAGAAGATATCGAGGATTTCTTCCGACGTCTTACCTAGTGCACGAAGAATGATCGATGCTGGTAGTTTACGACGACGGTCAATACGTACGTATAGGTTATCTTTCGGGTCAAACTCGAAGTCGAGCCATGAACCACGGTAAGGAATAACACGTGCGTTATAAAGAACTTTACCTGAAGAGTGAGTCTTACCCTTATCGCTGTCGAAGAACACGCCTGGGCTTCGGTGCAGCTGGGATACGATAACCCTCTCGGTACCATTGATAACGAAGGTACCATTGTCAGTCATAAGCGGAATTTCGCCCATGTAGACTTCTTGTTCTTTAATGTCTTTTACAGTACCTGCCGGTGCGTCTCTATCAAAGATAACTAGGCGCAGTTTTACGCGTAGTGGTTTTGAATAGGTAACGCCACGAATTTGACATTCTTTAACGTCAAATACTGGCTCACCAAGACGGTAGCTAACGTATTGCAGCTCAGAATTGCCGTTATAGCTCTGAATCGGAAATACAGAACGAAAAGCAGCTTCAAGTCCATATTGTCCTTCAGGATCCTGTTCGATAAATTTGTCGAACGAATCGAGCTGGATCGATAGCAGGTATGGAATGTCCAAAACTTGTGGACGAGTACCAAAGTCCTTACGGATGCGCTTTTTCTCGGTATAAGAGTAAACCATGGGGTTCCTCAGCTCGCTGATAAGTGACCCAAACTGCCCGTCCATCCTAGTTACTTAAGGTGGAGTATGGGGCAGTGACTAACAACTGTTTACTGTAGTGACGTTAACTCAAGCGTCGAGCAACGTTTTTTGCATGGTGCGTAGATGCTTAAACAGCAGGAAAATTCATCTACGCCCTACAGCGCAAAAAGGCCGGTGGTCAATAAACCACCAGCCATTAGCCTGTTAGGCTAAGAAATTAAGTAATAATTACTTAACTTCAACAGAAGCACCAGCTTCTTCTAGCTGAGCTTTAAGAGCTTCAGCTTCAGCTTTGTCAACGCCTTCTTTTAGAGGTGCTGGAGCTGAGTCTACAAGACCTTTAGCTTCTTTAAGGCCTAGACCTGTTGCGCCACGTACCGCTTTGATAACAGCAACTTTGTTACCGCCAGCAGCAGTTAGGATTACGTCGAATTCAGTTTGCTCAGCAGCAGCTTCGCCACCAGCAGCACCGCCAGCTACAACAGCAGCTGCAGCAGATACGCCGAATTTCTCTTCCATAGCTTCGATAAGCTCAACAACTTGCATTACAGACATTTCTGCAACTGCGTCTAGGATTTGCTCGTTAGTAATAGACATAACAATTCTCTTTTAAGTCAACAATAAGTTTATTTTGCAACCAGTAAAAAGCAAGCTGATTAAGCAGCTTCTTCTTGCTTCTGGTCGCGTAGTGCAGCGATAGTACGTACCAGCTTGCCTGCAGAAGCTTCTTTCATGCACATCATTAGGCGTGCAATTGCTTCGTCGTAAGTTGGTAGTGTCGCTAGTACTTCAGCATCAGTAACCGCGCCTTCAAATGCAGCAGCTTTGATCTCGAATTCTTTGTTCTCTTTAGCGAAGTCTTTGAAAAGACGCGCTGCAGCACCTGGGTGCTCGTTAGAGAATGCAAGTAGAGTTGGACCAGTGAAAGTGTCAGTTAGACACTCATACTCAGTACCTTCTACTGCACGGCGTGCTAGAGTGTTACGAACAACTCTCATGTAAACACCCGCTTCACGCGCTTGTTTACGTAGAGAAGTCATCGCGCCTACTTCAACGCCACGAGAGTCAGCTACAACTGCAGAAAGTGCACCACTGGCTGCTTCGTTGACTTCAGCAACAATTGCTTTTTTGTCTTGAAGGTTTAAAGCCATCTTGGATTTACTCCTGGTTGTTTTTACACCACCCGAAATCTTCACGATTTTGGGAGTTCATACGGTGCTTTTTCCAGAAGAAAGATAAACGTTAAGTTCAACTTCCTTTCAGTCTGGCACCATCTACGTAGGTATGATTAAGTTCTTTTCAGAACGCCTACGGTCTTGGACGGAGGCTAAATTCCCTAAGGAGTTTCAGCCCCAACCACAAATTTGATAGGCGCAAAATTATACATAATTTCTGCGCCTATGCAAGCAATTAAGCTTGAGTGTTTAGTGTAGATTGATCTACAGAAACACCAGCACCCATAGTAGTAGAGATGCTTACTTTCTTCAGGAAAGTACCTTTCGCTGAAGACGGCTTCGCTTTCTTAAGCGCAACTAGTAGAGCTTCTAGGTTCTCTTGTAGTTGGTTCGCTTCGAAATTCACTTTACCGATAGTAGTGTGAATGATGCCGTTTTTGTCGTTACGGTAACGAACCTGACCAGCTTTAGCGTTCTTAACAGCTTCAGCAACGTTAGGAGTTACAGTACCAACTTTAGGGTTTGGCATAAGACCGCGAGGACCTAGGATAGTACCTAGTTGACCAACAACACGCATTGCATCTGGAGAAGCAACAACTACGTCGAAGTTCATTTCGCCTTTCTTAACTTGCTCAGCAAGATCTTCCATACCAACGATGTCTGCGCCAGCTTCTTTAGCTGCTTCAGCGTTTGCACCTTGAGTGAACACTGCAACACGGATTTCGCGGCCAGTACCGTGAGGTAGTACAGTTGCACCACGTACGTTCTGGTCAGATTTACGAGCATCGATGCCTAGGTTAACAGCAACATCTACAGACTCAACGAATTTAGCAGTTGCTAGTTCTTTAAGAAGAGCTACAGCTTCGTTGATTTCGTATTCTTTAGTTACTTCAACTTTTTCGCGGATAACGCGCATACGCTTAGTAAGTTTTGCCATGATCTTAACCCTCTACCACTAGGCCCATTGAACGAGCAGTACCCGCAATAGAACGCTTCATCGCTTCAATGTCAGCACCAGTCATATCAGCAGCTTTAGTTTCTGCGATTTCTTGGATTTGAGCGTCAGTCACTGTACCCACTTTTTCAGTGTTAGGACGACCTGAACCAGACTTAACGCCAGCAGCTTTCTTAAGAAGAACAGCAGCAGGTGGAGTCTTAGTTACGAACGTGAAAGAACGGTCGTTGTAAACAGTGATAACTACTGGAGTCGGTAGACCTTTCTCAATAGATTCTGTTTTTGCGTTGAACGCTTTACAGAATTCCATGATGTTCACACCGTGTTGACCTAGAGCAGGACCAACCGGTGGACTTGGGTTTGCCATACCAGCTGCAACTTGCAGTTTGATATAAGCTTCAACTTTCTTAGCCATGATATTTCCTAATTTTGGGTTCAAACGCCATCCGAGTGGAAAGCTCCCCGTGTTTTGATAAAACTTTCTACAGTCAGTGCTGTAAAAAGGCGCGAAATTATAAGCATAATTCGCGCCCTATTCAACCCTAAAAAGGTGATTTTTTATACTCTTTAAAATCGAGTATTAGTCAAGCTTATCCACTTGACCGAATTCAAGCTCAACTGGTGTTGCACGACCAAAGATCGATACAGACACTTTTACGCGGCTCTTATCGTAATCCACTTCTTCAACAGTACCGTTGAAGTCAGCAAATGGACCTTCATTGACACGTACCACTTCACCCGCTTCGAACATTGTTCTTGGACGAGGAGCTTCACTAGCCTTCTCTAAACGATTTAGGATAGCGTCAGCTTCTTTATCAGTGATAGGTGCAGGACGGTCAGAGGTACCACCAATGAAGCCCATGACACGTGGCACACTGCGTACTAAGTGCCAAGACTCATCGTTCATGATCATCTGAACAAGAACGTAGCCTGGGAAGAACTTACGCTCGCTTTTACGGCGTTGGCCTGCGCGCATTTCCACAACTTCTTCAGTCGGTACTAGCACTTCGCCAAAGTACTCTTCCATTGCGTGCATTTTAATATGTTCGCGAAGAGACTGAGCCACACGTCCTTCAAAACCAGAAAAGGCTTGAACTACGTACCAGCGTTTTTTCGGAGCTTCACTCATGAATTAACACCCTCTATAACCCGGTTATGAATGCAACAAGACGAACCATAATGCCGTCGATACCCCATAACGCAAGCGCCATTACAATACTTACTGCAAGGACAATCAGCGTAGTTTGCATTGTTTCTTGGCGTGTAGGCCAAACTACTTTGCGAACTTCTACGCGAGCTTCACGTGCGAACGTGATCGCTGCCTTACCTTTTGTTGTTGTAGCTGCTACACCAAGTGCCGCAGCAATCAATACAACTACACCTGCAGCGCGAAGAACTACAGAAAGTTCTCCATACAGGTAATTACCCACAACAGCGGCGGCTAGCAGAGCAAAAGCGACAATCCACTTCATTACATCTGCTGCATTTGAGCTATCAGGAGTTTCAGCGTTTGCTTTCATAAAACCAACCTGTGACAAGTCTAACTAGACGACAACAACCCCGCTGCTGCAGGGCTTATTCCTTTAATGTTGATTAAATTTGAGTCAAACCAACATTTTAGCCAAAGGCTCAGGTAGAAATTACTTTCCAACTCAACCCTTAAAATCCTTTCTAAATTCATACAATGAGCAGTCACTGAATGAATTTTGCGCCTCTATATATAGTAGCGCAGAAAAAGGGCATCAAATGATGCCCTTTTTAGCATTGCTTAGTCAAATCTTATTCAAAGATTTTCCCAGAGCTTGCGACAATTCGAAGAATTAGTCGAAGATCTTAGCAA
>NZ_JPJA01000097.1:0-1598 GCF_000733315.1 Vibrio sp. ER1A
ATCTTAAATTGAAGAGTTTGATCATGGCTCAGATTGAACGCTGGCGGCAGGCCTAACACATGCAAGTCGAGCGGAAACGAGTTAACTGACCCTTCGGGTGACGTTAACGGCGTCGAGCGGCGGACGGGTGAGTAATGCCTGGGAAATTGCCCTGATGTGGGGGATAACCATTGGAAACGATGGCTAATACCGCATAATGCCTTCGGGCCAAAGAGGGGGACCTTCGGGCCTCTCGCGTCAGGATATGCCCAGGTGGGATTAGCTAGTTGGTGAGGTAATGGCTCACCAAGGCGACGATCCCTAGCTGGTCTGAGAGGATGATCAGCCACACTGGAACTGAGACACGGTCCAGACTCCTACGGGAGGCAGCAGTGGGGAATATTGCACAATGGGCGCAAGCCTGATGCAGCCATGCCGCGTGTGTGAAGAAGGCCTTCGGGTTGTAAAGCACTTTCAGCAGTGAGGAAGGCGGGTACGTTAATAGCGTGCTCGTTTGACGTTAGCTGCAGAAGAAGCACCGGCTAACTCCGTGCCAGCAGCCGCGGTAATACGGAGGGTGCGAGCGTTAATCGGAATTACTGGGCGTAAAGCGCATGCAGGTGGTTCGTTAAGTCAGATGTGAAAGCCCGGGGCTCAACCTCGGAACTGCATTTGAAACTGGCGGACTAGAGTACTGTAGAGGGGGGTAGAATTTCAGGTGTAGCGGTGAAATGCGTAGAGATCTGAAGGAATACCGGTGGCGAAGGCGGCCCCCTGGACAGATACTGACACTCAGATGCGAAAGCGTGGGGAGCAAACAGGATTAGATACCCTGGTAGTCCACGCCGTAAACGATGTCTACTTGGAGGTTGTGGCCTTGAGCCGTGGCTTTCGGAGCTAACGCGTTAAGTAGACCGCCTGGGGAGTACGGTCGCAAGATTAAAACTCAAATGAATTGACGGGGGCCCGCACAAGCGGTGGAGCATGTGGTTTAATTCGATGCAACGCGAAGAACCTTACCTACTCTTGACATCCAGAGAAGCCAGCGGAGACGCAGGTGTGCCTTCGGGAGCTCTGAGACAGGTGCTGCATGGCTGTCGTCAGCTCGTGTTGTGAAATGTTGGGTTAAGTCCCGCAACGAGCGCAACCCTTATCCTTGTTTGCCAGCGAGTAATGTCGGGAACTCCAGGGAGACTGCCGGTGATAAACCGGAGGAAGGTGGGGACGACGTCAAGTCATCATGGCCCTTACGAGTAGGGCTACACACGTGCTACAATGGCGCATACAGAGGGCAGCCAACTTGCGAAAGTGAGCGAATCCCAAAAAGTGCGTCGTAGTCCGGATTGGAGTCTGCAACTCGACTCCATGAAGTCGGAATCGCTAGTAATCGTAGATCAGAATGCTACGGTGAATACGTTCCCGGGCCTTGTACACACCGCCCGTCACACCATGGGAGTGGGCTGCAAAAGAAGTGGGTAGTTTAACCTTCGGGAGGACGCTCACCACTTTGTGGTTCATGACTGGGGTGAAGTCGTAACAAGGTAGCCCTAGGGGAACCTGGGGCTGGATCACCTCCTTATACGAATAGATTATTGCGATGAGTGTTCACACAGATTGAT
>NZ_JPJA01000097.1:2281-61153 GCF_000733315.1 Vibrio sp. ER1A
GATTCCTGAATGGGGAAACCCAACTGCATAAGCAGTTATCGCTGAGTGAATACATAGCTCAGCGAGGCGAACCGGGGGAACTGAAACATCTAAGTACCCCGAGGAAGAGAAATCAACCGAGATTCCGAAAGTAGCGGCGAGCGAAATTGGATTAGCCCTTAAGCTTTTAATGATGCAGGTGAAGAGTCTGGAAAGTCTCGCGATACAGGGTGATAGCCCCGTAACCGACACATCATAATCAGTGAAATCGAGTAGGGCGGGACACGTGATATCCTGTCTGAATATGGGGGGACCATCCTCCAAGGCTAAATACTACTGACTGACCGATAGTGAACCAGTACCGTGAGGGAAAGGCGAAAAGAACCCCTGTGAGGGGAGTGAAATAGAACCTGAAACCGTGTACGTACAAGCAGTAGGAGCACCTTCGTGGTGTGACTGCGTACCTTTTGTATAATGGGTCAGCGACTTATATTCAGTGGCAAGGTTAACCGTTTAGGGGAGCCGTAGGGAAACCGAGTCTTAACTGGGCGTTCAGTCTCTGGATATAGACCCGAAACCAGGTGATCTAGCCATGGGCAGGTTGAAGGTTGAGTAACATCAACTGGAGGACCGAACCGACTAATGTTGAAAAATTAGCGGATGACTTGTGGCTAGGGGTGAAAGGCCAATCAAACCTGGAGATAGCTGGTTCTCCCCGAAATCTATTTAGGTAGAGCCTCGGACGAATACTACTGGGGGTAGAGCACTGTTAAGGCTAGGGGGTCATCCCGACTTACCAACCCTTTGCAAACTCCGAATACCAGTAAGTACTATCCGGGAGACACACGGCGGGTGCTAACGTCCGTCGTGGAGAGGGAAACAACCCAGACCGCCAGCTAAGGTCCCAAAGTATAGCTAAGTGGGAAACGATGTGGGAAGGCTTAGACAGCTAGGATGTTGGCTTAGAAGCAGCCATCATTTAAAGAAAGCGTAATAGCTCACTAGTCGAGTCGGCCTGCGCGGAAGATGTAACGGGGCTAAGCTATACACCGAAGCTGCGGCAATGTGTTTACACATTGGGTAGGGGAGCGTTCTGTAAGCCGTTGAAGGTGAACTGTAAGGTTTGCTGGAGGTATCAGAAGTGCGAATGCTGACATGAGTAACGATAAAGGGGGTGAAAAACCTCCTCGCCGGAAGACCAAGGGTTCCTGTCCAACGTTAATCGGGGCAGGGTAAGTCGACCCCTAAGGCGAGGCCGAAAGGCGTAGTCGATGGGAAACGGGTTAATATTCCCGTACTTCTTACAATTGCGATGGGGGGACGGAGAAGGCTAGGTGGGCCTGGCGACGGTTGTCCAGGTTCAAGTGCGTAGGCTTAAGGTTTAGGTAAATCCGGACCTTTTTAAGGCTGAGACACGATGTCGAGCTACTACGGTAGTGAAGTCATTGATGCCATGCTTCCAGGAAAAGCCTCTAAGCTTCAGATTGTAAGGAATCGTACCCCAAACCGACACAGGTGGTCGGGTAGAGAATACCAAGGCGCTTGAGAGAACTCGGGTGAAGGAACTAGGCAAAATGGTACCGTAACTTCGGGAGAAGGTACGCTCTTAGTGGTGAAGTCCCTTGCGGATGGAGCTACCGAGAGTCGCAGATACCAGGTGGCTGCAACTGTTTATTAAAAACACAGCACTGTGCAAAATCGCAAGATGACGTATACGGTGTGACGCCTGCCCGGTGCCGGAAGGTTAATTGATGGGGTTAGTTTTCGGACGAAGCTCTTGATCGAAGCCCCGGTAAACGGCGGCCGTAACTATAACGGTCCTAAGGTAGCGAAATTCCTTGTCGGGTAAGTTCCGACCTGCACGAATGGCGTAATGATGGCCACGCTGTCTCCACCCGAGACTCAGTGAAATTGAAATCGCTGTGAAGATGCAGTGTACCCGCGGCTAGACGGAAAGACCCCGTGAACCTTTACTACAGCTTGGCACTGAACATTGAGCCTACATGTGTAGGATAGGTGGGAGCCTTTGAAGCAAGCACGCCAGTGTTTGTGGAGGCAATCTTGAAATACCACCCTTGTATGTTTGATGTTCTAACTTGGTTCCCTAATCGGGAATGAGGACAGTGCCTGGTGGGTAGTTTGACTGGGGCGGTCTCCTCCCAAAGAGTAACGGAGGAGCACGAAGGTGGGCTAATCACGGTTGGACATCGTGAGGTTAGTGCAATGGCATAAGCCCGCTTGACTGCGAGAATGACAATTCGAGCAGGTGCGAAAGCAGGTCATAGTGATCCGGTGGTTCTGAATGGAAGGGCCATCGCTCAACGGATAAAAGGTACTCCGGGGATAACAGGCTGATACCGCCCAAGAGTTCATATCGACGGCGGTGTTTGGCACCTCGATGTCGGCTCATCACATCCTGGGGCTGAAGTCGGTCCCAAGGGTATGGCTGTTCGCCATTTAAAGTGGTACGCGAGCTGGGTTTAGAACGTCGTGAGACAGTTCGGTCCCTATCTGCAGAGGTGGTTGGAAGATTGAAGGGGGCTGCTCCTAGTACGAGAGGACCGGGTGGGACGAACCTCTGGTGTTCGGGTTGTGTCGCCAGACGCATTGCCCGGTAGCTAAGTTCGGAATCGATAACCGCTGAAAGCATCTAAGCGGGAAGCGAGCCCTGAGATGAGTCTTCCCTGGCGCTTTAAGTGTCCTAAAGGGTTGTTCGAGACTAGAACGTTGATAGGCAGGGTGTGTAAGCGTTGAGAGGCGTTGAGCTAACCTGTACTAATTGCCCGTGAGGCTTAACCATACAACACCCAAAGGGTTTTGATGGACTCAAAGCAAGAACTTTGAATGTGTATTTAGACTCTTAAAATCAGTTTTCCAGATTTTTTGCCTTCAGTTTTTAATAAAAGCTGAAAGTAAAAGCAGAATTTGCTTGGCGACCATAGCGTTGTGGACCCACCTGATCCCATGCCGAACTCAGAAGTGAAACGCAATAGCGCCGATGGTAGTGTGGGGCTTCCCCATGTGAGAGTAGGACATCGCCAGGCTTTGAACAACATCGAACTAAAGCAAATTAAAGTAAGACTTTAGGACGATTACATATTGTGGAGAGATGGCTGAGTGGTTGAAAGCACCGGTCTTGAAAACCGGCATACGTTAATAGCGTATCTAGGGTTCAAATCCCTATCTCTCCGCCACATTAAAAAGCCCGCTGAGTAATCAGCGGGCTTTTTTACATCTTGAGAAACGCTGATCTTTCGTTTCATCATTAACTCTGTCAAAGTAAGAGTCCGTTTTATGGCAGCCAACCTAGGAAGTCTACTTTGATATTATCTGACTTTACGGTCACTCCAACCCTTCGAGAAGTTATTGGTAATGAGGCTCAGGTTTTCTCCTGTGAGCTTATTCAGACTCTATGGAGTGGCTATGGGCATTTAGTTAGGCTTGAGCTCGCACAATCCCATTTATCTAGTGTTATTGTCAAAGCGATTCAATTACCTGATGAAGTACCAGCTAGCCACCCTAGAGGGTGGAATACTCAACTTTCACATCAAAGAAAGCTCCAGTCCTATCAAGTAGAGTTTTCTTGGTATCAGGAGTTCGTATCGACAATGCCCTCAGGCTGGGCTCCACAGTGTTTCTCTGCTCATAAGTATCAATCTCACCTTGAGCTCATTCTTGAGGATCTGAAGTTATTAGAGCGCGCTAGAGTAGTGAAAACCGCAACAGAGATGGAGATAAAAAGCGTTCTAAAGTGGCTTGCTCAGTTTCATGCTTTTTGGCTTGGAGCGAATACGAATGGGCTTTGGAAACAAGGTACTTACTGGCACTTAGCGACTCGTCCTGACGAATGGCAAGCAATGCAAGATGAACGCTTTAAACAAGCTGCGAACATCATTGATGAAAAGTTAAACGAGTGTCCATACCAAACGCTGGTACATGGGGATGCAAAGTTGGCTAACTTCTGCTTCAATAAACAAGGTAGTGCTGTATCTGCGGTAGATTTTCAATACGTAGGGGGTGGTGTAGGAGTTAAAGATGTCGCTTTGTTCTTTACCACGACATTAGACTTTTCAACGGCTGACTTAAACGTAGCGAGTTACCTTGACTATTACTTCATACAGCTGCACTCAGCGATAGAACATTTTAAACCGGAAATTAATGCTAACCGTGTTTGCGAGGAGTGGCGCGCACTATTTGGATTGGCCTGGGCTGACTATCAACGTTTCTTGCTAGGCTGGAGTCCAGACCATAGTAGAATTAATGCATTTACCAGCAAGTTTACTCAACAAGCATTAGATGATTTTCAGTTATAAAAAAAGCTCCGTTAGGAGCTTTTTTAACAGTAATAGTGCCTACTTACTCTCAATAAGTGTCAACGCTTTTCTCGACACTTCACTTGCTGCTTTAGATAAATTCTGTTTTTCTAAAGTATCAGCTAGATAGGCATAGTCAGAAACATCAGGACGAAGCGATAGGGCACGCTCGAAATGACGTTGCGCCTCTGGCCACTTTTCTTCTCGGAAGTAGAATTGCGCTAGTGCACTTTGTGCTTCAGGTGTATCCGGTTGCTTTTTAACAACATCTTCAAGTAGCACAACAACAGGGTGTGTATCTGCAAGGTTTAGTTCTGGTAATACCTTATACAAGTCATCATGACCCTGTTTTTTCAACGTTTCTTTAATTACAGTAAACGCTTCTGCATCAGCCTTTCGAGCGATAAGCTGTTTACTAAAACAGCCCACTAAGTGGGTGCTTTGGCGTGTTTTACGTGGCAACTTATTCCAATGATTGATTAAACCTTCACTGCCTTGCTGACTAGCAATATCTTCTAGCAATCCACATTGAGCGCGTTCGTTCAGTTCATTTTGCTCTAGTTCATCGATGAGCTTTGCCTTATGGAGTTTAGGCAGTAAATCAATTAAGGCTTGCCACTCGCCAAGTTCTCGATAGGTTGTTTTTTGCAAGCTCAAAACAATGGAGTTGTTTGGGTGTTCTGCTTTGAGAGTTTCTAAAGTACTCGCCGCAACTTCCCATTCCTCTTCTCGAACCGCTTGTTTCGCTCTAGTTAGCTGAACGGCAAGATCGGAGTTTTCCTGTTTAGCGGCCAGCGCTAGATAATGGTCACGCTTCGCTTTGTCACCTTGCCCTAAGGCAGCTTCAGAAGCGACGAGATAACATAAAAGCGGCATATCGTGATAGTTAGCCCAACGTGTTACCTTTTTCTCTGCAAGTTTCCAATCACCTTCTAGCAGCTTAACGATACCCTCATTGGTATAGCGGCGTGAACGACGCATTTTACGAACGCTGAAGTAATTAAATGTCGTGACGCTGGTGTAAAGCACTTTCTTGATGATGTATTCGAGCAGAAACAGTCCCGCCAAAGCTGCAATAACAAACACGACTAGGGTAGTAACGCTCATCTCGATGGTTTTATTGGCAATTGAGATCAGTACATAACCTTGCTGGCCCGAAAACTGGGTACCAACAAATAGACCCGCACCAAGTACGATGAAGAGAAAGATTAATCGAATCATTATTTCTCCTCCGTGATGATGGTGGTGACTTCACGGCGCAGACGTTCATTGATGACATCGGATAATTGAGCTTGAGTTTCCAATTTGACTGGATAGTTAACTTGAATATTCTGTTGGCTCAGTTTGCCTAGCGCAGCGTTAAACTCTTTAACGCTATTGTTGTCCATATCAAAAAACGATTCTGACCATTTCTCTGCGGTTTCTAACGACATCTTATAGATCTCGCCTTGTTCTTTGTATACCGCACGAATGGCAGTTTCTATCTTAGATTTGATGTTTTCTTTGAGATAGAAGTGCTGCTCAGGTGAAAGCAGTGGGATTACATTGCCATCGCGAGTACGGAAAGTAATAAAGTTTTCTGAGAAGTCTTTTAACGACGTCATCAGGTTATTTTGCCAATCGTAGATGTCTTGTGAAACTTGGCGTTTCTCGACAGCAGGTGCATCAGGAAGGATGGCGTTGGCAAGAGGTAGCTTATCAACCTCTTGCTGTAGCGAAGTTAGTCGCAGTACGAGTCCGTCACGGTCAATAAGTGGAACAGTACGTAGCTTGGTGATGTCATTTGCCATTGACTGGCGCAGAGACACTAAGCTTGGATCGTTGAGTGCAGCGATACGCTGGTCAGCACTCTCCATCAAACGTGTCGCACTTACCACATCGTGCTCCAAGAACAGTTTGCGACCCGCGAGTTTAACCAAATAGTCGGCCTCAGCCAGAAGCCAATCATTAGGGCGACGACCTTTAACGTCGGCAACCGCAAGTTGCAGGCTTTCAATACTTTTTTGTTGCTGGCCTAACACGACTTCGGCTTTATGTGTCACTGTTTTTGCTTGTTTAAGTGTGTCCGACTGCACTTGCTGCATTTCGTTGCTTAAATTGCTTGTTGTCGCTTGTAGTTGTGACTCAAGCTTGGCGATGCGCGCTTCATAATCGCTGGCCTGCTTTTGCATTTGGTAGCTGAGACCACCACCAAAAATAACTGCTAAAACAATAGCTACCGCACCAAGCTTAACACCACGTTTGCCCTGTTTTTCTTCGAATTCCGGTGCAGTCGTTGGTGGTTTAGCTTGTTCGTGTTGAGAAGTTTCTTGTTCAGCTTTCGATGTATCAGCTTCTGGGGCTAAAGCCTTAACGTCTTGTTGTTCTTCAGACTGGATTTGCTCGTCTTTATTTTTGTTGGTCATTGTTAAGTCCTATTTCTAGACGCTGGAGAGCAGCAAATATTGTAGAGTTCGATGCACCTTGGGTATTGGTAACGTTATTAAATCCCTTTGTCATCGCTAAAGTAGCAATTCGTTCACTCGGAACCAATAGCTGTTGTTGTGTTAACCAGTTCAATTCTGGTTCTGATACTTGAGACAATAAAAACTCAAGTTGTTCACCACTGGTAACGACCAGAGTGTCGATACCCATTGAGCGCCATTGTTTTATTGCGTCTATTTTTAGTGGCAGATATCTGCGTTGGTAGGTTTCTAGGTATTGAACATCTGCACCAAGTGCACAAAGCTGATCATAAATGAGTTCTCGGCCGCCGTTGCCTCGAAGAATGATGACATGTTTTCCTGACACATTCGCCAACTCTGGTAATGCCAATAGGTGTTCACTATCACTTACCGTCGGATAGTTTACGTTTTGTTGGCTGAGTTTGCTTAATTCATGTGCGGTTTTTTGACCAACCCCTAGATAAATACAGGAGTCAGGTAACGAGAGTTGCTGATGAGTAAGAATATGATGGAAGGCATAGACGGCGTATTGGCTGACGGCAATGATGATATCCGAACGTTGCAGTTGGTCGTCATCTAAACAAAGCTGCAGATTGTCCTGAATATCAATAAGTGGTTGATGGAGGGCAATGCCCCCCATTTTTTCTATGAGATTGCAAAGTTCTGCGCCTTGATTTTCAGGGCGTGTAACCAATACTCTCATAAGTCATTACTCGTGCTCTTGATAGAGCTTTTCTAGGATTTCTTTTGCGCCATCATCGAGCAGTTGATTCGCTAATTGTACGCCTAAGGCTTCCGCATCCGCTCGTTTACCACGAATTTCACCACGAACGATTTTTGAACCATCTGGTTCACCGACAAGAGCTCGTAACCAAATCTCGTCGCCATCGATCAGTGAGTAGCTACCAATCGGCACTTGGCAGCCGCCTTCTAACGTTAAGTTCATGGCTCGCTCACACAGAACACGATCAGCCGTGTTAGCATGATTAAGAGGTTCGAGTAATTTAATCAATCGTTCATCATCAAGGCGACACTCAATGCCAACCGCACCTTGACCAACTGCAGGCAAGGATTCTTCAGGTTCGATAAAGCTGCGAATACGTGATTCAAGTTCTAGACGTTTCAGGCCTGCGGCAGCAAGGATAATTGCGTCATACTCACCGTTATCAAGTTTTCCTAAGCGAGTCCCTACATTACCTCGAAGTTCTTTAATGACTAAGTCAGGGCGTTGCTCTTTTAACTGACATTGTCTGCGAAGACTACAAGTACCTACCACAGCGCCTTGAGGCAGTTCGCTAATGTTAGTGTAAGTATTGGAAACGAAAGCGTCACGAGGGTCTTCACGTTCGCAAATGGTGACAAGGCCTAGGCCTTCTGGAAAGTCTACAGGAACGTCTTTCATTGAGTGCACAGCAAGATCGGCGCGCCCTTCAAGCATGGCGACTTCCAGCTCCTTAACAAATAAGCCTTTACCGCCCACTTTCGCCAACGGGGTATCTAAAATGATATCGCCTTTGGTGACCATAGTGACTAACTCAACTTCCAGTCCTGGGTGCGCCGCAATAAGGGCATCTTTGACATAATGAGCCTGCCACAGGGCAAGAGGACTTTTTCGGGTAGCGATTCGGATTGGCTGAGGTTGCGTCATATCGTTCTCGTAAGCATTTCTTTGTTTTTGGTCGAGGCACAATCCTAACACTGTCTCTATGAAATGCTTAGTGATTTCCCTAAGGCTCTCCTAAACGACAACTTTGCTTGTCACAAATATTGTTAATAGTGTGAGGTTAATCGCATTTGTTATTGCGACTACTGTTAGAATTGTCCGCTATGATTTGGAAGGCAAAACCAAATCCTCGATGTTGTGCTGTGAGGGGCTGTAGTGCCGAGTATTGCTTTACCGCCTATAATAAAAATGATACATTGATCACGTTTTGAACGCTTGTTTGTTTAAAACCTACGCAATATAGCAGTTAGATTAGACCTAGGAATCACCCTTGCAGGCATACACTCATACCCTTATCCAGAGACTTGATAATCTCAACCAGCAGCGAATTGAACGCGCGCTGGCGCTTATGGATATGCAAGGACAACGTGTTTTCCAACTGATTCCAGCGCTTTTCCACTTCAACCATCCTATTATTCCCGGCTTCTTTGAAACTGACAGCCCAAGTGGTCTTTACGGTTTTGAAGCAAATGACGTTCAACGTCAGTTCCTTGATGATATTGCATTAGCTTTGGGGCAACCGCTGCCAGAGCCGCGTCAACACGATATTCTAGGCCTTTACACCATGGGCAGTACTTCGTCGATCGGCCAAAGTACATCAAGTGATTTGGATATCTGGGTTTGTATCTCTCCAGATATGCCGACCGAAGCTCGTGAAAAGCTGAGCAATAAGTGCTTGTTGATCACCGATTGGGCCAAAGGCTTGGGTGTTGAAGCAAACTTCTTCCTAATGGATGAAGAGCGCTTTCGCAGCAATATTTCCGAAGAAATGACCGGTGATAACTGTGGTTCATCGCAGCACTTATTGTTGCTGGATGAATTCTACCGCTCAGCCGTGCGCTTAGGTGGTCAAAGATTGTTGTGGCAAATCGTGCCACCGGAAATGGAAGAGTGCTACGAAGATTATGTCGAGCAGCTTTGCCAAAATGGATACATCAATTGTGAGGAGTGGATTGATTTCGGTCGACTCAATCGAATTCCTGCAGAAGAGTACTTTGGCTCAAGCTTATGGCAGCTGTACAAGAGTATCGATTCGCCTTACAAATCGGTATTAAAAGCGATTCTGTTAGAGGCGTACTCGTGGGAATATCCACATACTCAGTTACTCAGTATCGATACTAAGCGACGCTTCTTTGCCGATGCGCCCGACCTTTATGGGATGGATGCGTATTACCTGATGCTTGAAAAGGTGACGCGTTATTTAGAACGTATTGGTGATACGACTCGTCTAGATTTAGTGCGTCGTTGCTTCTACCTTAAAACCCATGAGAAGCTATCTCGTGAGCCTGGTATAGGCTCAGTGCCATGGCGTCGTGAAGCGTTAAGTGAAATGACTGCTCAATGGCAGTGGTCTCAAGAAGTATTGCAGGAGCTAGACAGTCGCCGTAACTGGAAGGTAGAGCAAGTGATGGTGGTGCACAATGCATTGCTAGATGCCTTAATGCTCAGTTACCGTAATTTGATTCAGTTCGCTCGTCGTAACGACATTACCTCTGCCATCAGTCCTCAAGACATCAGTATTCTAGCGCGTAAGCTTTACGCTGCTTTTGAGGTTCTGCCTGGTAAGGTGACACTGCTCAATCCCCAGATTTCTCCTGATTTGCACGAACCAGATTTGACCTTTATCGAGGTTAAAGAGGGCAAGAGCTACAAGTCCGGCTGGTACCTTTATAAGCAGCCACTCATTCCGCATCGAATCTTAGGGCAACCTGCTCTTGAGCATAATGAATACCTGAGTAAGTTGGTGGCGTGGGCGTTTTTCAACGGCTTGATTACCGAATCGACTCACCTCAACTCTGTGGTGCGTGAAGCGCATATCGACATCGATAAGTTCTATCAGATGGTGAGTGATCTGCGTAATACTTTCTCATTACGTAAACGTCGTCCAAGTATGCAAGCGCTTGGTAGTCCTTGTGAAATCAGCCAGTTGGCGATGTTTATCAACTTTGAAAATGACCCAACCTCTGAACTGTCCGCCAAAACGTCCAAAGTCGACCTGAAAAATGTTGATATATTGAGTTTTGGACAGGAAGGAAAAAGTCTTATCGGTTCGGTAGATCTGGTTTACCGTAATTCGTGGCATGAAGTTCGTACTCTTCATTTTGAAGGGGAAACGGCGATGCTTGACGCATTAAAAACAGTGTTAGGTAAGATGCACCAAGATGCGTTACCACCTGAGTCTGTTGATGTGTTCTGCTACAGCAAAAACTTGCGTGGTGTCCTACGTAATACCGTCTATCAACTACTTGCAGAGTGTATTGAGCTACGCTTAAAACCTGTTGATCAAGAGAAACGTCGTCGTTTTAAAGCGATTAAAGTGGCGAACCAAATGTATGGCTTGTTCTTTGAGCGTCGCGGCGTGTCAGTACAAAAACTGGAAAACTCAGTAGATTTCTATCGTAGTATCTCGACCAATAAATTGCAGGGCTCACCACTTCTTATGCTGGATCGTGAAGAAGAGTTCCAACTACCCGATGTAGTGGATGGCTTTGCGAGTGAGGGCTTGATTCAGTTCTTCTTTGAAGATACCGATAATGGTTTCAACATCTACGTGCTTGACGAATCTAACCAAGTAGAAGTGTATCATCAGATGCGTGGTAGCAAAGATGAGATGATTGCGAGTGTAAACAGCTTCTACACGTCGAACGTTGATAGTGAAATGTCATCGAAGTTAATTAACTTCAACTTACCGCAGTATTACCAACTGATTCATCCTGAAGAGGGAGAACCTTATATCATTCCTTATCGTAATGATGGCTCTCCAAACTCTAAAACGTCTAAAGCGGTGAACGCTTAAACCCAATCAATGTCTTCGCCGGCGTGTTTCACACACTCGGCTTTGACCATGTCCATAAGTTCAACATTGGTTTTTGAACAGGTCCAAGCGCCATCAATCAGTTTGAAATGAAATCCACCGGATTTAGACGCGAGCCAAATCTCGTGCATCGGCTCTTGGCGGTTAATGATGATCTGGCTACGGTCTTCAAATTCCAAAGTCATGACATTGCCAGACACTTCATAATCGATATCTGCACCTGAATCATCAATCGCTTCTTCGATGTTTTGCATCTGCTCATCGACTAATTGGTGAAATTCCGTGTCGTTCATTTTGTAATCCTATTGCTTTTCTAATTCGTGGTGCGATTATAGGGGGCATTGATTCAATAATCACGATATGCAAAATGAAAAAGACGATTACCGCATTTTTTATGCTCATCGTAGTGACATTAGCGGGATGTGGCCAAACTGGACCACTTTATCTTCCTGCTGATGACGCACCAGCAAATGAGCAAGCTCAATAATCACCGCCATCGATACAGTGTAAAGGGATACAGGATTTGGATTATTTCAACTATCAGGACGATGGCCAGCTTTGGGCCGAGGAAACGTCACTTACGCAACTTGCCGAGCAATACGGCACTCCGCTATACGTCTATTCACGAGCGACGCTAGAACGTCACTGGAATGCGTTTGATAAATCGGTGGGCGACCACCCACATCTCGTGTGCTATGCGGTAAAAGCGAACTCCAATATAGGTGTGTTAAATACGCTAGCACGTCTTGGTTCTGGCTTTGATATCGTTTCTGGTGGTGAGCTAGAACGCGTCGTGGCAGCAGGTGGTGAGCCAAGCAAAGTAGTATTCTCTGGTGTGGGCAAAACGGCACAAGAGATGCGCCGCGCTCTAGAGCTAGGTATTAAGTGTTTTAATGTTGAATCTGAACCTGAATTGGAACGACTTAATCAAGTCGCCGGTGAAATGGGTGTAGTTGCGCCGATTTCATTGCGAATTAACCCGGATGTAGATGCTAACACGCACCCTTATATCTCGACCGGTCTGCGTGACAATAAGTTTGGTATCGCATTTGATCGCGCTCCAGCAGTGTACAAGTTTGCTCAAAGCCTGCCAAACCTTGCAGTCCATGGTATCGATTGTCATATCGGTTCACAGCTTACTGATATTGAACCGTTTATTGATGCGACAGATCGTCTGCTTGCTCTTATTGACCAGTTGCGTGCTGATGGTGTCAATATTAAGCACCTTGATGTTGGTGGTGGCCTAGGTGTGGTTTATCGTGATGAATTACCGCCACAGCCTTCAGATTATGCGAAAGCGCTATTAGCTCGATTAGAGAATCACCCAGAGCTTGAGCTTATCTTCGAACCAGGTCGCGCTATTGCGGCGAATGCTGGTGTGCTGTTGACCAAAGTTGAGTTCCTAAAACATACCGAACATAAGAACTTTGCGATTGTTGATGCGGCGATGAATGACTTGATGCGACCTGCATTGTATCAAGCGTGGCAAGACATTATTCCGGTTTCACCACGAGAGGGTGAAGCGATAACGTACGACCTCGTTGGCCCTATTTGCGAAACGGGTGACTTTATCGGTAAAGATCGTTCTTTGGTCTTAGAGCAAAACGACTTACTCGCCGTTCGCTCAGCAGGTGCTTATGGCTTCGTTATGTCTTCGAACTACAACACGCGTCCACGTGTTGCAGAAATCATTGTCGATGGAGATAAGGCGTATGTCGTGCGTCAGCGCGAATCTCTGCAAAGTCTTTGGGAATTAGAAAGCATCTTACCGGAGTAATAGAACCACTATGCATTTCCACTTTTCTAAAATGCACGGTTTGGGTAACGACTTTATGGTTGTTGATTGTATTACCCAGAACGTATTTTTCTCACCCGATCTCATTCGTCGCTTGGCGGATAGGCATACTGGTGTGGGTTTCGATCAGCTTTTGATTGTTGAAGCGCCGTATGATCCAGAAACTGACTTCCACTATCGCATTTTTAATGCCGATGGCAGTGAAGTTGAGCAGTGTGGAAATGGTGCGCGTTGCTTTGCGCGTTTCGTGCAGATGAAGGGTTTGACCAATAAGTACAGCGTGAGTGTTAGCACCAAGAAAGGCAAAATGGTCTTGAAGTTGGAAGAGAACGACTTAGTGACTGTGAACATGGGACAACCTGAGTTTGAGCCAAACAAGATTCCTTTCAAAGCGAAGCAAAAAGAGAAAACCTATATCTTACGTGCTGGGGAGCATACGCTGTTCTGTGGTGCGGTGAGTATGGGTAATCCACATGTCGTAACGGTGGTCGATAGCACTGAAGAAGCTGACGTTGATAGACTCGGTCCATTGCTTGAGTCGCATGAACGTTTCCCTGAACGCGTTAACGCAGGATTCATGCAGGTGCTGAGCCGCCATGAAGTGAACCTTCGTGTGTACGAGCGTGGGGCGGGAGAAACTCAGGCTTGCGGTAGTGGCGCTTGTGGTGCCGTCGCAATTGGTATTGTCCAAGGGTTATTGGATGAGAATGTCACAGTGCACTTGCCGGGTGGCGACTTAAAGATTAGCTGGAAAGGCGAAGGCCACCCGTTAACTATGACGGGGCCTGCAACTCACGTGTTTGATGGGCAGATTTCTTGCTAGTCAATGCACCTTGAGGTCACTTGGGTATATACTAATGGCGGGTCCTAGAAATAGGCCCGCCATTTTTATCTACTGACAGGGAATAAAGGGAAACATTTTGTCTGAGTTTGAAGCGAACCACCTTACAGCAGAAGTGGTAGCACAATATCTTTCTGATCATCCAGATTTTTTTAAGGGTAGAGAGTCGCTAGTTGAATCCCTTTCCCTACCGCACCAACAGCAAGGTGCTGTTTCTCTCGTAGGTATCCAATTACAACGACAGCGCGAACGTATTGAAGCGCTGGAAGAAGAAATTACTGCCTTGATGTCTCTGGCCGCTCGCAATGACAAAACCTTTTATGAGTTTATGTCACTGCAAGAGAATCTACTCAAATGCCGAGATCTGCAAAGTGTTGTAAATGCGATTAAGCAAACGGCTCAAGGGCTTAACCTTAATGGGTACTTGAAGCTAATTGATGAACAAAGTGCCGACCCGCTTTCTATGGAAAGTTGGCAGCGTTTTACTACCAATCATCTCAATGGAAAAGACGCTTATCTAGGTCGTCTTCGTCAAGCCGATAGAACCATGCTGTTTACTGAGGAGCAGCAGATTGCCAACGGAAAAGTTCCTGAACTCGGTTCGTATGTAGTATTGCCATTAAAGCGTCAATTCGCCCAAGGTTTATTGATTTTTTCCAGCGAGGATGGCGGTCATTTTCAGCCGGAGATGGATACCTTATTTTTAAGACACTTAGCGCTGGTGGTCTCCTATCTTTGTGAAAGTTTAGAGTGGCAGGCGCAAGAGGAAGACGATGTCAGACCAAGTACTGCCTAGCGGGTTGCAAAAGCCGCTAGAGCGTTTCTACGAGTACCTTCGTAGTGAGAAAGGGTTAAGTCTCCACACGCAACGTAACTACCGTCAACAGTTAGAAACCATGGGCATGCACTTGCATGAAATGGGTATTGGTGCGTGGACGCAAGTCGATGCAGGCTGGGTAAGGCAGCTTGCGGGTAAAGGCATGCGTGAGGGTATGAAAGCTAGCAGCATCGCCACGAGGCTTTCATCGCTGCGAAGCTTCTTTGATTTTCTGATTTTACGTGGCGAGCTCACAGCAAACCCAGCGAAGGGTGTCAGTGCACCGCGTAAGCAACGTCCATTGCCGAAAAACCTCGATGTTGATGAAGTGAACCAACTGCTTGAGGTTGATGAAGATGATCCACTGGCGGTACGTGATCGCGCCATGATGGAAATGATGTACGGTGCTGGACTGCGTTTGGCAGAAATGGTCAGCATTGACGTTAAACATCTGAACTTATCCAGCGGCGAGCTTCGCGTTATTGGTAAGGGTAACAAAGAACGTAAGGTGCCATTTTCAGGCTACGCCACTGAGTGGGCGAAGAAATGGCTCAAAGTTCGTGGAGAACTAGCAAAACCGGGTGAGGTAGCGTTATTTGTGTCTAAGCTTGGTACCCGGATCTCTCATCGTAGTGTGCAAAAGCGTATGGCGGAATGGGGGCAGAAGCAGTCTCTTGCTAGCCATGTTAGTCCACATAAACTGCGTCACTCATTTGCTACGCACATGCTCGAGTCGAGTAATAACCTGAGAGCAGTGCAAGAGCTGCTTGGCCACGAAAATATCTCGACCACTCAGATTTATACTCACCTCGACTTTCAACATTTGGCTCAAGCTTATGATCAGGCACACCCTCGTGCCCATAAGAATGGTACGCCCAAAAAGAAAGAGGACGAGTAAATGCGCTTTTATCGTAGCTTTACCCCTATTCAGGCCATGACCTTCGATCTTGATGATACGCTTTACGATAATTTCCCGGTGATAATCCGCGTAGAACAGCAAGCGGCACAATGGTTATATCAACAGCACCCAATTAGTCAGCGTTGGGATAAAAAGCAGTGGCATGAGTTTAAGATGGCATTGGTTAAAGCGGATCCTGCGTTAAAACACGACGTGACCCAATGGCGATATCAGCAGATTAAACAGGGTTTGGAGCATTTGGGTTACGATGATCTAAAAGCAACCAAGGCTGCACAAACGCTGATAGAAAAGGTATTGATTTGGCGTAGCGATTTCGATGTTCCACATGAAACACATGACGTGCTGTCGGCGTTGAGTAAACAGATCCCACTAGTAGCTATCACCAATGGTAATGTAGACGTGGAGAAGATAGGGCTCAGTCGGTACTTCGATCTGATCCTTAAAGCGGGTCCCGATGGACGAGCTAAGCCTTACCCCGATATGTTTGATAAAGCGGCACAACACCTAGCCATGCCACGTCGTCATATCCTGCATGTTGGAGATCATGTGATCACTGATGTTGCTGGAGCGATACGTAATGGCTTCAGTGCTTGCTGGTTTAACGACAAAGCAAAATCGCCAAGGCAGACGGTGCGTCTCAAGCAACTGCCAGATATTGAAATTAATCATATCCAACAGTTACTTGAGCTTAAGTTATAACGTGCTTTATTGAGAACAACTAGGCAGAGCGTGCCCACTACGCTCTGCTTGAAACCACTGCAAATACTGTTCAAAGAACGTCAGCATTGCGTTGGCTTCATCACTGCTTTCTAGCTCTCTGACCATTTGTGCACACACTTCAAACGTGCACAGATTACCCGCTTCCTGATTACGTCTTAGTTGATATTGAGAGCTTTGCGTCGCTTCAAGATGAACTTTAGGTAAGTTTTGTAGCCACTGGCTGCGATTCAACATTTTCTTCGCTTCTTGCCACGTACCGTCCAGTACGATGAAATTACTTGCTGAGGGATGCTGTGTTTGCCACTGTGTTAGTGGCATGCTGTCTTGATCAGGAAACACCAAGACTGGCGTTAATACACTGCTTTCAGGCAGGCAGTATGGGTCAGGCTGCTTACGTTGCCATTCGCGGATATTGACCTGTTTGATTACCCGCGCAACAAGTTTGCCGGTATTAGTTTCTCGCTGAAACTCATTAGGATGAGTTAGTAGGGTAAAACAAAGATCTGAAGCGATCGTCGGGATCGCTTCACAGTAGCAATTGTGGATAAAACCACAAGTTGTGCACACTTGCGTCATGGTTAATTACTCTTGAACAACACCAAGCCGCCATTAGCGATCGGATAGAGTACATCACCAACTTTTTCTTGAGTTGCTGTTAACTGGTTATCTGACAGGGTGAAAATTCGCTGTGACACAAGGTACTGCTGTTGGTGGCGAGTCATGATGACTTGAACCTGTTGGTTGTTGAGTTGCTGCCAAAATCCACGCTCTTCCGTTGCGGGTGAGTTGTCTGGGTATTCATAGCGGGTAATGGCTGTATGATCAGGAAGCAGCGTCATAGAGACTGTAAAACCGGCGGTCTCTGTGGATTGCGCAAGATACTCGCCCGTCCATTTGAGGGTGTTGTCACTGTTCGATAAGGTGCCACAGCCTTGTCTTGCCTGTTCACCCATGGTGAGCGCCGCACTCCATCCATAGATGGTGTCACTCATGGTATCGCTACACGGCTTACTGCTCATTTGCAGATTAGCATTATCAAATTCATAACGACGTGTGGTTTGAGTAATGGCGGTGTCTTTCAGCTTTAGGGTTTGCTTATTTTCACCTAATAAGGTGAAGCTGGCTTGCTGCGCATTATCAAACTTTAGTGACCAAAATGGTTCGTTCCCTAACACTTGCGTGGAACGAAGTGGCTGCTTGCAGCGTTTTGGGTTTTCTGCGGTGATCATATTGACTTGTTTCACGACAAAACGACCTGTGTAATCAGAATCAAAACCACGATGACTCGGCGGTTCTAAATAACCGATGACTTCAGCATAAACTGGTTGGTAGGGCCTTTGTGTGAGTTTTTCTGCTTGTTCTCGCACTTCTTTCGGTAATTGAAGCCAATATTGATGTTGGCTACCACACGGCTGAATAGTGCGAGTCTCGTGACCAATAACCGCTTGGCCACGCATCACATAGGTTTGCGGTGTGATAGTTTCTGGACGAGACAGTTCAGCTTGAGGAACCTGACTGTCCTTGTTTGAATCAGTAGTGTTGAAAGAAGAACACGCTTGAAGCAATATGAGTGGAGCAAATGCGAGCGGTAAACGCGACATTTTCATTAATCTCTTCCTTAGTCAGTCAAAATTACAAGAAAAACAGATACAAGGACCATTATGGCATATTGGTTATTTAAAACAGAGCCAGACGAATTTTCGATTGATACATTACGTGTCAAAGGTACAGCCTGTTGGGAGGGCGTTCGCAACTATCAAGCTCGAAACATGATTCGTGATGAGATGAAGGTGGGTGATTCGGTATTGATCTACCACTCTTCATGTAAGCAAATTGGTGTAGCTGGTTTAGCGACGATCACCAAAGAGGCTTATGTCGATCATTTTCAGTTTGATATTGAAAGCGATTATTACGATGCGAAGTCTGATCCCGAAAATCCTCGCTGGCTAATGGTAGACATTGAATTTGGCGAAAAGTTTAAGCGCGTGTTGCCGTTGAGCGTACTGAAAACTATGCCGGAGTTAATGGAGATGCCTTTGGTGAAAAGAGGCAACCGACTTTCTGTGATGCCCGTTACTGAATCTGAATGGCAAGCCATCTTAAGCCGAGTCGCCAGATAACAAAACTCCCATTCTCGATAGCTAGGATATGCGCTACATATGGATGAGAATGGGAGTATTTGACGGTTGGAATCGTCGCGTTAGATAAGGTTTTGTTTTAAAAACTCAGCGACGGCATCATCGGCATTACTACCAATGACTTCATTGTTAGGTAGAGCACGTTTCACTTTGTCGTGCGCATTTTCCATAATGTAACCATGGCCTGCCATTGTTAGCATTTCCACATCGTTCATCCCATCACCAAAAGCGATGCAGTTTTCTAAGCCAAAGCCAAGTTTTTCTGCCACGGCTTGCAAAGCGTCACCTTTCGACACCTCTTTTGCCATGACTTCTAAACACCAAGGAGTGGAAAACGCGATGTTTAGGGAATCACCAAACTTGGCGCGTAAAGCATCTTCAAATTCCACTAAATGTTCATGGTCTTGCTTTGGATGAGTAATGAAGATTTTTGCAATACCAGAAGTTGGTGCTTGAGTCGCATCGAACAAGTGGTAAGTAAATCCAGTTTCTGTATGGAATTTACGTAAGTACTCATCTTCTTGATTGAGTAGCCACTTTTCATCCTGATACATATGAACAAATAGTTCGCTGTCTGTGCTTAGCACGTCAACAATCGGTTGTACCAGCTCCTCTGGCACGTTTTGGCTATACAGCAATTGATCATTTTGGTCGTGAACACGCGCACCATTTGATGTGATCATGTAAGCAGGAATACCCACTGATTCACGAATCCCAGCCACGTCCACATGGTGACGACCAGTGGCAAAAATAAACGTATATCCCTTCGCGTGAAGTTCCTTAAGTGTTTGTTTGGAGTTATCACTAAGCTGGTGGTTTGTTGCCAGTAGTGTACCGTCTAAATCAGAAGCAACAATTTTGATGGAATCGCGGTTAAGGGTCATAGTTCTCTCTTTGTCATTGGAGGATAGGGTGAATTCGCAGCATTGTGGAATGGCTCTATTGTAGGGGATATTAAACCAGAAAAAGAGGGTAAATGGGTTACAGAAATATTTCCTCATTTACCCAAACTGTTACCAATTGCGTTATCGCTTCTCGGCGCTAAAGAAATGGCGAATTGCATCCATTGCTTGATTGCGATATTCATCTTTTTCAAACAGTACTTCGTGTTTAGCCCCTTGAACCGTGATCATTTGAGCTTGGTGATTGGTACGTGAAAGCTTATTGATGAACTTACTTTGGTCCTGATTGCTAACAATTTGATCCGCGCCTGCTTGTACGAGGAGAAGCGGTATTTTTACTTGTCGAGTTTGTTGAATGCACTGCTTTGCAGCCATTAAACCCTGCCAAACCCAGCGAGTGCTTGGTCCACCAATCTTCAGTTCTGGCATTTTCTCGTACAGGTCTCGGAACCAGTGATAGCGTACTTCACTTTGTGAAAGAGGGTTGATATCGAAGGGTTTAGCGACATAACCTTGATACCCTGGTGCAAACGTTGGTTTCGGGTATATAGCCGTCATAATCTGCGCGACTATGGTCGCTATGGGCTTGAGGTACCATGGCACACTCACGCCATACATAGGAGCGCTAAGCGCTATTTTATCGAATGAATGATGAGGGCGAGTTTGAATAAAACGTGTGGCGATGTTTCCGCCCATTGAGTGGGCAAGTAGGTGACGTTGCTGATAGCGCTCAAGTTCGAACGTATCCAGTATCATCTGCATATCGTCAAGATAGTCTTCAAACTCATGGACATGGCCCATTTCAGGATTTGGTGCTAGGTGAGTAGAGAGTCCTTGTCCACGATGATCAAAGGAATAGATGTCGTAGCCTTGCTGAAAGAAGTCATAGAACAGCTCCTGGTATTTCCAAGCCGATTCAATGCGGCCATTCACAACAACGAGTGCTTTTTGATGCTCCGGGCGAGTTAGCTTACACCAAAAGAGCTTGGTGCCGTCTTTTGCTTTTAGCGTACCTTCCTGTCGGTTCTCCCATAATTGAGCAATTTGTGAGTTTATAGCTTGCTCAAATTGTGGCTCTTGAGTATAAGTGACATCGGTAGCGTTTAATTTGCTCATAAATTAGCCTATCTGGTGCATTATGTGTAATATGCTGTTTTTTCGATATTTTTGAATCGAATAGAATGCTTTTTGCCCACTATCCTCATTACTAGGATACGAATAAATCAGTGGTAAGGAAATACAATGGATTATCATGTTTGGTTAGCGTACGTCTTAACGGCGATTGTTTTTAGTTTAGCGCCGGGCTCTGGTACGGTGAACTCGATTAGCAATGGTATCAGTTATGGGACGCGTAAGTCGTTAGCCGCGATTGCTGGACTGCAGATAGGCTTGGCGATACATATCGTGCTCGTTGGCGCGGGCATTGGAGCACTAGTGGCTCAATCGGCGATTGCCTTTAGCGTGATTAAATGGATTGGCGTGGTCTACTTGATTTGGTTGGGCATTCAAAAATGGCGTGATACGTCGTCGGTTAGCGCAATGGCAGAGCAGGATAATCGCAGTGCATGGAATTTGATGCGCAGTGCGGTTTTTATCAACCTGACTAATCCCAAATCTATTGTGTTTTTGGTGGCGTTATTTCCTCAGTTTATTGATCCGAATGGCGATCAAGTAACACAGCTAGCTATTCTGGGTGTGACCACGGTGGCGATTGATGCAATGGTCATGCTTGGCTATACCTCCCTAGCGTCACAAATGGGACGTTTTATTCGTTCTGACCGTATCATGGCGAAGATAAACAAGGTGTTTGGTTCGATGTTTGTCGGTTGTGGTGCGCTGCTGGCCGCCGCAAAATCATAGCCTGATTGGCTTAGATATGTACGCTACTTACGTTGCTCGCCAACCCATTTTTAATGCTCGTCGTCATACACTAGGCTACGAGCTTCTTTTTCGAGACGGCGAAAAAAACGCGTTTCCTGCACACGTTGAAGCGAATAGGGCGACCTATCGACTGATAGCAGAGAACTATCTTTCATTAGGGACCAACCCTAGCATCACTGCGTCGCGATGTTTTATTAACTTTCCACACCAGAGCCTTATACGTCGCTTGCCGTTAATTTTGCCCAAGCAGAACGTGGTGATAGAGATCCTAGAGACTTGCCAGCCTAACGACGAGCTCTATCAGGTTGTCAAAGAACTGCATCAATTGGGCTATATGATAGCGCTTGATGATTTTGTCTACAGGGAAGCTTGGGAGCGATTCCTGCCATTTGTGCAGATTGTAAAGCTAGACATTATGGCGATGGGTGTAGAGAAAGCGTGCGCTTTTGTTACTCAACAAAAGGCGAAAGGAAGCCCTCGTCACTACCTTGCAGAACGTGTTGAGACTGAAGAAGAGTTCCTACTGACTAAACAAGCGGGCTTTAAGTTTTTCCAAGGTTTCTTTTTTAGTAAGCCTATTATGGAGAAACAAGTTTACATCAGCTCCGAGCAGCTGGTGGCCATGGAGCTTTTCCAGCAAGTGTGTGTACCTGAAGTCGACTTTGATAAGGTTGAGCAAATTGTTTCCAAAGACGTGACGCTCTCTTATAAGCTGCTGCAATTTGTGAATACGCTCAGTCCTCGCTTAGATTCTGAAATTTCCTCTTTTCGCCAAGCACTGATTTATCTCGGTCAAGAGAAGCTTAAATTGTTTGTCTCTCTTACGGTTGCATCCTTTATTTCTAGTAATAAGCCGAAGGCACTGTATGAGCTTTCATTGCAACGAGCTCAATTCTGCCGTTTGATGACCAAACACCCTCAATTCAAACAGCACCGGGATCAAGCCTTTATGATTGGTTTGTTTTCTATCTTAGATGCTTTGATGGACCTCTCCTTAGATAAGCTGCTGCATCAGCTTCCTCTCTCTAATGAGATCAAAGGTGCACTTCTGGAGCGTGAAGGTCCGTATGGCTGTTTATTGTCTCTAGGAGAGTGCTTTGAAATGGCAGACTGGCAAGGTGTGGAGCGTCATCGAGCGCATTTAGGTTTGTCGCAAAATGAGGTGTTCTCAGCGCTGGCAGATGCGCAGCGCTGGAGTCAAAAAATGCAATCGCTTAGCTAGCGAGTCTTGGGAAGTACGTCCAACATATTTTGGTAGGCCATTTTGTCTGCGATGTTCTTAGGCAGCGCTGACAAAATGGGATGCCAAGTGCTTAGTGCGGTTTGCTGATAACCAAATGCTCCAACTACGTCGCTGCCAACCATAAATCGATCTGGGTAAGCCTCTATCAGTGCTAGCCAGCGTCGATCCAATTTGCCCTCTGGCATCATGACGTCGATCAGAGTCCACGACGCCAAAATATAGAGATTGTCATGCTCGCTGAGTAAATCTGAGACGGTTTCATAGAGAAACTTCATTTTAATAGTGCGAGTAAGAGTGGACGTGGTACCTGCGTGAGCCCATAGAAAGCGGGTGTCTGGATTGGTGCTCAATGCTTGCTCGAGCTCTTGTAAATAAAGTGGATTATCTTCTCTTTGCGACGTGATATTGGTGTGCAACAGCACGGGCAAGTCGTATTGTGCGGCGAGCTGATACACTTTTTGCAACGCAGGGTGATTAGCGCGCGGTTTTTCGTCGGCAGTCAAAGCTGTTAAATGATCATGTCTAGTAATCACTTCGCCAATACCTTGCCAGAAACCAGGTCGATACTTGAGTTCCTTTTCGATAAGCTCTGCGGCATTGAGATCGGTGGTATTAAAGCCGCTCAGGAAAGGGTGTAATCTGGCTTGGCTTGCCGCGGGTAACGCTTCAACTTCGCGGGCAATCAATTCGTCTGTGTGCGAATAATAGTAGACAGGGGAATCATCGCCATAGACAAAACGCGGTGGTTTAGGAGCAGAGGCATCCCACTTCTTAATAACAGGTAGCCCCATAACATAGGCGTGATCGATATTTAGCTTATCCATGTTATCTATCAGAGCTTGAGCGCCTTCTGAACGCTGAAAGTAGTCAACAAGATGGACTTCAGCGTCGTTAACTCTTCCTTGATAGGCTGCGCTGCAACCAGCCGACAAAATGGTGATAAGCGCAACAGATAAATGCTGACCTAGCTTTACTCGCAGATCCATGAGTCACTTCCATGTTTAGTTAGATAATTAAAGCTAGCATGAGTCTTACTAGTAAAGCTAAATAAATTAGCGAGTTAGTGAGAAGTGTAGGAATTTGTCCCCTTGATAGGTTAACTCTCCTTTATCACCTGGGTTGAGGTGGTGATAGTAATGAACACCAATTTGAAATTCGCGTTTAGGACCAAATGTTCCTTTCTGGATGTAAATCCAATATTCATCTTCTTGGGTAGGATCGTCGGTAACGACGACTTGTTTATCTAAGATAGTGACTGCCGCTTTTCTCTCTGGAGCATTAACACCCACAGTGTGCTTTTTTTGTACATAAACAAAAAGATAGCCAGCAAGGATGATCAAAACGATGAGAATGATAACCAGTGATATAGGCATGTAAACCTCGTATGTCTAAGTGGCCTGGAACTAAGATCGCACATATTCAGAAGAAAATAATCTGCAACTCCCGACCATCGAGTCAATTTTAGGGTCATATCACACAAAAAATCGCATTTTTAGGCTTAAATCTTTACTTGAATTTACCTAACAATTGTCGAATTCTTAATACAGATAGTTAACAATGGAGTGAATGAAATCTTTGGATAGTAGCCAGCGCACCTATTTTCACATTTTTGCTGGTTGTGGGAGGGATGCTTATGTCTGACATTGAAAGTGTAGTGTTGCGAACGAGACGCTTAGAGAAGTTATTGAGGCAGCAATATCGTGCTGATGGAAAAGGTTTGCATCAACTTGTCTCAAGCTGTGAAGAACGGCTGCCGCATGATGTCATTAGCAAACTGAGATATATTGCCACTATCCGCAATAAAATAGTCCATGAAGATGATTATGAGCTAGACGATAAATCTGGTTTCATGAGAGCTTGTGATGAGTGTGAACAGGAGTTAACCCCGAGGAGCAGCCGATTTATTTGGCGCACAGCCATGTGGCTGATGGCACTGATCACGTTGCTTGCGATGGGCTTTTACTATGTGCACTGGGAAAAAGTGCTCCATATCTTATCTAAGTAAATAGTTAAAATGAAAAAGGGACGCGAAAGCGTCCCTTTTTTTGTCTTTCTAGCGTTGGCTAGTAAAGAATCGGCAGTGTCATTAATCCAACCACGACGGCTATCATCACTAGACCCTGCTTCTGAGAAGATGAAATCATAACACTGCTCCTTTCTTGAATTCCTATCTTGTTAAACAGAATAGCACTGTTTTTTAATGTTTGGCAAGTTAGAAAGTAAATATCTTCTGTTTTTTGCAGTTTTCTTTCCATTAACTAGCGATTAATGGTCAATAAAACAGTGTATTTTCGTAGCTTTAAATCTGTTCAATGTGGTGTTTTTGGTGGTTTGTTGCTTTTAACTTAATGATATTAAAGAAAAAATATAGATCACAAAATTGATTATTATTAAAGCTTTGGATTATATTGCCTTCGATCGCTTTGTTTGGCCTAAGTGAGCTTTGTGTTGGTAAGTGGTCAGGATGTTGAAGAAAATCTTGTTCAGTGAGAGTGAGGGGCGAAAAATTCTTAGTATAAGAGAAGAAAAGTTGCAATTTGAACGATAGTCAAAGTGCAGTGGACTCTTGATTGTTATCTTTTAAGTATTGAAATATAAAGATATTAGTAAATTTTCGTTTCATAGTTCTCTTCGCTGATTTTAGTTCATTAGTGGAAACTGACTTCCGATCTCTATGTTAAAGGGAAAACGTTTGCTTTTGTTTTTTAGCTAATGATTAACAAGAGTCAGTTCATTTTCGATGATCTGGCCCACTGTCAACGGCAATCTTATTTAATTTAAAGCAAGTCCAACTTTTCAACCTTACTACTGGACAGCAAAAGTGAGCTCCATACACTGGCGTGGATAACAAGAATTAGGTGTGTGTATGTGGAGTTGGCTGGCGATAGCTTTATCGTGTTTGCTGTTTATTTTTGCTGTAGAAAAAGGCGATAAGTCTCGAAGTGTGCTTTTTAGCGCTTTGACTCATAGTTTACTAATTGTGCTGTTGGCTACTTCAGGTTTAGAAACCAAGTATGAGCTTTTGGTGCTACTGGGGTTAGTTGTCTTCTTATTTAGTGATGCTTCTGGTCAATACACTCGGTTTGCCAAGCTTAGTTTTGTTGGGTATCTAATTGCTCAATCTCTCTATGGCTGGGCTATGTGGGGGCAGGTGAATAGCCAATTTGTGCTGTGGTTGCCCGCTTTGATGCTATGTCTCGCTATAGTCACCTTTTTTCTACTGTTACCTCGCCTTGACTCATTTCTGGTTCCCGTGACCGTGATGGGCATTTCTTTAGTGCATTTAGTGTGTGCTGCGGGTGAAGCCTGGTTGGCACAAAGTGGCATGTCATCTTTATTAGGCTTCTTGGGAGCGCTCACCATGGTTCTATCTGCCATGTTATTGGCGTTAGATAAATATCGTTTTCACTCGCGCCGTGCGCGCTATGCCATCTCTGGCAGCTATTATTTAGCTCATGCGTTAATCGTGGCTTCTGCGATTAGCTAGTACAAAAAAGTGTGCGATTGAGGTAGATCATCACGGAAGGGGTCACTTTAACGTTAATATTCAATCGTTGATTTAATGAGGACTACCAAATGACCGCTGCTATCCATGCTCATAAAGTGCTTAATCTGTTACGTGAACAACCAATGACACGCGAACAGTTAGAACAAACCGTTATCGAGCAATTTGGAACTGAAGCTCGTTTCCGCACTTGCAGCCGTGAAGGCTTTGACCTTGATTCGCTGTTGGCCTTTTTTGTTGAAAAACAGAAAGTGATTGAGAATCAGGGAGTATGGGAGCTAAACATCGAGAGAGTTTGTTCTCATTAGACGAGATTGTTTCGACTAAAAGACGACAACTAAGCCTGCTATACTTCACGAAAATCTATCGTTAGCAGGCTGTATTCATGGATATACTCTCCGCGGCGACCATGTTGTTCCTCATCATGGACCCGCTCGGCAATCTCCCTATTATTCTTTCCATCTTAAAACATCTAGATCCGAAACGAAGGCGGAAAGTTCTAGTACGCGAGTTATGCTTCGCTCTACTCATTCTGATGTTGTTCCTTTTTGCGGGGCAGAGCATACTGACTTTCCTTCATGTTAAACCAGAAACGCTGAGTATCTCTGGTGGTATCATTCTATTTATCATTGCGATAAGAATGATCTTCCCACAGGCGGGTAGTGTGGCTGGCTTGGCGGCGGGTGACGAACCGTTTATTGTTCCTATGGCTATCCCGATGATTGCTGGGCCTTCAGTGATCGCCTCCATTCTGTTGTTATCAACACAAAACCCCGACAGTCTGACGGACCTGTCGTTTGCAGTTCTCATCGCTTGGGGCGCTACTTTCTTTATTTTGATGTTCTATAGCTTCTTCCATAAGTTGTTAGGAGAAAGAGGTCTGAAAGCGGTCGAGCGATTGATGGGCTTACTGCTCGTTATGATTTCGACACAGATGTTCTTAGATGGGATAAAGAGCTACTTGGGAAGTTAAAAAAGAAAAGCCGCATTCGCGGCTTTTCTCTTATTTGTTTTCAGTATCTTCTGCTTTATCGGGAGCAGGTCCCATCATGTGTTTTTGTCTAATATCGAGCAGAGCGAAAATACCGAACGCTAGAATAGAGTATTTTTCCCATGTGCCTAGCTTGAGCTTGTCACCAAAGGCGCCAAGGAAAATGGCCATCTGCACACCATGCATTAAGAACAGAAAGGCTGTCATGATATACAGCGCTATCGCACCTTTTCCTGGGAATGGATGGAAAATATTCAGTATCAATACAAACCAAACAAATCCAAAGGCGATCTTCGCCAGCATTAACAGTGCTTTCATTTTGTTTCCCTCTCAAATAATCGATAACAAACCTGACCCGCCGTTTTTTCTTTTAATGGATCCCAGTGCTCTGGGATGACGTCGATTTGTAATTCTTTTTCCGTTTCAATATAGACTAACGCATTGTCGGCAAGCCAACCATTATCTTCAAGTTTTTGAACCACTTCTGGTAGCAAGCCTTGACGAAATGGAGGATCAATAAACACCACATCGTGTGGTTGTCCTGGTTGGTCTAAAAAGCTAAGTGCATTGCCGTGATGGGTGACGATATTGTCTGCCTTAACAAGCGCTACATTGCTGATAATTTGTTGGTAAGCTTTGTCGTTGAGCTCAATCATAGTAACTTGCGCGGCTTGCCGAGAAGCCGCTTCAAATCCTAAGCTGCCTGAGCCAGCAAAAAGATCTAATACCTTCGCGTGTGGAATATCTTGCGCTAACCAGTTAAACACCGTTTCTTTGACTCGATCGGTGGTTGGACGGAGTCCTTCTGCATCGTGAACCGGCAGTTTTCGTCCGCGCCACAGTCCGCTAATAATGCGCACACTCCCCATTGGTGCCTTACCCCCGCGAGTGGCGCCTGAACGAGATGTCGTCTTCTGGGACGGTTTTTGTGATGGAGTTTGCTTGCGACGTCTAACCATAGATTTTTTGACCGACAATTAAGTGTTACTATAACGGGCTCATTAAAGAGCTTAATTGGATAAGTGACGAAGTGTACCAATCTCTGACAAAAGTTTTCACTGCTTTGTCGCAATTATTTTTTGCATCGCTTGTCGTAAATAGATAGCGTTTTAAGCAAATCCGAATTTAAGACCATTTGAAAAGACAGTATTCAGGATAGTTTCAGATGACAGAAAAGAAAAAACGCGGGTTACTCTCGTGGCTTGGCTTTGGTGATGAAGAGCAAGCACCGCAAAAACAACAAGAGACATCTGCTGACGTTGAAACCGAACAACCGCAGCAAGAAAGTAGTGATGTTGAGGTCACCGCAGAAACAGCACCTGAAACGGTAGAGCAGGAACCAACAACTGCGGAAGAGGTTGCAATACCCGAAGCGGAAATCAACACTGAAAAAGCAGAAGCAGAAGCAGAAGCAGAAGCAGAAGCAGAAGCAGAAGCAGAAGTGATTGCTCGAGTTCAAGAGCAAGAGAAGCCAACTGAGAGTTTCTTTGCGCGCCTAAAGCGTAGCTTAAGTCGCACAAAAGCCAATATTGGTGCAGGTTTCTTTGGCTTATTCAAAGGCAAAGAGATCGACGATGAGCTGTTTGAAGAGCTTGAAGAGCAGCTGTTAATTGCTGACGTTGGTATGAACACCACGGTTAAGATTATTGATAGCTTAACTGAAAAAGCCTCTCGCGCTGATCTTAAAGACGGTGAAGCACTGTATGGTCTGCTTAAAGAGGAAATGGCAGAGATTCTAAGCCATGTAGAGAAGCCTCTTGAAGTTGATAGTACTAAGATGCCTTTCGTTATACTGATGGTAGGGGTCAATGGTGTTGGCAAAACAACCACCATTGGTAAGCTTGCTAAGCAGTATCAAGCCCAAGGTAAGAAAGTCATGCTGGCTGCGGGTGATACTTTCCGCGCTGCAGCGGTTGAGCAGCTTCAAGTATGGGGCCAGCGCAATGACGTACCGGTTATAGCTCAGCATACTGGCGCGGATAGTGCGTCAGTAATTTATGATGCTATTGAAGCCGCAAAAGCGCGCGGCGTTGACGTTGTGATTGCTGACACCGCAGGTCGCTTACAAAACAAAGCCAACCTAATGGAAGAATTGCGCAAGATCGTCCGTGTTATGAAGAAGATTGACGAGTCGGCACCGCATGAAATCATGCTAACGCTAGATGCTGGCACCGGTCAAAATGCGATTAGCCAGGCGAAACTGTTTAGCGACGTAGCACCGCTGACGGGCATTACGCTGACGAAGCTAGACGGAACCGCGAAAGGTGGGGTTATCTTTGCCTTAGCTGACCAGTTCCAAATCCCAATCCGCTATATTGGTGTGGGCGAAGGTATTGACGATTTGAGACCATTTGAAACACAAGACTTTATCGACGCACTGTTTAGCCGAGAAGACTAAGTAAAACTCAAGGGATGCGCAGCATCCCTTGTCAAAAATAGGCATCCAATCAGGGGAATGATTCGGTGATCAAATTTGAGCAAGTGAGCAAGGCTTACCGCGGTGGTAGACAAGCGTTGCAAAAAGTGGATTTTCACCTTCGACGCGGCGAAATGGCGTTTTTAGGCGGCCACTCTGGCGCAGGTAAAAGTACGCTACTAAAACTGATCTGTGCGATTGAACGACCAACCGATGGTCGTATCCTATTTAACGATCACGACATCAGCCGTTTGCCATCAAAGGATATCCCTTTCCTTCGTCGTAACATTGGTATCGTATTTCAAGATCATCGATTACTAATGGATCGCAGTGTATTTGATAACGTGGCGTTGCCAATGCGTATCGAGTCTATCTCTGAAAATGAAATCAAGCGTCGAGTTTCCGCAGCACTAGATAAAACGGGTTTATTGGATAAGGCCAAATGTCTGCCGAGTCAGTTGTCCGGTGGTGAGCAGCAGCGTGTGGGTATCGCGCGAGCGGTTGTGAACCGACCCACTATGCTATTAGCAGATGAGCCTACTGGTAACTTAGACCCTGAATTGTCCAACAAAGTGTTAAAGCTATTTGAAGAGTTTAACCGCGCAGGCGTGTCCATTTTGTTGGCGACGCACGATATCCATTTGGTTCGCTCCAGACCTCAATATCGTTACCTTGAACTGAACCAAGGATTCTTAAGTGAGGTCAGTGATGGTGTTTAAGCGTAAAAATAGCAAGCCAAAGAAGCACCGTTTAAAGTCGGATAATTTCTTTACTGTGCATTGGAAGCAGGCAAAAGCGTCTTTAGTAGAGATGTGGCAGCGTCCATTGGGTAACATTCTAACTCTGGCGGTTATTTCTATGGCGCTAACCATGCCAGCTTGTCTTTACCTGCTAGGTAAGAACGTCGTGGCAGTGACCTCTAACGTGGCGAGCCAATCGCAAGTCACCGCGTTTATTTCCGTCGGTGTGCCAGATGCAAGAGTGTTGGTACTTAAAGACGCAATTGAAGGTTGGGAAGAGGTCAGTTCGGTTAAGTACATTACGCCGCAAGAGGGTTTAGCTGATCTCAGTGAGCACTCTGGTCTGGATCAGGCTCTGAGTTTGCTTGACGGTTATGCGCTTCCTGGGGTGCTTACCATTATTCCAGTGAATGCCGACGTACAGACTGACCGAGACTTAGTAGCTAAACTGCGTACTCAAGAAGAGATTACCGATATTCGCCGCGATGAAGATTGGTTGAGTCGATTTGATGCAATCAAAACCTTAGCCTCAACATTAGTCGTGACGTTATCGGTGCTGATGTTGGTTTCTGTATTTTTGATTGTGGGCAATACATTGCGCTTTAACGTATTAGCCAATAAAGAAGCCATTCAAACCATGAAATTGATTGGTGCGACCGATGCTTATATTTTGAGGCCGTATCTCTATTCAGGTATGTGGTTTGGGTTGTTAGGTGCGGTTGTTGCTTGGTTGTTGACGGCGTTGATTACTGTCCTACTCAATAGCGCTGTGACCGACCTTGCTACTCTGTATGATAGTGATTTCCGACTCCTTGGCCTCGGCTGGGACGAGACCTTGCTAATCCTGATGCTCGGACTATTCTTGGGGACAGGCGCAGCAAGAATTTCAGCTAAGCGTCACTTAAAAGAAATTGAACCGGTCTAGAAAACTCAGGTCAGAATATTGATTGAGCGGCAAAGCTGCTCAATCCTGACGCAGAGTGTAACAATTGTTCGCTTGTACGTGACTATTAATAATTATGTAGTTATTCAGTGAGATAGTGGGAGCTCAGTCCCATCTGGGCAGAAAATACCTATTAATGAATGAAATTTAATCGGCATTTACCCTTGTTTAGACCAATTGATTATGCATAATTACTAACCCCTTCTTGAATCTCAGCCTATTAAGGTTCAGTATTGATGGATTGAGAAGGTGTTAATCCCACTCGACACGAATGAGGAAGTGAATGGCAAACCAAGCGTATCCAATGGCATTAGTGACACAAGATAGCCTTGATGGCTACATCCGCTCAGTCAACAGCTACCCAATGCTGACGGCTGATGAGGAGCGTGAACTAGCAGAGCGATTACACTATGATGGTGAAATAGAGGCAGCGAAAGGGCTGATTTTGTCTCATCTACGATTTGTTGTTCATGTTGCTCGTGGCTATTCTGGCTATGGGCTTCCTATGGCTGACTTAGTTCAAGAAGGCAATATTGGTCTGATGAAAGCTGTGAAGCGCTTCAACCCTGAAGTAGGGGTAAGACTGGTATCTTTCGCGGTGCATTGGATTAAAGCGGAAATCCATGAATACGTATTACGTAACTGGCGTATTGTGAAGATTGCGACGACTAAAGCTCAGCGCAAACTGTTTTTTAACCTACGTAAGTCGAAAAAACGCTTAGGTTGGTTCAACAATGGTGAAGTAGAAACGGTAGCAAAAGAGCTGGGAGTCGAGCCATCAGAAGTCAGAGAGATGGAATCACGTCTCGCGGCTCAAGATTCAACGTTTGAAATGCAAAACGATGATGACGATACCGGTTCATACACTGCTCCTGCGCTCTATCTTGAAGATAAGAGCTCAGATCTCGCAGAAGACTTTGAAGCTCAGAACTGGGAAACTCACACCAATAACCGTTTAGGCCACGCGCTTGCGACGCTTGATGAGCGTAGCCAACATATCGTGCGTTCTCGTTGGTTGGATGACAACAAATCTACGTTGCAAGATTTAGCCGATACCTACGGTGTGTCTGCGGAACGTATTCGCCAGTTAGAAAAGAACGCAATGAAGAAACTTAAGGCAGCCGTCGGCGAGTTTTAAGCTTAGTTTAAGCAGAATAAATGATTAAGGCCGAGATCGAGAGATCTCGGCCTTTTTACTTTTGATCAGAGAATCAAAACGATCGAATTATGTGATCACATTTTTCACTTGTGCTCTGTGGATAAGTCTGTGACAAAATTATTTACCAACTGTCAGAAAGCAGCGACAAACGGTCGATTGAAGCGCTTTTGGTACTGGGGATACCTTTTGCTTTACACACAGATAGATCAAGATCATACCTAGATGTTGTGGATCGTTGGATCTAAAAGCACCTTATCAACGCAATCCACAGAGTTACACACAGATGGTGGTTTTTTAAGCTTAAGTGGATAACCTTATTGATTATCGGTACTTTGACAACACTGAATAGTGATACTATCAGACGTGAAATAACAACGTATAAAAAGCATCGAATCCAAACTAAATTTGATAGTGATTGGTGCACAAAGAAAGTGAAGGTTTAGACTCTATGGAGCAGTTTCAACACATCGATGTGGTCAACGCACATCAACTACTGAGCAGTGACTCAGAAGCACGATTGGTGGACATTCGTGATATTCAGGCATTTACCGTGGCGCATGCCTCGGGTGCATTTCATCTTACCAACGACAGCATTGTTGATTTCATGCAGCAAGTGGAGTTTGAGTCGCCAGTGTTGGTTATGTGCTATCACGGCATCAGTAGCCAAGGTGCGGCGCAATATTTGCTAAACCAAGGTTTTGAGCAGGTATATAGTGTTGATGGTGGCTTTGAGGCTTGGCAGCGCGCCGAATTACCAATAGAGAAATAACTATGATTAGATTGATCACGATTCAAAACCCGAGAATGGGTCAGGCATTTATCGATTATATGGCATTGAGAAAGATTGATGTACAAATGATGCCAGAAGGAAGTGGTCAATTTGCCTTGTGGCTGATACATAGTGAAGACCAAGTCGAGGCGGAGGCCGAACTCAAGCAATTCCTGACCGAACCTAATCATCCGAAGTACCAAGCCTCTTCTTGGGACATGGCAGAGACGCGTCAGAATAAATTCCATTATCAGACACCTAGCTTTATGTCGCTGCTTAAGGCAAAAGCTGGCGTGGCGACTTTGAGTATCATGCTCATCTGTTCAGTGATTTTTATCTTGCAGCAGCTTGGTTGGGGGGAAGCGATCTTTGCATCTTTGCATTTCCCTGCTCTCGACGGACAGCAATGGCAAATCTGGCGTTGGTTTACTCACGCACTGCTGCATTTCTCGGCATTACATATCATCTTTAACTTATTGTGGTGGTGGCAGCTCGGAGGCGATATTGAGAAACGTCTTGGCTCTGTGAAGCTTATTGAGATATTTTTGATATCGGCTGCGGTGTCTGGAACCGGACAATACTGGGTTGAGGGAGCAAACTTTGGCGGTCTGTCAGGCGTAGTTTATGCGTTGGTGGGATATCTTTGGATGCTCACTTGGAAACGACCTGAGCTTGGTCTCATCATTCAAAAGCCGATCGTAGGCTTTATGTTAGTTTGGCTTATTCTCGGTTTCTTCCAACCTTTCTTGGCGATTGCCAATATGGCGCACTTAACTGGTCTAGTAAGCGGTATCGTATTAGGATTGGTGGACAGCCAGCGTTTGAAAGCGCGTTAGGCTGCGCTTCCTATTGGTATAAGTATTTGGTAAATAAAAGGTCGGCGATGACGGCCTTACCGGTTTCTGCTAACAGTAGGTTATTGAGATTCTCAACTAAGGCGTGACGAATTTCTTCTCGACCAGCCAGAGATTTGATGACATCCGCATTTTGACGACCGAGTAGCTCTACAACCGCATCACGAATAAGTGGTTGATGGTGTTCAATAATAACAAGGTCGCTGGCATCTGCGACCATAACGTCGATTCGTACTTGAACATAACCGAGTCGCTTGCCTTCAGTATAAAAGTTCGTCGTCAACTCTGGTTCTAAAGTGAAATAAGCGAGGCTAGGAGCAGTAGGATCTGCCGAAAGAGCAGGGAATGTGACAGTCAAGCCCATGATAAGGAAAAACTGGCTTAGGTAACGTTTACGCATATTTCTCTCTTCCTAACTCCATTTAGCCGATATTCCATAAGCCTAATTTTGTTACAATAGCACGATACAACTAGAGTTTATGGCCTCTTCGAGTGGTACAATA
Source organism: Vibrio sp. ER1A (assembly GCF_000733315.1). Lineage (NCBI taxonomy): Bacteria > Pseudomonadati > Pseudomonadota > Gammaproteobacteria > Vibrionales > Vibrionaceae > Vibrio > Vibrio sp. ER1A. The sequence continues at coordinate 36,692 of NZ_JPJA01000097.1, forward strand.
CGCCATTCAGAAGAATAATGATTGTACGCCTTAAGCGCGTGTTATTGAATAGCAAAATGAATGATTCAGTTTTCGATTATCTGAAAGTATTAAGCCACGCTCAATGGCAATCTCCAGAACAGTTTCGATTTACCAATGATAATGTCTTGCAATGGTTAACAGAGCAGGGCTCTTTGTCACATAAATTAAGTGCTCATTGTGATCACTTCGCAGTAGAAGTGGTGCGCAACGAAGCCAGTACTCCACAATGCATGTCTCATGAAGAAGTAGAGTTACTTGATCACGAAGCCTGCTGGCTACGAGAGGTGGTGCTATCAGGCGATGATGTACCTTGGGTCATCGGTCGCACGTTGATGTCGCTCGATGCTATGGATAGAAGCCAATACGACATTTCACAACAAGGAACTGTACCTATTGGGGTCACCGTTTTTTCAAGCTCAGATACTAAGCGTGATGCGCTGCAAGTTGCCATGATCTCGACTCCGCAAGGGGACTTGTTTGCTCGTCGTTCTCGTTTGTGGGTCTCAGGACATCCAATATTGGTCGCGGAGCTTTTTCTTCCCGACTCGCCGGTCTATAACATGGAGAGTGAATAATGACCTCGGCAAAGGCAAAAGCCTATTGGCAGTTAATGCGAATGGACAAACCCATCGGCTCGTTACTGCTGCTCTGGCCAACACTTTGGGCGCTGATTCTTGCGGCCGAAGGGATACCAGATTTGCATGTATTAGTGGTCTTCTCATTGGGAGTGATCATGATGCGCAGTGCAGGTTGTGTGATTAATGACTTTGCAGATCGTAAGGTGGATGGCCATGTAGAACGCACCAAACTTAGACCGCTTCCAGCAGGTTTGGTGTCATCAAGAGAAGCCATAGCGCTGTTCCTTTTCCTCGCTATTGCGTCGTTTATCCTTGTATTGACGATGAATACTCTGACGATACAGCTGTCGTTTGTTGGTCTATTTTTAGCGTTTATTTATCCATTTATGAAGCGCTATACTCATCTACCGCAATTGTTTTTAGGATTGGCGTTCAGTTGGTCGATTCCGATGGCGTGGGCTGCACAAGCAAATGAGCTGCCACCTATGGTTTGGTTTGTCTTTGTGATTAACGCCCTTTGGACCATTGGCTATGATACTCAATACGCCATGGTTGATCGTGACGATGACTTAAAAGTAGGGATCAAATCGACGGCAATCTTGTTTGGTCGCCGAGACAAACTCATCATTGGTTTATTGCAGTTTGCTACATTACTCATGCTGTACACATTGGGTGGATGGTATGAACTCGGTGCAAGTTTTTATTGGAGTTTGCTGGTGGTTGGGGCATTGTTTGTTTATCAACAATGGCTCATTAGACAACGTGAGCGAATGCCGTGCTTCCAAGCTTTCCTCAATAATAACTATGTGGGTATGGTGGTGACGATCGGTTTGCTAGTAGCATTTTGGCCGTAGCAAGATAGAGAATAGAACAAAGGCGCTATTGAATAGCGCCTTTGTTATTTGAGGGATTTACTCAGAAGCAGATGCGTCTTCTATAGAAGTTTCGACATCGCTTTGATGGACACTCTCTTGAATAGTTAATCTCACCTCAGGGTAGAGCAAGCTGTATAGTAGGCTAGCTAACGTTTCGGTAGCGGCGCTATCACAATTACCTTCTACATCAAGGTAGCCTTGTTCCTTCAGGGTGCTGAACAGAGCTGCAAAGGCGCCTTTATCAAAGAACTCCGGGGCATTAATGCCATGAAGACGACCAAGACGCTGGGCAATTTCTTGGCTCTTCTGTTCCAAATCACTCTTGCCTAGTTCAGGGTAGCTAGCTAGTAGATTGAGTGAAATCGCATAACGTTGAAGCGTCTCGGAAATCGTTCTACCTAGTAACATCAAGGTTTGAGTGTTGGATTGGTTCATTGAGACAAACCCTTTTTCCACCACGACTAGTTGCTGACGTTCAAGTTCTGCAACGATGCCGTCGACGGCCTGTTCCAACTCTGCCTGGTCTAGATTCAAGAACAGCTCTTTCTTGAGGAAAGGATAAAGCTTCTCCACATTGTACTTGATAGCTTCGAGTGACAATTTATGTTGGCGGATCAACATTTGTGCGATCAAAGATGGCAATGCAAACAAGTGGATGATGTTGTTGCGATAGTAGGTCATCAGAATCGACTGGTGACGATCTAGGGAAATAATGTCGCCTAAGGTATCAGATTCAATGACAAACTTATCCAATGACTCGGCGTGAGCTACCAATTCTTCTGCTGAATCGTTAGGCAGCGTGCTAGTTTGTGAATATGGAACGTGCTTAAGCAGTGACAGATAACAATCAATCTGTGACACCAAGCTGTCACGAGATAACGCCCGTTGACGTGAGGCAAGCAAGGCTGTGGCACACAGCGTTAGAGCATTAGTTGCCGCAGCATCGTTAATGTTAGTCATCATCTTGGTCGCAAGATCGTTGACTGCAGGTACCAACCACTGTGGTTTGCTGGTGCCCATTGGATCAATGTCTTGCGTCCAGTTTGGCGCGGCTTCATTGAGATATTGATTGAGTGGAATTGGCTCACCAAAGTTCACATAGCCTTGACCAAAGTTGCGCAGTTTACGAATGGTCTTGATTACTTGGCCTGCATTCTCTTTTTCTTTGCGCTTACCACGCAGCTCTTTGGCGTAGGTGCTCACTTCCATCACATGTTCATAACCAATGTACACGGGAACCAGAGTGACAGGGCGGTTAAGGCCGCGCAACATCGCTTGAATCGTCATTGCCAGCATGCCGGTTTTTGCTTGCAGTAAACGGCCAGTACGTGAACGACCGCCTTCGCTGAAGTATTCAACGGAATAGCCTTTGGCAAATAACTCTGCCAAATATTCACGGAAAATCGTCGAATAAAGCTTATTTCCTTTGAAACTGCGGCGAATAAAGAACGCGCCACCACGACGGAAAATAGGCCCTGCTGGGAAGAAATTGAGGTTAATACCCGCAGCAATGTGCGGTGGTACCATGCCTTCACGGTAAAGAACATAGGACAACAATAGATAGTCCATATGACTACGGTGACAAGGTACATAAACAATTTCATGACCGTCTTGCGCTAAACGGCGCACGGTAGAAGCGTTATTGACGTTGATGCCTTGATAGAGTTTGTTCCACAGCCAATGAAGGATATGGTCGCCACTTTTTATCAGCTTATATGAGAAGTCAGCAGCAATTTCATCCATGATTTGATGAGCTTCTTTGCGTGCTTTTTCTTCACTAATATCGCTAGCTTGCGCGTAGTCTGTGATCGCTTGCTCAATCACTTGGGAGTTGAGTAAACGATGGAATAGTACTTGGCGGTTTGGCAGGTTTGGTCCAGAGGCAGCGAACTTCTGTCTTGAGAAGTGGATACGGGCTACACGTGCCAGTTTGTGAGCGATAGATTCATCCGTGCCATGTGAATCTGCCATATAGCGTAGCGACACTACTGGGCTAAAGCGCACCATGCAGTCCCGACCTGAAGCAATAACCGCAAAAGCTTTTTGCAGACCGTTCATCGGTTGCAGGTAAGGCTTTGGTGTTTCTTCTTTACCAGGTTTACGGCCCCAAAGAACGGTGGTCGGAATAACCTGAACATCAAGTTCACGGTCTTTCTCGTGCTCTTTAAGTAAGTCAGAAAACAGTGCGATGGATTCGTTCGGAACGTTCTGGTCGCTGCTAATGAGAGTTGGTCTTGAGGCGATGAAGACAAAGCGACTACGCTCTTCTCCATTGAGCACGATAGGCTCTAATGGATCCGGTAACCCAACGGCCAAGGCTTGCTCTTGTAATGCGAGCAGATCGACATTGGAGCTAAACGGAAGGGCGTACACCACAGGTTTCGTTGCATCGATATTGTGGTCTTCGATAGGGTTAGATGGAATCGCCGTCCCTTTTACCAATACCGACATTGGCAGTTTAAGAAAGGAACGGAACAGTGATTGTCCTGAAGACATAAAGGTTCACAGCCTCAATTTGTTCGAAAGAAACAATGCCTGAGAAGCACACATACTATGAATTGTAGTGTGTTAATCCTAGGCACTATATTTAGAGCGGTGCAAGCATACCAGAAACTGGTCTTACCTTTTAATGAAAAAACTCGTTACATCCTAATTCGGTGTTTTTTGCTCTGTCTGAGTTAGATATGGTGTTAAGCCGCTAAAAAAACAACCAATTGTCTTTGCAATTAAACCATTACTGGATATACTCACAGTTAACTGTATAAACAGACAGGTGAATTATGAAGCCGCTAACGCCACGACAACAGCAAGTTTTTGATTTAATCAAAAGCAAAATAGACGATGTAGGTATGCCACCTACTCGTGCCGAGATCGCGAAAGAGTTGGGTTTCCGCTCTGCGAATGCGGCAGAAGAACACCTAAAAGCTCTAGCACGTAAAAAAGCCATTGAAATTATCCCTGGTGCATCTCGAGGCATTCGTATTCTGCTTGAAGATGCTGCGAACGAAGACGCCAGCCTGCCATTGATTGGTCAAGTTGCTGCGGGTGAGCCTATTTTGGCGCAAGAGCATGTTGAAGCACACTACCAAGTTGATCCGAGCATGTTTAAACCACGAGCTGATTTTCTGCTGCGTGTTAATGGCGAAAGTATGAAGGACATCGGTATTATGGACGGCGACCTACTTGCAGTACATAAAACGCAGGATGTTCGTGATGGACAAGTGGTGGTTGCACGTGTCGATGACGATGTGACGGTAAAACGACTCGAGCGCAAAGGCGCGACCGTATTGCTGCATGCAGAAAACGAAGAATTTTCTCCGATTGAAGTCGATCTAACTGCTCAGCACCTTGCTATTGAAGGGGTTGCGGTTGGTATTATTCGCAACACTGATTGGATGTAATAGCACTAAGGCAGATAAGCAAACGACTTCTCTGCCTTAAATTCTACGCGTTTTTGATGAAATTGTAGAAAAAATACCCGTCTCCACTCCCCACCGTGCTCACTTTCTGGTATGTTTCGCACCCTTGTATCGTTCAGGAGATAAATTGTGGAAGCTTGCCCACTGTGTGCGGGACTTTCTGTACACCATTATCACAGCGATAAGAAGCGAGATTACTTGCAATGTGGTTCCTGTCAGTTGGTGTTTGTACCAACGCAGCAACGACTTGATGCGAGCGCGGAAAAAGCGATTTATGACCTTCATATCAATGATCCTAGTGATGCTGGCTATCGACGTTTTTTATCTCGACTAGTCTCACCACTACAAGAACGATTATCACAAGGCTCAAAAGGTCTCGATTTTGGCTGTGGCCCGGGCCCAACCTTGTCTTTGATGTTCGAAGAGCAAGGCTATGACATGTCGCTGTATGATTTGTACTATTATCCAGAGAGTTCGGTATTAGATAATAGCTATGACTTCGTCACAGCAACGGAAGTTATTGAGCACTTGTATGAGCCAGACTTAGTTTGGCAACAATGGTTATCGCTCATTAAGCCTGCGGGATGGTTAGGCTTAATGACTAAAATGGTGGTTGATGTGGATGCCTTTGCCAAATGGCACTACAAGAACGACCAAACCCACGTTGTATTCTTTAGTCGAGCCACCTTTGTGTATTTGGCACAAAGAGATGGGCTGGAGTTAGAATTCATTGGTAATGATGTCATTTTACTGAGGAAGCTTACGTAATGAGTCGTAAGAAAAAATCGAGAAAGCCAGGCGCGAATCCAGAGCCTGTAATTGTTACACGCAACCGCACTGAATCGGATGTGGAAGGTCGCTTACGCAAGCGTTTGAAAAAGCGCAAAGGCCAGAAGTCTGGCAGTCGTCATTCAGAAGGTTCAAAAACCAAACAGGCAGGCAGCGCAGCAAAGCTAGACCCGCGTTTAGGTAGCAAGAAAAAAATCGCACTTATCGTTGATGATAAGAAAAAGCCAAGTAAACAAGAGCGTCGTTTATCTGCTGAGCAAGAACTTGAAATGCTCGAAAATGATGCACAGCTTAACGTATTGCTTGATCGTATTGAAAGCGGTGAAAACTTGGGTGCAGGTCTGCAAAAATACGTTGACGAGAAACTCGACCGAATTGAAGTACTGATGAACCGTCTTGGCCTAATGGAACCAGAGATCGAAGATGAGTCTGAATCATCTATGGTTGAAGAGCCTCGTCAGACAAAGGGCAAAGCAAGCAGCGATGCTGATTTGTTGTCTCAATTTGAAGAGCTAGACATCGACCAATTCAAGGATTAATAAGGGTAGAGCAGATGAATACCTTCACACTGTTAGCCATTGCTGGTGCCATCATTATTGTCGGCTTGGCTAGTTATGCGGGCTATTTGCTACTGCAACTTAAAAAGCAAAAGGAGTTGCAACAGCAGCATCGCGACTTGGCTATCCAAAAGCGAAATGCCAACATTTTTGAAAGCGTCGATACGATTTGTTTAGCGACGATTCAAGGGCAATGTGATGTATCAGAAGCGGCGATTAGACTCTACAACATTATGGACTACGTTCAAGGTAATGACCGTGTCGATTTTGATGAGAGCTACCCCGCGACTTCTGAGCTATATCATATCGTTAAAGATATGCCACGCGGTGATGCGCGACAAGAGATGAAAAAGCAAGACCGAATGCGGGACAACCTTACACGTCAGAAGGCAGAAGCGCGTTTGAATGACGCAATTATCGAAGAGCTTAAAGACCTTCAGCAGAAGGTTAAGCCACTGAACAATGCCATTGATATTAAGCTTGTAGGATAGCCTTTTCGTTTCGTTGGTCATGACTAGTGATCAAGCTAGCATTTTTGTTGACGATTTGAGCAAAAATGCAGTTAACGGCGCTCGCTGTCATATTCCTGTGGCAAAATAGCGCCTAGTTGACGCACCGCCAATCTGCGTTTGTTAGGTTGTGATTGGGGCGTCAAGAAACACATGTTTATTGGAAGTATTACCATGTCTCAAAGTCAATCAGAAACTAAGCAACAGATAGTCTGGGATCAAGCGATTCTCGATAAGTATAACTACTCGGGTCCTCGTTATACCTCATATCCGACCGCTGTCGAGTTCCACGAAGCTTATACCATCTCTGATTACGACATGGCGTGTACTCAATATCCAGAACGTCCACTATCGCTGTACGTTCATATTCCGTTCTGCCATAAGCTTTGCTATTACTGTGGCTGTAATAAAGTGATTACCCGTCATGCACACAAAGCCGATGAGTATCTCGATGTTATCGAACACGAAATTCGTCAGCGTGCATCATTGCTTCAGGGTCGTAAAGTGACTCAGTTGCATTTTGGTGGTGGTACGCCAACCTTCCTAACCAAAAGCCAGATCAGTCGATTGATGGCAATTCTTCGTGGTGAGTTCTTCTTCCAAGAAGGTGCTGAGATCAGTATCGAAGTTGACCCGCGTGAAATTGAGTTGGATATGTTGGACCATCTGCGCTCAGAAGGCTTTAACCGCTTGAGTATCGGCGTTCAAGACTTCAATAAAGAAGTGCAAAAGCTGGTGAATCGTGAGCAAGATGAAGAGTTTATCTTTGCCATGGCTGAGCGCGCCAAACAACTAGGTTTCCGTTCAACCAACCTCGACCTTATCTATGGTTTACCGAAGCAAACGAAACAGCGTTTTGCCGAGACTCTTGAGCAGGTTCTGACCATGCGTCCAGGGCGTTTATCGGTGTTTAACTATGCTCACATGCCAAACTTATTTGCCGCGCAGCGTAAGATTAAAGACGAGGATCTTCCTCAAGCTGAAGAAAAAATGGCGATCTTGCAAGATACTATTGCGACGTTGACTGGCGCAGGCTATCAGTTTATCGGTATGGATCACTTCGCTCTTCCTGAAGATGAACTAGCGGTTGCACAGCGTGCGGGTGAGCTGCATCGAAACTTCCAAGGTTACACGACGCAAGGTGATTGCGACCTAGTTGGCTTTGGTGTTTCTGCGATTTCTATGATTGGCGACAGTTACGCACAAAACCAGAAAGAGCTGAAAAAGTACTACGCTCAAGTGAATGATTTGAGACATGCACTGTGGAAAGGTGTAGTCCTTGATAAAGATGACTTGATTCGCCGTGAAGTGATCAAGCAGCTTATCTGTAACTTCAAGCTCGACAAAACATTTATAGAAAAGACCTTTGGCATTAGCTTCTCAAGCTATTTCGCTGAAGATATGAAATTGCTGCAAACGTTTATTGATGATGAATTAGTTGCAGTGTCAGACGATTCAATTGAAGTGACACTGCGTGGTCGTTTATTGATTCGTAATATCTGCATGTGTTTTGACAAATATCTGCGTCAAAAAGCGCGTCAGCAACAGTTCTCCCGCGTTATTTAATATCTACCGTATTTTTCATATTGGTCGCAGCAGCCAGCTGCGGCCATTGTTCTAACGGTGTCGGTCGACCATACAAATACCCCTGTGCATGATGACAGCCAAGGTCATGAACGAGCTTAGCTTGCAGTGGTGTTTCAATCCCTTCAGCCACGAGCGTAAACCCAAAGCTGCTTGATAGCTTAGTGATTGCTGCAACAACACTCTGCTCAGCATTGTCTGGAGTCAGTCTATCTACAAAGGCTTTATCGACCTTCAGGCTATTAAATGGCAGCTTGTGGAGATAGGCGAGGGAAGAATAGCCAGTACCAAAATCGTCAATAGCAATATTAACGCCAAGCGCTCTAATTTTGCTGAGGTTGCCAAGGGTGATAGGATCATTGTCAGCCAGTCGCGATTCCGTCACTTCGACAGTAAGCTGACTTGCCGGAAAACCTGCTCGTTTGAGCAGTCCTGACAATTCATCCACATAGCTTGCGCTCGCTAGTTCAATGACTGAGACATTAATGTGCAATTGAAAGTGCGCAGGTAACTGTTGTTGTTTGATAGCTTTGACAACGGTTTCGAGGCTTTTCTCTGCCATAATCCGACCAATACTGCTAATCAGTCCCGAACCTTCAGCAATAGGAATGAAATCCAAAGGAGAAATGAATTGTCCTTCATCATCACGAAGTCGCAGTAGAGCTTCAGCACCTAAAGTTTGGCCATTGTCGAGTTCAATTATGGGTTGGAAATGCACCTCAAACTTATTGTTAGCAATGGCATGACGTAATGTCGCTAACAAGCGCGTTTTCTTTTTCGAACTCTCCGCCATGTCGGGGGTATAAATGCAGCAGCGTTGACAATCAAACTTTGCGTGGCTATGGGCAATGCCCGCATTTCGCAGCGTTGTGTCTGTTGTGTCCTCTTCGGTAATAGGTGCGATACCAATAGAGACCTGTAACATTAATGGCTCACCTTGCATCACAAAGGGGGCGCTGAATATCTGTCGAATTCGATGTTGATAACACAGTTGTTGCTGTGGCAGCACGTCGGGTAGATAGATGGCAAACTCGTCACCGGCAACTCGCCCTAGCACACCATTTTCAAGTAACACCCACGCTTTGAGTCTCTCTGCAATGACAGAGAGTAAAATATCACCTTGATGGTGACCTAAGCTGTCATTGATATCTCTAAATTGATTAATGCCGAGCAGCATCATACAGCCGCTGTTGCTTTTCATAGCATTGCAGGTCTCAATAAAGCCTTGTCGACTATACAGCTTGGTCAAGTTGTCACGCGTGAGCTGTTCTCGCAAAGTATGAAACGATGCTTGCAAGTGTGAGCGCATGGCGGAGAAGCTTTCTACGAGCAGCGAGATCTCTTTGATACGATTATTTTTGGGTAATGGGTAGTCCCAAGAGCCATTAGAAATCTGTTTTGCCGCCTCAGCGGTTTCAGACATAGGCAGAATCAGTCGGTTGATGATGACGATACCGACAAGTAACCCCAGCACGCCTAAAATCAAGCCCGCGATTAGCGTTTGGTTGCTGATCATGGGTATATCGCCAAGCAGAGCGTGATTGGAGATAGACACCACAACGTACCAACTTAAATTGGTATTAGTTTGATAATGACTAACCATCACATAATGGGTGTCTCCTCGGTAAGGAAAGGCGAATAAGTGAGGTTCAGTCAGTTCGGTATTATCTAAAGTTTGATCAAGAAAGGTCAAAGCAGGATGCAAGCTGTCAGCCATTGATAGCCTTTGCCCGTTAGCATCAAGAATCGATTCATCATCGGCTTGTGCGATGAGCTGACGCTGGTTATCAATAATAAAGACTTGCGCATTATGGTCGTGTTTTAGTTCATTGAGAAAGAGACTAAAAGTATCGATCTGTACATCAACAGCAGCCACTCCAACGAAGGTTCGAATGTCTCCGTCTGAGCTAAATACCGGAGCGAGAGCAGAAATTGTCACTTCTTGTTCCGCGTCGGCGTTGGCATACAGCTTTGACCACATAGCCACGGGGTTTTCTTTGACCGGCTGGTACCAAGGGCGCAATCTTGGGTCATAAGGTTTTATGGTATCGATGACTTGAGACTGTCGGTTTTCACCTTGGTAGATATTAAGCTGCTCACCAGTATTCGCGTCCTTTACCATCAAAGAGTAACCGTTTGGGGTATGAATGGACTTTGCATTTCGTATGGCAAGGAATTCACCTAACTCGCCGCCAAAACCCAATAAGTCAATTTGCGAAAACTCAGTATGAAGGGATTTAAAACTGGACAGCAAATAATCTTCGATAGCTAGGGCATCATTGGCGGAATACAGCTGATGGTATTCAATCGCATGAGCTAATGCGTCGGCCACTGCCATCGGCCTTTCAAGATAGATATCTAAGCTCTGAATCACGTTGTAGCTTAAGCTAGTAAGCTGCTTTTCACTTATCTCCAGCGCAAGGTCGTCGTAGTGCTCTTTCTGTAGCCATAAAATGGTGCCGATCGAGCACAGAAACACCAAAATAAATGGTGTGATTAGGGCTTTCTTGAAGGAGATTTTCAGTAAACCTGGCATATGCTCTGATGTTGTGTGGCAACGAGCTCGCAGATAGGCCTGAGGCTTTGCCGTAACGTGTTAATAATCAATAGTTATAAATCGGCCGATTGATAGAATTATTTAGGTCATTTGAGACTAAATGACCTAAATAATGGCGGTGCGTTAGGCAAGTCGATGATCTAATAAGAACTTTGTTAGTAGAGTTCTTTTAGCTTTCTGGTAAGAGTATTCCGTCCCCAGCCGAGCACTTTCGCTGCATCTTGCTTATGGCCATTGGTGTGGCTGAGAGCAGCTTCAAGCAATATACGCTCGAATTGCGGTTGTGCATGGTTAAGTATTTCTGTCTCACCAGACTCAAGGGCCTGCTGAGCCCATGAAGAGAGTAGTGACTGCCAATCCCCAGCACCGATATCAGTAACGCGCCTAGGTTCCTCTAGTAACTCTGTAGGCAAATCACTTGGTAGAATTTCACTGCCGCTGGCCATTACCGTGAGCCATCGACAGGTATTCTCAAGCTGGCGCACATTTCCCGGCCAGTCGAGCTTATTTAAGATATCCACTGTGTCCGGATTAAGAGACTTGGTCTCCACACCGAGTTCTTCTGCTGCTAAAGACAAGAAATGCAATGTCAGCTTTTCAATATCCTGTTTGCGTTCTCGAAGAGATGGGATATGGATACGAATGACGTTAAGGCGATGGAATAAATCCTCGCGGAATTCGCCTTCGGTCACCAGCTTTTCGAGGTTTTGGTGAGTCGCGGCGACGATACGTACATCCACTTTGACTGCAGAGTGCCCACCGACACGATAGAACTGTCCATCGGCTAAGACGCGCAGCAATCGAGTCTGAATATCCAATGGCATGTCGCCAATCTCATCTAAGAATAAGGTCCCGCCGTTGGCTTGTTCAAAACGTCCTTGGCGCACGCTATTTGCACCAGTAAATGCACCTTTCTCATGGCCAAATAGCTCTGACTCGATAAGGTCTTTGGGAATTGCTGCCATATTGAGTGCGATAAAAGGTTTGCTAGAGCGAGGGCTATGGCGATGTAAGGCGTGCGCGACAAGCTCTTTACCCGTACCTGATTCACCATTTATGAGCACAGAAATGGAGGAACGAGATAAACGGCCAATCGCTCGAAACACTTCTTGCATAGCGGGTGCTTCACCAATTATTTCCGGTGCATCAGCTGCGATCACCTCTTCCTGCGAAAGGGCACTTTTCTGCTCTAGGCTGTGAGTAATAGCGCGCTCGACCAGAGTGAGTGTTTCATCAATATCAAAAGGTTTAGGTAGGTACTCAAAAGCGCCTTTTTGGTAGGCGTTTACCGCCGCATCGAGATCAGAGTGTGCGGTCATTATGATGACTGGTAAATCTGGGGCGCTTTCTTGAACTCGATTAAGCAGCTCAATGCCATCAATACCGGGCATACGGATATCGGACACCAATACATCCGGTGTTTCCCGCTCCAATGCCATTAGCACGCTCTCTGCATCAGCAAATGTCTCGCATTTGATATTTGCTGATGAAAGGGTTTTATCCATTACCCATCGTATTGAGCTGTCGTCGTCGACGACCCATACATATCCTTTACTCATAGCCAAACTTCCTTACAGCAAGCCATATTAAGTCCTCTTTCTCCTTGAGGCTAAATAGGCAGATAAATAGTAAAAATGGTGCGACCGGGCCAACTTTCTACATCTATTTTTCCATTATGTTGGTCGATCAAATTTTGCGAAATGGACAGCCCAAGACCCGTTCCGCCTTCTCTGCCGCTTACCATGGGGTAGAACAGCGTATCTTGGAGTTCGGCCGGAATGCCGGGGCCATTGTCAATGATCTCTATCCGAGCAGCGAGTTTATGGCGCTGTCCGTGAATATTGGCTTGATGCACAGTGCGCGTGCGCAAGGTGATTTGCCCATTCTCTTGTTGTTTTAATATTTGCGCGGCATTACTGGTAATGTTCAATAACGCTTGTTCGATTTGGTCGGTATCCATCAAGATCGGCGGTAGACTAGGGTCATAGTCTCGCTCTATGGTCAGGCTGGTTCCTGCATCAAGCTCTACCAACTGACGTACCTTTTCTAAAATGAGGTGCAGATTTTCTTCTTTTTTCGTTCCTGGACGTTGTGGCCCAAGAAGCCTATCGACCAGCGCTCTTAATCGGTCTGCTTGTTCAATGATGATATTGGTGTACTCATTAAGTGAGGGATCAGGCAACATCTTTGATAACAGTTGTGCCGCTCCTCGCAGGCCACCAAGTGGGTTTTTTATTTCATGAGCGAGACCTCTTACCAGCAACTTTGCAGCTTGTTGTTGAGCATGCTGGTTGAGCTCCTGAGTTAGCCTTTTTTGTTGACCAATCTTACGCATTTCCACCAAAAGCATCAGTTCCTTATTCCAAGATAAGGGGCTAACGGTCACCTCTAATAACAGCGGTTTGCCATCAACAACTAAAGTGACATCGCTATCGGTAATACTTTGACCACTTTGTAGAGGCTGGGTTAGCAAGGCCAAGTCTAGAGAAGCGTGTTGAATAAACTGAGAAAGGTGGCAATTAAGCAGTCTCTTGGAACTTTGCGAGAACAATTGCTCTGCGGCAGGGTTAGCGTATTGAACTGTTAATCCCTCATTGAGCATCAAGGTCGCCGTTACCACATTATTGAGTATTGCACTGGTGAGTTCACAGTTTGCCACACGCTATCCTTAATCGGTTTTGCATTACGTTGCCTCATGATGGTGCGTTGCACGCAATGTCTTTTGTTTATGCACTAAAATGGTGCATTGATAATTCCAAGTATGGCGCAATTTTTTATAGAGTAAAAGCGTAAACGCTGATGGCTATGGCGATTGCACCGATGCACGATGTAAATGCACTGTTATCGTATTGGACGATGCAATAACCTTGCCGTTTTGTTGCGCTTGAATGGTTAGGGTGTGAGTTCCTCGGTCAATGGCGGTTAATGACCAATGAGGAGTAGTTTTCGGTGCACCATATACCTTGCCATCGAGAAGAAGCTGCAGTTTGGCTGTGACGTGAAGTTTGCCATCTATGTGACCAATAACATCGAAATTACCAGCGTTGTTGCGAATGGTGGCATCGTGAGTAGGAGTGCGGATACTCACTTTTAGCCTGATAGGCTTGGGTGTTGGTGTTTCTGAGAAAGAATTTGTTGCTGGGGAAACTTCATTGCTGGAGTAAGGGGCGGGAGGCTCAGGCAACACAATTAACAACGATTGAGGGTTAGCAGGATGATCACTGAAGTGCTGCACACCTTTTTCATCGACCCAGGTGTAGATCTCTATACTCCAAGTTAGAGGACTCAGGATACACAGTATCAATATCAGGGCAGATTTCATGTTAGCGGAACCTTGCTTTACTTAAGAGCCTTGATGGTAATGCTGCAAGAAATAACACGGACATAAAAAAGGCTCGCCTGCGAGGCGAGCCTAATAATTGGTTGTAAACCTTTGAATTATACTGAGTAGTATAGTTCGAACTCAAGTGGGTGAGTTGTCATGTTTACTTTCTCTACGTCTTGAGACTTAAGATCGATGTAAGAATCGATAAAGTCATCAGAGAATACACCGCCAGAAGTTAGGAACTCACGGTCAGCGTCTAGACACTCTAGCGCTTCTTTTAGTGAGTAAGCCACTGTTGGGATCTCTGCAGCTTCTTCAGCTGGTAGATCGTAAAGGTCTTTGTCCATTGCTTCACCTGGGTGGATCTTGTTCTTGATACCGTCAAGACCAGCCATAAGCATTGCAGCAAAGCATAGGTATGGGTTTGCTGATGGGTCACCGAAACGTAGCTCGATACGACGCGCTTTCGGGCTTGGTACCACTGGGATACGGATAGAAGCAGAACGGTTACGTGCAGAGTAAGCAAGCATAACTGGCGCTTCGAAGCCTGGTACAAGACGCTTGTACGAGTTAGTTGATGCGTTAGCAAATGCGTTGATTGCTTTAGCGTGCTTGATAACACCACCGATGTAGTAAAGCGCCATTTCAGATAGGCCGCCGTACTTGTCGCCAGCGAATAGGTTAACACCGTCTTTCGCTAGAGATTGGTGAACGTGCATACCAGAACCGTTATCACCTACTAGAGGCTTAGGCATGAATGTCGCTGTCTTACCAAATGCGTGTGCAACGTTGTGTACAACGTACTTGTAAACTTGGATTTCGTCCGCTTTAGCCGTTAGCGTGTTGAAACGAGTAGCGATTTCGTTCTGACCCGCTGTTGCTACTTCGTGGTGGTGAGCTTCAACAACTTGACCCATTTCTTCTAGAACTAGACACATTGCAGAACGGATGTCTTGAGAAGAGTCAACTGGAGCTACTGGGAAGTAACCACCTTTAACGCCTGGACGGTGACCTTTGTTACCACCTTCGAAGTCAGTGCCTGTGTTCCAAGCCGCTTCTACGTCGTCAATCTTGAAGAATGAACCAGACATGTCTGTTGCGAATTTAACATCGTCAAATAGGAAGAACTCTGGCTCTGGACCAACAAGTACAGTATCTGCAATGCCAGTAGAACGTAGGTAGTCTTCTGCGCGCTTAGCGATTGAACGTGGGTCACGGTCGTAGCCTTGCATTGTTGCAGGCTCAAGGATGTCACAACGAATGTTCAGAGTTGCATCTTCAGTGAATGGGTCTAGAACTGCGCTTGCCGCGTCAGGCATCATTACCATGTCTGATTCGTTGATGCCTTTCCAGCCAGCAACTGATGAACCGTCGAACATTTTGCCTTCTTCAAAGAAGTCTGCATCTACTTGGTGTGCAGGGATAGAAACGTGCTGCTCTTTACCCTTAGTGTCTGTAAAGCGTAGATCTACGAATTTAACTTCGTTCTCTTGGATCAGCGATAGAACATTTTCTACTGACATCTTGGAAAACCTCCAGTGTTATTAAAGCGGTTAAGTACTCGATTAGTGTTAATCGGCATTGATTAACGTCTGCTTATTGAAGTGCGTTAATCGATGCTGATTTTACTAAAGCTAAAACCGTGCCAAAAAATAAATCCATTATTTTTCATGGTGTTACAAAATTACTCATCATAATGGAGCAAGATGATGCACCAAAATGATCATTGAATGCACTTTTATGGTGCAATGTTAAATTTCTGCACCAAGTTGAATCAATGATGCCATACATTCAGCATGGTTTTTGAATCGGTGTCAACTGCAATCCTACGATGAGCAGATCGGCTGCGCTAAAATAGTGAATTTGGCGCTAGCGCCCGATATTTACGGCAAAACTAGCTTAAACCGACTATGTTTAAGCAAGATTTCAACGAAGAAGATCACAACTCTCGTAATTTCTGGTATATTGCGGGCGTTTTTTTAATCGAGTCAGCGGCTATCGTGCGGCGACTCTTGACTGAGTGAAAGAAATCTATGTCAACTCCACAGATTGATAAGTTAAGAAACATTGCGATTATCGCGCACGTTGACCACGGTAAAACTACCCTTGTTGACAAGCTACTTCAGCAATCCGGTACTCTAGAGTCTCGCGGTGAAACTGAAGAGCGAGTTATGGACTCGAATGATATCGAAAAGGAACGTGGTATCACGATCCTTGCTAAAAACACAGCGATCAACTGGAATGATCACCGCATCAACATCGTAGATACTCCGGGACACGCGGACTTCGGTGGTGAAGTTGAGCGTATTATGTCGATGGTAGACTCTGTACTGCTTATCGTTGACGCTGTAGATGGTCCGATGCCGCAAACTCGCTTTGTAACGCAAAAAGCATTTGCACATGGCCTTAAGCCTATTGTTGTTATCAACAAAATCGACCGCCCAGGTGCCCGCCCTGATTGGGTTATGGACCAAGTATTTGACTTGTTCGACAACCTAGGTGCATCTGACGAACAATTAGACTTCCAAGTAGTTTACGCATCAGCGCTAAACGGCTGGGCAACGTTGGAAGAAGGCGAAGAAGGCGAGAACATGGAACCATTGTTCCAAGCTATCGTTGATAACGTTGAAGCACCTGCTGTTGACCCTGAGGGTGCACTGCAAATGCAGATCTCTCAGCTAGACTATAGCTCTTACGTTGGTGTTATCGGTGTAGGCCGTGTGACTCGTGGTACGGTTAAGCCGAACCAACAAGTAACGGTTATCGGTGCTGATGGTAAGACTCGTAACGGTAAAGTAGGTACAGTTTTAGGTTACCTAGGCCTTGAGCGTCACGAAGTTCAGCAAGCAACTGCAGGCGACATCATCGCAATCACTGGTCTTGGCGAGCTAAAAATCTCTGACACTATCTGTGCACAGGGTGAAGTGGAAGCGCTACCAGCACTGTCTGTTGATGAACCAACAGTAACCATGACATTCCAAGTAAACACGTCTCCATTCGCAGGTAAAGAAGGTAAGTTCGTGACTTCACGTAACATCCTTGAGCGTCTAGAGAAGGAACTGGTACACAACGTAGCACTGCGCGTTGAGCAACTGGATGATCCAGATAAGTTCCGTGTATCTGGTCGTGGTGAACTACACCTATCTATCCTGATCGAAAACATGCGTCGTGAAGGCTTTGAGCTAGCGGTTTCTCGTCCTGAAGTTATCATCAAAGAAGAAGATGGTCAGAAGCAAGAACCATACGAAACTGTAACTATCGACGTAATGGAAGAGCACCAAGGCAGCATCATGGAAGCTATCGGCTTACGTAAAGGTGAGCTAACGGACATGGCTCCAGATGGTAAAGGTCGTATTCGTATGGACTTCATGATGCCATCTCGTGGTCTAATCGGTTTCCAAACTGAATTCAT
The DNA here is from genome assembly GCF_000733315.1 of Vibrio sp. ER1A. NCBI lineage: Bacteria > Pseudomonadati > Pseudomonadota > Gammaproteobacteria > Vibrionales > Vibrionaceae > Vibrio > Vibrio sp. ER1A. The sequence continues at coordinate 54,318 of NZ_JPJA01000097.1, forward strand.
GACACTAACGTCTGGTTCTGGTCTTCTATACCACACGTTCGATCACTACGGTCCATTCAAGGGCGGTGAGATTGGTCAGCGTGTAAACGGTGTACTTATCTCGAACGGTGCTGGTAAAGCGTTAACGAACGCACTGTTTAACCTACAAGAGCGCGGCCGTATGTTTATCGGTCATGGTATTGAGGTTTACGAGGGCATGGTTATCGGTATCCATAGCCGTGACAACGACCTAACGGTTAACCCGCTTAAAGGTAAGCAGCTAACTAACGTTCGTGCTTCTGGTACTGATGACGCACAGGTTCTTACTCCGCCAATCATTATGACTCTAGAGCAAGCACTTGAGTTCATCGATGATGACGAGCTAGTAGAAGTAACACCTGAAAGCATCCGTATCCGTAAGAAGTTCCTTTCGGAAAGCGATCGTAAGCGTGCAAGTCGCGAAGCTAAGTCTTAATTGATTTAGATGAGATGTAAAAAAACCAGCCGTGAGGCTGGTTTTTTTGTGTTTGCTTTTTCGAAGACGTTACAGGTTGAATAACTTAAAGTAACTGTTTCAATACTCTATCAGCTTGAACTCGAGTAATTTTCTTTAGCAGTTTTTGTACAGGCGCTGGATAGTTTTCCACTTTTTCCAACTGCTTACAGGTACAGATTAACTGGGTGTGTTCAAGGATGTTTTCCACCTCAGCCTCAAACTTGTCGACAAGATGCGAGTAATGGTCCTGAATCAAAATGGCATTCTCTAAATCCAAGCTCCAAGCTCGTGGATTTAGGTTGTTGCCTGTAATCAGCATATAACGCTTATCGACCCAAATACCTTTTAGGTGGAAGCTGTTGTCATCATGTTTCCATAGGCGAATGCACAAATTGCGACTCGCGATATGTGCTTCGTTAGCTTTAGCAAAGCGACGCAGATTCATTTCATAGAGGTAAGGCAAACCACCAATGGTTTTGAAGTCTTCCTCTGGAGAAATGTAGAAGTCGTTCGCCGTCTTATCACCCACCACGATTTTCACTTTAACACCGCGTTTCAGGGCACGCTTGATTTCTTTTGCTACCGACTTAGGGAAGTTGAAATAAGGGGTACAAATAAAAATCTCGTCTTTAGCACTAGCTAATAGCTGATTGATGCTTTGGTTAAGCCTGTTACGACGCTTACCAATACCAACAATAGGTGTCACTGCTACTTGGTGCTCATTACTCGGCTGAGCGTTAAATTGATAACGTGCCTGAGACAGTGAACCACGTAGCTGCCGGATTTCTGCCTTAATATCTTTTGTCGTTGGCTTTTCTGGTAATGACAGGTCGTTGACGGCAGGATTGGCAATCAGTTCGTTTGCAACAAACTGAGCCATACTATTTGCTAGTTCAGGGTTGTTCAGAACATGGTAGCGGTCGAATCGGTAACGCTCATCGTAATTTAAGTAGATGTTGTTAAGACTAGCGCCGCTGTATATCACTTTATCATCGATAATAAAGCCTTTAAGGTGCAAGACCCCAAATACTTCTCTTCCGCGCACTGGAATACCGTAAACAGGAACGGCATGCTCGTGATTTTGTCTAAACTCGCGATACATCACTGCGTTGCCATCAGACTGGTCTGCGCCAATCAGACCACGTTGTGCACGGTGCCAGTCAACACAAACGGCAATATCGAGAGCCGGATTCTTTTGCTTTGCTTGATAAAGTTCAGTCAGGATTTGGCGTCCAGCGTCATCATCTTCTAAATACAAAGCGACTAGGTAGATTCTTGATTGTGCTTCGCGTATCGCTTGAATTAAATACTCGCGATAATCTTTGGCGGAATACAATACATCCAATGCATTGGGATCCTGCGCGATTGAGGGAAGCTGTTCAAAAGAGTTCCTAAGAGCCATCATATGAGGGACTGTACCTTTGGTCATTGCAAAATTGCGAACCTAGAATTTTACCAAACTCTTGCCCTAAATGGGTAGTAAAGCGTTGATAAGTTTAACGGGGATCAATGTATCGCATAGCTGCCAGTGCTTTTCCGCCGTGAATATAACGAGAAAACAGTTGCTTAAGAGGACCTGGTAGCTCTTCTTGGGCAATCACTTTAAAGCCATGTTGCCCATAAAATCCCTGTAAATGTTCTAGCGCAAAACAAAAATCGTTGTTGGTCAGCTCATTTTGTCGCAGTTGTGCCATGAAATGATGACCGACACCTTGTTGTCGGAAGTCTGGAAGAACCAGCATGCCGGTCATCAATCGATACTGCTCGATGGTGCGAAATCGTACGAGGGCACAGAGGCTGTGGCCTTGGCTAAGAGTGAGAATACGTTCATCACTTTTTGGTTTGCCAGCTGGGTAGTGTGCTTTATACAGTTTTTTGGCAATCGGCAGTTTAATGGGGTCTAGCATACCGAATTTTAACGTATCCATAGCCAATGCTCGTCTCAAAAGGATAGAATAGCGGCAGTGTAAGCCATCAATGAACGCCCATGCAAACTGAAAACAATGCCCAACTTCGCCCATTTCACACCTTTGGTATCTCACAGCAGTGTCAGGTGCTAGTAGAAGCTGAATCGGTCGACGACCTAATTGCGATTTACCAAAACCCAGACTGGCAAGCGCTACCTAAACTGATGCTAGGTAAGGGCAGTAACATGTTATTTACGGAGCCTTATCAGGGCGTTGTTATCATTAATCGGTTGCAAGGTATTTCGTACTCCAGCTCTGAGACTGAACATCTTTTGCATGTATCAGGGGGTGAAGACTGGCCGAGTTTGGTGGAATGGTGTGTGGAGCAGGGTTACGCTGGTGTTGAAAATTTGGCTTTAATCCCTGGCTGTGCTGGTAGCGCACCTATTCAGAATATTGGTGCTTATGGCATAGAGCTTCAGCAAGTATGTGATTATGTGGAGTACCTTTGTATAGACAGCTATACCATAAAGCGGCTGTCTAATAATCAATGTCGTTTTGGTTATCGTGACTCCATTTTTAAGCACGAGCTGAAAGATAAGGCGCTCGTGACCGCCATTGGCCTTAAGCTAAATAAAACATGGCAGCCTATATTAAGTTATGGTCCGTTACAGTCTCTTGACCCAGATACGACCACGCCAAAAGAAGTGTTTGATGTGGTCGTAAAAGTGAGAAAAGAGAAACTGCCTGATCCTACTGTGACTGGTAATGCTGGGAGTTTCTTTAAAAACCCGATTGTCAGTATCGAACAGCATGAAACGCTCAAAGCGCAATACCCAGCGCTAGTGGCTTATCCATCGGGTGACAAGATGAAGTTGGCTGCTGGTTGGCTTATCGATCAGTGTGGTCTGAAAGGGCATACTCAAGGTGGGGCCATGGTGCATCCTAAACAGGCTCTTGTATTGGTGAATGCCAATAATGCCAAGGCGGAGGATATTGTTAATCTTGCCGCTTATGTCCGCGACTGTGTGCTGAAGAAATTTAATGTAGAGCTTGAGCATGAGGTACGCTTTATGGGTGCTCAACAAGAAGTGTATTTAAAGGACATGCTATGAGAGAGCATCATGTGAAATTGGCGATTTTAGAGCAGCTTTCTCAAGGCGGATTTCATTCGGGTGAGATGTTGGGTGAGCAGCTAGGTATTTCTCGTGCCGCTGTAAGTAAGCACATTAAAGGCATTCGTGATTGGGGGGTTGATATCTTTCGCGTTCAGGGGAAAGGCTATCAACTAGCGGCCCCTATGGAACTGTTGTCCAAAGAGAAACTATCGCGATCTGTTACCTCACCATTTGAGTTGATTCCTATTATCGACTCTACCAATCAATACTTACTCGACAAACAAAACAGCTTAGAGTCGGGTGCGGTGTGCATTTCTGAGTACCAGTCTAAAGGCCGTGGCCGCCGTGGCCGCCAATGGGTATCACCATTCGGTAGTAACCTTTATATCTCCATGTATTGGAAGTTAGAAGCAGGAATGGCAGCGGCGATGGGGTTGAGTCTGGTGATTGGCGTGGCGATAGTCGAAGCCTTAGAACAACTTGGGATTGATGGTGTAAAACTTAAATGGCCGAATGACCTGTATTTTAATGACAAGAAGTTAGCCGGCATTTTGGTTGAAATGTCAGGCCAAGCTGGTGGCGCGGCAAACCTAGTCATGGGTATGGGTATGAATCTAAATATGAGTGAACAAGTAGAAGGCATCGATCAGCCTTGGACCTCACTCAATGAAGTGGTAGACAAACCATTTAGCCGTAACGATTTGGTGGTGGCCTTTATCAAGGCTTGGCAGAACGCTCTAGAAGATTACGAAATGTGTGGCTTACACGGTTTTGTTGAACGTTGGAATCGTCATGATAACTTTTTGGATCGAGAAGTTCGTCTGGTTATGGGCAATCGAGACATTCAAGGTATTGTGCGCGGCATTGATGCCACTGGCGCCGTTTTGCTGGAAACAGAAGCGGGTATTCAACCATTTATTGGTGGTGAGATCTCTCTGCGTAAACTGAACTGATGTGGCTTAACTTATCACTAATTTAGCAACTTCACTCACTGCATCAAATATTGTTACCACACTAGATATTGTCACCACACCGCATGTTGTCATCCCTGCGTAGGCAGGGATCTACCTTTGACGCACATAACCCCTCATCAAAACAGCCTACTTCCTCAAATAAACCGTCTCAACATTATGATCTTTACCTTTCTGTAAAATCAATTGAGCTCGCTCTTTGGTTGGCAAGATATTCTGCACTAAGTTGATCCCATTAATCGATGCCCAAATATTCTTCGCTTTAGTTTTTGCTTCTTGTTCATTTAACTGGGTATAGTGGCTGAAGTAAGAACCAGGCTTAGTAAAGGCGCCTTGGCGGAATTTCATAAAGCGCTGCACATACCAGTTTTCAATGCGTTCACTGTCTGCATCGACATACAAAGAAAAATCGAGAAAATCAGAGATAAACACGCGATGTGGATCGTGAGGGTAGTCCATGCCACTTTGCAGGACATTGAGACCTTCGATGATTAGCACGTCAGGTAGGTCGACGACTTTCTGCTCATCAGTAATATCGTAAGTTAAGTGTGAATAGACGGGAGCGACAACGTTACGCTTACACGCTTTGACATCGGAAACAAACTGCACCAAGCGACGCATATCATAGGACTCGGGAAAGCCCTTTTTCGCCATTAACCCTTTTTCTAACAGTACCTTATTAGGATGAAGGAAACCGTCAGTCGTAATAAGCTCTACCTTAGGATGGTTTTCCCAGCGACTGAGCAAGGCTTTTAGCAAGCGAGCCGTGGTACTTTTCCCGACCGCAACACTACCAGCAATACCAATGATGAATGGTGGCGTATGGTCACTTTGTCCCAAGAACTCTTGAAGAACGGAGTTGCGACTCTGTCTCGCGGCAACGTACAGGTTAAGCAGACGAGAAAGAGGCAAGTAAACATCAGTGGCTTCCTGTATCGTCAGGTTTTCATTAATACCCTGAAGCTCTTTCAGATCATCTTCTGTTAATGTCATAGGGACAGCGTTGCGAAGTGCAGACCACTGCTCGCGACTAAATGACATAAAAGGGCTCATAACTCACCTAACTTAAGGTTTCCATACACGTAGAGTGCTGAACATACCTGAACAAAGGGATAAATCAAATATTTCATGCGACACAGCGTGCGTAATTCCCCGAAATGTGTACAAAAAGTCGTCAAAAAGGAAGAATGTGTGAAAAAACGAAATTTTTTTTGATTTAACGGTTGCATCAGCAAGATTCATTCAATAGAATGCGCTCCACTTATGCCGACTTAGCTCAGTAGGTAGAGCAACTGACTTGTAATCAGTAGGTCACCAGTTCGATTCCGGTAGTCGGCACCATTTTCACTTTGCCTAGGGCAATGATGACGAAAATGGTAAGTAAAATTTGGGGGGGTTCCCGAGTGGCCAAAGGGAGCAGACTGTAAATCTGCCGGCACTGCCTTCGATGGTTCGAATCCGTCCCCCCCCACCATATTCTTTAGGGAATAGCTCTCAGAGTTACGTGTTGCGGGCATCGTATAATGGCTATTACCTCAGCCTTCCAAGCTGATGATGCGGGTTCGATTCCCGCTGCCCGCTCCAACTCATATAGAGTGCTGATATAGCTCAGGTGGTAGAGCGCATCCTTGGTAAGGATGAGGTCGGCAGTTCGAGTCTGCCTATCAGCACCAGCTCTCAAAGCAATATTTCCTTTTGATACTTTCTTTTGCCTCAACTATGTTTAGAGGCTAAGAGAAGCTTTATTACCAAGATTTTTTGGTTGCGTGGTCTTCAAAGCCACCTAAATCCGTACCTAGAGGGACAACTCATGTCTAAAGAAAAATTTGAACGTACGAAACCGCACGTAAACGTTGGTACTATCGGCCACGTTGACCACGGTAAAACAACTCTAACAGCTGCAATCTGTACTACTCTTGCAAAAGTGTACGGCGGTGAAGCGAAAGACTTCGCATCTATCGATAACGCTCCAGAAGAGCGTGAGCGCGGTATCACAATCGCAACTTCTCACGTTGAGTACGATACTCCAACTCGTCACTACGCACACGTAGACTGCCCAGGACACGCGGATTATGTTAAAAACATGATCACTGGTGCTGCGCAAATGGACGGTGGTATCCTTGTAGTTGCTGCTACTGATGGTCCAATGCCTCAAACTCGTGAGCACATCCTACTAGGCCGTCAGGTTGGTATCCCTTACATCATCGTATTCATGAACAAGTGTGACATGGTTGATGATGAAGAGCTTCTAGAGCTAGTTGAAATGGAAGTTCGTGAACTTCTATCTGAGTACGATTTCCCAGGTGATGACCTACCAGTTATCCAAGGTTCTGCACTAGGCGCTCTAAACGGCGAAGAGCAGTGG
>NZ_JPJA01000098.1:0-68340 GCF_000733315.1 Vibrio sp. ER1A
GGATAATAGAATGATTTATAGGTGCTGCTTGACATTAATATAATGTGATAAAAACGTTACCTATCTATCAAATTTCTTTAATGTGAATAAGAATTATCTTTTTGTGTTACATCTTTGCGTAAAAAATACTTTTGAATCAAACGGAGTTAATTCTCCAGTTTAATCACAATAAAAAGATGCAGGCACAACATGTTAACTATTAATAAAACGAAAATAGCACTACTAATTAGTACGGGCATACTTAGCTCTACTATTGTTCAGTCATCCTATGCAGCTAACGTTCCAGCCGGAACTAAACTAGCAAAAAAACAAGAATTTGTACGAGGTAACGGTACCGAAGTGGCAACCATTGATCCTCAAAAGTCAGAAGGTGTTCCCGAGTCAAACGTCATTCGTGATTTGTTGGAAGGTCTGGTGACACAGGATGCCAATGGTGAAACCATTCCAGGTGTGGCCGAATCTTGGGAAACTCCTGACAATAAGACCTTCACTTTCCACCTCCGTCACAATGCTAAATGGTCCAATGGCGACCCTGTGACCGCGGGAGATTTCGTCTACAGTTTCCGCCGAGCAGTGGATCCGAAAACTGCGTCACCTTACGCTTGGTATCTTTCCTCAACCAAGATGAAAAACGCGCAAGATATTATTGAAGGTAAGAAAGATATATCTGAATTAGGTGTTGAGGCCGTTGACGACTACACACTGAAAGTCACATTGGATACCGAAGTACCTTATTTCGTTAAGATGTTGGCTCACACCACTATGATGCCTGTACATAAAGCGACAATTGAAAAATGGGGCGAGAAGTGGACCAAACCGGAGCACTTTGTTGGTAATGGCGCATACCTTCCGGAAAAGTGGGTGGTGAATGAGCGATTAGAGCTGAAGCGAAATCCTAATTACTGGGATAATGAACACACAGTGATCAACAAAGTCACTTTCTTGCCTATTGAGGATCAAGTCGCTGAAATGAACCGTTTCCTGTCGGGTGAAATTCAGATGACCAACGAAGTGCCAAACGAGCATTTCCATCGCCTTCAAAAAGAGTATCCGCAGGATGTCGCTATCAAGGGTAACTTATGCAGCTATTACTATCAGTTCAACGCAATGAAAGCACCGTTTAATGATGTAAGAGTCCGCAAAGCACTGTCTTATGCTATTGACCGTGACATTATCACTAAAGCCATTTTAGGGCAGGGACAGAAACCCGCTTACTTCCTAACGCCAGAAATCACCGCGGGATTTTCGCCACAATTGCCGGAATACGGCAAGCTAACGCAAAAACAAAGAGATGAGAAAGCGCGGGCGTTGCTGGCAGAGGCTGGTTACGATAAAGACCACCCGCTAGATTTTAGCCTGCTGTATAACACGTCGGGAAATCACAAGAAAATTGCGGTAGCTATTTCGTCGATGTGGAAGAAAAAACTCGGGGTTAATGTTCACCTGGAGAACCAAGAATGGAAGTCTTACCTAGCGAGTAGGGACCAAGGCAATTTTGACGTCACGCGTGCTGCGTGGTGTGGAGACTACAACGAAGCATCGACCTTCTTAACTTTGATGATGAGCGATAACGTCAATGGTGGTGTTCATTATAAGAGTCCAGCTTATGATGCCATTATCGACAAAGCCCTCAACTCAAAATCCGAGTCTGAGCGCACTCAGCTCTACTATGACGCAGAGGCACAGCTGTCGAAAGACATGCCTTTAGCTCCAATCTATCAATACGTGACGACACGTCTCGTTTCACCTCAACTTGGCGGTTATCCCGAAGGGAACGCGGAAGACAAGATCTACGCAAAAGACCTTTACATCAAAGCTAAGTAATCATTGTTAAAAAGTCAGCAAGGACTCTGTATGTGATCGTACATGCAGTGTCCTTCTGTTATTCATAATTTCAAACTGGACACGTTTATGATTAAGTTCATCATGAAGCGGATATTGGAAGCAATACCAACGTTATTGGTGTTGATCACCGTATCTTTTTTTCTGATGCGTTTTGCACCGGGTAACCCTTTTTCAAGTGAACGCCCACTTCCCCCTGAAGTCATGGCAAATATTGAAGCTAAATATGGCCTAGACAAGCCAGTATTTGAGCAGTACACGACCTACCTATCTAATGTTCTCCATGGAGATTTTGGTCCCTCATTCAAGTATCAAGATTACACGGTTAACGAACTGATCGCTGTGGCACTGCCGGTATCGGCAAAAGTGGGGTTAGTCGCGTTTATCTTTACCCTCATTATGGGAGTGACAGTCGGTACGATTGCCGCCTTAAAGCAAAATACCTGGGTCGATTACACCATTATGTCGACCGCGATGTTAGGTGTCGTGATGCCATCCTTCGTGTTAGCTCCGGCACTGATTTACTTGTTCTCACTGCACTGGCACCTGTTTCCAGCAGGGGGGTGGCACGACGGTGGTCTGCAGTACATTGTACTACCCGTTATCGGGATGTCGCTTTTGTATGTGGCGACCTTCGCTCGTATCACTAGAGGCAGCATGATAGAAACGCTCAACAGTAATTTCATTCGTACAGCGCGAGCCAAAGGGCTGAGTTATTCCTATATCGTTCTTAAGCATGCGTTAAAGCCTGCTTTACTGCCTGTAGTGTCGTATATGGGGCCTGCTTTTGTCGGCATTATTACTGGCTCCGTTGTTATCGAAACTATTTTTGGCTTACCGGGTATCGGCAAGCTGTTTGTTAACGCGGCTTTTAACCGAGACTATTCGTTAGTGATGGGAGTGACCATTCTGATTGGTTTCCTCTTCATTCTATTCAACGCTATCGTGGATATTTTGCTTGCGATGATCGACCCGAAAATTCGTTACTGAGGAAGTGAGTGATGTTAACGAAAAAAGAAAACTTGGAAGCTGTCGAGAAGTTTTCAGAAAGTTTAGAAATTGAAGGTCGAAGCTTGTGGCAAGACGCGCGAATTCGTTTTATGCGAAACAAAGCTGCGATGGTGAGTTTGTTGATTCTGTTTGTAATGACCATGGCAGTGATTTTCCTTCCTATGATCGCAAGTTACACCTTTGATGATACGGATTGGTATGCCATGCACGCTGCACCAAGTGCAGAGCACTGGTTTGGGACGGATAGCTTAGGACGAGATCTCTATGTGCGGACCCTAATCGGTGGACGTATTTCATTGATGGTTGGTGTGCTCGGTGCTCTGGTTGCTGTGCTTATTGGGACTTTGTATGGGGCGACCTCTGGATTTATCGGAGGCAGAGTGGACCGCGTGATGATGCGTGTGCTTGAAATTCTCTATGCAGTGCCATTTATGTTTCTGGTGATCGTGTTAGTAACCTTCTTTGGTCGCAACATCGTGCTGATTTTTGTCGCTATCGGCGCAATTGCCTGGTTGGACATGGCCCGAATAGTACGTGGTCAAACGTTAAGTCTTCGTAGTAAAGAGTTTATCGAGGCGGCTCATGTCAGTGGTGTGAGCAACTGGCGAATCATTACACGCCATATTGTGCCGAATGTATTGGGTATTGTTGCGGTTTATTCGACACTACTTATTCCGAGCATGATTTTAACCGAGTCGTTCCTATCGTTCCTTGGATTAGGCGTGCAAGAGCCAATGACAAGTTGGGGCGCGCTACTGCAGGAAGGATCCCAGACAATGGAAGTGGCTATTTGGCAACTGGCTTTCCCTGCTATTTTCATGGTGGTCACACTATTTTGCTTTAACTACGTTGGCGATGGTCTTCGTGACGCGCTGGATCCAAAAGACAGATAGTCGTGACTAAGGAAAAATAATGAGTTTATTAGATGTAAAAGATCTGCGAGTTGAGTTTAAGACGCAGGATGGCTTAGTGACGGCAGTGAATGACCTCAACTTCGCGTTAAACCAAGGCGAAACGTTGGGGATCGTCGGCGAGTCTGGTTCCGGTAAGTCACAAACCGTTTTCTCGATTATGGGTTTACTGGCGAAAAATGGCATTGTCTCTGGTAGTGCTAAATTTGAAGGTCGTGAAATTCTTAATCTGTCTGAAAAAGAACTGAATAAAGTTCGTGCAGAACAGATTGCAATGATCTTCCAAGACCCAATGACTTCTCTCAATCCATACATGAAGGTCAGTGACCAATTGATGGAAGTCCTGATGCTGCACAAAGGGATGGGTAAAGCGGAGGCGCTTGAAGAATCTGTGCGCATGCTAGAGGCGGTGAAGATTCCTGAAGCCCGTAAGCGTATCTCGATGTACCCTCATGAATTTTCAGGAGGTATGCGCCAACGTGTGATGATCGCCATGGCTCTTTTGTGTCGCCCTAAGCTGTTGATCGCCGATGAGCCTACCACTGCGTTGGACGTAACAGTTCAGGCGCAGATCATGGGCCTATTGAATGAGCTAAAAACTGAGTTCAATACGGCGATCATTATGATTACCCATGATTTGGGTGTAGTCGCTGGTTCCTGCGACAAGGTATTGGTTATGTATGCAGGCCGTACCATGGAGTATGGAACTGTGGATGATATTTTCTATAACCCAAGTCACCCTTATGCAGAGGGTCTGCTCAAGGCTATTCCTCGATTGGACACGGAAGGGGAGATACTCCCTACTATTCCCGGCAATCCACCTAACTTGCTTCGCTTACCACCTGGCTGTCCTTATCAAGAACGTTGCCATCGTGCTATTCCACAGTGCAGCGTTACGGCGCCGGCGTTAGAGAACTTTGCCGATAATCGCCAGCGAGCCTGCTTCTCTGATTGGGAGACTTGGACCAAATGAATGCTATGAAAGATAACAAAAACCTGCTGTTAGATGTAAAACAGCTCAAAGTACACTTCAGCATTGCTTCGAAATCCGCATGGCCTTGGAGTAAGGCTTCTCAGTTGAAAGCGGTCGATGGAGTCAATGTCCGTCTTTATGAAGGAGAAACGCTCGGAGTAGTGGGTGAGTCAGGTTGCGGTAAATCCACATTCGCACGAGCGATAATTGGTTTAGTTGAAGCTACCGATGGTGAGGTGGTCTGGCTTGGGAATGACCTTGCTAAAATGCACTCTGTGCAGCGTAGGGAGACGCGCAAGGAAATCCAGATGATTTTCCAAGATCCGCTGGCATCTCTCAATCCTCGCATGACAGTAGGAGATATCATTGCTGAACCGCTAGAGACATTTTATCCAGAGCTTGGCAAACAAGAAGTGAAGCAACGCGTTAAAGAAATGATGGCGAAAGTCGGTTTATTACCTAATGTGATTAACCGCTACCCCCATGAGTTTTCTGGTGGCCAGTGTCAGCGTATCGGTATTGCCCGAGCACTGATTCTGCGTCCCAAGATGATCATCTGCGATGAGCCAGTATCAGCATTGGATGTATCGATTCAAGCACAGGTAGTGAATTTATTGAAAGCACTACAAAAGGAACTAGGACTGAGTTTGGTATTTATTGCTCACGATCTGTCGGTAGTCAAACACATATCAGACCGAGTGTTGGTGATGTATTTAGGAAACGCGGTAGAGTTGGGAGAGTCAGAGGCGTTGTTTGCTGAGCCAAAACACCCTTATACTCGAGCTTTGATGTCAGCGGTACCAATACCAGATCCTCACATTGAGCGCTCGAAAACCATCGAGATGTTGGAAGGGGATTTGCCTTCTCCAATCAATCCACCTTCAGGTTGTGTGTTCCGTACTCGCTGCCCACTAGCCAATGAAACCTGCGCCAAGGAAAAGCCGATACTAACTGGTGACGAAGCGCACTCGGTATCTTGCCTGTTAGCATAATAAAACGGCGGCAGTGACTCTGCCGCCTTTATGCAACGTTTTTATCGCCTCCTTCCGTAACTTAAACTCAGTCTTATCAACCAGTTCTGCCACCATTGTTCCAATAGTGAGGGGGGATGTAACTCGGTGATTCAGCACTGTACTGGTGTTATATCAATGTTATGATGACGCTTTGTGCCAGCGCCGGAGTTACTATGTCTAAACCACTCAACCAATGTATTGTGCCTATGTATCCAACGATACAAGCTCTGGATGTGGAAGGTTTAGAGCCGGGTGAGCATAAATTTTGGTTTGCGGTCGCCACCGACGCCATAGGCCATCCCCAGACGTTGCCCGTTCGTGTGTTCAAGGGCTCTCGCCCTGGAAAACGGATTATGATTACCGCTGGTATCCATGGTGATGAGCAAAATGGGATCCTAACGGCTCAGCAATTGGCTAGAGAGCTGATTGGTAAAACGAATGCCGGTACGGTCACCATTGTGCCGACAGTTAACCTGTCTGGGATCGCACGCCATAGTCGTGATTACCACTCCGCTGCTCCGGATAGTTCCACCTCGAACTTGAATCGCGTTTTTCCCGGCAGCCCAGATGGCGATGATGCGAATCGTTTTGCGCACAGCCTTTGGACCAACCTTCTTCAGCCCAACGCCGATCTGGCCATTGATCTGCATTCCCAAACTTCGGGCGCGGCATATCCACTGTATGTGTTTGCCGATTATCGACTTGATGACGCCATTCGAATGGCGCGTCTGCTGAACCCCGATGTGATTTTAAACGACCCAGGAGACCCTGGCATTCTCGAAACTGTGTATAACCGAGCAGACATTCCCTCAATTACGATTGAAGTTGGCGTCGGGCGCTATTCTGACCTAGACATGGTGCAACGTGCGGTAGATGGGGTGCTGAATATTCTGCGCTCGTATCAGTTAATTGATGGTGAAGTGGTGCCGCAAACTCTACCTTGTACAGAGGGCGAGCAAATTGTCAGTATTCGAGCGAATCAAGGTGGGTTTGTGATCAGCCATGTTGAGTTGCTAGATAAGATATCAGAGGGTCAAAAAATAGCGACACAGTACAACAGTTTTGGTGATGTTATCGAAGAGTACTTGTCACCTTCAGACGGCGTGCTGATCAGTCACAATGTAGAGTCTGTACGAGCACCGGGTTCACTACTTGTTCGGTTAATTAAATAACGGCCATAAAAAAGCTCTCTAAAAAGAGAGCTTTTTTATGATTTCGAACGACAAATTGACTAACTCAGCAAAATAGAGGTTTCTAAAAGGTGCTGAGCGTTATCTAGTAGCTGTGGGTAGCTATTCATGATTTGCTTAAATTTGTCATCGATAGAGTCTATGCAAACCAAAGAGTTGAACATCTCTACTGCCTGATCAGGGTTGACACTCAGTGTGTTTTTGAGTGCTTCCAAATTGATATGGTTAGCGTGTTCTACTCTTGTAATTGCTGTGTCGACCATATCGAAGGTAATAGAGTTTATATTTTGTGTCATCGGATAGGTCACTTATATAGTTTTTACTTGAAAAAAGTAAGTCCAGTGCGTCTCGATGATACTGGATAAAAAGTGAGTTTCTTATGACTAAGATCATGTCTTGTTTGATTTTAGGCAGGACGACGCATAAACACACTGCTACAACTTAGAAGGAGTAGAACAAATATTAGTGAGTTTAGTTCGGGATAATTTTAATGAATCCATTCACAAGACTAATTAAAGTTGATATTATCAACCATATTCTAAAGCTAATCCTATGCTACTGACACAATCTGGTCATATCAGCATCGACTAGTACGCCCCTAAATCTTTCCAAATAAAGAGCTTTATGAACACTAGGCAGTTGATTTCGCACTATTTGTATATGAATCGCAAATCCTATATTTTCGCGATCATTTTTATTTTTCTCGTTAACTGGCTGCAAGTAGAAATTCCACGCTATATCCAACTGGCGATAGATCTGATTGATGATGCGTCGAATGACGGTCATCAACAATTGCAAACTTATGTCGCCATCGTAGTGGGCATGTCTGTAGCTATGGTTGTGGTGCGTATTCTGTCTCGAGTGTATGCGCTTAACCCCGGAAGGATTGCAGAAGCTGCACTTAAAAATAGACTGTTAAAACAGCTCAATCGGCTACCAAATAGCTACCACGAGAAGTTTGCATCAGGTCGACTCATTTCTATCATGAACAACGATGTGATGGGGGTTCGACTGATGTTTGGGATTGGCTTTCTCCAGTTCTTTAACACTATGTTTGCTCTTTCTCTGACACCAATTTGGATGTGGCGTATCTCTCCAGAACTGACCATGTATTCAGTCATTCCAATCTCCATTGCTTTTGTGATTTTCCGCATTGGATTTAAGCGAATGAAAGTGTTGCACACTGAGCATATGAATCGCCTACAAAGCTTGTCTGCTCAGCTTATGAGCTACTTGTCAGGCATCGACTTGATTAAAAATCAACGCATGTCACCTTGGGTAACTACAGAAATAGAGAAGCTCAATCAGCAACTGCTGCGTTGCCGAATGCAGATTACTCGAATCCAGGTGTTCTTTTTACCGGTACTTGATTACGCCAATGACTTAATGAAGATATTAATTCTCGGTCTAGGTGGTTACATGCTGATGAATCAAGAGCTAACTCTTGGCGAAATCACCGCATTTCTTACTTATTCTGTGTTACTGGCTATGCCACTGATGCAGCTTGGTCGAATCGCGACTATCTACCAGCGAGGTATTGTTGGTATTCAAAGTGCTCAAACTATCCTCAATGCTAAAATCCCTGAAACTGATCAAACTCGTCTCGCTGATGAGGATGTTGAACAGTTGAAAGGGGAGTCGTTATCGGTAAGAAATTTGAGTTTTCATTATCCAAATGATGAACGGCTGATTTTGGACAATATCAGCTTTGACATTCCAGCGGGGAAAAAAGTAGGGGTACTTGGTGGAATCGGCTCAGGCAAAACAACCTTGGTGAACTGCCTGAATCATCATTTAGATGTTCCCACTAATGCGATTTTCTTAGGTGGTAAAGACATTACGGATTTTGCCCGCAGTGACTTGCGTCGCTATGTTAAAACCGTCACCCAAGATCCTTATCTGTTCTCGGCCACGGTAGAAGAGAATATTCGATTCGGTAATGCCAACAATGATGCCACGAAGGAGCAAGTGGACGAAGTGCTCTCGCTGAGCCAGCTCGTAAACGATGTGGCTAGGTTTGAGGATGGTGATCAAACTCTGGTAGGTGAAAAAGGCATTATGCTCTCTGGTGGGCAAAAGCAGAGGTTGAGCATTGCACGAGCACTCTTAGAGCCTGCAGACCTTGTCATTATGGATAACGTACTCTCTGCGGTTGATTACGAAACCGAACGTAAAATATTGAATGGGTTATTTGAGCGACTCAAACACCAATCGGTGCTCGTGGTATCGCACCGTGTTAACGCTTTAGAATATATGGATGAGATCATCGTACTTAATGAAGGCAAGATAATTGCGAAAGGTGACCATAAAACGTTACTGAAAACATGCCCGTACTATTTGGAAACGTGGCAGCTTCAGCAAAATGAAGCGGAGGCGAGCGCATGTTAAAAGGTGTCGACGTAAAGTATCTCAAGCACTTCTTCAAGTTCGCTAAGAAATACAAGAAAACCGCTCTGATTGGTATTGCTATGCTTCCTCTGTCGGTCGCAACCAGCTTGTTATTCCCCTGGTTAATTATCCAAGTTATTGACGTTCAGTTGGGACAAAATGACTTCGCTGGGTTAATGCAGTACGTGGTGTATTTGGTTCTAGTCCTTATTGCTGGGTACGTGGTGGACACCACTTATGCTTACAATTTAAGAAAAACTGGTCAGCTAACGATTACTGATATGCGCGCAGTGTTGTTTGAACGCGTACTCAGACTTCCGCGCAGCTATTTCGACAATACGCCAGTAGGCGTCACGTTGTCACGTTTGACGAGTGATTTAGAGACTATTGGTGAAACGTTTGTGCAATCGGTTGTCGGGTTGGTAAAGGATTCAATAAACACCATTGCCTTGTTGGTAATGATGCTATTTATCGATTGGAAGCTGACTTTGATCGTATTAGTAGTCATGCCTCCTGTTATGTATTTAACGGTGTATGTACGTAATCGTCTAAGAGCTTTACATAAGATAACGCGCGCATCCTTGGCAAGAGGTATCGGTTATCTACAAGAATTGTTGTTCGGTATGAGTACCGTTCAAATGTACCGCGCTGAAGAGAAAGTAGAAGCGAAATACAATGGGCATATTGATGAGTTTTTGGTTGCTCAAAAGAAAATCAATAAGTATGACGCCATCTTATTCTCTTTCATTTCTGGTGTGACGTCGGTAACCATTGGCCTCATGATTTGGTATGGCTCTGAACAAGTGCTAGCCGGAACGCTGACTTTAGGTGTACTGATTGCCTTTATTAATACGCTAGAAAAAGTGTTTGTGCCGATTCGTGATTTCACCTCTCAAATTGCCTCTATTCAAAGCTCGTTTGCGGCGTTTGATCATATCGAAGAGCTGTTTGTTGAGCCGACCGAGGAACAAGGTCGAACCTTGTTACCGAGTCATCAGGTCCAACAACCATTGCAAGAGTTTGTGAGCTTAGAGTTCATTAATGTTAGTTTTCGATATAAGCAAGATGCTCCGTATGTACTGAAAGATGTCTCTTTCGTACTTAAAAAAGGCCATCAAATTGCCTTGGTAGGCTCTACTGGCTCTGGAAAATCAACCATCATGAGATTGATTTCAAAAACCTATCAAGATTATGAGGGCAGTATTCTGTTAAATGGCATTGAGCTATCGAAGATTTCAGTGGATGACTCGGCACACCTATTTTCGATGATGATGCAAGATGTTCATTTATTTGAAGAAAGTATCGAGTTCAATATCGCCCTTGGCAAACCAGGGATTTTGCGTGAACAAGTTGAGCAAGCCGCACGCTATGTCTATGCTGATCGATTTATAGAAGAGTTACCTCGAAGTTATGACTCGGTTTTAGATAAGAATGGTTCGAACTTATCGGTGGGGCAGACGCAGCTTATCTCGTTTGCTCGAGCAGTTGCTCAAGGTGGGCAGATTATGATGCTTGATGAAGCGACAAGCTCTGTAGATTCGATTACTGAAGATCTTATTCAGAAAGCCATGCAGCGTTTATTTGAGGAAAAAACGGTTATCGCTATTGCTCACCGTTTAAGTACCATCAAACACTCGGATCAAATTTTAGTATTAGAAAAGGGTCGAATAGTCGAACAGGGCAACCATCGACAATTGGTGTCTATTAATGGCATCTATGCAGGGTTGTTAAGTGAGTCGACAGGGGACACAAGTGAGATCGATTCTGCAGAAGCTATATGATTCAAGAAAGCTTCGCTTAGTCACTTTGACGATTATAGGCATATACTTTAGTACTGTTCTTCAGAGGGCGAGTATATGTCTAAAAACAAATTTATTCTTCATTCCGCATACCCACCTTCAGGAGATCAGCCTGAAGCCATCGCTCGTTTAATCTCAGGCATCGAAGGTGGTAAAAGCCATCAAACATTACAAGGCGTAACAGGGTCGGGTAAAACATTCACGATGGCGAATATTATCCATCGCTTGAAACGACCCACGTTGATTCTTGCTCATAACAAAACATTAGCTTCCCAGTTATATAGCGAGATGTGTTACTTCTTTCCCGAGAATGCCGTTGAGTATTTTGTTTCCTATTACGATTACTTTCAGCCAGAAGTCTACATTCCCGGTAGCGACCGTTTTATCCGCAAAGACTCCGCGATTAACGAACAGCTAGAGCGACTAAGGCTCTCGGCAACCAAGTCACTGATTGAGAGAAGAGACGTTATCGTGGTGGCTTCCGTTTCTTCTGTCTACGGGTTAGGCGATCCACAAACTTATCGAGACTTACAAATATCGCTCGCAGTAGGTGAGGCATTAGATAAAGCTGATTTAACTGAACGATTAGCACGCTTACAATATACCCTTACCGAGCCCAAATTAGAGCGCGCTGGTTTTCGCATTCGTGGCGACGAAATAGATGTGTTTCCAGCTGATTCTGCCCAAGATGCTATTCGCATTACTTTAAATAACGGAGTTATTCAGCATCTTGATTGGGTCGACCCTATCGCGGGTACACTCTTAAAATCTTGCACAGAGTACAAGATTTCACCTAAAACACTCTATGCGTCGTCACCACAAAAAGTCCGTAAAGCCAGTGAATTGATCCGTATTGAAATGGAACAAAGAGTTAGAGAGCTCAACGAAGCAAACCGATTAACCGAGGCGGCAAGGCTTTACGAACGGTGTATGCATGATATTGAAATGATGCAGCAATACGGTTATTGCTCCGGTATCGAAAACTATGCCTGTTATCTTAATGAACGAGATCCTGAGCTACCGCCGACGACATTAATGGATTATCTACCTAAGGATGGGCTGGTGTTTATCGACGAGTCTCACGTGATGGTTCCTCAGATTTCAGCAATGTCGAAATCAGACCGAAGTCGTAAAGATACCCTTATTGATTACGGGTTTCGTCTTCCTTCAGCTTTAAATAATCGTCCACTGACGTTCAGTGAATTTGAAAAAGCAAAACCGCAGACCATTTTTGTTTCTGCGACGCCAGGAAAATACGAAGTTCAGCGTTCAGGTGGAGTGGTGGTTGAACAAATTATTCGACCAACAGGTTTGCTTGACCCTGAGGTTGAGGTGCGCCCATCAGCGAACAATATGGAAGACCTGTTAAAGGAGATACGTCAGCGTACGAGTAATAATGAACGAGTGCTTGTGACTACTTTAACTAAGGTAAGTGCGGAATCGTTAAACGACTATATGGCGGAGCAGGGAATACGCGTTCGTTACTTACATTCCGATATTAAAACCTCAGAAAGAGTCGATATTATCAATGGATTAAGGGCTGGGGAGTTCGATGTCTTGATTGGTATCAACCTACTCAGAGAGGGGCTGGATATTCCAGAAGCTTCCTTGGTTGCCATTCTCGACGCGGACCACGCAGGATTTCTACGTTCGGTAGAAGCGCTGATTCAGATCATTGGTCGAGCAGCACGAAATGCCAATGGTAAGGCGATTTTGTATGCCGATAGAATCACACCCGCCATGAAGCAAGCGATAGACGAATCGCTACAAAGACGTAAAAGACAACAAGTTTATAATCAAGCAAATGCCATTGTGCCCGCTACATCGCGTCGTAAAGTGGCATCAGCAATTGAAGAGGCGCAGCAGCAGGCTTGTCATAATGTCGCGTTTTGCGACAGTCTTGCTAGCCTTTGTCAACAAATCACCGCGCGCGAGAAAGGACTGCTTGAAGCGGTGTCTACGCAAAATGAAGCGCAAATTCGTCAAATACGAGCGGAACTGGATAGTTTATATAGGCAGTTCATATTTATGTAGTTCTAGCTCACCTTGTTCGTTGGACGAGAGGTCAAAGTGCGTTACGATTTCGCTAACGCACTTACTTAACAGGATATCGGATGCTCAATTACATTGAACCGGTTTTTAGACCACCGTCGGAGTGGAAGTCGCTGATATTACAAGTAACCAATGGTTGTAGCCATAATCAATGCACTTTCTGCGATATGTATACTCAGCCTCAGAAGAAGTTTCGTCCTAAGAAGCTAGAAGAATTAGAGCGAGAGTTGCAGCAAGTGGCCGCGTCTGGTGCACGAGTTCATCGAGTTTTTCTTGCGGATGGTGATGCGATGACATTACCATTTCATCGCCTTAAAGCGATCTGTGAGTTAATTCATCGCTACCTTCCCAACATTCAACGTATCTCAAGCTACTGTTTGCCACGAAATTTAACCAATAAGACATCGGAGCAAGTCGCAGAGCTTAGAGAGCTTGGGTTGAGTTTGATGTATATCGGTTGTGAAAGCGGAGATGACGAAGTACTAGCTAAAGTGAAAAAAGGTGAGACGTTTGAATCATCGTTGGCCGCGCTAAACAAGATAAAAGCGGCGGGCATGAAAAGTTCTGTCATGATCCTAAATGGTCTAGGAGGCCCTATTTTGAGTGAGCAGCATGCACTGAATTCGGCCAAGCTAATGAATGCCGCTCAGCCAGACTATCTCTCAACCTTAGTAGTGTCTTTTCCATTTGGTGAAGAGCGCGTCGCGGCAGAATATAACGGTGACTTTCGCCAATTGACTCAACCCGAGTTATTCAAAGAAATAAAACTATTGCTTGAACACTTACAGTTAGACAAGACAATATTCCGCTCAGATCATGCTTCTAACTATCTAGTGCTCAAGGGAGTACTGGGTAAAGATAAAGAGGCATTATTGCAACAAGTTGAGCTGGCAATTCACCATCCAGAGCAAATTTCGCTTCGCCAAGAGTGGCAAAGAGGTTTGTAAAAATCCCCTTTTTTACTCGTTCATACAGTGAATTTCACAAAACCCTCTTTTAGCGGGTTTTGTGTTTTTTTGCATGTCTGATTTTATTAACGTTTTGAAAAATAGAGAATAAATATGATTTCTAAGAGTGCTTTATCGATTTTTACACAGAGTGATTTTGTAAAATTGACAGTGTAAAAATTTCGTTGTGAAATTGTTGTCAAAAAAGCGCTATTCTAATAATCAAGCAATAACGAGACAAACCAACAAGGTGTTAAGGGTATTTGCTTAAGCTGTTATTAATTGCCTCTGAAGGAATAGACTATGAATATGCAGACATTCGATAAAACAGAACTACATAACCCACAAAATTTTATCGCTGAAGCCGTGTTTGCCGTGGAAATGGTCAACGCTGATAAGCCAACTCAAAAACAACAAATGACTAAGCAACTTCTTGATACCTTGTTCCCGCTAGAGAATGGTTCTCACGAAGATGTAGTAAGTTATGAAATTGACTATCGCCACGTTCAAGCGTATTTCAAAAATGGTCAACATAGCGGCCTGCGCCATGCCAAACAGTTTGTTGCCTATACTGGCGATAAGTGTTCTCCGGATTCGATTCTATTCCGCGACGAAAGTGGCACTCATGTAGAAGTTACGTTTGCTCGCCGTCAAGGCAACGGCTTTCTGCAGTTGGTTCAAATTGCTGATATTCAATTAGAAACGTGTACTAAGTTTGGTCAGTCTGAAGGCCATCAAACCACAGGTCTTCGTCACTGGGTAAGCTTGGTGAAAGGCGATGATAAATGTCGCCCAACGGCGAGTAATGAAGACAAGGAATATACGGCGAAGAGTGGTGAAGATTACAAATTAGGTTTTTGTTTCGCTTATTAGCTTAGCTAGCTCACTTACAAACTGCTATAAAATAAAGCCGCGCTGTGTATGCGCGGTTTTTCTATTTAATCATTCATCGGTCGCTAGTCTTCGGTTATGTGATTTTAGTGTCTAAAATGGACCTAGAGTCAATTGGGGCGTTCTGAACGGCTAAGTTTGCTGTTTTGGCAGAACGCTGTGTAGGATGATTGGGGGAGTGGTTTGCTAAATAGAAAACCTTGACCCCACTGACAATCGTGATCTATCAAGATTTTCATTTGTTCTGCGGTTTGTATCCCTTCCGCAATGACATTAATACCAAGCTCATTAGCCATTTGTAAGGTCGAACTTACTATCGTCATGTCTTCTGGGTGAAGTTGGTCTATGAAAATACTGTCGATTTTTAAGCTATCAACAGGAAGTTGCTTTAAATAACTTAACGAGGAATAGCCGGTTCCATAGTCATCGATAGCTATATTTACCCCAATCTTCTTCAACTCTGTGATGAACCTGATGGCTTGGCCCATATTTTGTACTAATACACTCTCAGTAATTTCAAGTTCAAGGGCTTCAGGTGAAATCCCGTAGCGTTGAAGTGGATCCATCACATCGTCAATTAGTTGACCCGAAACTAGCTGCACTACTGATACGTTTACTGATACTTTTTTATGGTAAATATTCTGGTCTTGCCACACTCTGATCTGTTTGCAGGCTTGCTCGATGACCCATGCGCCAATAGGAATGATCTCTCCAGAGACCTCCGCAATAGGTATAAATGAATCGGGTGAAATTACTCCATAGGTAGGGTGGTTCCATCTTAGCAAGCACTCGCAACCAAGATGCTTCCCAGAGCGAAGCTCGATAATAGGTTGGTAGTATAATTCAAACTGTCCTTTCTCCAAGGCTCTCGGCAGTTCTGATTCAATAAATAGTTTGTGTTGTGCTTGTTTTCTTAAAGTGTTCGCGTAACAAAAATAACCAACCGATGACTCTTTCGCTTTATACATGGCGGTATCAGCTGCTCGAAGAAGATCGTCGACATTTTGACCATCTTTAGGGTAAGCGGCAATGCCTATACTAGTTGATATCGTAAGGGACTCTCTCCCAATTTGAATGGGTTTTCTCAACCCATTAATGATCTTTTTGGATAGAGCGATTGCTTGTTCTATGTTGGTAAGGTTTTCGATAAGAATTGTGAACTCGTCACCGCCAAAACGAGCTAGTACGTCGCTACTTCTCAAGCAACCACTTAACCTTTTAGAAACTTCGACGAGTAACTTGTCGCCAAAGTCATGCCCTAGGCTATCGTTTACGTGTTTAAAACGATTGAGGTCAAGAAAAAGAACGGCTGCGATCGAACGATTCCGTTCGGCCAATCTTAAAGCATGGTTAGTTTGCTCGATAAACATGCGTCTGTTAGGTAAGTTGGTTAGTGCATCGTTAAACGCGTAACGCTTAAGCTGATCTCTTGAAGCTTCCAATTCTTTAGTTCGACTTTTTACACGCCTTAATAAGACCTTATGATTGTTAAACACCGTCATGATAAGCAGTACACTTAAAGCACCAAACACAGACTCATAAATGAGAAATGTTACGGATTTTTGAGCGGTTAAAGAAAGGAGTACTTGTTGTGATACAGATAAAACGACGGTCCACTCTCGAGTAGTCACTTGTTGAGAAAAAGAAAACTCTACTGCGCCTTCAGATGGGGCTAAATTGTCTGGTGAGAAGTAGCGGTAAATAACTTCATTTCCTGCACTAGAGTCGAGAATTTCTACGTCCATATAGTGTGCAGAGCTATTGTTCACACTCGCTTTAACAATATCCCCAACGACAAAAACGCCAACGGCAAAACCAGATAGATTGAAAGAGCGCGTAATAACTGAGGTATCAAGAGAAGGTCCATCATTTATCGGAGTAAATATTAAAAATCCAGGCTCTTTGGTCTCAAGTTGGACAAGTTGAATAATCTCTGTAGCGACTGGATAGTTATTGTTCTGCGCGAGAATCATTGCTTCTCGCCGTGCTGCATTAGAGAACACATTGAAGCCAAATGCTTTTTCATTGGAAAGAAATGGCTCGATCCATTTTACAACAACGAGAGGATCATACTCATTCAATGGGGTGCCCCGAACTTTAAACATCGAAGAGCTTTGGTTATTGGTCTCTATTTCAAACTTGCTCACATGACGCTGTTCTACAAGTGGATTCCAAGAAAACCCTCGAATCCCAGGAGTTTTGTCGATAAGCGGCAAGGTTATCTCTCTAAACTCTTCTTGTGTAATGTCGCCATTCCCGGAAAGATGTCTAGCTAAAGTTGATAAAGACTTTAAATAGTTTTCTACTTGATGATTAAGGTTTTTTTCAATCAATTGAGAACGGACTTGGACCTCATTGAGGCTGTCGGATTTGAGCGTTTTATCACTGTAATTTTGAATGATAATAAGTGTAATAAAAACAATAGAAAGTGGAAATATCAGAGCCCTAGAGTGCTTTAGTCTGTTGGCTAGTCGGTCGCGCGATTTAAATAAGATAACAACGATAGGTGTAATAATGATGATACCTAAAAAGTCACCTAAGCATTGAATGACTACATTTGCCCAGTAGCTGTCGCTAAAGCGTAATATATGAGCGGGCTCTATGAGCAGGTTTACTAGCAAACTACCGATTAGAGAGCATATAAATGCTACTCCTATAAATAGAGTAACTTTGGTAAAGCTGGCTAAGCTGATGACATTTAAGGAGAGGTGTCTTAAAACGCGGTAATTTATCCAAGCTTGAACCGTAGAAGCGAAGCTGATTCCAATTGACGTTATTATTAAAGAGAGGCCAGTTGCATTCCCATCGAATAATTGAATCCCAATACTAAATATTAGTGAGCCAGCTAAGATTGCAGGTAAGAAGTGTCTCTGCCATAAAAAACAACCCGCAAGTGCAATACCAGCTGATGGCCACAATGATGCAACTAAAGTTTGAGGGCTGAGCATTGAGAAAAGAAATGAAGATACTATGTATAGAAAAAACAAACTCACATAGCGTAAATCAAAGGACGATAATGGACGGCCTTGTTTGCTGAGGGAATCAGTGGTAACTGATCTATTATTATTGTTCAAATGATCTCTTCCAGTGCTATTAACAAATGTGTCACTAGTTGGAGTTGCTTTTAGTAGTGTAGTAAAGAGAACAGGGAATGGTATGTTTGTTGATGATCAGTTGAACTATTGATGTTGTGCGGACAGCGTCTTAGGTGGCGAGAGGTACAGAAGCAGAACCAGCGCTATTCAATCCGTTTGAAGCTAACACTAATGCCCTAAAGGAGCAAAGGGCATCGGTGCGATATGGTGAGTTGCCAGACTCTAGGTTGCTCAATGGTATAGGTTTCCTATACATAGAAGCACTAATAGACAATTTCTGAACAGGCTAGGCGTATGCCTCCTTTTCGGCTTACAACGTCAGGGTAAATCCGTGTTCTGTCTTTTCAATCTGAATATCAGAAGGCTTGAATATATAGCCATCCGCGTCAGGCAATTCACTTCTTGAGCTATGACTGAGCACCGCAATGCTCTGGCAACCTGCTGCGATCCCTGAGTTGAGGCCAGCGACCGCATCTTCAAAGCATATGCATTCTTCAGGATTCAGGTTCAGTTCTTTCGCTCCTCTCAAATAAGGCTCGGGGTGTGGTTTGCCTTGGGAGAGCAACTCGGGTGTAACAAGGATTTTGGGCTGAGGGAGGTTTGCCGCTTTCATTCTAGCGGTTGCTACTGGCAATGTGCCGGAGGTAACGATAGCCCACGGGATACCGAGCTCATTTAAGCTGTTTAGTAGCTCAACGGCGCCAGGTAGTGCAGTGGTGCCTTCGGTGTGGGTGGCTTCATAGCGTTCTAGATAGTCAAATTCGGCTTGAACTTCTGGTGTATCGACTGATGCATTAAGCAGCTCAGCGATTGATTCGATAGCAGGCCTTCCGTGAATCCTCGACATCACGTAGCTAGGCTCGAGACCTTTAGATTCTCCCCAGCGTGACCATGCACGTGTCACTGCTGGGATTGAGTCGACTAATGTACCGTCTAGGTCGAATAACAGACCTTTAAATGAAAGCGTCGTCACGATAACTATTCCTTTTTCAAATACTGTGAGAGCACATCTACGATTAGCTGGTGGTCTTCGTATTGAGGCAAACCTGAAACCGTAATCGTTCCTATCATACCTGTGTTTTTAACTCGAATAGGAAAAGAACCGCCAAATGGGCTGTAATCTTTCTCATCAATGAAAGAAGCTTGTTCTATATTCTTTCCCTTCATTTCTAGGTAATGCTTCATATACCAAGAACTGCGCTGAAAACGCTTGGTAACGTTTGATTTTCTTCTCACCCATTCTTGATTGTCTAATGTTGCTCCGTCAAGTGCACAGTGGAAAAGGCACTGCTCGCCAACCGAAATATTGATGGCAACCTTGGCGTGCTTTTCGATGGCGTTGGCACGCAGCTCATTACCGATATCCCAAGCGACTTTCTGATTGAAATAGGGGAACTGCAACAGGTTTTCTTCCGTAATAAGGCTGTCGAGTCTTGTTTGAGTGCTTGATGTCGTAGTGGCGGGCATATTCCGCTCCTTTCTAAAACAAAAAGGGCGAAGTAACACTGGACACGAATGATGGTTACTTCGCCAAAAACTTGGAACCGAACAAGTTAGTCAGTCCAAGTCCGAGGTGAGAAGGTTTTGAATCCTTCTTACTTCCATTTGGAATTGGGGACTATAGCTCTAGCTCCGTCATGAGTTTCTGTTCTATTTCACTGCTCGATAGGGCGTTAAACAAGGCATCACGAAATTCGGCATGCATAATTTTACGTGCCAACTTAGAGAAGATCTTCATATGTTGGTCGCCGGCTGCGTGTTTGTTCAGCGTCAACATGATGACAAACTGCGCCTCTTCATCGCCCCATTGAATAGGCTTCGCTAGACGGCATACGCTCACCGCTGATTGCTCAATGTGTTCACTCTTGGTATGAGGGATAGCAAAGCCAAAGCCTAGACCGGTTGAGAACACATCTTCTCGAGCCCAAAGATCGTCCGCCAATTTATTCGGATAACGGCAACGTCCTGTTAGGAATAGGTTGTCAGCGAGTGTCTTAATCACTTCCTCTTTGCTACGCAGGTCGAGATCAAGCTTGATACAATCTTCTGAAATCAGTGGCGCTTCGGTTTGTGCCATACGGAACTGCGCAAGTAGATGCTCTACTTCCAATGGCGTACGGCATTGCATTGCTTTGTTTAACAACTGTCGACATTCTCGGCTATCTAGTTTGGAAATGCGTTCCTTGGTCGCAGCAATGCTTGGTGCGCTCATGCTGATTTCATCAAGCCCTAGACCAACGAGCAGGGGCAATACTGAGCCTTTAGCGCCAAGCTCCCCACACAGTCCAATCCATTTACCATGACGATGCACTTCATTGACGACGTGGTCTAGCGTTCTCAAGAATGCTGGATTTAGACTGTTGTAGTGTTTCGTTACTTTTGCATTGTCACGATCAACGGCCATCAAATATTGAGTTAGGTCGTTAGAGCCGATGGAGAAGAAATCCACTTCTTCACAACATTGATCGATGATAAAGGCTACAGAAGGAACTTCCATCATAATGCCAAGCGGGATTTTTTCATCGAACGGAACCTGTTCTTTACGGAGTT
This sequence comes from Vibrio sp. ER1A, assembly GCF_000733315.1. Lineage (NCBI taxonomy): Bacteria > Pseudomonadati > Pseudomonadota > Gammaproteobacteria > Vibrionales > Vibrionaceae > Vibrio > Vibrio sp. ER1A. Next base: position 20,663 of record NZ_JPJA01000098.1, read on the forward strand.
CTTGGCGAATCTCAGCAAGAATGTCTTTGACCCATAAAATCTCCTCCATCGAAGAAATCATTGGAATCATTATCTTCAGCGGACCATGTGCCGAAGCACGCAGAATAGCTCGTAATTGGGTTTTAAATAGGTCAATAAACTCTTCGTAGATACGTACTGCACGGTAGCCAAGGAATGGGTTGTTTTCTTTAGGAATATTGAGGTAGTCAACTGGTTTATCGCCGCCGATGTCGATAGTACGAACGATGATCGCACGACCTGAAGTTGCATCCAGTGCTTGGCAGAATATGTTGTAGAGCTCATCTTCTTTCGGCGCACTTTTGCGATCCATGTATAGCATCTCGGTACGGAATAAACCGATGGCTTCTGCTCCCGAGTCAAATGCTGATTTTGCTTCTACGGAATGGGCGATGTTCGCTGCAACTTCAAGTTTTTTTCCATCTTGTGTCATACCCTGTGTATCTTTGAACGCAGCCTGGCGCTCTCGAACCGTATTGATGATTCGGTTTTCTTGTTCGTAGTAACGAACCACAGGTTCAGTTAGGTCGGTGACGATTGCACCTAAATTGGCATCAAGATAAACCTCTTGGCCGATGTCGGCTTCCAATGCACCATCTTTCATTCCAACGACTGTTGGAATACCAAAAGAGCGAGCAAGAATAACTGTGTGAGATGTGCTGCCACCATGGGTCAAAACCAAACCTTTTAGCAGTGACTTATCCAGCTCTAAGAACTGACTAGGGGTGAGGTCCTCAGCCATACAGATAGATGGTTCAGTCAGCGCGAGTTGGCTGGTGTAATGTTCGTCACCGTAGATGGTTTGCAGTAATTGGAAGCAAACATCTCGAATGTCGAGTTCACGCTCACGAAGGTATTGGCTGGAAGATTTCTGTAGTTGCTCTGCATAGTGTTTTGCGGTTGCGACCACTGCCTGGGCACAGCTTCTTCCTTCTACGAGATTAGTATTCAGTTGTTGTGCGAACGACTCATCCCTCAATATAGATAGATGCGCGGCAAGCACTTCGCTTTCCGTATCTACTGATGTGTTGGCTTGCACTTCAATGGCCTTAGAAAGCTGAGCGAGACCGCTTTTTAGTTCAGACTTTTCTTCTTCAAGTGCTCTTGTTTCAGGAAGGTAGGGCAGTTGATCAAAGTTGATTGCACCTACTTTAACCACGACACCGCGGCCAATCCCACTGCTCACGGAAGTTGCACGAATCGCTCCTTCCGTGAGGTTGGATAAGTTACGTGGTAGTGGTTGCTGTTCTTCATTAGCGTGTGTTTGTTCTAGTGGAGAATCGCAATGTGGAAACTCATTCGCAATAAAGTTCTGTATAGCTTCCAGAGCAGACTCCTCATCCTCGCCGTCTATGGTGATCATACATGTGTCACCGAGTAGTGTGTCTGTCCCTATTAAAGACAACACACTTTTTGCATTTCCAGATAGACCAGTACGTTCGTTCTGCCACTCAATGTTAGATAGGTATTGATTACAAAGGGTTTCTACATGACCCGCTGGTCTTGCGTGAACACCATTGGGTAGCTCACAAGAAAAGGTAAAACTTCTCATAGGGGTTTAGTCCTTAGTTTCGAATTTGTTATTAGTCGTTTATGTCTACAACTTTAACAAAAAGCACCGTGTGGACTATTGGATAAAAGTGCTAAAAACTGGATATTTGTAAGGTAGTGGGCTGTTTGTGATACCGTTCAAAAATACAGTTTAGTATGTGACTTTAATCAAGTTTTATAAAAGATGTGTCAGTGTTTTATGTTCAACTAATCCTTTAATAACAGTTGCTTAATTGGTTTTCTTGAGTCTTTTGATAAAAGTACTAGTAAAGTGTGCTCAAGATCAATATTCACGCTGCATCTAACAAATATCCAGTAAAAAGCAGTTTTGTCCTCTAACTGGTTAGCACATTTGCTCACTATTATAACCCTGTGCTGTAGAGATGGAGTTTCTCTGAAGCTTAATCAGAAACGTGAGCCAATAAATACAAAAGAAGTACTTCCTTTAATAAAAATTTTAATACTTATGTACTCAAAGGAGAGGTCAATGAATGACTTAATCTCAATTCTTAAAAATACGAGACAACATCTAATGACAGGTGTATCTCACATGATTCCTTTCGTGGTTGCGGGGGGGATCCTACTGGCGGCTTCCGTCATGTTATATGGGGAAGGTGCTGTGCCTGAAGAAGGAACGTGGCTGCACGATCTATTCTTTATTGGTGTAGCCGGCTTCCAACTTATGGTGCCCATTCTAGCTGCTTACATCGGTTATTCGATTGCTGACCGCTCAGCGCTTGCGCCTTCTGCTATTGCAGCGTTCATTGGCGCAAACATGTACAACACTGGTTTCTTCGGTGCGATCTTCGCGGGTCTATTAGGCGGCATTGTTGTTTTCTATCTGAAGAAGATAAAAGTGCCAGCGTTTGCTCGTTCAATTATGCCAATCTTCGTGATTCCAATTATAGGTACATTTATTACCGCAGGTGCCATCGTTTGGGGTATCGGTGAGCCAATTGGCGCGGCAACAGAAGCGCTTACTGGTTTCCTAAAAGGTATGCAGGACTCAAGTATCGTTGTACTCGCTATTATCATGGGCCTAATGATTGCCTTTGATATGGGTGGTCCAGTTAACAAAGTTGCGTATGCATTCGTCATCCTTTGTGTCGGTGAAGGCATTTACAACGTCGCAGGTATTAGTGCAGTTGCGGTAGCAACACCGTCTGTGGGCATGGGTCTAGCGACATTCTTGAACAAGAAGCTTTACGCAGCTGACGAACAGGAAGCTGGCCGCGCGTCCATTCTAATGGGAACAATGGGTATTACTGAAGGTGCTATTCCATTCGCGGCAGCCGATCCACTTCGTGTGCTTCCTTCCATCATGATTGGCACCGCAGTAGGTGCGGCGACTGCAGCGATTCTTGGTGTTGAGTGTTTCGCGGCATGGGGTGGTTTGATTGTACTGCCAGTTGTAGACGGTCGATTCGGTTTCCTAATTGCACTTGGTGTTGGCTCTTTAGTGACCGCACTACTGGTTAACTTTCTTAAAGCTCGTCGTAAAGTAGAACAGCCGCAGAAAGAAGAATCTGATGATTTAGACCTAGACATATCAATCGGTTAACTCTAAGTCTTTGATTTAAATATTATCCAATAAAAACAGAACATTAAAATAAAGGTGAGAATTATGACTAATATCGTAGCAGTTACAGCGTGCCCATCTGGCGTAGCGCATACCTACATGGCGGCGGAAGCCGTAGAGGCAGCAGCAAAAGCAAAAGGTTGGAATTGCAAAGTTGAAACTCAGGGCTCAATTGGTATTGAAAATGAGCTGACAGCAGAAGAGGTCGCTCAAGCTGACATCGTGATTCTAACTAAGGATATCGGTATCAAGAATGAGGATCGATTCAAGGGTAAAACTATTGTTCGTATCGGCGTAAGTGATGCCGTCAAGCGTGCAGATGCTGTGATGAGCAAGATTGAAGCTCACTTAGAGAAAGCGACAGCATAACCAGTCAGGCTCCCTTAACACGAGGGAGCCTTCATACCACAGTTACTTTCTTCAAGCGTTATCGAAAGTGACTCTGTTATGAATCAAGAAAATGCCCATCAGTGGCAATAGACAATAATAATGGAGCCTATTGTGAGCACCGAAAGAATTACTCGATTAAAGTCCGCCCTATTTGAAGCTCAACGTGAAATCTCTCTAGAACGTGCGCTACTGTATACCGAGAGCCACCAGCAGACGGAAGGGGAACATACGCTTATCCGCCGAGCAAAGGCAACAGCACACGTTTTGGATAATGTTGCGATATCGATTCGTGATGATGAACTGATTGCCGGAAACCGCACCATCAAGCCGCGTGCTGGTATTGTCTCACCAGAAATGGATCCTTATTGGATTGATAAAGAGTTAGATATCTTTGAGTCACGCCCACAGGATAAATTCTATATCTCTGAAGAAGATAAAGTGGTCTATAAAGAGAAGCTGCTGAGTTACTGGTCCGAGCGTTCTATGAAAGATTTTATCAACGCTCAAATTCCTGAAAACGTCAAACAAGCGGTGTCCGAGAAAGTATTCAGTGTTAACCAAACCGATAAAGGTCAAGGCCACATCATTATCGACTTTGATCGCTTACTTGAAAACGGATTAGGTGCATTGACCGATGACATGTCTACGCTAGCAACCGTTAATAGTGACAACGAGTTTTATCAATCGGTACTGATTCTACTGCAAGCCTCAACTAGACATATTCGTCGTTACGAAGCGTTAGCCAAACAGATGGCCGCTGAGTGCGAGTGCCCCGTTAGGGCGGCAGAGTTAATTCGCATTGCAGGTATCTCTGGCAAAGTCGCCACACAAAAACCGCAAGGTTTTTATGAGGCGTGTCAGCTGTTCTGGTATATGAATATCATTCTTCAGTATGAGTCGAATGCGAGTTCACTATCTCTTGGGCGTTTTGATCAATATATGATGCCGTTTTATCAGGACTCTATCGCCAACGGTGAATCTCCTGCGTTTTTGCAAGAGCTGCTTGAGAGTTTGTGGGTCAAAACAAACGACATTGTCCTACTGCGTTCATCCAGCAGTGCTAAGTTTTTTGCTGGCTTTCCAACCGGTTATACCATCTTGCTCGGCGGTCTGACTGAAAATGGGCGTAGCGCAGTTAATACACTGTCAACACTCTGCCTTGATGCGTACCAAAGCGTGCAACTACCGCAGCCAAACCTTGGTGTTCGAGTTAACGAATTCATTGACCGTGCGTTTCTCAATAAAACCGCAGAAACCATTCGTCTAGGCACAGGTATTCCGCAAATATTCAATGATGAAGTGGTGGTGCCGGCGTTTTTGAATCGTGGTGTCTCTTTGGAAGATGCGCGTGATTATTCTGTCGTGGGCTGTGTGGAGCTGTCGATTCCAGGGAAAACCTATGGGCTGCATGACATAGCGATGTTTAACCTGCTTAAGGTCATGGAATTGGTACTTAAGCGCAATAAGGGCAATCAAGACGTCCGTTTTGAAACATTACTCGCTGAGATTCGCACTGACATTTGCCAGTATGTGCAGCTAATGGTTGAAGGGTCAAACATCTGTGATGTGGGGCATCGTGACTGGGCTCCTGTTCCACTATTGTCCTCGTTCATTAGCGACTGTATCGAGAATGGGAAGGACATTACCTATGGTGGTGGTCGTTATAATTTCTCTGGTGTGCAAGGGATTGGGATTGCCAACCTTTCTGATTCGTTAATGGCGTTAAAGCGTTTTGTATTTGAAGAAAATCGCATGAACTTTGCGGAGTTTATCGCGGTTCTTGAATCTAACTTCGAAGGTAAAGAGGGCGAACGAGTTCGTGCTCGTCTGATGAACCGCTACGAAAAATATGGCAACGATATCGATGAAGTGGATGCGTTGGGTGCTGACTTGTTAAGGCTGTTCTGTAAAGAAGTCGAAACCTACCAAAACCCTCGTGGTGGCTATTTTACTCCAGGGTCATACACGGTATCTGCTCATGTTCCCCTTGGTGCTGTGGTTGGTGCGACACCAGATGGAAGATTGGCTGGTGAGCAATTGGCTGATGGTGGCCTATCTCCTATGTTGGGCAAAGATCAGCAAGGCCCGACTGCGGTACTGAAATCGGTCAGTAAGCTGGATAACTACTTACTGTCGAATGGTAGCTTGCTCAATGTGAAGTTCACGCCATCAACCCTAGAGGGAGAGCAGGGCATTACCAAGCTAGGGGATTTCTTACGAGCATTTATGAAGCTCAAGCTGCAACACATTCAGTTCAATGTATTGAATGCAGACACGTTACGTAAGGCGCAAGAAAAGCCCGAAGATTACGCAGGATTGGTGGTGCGAGTAGCCGGCTATAGCGCTTTCTTCGTGGAACTATCGAAAGAAATTCAAGATGACATTATCCGAAGAACCGCTCATGAGCTGTAATTGCCAAACGAGCGAAACGGGTTGTTCAGAATCTGGGGAGTTTAGTGCGCCCCAGCTCAAAGCGCGAGTATTTAACATCCAGCGATACTCGTTAAATGATGGTGAAGGTATTCGTACCGTGGTCTTTTTTAAAGGCTGTCCTTTGAAATGTCCTTGGTGTGCTAACCCAGAGTCACGTTCGATTGATTTGGTAAACATTCGCAGGGAAGCCAAGTGCTTACACTGTGATGTTTGTGAGCAGGACGCGGATGAGTGTCCAAGTGGTGCGTTTGAACAAGTCGGTTATGACGTCACCATTGATGAGCTGCTCAAAGAAATTGCTAAAGATGATGTGTTCTATCAAACATCAGGCGGTGGGGTCACCTTGTCTGGTGGTGAGATTCTGGTGTATGGCCGATTTTGCATCGAACTTCTAAAGCAGCTAAGAAGACTGGGATACAAAACGGCGATTGAAACCTCAGGACATGGAAATAGTAAGCAGTTGAGCGATATGGCTCAATATTGCGATGAAATTCTGTTTGATTTCAAATTGATGGATGAGTTCAGAGCTAAGGAGATCATCGGCATTAATCTGGATAAGGTGCTCGAAAGCTTCAAGACGTTAATGGCCAAACCTTGCAAGGTCATCCCCAGATTACCGCTAATACCAGGCTACACCCTCGATCTCATTAATGTTGATAGGGTACTTGGCTTTATTGCTCCTTACGATATTGAAGAGGTCCACTTATTGCCATTTCATCAATTTGGCTCAAATAAATACGACACATTGGGGATGCACTACACCATGAAAGACATCCCAGTACCGACAAAACAAGAAATTGATGCGATTCAGCGCCATGTCGAAGCGCATGGATATAAAGTCGTCATAGGAGGCTAGACATGAGCAAGAAACGAATTTTGATTACAGGAGCGGGTGGTTTTTTTGGTACTCGATTTATAAATCGTTACCAAGGTGAATTTGAGATTAAAGGGACGGACGTTGCGCAACTGGATATCACTGATAACAGCGCCGTTAACCAGATATTTACCGAATTTCAGCCTGATTTCGTGATTCACGCTGCTGCTATTGCTGTAACGGATTTTTGTAATGAGCATCCTGAAGTTGCTCATAAAGTGAATGTCCAAGGTGCAATCAATGTCGCCAAAGCATGTAAGCAAGTTGGCGCGAAGCTGGTATTCATATCTACTGAGCAAGTTTTCAATGGTAACTCTGAAGCGGGTCCTTACACAGAACAATCAATCCCGGTTCCTGACACCGTTTATGGTCAGAACAAACTGGAAGCAGAGCGAGAGTTAGCGAGCATTCTGCCAGAAATGTGGGTGTTGAGGTTCACGTGGTTGTTTGGGTTGCCTGAAAGAAACACCACGATCAATCCCAATGTGGTTTGGAATGCCATTCAAACCTTATTCAAAGGGGGAGTGATGTACGAACGTGGTAATGAGTTCCGAGGTTTAACCTATGTGCACGAGCTTATCGAACAGTTTCCTAAGATCTTTGACATCCCTTATGGCACCTATCATACCGGTGCGCACAATGACGCGAGTCGTTATGACATTGCCGAGCATATTCTGACGGAACTCAAATTAGAGCAGCGTTTGCCGGACATATTGGTGCAATGCGATGCGCCTAAGACACGTGATGTTCGTTTAGACACGAGTAAGCTCGCGGCACAGGGCATCTGCTTCACTGAGAGTAAACAAGCCATTACTCAGTGTTTAAAAGAATTTGGTTATTAAAAAAGTAAACGACGAACCGAAATGAGAGGGCGTCGTGACTAGTGAAAGTTATTGGAGATGTACCATGATTTATATGTTAGATACCGCCAATTTAGATGCGATTAAGAAAGCGGTAGACCTGTATCCGATTGCGGGTGTGACGACCAATCCAACGATCATCGCAAAAGAAAACCGTTCACTGCGCGATATCATTTTGGATATTCGTGAGTTAATTGGCTCTGAGCGTATGCTTCATGCTCAGGTGGTAGGTAACACTGCAGAGGTGATGTTGGAAGAAGCAAAGGCACTGCGTAAGCTTGACCCTGAAATCATTATTAAAGTGCCGGTGACACCGCAAGGTATTAAAGCGATGAAGCTGATCAGAGCTGAAGGTATTCGAATTACTGCAACGGCGATTTTGACTCCGCAGCAAGCATTGATGGCCGCTATGGCGGGTGCTGAATTCCTTGCTCCTTATGTGAACCGCTTGGACAACATCTGTGGTGATGGCACGTTGGTTGCGGCTGAAATGGCCCACCTAATTGATGTCTATAATCTAGATGCAAAAGTACTTGCTGCTTCATTTAAAAACGTTCAACAAGTCCATGAAGTGGCAAAAGCAGGGGTTCAATCCGTTACGATTGCACCAGATGTGTTTGACCAATTGCTTGTTCATCCGTTAACCGATTCTGGTGTCGCTGGCTTTATGACTGATTGGCATGGCGCTTACGGTGAAGGCAAAACGGTTCTTGATCTATTATGAACATGATTAAAAACAAGTTTAGCTAGGATAGACAAAGACACGGATGCCTAGTGAGATTATACTCACTAGGCTTTTTGCTATAGGAAGATCTTAGGGTAATAATGAAGTTAGTTGGAGTTACGGCTTGTATCAGTGGCGTTGCGCATACCTATATGGCAGCGGAGTTGCTGGAGAAAGCAGCCAAAAAAGCAGGTTATAAAATCCAGGTGGAGACACAGGGAGCATTAGGCGCTGAGAATTCCTTAGAGCAAGCAGCAATTGATGCCGCAGACGTCGCATTTATCATTTCAGAGATCAACATTGAAGGGGCTGAGAGGTTCGAGCAATCACGCTTAATCAAGATGTCGATTTCAGATTTTTTGCGTAGTCCAGAGCTGGCGATTAACGCTATCGAGCGCGCTAAAGTAGCCCCAGCAGGGACTGTTATAAGCGTTTAGCTTTATTCTATCGTTCCGCTTTGGTAATGCGCTCGATATTCAGAAGGGGAGCGGTCTGTCTGCTGTTTAAAGACTCGGCAGAAGTAGTTGCTGTCGTTAAAACCGCAGCGATGAGCAATCTCTTTCACTTTCGTGTCATACTGTTTGAGTAAGTACTTTGCCCTCTCTAAGCGAATATGCGTTAAATACTCATTGAACTTCACTTTTCCCTCTTTGTTAAAAAGTTGCGACAGATAGTTCGGTGAGACGTAGAAATGTTTAGCGACTGACTCTCGCGTCAACGGCTCATGATAGTTCTGCTCCAAGTAATCTCTTACGGCATCGAACAACGCCTTACTCTTAGACGGCGTTTCGGGTGGGTTATGGATCAGGTCATGGATATGACTAAAGAGACTGCTAGCCAAAAGGTGCAACGTATTCTGATCTTGAGAGTGCCATGATAATTCCTCAATGGCTTGAAGAATGAAGGAGCCTGTTCTCGGTCCGCGCCTTGCGACGTTCTCTTTTATTGCCGAATCGAACTTTTCGCCGTCCCAACTCAAAAGACTCATCCCAAAACTTTGCTTACCCACAAGGACTGACATGGTGACCACAGGTTTATCCCAATTAGGTTTATTCCAACTTTCGGCTGGTAAGTAGAGAACATCACCTTGTTTGAGAGTGACCTCCGTATCTGTTCCTATGCTATTGCCAACGTCCATCTCCAGTTCACCAATTAACACCATTTCAATACGAGGAAAGTGAACTTGATACGCAAGCGGCGGTGGGCTTGGTAGGTTACCTGCAAACAGCAATGAGTGGATTTGCTCCGTATGCGTTGCGTAGTGTTCTAAGGCTTCAATGAGGTAGGTTCTATCTAACATGCTTTATAACATTCTTCTAGGTGGTGGAGGCGGAACTAAATAAGAATCTAGTATACGCGACAAGCCTGACTGGTCTATTTGCGTTGCTTCACATTTAGTAAACGATCTTACAAATATCCAGCTTATCGTAGATATTGCCTACAGGATTATTACGGCTTTAAAAGTAGATTGGTAGGGGAAAAGTCAGCCGAGAAGGATAATAAAATGAGTCACGAATCTACAATAACTAGCCTCTACTCTTTAGAGGGATTAACACCGCATCAATATGATGATTTAGACACTCATGGCTTCACCATCATTCATGATGTGATTGACCCTGAGTGGCTTCAAGAACTCAGAGCAAAGTTTGACTACCTTGTAGAGAAAGAGGGAGATAACTTAGCCATTGAGCACCACCAAGAAGAGACGGTGACTCGAATTGCCAATTTGATTAATAAGGGCACCGTCTGGGAAAAAATCTGGTGTCATCCATTAGTACTTGATGCCTGTGAGCATATCTTTAATGGCGAATTCAAACTGTCGAGCTTGAATGGCCGCGAGGCTCACCCTGGTGGTGGCTTGCAACCGCTGCATGGCGATTGGAAGAAACCAAGGCCCGATTTCCCCAAAGTGCATTTAGTGAATTCTATCTGGGCACTTGATGATCTTTGCAGAGACAATGGCGCCCCTCGGATTATTCCGGGCACTCATTTACGTCCAGAGTTACCAGAAGATGTTTTAGAAGATACCGAAGCAACGCATCCAGATGAAGTCTACCTTGAGTGTCCTGCTGGCAGTATTATGATTTTTAATGCCCACACCTGGCACGGAGGTACGGTCAATAGGCTAGGCACGCGTCGCCGTGTATTGCATGGGTTGTATGTCGCTAAAGACGGGGCTCAGCAGCAAGACCAGAAGAAATGGTTAACGGCAGAAACCTCAATGAGACTTAATCAGTCGCAACGTCGACTGTTGGATGTTTAAGTTAGCGGGTGTGTTGGGTAAATAAGTTGGCGCTAAGTATTCAACGCCAACTTTTCGTCTCCTTAGCGAACTTCTAATCCTAAATTGTACTGAGCGAGACAGCGCGTAACATAACTCACTTTCAGCAAGCCCGCGATGACGATAGTACTAATGTGCGCAGCGATTTGTTGAGGTAGCGTAAATAGGTGTGCATAGGGGTAAGACACCAGAATACTCACGATCATGGCAATAAAGGTGGCCACTAATGCGATGTTTGAGAAAGTGAGTAGGTGGTCGAAGTTAAATTTATTATGTTGAGCAGTCATAAGTTACCTCACTGGGGTATTGTTTTTTTAATACTAATCTCACCTATTTCATTATCTGTGCCATGTTGTACTTTTGTTTTATTACAGTTACTTATGGTTTTTCTTTTCTTGTTTTTATCAAAAAGACAATAACTGGTTTGTGTCATTTTGACTCCAATGTGTTTGAGTTGTTGGTAATTTGAGCGTAAATAAAGATAACAAAAAAGGCTTCTTACAAGATTGAAAGAAGCCCTGAAGAATTAGTAGAGGTAGATTAAGCTTTGCGAATCTTCGCGGGCAATGATTGGCGAGCAGCCGCGCCAACAACCCAATCCAGCATGACGCCTTTACCCTCTCGGGTAGGGTCAGTTAAGCCGATGTCATTGATATTTACTCCATCCATTTGACGACTTTTGATAGGTTGCTGCTTGTCACCAATCCAGTGAGCTCGTTGTCCTAATTCGGTATGCCCAAAACCATGCTCGAATCCAAGTGTGCCTTGAAGGATTCCTGGCACAACCATCGCAAGGGCCGTGGTGCTTGCTCCTGGCGTTTCGATGATGAACTCATCACCTGTTTTAATTCCTGCGCTGCTGGCATCATCTGGGTGAATGTAGACCGGATTGATACCCTTAATTAAGTTTAACCTTGGTGAAAGGTTGGAGACCGCACTATGAATATTGGATTTAAAGTTTGTTAAGCTAAATGGCCATTTGTCTTTTGGATAGCGATCTTCTAATGGTGTTCCATCTGCTAGCTTCTGCGGGTGCCATGTCGGGCAGCCACTGTAGTATTCACCAGTCATTGTGTTTCTTGAGCTGCCCACACGCTCGTTCCAAACAGCAAGCGGACGAGACCATTTGTACTTCATCTGTTCGCCTTTATAAGCCTCGGTAGCATTTTCAAATCGTCCTCCTCGAGCGAAAATGTAAGCAACGCGACTCACTTCCTCTGGTGTTAATGTCTTTTGCATACTCGGTAGTAGTCGTTCTAAGCCTGACCAGGCGATGTCTTCTGCATTGACGTCAGGTACTCCACCTTTCACATAAGCTAGGTTAGCGGCTGAACGCAAATAATAGTCGTCCGCAGAATGGATCCCATGCCATTGACCATTGGTATCTCGAATTGCTTTTTCACCGAAACCTCCCAATTCCATTTCTTTAGCGACATCGATTAAGAAGTTTTCTAAGCAGATAGAGCGACCGTCGGCAGATTTTTCTGTTCGAGCTTCGACGATAGGCCAACGTGCAGTTACAGTTTTTACTGGAACATCATGCCAAGGTGTTGCCATCCCCCAACTTTCGTAGGTGACAGTATCAGGTACGATGTAATCAGATAATGCAGTGGTTTCGTTGATAAAGGCATCGACAGAGACAATTAATCCGAGTTGCTTCGGATCTCTTAGCTTGTCCTCTAATAATGTCTTTAGTCCTGGTACACCGTAAATAGGGTTTGCCATATGGTTAATCCATGCCTTAATGCGATACGGGTAACCATCAATGGCAGCGGATAAGTGCTCAGTCAGTAAAGGCGCTGCAAACGGATACCACGGTGCTCGCGTAGGGTATGGGGATTCTCCAGCTGCAACACGACGTTTGTACTCATTGGTCTTTTCATATGGAAATTTGCTGCGTGACAAGAAAACGCCTTTTGGCGCAGTTTTGCCAGGGAACTTCGTAAAGTCATAACGCGGGCCAGCAGCAGATGTAGGATAGCCGCCGGCTTTCGCCATTGCGCCTCCTTTCATATTGATATTACCGATGAGCGCATTGAGCATCATTATGGTAAACGCGTTATAGAACCCATTGGTGTGCATGTTGCCACCGTGTGTATCCACTACCGCCTTAGTGCCATAGCTTGCGAATTTCTTAGCCAAAGCAGTGATTTCATTAACGGGGACTTCACACTGTTTGCTGTAGAAGTTTAAATCATGTTTAAAAGCTTCTTCTTTTAATCGCTGCAGAGACGATTTAACTCGAACTTTGCCTGAAGAGAGCTCGACGGTTTGGTCAACAAACAATTCCGCTGAGCCTGTTTGAGTATTTAAGCCAAATTGCCCAGATTGCGCATCAATAATCACATAAGAATCGTTGTCAGATAGCGCTTCACCTTCGAATGGAAGGTTTAAATCGGAGGCGCGCAAAAAGGTGCCATAGCGCGGATGACTTTCGTCACTAATCACCAAATGCGTAGCGTTACACCAATGTGCGGTACCCGCGTTATGCATGGCATTCACACCAGGTTGGCTTAGGAAATTCTCATTGTAGCGCCTGTTTTTGATGATCCATTGAATCATTCCTAGCACTAATGCGGAATCTGCCCCTGGTTTGATAGGTAGCCAATGGTTGGTATCAGCTGCAGCGAGACTAGAAGAGCCTGCCGGCAAGCTCGGAGTTACTATGGTGTAGGTAAGCTTGCCTTCTGTTCGTGCTTTAGCAAGTTGGCGTGCTTGACGTTTGAACGGATTACCAGCTTGAGCGGGAGACATGCCGATAAAAATGATGTACTCAGCGTTGTCGAAGTCAGGTTTAAGATGGGCAAATTTGTCTAGGTCATTCATAAATGCACCACTGCCTGCTCGGAACGCATAACCGCAATATGAGCCGTGATGGCCGAAGTTTCTGGTTCCAAAACTGTTGAAGGCAAATCGTTTAAAGATGTCATCTCTACCTTCATTACCAGCGTTGGTCATCAAAAGTTGATTGGCTTTAGGTCCATATTCTGGGTTATCTGCATCGACAGGAGTTACAAGATCTCGAATATCTTTGAGACCTTCGACATGCCCCTCACCGAATAAGTCTCCGCCGTGTACGACTTCTTGAATCAATTGCTCATAACTGATGGGTTGCCATTTCCCATCACCTCGCTTGCCCACACGTTTCAATGGTTGTGTAATTCGATAGGGACTATTGCGAATCTCCATCATGCCGTTGCCGCGAGCACAAGCTGTAGATCGCCCTTCGAGGCCAGATTCGCCAGCCATGCCTAAATAAGCATCCTTAACAGGCGTATTGAATGGAATATGCTGTTGGTGAGAGAGTGGATGGTATGGGTTACCTGCAATACGCAGTATTTCGTCATTGCGATTGTCGATACGTACACGTAAACCACATAAGGTCCAACATCCAAAACACATAGAAGGTGCTACGCGCTGGTTCGGGTTTGGTATTAGGTCGCCCGTTGGGGTCACTTTGTATTCAGGTTCGAGTGAGTTTCCATGGTGAATATTACGGGTTTTCTGTCCTGCAGTACCTTCAACGACTCCATCGACCATATGCTTAGTAGTGGTTGAATAGCCAGCTGAAAAAGCACCCAGACCACCGACAGCTAGGCCAGATTTCAGAAACTGACGACGTTTGTTATCCATAGTGAAATCCTCTTAAATCAGTGTTGGTTTAGGGTAGTGGAGTTGATGTTCTGTTTAGGCTGAACAAGCTCAGAGCAAAGTAAAGCAAGAGCAATCCACAGGCCAAACATACCTATAATCCCGAGCAAGCCATTGCTGCCCACAGGAAGGTGATAAGGGTAAGGACCAACATCAAATTTCGCGATGGTTTGTACTTCCATCATGGTGACCCAGCGAACACTCCATGCGCTGACAAGGCAGATAAAGGACACGATAAACAAATAGAAAAAATGTGTTTTGTTGTCGCGTAGGCAGAAGAGCGACAACAGTATGTTGGTAACAAGCAGAGCGGTAAGCAGTGCAATTTTATTAACCCACTGCGAGTTGGCATAAAGTGAAAACGCGGAATTATTCGATGCCCAAAGAGGGATTAATATGAGGGCTAATACGCTACTCAATATCATAGTCTGTTTCACTAGACGGGTATCTCCCAATGACAGTGCCTTCGGTTTTGAGGGAATAAGGAGCAGAATTAGCAGAGTGAAGCCAGTTGCTGCTGAGAAAGCTGTGACGAACCAAATGAGTGGTGAGGCAGGTTGATTCCATAATGGACGAGACTGAACAACGGCTATCTCTGCGCCAGTATAGAGAGCAATTGTCAAACCAGAAATCACGGTGGCAATGGCTGCACTCATCATTAGTTTACGGCTGGTGGTCCATTGACCTAGTGATAACTTAGTAAAGAGTCGAAGCATTTTATTGTTCTGATGTTGCAGCGCAACTAGGTCATTTCGAAGATAAAGCCAAGCTGTCGCTATCGCCAATAACGAAAATAGAGGTAGAAAAATCGAACCTAAAGACATCCAAGACCAAGGTGTGAAGTGTGCGTAAAAGTGCCAAGCTCTACCTGGTTGATGTAAGTCTCCGGTTAAGGCAAGTGGGCCAACAATCGCACCGATGGCCAAGGTCAGTGCTAAAGCAGCACGCAAATGATGGCTGGTGTGAGATTGAAAGGTGAGAGCAATCAAAAACAAAATAGCTGCAGCATAGGCTGAGCCAATGTAAAAAAAGTACTGTACCGCCCACGGGAGCCATGCGATAGCCTGAGGTTGAACTAGAACTTCAGTAATGTTCATACTTGCTCTCCTTGTGGTTCGTAAATAGCGGGTTGACCTTCAATGTGCTGAGTAAAACGTTCATTCATGCCGATATAAAACACGTGGGGATCGGTTCCTTCTTCCGGTTTTAACACCTTAATATCATGACTATGCTCGCTCATTAAGCGTCGAACTTCGCTGTGGGGATCATTCAGGTCACCAATGACACGTGCACCTCCAACACAAGTCTCGACACAGGCAGGTAGTAAGCCTTGCTCCAGCCTATGTGCACAGAAGGTACATTTATCTGCAGTCAAAGTGTCTTCATTGATAAAACGCGCGTCGTACGGACATGCTTGAACGCAGTAAGCACAGGCAACACAACGACTGTTATCTACCATGACGATGCCATCTTCACGTTGAAAAGTAGCTTGAACTGGGCAAACTGCTACGCAAGGCGGGTTATCGCAATGGTTGCAAAGGCGCGGCAGCATAAAGGATTTCACTTCTTTGGTAGCGGTTGAACCGTCATCCAAAGTGACTTCATACTGTTTTACCGTGGTTCGGAACTGACCAATAGGAGCTTGATTTTCGATACTGCAACCGACTGTGCATGCTTGGCACCCTACGCATTTACGAAGATCGACAACCATGGCAAATCGTTTTCCAGTTTGACCTTTTCGGTCGGGTTCCTGATTGTTCCTTATAACTGTACTGGCGGTAGCTGTACCAACGCCTGCAACAGGGATGAGTGCAGCGCCAGCTGTAATGGCGCTGAGAAAGCGACGTTTGGTGGAATCCATAACTCACCTGCTAAGATTAATGAAAGCCTGTTGGTATTGTCAGAATTGTTACTCGCTGTCGATATAGTGGATTTCCACATACCACGATCAAAGTTGATCTAAGACAAATGCCGAAGTGCCTCTATTGCTGCTATTCTGGTGCTCTAAATCTTAAGGATTAAAAACAATTCATGGTGAGAAGCACGCTACGTTGGGTTCGTCTATTGATGGTTATCGTTGGCACGATAACTGGAATTGCCTATGCAGGGCAGCAAGACCAAGGGACTAAGATAGATTCAACAACTAAGGCACAAGTGGATGTGGGGGTCTTAGCTATCAGAGGGCATTTATATGCTAAGCAGCGTTGGCAGCCAACTATTGACTGGTTAAATCAACAGATCCCTGGCGCGCATTTTGTGCTGCATCCTTTAGATCTTGATGGAATGGCGCAATCGGTTAGAGAGCAGCGCATGGATTTCGTTTTAACGAATCCAGGGCAAGCCGTTCAATTAGGTCGTCAATACCCATTATCGTGGATAGCGACGATAGTAAGTCAAGCGCCAGAACGCTCAAACTACGGCATTGGTTCGGCTTTGGTTGTTCGGTCTGCCTCCCCATATAAGACACCAAGTGACGTTGCAGGTTTATCGATTGCTGCTGTTTCTAAAGATGCTTTTGGTGGATATCTAACGATGCGATACCAAGTTCTAACCGACGGAGGCGATCCTAATAGTTTCTTCTCCGATGTGCGCTACTTGGGGTTTCCAATTGATGCCAACCTATATCAACTTCGTGATAAGGCGGTAGAAGCGGCGGTTGTACCAGCGTGCTTGTTGGAACAAATGGAGAAGGAAGGATTGATAGATAAAGGGTTGTTGCGTGTGCTGAACCCTCTTGTACAAACGCATTCATCATGTGCTGTTTCTACACCTCTGTATCCTAACTGGTCGTTTGCAAAAACTGAACGCGGCTCATCTCAACTCGCCAAAGAAATCAGCCGAGCTTTGCTTGCTATGCCTGCTAACAACCCAGCAGCGATTGCCTCAAAAGCGTCAGGCTGGACTTCTCCGGTTAGTTTACTCTCCATTGATAAACTATTTCAGGCTATGGATTTGCATCCGCTTCAGCAGCCTTGGTGGAAGGAAGCGATTCGTTGGTTAAGGTTGCATCAAGAATGGGCATGGACACTGTTTTTATTCGTGATTGTATTGAACGCGTATCACTTTTGGCTTGAATATCGTTTTAGCAAGAGTAAACACGACTTAGAACAGACATTGCTACGACTCAAAGAAAAAAGTGAAATGTTAGAACATACACAGAGAGTCGCAATTATTGGCGAATTAGGCAGTAGTTTGGCGCATGAAATTAACCAACCATTAGCTGCCATTCGAAACTACAGTGAAGGTGGCTTGCTGCGCCTTGCCAAAAAGCGTCCTCCAGAAGACATTGTGCCAGTGTTGGAAAAAATCCAAGATCAAGTTGAGCGCGCCGATGCAATTATCAGCCGACTAAGGGATCTCATAAAGAAACGTGCGATCGCGAAGACAGAATGTGATGTTGAACAGTTGCTAGGGGATAGCATCGAGCTACTTAAATATCGATTAGACAAAAATGGTATTGAGACGGTTCGGAGTACAGAAGGGCAACAACGACTCGTCAATGTTGACGCGGTGGGTATACAACAAGTACTGGTTAATGTGATCAACAATGCTATTGAGGCCTGCTCAAAGCTTGCTGAAAAACAACGTGACTATAAAGGAACGATAGCTCTTCATACTGAGTATCAATCTCAAATGTTATCTATTCGAATCGCAGACAACGGCACTGGTTTGGAGCAAGATAACCCGACTCAAGCTTTTATAAGCAGTAAAAAAGATGGCCTAGGGTTAGGCTTGGCAATATGCCGCGATGTAGTGGAGATGCACAACGGAGAGTTACAAATACAATCAACGCAGCCGCATGGCTGTTTGGTCGTGATTACTTTGCCATACCATCTACCAGCAGACACCATGCTCACTGACGAGTAGCCAAGGAGTGATATAAATTGTGTGATAACCAACTGCCTGTATACGTCGTTGATGATGACGAATCTGTCAGAGATTCATTGGCGTTTATGCTTGAAGAGCACGACTTTAATGTAACCAGCTTTCCTGATGGTGTGACTTTTTTAAATAGCGCTGATATCCAACAAGCGGGTTGTGTGATTTTAGATAGTCGTATGCCAAAGCTTCGCGGCCAACAAGTACATCAAATCCTGACAGAAGCACACAGTCCACTCGCGGTTATTTATCTGACGGGACATGGTGATGTACCAATGGCTGTAGATGCCTTACAGTCTGGAGCCGTCAACTTCTTCCAAAAGCCAGTGAAAGGTTCAGAGTTAGCTCAAGCGATAATCCTAGGGTTGGCTCAGTCATCTGCCAACCTAGGTACAATGGAAGCAAAAAACGCGTATGCGTCGTTAACACCTCGAGAAAAGGACATTCTGCGCTTGATCATAGCGGGAAAGCGCAACATTCGCATTGCTGATGAACTTTGTATTGCTATGCGAACGGTGGAAGTTCATAGAGCTAGTTTATTGAGAAAATTCAAAGCAAAAACGGTGGCTGAGTTGGCGTTTATTTATGGTTTGACCAAAAACAGCTAATCGAAGGAATTTTACCTCATTAAAGAAAGTAACTCTTCATGTGAGCTAAGAAGTATTCAACGCGCATTGGCTTTAGTTTTCGCTCTTTGTATACCATGTTAACAGACGATTGCTGATAGATTTCGTTTGGAAGGACAGGCACTAGCGTTTTATCGGTATCGTATTTTTCTACTAGGTTAGGCATGATGAAAGCTAGTCCTAGGCCTGAAGCACAAGCTTTGAAAATGGTATAGCCGCTATTGACTGTCAATGCCACTGGTAGCTGTTTAAGTACTGACTTATCTGACTCTTGATAAATGAATGGGTTTTTAGATTTGAGCTGTCTATGAGGCGCTTTTAGGTCAGCAATAGAGCTAATGTCGCCATATTCTGAAAGATATGTCTTTGATGCCATAAGGTATCGTTTATATGATAGTAACTCACTTGAAATCAAGCTTTTATTACTTACTTCTCCAATACAAAACCAAATGTCGATGCCTTCTTCAAGCATATCGACTTGCTGATTAGAAAAATCAAGATCGAGCAAAACTTTAGGGTACTTTCGGGAAAAACTCACGAGGGCGTCTTGAAGTAGGAGGTTACCAAGGTCAACAGGTACAACAACTTTCAAAATGCCTGTGGGCTCAAGTTGGTGATGCATTATTTCATCTTCTGAACGTCTTAACACATCGTCCACATTTTGACAGTAGCGGTAGAGTGCTTTTCCCTCCTCAGTTAGGTCAAGTGCTCGTGTTGAACGTATGAGGAGTTTAACGCCGTAGTATGCTTCTATTTCTGATATCTTACGGCTTACAGTAGAGGCATTGATTCCTAGCTCTTCAGCGGCTTTAGACAACGAGTTTAGGTCTACTACACGCCGAAAGATGACAAGTGTATTTAAGTCAAAGCGATTATTGTTTCTGTGCAAAACTGTTCCTGATTTCGAGCCATTTAACCATAAGTCTATATGTAGATAATATGAAATCAATACACAGTATCTGATTGTAGTTTGCTCTTTCTAGGTATTGACGTTAATAGTACCGAATGAAGGACATTCTAAGATGAATTTAACTCTCCATAATCTTTCGAAACCTCTAACTTTAGCTGCCATTGTTCTATTGGTAATATCTGCTGTTAGCATGATTCTTAGTGACTTGTATTCTCCATTTACAACGGATAGTTACGTGATAAGTGATATATCGAAAATATCTACTGATATTGACGGTGTGGTAAAGCACATATACGTAAGAAATGGTCAATTTGTTAAAAAAGGTGACCCTCTTTTTAAAATTGAAACTGATGAACTTCAATCTAAGTACGATACCGCTTATGCAAATTTGATTATTCTAGAACAGAACTTTAAGAAGATTGAACTTGAAATGGGTTTGATTGAAAGCGAAATAAAGCAAAAAAAAGAAATTGCCAGTAATAAAAAACAGCACTATATCAGGATGAAAACCCTTCTACGCAATAAAGCTATTAACCGGCAACAATATGATGATGCTTACACAGCGTACGTTGATGAAATAAGAGAAATAGAACAACTTAAAATCAAGTTACAGATTAACCACGTTAAGCTTGGCTCAGAACAAGGTGGAAACGGTGGGCTGATGTTAGGGAAAGCTATATTAGAAAAAGCTAGGAAAAACCTTAATAAAGCTACAGTACATGCTCCATTTGACGGAGTAATCACCAATATGCAGCTCGTAAAAGGTCATTTTGTATCAAAGAGCTCACCGCAAATCGTCATAACCTCTCAATCACAGAAACAGCTCGTCGCTGATTTTAACGAAAAAGGTTTAGATCTTTTACCCAATGCGGATTGCTTGGTTGTGTTTGATGCTATACCCGGCAGAATATTCAAGACACAAGTAACTAGCATAGACCAAGCGATAACTGTAACTGGGGTTGGCGATCAAAAGTTAGGAGAGACTGCTACGGTAGCTCAAGGAGATAGATGGGTACGCAAAAGCCAATATGTTCGCTCTACTCTAAATATGCCAGATGTTGATAGCAGTTTAATTTCAGGTTCTCGAGCAACAGTAATGGTAGTTCGTGACGATAGCAAATACTGGAATTCGTTTTCATATATGACGATGCATGTTATTGCATCATTTCGTTACCTATACTAATGAAAGATATATCCTATGTTTAACATAAAAGCACCAATGATAAGAAGTGCACTGTTCTTTACTCTATCGATTGTTATCACTGATATGCTGCATTTAGGAATGCCAGTATTTAGTGTTTTTTTAGGTCCAGCTTTGATCTTACGAGATAAGTTTAGCTTGAATAAATCATTAGTGTTCATATCTTTAGTTAGCATCTATTTTATTTCGGGCTCCTTGGCTGCGACAATACTCGACCATAACCAGTGGGCGTTAATAGTAATCTCGGTTTTCGTCATATATAGCTATTTGCGAATTGAAAAACTTGCATCATTTTCAACGGCGCCGCTATTTTTATATTGTTATGGACTTATCAATACAACATATGGAACTTCGATGGAGTTGTATTTTTACCAACTTCTACATGTCGCGTTCATGATGTTACTACTGGCAAAAGCTATTTTTTGGATTTTTCCGACCCCAACTAACCAAATGTCATCCAGACAAAATCAAAAAGTCGCCAAGCGTTCTAAGACTCTGAATGTGATATCCACCATCATCATATCTCTATCCTTGATTTACTTTCTATCGATTGAAGTTGGCAAGGCCATATTCTGCCTTTCAGTGATCATAAGTATTGTTTGTAGACCAGATTATGCTTCGATAATAAAAGGCCTAAAAAGTATCTTACCGCTGCAGGTATCTGGCTGTTTTATTGCGCTAGTATTACATATGCTTGTGGTGGGTCATGGCCAAAATATACTGATGCTATCGCTAGTGATATTTGGCTTCTCCATTGTTGTATTTTACTTCGCTCATAGTTCGGAGAAAATCTCCAAGAAAATACCAAATTTCGAGATTGGACTCCTGGCAGCTACGCTGACACCGTTTACACTGTACACTCATTCAAGTGGGTTCGATATTGGTCCATTTATTCGACGAGCTGCGAATATGGGTGTTATTTGGGGGTTGGGTACACTCATGATTGTGCTGCTGCCATGGGGTCTGTCGTGGTTCAAGCGTATGTAAATACATTACTCTACGACTAGTTATTTTGTAGAAGGATAAGTGTGTCAATATGATGTTTTAAGTAGGTACCAAAAGTGTGCTAGCTCAAACATTAATGTGAGTACAGTAATAGAGTACTATCCAATGCTCTTAAATATAGTTTTAATCGTTTCACGAAGCCACTCATGACCTTTATCTTTCTTTTGTGATTGATGCCACGTCATGTATATGGGAACTTTCTTTGCAGAAAATGGTAATGGGAGTACATTCAAATCTAATCGTTCTGAAAATTTATTTGCATACCATTCACCACATACACTAAGCCACTCAGTTTCTGAAGCCAATTGCATGGCTGTTAGCAGTGAACCTGTAGAATAGGCTACTTTTCTAGTTGGAAGTTGGCCTTCGATAGCAAGAGAGTCTAGGGTATGAGTACTAAGACGTTGGCTGCGCCATGTAACGTGATGCGCTTGCATAAAGTCATCGAAAGATAATGAATCTTGAATAGTAGGATGCGACTTACTCGCTACAACAACTGCTTTTTGTTCCATTATAAGTTCATTGTGGTAGCCGTGTTCAGAGAGGGGAACGGTCGCCAGAATGACATCAACGGTTCTCCGGCGAAGGTCATCTTGTCTATCTGCTTCGTTCAAGTGTTCTACGTCTGCTTGAATCGTAATATGAGGAGCGTATTTCTGCTTATATTTGGTAATCGCAGGTACCATCATCAAATCAAAATCTTTATGGCTTGATATACGGAAAGTTCTTTGACTCTTAGAAGGAATAAATTCTTGTTTAGAACTGGTGCCATTGAGTAGAAAACTCAAGGGGCCTTGTATTTCACTGTGCAGTTGAAGGGCAAAATTGGTAGGCGTTATCCCTCTGCCTTGTCGAATAAAAAGAGGGTCTTGATACTGATCTCTAAGGCGGTTGAGAGCGTGACTCACAGCCGGAGCAGTAATATTTAAGACCTCGGCCGCCTCGCTAACGCTTTTAGACTTCATTACAACATCAAAGGTTTTTAATAAATTAAGATCCATAACCTACTCTTTAAGCAACATTACAATATGATAATGCATTCTATATGTATGATAGTCAATTTGTCGCTTAAGCAGTAATGAGAAAGTTGCTGCTGGTGGGATGTATTACGATTAACGAGAAGTTTGTTGAAGTTTACTTATCTATGTTTTGATGTCGTCTATCATACAGATGTTGTAAGGCTTTCCTACCGACTGGCAGTGCTCCACCCATCTAGTTGGCCAAAAGATACGGCTAGACTTTCCTATTTGTATGCACGTCATTTCAACTCCTTGGTAACTAATCTGTTTGCCCAGAGGTAACGATTTATCTTTAGACAAATAACAGTGTTGTTTCAGTTCGTTTTTTTGGGCTAATTGGTAAACCCAGTTATCCTCGTTACTTTGCTTAAAAGCACTATAGTATGACGCGTTTGCATTGGTCACGGCGGAAACTTCTTGCTGTTGAGCTAACAATTGTCCTGCATCGGCTGTGAAGCTAATCGGTGCCACTATCATTGGTAAAAGGGTTAAGCATCGTTTTAACTGCGTAACTTTGTACATATCGTTATCATCTCTTTGTTTTGTGGAGAAGTTCATACTGTAAAGCATCATAATTCGCCTGAGGTACTCTAGGTTTTAGCTCATTTAGGCAAGACTTGGCAGCCGTATTGTTCGATTCTATGTAAACACTACATAGTGTGTACAGTTGTTCTGCAGAGCCTGACAGTTGATACGCATGTTCGAAAAGCGGCACAGATTTTTCGAGGTCAAAACCTTTTTGCGCTACGGCATATAAATACCAATAATAGCTATTCGTTTCAGCTAAAATGGCAGCGGATTTGAAGTCGGAAAGCGCTTCGCGTTTGTTATCATTTCGTACACGAGCAAGTGCTCTGGCGTAATACAGTTGTGAAGCATTGGGATTTAACAGAATGCCTTCGTTCAGTACATCTAAAGCTTTGTCAGTATGACTGTCTGCGCGATAGGATTCTGATAATCCAACCCAAAAAGCTTGATTACTTGAGTCTTCTTCAATAAGTGATTTATAGGTCGTTATTGCTTTTTTAGTGTCACCTGATGCTTGATACACTTCAGCCAGTTTAAAGGTTGAAAAGGCGTCATGCTTTGATTTGTAATACTGCTCTAGTCTCGGGATATATAAATCAAGCTTGTGTCTCATAGATGTTGTTAACTTCGGATACATCTTTGCTAAGCTGTATGTTGCCGCATAGCTTAAGGTCGGGCTAGTGTCACCTAAAAAAGGTGAAATGAGCTCCCAACGATAGTCGAGTGCTAACCCATCACTACCTACTATTGCAGCATGTTGAATGCGTTCATTATCCTCTTTGAGTGCTCGAGCGATGGCTATTAGAGCATTTTGGGAAGGGGTGATTCTTAAAGACTCTAACGCGTCAATTCGTTGCTCGATTGGCTGAGACTTATCCTGAGCGACATATGCAGGATCATTTTTATTTGGATTGAAGTTTTCAGACGGTACTCCTGAAGCAAACACAGAAAACGATAACAAACCAATAAAGATTAAAGATAACGACTTCATGCCTATGCCTTGTGTTCAGAGATTATTTGATTATCGATTAGGGCTTGGTCACTATGCTTTCCATGAGCGACGGGTAAACCAAGTCTTCGCAGTGTAAATGCAAAGCCTGCATCTGCATGACGAAAGAACTTATTCCATCCCGCACACAGGTAGTTCAGGCCATTTTCGCCTTTTTTGGTCTTGATGAATCGATTTTTTGGACACTCTCCAAAGCATGCAAACTTATAGTCACATTCTCTGCATTGTTTTGGGAGGGATTTTGACTTCGCTGTACCGAACTGTTGTTGTTTAGCCGAGAACGCCATGTTTGCGAGTGCGGTCTCGGCAATATTACCGATTTTGTACTCTGGATAAACATAGTGATCGCACGTGTATACATCACCATTAGGTTCCATCGCTAAGCCCTTTCCGCACATTTCACCCAGAGTACAAAGAGGGTTTCTATGTCCCATCCACGCCTCAAGAAATGCTTCGAAATACTGAACAAATACGGTTCCCACATCGTTACATATCCATTCATTGAAAATAGCGATGAGAAAATTGCCCCATGCATGATCAGAAACACAGAACGGTTCCACTACGGAGTCTTTGTAGCCTGGGATAAGGCGTTTGTCACCTTGCATTAATCTCTCGTCAATCTGCCAAGTATTTGGTGCAGTTTCGCGGAAGGTTTTCATTTCAACAATTGGGATGAACTGCATCTGAGGTGACTTCACTACATCCCTTAAAAAACGATACACCTCTAATGGGTTTCGACTAGTTATATTGTTAACACAGGTAAGTGTTGCAAAGCTCACTTGGTGTTTATGTAACAGTTCAACAGCTCTCATTACTTGTTTGAAGGTACCACGGCCAGATTTGTTGGTACGATAGGTATTGTGCAGCAGTTCAGGGCCATCAATGCTTAAGCCAACAAGAAAGTTGTTCTGTTTGAGAAACTTACACCACTTGTCATTTAAAAGGGTGCCATTGGTTTGAAGGTCGTTGGAAATAATTACACCTTCAGGTTGGTGTTTTTTTTGAAATTCAACGATCTTTTCAAAATAAGGAAGACCTAGCATAGTAGCTTCGCCGCCCTGCCATGAAAAAGTAATCTGCGGTGTATTTTGACCTTGAATATAATCTTTAATGAATTTCTCTAGTTTTTGGTCATCTAGTTTTGGTGAACATCCTTTTTTATATTCAAGCAGGTCTTCTTTACTTAAATAATAACAGTAATCGCAGTCTAAATTACATGCTGCGCCAATCGGCTTTGCCATTACATGCATGCGCTTAGATGGTTTGCCATTAAATTGTGGTCCCGCTTGAATTACAGGGCTGGTATCACTCATAAATAACCTTTCTCGTGTTTCGTTGATAGGGGTACTATAAGGCGTCCAATGCCAATTAATTGAATAGCGGTGCTTATTAGTTATTTAACTAAAACTAAATCCAACTCTATGTGTATGCTCAATCAAGAACTCAAGGCACTGATTAGCTTCATCTTATCTTTCTCTGTAAGGTTCCCACTTTCAATTAAGATTTTGATGGATTGATAAACAGAAGACTCAGCACGTGTTGGTGCGGCCGTTTGTTTACTGGATGTCGCGGTAGTAGGCATGACAATTTGGGGCTGGCTTGGTGCCTTCTGGTATTGTTGTTGGCTAATTTGAACCATATCTGATTGGCCATTAGACATTTCTTTTGCCGTTTGCTCGTACTTATTAAAACGAGCGATATTTTCTAGTACTGCGCTGTTAGAGTCATCTGCAGTCGTTGCATGAGCGCAAGCTGATGTGACCAATAAAAGTATTAAAGCTGCTTTATTCATGGTTTTCTCCAAAAAAGAGGGTGAACGTCAATTCACCCTTGTATCGTTAGTTGAGTTTTGTCTAGTGAGCAGCTTGAACTTTTGAGCCACCAGCACCTATACCAAAGTTTTTGTAAACCGTTTCACTTGCGCCAGACATGGTGAAAGATCCAGGACGTTGTGATGGTGGGTAATCCTTGTATGTCATTAGGTGTTCTTTAACCAATTGGTTAGCTTTATAAAACACAAATACATTGTCAATTTCCCAGTTCCAGTAGCCATTTGCGTTTTGATCAGCACGCTCAAATGGGTCTTGGCGAAGGTTAAAGATTTTAGGCAGACGTAACCATGTGAACGGTTCTGCCCATAGAGCCATTGTTTTCGCACGTTGTTCACCGTACACAACTTTCCAATCCGTGCTGTGGTTTTTACCGCCACCGATGTAGTTGTCTTGTGAGTAGCGCATCGCAACGATCTGAGCGTCGGCGTTGTACAACATAATGCTCTTACGTGGAGTTTCTTTAGTGCGACCTGCGAAGTAATCATTCATGTTATAACCATCAAGATGGATCTTGAATTCTTTGTTGTTCGCTTTAAATCCACCTTTTAGAAGGTCTTGTTTGATGTGTGAGTTACCTGCAGCAGCGACTAGTGTTGGCAGCATATCTAGACCAGAAACCATGCCGTTTAGTACTCGACCACCATCCCAGTGACCGGCAGGCCAGCGAACGAATGCAGGTACGCGCCATGCACCTTCCCAGTTAGTTTCTTTTTCTGAGCGGAATGGAGTGATTGCACCGTCAGGCCATGCGTTATAGTGTGGACCGTTGTCGGTACCATACATGACTATGGTGTTGTCAGTTAGGTTGTTATCATCAAGATAATCGAGAAGTTGGCCGATGTTTCTGTCGTGAGACACCATGGCATCATTGTAGAAACCCTGACCAGAAATACCTCTGTCTTTCGGATTAAGGTGCGTTTTGAAGTGCATCTTGGATGAGTTCCACCAAACAAAGAATGGCTTGTGCGCAGCTTGTGCCTTGTCCATGAACTTAATAGCGTGTGCTGTAACGTCATCATCAATGATTTCCATGCGTTTTGTGGTCAATGGGCCTGTATCCTTGATTTGACCATCAGCCGTTGAATGGATGACACCACGAGGACCGTATTGCTCGGCAAACTTAGGATCTTTAGGGTAGAAGTCATGCTCAGGTTCTTCCATCGCGTCTAGATGATAAAGGAAACCGTAAAACTCATCGAAGCCGTGATTTGTAGGCAAGTCTTTATCTTTGTCACCTAGGTGGTTTTTACCAAATTGGCCTGTCATATAACCCATATCTTTAAGCGCTTCGGCAATCGTCATATCATCGTCAGCGATGCCTTGTGGAGCACCAGGAAGACCAACCTTAGTCATCCCGGTACGCAAGCCATCTTGACCTGTAATAAACGCACTACGACCCGCAGTACAAGATTGTTCTCCGTAGTAATCAGTGAAAGCGACGCCTTCATTGGCGACTCTATCTATGTTGGGAGTTTCATAGCCCATTAATCCACGGTTCCAGTAGCTGATATTCCACATACCAATATCGTCACCCCACATCACTAGAATGTTGGGTTTTTCGGTAGGTGTAGAGGGAGTTGATGGGGCGGCAGTTGCATTAATAGACGTCAATGCGGATAGCGCGAGCATCGCGGACGTTAATAGTGTCTTCTTACATGGTATTTTCATTTAGCTTCACCAGTATGTGTTTGAATTTAAATTAGCATTCAGCATCTAAGCTTGAGGTGAATATTAATGATGTTTGTAGATTTGAATAATTATTAATGTTTAAAGCACTATTTATCTAAATTAAATCATGGCTAACATGTTGATTTTTAGGTCTATTGTTCTGGCTATTGTTGTGTTTTGCATGAGATTAATATTGCTAAATGCTATTTTAAATACAATTAATTTATCTCACTTTTTCAAAAGGCTAATATTTTCTCTTCAACTTATTGGAGGTAAATATGTCAGTGACAAGTATTAGCCGCGATATACAAACGTTATCTGAATCACTAACACATAAAATAATCGGTCAACAACATGTTGTTGATTCCCTCTTAATTGCACTCTTGACTGATGGCCATGTACTTTTAGAGGGGTTACCGGGTACTGCTAAAACACGTTCAGTGCGTTCATTAGCACAGAGTCTCGATCTGGATCTAAACCGTATACAATTTACCCCAGACCTTATGCCTAGCGATGTTGTGGGTTATGAATCTCTTAATGACGAAGGAATGATGTCTTTTGTCAAAGGGCCGGCGTTTACCAATATTCTGCTTGCCGATGAGATTAACCGCGCGCCTCCTAAGGTGCAATCTGCATTACTTGAAGCGATGGAAGAAAGACAAATCACTGTAGGTGGACAGAGCCATGAACTGCCTGAAATCTTCCTAGTTTTAGCGACACAAAATCCAGTTGAGCAAGAGGGCACCTATCCATTACCAGAGGCTCAGTTAGACCGTTTCTTAATGAAAATTGTTGTTGATTATCCCAAACGTGCCGATGAGCTAGCGATATTAAAGCTTGTCAAAAAAGAGCAACAAATTGTGGAAGCACTAATGCAGGTTGAGCCTTCTGTAGTGCTAGATGCTAGAAAGGCTATTCTAGACGTTTACGTCTCTGATTCTATCGAAAGTTATATTGTAGATTTGGTAATGGCAACACGCTCCCCAGACTTATATCAGACCAGCCAATTGTCCAAATGGATTCGAATTGGGGCGAGCCCCAGAGCAACAATAGCCTTAGACAAAGCGGCGCGAGCTTATGCTTTTCTCAAAAATAAAGACTATGTTGACACTGATGATGTTAGAGCGGTTGCGCATAGCGTACTCTGCCATCGTATTACTTTGAGTTTTGATGCGATGTCTGATGCCATTGATAGTAAAGCGGTAGTGGATGAGCTAATTAACGTGGTGGAAATTGTCTAATGCCTATATCTGACCCCAGAATAGTTGTAGATCGTGCCACGTTAATGGACCTCAAAAATAAAGCAAAGCGATTAACTCTTTATGCGAAGTTCAAGCCTGACGGTATCTTTTCGGGCCAAAATAGTTCCAAGTTTCGTGGACAAGGGTTGAGTTTTGAAGAACTCCGAACATATCGAACTGGTGACAATATTAAGGACATTGACTGGAAAGCGAGCATGCGAGCGAATGGTCGTGTCACCAAAGTTTTTACCCAAGAGACAGATAGACCTGCTTTAGTTCTTTGTGACCAACGTGCAAATATGTTCTTCGGTAGCCAACGTTACATGAAATCGGTTGTTGCAGCGCAACTTGCTACGCTAATCGCTTGGTTACTGCACCTTCAAGGAGATCGTGTTGGTGGAATTACCATGGGTGCCAACCAAACTTTAGTTCAATACCCATCACGAACGACATCTCAAATATTGCGTTACATATCTGATATAACGACACTAAATCAAGCTCTGCGCGACTCACCTAAAGAGAAAGCTCCTGCGTTCGTTCCGCTTCAAGAAACGTTGACGACTTATACTCCTTTGTTAGGCAGCAGTGGTACGTTAGTACTAGTTATAGATGGATTGGCGCTGACAAATCAAGAGCTTGACCAGCTTAAACGTTTGTCAATAAAGCATAACGTGATGGTCTTTCTCGTCACCGACTTGCTGGAACAGGATTACCAGTCGGCATCTGACTTGCTAATTAGTGATGGTTCAAAGCAAATAAAACTTGATAACAACGCTCAAGATATACTGCGATATCAAACTGCATCTAATGAGCACTTTGCTAAAGTTCGCCGTTCGGTTCATCACTCTGGTTTACCTTTTGGTCTGTTTAATACTGTTGATGAACCCTACCTTCAGTTAAGTCAGCTTCTAAGAGAGGGCGGATGATGTTTACATATCAGATCCCTGAACCAGAAGTCTTTGGTAATTATATGTTAAAGGGTTTTAACGGCATCATCATGCCTACGTATGTGTCGTTGACGCCAAAAACCCCAGCTGCTTGGGGCTTGATCCTATGTTTTGTAGTGATATTAGCCCTTACTATTTGGTGGCAGATTCACAAATGGCGAGCTAATGCATATCGACGAAAAGCGATATCACTGCTCCATAGGTTGCCGTTGGAGCAGGGTATTGCGCTCATTCCAAACGAATTGCGCCAGGTCGCTTCTATTGCTTATCCAAACTTACCTATAGGCACCTTAAATGGGCAAGAGTGGTACGAATTTCTAAATTCATCCGCAAAGACGACAATATTTACTAAGGCTATTCAAAAACACATTGAAGCCATCGCGTTTCAGAATCCAAGAGTTTGGACGTCGAATGTTGAACTCAACTCACAATGTTTAAGTGCCGCTATAGATTGGATTGCACACCATAGGGCAGAAAAAGGAGTCTCTTTATGACTTTATTAACACCTTGGTGGCTTCTCTTGGGATTAGTTGCACCGCTAGTCTATTTCGTGATGCCTGCGTATCGAGAAAGCGAAAGTGCTGTGCGAGTGTCATTTTTCCAGAAAGTGCTAGACACTACGAGCAAGAGTGCGCAAAAAAACAGCTGCATTCCTCTTCGATCTAAAGTACAAAAAATATCACTGTTAATTACATGGGGCTTATTGGTTTTGTGTGCGGCTCAGCCAGTGATTCTTGGGGACAAAATCACTGAACAAAAGTCTGCTCGAGACTTAATGGTTGCTTTAGATCTCTCGAAGTCTATGAATAAAATTGACTTTCCGCAGCAAGACGGGCAGCTATCATCTCGATGGGGAGCACTGCAAAAACTCATGTGGAAGTTTGGGGCAGAGCGACAAGGAGATAGGCTGGGTTTGATCGTGTTTGGCAGCGGTGCTTATTTACAAGTGCCTTTTACTCAGGAATTAGAAACGTGGACACAAGTGGTTGAAGGTTTGGAAACTGAGATTGCCGGTCCTGCGACAGCTATTGGTGATGCAATTGGCTTGAGTATACGCGCATTTGACAAATCTGATGCAAAACAAAAAGTCTTGATTTTAGTCACTGATGGTAGTGATACGTCAAGTCAGCTGCCGCCGGTTGAGGCAGCGAAAGTGGCGAAAACACGTGATATTAAAATCTATACTATTGCGATGGGCAATCCTGATACAAAGGATGAAAATGCCAAAGTTGATGTGAACACTCTACGTCAAGTTGCCGCTTTAACGGGTGGAAAAAACTATTTGGCAATGAACAAAGATGCCCTTAAATCTGTGTTGCAACAAATTAACCAAATTGAACAAAGCAAATATCAACAAAGCAGCTTTCAACCATATATCTATCTTTACCCATATCTTCTAACTAGCCTCCTTACCTATTATGCCGTGATGTGGCTTGGGTTGTCTGTTGTTGAATGGAGAACGAGGAGTTCACATGGCTGATTATTTCCGAGCATTCCACTTTTTAGCACCAGAGTATTTATGGTTGGTTCTACCACTCATTGCCTTGATCGGGTATTTATTCAAAAAGCGCCACAATAAATTATCCATATCGACGACAGCAATCGCACCACATTTGCTCTCGGAGCTAGTAGAACAACCTAATAAAAAAGAAGGATATGGGCCTATTTTGGCGGTATCAATTGTTCTATTGATTGTTATTGGCACGTTGTCTAAACCTGTTTGGCAAGTTGCAGATATCTCATCACAAGACAATCCACCACTTTACGTTGTAATGGATGAATCATCTTCAATGAATAAGGTAGATATTCCACCTAGTCGAAATCTAAAAGCACAGCTGATCGTAAAACACCTGCTACAAACTGGAATGAATCGTCCCATATCGATAATAGCAATGGCCGGTAGTAGCCATGTTTTGCTACCACCGTCATCAGATCAGGATTTATTGACACTCTATCTATCTTACTTAGCGCCAAACGTGATGCCCTTGGATGGCGGGGACTTATCCAATCTGATAGCGCGATTAAATAACACCAAAGGGCTGAAGTTAGATGAATCTCAATTGTTGTTGGTCACTGATGGCGTTTCTTCAGGAGAGCAACAGTTAACGTCTTTTATCGAAAAACATCACATAACAGCGGCGGTGCTTTATCTCAATGAACTAGGTTTGCAAACGGCAAAGAACCTAACAGTTACTTCATTTGATGGAAGAGATATGACGATAAGTGATAACTCGCTTAGAAATTACTTTCTGAATTTCCATGAAAAGAGCTCAAAAGGCAATCACTGGCAGGATGAGTCGCACTGGTTGATCATTATATTGTTAATCTTTGTAGCGTTATGGTTTCGAAAAGGATGGACATTGCAATGGACTCTTTGTCTGTTATTACTGCTTCCTCATAGTCAAACTGCTGAAGCTGGTGCGTTAGATTGGTTTATGACCAAGGACCAGCAGGGGATGGTACTAATGTATATGGGTAAATTTCAACAAGCAGAGCAATCATTCCAAGACCCTAACTGGAAAGGGGTCGCTTGCTACTATCAAGAAAATTTTAAATGTGCAGAGAAAGAATTTGCCAAAATAGGTAATGCCACAGCGATTTTCAATATGGCTAATGCAGCCGCACAGGATGGAAGATATAAAAAAGCTCATCAACTGTATTTAGCTCTGTTAGAAGTAGACCCAAATAATGTTAAAGCTCAGCAGAACCTTGACAAGGTAGATGCAATTCTACTTGAAATGAAGCTACTTAGTGAAAATCAGCATGATCAACACCCGCCACCTAAAGATGCACCACCGCCGCCTAAAGATGTTAACGATATATCGGATGGTGCTAAGCGAAAATCGCTAGGGCAAGTCCCTCATTCGACGCTTAAAGCTTCAGATGTGTTGAGGAATGAGACAGCGACAAATAAATGGTTAAGAGATATTAGTCGTGACCCTAAAGACTTTATTCGACGGAAATTTCTGAATGAATATAACCGGGAGTTGAACTGATGTACCGATTGATGTCATTACTACTATCGTTATTAGTTTCTATGCCTGCTATTTCAGCGGCAAACGTATCCGTCTCTATAGATAAGCAAAATGTTGTACCCGGTGAGCAAGTGAACCTAGAGTTTATTGCTACAACAGATCAATATTTTGTAGACAGTCCAGAGTTCTCAGTACCTTATGTGGCAGACGCAATGGTTAAGCAAGAACAAACGTCTGTTCTATCTGGCTTTTCTTATGTAGATGGGAAGAAATATACCAGTCAACGTTGGTCCATACAGGTATACCCTAATAATGAAGGAGTGTACCTTATACCATCTATAGATGTGACGCTACTCACTGCTGGAGATGGGGGGAATTCGGTAAAAACGCACCATAAAACACAACCGATGGCAATTATGGTGAATGCTCCTGCCACTATGAAGGGCAAGTCTGGCTACTTAGTTTCACCAGCGGTTACAGTAACCGATAAATGGTCACCGAATGTAGGACAAAATGAACAGTTTAAAAAAGGGGACATAATACAACGAACCGTAACAATAAAAGCAGATGATACATCTACTTTTATGATGCCAGATTTTATACCACTGGCTCCAAACGGGATAAGTATATCGATATCTGAGCCTCAACTTTCATCCAATTACACTCGAGGAGAGCATTATTCAACCCTTACTCAGAAGGTAAGCTATAGCATTGATGAGCCCGGGCACTATTCACTAGGAGGAGAAGCGTTATTTTGGTGGAACCCGAGCCAGAAAGTGAAGCAGAGTTGGACCGCGAAGCACTATTCTATTGATTCTGGTGGATTTGATTATAAACAATTGACTAAGTGGTTGATTGGTCTGTTCGGAGCATTAATCGCTAGCGTGGGCGGAGTCATTTGCGCCAAAACAAACTCGAAAAGAACACTAAGGTTAAAACGATTGTTTTTTGGACAAAATGCCACTTGGATTAATAGTTGCTATTCGAAAGCAAGTGATAAATCTTTTATGTTACTCATTGATGCTTCGAGTGATGATCAAGTTTTAAAAGATGTATTAAAAGAACAGTTTATGCGAGAAAAGCCCGTTGGGAAATGGCAAAGATTCAAAGCATATATGACGTTATAAATAGTCTGTTACTAACCCCAGTTGCTCTAAGTGACAACCGGGGTTAATGAATGCTATGTAAATATAAAATAAGTGTAATAGCTATTACAGAAGTGCTTAACCTTAATCAAAATACTACTTTCCATTCTGTACTCATATTAATCGGTTTTATAAGTCCTTTGCTTGTTAGTTTCTGCAATTCATCTGTGTGCTTGTCGTATTTATCTTCACGTTCTGGGTCGTCATGGTGTAGCCACAAAGATAAGCCGCCATGGCTAGCGGTATAATGAAGCATTTGCTGGTCTCCGTTCGAATTGCCAACAGCAATTACTGGGACTAACTCACCAAATGTACGCTGGATGAGTTCAGATTTATGTGCCCAGTTATTAATCCAAAGTGGCTGCGCAGAGCGAGTTAATACGCCAATTCCATTTTCGAAGGTTAAGTCGTGTTTAATAGAAGTCCCAAATACTCTTTCTGGTGGAATACCGTAAAGTTGTTGGCTAAGCGGCCTCAAGAAATCAACTTCATCTGCAGTGAATATAAACACTTTGAACTGGTTTTGATGTAAGTAATCTATCAGCTCCTTCATTGGTGCGTAAGTTAAATCTTGATATCCCACATCATATTTAGAGTGTTTCCATGTTTTTAGAAACTGCTCGTTGTGTTTCGTGAAGGCACTGCTCGTCATCCCGGAATAGGGAACACCAAGCAATTGTTCGACGATGCTATCTAAGCCAAAACTCTCTATATCAAATAACTGACCGTAATGAGAAAGGTCTGGTTTACCACTTGCAATCGTTGCCCAGGGCTGCCTTGTCGCGAGACTCTTATCTCTTTTAAGTTGCTCGCCTAAAGTATGAAAGACTGCTTGAAAATGAATGTAAGTAGGCTTTTCGTTCCAAAGAGTACCGTCATTATCAAAGACCGCGATGCGCTCTTCCGGTGGTCTATACTGAGCACTGGATTCATCGACTGTATCAGCAACAAAATCCATAATATGTTGCTTAAGAACGGTATCATTCCAATTAGCCAAGGATTGCTCAGCTTGCGCCAAAGGAGTTGAGATTATAATCGTAAAAAGAAGGCTTAATGTTATTTTTATTAGTTTCAAAATCAATTCCTCTTAATCACTTAACCAAGTGGAAATATTGTACAGTATGACTGAATTTACAAGTTCGTATCGATATTAATGCGTATTCTCTTCAGACAAACTCGACGTCAGAATGAATGTCTTTGTCTTGAGCTTTTTTCTAGAAATTATCAACTTCATGTCCTAGGTTTCAGTTAACTGGTGATTAAGAAATTACTCTTAAACTGGTTCTATTAGCTGAAATGGAGTTTATCTATGAAGAGAGTTATTTTGGCCGGTCTCCTTGCTACCACTATGTTGGGAGCAGCACACGCCGCTGAAAAGCCCAACATTCTTGTAATGTGGGGGGATGATATTGGTCTTTGGAATGTCAGTGCATACAGCGGTGGTCAAATGGGGTACACCACCGATGGTATTGATCGTATTGCAAATGAGGGAATAAAGTTTACGGATTACTATGGTGAGCAGTCTTGTACGGCTGGACGTTCCTCATTTATTACAGGGCAAAGCGGTCTTCGGACAGGGATGACAAAAGTAGGTATGCCAGGCTTTCCTCAAGGCCAGACAGACGATGACATTACCATTGCGGAAGCTCTAAAAAACCACGGTTACGCAACGGGTCAATTTGGTAAAAACCACTTGGGTGACCAAGACCATATGTTGCCTAATAAGCATGGTTTTGATGAGTTTTATGGCTTTCTTTACCACTTAAATGCGATGGAAGAGCCTGAGTATCCGAACTACCCTAAATCCGCTGAATTTAAAAAGAAATTTGGACCACGTGGGGTACTTCATGCGACCGCAGATGGCAAGGTTGTTGATACGGGGCCATTAACGGTCAAACGTGTTCAAACCATTGATGATGATATTACTGAGCGTGCGATGAAGTTCATGGATAAAGCGCAAGCCGATGGTAAGCCGTTCTTCGTTTGGTGGAATGCTGCGAAAATGCACTTCCGCACGCATATCAAACCTGAGTCAAAAGGACTTTCAGGAAGAGGC
The DNA here is from genome assembly GCF_000733315.1 of Vibrio sp. ER1A. Classification (NCBI taxonomy): domain Bacteria; kingdom Pseudomonadati; phylum Pseudomonadota; class Gammaproteobacteria; order Vibrionales; family Vibrionaceae; genus Vibrio; species Vibrio sp. ER1A. Next base: position 57,065 of record NZ_JPJA01000098.1, read on the forward strand.
TTTTATAACGATGGTATGGTCGAACACTCAAATCATGTCGCTACGCTTCTTGATTATCTTGATAAAAAAGGGATAGCAGATAACACCATTGTTATCTATGGCACGGACAATGGTCCTCAAACCAATACTTGGCCTGATGGCGGTATCTCACCATACCGAGCAGAAAAAGAGACACAATATGAAGGTGCATACCGTGTTCCATTTATGATCCGCTGGACTGATGGAGGCATTAAAGGCGGTAAAGTGTTAGATGGTATGGTGGCACACCTTGATTGGATGCCAACGCTTCTTGCAGCAGCAGGTGAACCAGATATTAAAGAAAAACTCTTGAAAGGGGGTTATAAGGCCAACAACAAAGAGTTCAAAGTGCACCTAGATGGCTATAACGTGCTTCCGTATTTGCAAGGTAAAGTGGATGAATCACCACGAAAATGGTTTATCTATCATACCTCAGAAGCAGAGCCAGTTGCGGTTCGCAATGACGTGGCAGCGGGTGACCAAGAAATGTCGCTGAAATGGACGTTTGCTGAGCAGAGGGGCTATAGAAACGGTATCGAACTTTGGGCTGAACCATTCACATGGCTTCGTACACCAATGCCAGTGGATTTGAAAATGGATCCGTTTGAGCGAGCTCCCTACGACTCAACAACGTACGGCGATTGGTGGGTGAATCAACTTCCATTCATGTATTCCATGATGGCACACATGCAAGAGTATGTGATGACATTTAAGGAGTTTCCTGCCTCGCAAAAACCAGGCTCATGGTCTCTTAAAGACTTGAAAGACAATGCCTATAAGCTTGAAGCTATGGGTGAGAACAAAGACAAATAGAGCCTAACTCGATGCTCCTTGTACCTCAAGGAGCATCATCGAATAAGTCAATTGGTAGCGTATGGACACGAAAAGTACTGCATCAGAACTACAATCCCTTTCCCACTCCCTTGGTAAGCAAGTTATTGGACAACAACACGTTGTTGAGTCGATGCTTATTGGTCTTATTGCGAATGGGCACATATTACTGGAAGGCCTACCTGGCACCGCTAAAACACGCTCCGTGCGTTCTTTAGCAGAGAGTTTATCCGTCGATTTAAATCGAATTCAGTTCACTCCCGATCTCATGCCTTCGGATGTAGTAGGTTACGAGACGCTCAGTAGTAATAACCAGATGACTTTTAATTCAGGTCCTGTGTTTACCAACATTCTTCTGGCTGATGAAATCAACAGAGCACCTCCTAAAGTGCAGTCTGCGCTTCTAGAAGCTATGGAAGAAAGGCAAGTGACCATTAATGGCACTTCTCATCCACTTCCTGATATTTTTTTGGTACTGGCCACGCAAAACCCCGTCGAGCAAGAAGGTACTTATCCACTTCCAGAAGCTCAATTAGATCGGTTTTTGATGAAAGTCGTTGTCGATTACCCCACACCAGAGAATGAGCTGAAGATTTTACAATTGGTCAAGGGTGAAGAAAATCAAACAACAGCTCCATCAAAAGTCTCGCCAGAGCTGATATACAGTGCTCGTCATCAGTTAACCTCCATTCGGACCTCTGAGTCCATTGAGCACTATATTGTTGATTTGATCAACGCAACACGCGACTTGATGCTGTTCCCAGATTCTTCATTATCGAAATGGATAGACATTGGTATTAGTCCTCGAGGCTCTATTGCATTAGATAAGGCCGCTCGTGTTAAAGCGCTTCTTGAAGGGCGGGATTATGTTGAGCCAGACGATGTGTTGTCGGTAATTGATTCCGTTTTAGGGCATCGACTCATACTGACCTATGATGCTATTGCTGACGGCATTACGTCCAAAGAGGTCATTAAAGAGCTAACGCAATGGGTTTCGTTACGGTGATTGAATGATGGATGAACGTTTGCACATCACTTTGGATAGTTTGCGCCACTTAAGAAACAAAAGTAAGAAATTGAGGATTGATGAGCGTTATAGAAGTGGGGGAATGTTCTCTGGACGAGCTCAATCCAAACTCAAGGGGCAAGGGTATAACTTCGATGAGCTGCGACCGTTTCGTGTTGGAGATAATCCAAGAGATATTGATTGGAAAGCCTCGTCTCGCTCAGGTAAGCAAATTGTCAAAGTGTTCACACAAGAAACGGATAAACCGACCGTCATCCTCTGCAACCAAAATGAAGGCATGCTATTTGGTTCCAAGGTTTATACCAAGTCGGTTGTGGCGGCACATTTAGCAGCGCTACTCGGCTTTCATTTTTTAGAGCAGGGCGAACGAGTTGGCGGCATCGTAGTCGATAAGCACGGACATCAAGTAGTGCCTCCTAAGCGAGGAGTGAAATCGTTTACTCGCTATCTCGATGTCATAGTCAAATCTAACCAAGCTTTGCTTGAAGTTAACAAATCCACCGCGATTGAGAAAGCTGATGCTAATCTGCGCTTCAAACAGATAGTGAGTGACGCGACTCGGCTACTGAGTAGCAATGGAACCTTGGTGGTGATCAGCGACCTAGAAAGTATCGACCTTGCTATGCTCGATACCCTAAAACTGATCACTCATAAACACAATGTCCTCTTTTTTCTCGTGTATGACCCATTGGAGGTTGACTACAGCCAAGCGACTGACCTAGCGATCAGCGATGGTATTACCCAAGTGTCCTTATCGACGTCGAAAAAAGCAATGGAGTCATTTCGCAAAGAAAACGAAGCAAAAATAGAGCAGATCCAAAAGCTATTAAGTGGGAGTGGGCTCTCGTTTGCTATGTTGGATACGATAGACGAGCCCTATAAGCAGCTTTCAAAACTCATAACAGGGAAAGCGTGATGGTGACATTGGATGTACCTCAACCAGAGAATTTTGGAAACTATCTACTCAAATCTGAAGGATTTAACACTATTGTCTTGCCCGACGTGGTGAGTTTAGCGCCGCAAACAATAGGGGCTAAGCTGTTAGTGCTGGTTTTTGTGTTGATAACGTGCTTTGTGATTGTTCGATGTTACAAAGCTTGGAAACGAAATGCGTATCGAAGAACCGCTCTGTTTCAGCTGAAACACATTAATGATGAATCTTTGAATGGACAGCTTAACTACATCCTGAAACAGACAGCCATTAGTGCTTTTCCTAAACGCGCCAGAGGGGCTTTATATGGTGAAGCTTGGCGGCAATTCTTAAACCAAACAATGAACTCAAATAAAGCTAAGTTCACAGCGGAAATGATCCAGTTTTTAGAGCGAGAGCAGTATGCGGGAGTAATGTTGAACCCTGGTGATATAGAAATACGGCAAGAATGTCGATCGATGGCGATCCAGTGGGTTAAGCACCATCGTGAGGAGAAAAGCTCATGATGTTACTGCAACCTTGGTGGTTGATGCTGTTTTTTCTACCCGTTGCGGTGTACTACCTTATCCCTCCTTATCGCCGAAGCCGCTCCGTCATAAAAGCGCCGTTCTATGAACAGGTCATAAAGATTAATGGTGGTAAAGGCTCCAGTATCTCCAAAGTTGACAAAAGAAAGCGTCTTCAAAAATGGTCGTTGTTGTTAACCTGGGCGTTGCTCGTTCTTTGTGTTTCTGAGCCTGTGTTAGTGGGCAAGCCAACCACCGAAAAGAAATCAGGGCGAGACTTAATGGTGGCGATAGACATGTCAAAGTCAATGAACAAAAAAGACTTTGAGGTAGCCCCTAGTAAACTGGTGTCTCGGTGGGAGGGGTTACAATCCTTGATGGAAAGTTTTTCTAAGCAACGAGAAGGGGACCGGTTAGGGCTCATTGTGTTTGGTAGTGGCGCATATCTGATGGTGCCGTTTACTGACCAGCTAAACTCTTGGCGCGAAATCCTTGTTAGTATGGACGTAGAAATAGCAGGTTCTGCAACGGCGATTGGAGATGCCATAGGACTGTCTATCAAGGCATTTGAACATTCGAAAGTACAGGAAAAGGCGTTGCTTTTGGTGACCGATGGCAGTGATAACGCTAGCGTACTGCCGCCAGTAGAAGCCGCTAAAGTGGCAAAAAGTAGAGGGATAAAAATCTATTCGTTGGCTATTGGCAATGTTGAACAAAAGCAAGGCCAAGATAAAGTGGACTTTAAAACGCTGCAGTCTATCGCAAACCTGACACAAGGAAGCGCATTTAAGGCAGAGGATAACGATGCACTGTCGAATGTTTTATCTCAAATCAATAACATCGCACCAAGTCAATTTCAAATTTCTACTACACCAAACTACCTTTATTTGTATCCCTATATTTTGACCGTGGTGATGAGTTTTAACTTGTTGATGTGGGTGTATTTGATTGTTAGTGCATGGAGAAAACTATAATGGCGTTAACACTTTTTGGCACCACAATTTTCTTTCTTTCACCTGCGTTCTTGTGGTTCCTTATTCCGATAGCGCTACTGGCTTGTTATTTGTTTTGGCAGGCGCGCGTTGGAAGTGAAAAAAGTAGCGCTATTGCTCCGCATTTACTGAAGCTACTGACTGTTAAAGCTTCAAGGCGAACTTCAATTTTGACGCCCTCCTTTGTGGTCTTGGTAGTGATGCTTTTGTTGGCATTCGTACTTGCTCGACCTGTTTGGGCGCCAAAATCCTCAACGTATTATCCCAATTCGCCCCTGTTTATTGTTCTTGATGTGTCTAACAGTATGCGAAAAACGGACGTGCAGCCTTCACGTCTGGATAGAGCAAAATTGCTGCTTGAGCAGTTATTGCAATCAGGTGTCTCAAGACCTGTCAGTATTGTGGCATTTTCAGGATCTTCACATCAACTGGTGCCCTTCACAGACGATGCTAAGATGGATTTACTTTACCTGTCTTATTTGTCTCCATCAGTCATGCCATTAAACGGAGGGGATGTCGCAGCTTTGGAAAGGCTGATGTCAACAACACTGCCTGAAGACTCTGAGTCAATCGATATGCTATTTTTGACCGATGGCGGCCTAGACGATCCACAAGCGCTGAAGACTTATTTAAGTCAGAAAAAAGTGACAAGTCATGTCATCTATTTTGGCCCTCTGGGAGAGCAGGTCGCTAAGTCGCTCTCTTCCAACAGTTATGATGGAGGCTCGTCAAACTTTGACATTCTAACGCTCAGGAGTAGCTTGTTTGAACTTATAGCGAGAGGTCATTCTTCGCCAGAAGGGTTGGCGGATGAATCACACTGGCTATTGGTGTTCATTGTTGCTTTGAGCTCATTATGGTTTCGAAAAGGGTGGGCATTAAGGTTCTCGTGGTTTGTTATGGTTCCCTTTCTTTGGACACCGTATGTTGAAGCTAACATAAAAGACGTTTTTTTAACTAAAGACCAGCAGGCCATGATTTATATGTACTTGGGGGATTACAAAAGTGCAGAATCCCTTTTTGAAAATGAAGAGTGGCGAGCGGTCAGTTGTTATTACCAAGAAAAATTCCAATGTGCTGAAAAGGGCTTTGTCAATGTGGGTTCGGTGGAGAGCACTTACAATGCAGCGAACGCTTTGGCTCAGAGAGGCATATACAAGAAAGCGCAGAGCTATTATCAAGCGGTGTTAGCTATAGAGCCGAACAATAAAGAGGCTCAACATAACCTAAAAATAGTCGAGGGTATTATCAAGAAAATTGACCGCCTCAGCCAGTCTTATGATGACAGTCGCCCCCCACAACAAAATGAATCCAAGCCACCTCCTGATGAAGATGAAATTGCAAATGGCAAGAAACAGACGGTCGTAGGGGTTCGTCCCGTTTCTTCACTCAAAGCACAGGATGTGTTGGCGAATAAAGCGGCCACGGACAAATGGTTAAGAGACGTCAGCAAAGATCCTGAAGACTTTATTCGAAGAAAGTTCTTAAACGAATTTAACCGAGGAAAGTCCAGTGAATAAAGTAAAGATGCGGTTGTGCCTGTTGCTGTTCTTTTTTTCGTCGCTGGGGCAGTCAAGTACATTGGTGTTGACTCACTTAGATAACAAGGAGATGGTTGCGGTCAATCAACGGGTCGCTATGTCCGTGAGTGTACTAACGGATTCGTATTTCACGAACGGGCCTGTATATAGGCTTCCCGCAATTAACCATGCGCTTGTGTTACAGCAAGATAAAGACGTGGTATCGTCGTTCACCGATTACCAAGGTGTTAAGTACGTTAGTCAAACGTTTACTGTCGATATCTATCCAACTCACGTTGGCGTGTTGACCATCCCATCATTGAGCATCACCACTCAAGTCGAGGGCAAGGATAGTAAACTTGAAACGCAAGCTTTTACGTTAGTGGTATCACAGCCCACTGAAACCCAACAATTGGGGGACATTTTGGTGTCGGATAACGTGGATGTCAATGAGACTTGGGATGGTCAAAAGCCAAATTATAAGGTTGGCGATATTGTAACAAGAAAGATAGTCATACGTGCTGAAGAAAGTACGAGTCTCATATTTCCCGACTTTGTCCCTAATAAGAGCGCTCATTACACCATTCAAATAGGCAGTCCACAATTGCAGGATGTGAACAGTCGTAACGATAATTTTGCAGAGCTGCAGCAGACTTTAACTTACACCATCAAAGAAAGTGGTCGCTACCACTTGGGAGGAGAAATACTGAGATGGTGGAAGCCTTCCGTGCAGGAACTGGAAAGCTATCAGTTTAAGCCATTGCAAGTGGATGCTGGTTTTAGTCTAAAACAATTTCTACTGAATCACTGGGCCATCCTCATTGCCGTCACTGCTATTCTCCTTGTGGGTTATCGTTACCACAACACTGTCATTAGCATGGTAAGGAATCTCGTTCGTTATTTATTTAGTGGCGGCCTGGGATGGTTGAGTTTGTTGTATCGCCATAAAACCCGTCACACTAAGAATATTAATTTATATACGGAGGTGTGTAGTAATGATGCGCTGAGAGAGAAGGTGATAGAGCAGGCTTTCAGTGACAATCAGAGGGTTAAAATCAAAGAACGGGTGGCGTTTTTATTTAGCCGCTCTAAACTTAAAAATAGGCAACAATAACAAACAGATAATAAGTAATCAGGATGATTCTAGTATGAAGCCAATAGTAGTAGGTAGTGTATTTGCCGCTGTATCAGGTTTTTGCTCTTTAGCTTTTCAGACCCTTTGGTATAAGCAGTTGGCTTTGGTTATTGGGATTGATGTGTATGCCACGAGTATTGTCATCGGTGGTTTCTTATTAGGAGTCGGTCTTGGTTCCTTGTGTTTTTCCCGATATGTCAATCGAATTAAGAACTTAAGTCTTGGATATGCTTCTCTCGAAGTATGCGTTGCTCTGAGCGCGCTAATTGTAAGTTGTGTTTTGTATTTGGGCATCGACCCCTACCTATCTCTTGAGGACATATTGGGAGATAAGGCACTTCTGGTTTATTCATTGCTGTTGGCTTTCCCTCCTTTTTTTATGGGCGGCACTCTTTTACTGTTAATTCGTTGGTTAGAGATAGAGCTAAAGAAGACGATTGCAGGTACTTTGTATGGTATGAACATCCTAGGTGCCGTCATTGGTGCACTTAGCGCCCCGAGCATACTGATGCCATTGCTGGGAATAATTCATTCTATTTGGCTTGTTGTTGCAGTCAACTTAATGTTAGCAATGACCTCCTACTTCCTTATCACTCAGACGCATGCACCAGTCGCAGATACTTCTGCTGATAAGCAGGGGCATATTGTGTATAGAAAAACACTAATAGCACTCTATGCGACGTCAGGGTTTGTTGCTATTGGAATGGAAATCATATGGATTCAAACGGTCGTTCAATATATGAACACTCGCTCGTTTGCTTATGCCACGATATTAAGTGTTTTGCTATTAGGTTTAATGGTGGGGAACTTCACTGCTAACCGCTTAAAAATGTCGCCAGAAAAAAGTTATGCCGCATTACTAGTTGTTATGTTGAGCGCTATGATAGCCACGATTCTCCCGTATTTACTTATTAACGAGGCCGTATGGCAGACACAGTTGTCAATAAAATCTCTCATTTTTGAAACTGTTGGACAGGCAATGGCATCAAATGCCATTGCCTTTATCTTCATTGCCTTTTTCTTTGTGTTTTTTGGTGCTTTTTTCTTTGGGTGTGTTTTTGTTCTAGCGCTGAAAATTCAGAAAAATGAGCAGTCACATGCACGCTTTTCAGGTGAGTTACTCGGTTTCAATACTATCGCTGGGGTACTTGCGACCTTTGTGGTTGGATTTTGGTTGGTTCCCTTAATTGGGGCGATAAATACGGTTAAAGTCCTCAGTGGACTTATCGTATTGGTAGTGGTATGTGCTACTCGTTTTTCTCAATATCGTTTATTAGTTGTGACGACTTGTACACTCCTTATTGTCGCTACCGCTGTGCTTCCTAAGAATCGTTTATCAGAAATGCTTGTGGCAAAGGAAGGTGGAAATCTCCTGTGGTTTAAGGAAGGCATAGGAAACACTGTCGCTGTGATTGAGCAGGGTGAAGGAAAGCGCAAGTTTCGTCGTCTTTACATCCAAGGTGTATCGAATACAGGCGATGTTATGGCTTCACTTCGATACATGCGCCTTCAAAGTTACATCCCTGCCTTAGTCTCACCTCAGCCGCCAAGAAAAGCGTTGGTGATAGGCTTAGGGACAGGTATTACGGCTGGTGCGCTAACCAATATAGAGTCTTTGGAAGTAAGGCATGTATTTGAACTGTTACCAGAAGTGCGAGAAGCTACTCGTTTTTTCCAAGGAAACTACTTAGCAACAAACCAGCCGTCGGACATCGATGTATTTATTGGGGATGGGCGACACCAGTTAAGTCGGAGTGGCGCTAAATACGACCTCATTACATTGGAGCCACCACCACCCACCGCATCGGGAGTGTCTAACCTGTACTCAGATGATTTTTACAAACTGGCGAAAAAGCGTCTATCCGACTCTGGAGTGTTGGCACAGTGGTGGCCTATAGCTACACAAAGTGTTGAGGCGTCAAGGTCAATTGTCGCAACTATGCTTAACAACTTTAAATATGTCACGCTGTGGAGTACTGAGGTTCATGAAATGTTGTTGGTTGGATCCGACGAACCTCAAACCCTCTCTTTTGATCAAGCCTCAAACTTTTTCTCCTCTAACCCTAAGATTGAGGCCTCTTTGTTAGAGGTGGGTGTCAGTAGTTACGAGTCTCTTTTAGCGACCTATGTGGGAAGCCGAAAGGAGCTTGAACAGTTCGCGCACACTGATACACCGTTAATTACGGATGACTACCCATTATTGGAGTTTGACGAGTGGACAAATGAGCTTGTTATTACAGAAGTTATGCCTGAATTGATTAATTTGTTTACCATAGTGCCAACGGTCAAAAAGGAACGAGCCGCTCAGGCCAAATTGGAGCAAGATAAATTAGTGGCCTTTTATATTGCGACAATGGCGGCTTACGAAAAACAGCCCGATATCTGGTTAGAGTATATGAATTGGGTATTGAGGCAGGACCCAAATAACGAATATTTCATTTGGTTTAAACCAGATAGCTAGGAGCGCCAACGTTTGAGCATTTATAACACGATAGTGGTAGCGTTAGTGACCCTTTGGTCATGTCTATCTTCCGCAGTGCCTGATGAACAAAAGGCGACGGAACTAGAAAAAAAGACGACGCTTGAGGCGAATCGGGGCTTTTTTGAGGCATTTAATCTACCTAGAGAAAAGAACTGGGTTTATCAGCTAGCTGAGTCTGGTCAATTGCAACAAAGATGCTATTTAAATAGTCAAGACTCGTTTGAGGTTGGAGCTAGCTTAGTTTTTCAAAACATCTCAATGGAGTGTATTGAGATTAATCAAACGACTCGTGTGTTTTGGCCACAGAGGTGGGTGGAGCTCTGTAAGCACGAAAACAGTCCTTATCATCATTGCATTCTTAGGCATTTAAATTAATCCACCACTGGATGCTATGACCTGTAACGATGGTGCAGTATTTAGCTATCTCACTTCATTTCTAAACATAACCGTAACGAAAGGATTCTCGACAATGCGATATCGTTTTTACCGACTGATAGTGGTAATGGTGTGTACTTTTTCATCCTATACATGGGCCACCTCTTTCGTTGATCCTATTGATGGGAAATTTGATGTCGGTGATTATCTTGCAGAAAACGCTTATGGGTTTCTTCCTGTTCCCGTTTTGATCACTGAGCCTGCAGTTGGTTATGGCGGTGGTGTCGTAGGACTTTTTCTTCATGAATCAGCAGAGGCCAAAGAAAAACGCAAAGCGTTAGCACTAAAATCGGTTGATGGTGGAGCTAAACTTTTGACCCCTGCAATAACCTTAGTGGGCGCTATCGCTACCGATAATGGAACAAAAGCGGGCATGCTGGCTCACCGTCATACTTGGGGGAAAGACTCTATTCGTTACCAGGGCGCGTTGTTTTATGGAGATGTTTATATGAACTTTTATGCTCCTTTTTCTCAAAGTAACGCACAAGGCGTTGAATTGGAGATGCAGGGGTATGGTGTGATGCAAAAATTGCAGTTTAGAGTCAGTGACTCTCCCTTATTCATTGGTGCTGCACAGCGGCTTTTCAGCCCAACATTCAAAGTGGGTGAGCCTAATCGCGCCTCAGATATTCTTAAACGATGGGTCAATACATCTCCTTTTGTGTCGGGGCTCGGATTGAATTTAGAGTATGATACAAAGAATGCTTTTCTTTATCCAACAGAAGGGGGAGACTATACTCTTGAATATACGATGTTTAATAGCGTCGTGGGTAGTGATTATGACTTCAACCTTCTAGCCGCTAGTGGAATACACTACTTCCCTTTGGGAGATTCTTTTAATTTAGGATTTAAAGGTTTGTTTAATGAAGTATTCACTGATGAGCGTTTCTTACCGCCTCCAGCATACCCATTCATTGATTTAAGAGGGATCCCTCGTAATCGATATCAAGGTAATGTCACGGCAAGCGTCGAGGCTCAGTTAACTTGGAAAATGACACCTCGTTGGTCGTTACTTACCTTTGGAGGAGGGGGGGCGGCATCGTCATCAACCAGTGGGCTCTTTTCTGATGATATTCAATATGCTTACGGGGTTGGTTTCCGGTACCTGATGGCAAGGCGATATGGCTTGCATTCAGGGGTTGATATTGCTACCAGTAGAGATGACAATGCAATCTATTTTCAAGTAGGAACTGGGTTTTAGATGTTGAATTAAGGTCAACAATCCAAAATTGAACAGCACTCAACGATATCCGTTATTAACATGATAACAGCGCGGGTGAATATATCTAAGAGGAGTTATAGGCATCTTCAATGTTGGTTAAAAGAAATACCTATAACTGATGTTGCATAAATTCTAGCAATAATAACTGTTCTAATAAAACGTCACTTTTGCGTTATA
>NZ_JPJA01000099.1:0-22647 GCF_000733315.1 Vibrio sp. ER1A
ATGATGCGGCCTTACAACTAGCGAAGCTAGGTCAGCTCGTTCTTGATGACTCGGTGCCTGAAAGTGAGCTTCGAGCGGCAATTTTTGCTCAGCTCTCACCACAACAAATCTCAGGAGCCGTCAGTAAAGTAACAGAGCTAACACGCCCTCACGATAAAGTGTTTTTCCAAGAACTAGACGAAAAGTATCGAACTCTCCGTATATTCCTCCCTAAATTATTAGCTCAAGTACAATTTCAAGGTAATGCAGGAGCCAAACAAGTATTAGAAGCTTTAGATTGGATGTCTTCCAATATGGTACGTAGGAAAGTGAAAAGTTCAGCGCCGTTAGAGTCTGTGAGTAAGCGATGGATGCCCTTAGTTATGGGGAAAAATGGACAGACTTTTAACTTTCACGCCTATACCTTTAGTACCGTTGATAATGTCCTTAAAGCGCTGAAACGACGAGATATTTTTATTGAACCAAGTTGGCGGTATGCTGATCCTCAAAAAGATCTGCTAACTGGTGACGAATGGCATCAAAGCAAGCCCATGGTATGTCGAGCGCTTGGTATTTCAATGGATCCAGCAACAACACTACAAAACTTAGTGTCTGAACTGGACAGCACTTACCGAGCTGTCGCTCAAAGGTTTCATTTAAATCCTGATATTACGATAGAAGATGAACGCCTCAAGCTCACTCCGTTGGAGAAAGACGAAGAACCGCCTTCTCTAGAACATCTTAGAAAGTTATTCAGTAAAAGGCTGCCTCGTATTGAGCTACCGGAATTGATATTGGAAGTGGCAAACAGAACACACTTCACTGAAGCTCTGACACATATCTCCGAAAAATCAGCAAGAGCAGACGATATTGATATTAGCTTATGCGCGGTGCTTATGGCAGAAGCTTGCAATACTGGCTTTGAACCATTGATTCAGCCAGATGTAAGAGCTTTAAAGAGAGATAGACTATCATGGGTATCCCAGAACTACATTCGAGATGAAACGATCACAAAAGCGAATACCATACTCGTCAATGCTTATAACGAACTGCCGATTGTCAAATCATGGGGAGATGGAACGATGGCCGCTGCAGATGGATTGAGGTTTATTGTTGCCGTAAAGACGCTTTATGCAGGTCCCAATCCCAAGTACTTTCCTCAAAGAAAAGGGGTAACTTGGAATAATCTCTTGTCAGATAAGTTAGTTGGTTTAAATGATATTCCCGTACCGGGAACGTTGAAAGACAGCCTAAGCTTATTAGCTTTAGTTCTTGAACAACAAACAGATATTCAACCTTCTGAAATTATGACGGATACAGGTTCCTACAGTGATGTTGTTTTTGGTTTGTTCCGATTATTAGGCTACCGATTTAGTCCGAGGCTGGCTGATTTGGGTGGTCAACGTTTATGGAGAGTTGACCCTGAAGCAGATTACGGAGAGCTTAATGCGGTATCTACCAACCGGATCAGGTTGAATAAGATTACGCCCCAATGGGAAGATATCTTACGTTTTATTGGCTCTCTTCAGTTGGGTAAGTTATCCGCCAGGGATGCGATGAGGGTTTTACAATCAGGCAGTAATCAAAGCTCTTTAGCTAAGGCTATTGCTGAGATTGGACGAATAGACAAAACTATTCATCTTTTAACTTACATCGATGACATAGAAAAAAGGCGTATGATTCTAAAGCAGCTAAATAGGGTTGAAGGAAGACATAATTTAGCCAGGGAGGTTTTTCATGGACGTCGTGGGGAAATAAGGCAGAAATACAGAGAGGGTCAGGAGGATCAACTGGGAGCCTTGGGACTTATGCTCAATGTGATCGTCTATTGGAATGCTTTGTACATGCAGCAAGTGGTTGACCAACTTCAACAAGAAGGGATGAAGATCGATCCAGACGACTTAAGCCGAGCATTACCTTTACTTTTCAGTCACATAAATATGAATGGCAAGTACACGTTTACCATTCCGAAAGAAGTAAAAAACGGAGAGCTGAGACCATTGCGGGATGTAGCACGGGACACTGCCGAACCCTTATCATAGTTTTTCGTTCCGTTGCACCTTAGACCCCAACACGTATCAATAAGAGCCATTGCCAGAGAACTGGAACGAAGCCCATCTGCAGTTTCAAGGGAGCTGAAGCGTAATACTCCCGATGAGTTTAATGGATTGTATTGTTCACGCGCTGCCGACAAACTGGCTAAGGCGAGAAGAACAGAAGCCAGCAAATCAAAGGCTTTCAAAAGCATAGACTCTTTTGTTGATGGTTACCTAAGGCAAAGCTTAGCCAATCATACTTCTCCCAACGTCGTCAGTGGGGAGCTAGCTCTGAAACATCAAACTCACGTCAGTGAGAATACGTTGTATCGCTACATCGAGCACCTTGAAGAGCAAGGCGAGTCGCTACGTAAAGATTTACCTCGTAGAGGCAAGCCCTACAAGCGTTCAGGGACAGTACGTTCAACGATTAAGAACCGAGTGGATATCAGCGAACGGCCTGCCATAGCCGATGAAAAAACAGAAATCGGCCATGTAGAGATTGACACTATCGTGGGCAAAAATCACAAATCTCAGCTACTGACAATTGTCGATAAAGCTTGCAAAGTGGTGACGATAAGAAGACTGAAAAGCAAGTCAGCGGAAGCCGTCATAGAAGGATTTAAAGACGTTCATCGGTCAACGTTCTACGACTTTAAGACTATCACGTCGGACAATGGAACAGAGTTTGCCGGTCATGAGGAGATTGCTAAGATAACAGGGGCAGACTTTTACTTTGCGAAACCGTATAGTTCATGGGAGCGAGGTCTGAACGAACACACAAATGGGTTAATTCGTCGCTTCTTGCCCAAAGGCACTGACTTTGACGACGTGAGTGATGAAGAGCTGGCGAGAATAGAACACATTTTGAATACTCGCGGTCGAGAGAGCTTAGGTTTTTATTCACCTTACGATATATTTATGCAGCACCTAAATGCTGCCTAGAGGGTGAGGTGTTGCGTTTCATCTGGCGGAGGGCCTACTGATTAAGACCTGATCAGTTCGATCAAAAAAGATCCTCTCAACTTTGCCACTTTCAAATATCGGCATGAAATTTGCCCTTCTTCCTGCTAGACCCGCGAAGCGGCTTTTGTGGTCGATGTAGTTACGTTTTAATGATGTTTTAGCAGTATCGGTCCACGTTAGTTAAGAGCGTTAGACAGGGAGAGTTTGGCGCGATGCTAGCGAACGTTACGCGATGATTTTCGGTAGAAAATCTAACCGAATCGCGTTGTCTTTTAGTGGAGCGTAAGCGACAACCTTATACTTCTTTATTCTTTTTAAGGGTCGAAGAGCAACCTTCACTTCGTTTCGGTGGGTCAGTACTGTCTCTACATGACTATCGTCATATAGCAGGCAGCACTCGACCTTTATAAATATCTTGATTTTAATACTGAAAGTTTTACTACCGAAGGTATCCAAGAGTGCATCCATCCTTTGTTCTATTTTTTTATTCTGCTTTTTTGCACTCCTTTTTGGAAAAGAGTAAGCTGTTGAACGTTCTTTAAAAGATCGAGTACCGACTTATGGCCAACTCTTAGTTATATGTCCTATAAAACTGCGGACAATATCACTTTTTATTTTCTTTAGGCGTGCGAATGCCTCCGCTCACGCGGATATAATGAAAAAATTAGATAGGAACTTGGTAGGGGTGAGGTTGCTGTTTAAGGTCCATGAAGCTACGAGCGAGTGAATCGGCCACCGTATTCAGTTTTGTCGCGTTGTATATCTCGCAGACACGATTACGAATACGTTGGCTCGATATCCACTTGAAGCTTAATCCTTGTTTGATTTTGCGTTCACGTGTCGCTCTAATAAGTTCATTGATGTTTGGGTAACGTTGCACCTTTAAGTCATCAAAGAATGCTTGCGTAAATTGCTTAAAAGAAGCCGCACTACGGAAAGTCCCTTCAATAGCATCGACACACACATTGACGCGTTCAGCAAGCAAGTAGCCGGCGTTCTCTAGATACTTGATCGCCTTAGCAAAAGATTTAGGTGAGATGTACTCGCCAAAACGAAGCGCATGCTCTTCCTGGAGGAAATCATAACTGATGGTATCGAAGTGAGCTTTGTTGGCTTCACCAACACGCCCACCAATTAAATCCGTATAAGGAAGCATTGTGGCCATAACTCTGGCAATCAAGCGACGACACTGGATGTTATTGACCGCTTGGCCATCATTCGTTTGTAGTGACGGGAAACGTTTAGGGTTATCAATGAACTCTTCACAAGCTTTAAGGATATAAGCATACTCATAAGGAAGATTCTTACACTCTCCACTACGGTTAATGCGCTTTGCTCTGAAGCCAATTTCGACAGATGAACCTGGCTTGCGAGCATGTTCGGCATCAAGAACCGTTTGATGCATATCAACCAGCTCGCGCTTACGCGCCTTACGGGAAGCTCGATACTGCTTGTCGTAAACCTTGCGTTGTTGAGCTTTGGTTAGACAAGTATCTTCAGATAAGACCATGAGACACATCCTTGTCACACAAAGCGCTAGAAACTCTCAATCCTGAGAGTCTAGAAGGGCTTAAGTAACGGATTCTGTGTCTAGAATGTATCAAACTGATACATTGGTTTTGAAAAGTCATATTTTGATTCCAGCAGATTATTATGGTTCTCAGTTGGTGGCCGAGACTATTTATCAAATCTAATTCAAATGATCACAAAGATCAAGCCCTTGATTTTTACATACAAAAAAAGCGCCCTCTGCTGGATAGGCGCTTTTTTTGCGAATGCTATTTAGTCAAGGTACCACCCTCAACACACTCTCATCGAAAAAAATACACTACATAAAATACTATGTAGTAGCGTGCTATGTAATGCACTTTTCATTTTCAACTTGCACTCATTTTACTACTTGATTTCTAAAATTTCCAGCACACACCCTAAATTAACTAAAAGTTTTGTTAATAAAATGAAAGTTGTAATACGACCGTACCGACAATACAAAATTTCTCATGAGAAAGCACCAGTCTATCTTGGTAGTTAGGGTTAAAGCTCCTTAATAGTATGCCTTGAGGCGTATTCTCTATAAACTTTACTCTCAACATACCTTCATGGTTTACCACATAGGTTCTTCCATCAATTGCCCTAGTATTATCTATATCTATACATATAATTGAACCGTCTTTGAACTCTGGCTCCATGCTATCACCACGAACTTTCAGTCCCAACAAGGAACTACTAATCTTAGTACTAAAAAAGCTTTTAGGTATTACCAAGTCTAAATCCGCACGTTCCTGTAAAATTTCACACCCTTCACCAGCTGCAGCTTCTACATCCTCAAAATATGGTACTGTCAGCAATTCATCACTACTCATATGCTGAATGCCAAAATTTACTGTTGTCTTTCGACCGTAAGTTAACCACTCAATATCCACGCCAAAAAGTTCACATAACTTCAATAAGCTATGGGATTTGGGGTGCGCACTCTCTAACTCCCATTTTGAGATAGTTACTGGTGTTACTCCAATCTTTCGACCAAGTTCTCTCTGGGTTAATTTGGCCTGTTTTCTTAAATGTTTGATTCGCTCTGCAATCGAGTTCATTTTATAAATTCATCATAACCAATTCTTTCTTATTCTCCATCATTATCAAAAACCTTTTGGTTTCATTTCGAAAATCAAAGGTTTTTTGATGCAAAAAAAATAACCTTAAGTTTACATGACAGGCTCAATCGTTTATTATACCGCCAAGTACTGATCACAAGAACAGTATTGCACTAAGGTTTATAACCCTTAGATGCACAACCGCATTCTAGTGACCAATGACAAAACAACCCTTGGTAACGTCTCTAGAATGGTTTCATAAATAGAACGTAAGTAAATGGCGGTATAGAGATTTGAAATCCAAACGCATTACTCGGGGCTCGGATACGGAAACAGGCATCGCTTTTGATATTTCAGCAGAAGCAAACCAAATTTTGACCGAATCCGCTAAGCGTTCAGAGCGAGCGAAAAAACGAGAGGCGAAGCTTCGACTAGAAGATCACCTCAAACGCTTCCCTGATTGGACGCTATAAAAAACAGTTTTAGTTTTTGATGTGTCGTTCGTGGGCTGTATGTGCGCACATCAAAAACACAATATGGTCAAAGGACGTGGCTTCGCGGGCTGGGATAGACCTTAATCTAACCTAAACCAAATAACGAGCATGTGAGCGCCAATCTGAAAAGAGATAGGGACAGGCGCTGGCCGATACCGTCAGGGTCGGGAATATGTCAAGGACACCTAGTCGGCAAGCTAGGCGTACACCACGAGTCTCCACCGTTAGGTACTCACAAGCCCATATAACGGGGAACGAGCACTTTATTAGTGCTCTTTCCTTTGTGTTTTTTTTAAAGCACAAAGGAAATACTCCCAAATGAATAGGAGCCAATGATGTTAGCAATTATCTTTGCAAAAACCTCTGTCCTAGACCCTACTCAATGCCTCGGCCAAACCTTAATCTCTGATGTGACGATCAAACAGGTCCAACACTATGGCCAAATTAGAACCAACACACTATTTGCTGCATTGGTAGAGTCGCCAAATGGAACGTTTCCCTCTCGTCTTAGTAATACTTTTGATGTACTCAAAATCCACACACCACAATTACGACGCACAACCGAACCGCCAGAGATAACGCTATCGAACCTAAAAATCTGTGGTCGGCATCGAAAACGACACCGCCAAAGAGAGCGAAAGTGTCATTTGACAGAACGTTCTTGGACTCGATTTATCAAAAGAAAACATCTTTTAGATGCTTTCGAGCATTACTCTAATCTATCTGATACTGACGAGGAAAATCATGGCTTATTTAATACACATTGAGACGCTTTCAATGTTAAGCGAACTGCTCAGCCAACCTCGAATTCAACACCAACACCTTTATTGCCACTTTCAGAAAGGACAATTAACTCACCATCATTTGATGAAATTGCAAGAAAGAAAAATCAAAAGCGTGAGCTTCGAAGATGCCCATACTATTTATCCTTACCACCCCTTTACCCAACTTCACGACGCGACACGCTAACTCTCACTCAGAGCAACAATATTATCCATTTCAATCGTGACTGAAACTGCGATGAAACCATGCTAGAGCGCACTTCTGCGCTCTGATTCTACGGGTGCCTTTACTGTCTATTGGCACCCTTTTTTACACTCAATATCTCCCTAAACCTCGGGACAACACAAGGAAACTACGATGAAAAACACCTCATCCTCTTATAAAAACGCGCTCGTTTTCAGCGCCTTTCTAATAACACTCACGATATTGCACCCTGCTTTCGCCGCAGATTTATTCAGTGGGGCCAAAACCACCATCAAAGAAACGGCTGGCGACGGCTCGGCGGTTGAAAATGGTATTTTAGCTGTCGGTGCTATTGGCGCTGCAGCCGGTGGTTTCATGACTCGAAACTGGATGGGCGCCGTCGGGGGTTTTACGGCTGGCATGATTTTCTGGGAAGTGGTTAAACCTCTTGTCGGACTGGCGTAAACCATAAGGAGAATGACATGGAAGACCCAACTCTGTTTTTCCGCATCCCTAAACATCTTAACCACGGCAAACGCATTGTTGGGTTGCCCAGAGACGAAGTACTCCCAGCGTTTATATTGTTTGCCGTGTTCTTTATTGCCAAACATCAAATTGTCGGATTCATTCTTGCGGCCACATGGTTCCTGCTACTAAGACGTATCAAGGTGCAATATGGCCACAACATCATCGCCCTTTCCATCTATTGGTGGGGTAACCCTCAAATTAACCGTCGTTTCTTCAAACGCACTCCAGCATCAGAGCGGCGCTATTGGCTCTCATAAGAAGGAGATACCCCATGGATGCCACGTTTAAAAAAGACACCCTCGCACTGAGTAAGCTATTGAATATGATCTTGGTGTTTGCCCTTCTGGCCATGATTGTGGTCAGTGTAATACTTGGCGTGGGTCTCACCTTCGCCATCCAACAAAAAAGTCGAACCTTGGTGCCACCCACCATTTCAAAATCCTTCACCGTTTCAGACAGTCACGTTGACGGTGCGTATTTGAGTATGATGGCGGACTACTTTTTGTACTTAAAGTTGAACGTCACGCCCGCCAACGTCTCTCGTCAGTATGGCAAGCTGCTGGATTACGTTCCTCCAAAACAATGGCCTCAAATTCAGCCCTTACTTGCCAAAGAAGCCCAAACCATTCAAGACGGCAACATTGCCAGTCACTTTGATCCACTCCCAGAAGGCACCGAAGTCTCGGTGGAACGATTACAAGTAAAACAACGTGGGCACGTCACAAAATCCGTTGGTGACCGAACACTACCCACAGAAGCCATCACTTACCTCGTTCAAATGGGCTATGACAATGGCGTCATTGAACTGATTGGCATCACCAAGGAAACCACCGTGAAATAATTCACGCCCTTCTCTCACCCACACAGAAAAAAGGTAACCCCATGATCTTACGTTTTTGGTTCATGCTACTGCTTTTCGCTAGCCTGAGTGCCGAGGCATTAGCGGATAATGTCGCCAAAGCCAGCTTCCCCTTTAACGATGGCGATACCATCCCCATCAGTTTATCGTCGCTGAACATCAACCGACTCATGGTCAAAGGCGACCACATTATTAACCTCGTCTGCCCCGATGGTTTTTGTACCGCCACTGGCAATCCTCAAGATAAAACCGGCTCTATTTCGATGAAAATCAATTTGGCCATCCCGTTTACCGCCCACGTTCTCACTCAAAAAGGTCGTGTTTTCGCACTTTTTATCACTCCCCAAAAAACACCGGCGATTGTCACTGAATTTGTGCCTAGCCAGCGTTATCTTGATGAGCCAAGCGTCTTTGAGCGCCATTTTGACTACCCTTCAGCCATCGCCGCGTTCACCAAATCTATGATGCTCTGGCAACGCGATCGCACACCAATCTCTGGGTTTAGCGTACACCCTGTGGATCCCAACACGCTACCCAAAGACACCTCACCAATGCCGGTGATCCCTCAAACCGTGTTTGTTGGTAAAGACTACTCCGGCATCATCTACTTGGTGAAAAACGCCAGTGACCAACCCATCACGCTCACGACAGCGCAGTTTTACAGCTACGCCGCTCGAAGCGCATCGCTGGATGAGGTTGAACTGAAACCTGGCGCACAGACACATCTTTATGTGGTGACGGGAGGAGGCGCGCAAGATGTTCGATAAAATCAAACAACGCCTATTTCGCGATGCAGAAGGGGAGTTTGAGCAAGGTGGGGAGATCAATACTCACACTCAATCTCGCAATAAAATCATCACCACGGTGGCATTAACTCTGCTGACGTTAGCCATGGTCGGTATTTACTGGGTAACAAAAAAACCGACGTCCACACCGTCTATCCAACCACCACAAGAGTTTGGCAACATCATTGAGGCCGACTTCACTGAAAAAGACAACCAATCCGCCCTCTCTGCCCAACAACAGACCTTAGCAGACATGAAAACGGCCATGACAACCCTTGAGAAAACGCTAGCAAGCCTTCAAGACAGGACGCAATCTCAAATTGAAAAAGCGCAAAAAGAGACGGCGAGATTGGTGGAACAAAAAGTACGAGAAGAGACACAAGACAAGGAACGTGCGCTCCAAGCTCAAATCGACCAGTTAGAAACCCAACTACAATCCCGTCAAGAAACACAGGCCACGGTGGTCTCTCATGCTCAGCCACAGTATGACACCGTCAATCAAAGCGAAACCTTTGGTGCCCAAAAGCTGCCACCCAGACCCACTCCTCTCTCAAATGATAATCCTAATATCAAAGAGATGAGTTATTCGCCGTCGCAATCTCCCGCGTTTCGCACCGAAGCATTTCACAGCTTCACCTTTAACTGGGACCGTGATGAAGACACCTACCGCCGCACCATAGAGAACTACGTCCCGACGGGCACTTTTGTCACCGCCGTGGTGACGGGAGGCGCTGACACCAATGCTGGCGTCTTGGGACAAGGGGACACCACCCCTATGGTCTTTCAAACTGTGAATGACGGCGTGCTGCCCAATGGAAAATCATCACAATTAAACGATTGCACCATCACCGCATCGGCGTATGGAGAAATCTCCTCCAGCCGTGGCATTGTACGTACTAACCGAATGAGCTGTATCCTTGACAACGGTGAAATCTTAGATGTCCCAGTTAAAGCCACCGCCTTTAATTTTGGGCGCAACGGTATTCGTGGTACCACCATTTTGAAAAATGGCGAAATCGTGCAAATGGCTGGCGTTGCCGGCATTCTGACTGGCATTGGCCAAACAGGCGCCGCACTTTCTCAAACCACCTCAACCTCAGCCTTGGGTTCAACTCAAACGTTATCGGCAGAAAATGCAGGATTAAACCTGCTGGGTAATGCGACCTCCAGCGTCGGTTCAAAGCTCTCCGACTACTACATCGGTCTCGCAGAAATGTATCACCCCATTGTCGAAATCAACCCAGGAGCGGTGGTCAACATTGTCTTTTTGGAAGGGTTTCCGCTTGATCCATTAAAAGCAGAAGAATACGAGCAGAACCTCAATGCCACCAACGTGCAAACGTCTTCATCCAACCAAATCCTTGACATCATTTCAAACGGCGTCGCAGCCAGCACATCCAATCCCTTGTCCAACGAACTGTCTGCGCAAGGCATCACCGCGCCACCAAGACCGTTTGGTCAAGCACATGTAGGAAAGTACTAAGGATGACATATAAGCTGGATTAGACTAGATCTTGAGGGATTAGACTGGATCCATTGATGTGTCTAGGTTTAAGTCTAATAAAGACAGGAGAATATCAAAACGCCAAAGGTGGAACTTTTGACACTAACCGATAAAGATCCAGATACCGCCTTGAGCAATGCGAAGCGTTTACTTAGTGCTGGTGCTGACAGTATTAAGTTAGAGGGAGCCAAGGTTGAGGTAATCTCTCATTTGGTGGCAAACGATGTTCCAGTGGTCGGCCATACAGGACTAACTCCTCAAACAGCAAAAAGCTTTAGAAAGGTAGGTGACACTACCATCGA
The DNA here is from genome assembly GCF_000733315.1 of Vibrio sp. ER1A. Taxonomy (NCBI): domain Bacteria; kingdom Pseudomonadati; phylum Pseudomonadota; class Gammaproteobacteria; order Vibrionales; family Vibrionaceae; genus Vibrio; species Vibrio sp. ER1A. The sequence continues at coordinate 11,011 of NZ_JPJA01000099.1, forward strand.
AGCAGAGAGAGTCAAACATGATGCTAAAAAAATTCATGAGGCAGGAGCCTTTATGCTGGTTCTTGAGCATATTCCTCATGAACTCGCGTGCCAAATTACAAATGAGCTCCCAATCCCAACTATTGGAATTGGCGCAGGAACCAAATGCGATGGACAAGTTTTGGTTATAAACGATGCTCTTGGTTTTGGAGACTATTGGCCTCCTTTCTCAAAACAGTATTCGCATATCAATGAAGTTGTTACCCAAGTAGCAAAAGATTACCGTTCGGAAGTAGAATGTGAAGTATTTCCAAAGAATATTATTGCGATGACTGCTACAAACAAACCTTAAGCTTCGCTGGGATATTTCGGGGCAGAACCGCGCTACGTTGTACTACTCCGTCAGCAAAGTTTTGGGCAGAAGTTTGTCAGCGCCTTTGCTAAATTAGCTATTCACGGATAACTTTTGATATTACAAAAACCTTAGTGGCATCGTTTGATACGGTGCCGTCCGTGCAAGGAATTGGACAAAAATGTGCATCCTCGATCTGATGTATCATATTCACTTTATGCAAAATTTTGTGCAGAATATGTAAACATAGATATCTTGCCAAAATTAGCTGACACCAATTTCGAAACATACACATCACATATTGCTGTATGTCGGAAAGACGAAGTCTTATTAAATAACACCGCCAGAGGCGGTGGTTTAATACGATCTAATTGAGTTAGGGTGATTTAATTGATTCTATCAATGTTAGCTCACAACCTCTTCTACATACTCCGCCTTTACATGTCTCGGTAATGCAGACTCATCCTTCAAAAACAGATGTATACGATCTTTATTAAAGCTGAATTTAGTTAAGCTACCTTTTTTGATTTGCTCTTCACCATCCACTTCAATGATCATCTGGGTTGAATCGAGATCCCCGTACACGTAGGTAGTGCCACCTAGCTTCTCTACAACATCGGCGCATAGATCGATTTCAACATCACCGCCTTTACCTGTGAAAAAGTGCTCTGGTCGGATACCGAGCTCTAGCTTTTGACCTTCAGAAACTAACGTTCCGTCAAAATCAACCGTAATTTCTTCAGAACCCGGTAGCTCCAGAGTAACGCTTTCAGAGCTACTTTTGGTTACCTCTACTGGCACGAAATTCATTTTTGGTGAACCTATAAACCCGGCAACAAATTTGTTGTCTGGTTTGTGATAGAGCTCCAGTGGCGAGCCCACCTGCTCTACCCGACCATCTTTTAGCACAACAATTTTGTCTGCCATGGTCATGGCTTCTACTTGATCGTGAGTCACGTATATCATGGTGTTACCCAGATTTTCGTGCAACTTGGAGATCTCAATCCGCATCTGTACGCGAAGCTCAGCATCCAGATTTGATAGGGGTTCATCAAACAAAAACACCTTAGGTTTTCTTACAATCGTGCGGCCAATCGCCACTCGTTGCCTTTGACCACCGGATAACTGTTTAGGCTTTCTATCCAATAGTTCACCTAACTTGAGGATAGATGCTGCTTCATTCACTCTTAGCTCAATATTCTCTTTAGACTCTCCCGCAACCTCTAGTCCAAAGCTCATATTCTCGCGTACAGTCATATGTGGATATAGCGCATAAGATTGGAATACCATTGCGATACCACGTTCACTTGGCTGCGCATCAGTCACACACTGATTGTCAATAAAGATGTCGCCTTCGGTGACCTCCTCTAATCCCGCGATCATTCTCAATAATGTGGACTTACCACAGCCCGACGGGCCTACAAATACAACGAACTCACCATTTCTAATATTAAGGTCAACACCGTGTATCGTCTGAGTTTGACCATAACGCTTTACTACTGATTTTAAACGTACATCAGCCATTGCTAATCTCCGTGCCTACTTCAAGCATGCTTCTCTATCGCATCGATCAGTGTTCTTAACTGATCTACGTAGATTTCCAGGTCCTCCGAAGAGATATGGAAGTCTGTAAAAGCGATACCCGCTTTAGCGCCTCCAACCGAGAAAACACTGCCTATATTGTTAATTATGCCGACATCATCGTAGTGACATACATAGCCACCCCGACGTATTTCATCGACTCTGCTTAATATTTCTGCCTTTTGGTCTGGCTCCCAGTGAGCAATTCTTTCTTGAATTTCTTCATCACTAAACTCAGCCAAAAGCACCTGACCGATGGAAGATTGAGACACATGGTAAATATGGTAACCACCTAGCCCCTGAGCAGGATTCTGCTCGGCTGTTGCGTGATACATAAACACCACTGAATCGTTCCAAAGTACACCTATCGCCAGAGTGCGATCATCGTAGCTGGTATTTATTGCTACATTTGTCGCGGCTCTGAACAGCGCAGAACTATGAAAGCTCTGAGCTGCTAATAGGTGTACTGCCGGTCCTGGCATATATTTCTTCTGAGAATCTTGCTCCGCCATCCCTATAGATTTTAATGTTCTAAGCAGTCGATTAACCTTGACCATATTGATATCGAGCTTTTCGGCTAACTCTTTGTTGCCCAAAGGTCGATCACTGGTCGTCAGTTCCTGAAAACAACGAATACCATCTATTAAGCTCTGATTAGGTTGCGAAGACAAAATACACTCCTTATTTCACTGCACCGGATGTAACACCACCGATAAACTGTTTTTGCAAAACAGCAAATACCAGGACAACAGGTGCCGCAGCTAAAAATGATGCCGCCATTGCACCACCCCAGTCGGCGTTGTTCTCGTTGATATAACGAAGCAACAAACCAGGGCCAATTGTTCTGTTCTCTTCCGAGGTAACTAGCGTCATTGAATAAAGTAGATCATTCCAGGACCACATAAATGCGTATAGCGTTACAGTGATAAATGCCGGGAAGGAAATAGGCATAACAATACGTCGGAAAATCTTCATATTGCTTGCACCATCTACTTTGGCTGCTTCAATTAACTCGTTAGGAACTTGCTTGAAGTAGCTGTACATCATATAGGTACTCACAGGCAGAGCAAAAACAATATATGAAATTGTTAAGCCCAATTTGGTATCCAGCAGATTTACAGCCTGTAACATTGGATAAATACTTATCAACAACACACCAAACGGGAACATTTGTGCCGAAAGTATTAAAAGCATCAACGGCTTTTTAGCTGGATATTCAAACTTGGCAAAGCTATATCCGGCTAATGCTGCCAACGTTGCATTTAGCAATGCTGAAGACGTTGAAGTCAAAAGGCTATTCTTCAGCTGAAGCAGGATGTTGCCATCGACAACTGCAGACACGAAATGCCCCCAATAGATATCCAACGGTATCAAAGTCGGATCTAAACGATAGAGTTCCTGATTTCCTTTGAAAGCACTGATAAAGGCCCAATACACCGGAAAAAACAGAAAGAAAGCAATGGTGATTAACATAGCGACAAAGCCGACTTTTGCTTTCCAGGAGCGTAACTCAAACATGCGTTAGTCCTCCTTAAACAGACTACGTAAATAGAAGACAACAATAGGCATTAAAGTAAACACCCAGAGCACACCAATTGCTGACGCCATGCCCAGATCCCAATTCTCAAACGCCTGACGGAATACCTCGATAGAAAGAACCGATGTAGCGCGTACTGGTCCTCCCCCTGTCAAGGCATAGATAATGTCGAACTGCTGTAAGTTACCAATCATCCCTAAAGCACCCGTGACAAGGAACACCGGTTTTAGATGAGGCAATATAAGCCTTTTCACGATTCTTAAGTTACCGGCACCATCTATCCTCGCAGCTTCAATCTGCTGATAGTCCATTCCTTGCAAACCTGCCAGGAAGAAAGACATAAACAGCGGTATCGATATCCATGCACGGGTCAGGATAACCGCAGCCATCGCGCCCATATCTTCTGACAAAAACTGGATTGGAGAGTCCGTTAACCCCGTCCCCATCAGCATCACGTTCACAATGCCGTATTTACCATTTAGCATCCATGCCCAGATAAATGCACTAACAGTACTTGGAAGAATCCACGGTAATAGCGTCATGGTTCTGAGCACGCCGCGACCTTTAAAGTCCTGGTACATCAGAAGCGCCCACGCCAACCCTAAAAACATCGTCAGCAAGGTAGTTCCGACTACAAATATAGCCGTTGTTACCCATGAGCCCAGTACATACGGGTCTGTCAAAATGGTGATAAAGTTGTCGAAGCCAATAAAGGTCGGCTCCATGTCATAAATGGTGTACTGATAGAATGCCATGGACATGGCATCAACAAACGGATAAGCCACCATGACCAGAAAAGCTGTCATCGCAGGAATCAGAATCAGGTATGCAAACCGCCTGTCTCCTTTCTTTAAACTGCCCCGTCTGCGACTCATATTTTCACTCATCTTTATCTGTTTTTGTGAAACCACATCCATGGTGACCCCTTATTTCATCAGGCGCTGAATACGAGATTCCATATCAGCAGCTGCTGTTTTAGCGTCTTTCTTACCCAGAATGACTGACTGAACTTCTTCACTCACTACTGCAATGTAGTTCGAGCTATTCTTCAGAGGAGACAGTTCATTACGCTTCGGTAGCCCCAGAGAGTTGTTCCAGTCAACGATGAACTGCTCTTTGGTGACTTTAGGGTTGTTACGAGCGCTTTCTGTCACTGGAATTGCACCTGACGACGTGAAGTAGTCAAGCTGCACGTTATCATTCATCGTCAAGCCTGATACAAACTTAGCAGAAGCACTGTCTTTGCTGATTTTGCCGTCTTTCTTAGCAGCATCGGTTTTAAGCATGATCAGTAGATGACCCCACTCCATAGAGTGTGGAGTTAAACCTTCCTTAACTACTGGCACTTCTATCGGATAAACAAACTTGTCGTAATCTGCACCCTGGCCACTAAAATCTCGCGCAAACCCACGAGCAACCGGAGCATCAAAGTAGAACGCCGCGTTGCCTTGTCCGAACATACGACGAGCTGCACCGCGGTCGGTATCCAGAGAAGCTAAGTCCTTATCGATAAGATCTTTCATAAAGTTAAGCGTCTGAACTGTTGCATCTGAATTGATAGTCAGCTTTTCGTTGTCATCAAAAATACTGCCACCATGAGCCCAAAGCCATAGCTGGAAGTCGCTTGAAATCAGATTGTTGCCTTTTGTCATCATTGCATAAGGTGTACTTTGAGGATTACTGGCTTTAACTTTCTCCAGGGCAGCTACAAATTCACTGATGGTTTTAGGACTGTCTGTAACACCCGCGCCGTTAAGTACGGCCTTATTTGAAACAAGACCGATAGAACCTGTGTTCCACGGCATTCCGTACTGCTTGCCTTTAAACTGACCGGCAGCAAGTACCGCAGGAGAAATGATAGATTCCAGATACTCTTTTCCGTACACCTCATTAAAGTCGACCAAATTTGGTAACTGCGCAAAGGTCGGTAACCATTTCGCAGAACTTTGATAAACATCCAGGTTCTGTTTTGTTCTGACACGCAGGAATACGTTTTTCTGCATATCACCCCAGGAGCTTGATAGAACTTTCACCGGAACACCTGTTTGGTCAATCAATCCTTGTACAACAGGTTGGTTACTAGGCTCAGCTGTAACCCAGTTAAGGAAAGTAATTTCTTTCTCTGCAGCGACCGTTCCAAAGGCCGTCGCTGCGAGGGTCAGCGAAGCAACAAGACTTTTCATGTTTTTCATTGTCATTCCTTTATTATTTGTAGAGGCACGTTATTGCACACGGATACCAAGTACGGAAACCGGATGGCCTTGTGAATTGGTTAACTTAATAGACAACCTGTTTATCACTCGTCCAGCGGGTAAGCTCACGCTAATTACACCTTGGCGATTATCTTTCACGTTTGTTATTACCGAGTCATCACATACCACTTCACACTGATGTACCAAGTGTGGCATAACTCGATCGTTATGGAGATACTGAACACTCTCTAAAGGATGGTCATAATCACAATCTAAGAAGAGAGTTAGATTGTTGGCCAAAACTCCTTCACCCTCAGGCCAATCTAATGTGATTGTCGGAGATATGTCATCGATATCAGCTGCCCACGCGTTCGGCATGGATGTAGGGCGAGTGGCACCTGATATTAGGTTCTGCTTAGAGTACTTAAATAGAGGGGTTGTCATCTCAAAAGCGATATTTTTGCCTTCCGGTCGGCGCTCTGGCACCCAGAAATCAAAGCTGTCGACTCCTAAACCCTCTGGTGCTTCCTGTCTGGCTGTTGTGCTTACTTTCGCTAACCCACCTTGTTTAACTGACATCAGGCCCGTTAGTAGTAAATCAGAAAGACCAATCTGAACAAATTCGTTTTGCATAAAGCACACAAACATGTACTGCGCTTCTTCTCCCTGACTAAATGGGATAGACACTTCTGAGTCATCTTCAGTGAGTAAAAAGCTGTGCCACTCAACCAACACCTCTGGAGTATGATTCTCTGCTTTCTCTGACTTGCGAATCTCAACACGAAGTTCGGTCGGACTACTGACTTTTACCGGCACAGTCATTACCGTTTTTTGATTTGCGTATAGTGGAATGAGCTGGGCATAGCTGTCTTGCAGCTTTTTCCATTCACCGTTGTGAGGAGATGATTGCAGAGATAGCTCACTTGAAACCTTTATATCTGCTTTAGTTGCATAGTTTTCGCGTTCAAGCGCATTGAACTTCGGTACATAATGGCCTGCAGATGATAGCCTCTGCTTTAAGTGATTTAATCTGTGGGGTTCAAGCAGGTCACGAGGAGCTAATCCGTTCTCAACACAAACGGAAGCAGCGGTACCTATTACTTGCCCTATCGCCGCTGAAGTCGCCATCACGCGAGTGCTGCCAAAAGCAACGTGGGAAGCAGACAATAAGCGGCCGTTGATAAAGAGGTTACTGATGTTTCTGCTATACATGCAGCGGTAAGGGATGCCAAACACGCCCTTAGCATGGTACTGGTTACAACCTCCTTGAGCTCCGTACACTCCATCTGCTGGGTGGAGATCAATAGACCAGCCACCATGAGCGACATTATCGTCATGTTCTACCTGCTCAACAATGTCTCGCTGTCTCAGTATATAGTCACCTTCAGCACGGCGGCTTTCACGTTTACCCGGAATAGTTCCAACCCACTCAAGGGCTAAATTAGCAGCTTCTGGGAATTCACCTGAATTTTTGATGTAGTTCCAAACGCCATAAACTACTTTTTGTAGTTCTGTTTTTATATCTTCCGACTCGTGAATAGTATCTAGGCGTCCGCCCCATTCAATCCACCACAACGAACAGCCCTGATCTGTCGCGTTAAAGCTCTTATAGCGTGGAATTAAAGAAGGAATATCTTTGAGTGCAAAATCAGGAGCAACGTAATCAACGGGTTTGCCTACATCTTTTGAATAGAAATAAAGTGAGTGACCTAATAGCTTTCCGTAATCATCGCCCGGGGCCATTGGCTCGTTAAATTCCTCCGCTTCTTCTGCTCCCATTCGATAAGCAGCTCCCGACAAATGAGTAAGAACACCGTCACCGCTCGAATCCACAAAGAACTTACCAGAGACCTGATACATAGTGCTGTTCTGAGAGTTAAACGCATGAACTGACTGGATATGGTTATCAACTGTATCTGCATGGAACACAGAGCTATTGAGAATTACCTTGAGATTGGATTCTCTTGTTACCCAATCTTGCAAAATCGAATCAAAGATAACGGGATTGCCTCCCGGATTGCGGAACTGATTTTCGAGCAGTAGCTCATTAATAATGCCACCTTCTCTTGCCCAGCGGTTATTGTTTCCACCGTGAGATGTTGCACCCAATATCCACAAACGCACTTCACTTGAAGCGTTACCTCCCAGAACCGGCCTGTCTTGTAAGAGCACGACCTTCATTCCATTACGAGCGGCTGCAATAGCTGCGCAAACTCCAGACAGTCCACCGCCGACAACTACCAGGTCCACAGTCAGGCTTTCCGTTTTCAATTCACGTGGTTCCGAAGCACCTTCAATTATCATACTTACCTCCGATTTCTATAATAGTAATATCTATAATAGAAATTTATGTGGCAAATATAAGGTGGTGAAAATGTGACCACAATTACAGAGAAACTATCTTTTAGTAAATAAATGAGTGAAAGATCACACACAGTTGTTCTGCGTTTTGCACTACAAGTAAGGAAAAGATGTTAGAAGGGTAGATGCATTCCGGTCGAGTTATCTAAGTTATGTACATTAGTACTTTGTTGCTTCAAGTAAGCTTGCATGATTATGCAGGCTTAATTTCTGACTGGAAATGTTAATGGATGGAAGGACTTGGGAGTTTTCTGGCACTGCCTCCCAACCGCCAGCCATGAGGAAAAGTACTGAGATTCCAGTGGCACAATCTGCCACTGAGTAAGTGCTTTAACAAGAAAAGGGGCAGTTCCGAGGTAGATCAACTCGGCAAGTACTGAGCTGGAGACTACTGTTCCCAACGCCGATCAAGTAACTACAAGTTGGTAATGCAATCGTTAGTTGTGAAATAACACAAAACAAATAAGAATTTAAATAACAATTATTTGCGGCGATTGACGGTCATTCTTCATAGGGCTATTGTATGTAACTGCATATGACCTGATGAGCGGGAGAAACTTGGTGGTTGGCAGTGATGACTACGCATTGTTTTATCGAACTGCGTGTAACATTTTTGAATCTGGTTTCGAGTTTATCAACGAAGCCGATGATAATTACTACTTCATGAATGTTGCAGCTATTAAGTTTTTGAAGCATCTCAATACTACTGAAATGCTGATGATTAGCGAGCTAGACCTAAACCATGTAGAACACGGGTTCACTTACTATGATACTTCAAGCGTGATAGCACTTTTACGAGTATCATATGAAAACTTGGTAACTATTGCTTATCACTATTTTGGTGATGAACTAGATAAAGACCGTCTTGATTGGTATACGTTGCTCGGTTACAAGAACAGGGCTAAGAACAAAACTATCGTTGGAACGCCAGAATTAGAAGCGAAAATTCAGGAAGAACAACAGATTATTGATGAGCTATCCTCGCGCCTTAAACTTAATCGCTTCAAAGCATCGAGAAAAAACGAATGGAAACCTTGTGGTTGGCATGAGTTAGGCCAGCAGTTGGGCATCCCAACTTTTGTATGTGACAAATATTCGTTTTGGTCTTCCCATACCCACACTGGTTTCGACTCATTAATGCAGGTAAATACTGCTCATAAGGCTCACCCGACCGAAGAGATTAAGCGCAACCAAATAAACTACCTGTTTATGTGTAGCGTTCTAGTCTATTTTATCGATGGTTATGTGCGCGTTTTGTCCAAGTTGGGGTATCCACACATATCAGATTTTGAGCTTGATGATATCAGAAGCTTTTCGCGATTTATGAATTCGTTAGACAGGACTATCTAAATACGCTGCCTACTTAGAGCGAAGAAAGAAAAGGAGCTGGGTCTTTTCTTTTGCCTAACCATTAGTTTATGTATTGTAAAATAGATTGCAGATGTAGTTCAGTCATCGGCGCAAACAAAGAATGGGGCGTGCGACGTGAAGTCGTATGAAGCGCTGTTCACCGCTCAACGAGTGAACCATCTGTATCACCAGATGAACCTAGGACTCTGAATAAAGTAGCGAGTCTGACAATGTAACGAAGGCTGGTCATGCACCAGTCGGGATCTAAATCGCGAGAGGACGATCCTCCTGATAACCACAATCGGGTGAGTGCTAGGTAGTCAGCATGATGAACATAAGTGAATCCGCATAAGGTGCGTTATATGATGAATCAGCGGAAGTGGTTAATACGCTGTGGCCAAAAAGGCATGAGAGTCGGAAAGAGATTGCCCCATGCTCTTTCGTGATCGTTGAACTCTCCGCACTATAGCGGGCATCTACACTGACATCGCGCGACATACGGAACACGGTAAGCCTGTATCACTCCCTCTGGGAAAGTCTCTGCGACCGACAGTGATGCAGGTAGAGGATGTTGGAAAAAGCGAAGGCTGCATTGTAACGATGCGGATACAGATACCTATCTGGCACGAAAGTGAGCTGACTTCCGACTGGTCTTCCGTTGCAAGAGAATTTGAAGAACTTTATTCAAGGAGAAACGCAAATGATGATTTCAAAAGAGATTAGTGCCTCTCCTGACTGTGTTCAGTGGCAGTCCATAAACTGGAAAGCTATTGAGTCCCATGTTTTAAAGCTTCAGATGCGTATTGCAAAGGCAACACGAGAAGGTAAACACGGCAAAGCGAAAGCGTTGCAGTGGATACTGACTCACTCGCGCTCAGCAAAGCTTCTTGCTGTTAAGCGAGTATCACAAAATAAAGGCAGTAAAACGCCTGGAATTGACGGCGTCATCTGGAACACAGATACGCGCCGCATGAAAGCAGTCAATCAATTGAGCAGAAAAGCTTATCAAGCCAAACCGCTCAAACGTATCTACATCCCCAAGAAAAACGGCAAGCTCAGACCACTTGGCATCCCGTGTATGGTCGATAGAGCGCAGCAAGCACTTCATCTTCTTGCACTGGAGCCTGTGTCAGAAACACTTGCCGATCCCAATAGCTACGGTTTTAGACCCAATAGAAGTACTGCTGACGCAATTGCTCAGTGTTTCATCTGTTTAAGTCAGAAGAAATCCGCGCAATGGGTTCTTGAGGGAGACATCAAAGCCTGTTTCGATAAGATTGGACATCAATGGCTAATGAATAACATTGCCGTAGATAAACGAATGTTGGAACAATGGTTAAAGTCTGGCTTTATGGACAAAGGGCTGTTCTATCGTACTGATGAAGGAACACCTCAAGGCGGAGTTATATCCCCCACCTTGATGTTAATGACTCTTGCAGGTCTGGAGCAGCGCATAAAGTCTACCGCACTTAAAAAGGGTGCTAGAGCCAACTTTATTGGATACGCCGACGACTTCGTCGTCACCTGTGCTTCAAAGGAAGTGCTGGAGAACGATATCAAACCGTTGATTGCTGATTTCTTAGCAGCAAGAGGCTTAACACTCTCCGAAGAGAAAACGCACATTACCCATATCAGTCGTGGTTTTGATTTTCTAGGGTTTAACCATAGGAAGTACAAAGGAAAATTGCTCATTAAACCGAGCAAATCCAACACTCTGTTGTTCTTGAGTAACTTGCGCGAACTCATCAAAAAGCACGCAACTATCCCCGTTAACGATTTAATCAAATTGATAAATCCGAAACTACGGGGCTGGTCGAATTACTATCGACACTGCGTGGCTAAACAGGTATTCGGATATGTAGGTCACAAGCTATTCCATACATTGTGGCACTGGGCTAAAAGGCGTCATCCAACAAAATCTAGAACTTGGATAGCCCTTAAATACTTCATCAACCGTCAAGGTCAATGGCAATTTCACGGTTGGCAGAAGATTATGAACATGGATTGCCAGTTCAATCTGTTTCAAATAGCTAAAGTGCCAATAGAGAGACATGTGAAAATCAGGAGTGCCGCTACGCCTTTTGATCCTCAATACCAAGAATACTTGGCTAAGAGAAAATCAAAGAAGCAATGCCGTAACTCTTGGCATGAGCCTGCTCTCACTGCTTTATAAGTTGCTGGGTGCCAATCGGTGCCTTCGTGAAGGCTTGAGCCTAGTGCGGTGAAAGTTGCACGCTGGGTTCTTAGAGGGACGACACTTGGTAACAAGTGTCGTCTACTCGACA
>NZ_JPJA01000100.1:0-33613 GCF_000733315.1 Vibrio sp. ER1A
ACTAGGATAACTAGGATAACTCATATATCCTAGATAGTCCAGTTATCTTAGTTACAAAGGAAACAAAAGGTGCTATCACATAGGTATACCCATAGGTCATATGTAAAAATTGACATAAAATCCATATTTGTCATAATCTATATGACACACCTAATTGGATCATAACTTAAATATCACATTGAGAGAACTATGTACATCTTTGGATACCTAAGAGCATCAACTACTGACCAAAATGCAAAACGTGCACAAAGCACATTACAGCAATTTGTACAGCAAAAAGGCTTTCGTGTAGCTGGTTGGTATATTGAGAATAAATCAGGAGCTTCATTGCAAAGACCTGAATTACTTCGATTACTTGATGATGCTGCAATTGGTGATGCAATCATCATTGAGCAAATTGATCGTCTTTCTCGCCTCGATGAAAAAAGTTGGTTTACATTAAAAGAAATGCTGTACGAGAAAGAACTCAAAGTCATTAGTCTAGATTTGCCAACCAGTCATATTGCTTTCTCACCCCAAATTACGGATGAATTTACTGGATCGATGATCAAGGCAATAAATAGCATGATGATGGATATGTTAGCCGCTATCGCAAGAAAAGATTACCAGGACCGTCGCCGCCGTCAGGCCGAGGGGATAAAGAAAGCAAAAGAAGAAGGCAAGTATCGAGGACGCCAACCAAATTTTGAACTTCACGAAAAAATTTATCAACTTAGAGTTATCAATAAACTGAGCATTAGCGACACTGCTAAGCTTACCAGTGTGTCCACTAGAACGGTGATTCGAGTGGCTCAGAGATTAGCCAAAGAACGATTGAAAGGTTCATAACAAGAAGTTTGGCATCGTCCATAGGGTGGATACCACTGACCTACGGTGTTTTTAGCCAAGAGACTGTCCAAATTTTGTTGTCTTTATCCCTGTAATTTGATCAAATATCCCCCCCTTTACTTCAATTAATTCAAAGGGCTCTGTTGCAAATAGCGTTTACGATACAATATGTAGTTATATTGTGATCTTTTAACACCACTATATCTTGTGGTGTCTAAAGTATTTGCAACAGAGCCGAGACAATCACCCCTCAACTCAATTACCAGGGACACGCTCTAAGCGTAAAATAGCGACATTAGAGATTTGGCTGCGTATAGAAAACAATAGCAAGTTTGTACGAGGGAAAAAGAAAACTCGGGAAGATATCGAACATGACTGGTCCTTTTATTACGATATGACAAAGACCCCTTCGGATGATTATCGACTACAGGTTCCATACGAGTCTAAACAAGAATTAGAGGACACCGTTTATGATATCATTTCAGAGGCTCAATCTACCGCTGAGCTAAGGCATTGTCACATAGAATGTTTCGTGAAACACTTAGAAACCGGTAAACAATGGGACTAGAATGAGCGAAAATTACCAAGGTGAGCAAGCGAAGCGGATAATGAAAGAGGCGATGTTATTACAAGAACTGGCTACTCGTAATCAAAAGAAAAAATGGAATAGAAATGAAGCCAGTCATTCCATTGAAGAATACAAACCACACCGAAGGATAAGCTCAAAGCCTTAGCTTATCGGAATATCAAAAACCTAGCGATGTTGTGTATAATGAGAGCTCAATCAACGGTGAGAGTATGAGATGAAAACCCCACAATCAATACACGATGGATTGTTTAAGTCCTTCCTTACCGTCCCGGAGACGGCACGAGATTTTCTGGAAGCGCATCTCCCAGAACAAATCAAACAAGTTTGTGATCTCAATACCCTTCAACTTCAACCAGGGTCTTTCTTGGAAGAAGCGCTGGTTCCATACTACTCAGATGTGCTCTACTCCATGGAAACAGAGAGTGGGGCAGGGTATGTGTACGCACTGATCGAGCACCAAAGCAGCCCAGATAAACATATGGGATTTCGATTGACTCGGTACGCTATAGCGGCCATGCAACAACATCTGGATGCTGGTCATGATACCTTGCCTATCGTCATACCGCTTTTGTTTTATCATGGAAAAACGTCCCCTTATCCATACAGCACGAACTGGCTAGATGAATTTGATAACCCAGATCTGGCGAAAAGCATTTACAGTCAGGCTTATCCCCTTGTCGATGTCACAGTGATACCAGATGATGAGATCATCCAGCACAAGCGAGTCGCCTTATTAGAGCTGGTCCAAAAACATGTGAGGCAAAGAGATCTATTGGATTTTGCAGATACAGTGGTTACACTGTTATTAGAGCATTATCTAACGGAAAAACAGTTAGATTCTTTAATGGAATACTTGGTGAGAGTAGGAGAGACCTCGAATTTAGAGGCGTTAGTAAGAACTCTCGCAGAACAAGTACCGGAGCATGAGGAAAAATTCATGACAATCGCAGAGCAATTAGAAGCGCGTGGTCGACAACAGGGTCTCAAGCAAGGTATTGAGCAAGGACTGTCACGCGGTCGAGAAGAAGGACTAGAGCAGGGAAGGGCAGAGCAAACCCAATATTTTGCTCTCAAACTTCTAAAATCAGGAATGGATCGCAGCTTCGTAATAGAAATGACGGGATTATCTTCGGATGAACTGGATATTATCCAAAAAGATGTGAAAACTAACCACTAAATGTAAACCATTGATATTTAACCATAAAACCGATATTTCTGTATAAATAAAAAGAAATATCGGTTTTTATTTATATAGCATTAGTGACATTGTAACAGTGTTGTTTTTAAAGTACCCTCCACATTCCCCTAACCACATTTTAACCCCGTCCTCCAGATGAAACGTCACGCTTGAACCCCCAAATATACTGGATGCGGAGATTCACTCTTCTGCCAACAGAAATGTGATACAATCATCAAAAGATTCTAAATACAGTAAACACAGCTATGTCCCTTCATCTCAATCACAGCATACTCCTTGATCTCAATGAGATTATTGATAGCCCGGCTTGTGTGGATTTTGGGGTAAATAGTAAGGAGCAGGTTCGAGTCACGTGCAGCTCTCATCCTAATAATGAGATCATTAAAAAAGCTTGTCAGGCCATCAATTATCGAATTGCTCAATTTACCCCTCTCCATCAATTGCAAATTGCATTAACTTACTGTACTGACTTTCACACTTATTTAGACAATCCGGATATGGATGAAGCCGTGCAAGATTATGAAGCGTCCATCAGAGAATGGATTTTGTCGGATGACGTTGTCATCGAGTATCAACTCAATCGACAACCTTTTATCGATGCGCTGTGTCAGTACAGCAATTGGAGCGGCGAAGCATGAGTCCTACTCCCCACGACGCGGTATTCAAAGCCTTCCTAACAGTGCCGGAAACCGCTCGAACCTTTCTCGATGTTCATTTACCCGAATCACTCAAATCATTGTGTGATTTAAGTACATTGACGTTAGAATCGGGCTCTTTTCTAGACGACGATCTCCGCGCTTATTTTAGTGACGTATTGTATTCTGTGAAAACAAAAGATGGGCTAGGGTACATCCACATTGTCGTAGAGCACCAAAGCAGTTACGATCCTTATATCGCCTTTCGTCAGATTCGATACGCTATTGCAGCCATGCAGCGTCATTTAGATGCGGGACATAAGACGTTACCGCTAGTAATACCTATTCATTTTTATCACGGAAAAGAAACGCCGTTCCCAGGCACGATGAATTGGTTGGAGTTATTCGATTCTCCAGCCATCGCTCAGTTCGTCTACACACAGGCGTTTCCTTTGGTTGATCTCACAGTGACACCAGATAATGAGATCTTAAAGCATAAACAACTCGCGCTGTTAGAGCTAGTGCAAAAACACATAAGACAGCGCGACCTCTTGGATTATGTGGATACACTCGCTACACTGTTAATAGAACATACGCTCACCGATATCCAACTCAGCTCGCTGATGGAATACTTGATTTTGGTGGGTAAAACCTCAAATTTAAAAGTTTTGATGGAAACGTTAGCGCAACGAGTTCCAGAGCATGAGGAGGAATTCATGAGAATTGCTGAACAACTGGAAGCACGCGGTGAAGCACGTGGGCGTCAACTTGGCCGAGAAGAAGGTCGAGAAGAGGGGCTAGAGCAGGGAAGGGCAGAGCAAACCCAACATTTTGCTCTCAAGCTTCTAAAATCAGGAATGGAGCGCAACTTCGTCATCGAAATGACGGGGTTATCTTCGGATGAACTTGATATTATCCAAAAAGATATGAAAACCAGCCACTAAATATAACCCTTTGATATTTAACCATAAAACTGATATTTCTGTATAAATAAAAAGAAGTATCGGTTTTTATTTATACAGAATCAGTGACACTGTAACACAAGTGCTTTTAAAGTCCTTTCAACACTTTCCTAACCGCATTCGAAGATCTAAAGTGATCAAATCGATCATTATCTCGCCCCCTCCATCCTGCTAGACCCGCGTAGCGGTATCTGTGGTTGATGTAGTTAAACGTTAAAGATGTTTTAGTAGTATCGGTCCACGTTAGTTAAGAACGTTAGACAGAGAGAGTTTGGCGCATTGCTAGTGAACTATAAGCGATGATTTTCGGTAGAAAATCTAACGGTATCGCGTTGTTCTTTGTGGAGCGTTAGCGACAACTTTTTTTATACTGAACTTGTTCAATTCATTATTATTCAAAATAATAATATTTTTCTTTATATACGAAGTATTCAATAAGATAAGCGGACTTTTACTTTGATTTGTAACTCTTTTTTGTTGCTCCTGATTTAGGAAATACAGATGACTTTATTCACAAAGTTGTACACTCATCAATTCAAGGAACAAATATCCGTCCTCTGCACGTCATCACATGAACAAAAAAAGTGATCCTTATCACTCTCCATGAACGACAGATGTGCAAAAGCCCCGCCAGTAAAGGCGGTGAAAACAAAAAACTATGTAGGGGACTGGAACGTATGAGGATGGGGAGTTATGGTTGCCATTGTTGCATTGAGTGTCGCCGCCATAGTATTCAGCACAACTTTGCTAGCGATACGAGCATACTCAATCCAATGGAATTGAAAGCCTTTACTCTCAGCTTGACTACGGTTGTTATAAATCATCACTGCTATATTTTCATACATAGTGACATTTAACTCTTTGAAGAACTGGATAGAGAGTTGCTTGTAGCTTGCCGCACTGCGATAGGTCTTTTCTTCACAGCCAGGGAGTTCAATTCGAAGTTGTAATACAGAAAGTACCCCTGCGTTACGCAAATGACGCATCACAGTGTAATACTTGCTATCTTCAATCATCTCTCCCCATCGAAGTACGTACTCTTTCATGATTTCATCGTGAGACAACGTATTCATGCCTTCCTCTGTAGGAATGCCTATTTTCCCATCAATCAAATCACTGCGAGCAAGTAATACAACCAGAACTTTAGCCACATTCACACGTGTATCTTGACGTCTCATACAGCTCCACTTACTCAGCTCTTTAAAACGTTGAGGGTTATCAATAAACTCACGGCATGCTTTAAAAACCGTGTTAAGATATGGCGGTAATTGATCATAACTGCCATCTTGTTTTACACGAACGGCAGTCCAGCCTATATGAGTAGAGCTTGGATGATATGAACGACCTTTAGACTTTGCGCGAGCCGTTCTGTCTCGATGTAATTGTTCGATTGCCTTTTGATGAACTTCACGCATTGAAAGGCGTATCTTACGACGCTTCAGACGCTGAGTTCTAAAAAATGCTTTTCGGGATTCAGATAAGGCCATGAGACACACCCCTGTCACACGAAGCGCTAGATACTCTCAATCCTAAGAGTCTAGAAGGGCTTAAGTAACGGGATTTGTGTCTAGAATGTATCACACAGATACATTGGTTTTGATTAGTCATACTTTAGATTCCACAAGATTTTAGGGTTGTTTGGTTTCCACGCCAAACAATATATATTCAATGTACATAAGATCTCGTTAAAGATCAAACACTAAATAACAAATACAAAAAAGCCGCTCACTTGTGGGAGAACGGCTTCTTGCGAATGCTATGTAGTTAAGTTGGAGGCTCAACACATTCTAGTTCTTGAAAAATACACTACATAGAAAACTATGTAGTTAGCGTGCTATGTAATGCACTTTTACTTCAAAAACCTAACTGAATTATACACCTTGAGGTTTTTTTTTCAATTAAAGTTTTAGTTTAAAACATATTTATGCTGTACAAAACCCTACCTATAATGCAGAACCTATCAAATTCTTTCTGAGTTACTTTTTCATCCGAATACTCATCATTAAAACTTTTTATTACCAAACCATTAACACTATACTCTAGCCGCTTAACCCTCAAAATATCTTCTTGTTTATAGACATAAACTTTACCATCAACAATTTTTTTATCAGCAGTATCAACAAAAACAATCCCTCTATCAGAAATTGCAGGCTCCATCGAATCACCATGAACTCTTAGAGCAATCACCTTATCAAGTGCTATTTCGTTCGGAAGAGGTATAAAGTGACTGCTAACTAAAATGGATTCCTCACCATTGTTTATAAATCCAGAACCAGCACTACAATGTACTTCATCATAGAATGGGATTTCATACTCTGAGCCATCTCCAAACGCAATCGTTGTTCCATTTACTAACCACTCATAAGTAGTACTTAACACTCTTGATAGTTCAATCAACCTCTTTTGAGATGGGTAGTTCGTGCCGTTTTCCCATTGATTCACGGCAGATTGACTAACTCCCAACAATACGCTGAGTTCTTTTTTTGATATGCGTAGCGACTCTTCTCTCAACTTTTTTATTCTGTCACCTAATGACATTCTTCGACCTTACTTACATTAGCAACTCTCTCTAATTCTCCTCTTTTATAAGAATAGTTTTACTTTTTATGTAAATCTTCAATTAAGATAATAAAGTTTCACTTTAAATCTCCAAACTAAAAATTTACTCTGTTACCTAAATACTGTTCAAAGAATCAGTATTGCATTCAAGTTTATAGCCTTTGAATGCACCGTTCTTTAATAATTTGTGCCAAGGCAAATGAGTGCGCCGCAACGAAATGCTGATAAGCGTGTTCCACTGCATAGCACCATTGACGAGGAAGCCACATGAACATTCATGGAAAAAATATTCCTCAAACACACCCTAACGATTCGCAACTGTGGTTGGGTTCAGCTTTGCTCTGCGCTGATGAAAGTGAAAGAGCCTTACTTACTGACAGGATTTTCATTTATGGCAGGGAAGTTAAAACTCAATGTTTCTTATAAGCATGTACGCAAAAAGACCAAAGTAGAGAGAGCCATTAACCTAGCAAACACTATTCCTCGAAGTGCTGATCCGCTTCGACATCTCTTTATTTATCATTCTCCAGAGCAGGACAATGACGACGATCGACTTCATCTCATCGTCGAGCAACTGAGTGCTTTTTACAGTAATGCTGCGCAAAAACCGTGATAATGCCCGTTAAACGGTAGCATCATCGCGAGTTTTGTTATTCCCAAAAGGAAAACTCTATGGCACAAATTTCTCATTTAAAACGCAGTCACCTATATGGTGGTTGCACTTTGATCACTTGTACTCGTCAATTTGACATGTCAAATCTGACTTTGGTGTGCTCCTCAAGCTAGAGGAGTCACCATCGAATGAAAACATCACATCGACCACCGCTTTATGTCATTCAAACATTAGCTGACCTAGAGCAGTACCTCAAACAACCTTCCGTTGAAGCACATCTTTTTTGTTATTTTCAAAAAGAGGTGTTGCAACATCACCATTTGGTGACATTAAAAGACAGAGAGATCAAGAGCGTGAGTTTCGAAAACGCGCATACGATTTATCCTTGTCATCCATTCACACAATTAGGACATACGGACGATTAATTCGGATTCGGTGGACTCAATGATACTCAGCTCGCTTTTGGCTGCGATAACGAGGCCACGCCTCTTGTCGAGACCAAAGGAGTACCGTCACCGCGGATATCGCTCATTCAATGAACCCAAAGGACTGTCTTTATGGACATCCCAACTCTGGCTGCTAACTGTCAACATCAAGTGCATCCCCAGGTTATTGAAGCCATTATCGACATCGAGTCTTCTGGCCGTCCCTACGCACTAGCCGCCGTTGGAGAAACAACACTGACACAACCCGTCTCTGAGCCCGACGCTTACGCACTGCTCGAAACCCTTATCGCCGCCGGTAAGAACGTCAGCGCAGGACTCATGCAAATCAACCAGCAGCACTTTGATGTCGATACACCCATCTTTGACCCTTGTACCAACATCACGTACGGCGCGCAGCTACTCAAAGACTGCCACGACCGTGCCAAACGGCAGTTCCCACACGACTCACCTCTGGTCTGGCTCGATGCCACCGCCAGTTGTTATTTCAGTGGCAATTTCACTACTGGATTTCATCGCCCAAAGGGCAACCCCTATGTGACGCGCTTTCGCCACGCGTACGCCCGTCACTCATTTCTACAATAAGGAAACCTTACTATGTTTTTTTCCGTTTCATCTACCCACTCTACGTTCTCACATGCTCTGCCTTGGGCCTTACTGGTGCTGTTTGCCCTGTTCGCGACGCTGATGCCGCATTTTGCTTTAGCGGCCGCCACCGACCCTTTCGCCAGTGGTAAAGACCAAATCACTAAAGCGGTAGACGGCGACTCCACCATTCACTACGGCATCATGGCGGGCGCGGCTATCGTCGCCGTACTCACTGGCGTATTTCAAAAGAACTGGTCACTTGGCATCGCCATCTTTGTGATTGCCAATATCTTTTATTCGCTGGCCATCGGCTGGATTGCGTAGTTTTTTACACCGTTACGAAGGAGCACGCCATGGAACATCCCGAACAGTACTACCTCATCCCAGCCAGTTTAGATAATGGCGCCTTATTCATGGGTCTACCTCGTGAAGAAAGTTTACCCACTCTTATTATCGGTGCGCTGGGCTTTATGGTGCACCACGAACTCATCGGCACGATGGTCGCGGCGGGATATTTCTTCACCGTGCGATACATCAAAGGGCGCTTTGGCATCAATGTGTTCAGTCGCTGTCTGTATTACTACTTCACCAGTGACCAAAACCGCTACCCCTTCAAACGCCTCCCTGCCTCTCACTTACGTTACTGGAGGGGCTAATGAAGCAAGACACTCACGAGTTCTTGCGTGACTTAACGCAGGCTCACCGTAAAACTTTACTGGGCATCCTCGCCGTCTGTGGTGTGGTGATGGTGTTATTAGCGGGCGCGCTGACCTACACCACGTTATACCGCACCCGTACTGTGCTTATTCCGCCCACTCTCACCAAACCGGTCACCATTGGCCGCGACTACGTGGACACCAGTTACCTCTCCCAGCTCGCCCAATATCTGGTTTGGCTTCGCTTTAACGTCACGCCAGATAATGTACGAGCACAAAATGCTCAGCTACTTCGCTACGCCTTGCCAGATGAGCAGCGACATCTGGCGGCCATGCTCGATAAAGAGGCCGCCGTCATCATCAAAGATGGGGTCACAGGCAGTTTTTTTATTGAAGGCATTCGCGTGCTGCCAGACCAAGGTCTGGTTGTGGTCAAAGGGGTGCAGCAAAAATACGTCAAGCTGCGCGCCTTGCCGCCCAAACCGAAAACCCTACGCCTGCGCTTTCAAGCGCCGGAGGGGTTAATTTTACTCGCTTCTATGACCCGTCAACCTGAGAAAAAGGAATAAGTCCATGCGTCCCCTGTTTTTCAAGCCCATCAAACGCTGGCCTGCTGAACTGGCAGTCTTGATGTTAATACTCATCCTCGCGGGCACCACTAAACTGGCTCACGCCACCGAGCACACCATCAGTGAACACGTTCGCGGCGCGAAGTCCTACACCCTGTCCGATAATGACACGGTGCAAGTCACCCTATCCGGCGTGGATTTAAACCGTCTTGTGGTCAGTGGCGATGTCATTACCAGCGTCCACTGTCCTGGTGGGTTTTGCGTGGTCGATAAAAAGCCCGCTGGCGATGGCAGTATTTTACTGTCCATCAATACCCAACAAGACGCCGTCTCGGGTGAGCGCACCAAACTCGCACCCTTCACCTTCTTTGTGGACACCGAACAAGGTCGCCACTTTGGGATTTTAGCCATCCCCAAAGCTATCCCTGCTGTAACGGCGCTCTTTACCCTCAAAGAAAATCAAGTAGCGCAAATGAAGCAGCACGCCAACAGTGAACCTTTTATCACCCGTTTAAGCGAGCTGATGAAACGCGCCATTACCAGTCATGAGCAGCATCGGCCACTGACTGGGTTTACGCATTACCCCATTGGCCCGGATACCGCCTCATGCCGAAACCTTAAACCCTCTGAAAAAATGCGTTGCCAAGACCAAGCCAAGCATCATTTCATTCACGGGGCGCGCAAAGCCTTAAACGCCGTACCCAGAGAAGTGTATGAAGGTCCCACACAAAGCATCGTCGTCTATCGCTTAATTAACCAGACAGACCACGATACGCCACTTAACCCCAGTCAGTGGTACGTCAAAGGACTACAAGGGGAAGTCATACTGCCTAACGTGGCCAGTCTTGCCCCAGGCGGACAAGCGTGGCTGTATCAAATCGTCACTAATACCGGCACGGAGTAGTGAATATGACTCTATCAGAGCGCCTACAAGCCTTTCTCAAACGAGGCGAGCACAGCGACTTAGACAGTGAAGACAAAACCGCCCTCAATCAAAGTGGACAAGCTCGCAACAATCTATTGTTAATCGGCGCGCTTATCGTCGTGGGGGCAATGACCACCGGTTATGTCTTAATGACNNAAAGGAAAGCCCCACAGGTGGTACAAGCNGCGCCAAGCTNTGGNGAAGNACTGGATGAAGAGTACGCCAGTGATGACGCCCAATCCGCGGCCAGACTTAACGAGGCCAATTTGCAAACACTGAGCAAGGATGTGAATACCTTGCGCAGCCAAAACGAAACCTTAATTCAGGAGAGCCAAACCCAAACGAAAGCCATGAAATCCGCACGTACCGCATGGGAGCAGGAGAAAGCCGACTTGGTGGACAAGCTCAAGCTGGCCACCGAGCAGCTAGAGCAGGCCGTCGCCAATGGTGTGGCTCACGATATGGATAGCGCGCAAGACAGTGCACTTGGTCAAGGCCTTGATGGCCCATCGTCAAAACCCTCCCATCAACCGCCGTTCTCCACAGGCCGTGACCCGTTTGAATACCCACAGCCTCATTATGAAGACAGCGCGCGATTTGAGGAGGCGCCTAGTACAAGCGCACTCAAAACCTTGGTGCCTGGCGCGCCACTCACGCCAACGGGCATTGACACATTTGTGATTGAGCAGCCGAAAAACCGCCACAAACGCAGCGCAAAAAACTACGTTCCTGCAGGCAGCTTTGTGACTGCGGTCATGACAGGCGGCGCAGAGGCCAATGCGGGCGTTTCTGGAGAGTCCGCCACCTCACCAGTTCTATTTAAAATGCTCAATGGCGGCTTCCTGCCCAATGGCCATCATACCAAACTCAAAGGCTGCACCATGACCGGCAGTGCCTATGGCGACATTTCGTCATCCCGAGGCATTGTCCGGGGAGACCGCTTATCATGCATCCGCAAAGACGGCAGTGTCCTAGACATCCCCATTGAAGCCACGGTGTTTAACTTTGGTAAGAACGGCATCGCAGGTACGGCGATTATGCGCAACAGCAAAATCATACAAAGTGCGGGGGTGGCTGGCATTTTAACCGGATTAGGGAATGCCGCTACGGGGCTGTCTCAAACCCAGTCGACCTCAGCGCTAGGAACCACCAACAGCGTAGACCCGAGCAAAACCGGACTCAACATTTTAGGCACCGCCACCTCAGAAGTGGCCGCTAAGCTCAGTGACTACTATCTCAAGCTTGCGGAAAAATACCACCCTGACATCGAGCTGCGCCAAGGCGCTGTGGTCAACATTGTCTTTCTCAAAGGTTTTCCTTTGTATGACACCGAGCAATACGCCAAAGCCATGGACGCCGCCAAAGCGAGTGCACAGTCTCAAGTGACCACACTGACCGCCAGTCCTGCAGCCGCGTTACTTAACGCCGCCAACCAAAACCTAGGACGCGCGACTGGTCGTCCCTAACCCATCATCGATAGCTAGGGCGTATCCCTAGCCATCAAAAGGAAATGATATGAACGCTTCCTCAACCTATTATCACCCAATCTTACGACGCCTCTCAAAACGTGGCGTATCAACGCGTCGCCTGCTTGTCACGGCCGGTCTGCTGACCATCTTGTCCGGCTGCACTGGCTTTAAAGACAGTCCCAGCTGTACACGTATCGATGGTCTTGCCAGCTGTGATTCGCTCAGTGACGTCAACACCATGAGCAATAACGGCATCATTGCTGCCGATGAGGATGGCCACGTCACCCGTGGTTATGGGGAAGAGGCCACGTCGCACACCCCTATATCGCTGCCGACCCGAGCACTGGATGTCAATGCCCCTCCGCTCGCCAGTACGCCCCTTCGGGTGCCTGAGCGCACCGCGCACATGGTGATATTTCCATTCATTGATGAGCACGGCAATTACCACGATACCGCCCATCTGGATATTTTGCTCAGCAAACCGTACTGGTCAAAACCCGCTGCCACCGTCATTCGCCACCAAGAGGACGACCGTCTATGAGCCTATCTAACTTATTGAACGCGGCCAAACAGAGCCGTGACACCCCATCGCTATCTGACGAGCTGCCGTATCATCTTTTTGATGACGCCTCGCACCTGTTCATCAACACCACCAGTATCGGCATGGGACTGCGTTTTGCACCGCTCGCAGGCGTAGGAGACAGTGAGGTGGAGTCGCTCAACAAAATCTTCTGCGCTCTGCCTGAAGGCAAAAAATGGCGCTACCAGATTGAGCTGTCTATGGACCATCGTGTGGGTCACGCTATTGAGGCCAACGCCCGAGCCTGTCAACAAGGGGAAACGTCGGATAGCCACGCCGTGCATGCCCTGTTTGCGGGTAACGAAGCCACCTACGCTCGATACGGCGCTCGCCATTCGTTTGACTCAAAACTCGGGGAGCAGTGCAAGTTCGACCTGCGCCGTCATACGGGCACGATATGGGTCAGCACCACCACTGGCGATAAAGACAAACTCATGGACGTGATGGAGCACCTGACCTTGAGCTTTAACCAAATGGGGCTGTGGACTCGTCCATGCGATGACGCTGCGCTCATCGCCAAGGTGCGTGACACGCTCCACTTTGACCAGCAGACCTTAACCGACCCAGACATTGACTTGCTGCCCTTTGAATCCTTAGCCAGTCAAGCGACGCTACCAGGGAGTGAATGCTTGGTACGCGACCAATCGCTGGCGTGCCGATTTACCGATACGCAAGGTCACGTTCAAGACACCACCGTGGTCACGCTAGGGCTTCAGCGTTTACCCGAGCAGTTTCACCTGTTCTCGCTCCCCAACTGTTTGGCGGACCTCGCCAGAGCGGCCAAAGCTGTCACCTGTCCAATGAGCATCAATCTGGCGTTCACGCTGCATGACAGTGGCAGTACCAGTATGAAAAACGAACGGAAAATCTCCAGTTTAGAAAAATGGGCCAACTCACCGATGGCCAAACTCATTCCTGGGCTGGTCGATGAGCTCAATGACCGAAAGCTGCTACAAAGTGGCCTGCGCTCTGAAGAGTGCAAACTGGCGAGTGCCATTTTCACCGTGGTACTTAAAACCACGGACGAAAAGAGAAAACGGGATGTTATCGCCGCAGAAAGCGCTTTTTCCAATAGCGCGCTGCGCCTGCTGCCTAATCACCGCATTCATGCCGCGTGTTTACTCAATACCTTGCCATTTCTTCCCTCTGACGGCTTTTTTGATGACATGGCCCGCCTGAAACTGGTGCGCACCTTAAAAACCTCTAATCTGGTGAACTTCACCCCCTTAGTGGCCGACCCACAGCGCACCCAACCTGGTTTATTGCTGCCCACCTTTCGGCGCAGCATCTACTACTTTGACCCCTTTGAAGCCGGGGGAGACAACTTTAATGTGGCCATTGCCGCGGCTTCTGGCTCCGGTAAATCCTTTTTCACCCAAGCGCTGGCGAAAAATCAGATTGAGCGAGGCGGTCATGTCTGGATACTCGATAATGGTGACAGTTACAAAAAGTTCACCTTACTGCAAAACGGCGTCTACCTGAATCACGAGCAGATAGCGTTAAACCCCTTTACGCACCTCTCCCGTATCGCCCAAGGCGATGAGTTCAAAGATGATAACGGCGAAACGGTCAATCCCCTGAAACAGACCATTGGGGACATCGTCTCCCTGTTTGCCATCTTATGCTCCCCCAATCAAGGCGTCAGTGACCATCAACGTACGGCGCTGCTTGTAGCGATTTCACACGCGTGGGAGCAACACGGTGACCATACGTTAGTAGACCACGTGCAAGCGGCCTTAACTGAGGTTGCCCAGCGTGAAGGCGAAGACCGCCGCATTTTGGATTTGGCGTTTGCGCTCACCCCCTATTGCCAAGGCAATATTTTTGGGGACATGTTCAATTTACCCTCTCAGCTTGACCCGAACGCGCACCTCACCACGTTAGAGCTGTCAGGATTTAAAGGCGATGTGTTAAGACCAGTGGTGTTTGCGCTGATGGTGAACATCAACCAAGCCATGTACCTCTCTGGTGACCGCACCAAACCGAAGATGGCCATCATCGAGGAAGCGTGGAAACTGATGAACGGCAAAGACCCTGCCGCCTCCGAGTTTATTGAAGAAGGCTATCGCACCGCCCGTAAGTTTCGAGGCTCGTTTGTCACTGTCACTCAAGGCGTGTCTGACTTCTTTAAATCCAGCGCCTCAGAAGCGGCCTACAACAACTCCGATGTGCACCTGTATTTAAGACAAGGCGAAGCCTTTGCTACGTACGTTAAAAACAACCCCAATGCGTTTACGCCCCATGAAGTGAGTCAAATTAACGCCTTCCCCACCGCAAAGGAAGCGGGCTTTTCCAGCTTGATGCTACGTGTGGGCGGACGGCGCAGTTTTCATCGCTTCTTTTGCGACCCGTATACGCGCGCGCTGCTCTCCACCGAAGCCGAAGAGTTCACTCACGTGGAAGCGCAGCTCAAACAAGGGGTAGACATCACCACCGCAGTCATTCACACCGCCAAAACGTTTTATGCCAAGGACATCGCGCGCTTTGATGCTATTAAAGCGGCGGAGCAGCAAAAGGAGGACATCACATGACCACACCCTCTTGGTTTACCCACGTGCTGGCGCACACACTGACCGCCAGCCTTGCCATCGGGGCGTCCTTATTATTGATGCCCATCGTGCATCCCTCTCACCGGGCCACCATCGTGAGTGTGGACAAACCGGCTTTGATTGCGCAGTTTGATGACGAGCTCTCCAGTCCATGGCTCAGTGAACAGGCGCGTACCGAGCGGCTAACGCAGTTTTCTCGCACGCTGGCGCGCCTCATTCATACCTACGAAGCCAAAACCGGCGTGGTCGTGGTCAGTCAAGACGCGCTGCTGACCCCTAAGCACGACATCACGCCCGAGGTCGCGCGGGCGCTTCGTTCTGCGTTAACCCATTCGGCCGATGACCACACGGCGGACTTTGAGGACACTCATCATGCTAACGATACGGTTACCCCGTCACTTTAATGCCTTTCTCTTCACCACCTTAATGACGCTCTCCCCTCTGCTTTATGCCAAAAACTTAGGCACGATGGGCGAGAGCTTTGCCATTGGTGAGGTGGACATGCTGGACTGGATACATCAGCGCCTGGCTCAAAAACAGGCTGACGGAACATTACAGCACTTTAACGATGACTTGAAAGCCGAACTGAAACGCTATGGCCAACGTCCCACACCGGTTGAAGGGCTAACCGTTGCTACGCGCAATGCGCACTTCACCGTTGACCCCTCGCTTAGGGTGCCCCAAGACATTACCGATAACACGGGTCGCGTCATCGTACCTGCTGGCACTCATGTTAATCCGTTTGAACGGTTAGGTCATCGCTACCCCAACCAGTTGGCGTTCTTTGATGGCCGTGACCCAAGACAAGTCGCATGGGCAAACCGAATGAGCCAGCAATACCCAGACTCGCTGACGTTGATTTTAATTGGGGGCGATATCAAACAGACCCACCACACGCTCAAACACAAGCTCTGGTTTGACCAAGGTGGGTATTTGAGCCAAAAGCTGCACCTCAGACACGTGCCATCACTGGTGTATCAAGAGGCCATGCACTGGCGTATTGAGGAGTTTAACGTCAACCACAACGTGGTCAAAAGACAATAAATAGGGCAAGTGAGTCGTTCAAACCCACCAAACTTAAACTTAACCTTAAGGATACGTATTATGCGCTTATTATCGCTTCAATATCGTGTGCTGAAAATGGCACAGCAGTTACGGTTACTACCTCCCAACCTCCCTGTTGACAGGCTTCACTCACCCATTTCAATACGCCACCGTCTTGATGAATATCGAGAGATGTTAGAAGACATTGAAAACCAGACCCAGTTTTTCTCCAACGGCCCCTATTGGTCAAAGAATCACGCGCTCACGCTCGATGACTTTCTGGGGCAGTTAGAGGCCTTGTCTACCACCCCACACTCAACCCGTCATTTGCGCCCCCAACCCTCTTTTCTGTCCAAAAGATAATCAGACATTAGGGTTTACCGACAGAAGTACAGGAGAATGATATGAACCCACGACACGCGGCCACATTCCAGTGGTCACTTCCTCTCTGTCTGCTCCTGTTTGGTCTTAGCCTTTGGAGCGCTCAGAGCCAAGCAGGGGCGACTTGCGGCTCTACGGGTATGCTCAACCCCGTGAGCGATATCTGTTGGGACTGCATTTTCCCACTGCGAATTGGATCAACCACCACCGCCCCCAGTACACAGGGGCTTCCTGATGATAACGCTGGCGGCTCTCCGGTGGGAGAATGCCCAGCCCCGCCGCCAGTCTTTTACCGTGTTGGGGTCAATATCAGCTACTGGGAACCCTATTCGCTCGTCGATGTGGTCAGAGAGCCGTACTGTCTTGAGAACTTAGGATTTTCGATTTCAGGCGGGGCAGGTTCCATGAAGATGGGCGGTACAGATACCCATCAAAGCGGCGGTAAAGCCAATGCCAAAGGCGGATTTTATGATGTGCATTGGTATAAGTATCCTGTGTTCGCCATATTGGACGTACTGGAAAATGTCGCCTGCGCGACCGTCGGTGGTTTTGATATGGCCTACATGACCGAAATTGACCCACTATGGCACGATGAAGACTTGGCGCTGATTGAAAACCCAGAAGCCGCGCTCTTTGGCAATCCAATAGCCGCACTGGCATGTATCGCCGATGCTGCAAAAACGCTGCTTGGCAACAGCACGCCGATTGATGCGCTGTTTTGGTGTATGGGCAGTCAAGGCGTGGTCTACCCGTTTACCGGACAAACGAGCGAACGGCGCTCTGGTATCAGCAATGCCCTGCTACTGATGGAGCGCTTTAACTTCAAGCTGCACCGTCAAGGCATGGTACTGGAAACCCACGACCCCAACCCAGCAAATTGTCTCGCCGTTCCCGACCCGATTTTGCCCAAGTCGCGTTATCGCTATCAGATGAGCCGTCCGACATCCAGTCCAGACCGCTGTTATCCCTATGGCACCACAGCGCAGCGTTGGGAGTCTGGCCGTAACAATCCGGTGACAGGCAAAGACAATTACGGCTTTATCACCTGGCGCAAACGCAGCTGCATGGCGCTCTAAATAAGGAGCTGATTTTGAAACGTCTCTCTCTACCGTTACTCACAGGGCTACTCACAGCCCTGCTCTCACCTCTGGCCATAAGTCGCCCCAATGTTGACACCTCGCTTGAAGCGGCGCTTGACGAGCTAAGCACATTGCCCGCGCAGAGCCTGCAAACCCCTGATGATGTTCAGCGCTTTCTGAACAATCTGCAAGCTCAGCATGCCCCTGCCGGTGCGCAAACCGCGCCACCGCTGCAGATTTTTGTGAGCCTGAGTATGCCTCAAAGCTCGCTTATCCCTCTACTCAGACAGGCCAGTGAACTTGGCGCACCGGTCATGATACGCGGCGTGCTGCCACAGGGGTTTAAAGCGACCATTGATGCGGTCTATCAATTGATGGCTCAGATGCAGCAACAGCATTTGCCACCGCTCGGCGGCGTCAGCATCGACCCTCATGCCTTTACCGCCTGGCACGTCACGCGCGTGCCTACCTTTGTGCTGCAAGAGACTGAGACTTCACCGTCTAGTCCGACCGAGTCTAGTCCAGCCGAAGCGAGTCAGGCCGAGCCTGGCCGGGCCGACCGTTTAGTTGGCAACCTCACGCCAATGGCAGCGCTCAAGCAGTTTGCCATCAGTGGTGAGCACAGCGAACTGGCGCGTTCACTGCTGGATACGCTGAAAACCCGTTCAAGCCAGAATCCATCAGAGACTACGCCTCCTAGCACGGGACGCGCGGTCACGGTCTTTAGGAGTCAATGAGATGAACCTATTCCCCTTAAGACGAGTCAGTCTGATAGCTGGCCTGATAATGAGCGCCGCGTTATTTAGCCACGTTTCTCAGGCCGCTGACCCATTGTCACTGCAAGGTATCCTCGATGCGCAGAAAGGCAATGCCCTGCTCACCTCCCTGTGTCAACGCGATGACCCTAAAGCGCAAGCCGACTGCTTGAAAGACGCCAACACGCCATCGCAAAGCCAGTATTACAGCAGCGATACCAGCCATTTAGGCAGCGCTCAGCTTCAAGGCGATGCCAATTTAACTCACCAAGGTCAAGCAGCCCTCAAAGCGCAAGGGTTTGAGGCCGAGGCGAAAGCCCGTCACGATAAAATCGCAGAGCTCAAGGCCGATGGCTCCATCCCGTCGCTATCGACGTTAGAATCACAATATGGGGACTACGTAAAAAACGCCGACGTAGTGGCAGGGGGCGTGAACGACAAATACCACGACTGCACCGGTGGCGTGACCTATCGCTACAGCAAGGTCAATCAAAGCTGCATTGTGCCAACGCACCGCCCTATCACGTGCACGTTGACGCGCGTTCGCATCAAAGACCAATTGCAAACCGGGACCGTGACGGTTCACCCTCATACCACTCAAACCGGTGCGCGAGCCGGGGAGTTTTATGCCTTTACTATGCCTGTCTCCAATGCGGTTATCACTCAGGTTAAGGTGCATCTGCCTACCCCCCTACAAGCCTTTTTTGGTGATAGGGTGTGGTTGAGTCTGCAACACCAATCGTTAGGCGTTATGACCGCAGACGGTTATTATCGTCACATACGAGCCATTGGCACGCGCGATTATACGTTTTCACCGAACCTATCCCTCTCCAACGCTAACGTCACCTTTGGCCTATCATCAGGGGGAGGTTCAAGATTCACGATTGGTCGTTCGCTGCACCCCACTCTCACCATCACCTACCGTCACGCGGTTCCCGTGATGGGCTGGCGTCACGATTGCAATGAAGCCCCATTGACGAAAGCACAGTGCACATCCACCGCGCCCATCTGCACACAAGGAGCAGGCACTCGCTCTGTCGCTAATGGGATGGGCGTGACGTCGCGTATTTCACAATCATGCTGGCAACAAACCCAAACGTGGACCTGCCCTGTCACGGATACCTGTGCTGCCTTGCCGCATACGTCGGTGGATGAAGCGCACCAAAAGGTCGGAACCGTCAACTGCGTCCCTCAAAGCCAAACGTGCCAAACCCAGATAGCGGGCGTGTGCATTGCCAACCGTGTCACTCAAACATGTACCACCAAAGTGGAAGAGAGCACAGACTTGGTATGCAGCCAGCCCAATGCGCTGACCGATTGTACGCGCTACCCCAATGAGCCGTGGTGCAAAACCCAAACTCACCGCTCTCCTCATGACATGGCGCATGCACTCACCAGTCTTGCGATTCAAAACGCCATGACCTGCGGCGCCGACCCCAACGACAAAAAGAATCCGCCAGAGTGCAAACTGGGTGGCTTTGACCCCAAAACGATGCGGTTTTTTGGGGGCGAAAGCAAAAGCTGCGGCATCGGGGCATTAGGCGCGTTTAACTGCTGCTCTGACAGTGACGGTTGGGCAGGGCAAATTGGGGCGCACCAATGCAACACAGAGGAGCGAGAAATTGCCGCCGCGAAACAAAAACATATCGTCATCAAACTGGGCGAGTTTTGCGCAGAGAAGATATTAGGGGCGTGCATTCGAAAAAAAGAAGCCTACTGCGTCTACCCATCAAAAATGGCGCGCATCAGCATCACGGCCGCACGGTCTCAAATAGGCAAATCGTTAGGCAGTCCAGAGCATCCCAACTGCGAAGGACTCAGAAAGGAAGAGTTTGCCAAGCTCGATTTTGAGCACATCGACTTTAGTGAGATTATCGGGGATATCAAACCGCCCACCCTGCCTAATGTCAATGCGCTGCACGCCAAATTCAGCGCCATGAAAAGCGATAACCTCAATCCCACAACCACCAATACAGGGGATGGTAAATTAACCGGCACACAGCTCACGCAGCGTTATCACGACCTCGACCCTCAAACCCTACGAGAGCAGGGACTGGTCGTGGAAACCAGTCACGGTGTCGAGCCTGACGAAGACGCCATTCGTGCTCGCTATCAACAGATGGGGACGCCGTGATCATAACAAGACACTCACTCTCCTAACGAAGAAAGAGACGAAGGAATGTATCCAAACCTACGTTTTTGGCCACCATAACTCAAGAGGACAAATACATGGACAACACTACTCAACGCCAACAAGAACCACCGCAAGACGGCTCGTCACTGTCATCGTTGCACCCTTATCTGCGCTTTCTTTTGACGCTCATCCTGTTCTTCGCTGCCGTAGCAGCGGGCACAACGTTAGGAATAGACAGTGCGCTAGCAAAGTACGGACTGGATTCAACAGGTTTATGGTAACCACCCAACACAAGGAACCATTTTTATGACATTAACACCACCCGTTCGACGTCTCATAAGCGTTTGTGCGACCGTGCTACTGATTAGCTGCTCGGCTTACGCGGGCGCTCGCCTTGGCACCGAGATCGGCATTATTCACGCCACTGTCAGCATTCAGGCGGCCGGCGATGATGGCCACCTTGAATCCAGTTCTATCCATTAATCCACCTTACCCCTGCAGACTCTGTAGGGGCAGGCTTTACCAAGGAAAATCAACCTATGACTACGTTATGCTCTCTTCTTAGCCAAAGTCTGACATCGTTACTCGCCCTTCTTCGTGTCGCTGCCGCCATTATGGTCATGCAAGCCACGTTGTTTGTATTTTCACTCTACAACATGCTCTCAAACTATGGGCCAGAGCTTCAACACCTGTCCTTAGTGCACTGGCAGCAAGGCATAGACACCCTCTGGTTTGGTGCATTTGATGTCACCATTCGTCTTGCAGTCCTGCTCCTTGGTGTTATCGCATTGAAACAAGTGGCCACTTATTCGGCGGGCCGTTCATCTCGCCTTGGCTCGCAACGCCTAAGACCACACGTGCCTGACCAGCCATCGTCGTTGTAGGCAACGCCTACGCCCCCTTACCTGCCGTTACTTGGAGGAAACATGAACACACGCTGCCTATCACAGGCCAACTCACCCTCACTGCCTTTCATCGCCTGTGCTCTGCTGCTCACGTTAAGTCTCCCTGTCTGGGCGCACACTGGCAAGGGATGGCAATGGTACGATGACCCAACGCCCACCGTGACAGAGCCTGATACGCCCAAGGTCAATACGGTGCACACGCCAATACCACAACAAAGTCAGCCACCCAGCGATGAAGCACTTAGCTATTCCGAGCAACTCAAAGCCTGGCAAGCAGAGTTTCAGGAAGCCAAAGCCGCGGCCGTCATGGCGCCATCGCCTGAGCACCTGTATCGATTGCAATCGCTCATCGAGGCGTCTTGGGACAAAACCCATCAGCTGGCAGACGCTTGGCAACAAACCTTACTGCTCCACCCTGAGCTGGACTATAACGCCACGCACCCCACTGGAGAGCGAGCTAAACGTGCGTTCTTTGAACAAAAAGACCAGCAAGTGGAAGCCACCTTAGCCAAACTCGCCCGTGAAGGGGCCGGTCTGTTTTTGGTGTTCCAATCTGGGGATGTCTACTTGCATGAATTCGCCAGCCAAATCCGCCAGTTTGCGGAGGGTGAACATTTATCCTTGTTAGGCGTCAGTCTGGATGGCAGCCCTTTGCCTGAGCTTAGTGAGGTGAAAGCCAACCAGGGTAAGCTCCATGTCGCAGTAACCCCAGCGGTCATCTTAGTGAACCCTCATACGCACACGCAAGTGGCCGTCAGCTATGGCATCAACAGCATCGACACCATCAAACGTCACATTCACTTTATCGAGAACGGTTACCATGACTCGCCTTAATACTATTCCTATGTTGAGCGGTATCCTGCTCACGCTACTGACGCTACTCGCGCCGATTGCCGCCAGTGCGTCAGGCAAAGACACGCTTGGCAACATGATAAGCACGCGCGCCAAGCAAGAATCTAGTGACATCACGACACTGCTGCGCCCTGCTCCCAAACCCAAACCGGCAACAACGTCCCCTTGGCAGTTGGTGTTTGTGTTCGCCGATTGGTGTCCGTATTGTCATCGAACCGCGCCTATCGTCAAAGCGTGGTCAAAGCGACACCATATTCCCGTGCGAGCCATCTCCATCACCCAGAAAGGGCTGCCCGATTACCCCACGTTTGAAGCGCTCAGTCCCAGTGACAGCGCGGCGTGGTTTCATGGCAGTATTCGCGTTCCCGCTCTGCTAGCGCAAAGCACAGCCAATCCCAAACGCATCATAGGACTGGCCACGGGCGCGGTCACCGACAGCCAGCTCACCAGTTTATGGACTCAGGGGGTAGGACGGCAACGTGTAGAAAGACCACGTCCACCTGACGGTTTTTACACTCGCACCCCTTACTCCACCTCTCGCCAATAAGGAGCCATGCCATGCTCGCTTTACTTTACCGTTTCACTTCGTGGCTGCGCGCCGCGAAGAGGAAGAGCGCCGTGTCACTGTTTGTCATGGTGCTCACCTTGTCACCGGCAGCCCAAGCCTCGGTCAATAACCAATTAGGCAACTACTTTGACGGTCTAGGCTATAACACCAATGTCACCAGTCCATCGGCCTTTAAAGGCCAAAGCGCCAATTACTTCAGCGCTGGCGGACTGTCGTTAAAAAATCCCGTGTCGAATCTGGAAATCGGGCAAATCAACCTTCCAGCGATTTCAGCAGGCTGTGGTGGCATCGATGTTTACGGCGGCGGCTTTTCATTCATTAATGCTGGACAGTTCAAACAGTTTTTACAAAACGTCGGACACGCCGCGGGACCACTCGCGCTGAAAATGGGGATCCAGACCTTAACCCCACAACTGGCAAGCCTACTGGATGAGCTTCAAGACTGGGCCAGCAAGTTCAACAACATGAGCCTGAACTCCTGTGAAGCCGCGCAATCACTGGTCGATGCTACGGGGCTGACCTCGTTAGCGCAAAACGCAGGCAAAGAGATGGCTTGTATCCGCTCGGCCATTGCTGACGGTAAAACGTCAGCCGATGCCAAAGCGCAGTGCTCTGGTGGGGGTGCGACTGCCGAAGTTGCAAAAGCGGCAAAAAAAGACGATTACGACCAACTGCCCGTGAACGTCAACATCGCCTGGAAGCACATCCGAAAAAACAGCTACCTCGCCCAAGACACCGAACTGTCTGAGCTGGTGATGGCACTCTCAGGTACCGTGATTTACGATGACCAAAGTCATAAGACCACGCTGCCGTCGCTGTACCTGCAAAACCAAAAGGGCATTGAGCTGCTGCTTAAAGGCGGTCACGGCGCCGATATCTACCATTGCGATAAAACCGACACCTGCCTGCACCCCACAAAAAGCACCATCGACATCGATGTGCAAAAGGCGTTCTACCATCAAGTGGAAACGACGTTAAACGCTATTGCTGCCGCGTACAAAAGTGATGCCAAATTCAACGACAAAGAGAACGCGTTTTTAGACATCACGCCGCTGCCTGTCCTGAAAATGCTCACTAACGTGATGGAGTCTCATGAGCCTGTGGCGAACTACGCCCACGATTACGCGCAAATCATCACCGCGAAGCTATTGTCTCGATACTTAACCGATTTATTGCACCTTGAGATGGCCGCCTTTACGGACTCCGACAACAGCAAAGACGCCGAGCGCATTCAGCGCACCATTGAAAAAATGCAGGCCTACTTGGATGAAGCCCCTAAAGCGGCGCTCAATCGTTTGGTTCAGCTCAATCAACTGGTTAACCAGCGCAAGCAAGCAGAGCGAATGATTCAGTCCAATATGGACAGCTTTACCCGCACCGCCATGTAACCCAGCAGGCCATCATCCAACGTGGCCTGCACCGCTTATTGTCGGTCTTTCCTTTACTTTATCTTTACTAGGAGCGCTCTTCCTATGTTAACCGTTCACGTCTTCTACGCTGGCGAAATCGTCAGAGAAGTGTTTAATGCCGTGGCCATGTTTGTCAAAAGCAAAGACATGACCACGATTTTAAGTATGGTCGCTTTAATTAGCGTCCCCCTTACCGTTATGCAGTTTATTGGCACGCACTCCCCCAAAGCGATTATCACTTGGTGCGCGGTCACGGTGCTCGTGCCCACCTTACTGATTAAATCCACCGAAGACATTCAAATCATTGATGCCAGCAATCCTTTGCATGTGACGACCGTGGGGAACGTGCCGATGATACTCGCCTTTCCGGCACACTTTGCCACACTCTATATGTTTGGTATCACCGATAGCATCAATGGGATATTTCATACCAACGAGGATGAGCAGTACAGCAAGACAGGGATGCTCTATGGCGCCACGTTAGTACGTAAAAACCTCACCGCCAAAATTCACAACCCTCAACTGCAACATCTCTGGCAGCAATACCTCACGAACTGCATTCGCCAAGATGTTGCCATCAATAACAAGTACACCTATGAGGAGTTGTTCAGCTCGCCAGACATGCTGACGTTTTTAAAAAACCATAGCCCCTCACCACTGAGACGCATTCTTGACCCTGGGCATGCCAGCCACTACAGCGCAGAAAGCGGCCGGTTCCCCACCTGTAAAGAAGCGCTGCCAGTGATTACCTCGCTCTTTAAACAAGAGGCCACCAACCAGCCGAACTACTTAAAACGCCTGCTTGGGGCTGATGGGGCCAACACCGCCAAACAAAGTGCACTGATGATGACCGCCATGGACAACGCCAATCACGCCTTGATTGATGTTTCTCAAAACGCCAGACAAACCATCTTACAGGCCATGGTGACCAACTCAACGCTCACCGGATTGATTGATGCCAGTGATGCGGTCGGTGCGGACGCGACTGCCATTCGTCTGATGGCCGCGCAAACCGAAATCCAGTCCAATGCGTTTATGGCCTCCACGGGACTCTGGGCACAAAAGCGCATTCCTATGCTGCAAACGGTGATTTTGCTGCTGATTATGTGCGCCTCTCCCATTGTTGCCGCGCTCGCCATGCTGCCGAACATGAGCTTAAAAGTGCTCAGCAACACCTTGATGGGCTACCTTAATGTCGCCAGTTGGCCGATTGTGTTCACCTTCATCAACTTTATCAGCCATGCCTTTGGCAGTGCGATGATGAAAAGCATCACCAACGCCGACGGTGGGGTCACCTATTACAATCTGGCTGAGCTGCATAAAACCAATTTGGAAATGAGCTCTATTGCCGGTTGGCTGATGATGCTCACCCCCATCATTACCCCGTTTCTAGTCAAAGGGGGCGCGTCCATCATGGGCAGCGCCGCCATGCAGTTTGCGGGCATGATGAACTCGGTGGGCGGACAAGTCTCCAAAGAGATTGCCACGGGTAACATCAGTTTGGGTAACACCAGTGAAAACGTGCACAGCTACGACAACACCCATGCCAATAAACACGACACTAACTATTTGGATAACCACAGCATGGCCAGCCAACAACTCGATAATGGGTCAATGAAACACCTGACGGGCAGTGGCAATGTCTATGACACCCGAGGGAGCCGTTCAACCACCGACACCAATATCCATTTAGGCGAACAGCGCTCTGCTTCATTGAAGACGGCGGCCACTCAATCCGCCAGAGCCACGCAGACCGAACAAACCAGTTGGCAAACCGCTGCCAGTGATTCTTGGAATCAGCTCCAAGCGTCTCGCCAGACTCTCGCCAGTCAAGAGAACTACGGCAACGGCTATAGCCAAAACGAGCAAACCTCAGACCGAGCCGCATTGGATGAAGTGTATCGCGCCACCCATGACTACGCGCAAAGCCATAATATGAGTGACAGTGACGCCTACAGCACATTACTGGCAGGCAGAATGGGCGTCAGTGGTCATATTGGTGGAGGGAAAGACAGCATTGTGGGAGGCAGTCTGAGCGCGGGTATTGAAGGCAGCGCCAGCACGGGAGCAACTCATACCTACACAGACGGGGAAACCCGTACCGATTCAGACTCTAAATCCACAGCCTTTAACCATGCTATGGACCGACTGGAATCGGCCTCAAAAACTCACACAGCAGGTGATAATCACAGCAAAGCAGCACAAAGTGAACAGGCTTACCAAGATAGCCTGAGCAATGTCGCCAGCCACAGTAAGCAGCTCAGCGCCGCAGTCAATCGCGAGCAAGCCGCAAGCCTATTGTACGAGCAATCAAAATCCGACAGTGCGGGCTTCAATCAAGACTTGTCTATGGGCTTCCAAAAATGGGCGAAAGAAAACCCTTCATTGTATGGTTATGAACCATTTGATGATGTGATGACTAGTAATGACAAACAGGATTTACGACAAGCAATGGCAAGTCTATATGTTTCTCAACAAACTGAAAAAGACATCAACAATAAAATAAACGCACTTACCCCAGAGCAAATAGATAGCGCTCAAGGACAAACCATGAACAGTGTCACCGACGCAGGGGCAAATGATATGGAGACCGTGACGGCGCAGGGTCAAACAACACTGAAGGCACATCATCAAACAGGACAAGATCTCTCCTCCACCTCAACACCGTTGTATGACGATAAGGAGCGTCAAAACACCGTAAACCAAGTAGATCACGACGTCGCTTCTCGCACCGAACACGTGAAAAACACCAGTGTGCGTCGCGGTCACCACGTAGAAGAAAACACTGATAAAACGGTGGCCAATCGAGGTGACGGACTCGACGTATTAGGAGAAGAACTGCATGAGATGAAGGAGAGCGTCAAAGACAGTGTTAAGTCCCTAAAAAACGAACTTTTTGACTAGAGTCTGTATAAATGATCAGGTATAATTGATGGTTATTTGAACACGGAGTACTTGGGTTATGAAAGTCTGGTTATCTTTGTTACTGCTCACGTTCGCTCAACTGGCGCACGCAGAGCCTGCCGCCTTTGGAATACGCATTAACACCACTACGTTGGATGAAATTAAACAAACGCATCAGGTTACGCCCATTGTTGCCCGTGACGCGATACATAACCCTGCCCCTCACGTCTGTGTTCATCGTAAAAAGGTAAGTTTAGGTTACCAATGTCAAGACTTACCGGAAAGCGTTGAACACGCCTACACGGTGGACATTCGAGACAGCGGCGTTCAATACTTTGAAGTACGTACCGACGATAATGGCGTCGTAAAATTTATACTGGTTGATTTTGCTTCCCCCACTCGTGATATAAACTCACGACTAGTGGAAGTAGGCCGCCACTTGATTTATAAGTATGGGGCTCCTCATATGTTCGAATATCCACCACTACAAGATGGCTACATGCGTTATGTTTATCCCACTACCAACGCATTTGTTACCAAATGGGATAAAGAAGATGATAAGTTTTTCTTCGTTATGTTATCTGACAAAGACTATCTCAAAACCACGCGCTACGATTTAACCCCATACTATCACCCTAAAGGCAAATCGGCTGCCGATCAGTTCTAACCTTATGGGGCAAAGATTTCTCCGACTTTGCCCCTACAGCTTTACTCTCCATACCAACACCTCTAAGCGGCATTACCCCAAAAGATATCCCCTTTATCCCTGCTGCTTTCCATTAATGAACATCCAAACACACCGTTGCCACCTCTTGGCGTGACGGTGTTCATCCTCATTTATCAATCACGCTGAGGTTTTAAGTCTAGACAAACTCCATAATAAGGTCATCACCTATACGTAATCGACACAACATACTATTAGGTCAATATTGCAACCTATGATTGTAGTTGAATACCTCCTCCTCTCTTCTTAATAGAGTAAAGCCGCTTTCTTGATGAAGGTGGAATTGACTCTACAACTTAAAAAATAAAAGGAAGATAGACACAATGAAAATAAAACTAACCGTTCTCAGTGTTGTCCTTGCCTTAGCAGGCTGCGCCTCAACGCTTGATGTACAAGATACACAACATAATCATTTGGTAGACACCAACAAACCTGTGTATACCTTAGTGAACTTACACCCTGATGGAACGCGCGCAAAACTCTACTCCTTAAATTATCAGCAAGGCGGTTTCATCCCTCGCTGTACTGAAGTCGATGTGCTCTCCGCCACCACAAAACTCATGGAGTTCACCGTCAAAGACACAGGCCAAACCTATCGCTATTACTGGCATAAACGCACACCTGATTTTACTCAGAACATTCAAAAATATTTTGGCACGACATGCGCTCCGCTCTCCAGTACGCTCAGCGACATTGACAAGCAAGGCATCAGTGATGGAGAAGCAGAAATCGGCATGACAAAAGCCGCCGTTATACAGGCTATGGGTTACCCACCTGTCTTTAGAACGCCAAAACCAATGGCAAGCCGGACTTGGGTCTATTGGACCAATCGCTGGAATACCATGACCGTGAAATTTGATGCGGCTGGTAAAGTGTCTCATGTGAATTACCCGACCTCTTCTTCTGGCGGCATTCACTTGTTTTAACGGTCTTCATTTCGCTGACGCAGTACGTCCTGAGTATGCTCTATGTGCTGTGTCAACAACACAAAAAAAGGCCCGTCGTGTTTACTCGTCATCTCACTCGCACCCATCCCCTTAAGTTTGGGGGAATTATTTTAAGAGTCATGCTAATGAAATCATTTATTTCTTTTCTTCTTGCTTTTCTTCTCTGTGCCTTATTAGGTGCGGGATTAAGCCTCATGTACGTACAAACTGTTATGATGCCCAAATTTGAAAGTAAAACCATCAAAGACACCAAAGCTGATCTCCTGGCTCACCCTGAATTTTTGCAACAAATGGCCAACGCTTACCAAGCTCAGCAAGAGACTATACAGAAGACCCAAGCCTCAGAGTTGGTGCTTGACCAGCTCAATGCCGTTAAACAAGGCATCGTAGTAGCTAAGCATTCAGACGCTCCTGTCACTGTCGTGGAGTTCTTCGATTATCAATGCATTTTCTGCTCCAAACTGGCGCCAGTTATCAATGACCTCAGCCAAGACGACCAGCTGCAGTTTATCTTCCATGAAACTCCGATATTTGGCAGCCGCTGGCCTGTGAGTACGCTCGCAGCAAAAGTCGGCAACGCTGTCTATGAAGCAAAAGGCATGCACGCCTATGATAACTACCATCGTGCGCTCTTTGCCACTGGACATAACGAAGGGCACTTGACCAAACAGGACATTCATACTGCGCTGGCTGACTTATCACTCTCAGTCGATGACTTAACGCTGTCTGACAATGAAGTCAATCACACCATGACGTTATTCCAAACGCTAGGCTTTAGAGGGACGCCTGCTCTGATTGTGATGCCAACCCAGCACCCTACGGCTGACAATATTCATGTGATATTTGGGGCCGACCCTGTGCAAATCAAACAGGCCATTGCACAGGTGAAACAATCCTTTAAAGAGAAGTAAGCTTCGTCTACCTTTCAAATTTGAACACTAAGCTTGCTAAGCCGCCGAGCGTAGTCAAGACGACTACGCTTACTATGAGGTCACCGTTTTGACCTTAGCCTGATAGAAGGAAACAAGACATGCAAAAAATCATCATTCAGTTCACTCAGGATGGTCGATACATCGACAACGCCTGGGAAGGTCGATTTCAAGCGCTAAAAGGAGACCAAAAAGCGGTCTCACCGTCACTAGCTATGCGCTTGGTCGGACAGCGCCTAGCCCATGCGGTTCTTGGAGAAGATGGAAAACCATTAACCTTGTCTGAGAAATAAAAAAAACGAGAGGCCACCTGACATGACACTCTCGAAAATTTGGGTGGTCGGACTCAATGAGTCCTTTATTGTTATAATTCTGAAAAACAAGGAGCAGACAATAATCCCCTCCTCATTATGCAACAAAGTGAATTAAACACAATAACTCAAAAAAAGCCGAAAGCCATGTTGGGGTGACTTTCGGTAAAGTAGCATTATCAATAATAACGTTGTAGTTAGCTCAGGGAGCTATAGAATGTCGGAAAGGTGATGATGGAGTCTAAGCATCATCACCTCTGTTAATATAAAGTAATAAAGCCTCAGCCATATAGAGAATAGTTTTTACAAGAAAACACCATATTATGACAAATCATCACACAGACGACTGGGTTTGCTTAGAAGATGGCGAAGACGATTATGTTATTGAACGTGTCGAACTTCGCGTCAAAGGCAAAAAGCCCCTAGTATTGAATAATCCCAGCTTTTCCAAATTGTTCTATAACGTACAGCAATACTTGCACATCAACCAAACGCAAGCCAAAGCACTACTGCAACTCACCATTGTAGACGTGCCAGACCCTTTGACTGCCACCGAACACCTAAAACTGGTGCAAGCTCTCAGCAAAAGGTAAGTTACCCACCGGATATCCAACCAAACGGGGGATAACCGCCATTTGATGAACGACATCAATCAGATACCACCAATAAACGGGCCAATCCTATCGATAGCTTGACCGAACGATGGAGAGTGTAACAAAGCATCAATATCTGGATAGATTGACCGGGTCACGTTGACTGGGTCACATTAACCGGGTCACGCTGACCACAAAAGCAAGAACACCGCTTCAAGCAATGACGCTGTAGCCAACTCTCA
This sequence comes from Vibrio sp. ER1A, assembly GCF_000733315.1. NCBI lineage: Bacteria > Pseudomonadati > Pseudomonadota > Gammaproteobacteria > Vibrionales > Vibrionaceae > Vibrio > Vibrio sp. ER1A. The sequence goes on from NZ_JPJA01000100.1 coordinate 30,941, forward strand.
TCCTGTTACACAACGTCCTTGTTCATGACCATGATCATACCTATAACAGAATGAAGATTGCCACCGAGAAAACGTGTCGAGTCGAGCTACAGCGCACTTATAGCTTACCGACCCTATCTGAATGAAACCATAGAAAAAAATTTCATCGAATAAACTTTGGTATGACAAGGCTGTAGCCGTTTGATACGACAAGCCAAGCACATCAAAAGTAGGTGATGACACCTCTTACTCAATCAAAGCACGGCTACAGCGCGCACACCCTAACACATCCTTATGTCAAGTGACACCACACCCCTCCCAAGAAGGCGTACTCTGACGTCACGTTTATCACTTGACCTATGTTCAATGACTTACCATTAAGGACTCAAGCCGATGGCCAACACCAATTACACCACTCGTGGAGGACAAATTGTCTTTCATAACTTACGTATGTTCTTTCAAATCCAAGGCTGGGTGGTCAAACTCGCGATGTTCCTCGCGTTCGTATTGACGTTGCTGTACACCTGGCTAGCAACCAGCACGGACACCTTGCTGAACGCCTTTTTCTATCTCAAGTTCCAACTCCTGATGTTGTTTCATCCTGCTGACAGTGCCACGTCCACCATGATTTATCACGGCACCACCTACAAAAACACCATCGTTAATTTTGCCAATAACACCATGCTCTACAACGATTGGGCGCACTTCGCCATGATAGCGCAGCTCGCCTTTGTGGCCGCCTTCTTTAGCGTCTGTTTGGTGGGTTGGACCATCATGCATTTCTTTAACCGACAAGGTCAAAAGCAAAGTGAAGACAAACACATTCGTGGCTTTCAGTTGGCCGAGCCGAAAGCGATAACCCAAACGCTCATCAAGCGCGCTAAGGTCAACAAAAAACGTGGCTATGGCAATGGCTCGATATCGAGCTTTAAGATTGATGGCCACGCACTCAGCAAACAGCACTTTGAAGTGCAGCACCTGCTCATTGATGGCACCACAGGCGCAGGGAAATCCGTCATGATACGCAAACTGCTTCGCTGGATACGGGGGCGAGGCGACAAAGCCATCGTCTACGATAAAGGCTGCACCTTTGTCAGTAAGTTCTACAACCCTGACACCGATGTGATTTTGAACCCCTTTGATGACCGCTGCGCTCATTGGGATATCTGGTGTGACGCCAAGGATGCGCCTGACTTTGAGAACATGGCCGCCGCGCTTATCCCTCAACATGGCGAAGGTGACCCGTTTTGGGTCGATTCCGCTCGCACCATCTTCTCTTCATCCGCGTACCGAATGAGTCAAGATGACCAACCAAAAACCACCGCTAGACTGCTCAGCTTAATCCTGACCTCAGAGTTGGAAGCGTTAGGGAGTTTCTTGAAAGGCACAGAAGCGACCTCCCTCGTCTCTGGGGACATTAAAAAGACCGCCATCTCCATTAAGTCGGTACTCGCCACCTACATTAAAAGCTTACGCTTTCTTGATGGATTGGATAGCCCAAACCGACCCGATGCGCTCAAACAGCGCTTTTCTATCACCGATTGGGTGCAAGACGATAAGCAGCGAGGCTGTTTGTTTTTATCCAGTAATGCGCAGCAACACGCTTCCCTGCGACCGCTGATTTCCACTTGGCTGGCCATTGCTTCCAATGCCATATTAGGGATGAAGCCTGATGAAAGTCGCCGTATCTGGGTAATCATGGATGAAATGCCCAGTCTGCATAAACTCCCTGAGCTGGGCACCATCATTTCTGAAGTAAGAAAGTTTGGGGGCTGTTATCTGATTGGTATCCAGTCTTATGCGCAACTCGTCAAAACCTACGGTAAGAACGCCGCCGATGAAATGTTTGACCTGCTCAATACACGATTTTTCTTCCGTGCGCCATCAGAGCCGATGGCACGTATCTCCTCAAAAGACCTTGGGGAGCAAGAGGTCGATATATCCAAAGAGAACATCTCCTATGGCGCCAACACCTTACGTGATGGGGTGTCTTTAGGTCACCAAACCATTACGCGTCCCGTGGTCTCTGCCAGTGAAATTCAAGCACTGGATGACCTGCAATGCTACCTGCGCACACCTGGCGTCAGTCTTATCACGAAGCTGGATTTGCACTTTGATAAGATGCGCGATATCTGCGCGCCCTTTAATAAGCGCGACATTGTCTTCTCTGCCGCCATGAACACCGCCTATGAGCAAGCGATATATCACGAATGCGTCGCGCCCACTCAACACCTCAGTACTGAAGAGCGCCAAGCATTAATCAAGGTGCAGGAGTCACAGTTTGAGAATGACGAGCAGATGCACGCCGAGACTAAGCCGATGAAAAACGCGCTAAAAAGTGACACGGTGACGCAGATGCGTGAAGAGAACAAAGCCCATCAACATGCTCATGAGCAAGACCAAGAAGCGCAGCGTAACATCGATGAAGCGGCGATTTCCCAAGAGCAGGAGTCCGGAGAGATGATTGAATAACTGTCACTAGCAGAAAAATGACTCACCACATACTTCATCAGACAATAGTGAGAAAAACACATAACCAACCACAAGCCTTGCAAGAGCAAGGCTTTTTAATTCCTCTTAACTTCCCTTCTCTAACCACTACACACCGCTCAGCTTTGCTGCCAGCGGCAATTTGCGTTGCATAAGGAAAAGATCGATGCTTTCCATTAGCCCCCTAAAATCGGCTGCAGGCGC
>NZ_JPJA01000101.1:0-20168 GCF_000733315.1 Vibrio sp. ER1A
CCTAAACAATAGTTTATAAGACGAATAACTGTGGTTTTTCCTATGTTATTACCCGTGTTTACCGCACTACTATTTGATGCTTTAGTTTCATCAACAATAAAGTTCATCCCTTTATGGAAAGGGATGTTTCGGATGATGTGTGTATCACACTCTATTAGTAAGGACTTTAAGAACATAGTTTAATCCAGCCATCCTCAGATTTGATTGCTCCTAACAAGTACAACCAGTCCAGTGTTAATATAAATAGCATAACAGAAATATCTTCTTCTTCTTTCAGCTCTTGGTAAGCTTCAAAAAAGTCCGAATTGCCACCATGTTTTTTCAATATACCAAGGGTCTTTGCCCCAAGATAATAGAGCTGCCTTTGTGGATGCTTATTTGGATTAATAATCACGTTATGGGTTCCTCCAGTATCTTACAACGGAGAAAACCATCAACCACAAGAATTGACACCGCAAACTCAACATCTTCATATGCAACCGACAAATCGTTGTTCGCGCTATCATCGATTATCTCATGCAAGTTTCTTCTCACTGTATCAATCAGTTGATCTGCATGTTTTCTAATATTTTCCAGAGATTGATCTATTCCCAAAACCTCTCCCTTAGCATTTAGGTACACGTGTTTTATAGCACGTAAAACCCCTTCTTTTTTAGCACTTCCAGCTTTTTCAAACTCACCATATAACGCATTAATTTTACCTTGATAAATTTTATACTCTGTCATCAAAGGTTGATTTGTAACAACATGGTTATGTTTGATTTTATCTTCGATTGAAAAGCCATTTTTTACGGGCGTATCCTCTATACCATCAATATCAACACTGACAATTTTGTTTATTACATCTGTTAGTAAAGATGGTCGCTTATTCAGAGGGCGCTTACTTGATGTTCGCCTTTCCATATCTTGTTCGTGCGACTTTTTCATACTCTTCAAAATTGGTACAGTATACTTGTTGACATCATCAGTTATATCGTGATGGCGAACGCATAGAAGTATTAAGTTATCGTAATCTGCCCGCTGCTCATCCGTCATATCCTTGTTCCAACGCTCCCCTCCCTCATTGGCCGCTTCGATATGGCATATGTTCGAGTTTTTGGCAGAAAACTCATCGCTCATGATTTCCTCACAACCAGGAAAAGAACAACGATTACAAGCAAGCCCGAATAGTCGTTTCAATGTTTTATCTGTATAACTTCTAGGCCCTGCCATCTTTTATGTCCTTGCTTTCTACCATTGAGAAATTAATCATTCTTAAGCTCTAGATAATGCTTTGTTCAGTGTTGGCCTACTTACACTAAAGTGACGTGCCACTTCAGTCTTAGTTACTTCGGGATCTAGCAGCATAGCTTTAGCTTTTCTAATGTCAGAAGGTGATAGCTTTTCCTTTCTTCCACCTTTTCTACCTCTAGCTCTAGCGGCTGCCAATCCTGCTTTTGTTCTCTCAGATATGAGTTTTCGTTCGAACTGAGCAATAGAACCTATCATATGGAAGGCTAGCTCACCTACCGCTGTGGTTGTATCAATGCTTTCATTCAAACTTACGAACTGGACATGTTTAGCTTTAAAACTATCTAAAAGCTCAATCAAGTCCTTTAAGCTTCGTCCTAAACGATCTAAACGTTGCACGACCACCACATCCCCCTCTCTAAGTGAATCGCACATACGTTCTAACTCCGGACGTTTCTTCGATTTGCCACTGAGCTTTTCTCGATAAACTCTTTCACAACCAACAGCGACAAGTTCGTCTACTTGAGGGGTTTCTGACTGTTCGTCAGAACTAACACGAGCATAACCAATTTTCATATGCAACTTGAAACAATCGTAGGTATATTTTACATAGATTTATTTACAGATTATTTTACACAAAAATGCAATCTATTGGCATGAAAATCTCGACCACCGCCACGTAAAATAAACACTCGTTTGTTTTGCAAGTCAGCATTGTTGACTCAAATGAATCAGCGAACGGTACAGTTACCCCTAGGAGTTGGTGTACCGTTTTGTCGCGAATCGGTACAGTTTCACCAAACTAGGTGTAAGTCCAAATATCTCGAAGTTGCTTAAGCTACAAGGGTGGTATGAATTCCAGCCACAAGTAAATGCTGAAAACTGTACCAGCCAGACGGTACAGTTAAAAACGGTACACTTGGTACTTGCCCCTAATTAACTATAAGCAACTGAACTTATTAACTTACCGTTTGAAAAGGTATCGAGTAGGGTTGCCGAAAACAACACGATACCTAACTCTAGAGATCATTTAGAAACATCCCGTTTCGGCTTACTTTGGTAGTGCCCTGCGTACCAAAACACCCCCCCGACACTGGCGATCGTGGCGATAAGACCAATCAACCAAATCCATAATTCCATAGTTCCCCCTTTGCCTGCACTAGCCATTTCAGAGTAACACAGACGCATATCTATAATTGTTAGTTCCCAGCTCCTTTGTCCAGCAAGATTGAATCCGCTGCATCCTTACGAACCTTTTCCAGATCAACTCCCTCCAGGCGAGCATGAACTCTATCCTCAGCATTCAAACGAGTGCCATCGGTATTAAAAATACTCCCAGCACCAGTTAAGCTATCAAGGTCAATCGCAGATGACTCTGGAAACTTACCATTCGCCTGTAACAATCCTAACCATTCATCGAGGTTTACTTGCTCCCAGTCAACCTCAGCCAAACGGTTCAAAGGAATGCCGTCACATTGAGGAGCCTTCGCAGAACCCCAACTCAGCCCCAACTTCGGTCTGATTTGTTGCTGGATAATTTTTGATAATGGCGAACTGAAACAACAGTAAGTTTGGCGCTTCTCGATACAAGCACCAAGCACTTTTGTTTTGCAATATGACCCAACCTGATGGCAACTATTCAAAGCTCTTTTTGCATTAAGCTCAAATTCTTCTTCTTCACATTTCCACACAATCTGAATGATCATCATTGCCACTACGTAAGCGGTATATGCGGCCATAATGCCGCTGAGCATACTCGCCGCTTGTTCTCCGACTATTTGTTCCATCATCCCCTCGGGTGCATCAACAGCAACGCCAGTGCTCCCCGTTGCAGATGCATTACCAAGAGCCTTACCTGTAATTTTGGCGATTTCATCCTTTAATGCTTGGATAGCCTCTTTAGCTAAGTCGGTTATTGGCTTAGTAAAGTTATCAATAGCACCCGTAATATTTTCCATATAAGACGTGAAAGGTTTCGTTATCTCTGTCCACCCACTTATAGCAGGATCACGGATAGCCTGATATGCACCTTTTATTGCACTGCCATCTTGAAGAGAAAGAATTGCACCGTCCAGTTTCGGCACTGACATGATAAGTGTGAGGTAATCCCCCATCGATAAGCCGCTAGGCTTTTCACAACAATCCTGAGCGCCGCCAACCGCTACCTTACATTCGCCTTGCTCACCACTAAACGCTTTACAATATGTGTTGTTCTCTCCTGTAATATCTTCACAGCTCATATCCTGAGTCATGAACTGTGCCGCATTTAACAGTGCAGAAGCTCTTGCAAAATCAGAACTCTGAGTTTTGTTTATATCAAGGCAATCATCCCCCATACATCGGATTGGTCCACCACATGAATACTCGGTTTCTTTTTCTAAGCTAGGTACTTCTACATCGTAACCACAATCATATTTCTCTTCATGTACATAACAGTTACCTTGTGAGCCTCTCGCTCCATCAACACACTCTGAGCTAATGAAACCACATTGGGGGTTATCTTCATATTTTTTACACTGCTCAATATCTTGGTAATTTTCCAGACATTGCTCGTTGCCATCTTTATCGAACCAACAAGTTCCTTGCCCCTGGTTAAATGAACATTCTAATTGTGAGACATCTACACGTGCAGCTAACTTCGGTACATTGGGCAGAGGTGGTTCACCAAGTAAATTATAAACAGGATCGCCTTTACATACTTGGAAGCCAGAAAGCATTACGCACGTATCATCATTAGATGGTGAAGCACTATAAGAACCCGTACAGAACTCCTCTAATGAAGCAATCCCATTATCAATGCAACTTTGAGGTGTCCATCTATCGGAGACAACTGTAAGATTTTGCGCAAACTTTAAAAGTAAAGGCCCTGAGAAGTAATCAGCTAATGGTGTACCAATGCTCTTTACTTCCCCACTGTTGTGAAAAGAAAAAAGCTCTACTTGATTTGAAGCTAGTGCAGAGATTGCTGCTGACTTATTTCCAGCGGAATCATCGTTCCCCACTAACACAAGAACCTTTCGAATATCCCCTCCACGCCATTGGTAATGATTCGCAGCCCATGTAATAGCATCAAATGGGTAAGTTGGTGCGCTAGCTGCATTCACGCCATCTAGCCAAGTTTTAAAAGCGTTAAAATCCGGAGTCAATTCCACACGATTAAAGATATAATCACTGTTCCTGTAAACAGCACCTCCAAGCCTTAAATCATCACTACCATCTTGTGTTAGCAATTGAGCAAAAGCCCCTACGTTGTTCCTTAAGTCGTGAATGACTCCACCCATTGAACCTGAATTATCAATAAGAAAGACTATATCAGCTGGTTCTGCGGCAATCTCTATCGTATGAGTGATAGCACAGTTACCTTTAGGCTTATACAGTCGGTCACATGTATAATAATCAGGCACATGTGACTTAATGGTTTTATCTTTGATAATGGTTTCAGCCGAACAATCCCCAAACCCCTCGGCTATTATGTCGATATTGTCGTAGGTCTCTCGGCTAAGATTCATCAACGGATCATTGCTGAAATCGGGCTTAGACTGGTTCGTGGCATCGAGGAGAACCTTATAAGCAGCTCCAGAAACCGAAGGGTTATCGCTGTTAGCATCATTCCACAGGGAGCTTTTAGTGTTGCTCCCTACATCATCCATCCCATCATTGGAGTCCCAGATATTTTTCAGGGCGTCCACATTAGGTTGTGTACCGTCTGCAAAATAGTCACTTAACGGATCATCGTTCTGGCCTGATGTGCCGGGGAAAAGATCATTCACATTGATGGCTTCACCGCCGCTAAAGTGAATATTGCCAGCCTCATATGAGGGCTGCTCAAACTCTGCGGCCATTTCAAGACCAAAATTTTGAGCTTCTCGACCAGTCTTAGCAGGATTTGTTGGTTGATTTGTATATCCGTGGGTTGGCAACAGTGACATTGTGACAATGAGCACACACGAGATAAACCTTGATGTGGGGTGATGAACCATAGATGATACCTCCGTTTTCAATGGTTCATGCTATTTCAGTATTTAAAATTCTTACGCACCTGTAATTGCCCATTTGGGGTGTATTTGGCATCAAACTGTCGTAATCGTTGCTTCTTTTTTTGTGCTACTAGCTTGTGGTGAGCTTAAGCAGAAAGGGCAATTCACAGATGTTCGTTGATTCACTGATGTAAAGTAATTGCACTTACAGCTAGGACATGTCTCTATCATCGCTTCACCAGACCGCAGCTCTTGGGCTAAACACCATGCGTCTGTAATATCTAGCATCTGCCAGCGCGCTCCATGCATACCAAGCGTTTCACTTCTGACTGCGTTGTAAAGTTTATACGCAGAATGAAGAGTATTGATGTTGATAGATCGCAATGCTGCTTTTCCTGTGATATTAAAATAGAGCTGCATTAGCAGTGATGCTTCTATCTTTGAGGTATGACTATGGATAATTGTTGCACCACCACGAACTTTGTGGCTCTTCCTACGGATCGTAAGTCCTTCATCTTTGAGTTCTTTGTATAATCTGCGAATCTGCTTATAAGTGAGCCCGGTTTCGATCATGATAATTTGGCTTATGTAGCCTATGAGTGCCATATTCCTAGCTATGCCCCATCGTGACAAGTTACTGTTACAGCTCATATCTACCTCCAGTGCTCAAAGATTGTTGATGTTTTTTTAAGATGAGATGAGTAACGTGGCATTCGTCACTCTCCAGAATTTCTTTCACCAGTTCGGGAGAGAAACGGATTGCGAATGGCATATCCTTGTCACAGGCTAAGCTACGAAGCTGGTTGTCGGTGGCTTCGGCCACCGATTTGGTTAGAGATGTAGTTACATCAAATATTTGGGCTGCTATGTCCGTATTGTCATGTGCTATTCGGCCCATGAGCAGCCAATAGGCGGAGCTGAGCCCAGTATCCTGATTATTGATAAGGCTGACGTGATCATAGTGACCTTCTAGGTACTCGATGTAGTCCTTTTCACAACCAGAGAGCTTGAAGGAGATTATGGCACCAGATGACAACAGTTTGAGTTGACTTTCGCTTGCCGAAGCCAAAGCGGTCACAGTATCCAATGGAAGAGAAAATTGTTCGGAGACTTCTTTCGGATAAAGGCTGGACAGGCTTTTCAAAAGCGTCCATAGGCACAGATCAAATTCAAATACGTTTTCATTAAATCGGGCTACGCCAAAATTCTTTTGAGTATGACCTATCATTTTCGGAAGCAAGGAGCTGCTATTACATGTCATTGAAACGCTCTCCTCTATCAGTTTTTTCTGACTAAGCTAGGACGAGCAATAAACAGTGCTGCAACCACGACCGGAAACGCTAGTGCATATAACCATTGCTTTGTCTCAATACCGCTGAATGTTACAGTTGCTGCTACACCCAGCGTATAGCTAACTCCTACCCAATAAATTAACCTCTTCATTATTTTCATCCTTTAGTAATACGACAAATTTTTCACACCCTAGCTGTTCCAAATATTTTTTAGCTGTCTCAATTTTTAATTCACGCCTACCTCCCCTTTTTGAAATAAGAATCTCAGCGTTAACTTCAATCTGAAAATAGTTTTTTCTTACCTCTCGCAGAATCACAATTTCAACTTTGTTCTGACGGAACATTTTTAATAAATCAACATGTTTCATAAACAACCTAAATATAAATTTATACTTTCCCGTTTGAGGGTCAAGTGGGAGAATCAAAAAACACACATGATATTTTTTCATGAAATCATTTTATGGTCTTTTAATTTTATAAGTCTGACCTTATTTTATCTCTTAAAGCTAAGCAGCTTCATTATCTTTCACTATGATGAGAAATAATTTCTCATACTCCTTTGAATACAAGAGAAAAGGATTCCGTCTTTGTCCAGCGATGATAGTCGCCCGAACATGTATCATCGACAATATAGACTCTGTTTTTTCCAACATAAGCTCTAGGACTTTCCCGCTTGCCACAATCACTTTTCCCTCATATTCAAGCGATACTCTTCCTACAAGCCAAGGACCTCTCCCCCTAATCATTTGTATTTTAATTTCTTCAAGTAAATAACCTAAATCTCTACTTTTATTTATCATCTAAATTCCTCCACTCGCATTGACAAAAATAAATTCCATGTTAAATGTCAATTAGGGACATCTAAATTAATAGGGGATCAGTAATGTTCAGAGAAACAATTACGTTTTCAGCCTTCATGGCTGCTTTGTTCTTTTGTGTCAAAGTAGCCGGAATTTTTGGTCTGATTGTTTTAATCATAGCCGTGTGCTTCTATGCCCAATGGCTCAATGGCCGCTCCCCATCTTCAACACTGAATATCAATAATGTTGAAGATAGAGACACAACTAACAAGCTTAGAGACACTCAATCCTACTCATCAAGCTACTGTTACGGACCGAATGAGCACCCATACGATCCGCACATTAGCTCAGTTGAACGAACCTACTGACCTCTGCTTACACTCATATATCGCGCTACTGGATTAAGATACCCAGCAGCTTGATCTTTACCCGCGTCTGCGGAAGTCTGGATGATGTCGCTCATACGGTCAGCAAGTTCAGTGTCGCCAACCTCAGTTCGCATCTGCTCCCTCAAGTTGGCGACTTGCTGTTCATCCCCTGTCAATGCAGCTGCGAACAACTGAGCACCTGTTTGATTAAGCCCGGCTTCGGCCCCGGCAACCGTAGCCATACTCCTAAACTCATAACCATATTGCTCAACAAACTGTTCCGCAGCTTCAACACTGTGTTCACTAGCAGCAGCCAATGCTGACGCAAAAAACATCCCTCTCTCCTGGAGACTCATTCCTTTCGCTGCTTCGGAGAGATCCGATTCACCAGTCAGCCACTCTTTAGCTGCGTTGTATCCTGACACGCCAGCTCCCATAATACCGCGACCAAGGGAAGCCATTCCGGTTAATGCCTTACCTGCAACCCCCCACTCCTGCTCAACATATTCATCACCACGCTTAGCATCTTCAATGAATTGATCACGCTGCTCAGAGGTCATACTGGCAAGACGACCCATTGAGCTTCCAAAATTATCAGAGAAGCCATCTACAGCAGCTCCTGCTCCACCAAATAATTTCTCGATAAATCGGCCAGCCCCTTCGGCTGTAGCGAAAACCTGAGATGAAGTTGAGGGAGCAACATCATTAGCCATAATGCGGTTGCGTAGCTCCCCTAAACGTTGCCCTGTAAAATCGCTCCGATTTTGACCGTGTTGCGCGTTTACGTTATCCAGGTTCTCACCGTGAGCGGCATAAACATCGCTATCTCCTCCGGGAAGATCCGTTTTAGGTTTGGCTTTCTGCTCAGCTGTCATCAATTTAGGGACGTTCAAGTTTTTCTCCCCTTGGGTAATAAGTGTGCTATCTATTTGGGGAGCCCCGCTATCTAAATGGCTGTGCTTTTGCGCCTCACTGGCATTTGCAATCGGGTTTTTAGCTCCAATTGTTTCTGCAACAATTTCCGCTGCCTGAGTTCTGTGTTGCAAATCTTCTGACTTCAGCATCGCATACAGAGCCCCACCCACTGAAGCCCGGTCTCCGTCCATACCAAGACCTTTATAATGTCGTTCTCGCTTAGTTGCGGCCTGGCGTAACTCACTAGGAGCCTGCCGCATGTATTGGCTCAAATTCGCCATTGACGCCTGATCACCCAAAACCGATCCTGCAATAGCTTGCATGTCTGCTGACGTCACACTGCCCAGCACTTCTTGAGCACTTGCTAACCGCTGATAGGTATCCTGAGCAGTCAGCATCTGGGAAGCAGTATGAGTCAGTCCATGACGCTGATCCTCACCAATAGACTCAGTAAACCGCTGCGTTTTATCGTCACTAATTTGATTAGCAACATCATTGGTCAGTGCTGCTGTATCATTCTTGGAGAACCCAATGTCATTAGCAATTCGATCCAAATCCTTTGTCATTTGAGTTCTTGCGGCAGTTGAGCGGGTTTCAGCATTTGCACTGAGATCTCCTCTCATATCTACAGGATTTTCTGCTCCAGCCGCTTTAGCAGCTTTTCTGGCAACCGAACCAGCAGGCCCCATTAAAGTAGAAACCAACTTTCCTGCATCCACGCCAGCACTCATTCTGGCACCAATCGCACCAATAACTGCGTTGGTCTGAGAACCATCAAGGCCATGCTCTTTAGCGTACTGTTGACCAGCATTCACTATCGCTTTGGCCTGACTGCTATCCGATGACCTCAGAATCTGCCCAAAGCTCTGGAGCCGTTGATAGGACTTGTCAGCACTATTCCCAGAGAAGAATGAGTTCGAGAGCTGATTCTGAAAAGCGTCTTGGGCAACCGCCGCTCTTGCATGTCCACTGCTTACCATTTCAGAAGACATTTTAGAGAAATTCACTTTATCAATTAGGCCATTGGCACCACCCTGTAAGCCGCCCTGAAGGGCATTGAAAGTGTGGGCTGGCATTTGTTTAACTAACGGCGCAGGTTGTAGTAAGTCTGGAGAAGAGATCTTCTCATTAATATGATCACCACCACTCATGCGGCCAGCCAGTGAGTTCAGTGAGTAAATTGACCCAGAAACAATGAACAAAGTAAGGACTGGTATGGCAGAAGCCATCATTCCACCTACAGCAAGATCATTGCTCATCATATCCGTTACGTGAAGAATCCCCTCGAAACTCGTTGGATCACCGCCAGAAGTGATGTAGTCCTGTAAGGAGGCAGTGCTGCGGTTATAGATAAAGAGATTCACCACTGCCAAAACTGGCATCCATAGCTGAATCCAGATCAACGTCATAAAATATTTAAAGACCAGTTGAATCCCCATCATTCCCAGCACGATAAGCAGCCCCATGAGCGGCACAATGGCGTATACCAGAGCTTCGATAAATGTCAGCATCGGCCTGACAACAGTAGCAAATACCGATTGCTCCGCAGTCCACTGAGTATTTCGCTGCTGCACCGCCTGCTCAATCATCAGTGAGGCAGTGCCTTGCTGTATGGACTCGTAATATTGTCCCATGCCCTCGGTTAACACCGGAGTTAGGATCGCTGCCTTGAGCATGTCAGAGCTAATAATTCCTGTTGCCGACAGGTCATTAAGAGCATTGTTTGTTTCCGCCACAGGATTAACGCCACTTGTACCAGCAACGGTCAGACCCAGTAGGTAATTGATCGATTCATGAGAAGTTCCAGAGTCGAATGCCGTATCCGTGGCAGCCATTAGATCAGTCCAGGCGTCAGTACAATTTGGAGTTGTCGACCCACTAGGTGACACAAAAATCTCGGTACCATAGACCGTTGACGAAAAGCGCAATGCCTCGCGCCAGGTCAGATTCTTCAAATTCGATTCGGATACGTCAGCCAGCTGATAACGGATCGCGGTACAGTCAGCAACATAGTTTCGCCAGCTACGCTGCATGTCCACTGAGCCACCTCCAACAGCACTATCCCAGCTAGCCCAGAGTGCGGCATTTCCCGCAAGCTGGCGTTGCGCACTGATCAACTCTAATGAGGACAGAAACCCTTTCCGCGTTATCTGAGGTGTAATAGTCGCAAACCCGGTCTCGAACTTGTCGGTCAGGACATAGCCGATATTCGAGATCATTCCCCCAATCGCGGCTGGTCCCAAGGGTACGTTGGCAACAACACGGACATCACCAGTGTAGGCATCCTCGATTTTGACCAGAGCTGATGCCCCGAAAAACATTGCATATACAATCCAGCCGATAAGCACCTGCTGGATCTCAATACCACGACCTCCCTGTACTACCCCCTTAACGCACACAATAACCACGGACACCAGAAGACCGATGGAAGCCATTTTAGTGAAGTCATTCGTCCCAGTGATCATCGCAACGGCAATCAGTACCTGCTCTAGTAGTTCCGAATCACCGATGCTATAAATCGTAAACTCAGGCATCATGCACCTCCCCTAGAGCTGGTGAGGCTGAGACGTTGCGCCTGAACATTTTTTATGATTTGGTTGTAGCGAGTAACAATCTCACTGACTGAACCGTACTGCTCGACCATCTGCCGATGTTCGTTCTCGATGTTTATACGCGCTCGCTCTAACTGACCCATTACCTCATTTTTATGCGGTGAGTCGGCATTAGATACTGCTAATTCTGCCGCGGAAATCATCTGTGTCGCTAGGTCGTACACGATCGCATTGGCAATAACAGTAGCACTTTCATCTGCAAATGAATTAGCAACACTGTCAGAAAGAGCAGCCAAGTTACGAATAATTGTGCCTACTGAGGCTGGAAGGTTTGTGATCAGTGCTTGCTCATCGGAAGTGATTGGACCAATATTACTTCTATACTTGAAAATGATTCCTGGTCGAGAATCTGTTCCTGTGAGCGCTTCATAAATTTTTTGACGAACGCTACTTAAGGTGACAGTTTGTCTCGCTGGAGCCAAACAATCATCGTCACAGTCATAGATTTTAACTTGACCGCCGCCTACAAGATCTGAAAGGGAGACTAAGCCTCCTGGGAGGCGTGAGACAGGGTTGGTATCACCTCCACTGGCATCTGCCACCAAATCGCCAACGATCACCGAACCAGTAAGTGAAAGCATCGCCTCAAGCAGGGCAGTGTCACCATATTGAAACCAGGTGCTTACAGAGTTAACTTTCAGTTGCTTCCAAACAATATTACCGATCATTTCTTGATATTTGGCTGGATCGTTATTCTTCAATTTCCGTAGTGGAGTTTCCCCGTCTTGTTCTTGTACCGAACCGAACATATCGTCATAAAGCCCAGCCCCCGTTGCCTTTATAGATGCCTTGGTTTTATGCTGAATATCAAATGCTGACGTCGCGTCATTAACAATCCCTTGCGCCAATTGGCAGCTATTCGCTAAGTGCTGGTTTAATGCTTGAACCTTTTTCTGAAAGTTCTCCATCCACTTCGCACCATCCGGGAAAACGTTATCCAGAGCCAACTGGAACGCATAACCTTTCGCGTTGGCCGCAACTGCTCTCATCATCGTGACTAGCTGCTCAGCGTTAATAAATGAGAACGACCCGCCAAACATATCAACCCCACCACATCCCGCCTTCCAGGATGGTGGAGTAAAGGAAACAAGGTTCTGCTCATAGATGCGTGACTTAACGGTATAGCGCCCCCCAGTGAAGACTCCGCGACGCTGTGACTCATGAACACCAGGCAAAGTGGTATTGCTCATTTCATTGAATAAGCGATCCATTTCAGACTGTAGTCCCCCGGCGGAAACCGGGGCGGTTACTGTCGATGCAGCGATAATCGCCGCCAAAATTGTTTTCCGCATAATAGAAACTCTCCATCCGAATTTGAGTTTCTATTTTCTCAATCATTAGCGCTATTCCTTAGCGCTCTAATTGCCCACTTTGGGAGCAATCGGGATTAACTTTAAATTGTTCTTTCGTGACAGGTTAAAAACATTTGAAAAAGCCACTTTCTTAGACTTGCGTTTATGGTTTTCCATGAGATGTTATATATGAAATAAATCTCACAAAATGGAGAATGACGAATGAACCACAAATTGACACTGTTATTATCAACTATCATTTGCAGCCTCTTTTTAAACGGCTGCGCTGTATCACCAAAGCAATACGATACACAACAGAGTAGAGCACTAAACATTGCTAGAGCTGGCGGGATTTACGATCAAGATTTACAAGACTCCTCAGATGGTACTAACTCCTACAAAAAATCACTTTTGCTTCGCGCACTAAATGCAACAGCCCTACTAACTTCACTCGATGCGCCATTGTCTGGGATGACTGGCGCTCAGACTCTAGCATTCAATGCAGGAAATATCATGGCGACACCTGATAACCCGTCCGCTCGCCCATCGTTAATGGCCTGGATGCCCAAAACAGAAGCTACTAATAAAGATGATGCACGTATCAAGTTCGAGGAACTTGTGGATGCAAGCCTAATAAATACAGCCCAGAATATGGGAATGATCGTTGAAAAACTGGCCGACAAAGGTATTACGATGCCAAAACTGAATGGCTGGGATATCAATATATGGACAGTGGATGCGCCTCAGTTCGGCTGCAAACCTGAGCATTGCGTAATTGCAACTCACGTTGCTCGGATAAATGATTGGCAAACACCTGAATTTATCACTTCTGGGCCAGGTGCAAGTTTTATTCTAGATTCTAATCACCCTAGTCAATACAGCCGAATTATTTTCCAGCAGACAACTGAAAAGGTTTCCTTCCCGGTCGATGAATTCTATCGGCACTTAAGTGCCAACCTCCCTGCATGGTCAGCTATGTACTTTCCTCCTAATACCGTCTTTAAGGATGGGCAAACACTACCTTATCCGGTGCTTTATGAACATGGTCAACAGCTTATGTTCGTAACTCCTCAAAGCTAACTGAAACCATATAAGGGCGGAGCTGGCAACGCTGCATACCAGTTCCTCAATGGAAACAAAATTATGATGACATTAACGACCGTATCAGAACAACTTAGTAGCATTCAGAGCCGAGTATTTTGGCGTGTGGGTACCCAACGAAAAGGCATACTCAATGTCACCCTCGATTTTGAAAGCAACGATAGCGCCCTACTCTGCGAGTTATGCGCCATTCGCTACCTGCTGCTCGAAAAACAAGTTTTTGGCCGAGTCCCAGGAACAGGAAGAGGCTACAAACTGGTTGTATCAAAAGGTGCCATCAAGAAACTGGCACGGGGAAGATCTGACAAAAAGTGCGCCCAAAAGTTTTCGGCCTTCCTACAATCTCGTTTGGCAGGAGTGCAGATCGAGGTCTCCACTAAAACAGAGTACATGGCCAACATTGAGGAAGAGGCTACAGAACTACTGCTGGCTGAACGAAAGCGATATGCAGGCACCTTTGATGCTATCGAAACACCTGCAATGGGCACGGTCTTGGTAACAGCTCACGCTGTATCACGATACAGCGAGCGGATAACCTCAGGCAAGCCCAAAGCCCCGTGGCTATCCTTAGTGAAGCGCCTCCAGAACCCAGAACTTCGCATTTACCCTCTTCTGGAGCGAGAGCGCCGTCGCAAAGCTAAGAAATACGGTACCGCTGACAATGTGGAGGAATGGGGCCATCCGAGCAGTGAGTTCCACTTCCTGATACTGAACGATCAGGGCACCAGAACTCTTGTCACCGCCTACGAACGCTAGGCCAGAAACGAAAAAAGCCGGGAACCCCGGCTCTTTTCACGATCAATGAACTGTTTCATCGACACCGAACGCTTTCTCCCAAGATTCACCGCTTTCAGCTGCATCCAGATCGATAACGAATTCTAGCTCGATGCGATCCAGTTCCAGCGACCGCATTTCACATTGTTCAGTAACCAACTCCCGATAACGGTTTTCAGCTTCATCGTGAGATGTCGCTGAAATCGTCTCTGAAAACAGTTCCTGATGTTTGTGATTGTTGAAAGCGTAAAACATGGTGCCAACAACATCGTAGTTACGCATAGCGCATTGAGTTTGTACCGACATAACAGTCTCCTAGTACGGTTAAGCCGGGAATCCCCACCGGGATTTTTCCCGGCAAGGGTTGTGTTTGATTTAATTAATTACTTTATCGACCAACGCGCCAAAAGCAGCCATTGCATCGCTATACGAGTCATAAGTACGCTAAGTGACCTGCTTAGGCAGACCGTACTCATCTTCGTAAAGCCCCAAGAACAGACGTCCATCGCTATCAGGAAGCGGAGAAACTTGATTTAACAAAACGCTAATCTCGTTTCCAATTGCTTGTTGATAGGTGGTTTTCATCATATCTAGGGCAGTTTCCTCAGTGATCACATCGAACAGGCTCTTTAGCGCACCTCCAGGCAGCGGTTAAACGCTGACAAACGGCGTGGCTCCTGAACGATCTGGCCGTCAATTGGCGCAGACTCGATGAAAGCACGAGGTGTTTTGTGAGCTTTAAGCTCGCGGCTTAGCCACTCACCAACAACAGAGTTGTCACTCACTTGGGTAGGCATGACGACCTTTACAGGCCGCTTCTTAAAAAGACCAAACGCAGCTTTGAGCAGATACAGCATTCCGCGAGCAAGCAGAGATGCTGAAACCGAAAACAGTGCAACGGTAACGATCATAACTAAGAAGAAAGTGGTTGCAGACATAGCTTCACCTCATATTTTTGAGGGAGCTATCCCCACAAGGGATTAGCTCCCGAGTGGGTTTAAAGTTAGTTTGCTGTTTGTTTTTGGCGACCAGCTATCGCACTTATCAGCTACAAGAGCTGAATGAGCTTCCAAGATAACAGGCTGTTCTACTTAGACAAATCGCTCCAACTGCCCTTTTGGGGCGACAAACTGTTCAGCATCCCTCCCCCCAAGAAAGCGATTAACCCCATTTGAACACCAATTACGTCTCAGATCAGTCAGAACAGCGACTTTCACATGTGAAAGTGAGTCCAGTCCGTCATTGAAATCAGCAACTTTACCCTCCATATAACATAGGGATAATTAACCTCTGGAGTACCTATGACCGACAATACAGCAATGGAAGCACTATTCATCCAGCAGCGCCTGCAAATCATGAATCTGGGCGTGCATCACAACGAGTTTTCTGACTCTTACCTGCACGCTTGGGAATCTGGCACCTATCCGCTCCTACAAGACACCGATGGCAGTGTGATCAGGATGCCTCATGAACCCTATGCGGAGTTCTTCAAGACCCCAAAAGACAAAGTGCAACGGCTATTTGATCGCTTATGTACAGCATGGGACGCCAAAGAAGAACTGACTTTCTATGCCCTGGAAGATGAGCTAGGCGTTCGCGGTGGCTATGGTAGTGAATGGGATCGCGTCGATCTCATCAAGATTTGCCGTTACTTGTACCTGGAGCGTTCGTTTGACGAAGAGTTCTGGAAAACTCTGATCACGCCGATGGAACACCCTTCCGAAGCATCATCTATCCTTCGTGAATTTAACCGTGAGCGTGACATATACTTCATGTAATCAATTCACAGTTCCGGAGGTCTCGGTGGATCTCCGGGGCGCTTTAGCAGCACCTGCCAGAGCACACGAAAAGCATAAAAGTGAGTCGCCAGTGTTTTCTGTGTCAGATCTGACTTTCTGGCATAGTATCGGTGGATATGTGCCCGACCGATTTGAGGTGGTGTACTCACCCCTGGTTCATTGGCCGCAATGTCATTGCACGCATTTACCAGCAGCCGGATCTGAGCTCTCCTTGTCTGCTTACCACCGTGGCGTAGATATGAATGCGACCGTTCTTTAATCCATTTTTCCATATCCGCTCACCCCAAGTACGAATTTGTCACGTCGACACGACCGTGACCCAGTTCTCTTGCTATTTGCATCCTGACCTCACGATCAAGATACTTTGCTGTTTCAACGCTAATTCCCTTTTCTCTGGAAATATATTTATGATGTGCGTTGCCATGTTTTATTCCCGCTTTGACTGGACATTTCACACCAGATAATTTCTCATACCTATTTTGAGCATACGCATGACGCTCACCGTGGAATTTAACACTCAATCTTGCCGCTTCTTTGTAAGCATCCTGCCGAAACTCTTTATAACTCTGTTCGGCTGGGATCATACTGCGACCATTTTGAATATCCCTGGCATGCTCTAGCGCTTTAATTTGTGATTGCTCAAAAATAGGAACAAAACGAGGGCGACCTCCTTTCGTTCCGTCTCTTATTTCTACACATCCTTTACTCTGGGCTTGAGCCAGAGCTTTATCTGCATTTAATTTTGCAGACTCTTCAAACCTGAGACCTAGTTCTCGTTGCAAATTTAACAATGCTCCAGTTCGCTCAGTTGCAATGTAAGTTGCTTTATCGTGACGCTCCTGAGAAATACTTTTGTCCCCTTCACTAATGCCACTCCGCTTAGGTAAATCACCTTGTTTTACTGGATCAACACGAACCTTATTATCTCCACGAGCGATTTCCATTACTCTATTAACCGCACTTAAATAGTTTTGTGCAGTTGATGCTTTTATCTCACCATTTTCAAAACGATCTCTTAAATGATCCGCGTACTGCATTAAGTGTGAAACTTCAACTTTTCTAAGATCTTTAATTCCCTGTTCAGTTTTGACCCAGGAGCAAAATACATTCCAGCGGTCATGGATCGTGCTAATAGACTCAAATGACTTGTACTCTTCTTTCAGCGCATTTAACCCGGCATAGCCCATGTCACGACTTTTAAGGCCAAAATTTTTGGCATCCGGATTCGTTCGTTCACATCGCACTGATGCTCCCCTCTTAGTTGTTCTGTCCTCATTAGCCATGCCCCTAACTGGTGTTAAGTGATATGCAGTTTTTGATGGCAGCTCTGCGTGCTGCTGGCTAAGCGGTTCTCGCCGCTTCAAAGGGCAGATAAGACGATGCCCACGTCTACTTTATTACGACCAAACATTGCTATGGCAGGGGCTCTGCTCTCAACCGTCTGGCCTGCCTGAAATGGCAAACTGACGGCAGATCCGGCTGATGTCATCGTCTCTGATTCCTTCCCAATACTGGAAAGGACCCGGCGAAGCCGGGATTTTTCGCGCGTTTTCCCGCGCGGGTCGAAAGCCTAGCGCCGTTGAGGCGCAAGGCTTTCGTCGGGTGGCTAGCCCCCCGTCTCTGTTCCCTGACGGTAGACAGAGACGGGGGCGAAGCATCAGCTCCACAGCAATAGCAACATCAGTTACAGGTTGTTGCTCAGGAGGAGATCGAGCATTTTTGACTGGCTCAGGAGAGAGCCTAGAAGCTGAGACCTTTGACTGATCGCAGCTAAGAAGCATTGTGCTGCGCAAAACGCATACAGCAATGCAGCAGCACAACGCTGCAAACAATAAAAATAGAAACATGATGTTTCCTCCGTTCTGTTAGATTTCAGGCGGAGGAGTGCCCTATCAGGGGTCACATCCCCCAGATGGGTTAACTATGTAGAGGCCATTCGGCTGTAAGTATTTTGAAGTGGTTTATGCTATTTCTTGGTAACGATGACTAGCTATCAACGACCGACTTTGAGCGGTATTCCATCTTTTATGATAGTTTCGTTAGTCTGTGTGTCAACTGCTATCAAAAGAGGCTTTTTAGGTTGCTTTTCGACGTAATTTTCAGTCCTATCGTCATAGCTGTTAATCCAAAAGCAACTTTTCGAGGGCTCTCAAACATACACATACAAACATACCTGTTGCCTTAATCAAAATACTATCTTGAGATAGTATTTTGACATGAGAAACATGAAGCTACGCTGCGAAGGAAAATACATATGCCGTTTATTGGACATGACACGGTTAATGATAAACGTGTCAACATCCTTAACTACGAAGACCCAAGAGCAATATTTAAACGAGGTCAAATAGTATGTCAATACTGTAAAGAGGAATTGGTGATCAGAGGAAACTGGGGTTTTGCGCCCATTTCANNTGAAATGGGCGCAAAACCCCAAACTCTAGAATAAGCGTACCCAAAATACACTTCATGCACCTATCAAATGAGTGCAAAGGAGAATACAAACATCATCCAGAAAGTCCCGAACACTTATTCTTTAAAGAGCTCCTTTCAAGGGACTTAGCCAAAGATCTTGATGAGTATAGCAATGCACGTGTAGAGCTCGAATGTCCTGTTGAATCCATAAAGCGAATCATTGATGTTGCTTTTATCTTCCCTAATGGATGGGTTGTTGCCCATGAAGTTCAGTTAAGTGCGATCACACCCAATGAGTTAGAGGAGAGAACGAATGATTACAGAAAAGCAGGAATTGACGTTACTTGGTGGCTTGGGAAGCAGGCAAATACCCAAAAAAATCGCCAATGGTGCTAAGAAAAACTGGGTGAGTGCCACACCATTGATTACGAAAAGCTGGTCGAACATTCAGCCAAGTGAAAAAGCTGTGAGATATGGAAGCTCTGAACCTAAATTTTTCACCTCCTTTTGGTGGTCGCTATCGATTGAAAATTCAAGCGAATTTAATTACCCAATGCTCCCTGCGGATAGACAAAGAATGCCGAATCAATCAATGCTCTCTTATACACTCATTCACCGCTTACTATTTGCTACACTTCAATGCTGGGCTACAACATCGTCAATAGAAAAATCGCGATTAATGAATGGGATAGGAGCCCCTAAAAGCCAAGCACAAGCAGCAGCCCTATTAGGAGCTTGGGAAGGTGTTGGATTTTTAACGAAAGAAGGAAAAGGAAAAACAGCATCGTACAAGATAGTTGATGGCTATAAGGCAGGAAATTGGCCAGGAGCCACAAATGAGCAACGAAAACAGTGCTACCAAAGAATACTAAGAAACATACCATTGAGCATAAATCTGAATGCAGTCAAAATAAGGGCTGTATGCTTAAAAAAAATAACTTATGAAGCCGCAGACTTTACTCTTTAACGGTAAAGCTTGAGCTAGAGAGCAAATCAAGTAGCTCAATTATGTGTATTTTATAAAAATTTAGGTCATTGAAACCTTGAAGCCATTTGTTATTACACAGGCTATGATTGATAGAGGTGATATCTTGAAATACAACGCAACTCCACAGTCTTTTCCCCCTAATCTTGATATGTGGCCTGTAGGTTCGGCAGAACGCTTAATACATGGATGCTGGCTGTTGAGCATTATGAGGCTCCATACGTTCACCAATGAGTGTGGCGAAACGCTCCTGGAAACGTACAATGAAATTAATCATAGAATAGGTGTAAATACGGTTTACATTGACCTTCTTACCTTAGGCGAGAATTATAGAAATACGTCACAAATCTTAAATATCATCAGGAACAATGAACAACCGACTTGGGTTTGGTTTACCAACTGCGACGCTCTATTAGATACTTCGCTTGCTGGTTGGCTACGATCGATTCTAACTACCTGTGATGTGGAGCATCTAAGAGTGGCTTTTCTTCTCGATAACAAAATGCAATACAGGAGAATCTTTCAACATTATTCAGCACCACTTTACAAAAGTACTACATATCTAGTTCTTAAAGTGAACTAAAGTTTGTTGAAAAATACTGTTTATTTGG
>NZ_JPJA01000102.1:0-19532 GCF_000733315.1 Vibrio sp. ER1A
ATGAATGTCCCTGATCTGATCATAAAATTTTGATTTAGTTCATTCGATTTCGGCAACAAAGCCGCACTATGCTTCCATTCTTTCCTCATCCAGTGTACTCTCTATGTGTCCATTTCTTTTATTCTTATTTGGTTCAAAATGGGCACGCCTTGGTAACAGCAATCGCTGATATCAAGGCTCTTTCCTACCGGATTCTAGTTTCTATTCTGGGTTTTAGGCGAAAGTAACTAAACACATCTGAAGTCTTGAACTGAGAACAATGCCATCTTGTAAGCAACACACCCAACTTACCGCACTCTAATTTTGGCAAAGAGAATGCCGGTGAGTTTCTAGTAGATGGTCACCATTTGGATGAAAAGTACATAGGAATACGTCACTACGCAATACGTGTTAGCAATTAACTAAAGACTGGCTTAAAAAAGCTTCGCTCGTAGCTAACAATACAATCCGTTTTCTCCGCGAACTCAACTGCCTCAATACAATCTATATCATCTAGTGACTTCAGTCGATAGTCCTCGTATGCTGAAAAAGATTCAAATGTGAAGAGAGCAAGGGCTACGTTATTTGCCCCTTCTGATGGTAAAAAGTAACCATTGTGCGTACCCCCGAACTTTTTTACTAGTGGGATCCACATTCTCGCGTAAACTTCAAAATCACTAATCTTTTTCGGGTCAATTATATACCTAACGTAACATGTAATCATATACAGAACTCCTCTATATTTTGAAGATCGCAGTGAAAGAATAACATTTCACCAACAACTTTTATACATAAGCGGGCGAAGGTAAACACCTTGTAGATTCTTAAATCAAAATGTTCTATC
This sequence comes from Vibrio sp. ER1A, assembly GCF_000733315.1. Lineage (NCBI taxonomy): Bacteria > Pseudomonadati > Pseudomonadota > Gammaproteobacteria > Vibrionales > Vibrionaceae > Vibrio > Vibrio sp. ER1A. The sequence continues at coordinate 824 of NZ_JPJA01000102.1, forward strand.
TCATAATCCGTATACCATAATAAGGCACTAATAGAATTCGTCCAATCCAGATACCGTATTCTAAGCATCATTACTGTGGGATAATAGACCAACTAGTACGGTTGTGGTAAAGCCATACACCAGCGTGTACTTCTCAAGAACAGCTCAATAGTCTCTTACGATTAGGCCTCTTCTTAAAAATGAGGCCTGGTTCGTGACCATCAAATATATATGTTTATTTATACTTGAATCTCATCAATTTATAGGGTGGTTTTGAGTTACCTAAGCCTTGACTGAAAGCCGGATGAAGATGCAGTTCGTTCTGCGTAACATAAATGTAGTCGCCACTTACAGCTAAGCTGTCCGGCCATGACAACTGTTTGTTTTTAATTAATACTTTATAAGTATTGTTCACAGATAGTCCAACAGCGTTGTGTTCTAGATCGGTCACAACAACGCCTAGTTTTGGGACATACAACATTCCGTCACTCGGATTCTTAGGACCAAACCGCTCAATCTTAGCCTCAAGAGCTTCTCTGGAAAGCGTGTCATTCACCAGCGATTTAGTTGGGATTCGGTAAATATCAGTGCCATTCATTGTAGCAAAATAAACCCAATCGTAGTTATCATCAATTGCTATTGGGTTTAGACCAAAATAAAGTTTGTTCGTCTTAGCACCATTTCCTTTTGAAGCCAAAACTGTCGCGTTAATCACGACATCTTTGGGCGGTGATAGAAAAGCATCAATACTCTCCAGTACTCGCTTTGAGATGCCGGTCTTAATATCAACAACAATAATTGCTGGTTTTGGTTCACCAACAAAATTACCTAACGACATGTCTGCTATATAAATCTTTCCTCTTTTTTCATCAATAACAAAATCTTGTGCAAATGAATTACTTTCCAAAGAAGTCTTAGGAATAACGATTTTTCTAGATAACTTGTTAGCAATCGTATCCCAGGCTACTAACTGCGTAGGGTGTTGATCGTCTCCCATATCAAGCATCCATACAATCCCCCTTTTGTCACTGTGGATACCTATAACCGCTGTCATACCCACTTTGCCAATGTTTGGCCCATCGGCCCAATCAACAGTTGGAAATGGACGTTTTGTTCCGTTCGCCATGACTTCAATAACGCTATAGGTAGGGTTGTCTAACGGATGCATACTAACCAACACTCTACCTTGAGGAGTCACTGTGACACCAGCCTCTCTATAATCATTAAACTCAGTGACGGTTTCTAATGGTCCATAGCTAAACTCACCGGCGATACTACTTTTTACAATAACAATGGCTATCAAGATTAGCCCAGTTCGTAATGTGGATTTGAACATTGATTATCTCCTTGTCTTAGTACGGTCTTGCTATAATCGGTGTTACTATAACAATTGAATGACAAACGATAACGGTCTGGCCATTTGAATTACTTTCAAATTTTCGTAGGGATTATTGCGGTATGTTCAAGCATTTAGAATCTACATTGATGTATCATTACAACTTACTAATTGCTATTTTTAACCTTATTATAGTTGAAAGAAAGATGATTATTTTATTGCAAAGTAACAATAGTATTTTGATAAATGCTGTACATAAACGATAGTTACATAATTTGAGATGTAATCTATCTCTCTAATAAGTTCATTACGTTCTATAAGAAATGAGTCATTAATGGTTCTATTTTGACAAAGTCTAATTTCGCATAATCAAGGTTGGTTATTTTTATTATCCGCTTATTCTAATTTGGTTATTTTTACTTATCTTTGAGTTTGATTTAGGTCTTTAGTAAATCCGCTAATAAGCTGTCCAGTTATATAAACGCTTGGATTTCTATGCTAAGTCACACTTTTGCTGATTCCATTTAGTATCCTAAGTATAAAGCATAACCGGAACTTAAATATGAAATCGTATAACCGTTATTGGCCAGTTACAACATTGATGGGTCTTTGTGTCACATTTCTTACTATTTCTCAAATGGACAAATACGATGGAATATGGTCTACGATATGTATGATTGGCTTTGCAGTTCTAATACCTGTATTTGCTTTTGGGTATAAAGACAACAGTGTTCCTGGACTACTTTTCACCATTTTTTCTACGACAATCGTCGTCAGCAATGCAGATCAACACAACTGGTCTATTGTGGGTTGGAGTGCAGCGATTATTTACATTCCGTTATTACTACAACTAGTAGACTTAGTGAGGAAAAGCCATAAGAAAACAGGCAATCGAGCAACAGCATTAACGCTTATTCGTATGTTCATTGGTCTGAATTGGCTAACACATTGCACCGGGAAGCTATTCACGTCACAGCTTGACCCGAGTTTAGTGAGATTCTTTTCTCACGTAGTAGGTAGCAACCTTATTGGGATAGACTTCCCGATTTCTTTCACACATTATGTGATAATTCTTGATGGTCTTTTAGAGTTTGTCTCGGCTATTAGTCTTGGCCTCGGGCTACTGACTCGATTCGGTGCTTTTGTAGCGTCTGGGTATCTTGTTATCGCACAGCTATTAAGTGGACACTTTGAGGCGGGTTACACTTGGGCCCTACCTGAGGGCGGGTGGGAGCTTGGCTTTTTCTTCTTCATGGTGACTTATCCATTCATGTTCTCTAAGACCGCTGGTCCAATTTCCTTGGATAGTCATTACCTAACAGAACGCTCTAATCACGGAATCGTTCGAATACTTTCTGGCGCTTAACAATCCATTACTAGCAACAGAATAATACTCAAGGAGATATCCGCAGCCTAACAGTGGTATCTATTTAATGATAGTGAAAATTACAATCTGTACGTTAAATTAAAACACCAACACTAGTGACAAAAATACCTATTTCAGATTAAGCCATTAGTGGCATAGCCTAAATCCTCGAGGAGATTGTTTTTTAAAGACCTAACTGAAAAATGTTATGCCCTTTTGTAAAAAGAGCATAACCATATGAAACGTCTAACCCCCTAATTTCTGGCCTTTATATAATAACCCAATTCATAATTATATTTATTAATATCGGATCATTACGTTAAAAAATAAAAACTTGACCATCCCCCAAGGTTAACGTCTAAAGTACACCCTTCTCTTAATAAGTAACCCGGTACTTCTACTAAGCTAACCATTCTAGGTTTTTGTTTCAAATACGGTGATTATATGATGGAATTTTCAATTAACAAAGGTTCAAAACGCGCAGTATTTCTCGTTGCCATTGGACTTGTTTTCTTGAATAGCGCTTTTGCAAAGACAAATAACGATAGTGCAGAAAACACTTTCCCTCTTCTTAACTCTCTCCCCTCTACAAGCAAAGCCGTTATTAAGACTATCATTTCAGATAGTAACCAATTAGCTTTGGATCCCTATAGTCCTGCAATTGGTTCGAAGGACGCCCCTGTTACTGTTATTGAATTTCTAGATTATCAATGTATGTATTGCCATAAAGCATTTCCTGAATTTGAAAAATTCATCAACTCACATAAAAACGTAAGAGTAGTTTTCAAACAACTCCCCATAATGGGAGAGGTTTCAAGATATGCTGCACTGACAGCTTTAGAAGCCTATAGACAGGGAGGTTCAAGCTTATTCTTAAGATATCATAATGCACAATTTACAGCTCTAAATGATGATGGTAAAGAGTACACAGCAATGCTAAGAACACATAAGTTAACTAAACGAAAAGTAGATGAAATTGCTGGTTTATCAGGAGTTGTAATCAAGCCAGAAGGAAATTTGAACAACGCCCATCGCGATATACTTAACAATGACCTATCTTTGGCGAAGGAGATTTCCGTAAAAGGCACTCCTACTTTCATTGTTCTTCCTACACCTTCAAACAAGAAGAAAATAAATGAGGATAGTATTAGCTTCATGCAAGGAGCCGTGACAAAAAACTACCTTGATGAAGCAGTCATAAAAGCTGAAATACGATAATACTTAGGTTGCCTTAAATTAATGAATCTAACACTGAAACTAGTGGTTATACTTTTGATATCGTTACTAGTTTCCTTAAAAAGGCCAGACACCAGTTTTCGATTTATCTGGTCTTTCGAGAAATAGTTACTATAAGTATCCAACGGTTTTATATTTAACCAGGCTTTTAACTGAGCACTCAAAATCGTTAAAAACACAGATAAAAACTATAGTCTACTCACGATTTTCTTTACGATTTCAGCCCTTATATTTTTGTCTAAAAATATAAGGTTTCTCCTTTAGGAAGGCAAACACTCGCGTTTTTTGAAACAACAATTGTTGCTTATTTCTCTGGTAACACAAGTGGTTTACCATCTTCTCCTAACACGGCTATAGCTAGACGACTTCCAACCAATCGCATAGCAAGAGAGGGAGATACTGCTTTTTGTTCACCTTTAAGTACGTGGAATTTTCCTTCCCAAGCATTATCAACATATCGGCCTTCTTGAGTAAACTGAATTATTATTTTTCTCATTTTTCCATCCCCATTACAACTCTTATCTCGAGCACTAAACCTTTGTAAGCGTAGCTACCTTTTCTAATTTTGGTAACTTCGTAAGCTTATTACCGAGATTCCGCAGCATATTNNAAATATGGTGCGGAATGACGGTTATTACTCAATTTTGAAACAATTCATCAGTTACGCACTATTTTGAGTCATAGTGTCGACTCAGAAAATATAGATGCACAACAAAATACACAGAAAATATGAGTTATGATAAATATAATAAAAACAAGATGATGGTCACTTTTTAACCACAGCTATTACACTATCCTAGTTACTATATTAGTTTTTAGATATACATGTTTCGTGTGAAGTAGGACGACTGAGGTATAACAGCATGGTATCGTATACTATTTTAATTCCTAGAAGTCCGTTTTAGTCGTAAACAATAGTAGTTGTATATTGTCTTGTTGGTGTGATAAAAGGTTGCGTGATGTTTATTACTTCCAATGCTACAACCAAAACGAGTTGTCGTACAGTTAAGTGGCTTTTCCATTCCATTTTCGTGAAGGCAATAGAGTACATAAAGTCAGAGGGAGTTGACATTATATATGATATTTTGATTCGTCCAGCGTTAGCGGTCTCTATCTTTTGCGTTATTTTGTTTATTGAAGAGTTGTTGCGAGAGACCCTATCATGAAAAACCTAATACTCATACTGGAAATCTTTGTGATTCTTTCCGTGTTTTTAATACCGATTTTTAATCAGCTCTGATGGTAAGAGTGCAACTTAATACTAACTGAACAAACGTATATATCCTTCACCTTACTCTTCAGCGGATAGTTCAGAGGTAGTAATTTGCTATGTTGCAGACTGTTTTGCAACTAAACTCTAGTCGTCATCGACGATATTTCTCAACGTCAGCCCTGCCACGGAAATAACCGTTTACCTCATCACTACCCTACCAGTGCTTACTTCGTGAATACTAATTAACCTTGTTCATTTATACCGTAACTTAAAAAGACTACTCACTGAAGTCGTGGAAATAAAGACAAACAATCTGTTGAAAGGCCAAAAGCCAGACAATAAGCGGGCCCGCTCTGAAACGATTATCACATAAGATATCGTTACTCTTGTTAGATTTAGAGCATCTGAGACAAACGGCAATCTGAATCACCACCTACGAACAAAGTCAAAGTCTCAGATTCGGTTGTCCATCCTGATACACCATAATAGGCTAGTTGGTCCTTAGGAATTAACAACTCAACATTTTTACTCTTACCTGGTTCAAGCAGAACCCGAGTGAACGCTTTCAACTCTCGTGCCGGACGGGTAGTCGACGTGGAGGTTCGAGACAGATAACACTGAACCACCTCTGTAGCGGTAACGTCACCAATATTAGTTAAGTTGACCTGCACTTTTAAGCTGCCATCGGTCAGGCTGGACACTTCCAGCCCGTAATAACTGAAACGGCTGTAAGTAAGGCCAAAGCCAAAAGAGTCGTTGAGTTACCAAATTTGCACCTGTTTTGGTACATAAAGTGAGGTCCAAGAAAAGCCCGTCTCTACTTCGTGGCGTATGGATGAAACCTATGTCAAAGTAAAAGGAAAATGACTTTACTACTATCGACGGGTCGATAAGTTTGGAGAGGTCATTGATTATTATCTTAACCCCCATCGCGATGAAGCTGCTGCCAAAGCCTTTCTGAATAAGACTATAGCTCAACATGTTCTGCACGAGAAATTGGCCATTGATGGTAGTAAAAAACTACGCTGCCATCGATGCAATGAATGTTCAACTTTGGTTAACAGGCTTCTTTGTGCTGCCATTGATCGAGATATGGGATATCAAACATCTCAACAATATCATTGTGCAAAGTCATCGTTGGGTAAAACAGAAGACACGCCAGGCCCTTGGATAGAAGTCATTAGAGGAGTCAGCAGCGAGCCTTCATGGTTGAGTAATGTGGAAGATGATTAAGCAGGGTCAAATTGGGCTGAAGAGGATACTGCTGTTGAACAGTTTTACTCACTTGCGAAATAATTGCGTCTGTAAAACAGTCTGTTCGGTCCCCAAGTAGAAATTACGACAAAACCGCTATGAGGCAGCTATTCTTTCTCCAACTAGCTAGATATCTTCATGGATGACGCTGAAGCGCTCCTCTTCACGATACAGGTCTATTTGCAGCCCATTACCGTGACAATGAATATCGTGGTCGTCATGATGGTGCAGCTGATAAAGCTAACACTGATGAAGTCACAGTTCGTCTAGTTCTTACAATCACTCCAAGCGGACACTTCTCTTAGTCTGTTAGTATAGAGAAGTCTTTTGACAAAGCTTCTGAGGGTGCAAGCAAACTTGGCGTAGCCACTATAACTAATATTTCTTTCGGCGCTGCTAGCTTCAACCTTAACTACACTCGCCAAATGGCTGACGTAGACGTTTTTGGTGAAGGCCTTGAAAAAACCGTAGAGACATTGGGCGCTAACGTAGCGGCTTATGGATATGGTATTGGCGCGTTCTGCATGAATTACAATCTGAACCCCACAGAAATGAGAGACGACATAGATGCAACGCGTCTTACAGCCTAACAATGACTTCCTTGTTGACTCGCTAACTACATCAACAGGCGTTTATTACTCTGAAGTGAAATTGAATACATCAATGGCAGCGTAGCTGATTACGGCATGCGTGTTCGCCTGCGATACAACTTCTAATGAAGTGACCTAATTCAAAGGCTTGATTTGTTCCTTATTCTTGTAATCCTTTGATTCTCCCCTGCAACCTAATCTCGCCGCAGGGGAAACCTCCCAATTACCCTTTAAAATCTAATTCATGAATCACTTGGTCGAACCAAAGCTCTGCAGCAGAACGATCAAAGTAATACTCGCTGAAATGGTCGGCCATTGGCTGGTAATCCCATCGAATCCTGTGGGCTTGTTGCAATGCTGTCGATTTTAACTGGGTTCTTTCCGATGAGTATGTAATACATATTGGTTCCAAAAGAAAAGAGAGCCGATTGGCTCTCTAATGGTATTAGTTGCAGCATGACCCCGATGAGGTGACCAGAGCCTGTTCGGTAAGGCAATACCTAGCCGCGAAATCTACAGAATTGATAACGAACTGAAGACATCAGCTAGGTCATTGCGATCAATATTCCGTTTAACCAAATCTTCAACCACAGAAGCTAGGCGCTCATCTTCCTCAATTGAGATGTCATTCCATTCAAGAAATGTGAGAGCTGAGGCTAACGCCGTGCGTTTGTTGGCATCTGCGAAACAATGCCCCATGGCAATGGCTTCAACATACCAAGCGGCAATGTCAAAAACATCGTCAAGACCATTGTATTGTATCTGATTATCAATTCGGCCAAGCGCGCCACCCAGCCTGTCGTCTCCGTGATAGCCTGCAGCGCCTCGCTCTGTCTCTAGAATTGAGTCGTGGATAGTTACGACATCATCGATGCTAAGGGAAATCATTTATCAGCCAGCAGCTCCATTGTCTTTTTATGGTTTCGAACCACGTTCTTTGCTAGCTTGCGTATATATATTTGACGAGTGCGAGAATTGATAAATAGAGATTCATAGTCGCCCTGAGACGTGATCTTAACTCTCTTGCGTGTCTTGTGCTTTGATTCATCTATCAAAGCTTTGGTTTCTTCATTCATACAAACCTCTGTTCTGGTTGCTGTTGAAGTTCGAAGTGGCAGCAGAGCAACAGTATCCCTGCGTTCAGATCGCGAGTCCTAGCCACATCAAAATTATAAGTCTTGGTAATATTAGTGCAAGGCAATCTTATGTCTCAATCTCAACATAAGCCCATAGCCATCCAGACTAGTCTGGGCCATCAATATGATCATCTATGCGGCTTGGCTCTGGAATGTCCTTGCCTTCTTCGTTCAGTACTTCGCACATCGTTTCGATAGCCTCTTTGGCCATGACTAATGCATCATCGTAGCTATCTCCAGCGCTGTAGTATCCAACCAGATCAGGAACGACAACACCCCAAACTTCATTCGCGTTTCCCCGCTCGATGGCGATTGGGAATCTTATCTTCATATCAACTTACTCCAAAAATAATTGTTCTTTCGATGTACCATTAACGCCTACGGCAATATTAGCCTTGGCTCCCTCGTCTCTGCCTGCCTCATGATGCTGATAAGCTCGCTTTGCTTCTCGTTCTCGGACGCCGGCACTAACTAGCTCGCCAAATTCTTGATCTATGTAGCGCTCAATAAGTGTCGTCTCACTTTCTGCCTGTTCATAAGTTGGTAGCTTTATGGATATCCCGCTGACGAATCCAAGCGCAAACTCATCACCAATGGGCTTGTTGTAAAAAATATTGAGATGTGAGTTCAGCCATTCCGTTGTCCATTTCTAGTTAAAAACTACCTCAACATTGAACAAACAATTCATGAAGGCGGATCTCTCCCTCACAAGCACTTTACGTTCATCTCGACGTAACCAGAAATCAAACTGCCCTTTGTTCAACATCCGTAAGGATTCGAATCCCTGAAGGGTTGACCAAGCTCGCTTTCGAATTTTAAAACCGCCTGTGCCTACTACGGGTTTCTTGATGGGGGCGTGATCGGATTCAATACCATTATTGAGATACTTCACTTGCCGTTGCTCGACATCCGCTCGAAGTCGCCCCTCCTTCTTCAGACGGGCAATCGCATTGGCATACGAGGAATGTTTGTCAGTATTCAAGGTATTAGGCTGAGTGTATACATCATAGTATCTTAGTCATCGCTTTAGGAATTGATAAGCGGCGTCTTTATTACGCTTGCGAGAGAAATAGAAGTCCAGTGTCTCGTCTTGTTTGTTGATAGCTCGATACAGATAATGCCATTTTCCTTTTACCTTGACGTAGGTTTCATCGAGCTGCCACAAAGAGTCGGCTCGGATGAATTGACGATGACGTAATTTTTTCCGTAATGCTGGAGCATATTCAATGAACCAACGATAACTAGTAGAGCGGTTAACCGAAATTCCTCGCTCCTGCAGCATGTCACTGAGGTTGGCGTAGCTCATTGGAGTTGAACCATACCAGCGCAAGCACCATAAGATGATTTCGGGGGCAAAATGTTTCCATTTAAATTCGGGGTTAGTCATTGAGAAGCTGCATTAGATGGGGAAAGCGAAATTCTGAGTCTTTGCTACATTTTTTGCAACAAGCCCCTATCGTTAGCATTCAATCTGACCTCTTCTAAGAACTAGAAATAACTAAACAACCATTCTAATGTGCAAACATGACTTCAGCTTCTGTATTTTCGTAAAGATATTGGCACCTGAAGTATACTCGCGATACGGTTTAGATTTTCCAATGCTAGCTTATTAAAAGCTAAAGCAGTGTTTCTATAACTTAGATCGAGTTATTCAAACTTGACCTCTGTACTCCCAGAGTCCCCGCTTACGTAGAACTTAATACAAATCCGTACTTATTAATTTTCCATCCCATGGTAACGTTAATTTAGAGTTTTCTCTTTTTTAAGGAAATGATAAGGATGAAGCATGTCCATTACAAAGGTTAGGAAAAGAATTAAATCGGGTGGTAAACGACAGATTGGGGTTAACGTCTATGAAGCCACATTAGATAGAATTAAGTACTTGTTTGATAACTTCCCTAATTTTTACGTTGCATTTTCAGGTGGTAAAGATTCTGGTGTCTTGCTCCACCTGATTATTCAAGAAGCAAGAATTAGAAACAGGCTACCTGTTGACGTATTGATAGTAGACTTAGAGGCTCAATACCAACATACCATTGACTTTATAGAACACATGGTTAACCAAAGAGAAATCAATCCTTATTGGGTCTGTCTACCCTTAAGTCTACGCAATGCCGTCTCACAGTTTCAACCTAAGTGGTTATGTTGGGATCCCAATCAGAGAACTAAATGGCTACGCAATATACCGAATAACCCAGCAATTATTAGTGACCCGTTGTTTTTTCCGTTTTTTAAAGTTGGAATGGAGTTCGAAGAATTCGTTCATTGTTTTGGACTCTGGTATCAAGAACAAAAGAAAACACTATGTGCATGTTTAATCGCTATCCGTTCTGACGAGTCTCTGCATCGTTACAGAACCGTCAAAAATCCGAAAAAAGCTTGTTATCAAGGAAACCGCTGGACGACTATGGTTTCGGAACAGTTTTACAAGGCGTTTCCCATTTACGATTGGAAAACCGAAGATATTTGGATCGCCAATGGAAGATTTTCTTGGGAGTACAATAAAATCTATGACCTGATGTCGCAAGCTGGTGTTTCATTAGCTAATCAGCGCCTTTGTCAACCATTTGGCGATGATCAGCGTAAAGGATTATGGCTTTACCAAATATTAGAGCCAGAAACTTGGAGAAAGCTAGTAGAGCGTGTTGAAGGCTGCAATTTCGGAGCCCGTTACAGCAAAGATCAAGGACGCATTCTAGGATATTACAAGTTTGATTTACCCAAAGGGTATACATACAGACAGTACAGCAAATACCTTCTTAGAACTATGCCACCTCATTTGTCTGCCCATTACAAAAAACGGATTTATCAATTTTTGGTTTGGTGGCGTAAAAATGGTAAAAATTGTGGTATATACAGCATACCTGACTATGCGGACAAAAAGCTTGAAGCTCAAAAGAAGATTCCAAGTTGGAGACGGATATGTAAAGTTCTAATCAAAAACGACTACTGGTGTAGAGGGCTATCGTTTGGAGCAAACCAAAGCCTTACAGAACAATATATAACACTTTACCAAGAATATTTAGCCAAGGAGTACATGAGAAATGACATATGAAGAAAAGATAAAAGGACTCTTGTTATCTCTATCTGAGTTAGATTCCCCTAGCTTAAACGTTGAACAAAGAGTTCAGATCTTTAACTTATTATCAGCTTTCGGTGCAAAACTAGTTCCATTTGACCATCCTACGTTAGATGTTCGACTTGTCAAAAGTGATACCTTAAAGGACAACGATTACAACCCAAACAAAGTTGCTCCACCAGAGTATAAACTCTTACGACACTCAATCATACAAGATGGCTTAACAATGCCAGTGGTTGCCGGTCGCCAACCCCATTCCAAGGATCTAGTTATTATTGATGGGTATCATAGAAGTAGGCTTTTAAAGTCAGATCCTATTATCAATAAGTCACTGGGAAACTATGTTCCTACAGTTATTCTAAATAAAGAGCTTGATGAAAGGATGTCTTCTTCAGTTAGGCACAATATGGCTCGCGGAGCACATCAAGTAGAGCTGACTGCTCAATTAGTCATGAAACTAAAAAAACTAGATTGGAGCAATGAAGATATCGGTAGAGAACTAGGTATGGATGGCGACGAAGTACTTCGGATGCAACAGGTCACCGGATTAGCTGCTGCTTTTAAAGATAACGAATTTTCAATGGCTTGGGAGTAATCAAATCGATTAGTTCATGATAAAATGAGGTACACCACAACAAAAAGACCTACACAAAGGGTTACGCCCAAATCATCAGAAAAGAGATAGGAGAGTAACATAGTTTATCTGGCTCTGTTGCAAATAAGTATCGTGAGGAATGAAACCACGAGGGAAACTATCAACTCCTCATTAATGCATTAGTGATTAGACAGATCTCTCCTGCTGTTCCTCGGCCGTATTGCCACATTTCAAATTGACCTTTCTTGAACATATGCATCACCTCAAAACCTTTCAAGTGGCATACACCGTTTTCATGGATTTGAACCCACAAACTGGGTGGATAAGCCGTTTCAATTTTCCATGATCCGCCCCGACAGCATTGTTTAGATATTGACTTGCCGATGACCCATCTCACCTGGACATTTACCTTGAGATTTTAACGCTCGAATAGCCTGACCGTATGCTGGCGCTTTATCCGTATTGATTGTGAGAGGGTATTCCCAACTTTTGAGTCCTCTCAACACCTTAGCGAAAAAGCGATGGGCCGCTTTCGCGTTACGAGTGGTAGACAGAAAGAAATCGAATGACCAAATAGTGGGATGTAGTTAACTTTTATAATTCTCCCTCGTAAACCAGAAGAAGGAGAATTTTGGTAGTTACATTTTATGGCAAGTACTTAAAATGTTCATTTTCCATCCCACGCGTGAATATTATCTCGACGTGCTTTGTACTTAACATCATTAGCTTTGAAATAATTCTCACCTAAACCACCTTCCCAACCACCATAAAGTGGATTTGGTAGAATAAAAAATTTCATGCCGAATTTATCCGCATTTCGCTCTACGAACTTAGAGCGCTCAGTGTTTGTTTTACCATGACCAAAGTCGGTAAAGTCATTTATGTTATCACCAATGTAAGCAACCACGTCATAACCCATATCTTTAATATGTTGGAATCGTTCGCCTTTCACTGTTGTTGTTGTCTTCAATAACACAGTATTGTCACTTACGCCTGAGAACCCTAGTGCTTTCATATTATCAGTTGTCGCATTAAGCAACTTATTGCTTCTATTAGATACATAGAATATTTTGCCGCCATGCTCATTGATATAATGCGTAAAAGCTACAGAACCTGGCGTCGCCTCTGCAGAGCGAGCTTCATTCCATTTATCCCAAGTTTTGCCTGAAAATGAAGTTTGATTCATGACCTGCCAACCGGTATAAGGGCTGTTGTCGAGCATAGTTTCGTCAATATCTACAATTACTGCTTTTTTCAAGCCATTTTTAGGCTCAGCTTTATCAAATTGATATTGAGCCATATTGAAAACTTGATGGTACAAGGCCTTTACCTCCGCAGAGTTCTGTACATAGTCCAGCGCCATGGTATATTGTTCGGCTAAAACTGATTGATAGTTGTCATCTGTTTTCGTATCAGCATTTACCGAAAGCGAAACTCCCATTGCTAGCACAACACCAGTTATTGCAGTAAGTTTTGTCATCATGACCTCATGGTTATTTTATTTATCAATTAATTTATTGAGTTAATGAAACTAAATTAGATTATGAAACAAATTAAAGATGGTTTGTGAATGAGATCACGATTATAAGCTTGCCGAAGACAAACGTCTTTTTATATCGATTGCGCGCACAATTCCAACAAATTCGGTTAAAAATAATCATAAATTAATTCAAACACAATACATATAAATAGATAAATAAATTTTACTTATTGTACTTGTTAATTCTATTTAGAATTACGCAATGAAATACAAAATAATTAAAATCCACTGTTACAACCAAATATGTTGTCATTTTCTTCTCAGTTACAATTTGAGGATACTTCGTTAGCAGTAGATTGAATAGGTAATCGCGTAGACATGAACTAGCTATCTACATTCTATAACTCGCTCACGTCTATACTATGCAATATTTATTTTACATTAAATGGTATAGTCAAAGATAACTTAAAATCTTTTTCATCTTGGAACAAATTGCTATATGGAATCCAGTTGCTAGCATTTGTAGGATTAATATATTGAGTCCAATAGAACGAGATGTTTGCGTCCGTTAAAGCCCCTTTTTGTATCGCATAGTTAGCAAATAAGCTGTATGCATATTCTGTTAAATCATCAACAGGTGCTCCGGACTTTCTTGTTGCGCTAGTTGTAGAACCAAAGCCTCCAGCAGTGCTGATCCCTGCGCTAAATCCCTTGCCCCCCACGTCGGAGAAGTCGCGTGATACAGATAAGAACCCAGCAATTTCGCCATCATGATTAAAATCGGACCGATTATTCCACCAAATATCATATGCACCGTTAGACCCGCCATATTGACTGGTCAATCGATATGAAAAATTCCCAACAGTGCCTTTCCCATCATCTTTTGCGCTCGCTTTTGTGTAGGTGCTATCTGCCCTAAAGGTATATTGCCCTATTGATTTTGAGGAAATAAAGGCAGCTTGGAATGCCGTACTATCATATTGTTCGTCATCACTGACAACATATACTTGAGGAGACCAATTGAAACCGCCAGTTGTAGAGCCTTTAACTTTTAAATGGAAATTCTTTCTATTGCCAACGGTTAACCCAGCATAACCGGCATCTAGTAAAATTCCATTAGAAAGCGTGTATCGTGCACCTACAGAATACACTTCTCCTGCGTCCTCACCTGCCGTGGTCTGCAAACGGTATGTTTTCTTAAACCAAGGTGCTTTATATTCATCAGCATAAATAAAGCCTAGTTCCAAGTTATCAAATTTACCGCCAATTTGGGCGCCACGATAGGTTCCGGGAGCATAAGACCAGTTGACACCGAGGGCTGATGGTACACTAGGCTGTATATATCCAAGAGATGCCTTGATATTCTCACCGAACCTGAATTTTAAACTCGCCGTTGCATAGGACACACCATTTTCATTACAATCGGTCCAAACATTAGTACATTGTTTGGTTTTTCCCTGCTTATCAAATGGGTTATTAACATTCCAGAAATTCATTTCATGATCTGCACTGCCATTTTGCCACATGTCAAAAGTACTATAGATAACTAGATCAGTTCCAACTATTCCACCAATATAGCCAGAATTGAAACCGAGATTGGCGAAAATTGATCCATGATCTAGATTGGTGTCATATGATCCGTCTTCTCCACTATCTGAAACAATTCCAACTCTATCCCTCTTTCTCATAAAGAAGTTTAGGTTTCCACTAATAGTGGAGTCCTCAAAAAACTTTGAGGCGGGTTCGGTATACTCAGCTCCAATTGTATCGGCTGCCATAGCCTTTAAAATAAAAACTGACATTATTGCAACTGCTATTGTAGAGACTTTTGAGCTATTTCTCATGGGTAACATCCTCTAATTAAAGGTAGTTATTATCATTACTTGTGATTGCGCGACCACTTGTCCTAATTCATATTTTGGATTTTTTAGCTATTACAAATAGGCTGATATACAAGGGTTCACTAGGCGAGCTAATTGCTTTTCGTTCTAAAGTTCACTTGTTGTGTGTTCCAGGGAAGATTCGTGAAATTACCTAAATAGAAACCACTATTTTTAATTGCTTCCACTATATTTGGATTTGTTAATACTTGAAGTTCGACAAGACGTGGCATACTGTAATTACTACTTAGCAAATCTTGATCGATATATGCGGGATGACACATTATTTCTAATGAAGAAATACCGTCTTTCTCTATTAGATCCAGAAAAATATCGGCGCAAATTTCATCCCCATAAAAATCTGCACAGAATGAAGAGCTGGTCGTCACAGGGTTTTTTGTTAGTGTTTTATGGCTAACTCTTGTTGGATCTACACGTACAGGTAGTTCTTTGTCGTTGGCGAATCTTGCAACGGTCGGGAAAATATGTTCAATCATATGAACATGATGGTGGCTATCAATGTGACTAGGTTTTCGGCCAAAGATCTCACAAAACTTTTGATATTGGCATTCCAGTTCTTTCTCAACTTCACATATAACTAGTTGATTGCTAGCCGCTTTATCCCAAATGTCTTTGTTGAATTGACCGTCGCAGCCCACCAATGAGGGAGCGTTAGTCAACGGATGCCCAAGTGTTAAGACAAAATGCAAACCGACAGCCAACTCAGGGTTAGCAGCGCTAAGTTCTGCCGCATGTTCAATGGCATTCATCGTCACCATGGCAGTGGTAGACCTTACTACTCCACCACGAAATGCATCGATAATGCCGTAATTTTGCCCCTTGCTCAGGCCAAAATCATCCGCATTTATAATAAGTAATTTCTTCATGATGCAATCCAATTCTCAAGCACTATTTTCGGTCGAATATTTCAATTGTTTCTGCGAAAGCTGGCAGGTACCGGGCATGCGCAATAATCAATTCACGAGCCAGTATCTCTGCATCTCTGTCTGAGCCAATTAACGGATTCAAGTTAAGCGCCAACAGTACATCTGAGAACTGCCCACTTATCGCTGCCTGAGCCGCGGCAATCTCAAAGGCCTTAATGCTGTGAATTAAGCCGAGCACTTTACTGTCGAAAGTGGTAACTCGTGGGTGAGGAACCGCACCAGTTTTCCCTATTAGGCATGTCATCTCTACAGCCCAATCGTAAGGAACATTATTTACATGACCATGGGGCTTTGTTGCCGAAATCNNTGAATTCGGCAACAAAGCCTGACCATGGTGAGGGATGTTTACGTAATGCTCAGTCTGTTTATCATTATGAATTGCAGAAATAACGTCGCACGCAGCGTCCGAATAATACGCACCGCCACGCTGTTCTAACTGTGGTGGCTTTGTTTCCAATTCCGGATCTAAATACAAATCAAACAGTTCTTTCTCGATCTGCTGAACGACTTTAGAGCGAGCGCCACCTTTGAAATATTCAGCCATTTCGATTGCTAACATCTCTTTCTGTTTGAAATAATATTGTAGATATGAGCATGGTATGAGCCTCAGTGAGCGCAGAAAACCAGGGCTAAACTCAAGCTCTGTTATATTTCTCACTAGACTAGCCTTCAGTGTTCCTGAAGCTATACCTTCGAGTAGGTAATCAAAACGGGAGATGCCGTTTACTAGAACATCTTTGATAAATACCATATGATTTAACCCGAATAAATCGATAGAAAGATCATCATCTTTCTCAACTCCAAGAACATCGCTAATAAACATCTTCATACCAACAGGAATGTTGCATACCCCAATGAATTTTTTGAAGTTCGTATGACGGAAGACCGCTTCTGTTAACATACCTGATGGATTAGTGAAGTTAACGATGAAAGCTTCAGGGCAAATATCCTGAACATCTTTAATAATATCGAATATGACAGGAATAGTACGAAGCCCCTTAAATAGACCTCCTGCTCCATTTGTTTCTTGTCCTAAGCAACCATGACTAAGTGGAATACTTTCATCTAGTTCTCTCGCGGATAGTTGCCCGACCCGGAATTGAGTAGTTACGAAATTTGCGTCAACTAGAGCTTCTCGGCGATCTAGTGTTTGGTAGATGGTCATGGGGATCCCGGCTTTTTTAATCATGCGTTGGCATAATTCAAATACAATATTCTGTTTTTCCTTTCCAGCATCTACATCGACTAGCCAAAGCTCTGTAACTGGCAGTTCATGATACCGTTTAATAAACCCTTCTATTAATTCAGGCGTGTAACTACTCCCGCCACCAATGGTAACGACTTTCAATTTATTTGACATATTTCACTCTTTTGACTATTTACTAAATTAGCGTTAATTAAATCATACGTTTAGTACTATTCACTGCTATTCATGTTTAATATGAGTTTTCGATAACGACTTGGTGTAAACGAAGTTAGTCGTTTAAAGTTCTTAATAAAGAGACTAGGACTGCTATAACCTGACTCATATGCAATGTCTGTTATAGAGTAGTTTGTTATCTCAAGTTGTTTTTTTGCAAAGTTAATTCTTATTGAGTTGATTATCTCCATTGGAGTTTGATCATAATACTTCTTAGTTGACCTATTCAAATACTCTTGAGTCTTACCAGATAGAAAAATCATATTCTCAAGTGCATGATCAGTAAACATGACTTTTTCGTGCATACCATCAATCGTTCTCTTTAACCATGCTGGAATATAACCTAAGTCTGAATCTATATCCTGATAATGACGCAGTCTATTTACGACATAGAAAGACACAATTTCGATAAATTCATTGAATTCGTTATCAACAAAATGCAAAGATGCTGTCACTGACTCGATGAAATTTAAAAATGCATCCTTTATATGATAGCTCCGAGATGCCTCTATATAGGCCGGTAACAAGTGAGAGTAATGCTGTTCAAAGAAAACTCTACTTATGCCAACGTTCAAAATCCTAGTTGAACCGAATTCATAGAAACTTTGATGTGAAGAGCCTACGGGAATAAAAGCAAACTCCCCACGCTCAAGCAAAAGCCTCTTTCCGTCGATTTCTTGAAAATAACTACCTGTCAATACAATAGTAAATTCATAATAATCATGCTGATGAAGACCAGTAATACTCTCTGTTTTTTGATAAATAAATACATGGAAATTTTCACCGTTAAATATCTCATTCTCATGAACGCATTTAATATTCATCTTCTAATCTCAACATCAGCAGCACGGTCTTAGTTTTTTAGTTCTAATTTTCTATGGAGATCGATAAGTTCTGATACCAACTCTTTTGCCAACATTGATGTCATTAGATGGTCTTGAGCATGAACTAGAACCAAGCTAACGTTACTTCCTTCCCCCTGATCATTTTCAATAAGCTTGGTTTGAACCAAATGAGCTTCATTAAGTGACTGTCGTGAATCTTCCATCAGTTTCGAAGCAGTGCTGAAGTCACCGGACTTGGCCTTTGCTAGCGCTTCGTAGGCTAAACTGCGAGCTTCGCCTGAATTTATAATAAGTCCCATGACTACATCTTCTAATTCGTTTTGGTTTTCTTCACGTAACTATTCACCCGCGAG
>NZ_JPJA01000103.1:0-10374 GCF_000733315.1 Vibrio sp. ER1A
ACCCATTAACTAAGAAACGGAAGGCTAATCACCTTCCGTTTTTTATTGCAATAGGGTGTTTACCACCAGCTTACTTACAAAACAAAAAATAAAGATTTCGTTTTTTGATTTGTGTTGTTAGAAAATGGTGATCAAAATCTCTTGTCCACAAAAAACAAAAATGTATAGTGAATTTGTTTTTTTACTTCTCAAAAAAACAAAACGCATTTATTAGAATCATCAATTTAGTCAATTAGTCTCTTCTTAACACACCACCGAAAAGGAAAAAGCACCATGAAACTAAAAAAACAACTATTAAGTCTAGCCATTTCTGCAACGGTGATTGCGGCACCGTTGGCGCTTGCTTCTGAGACTATTAATTCATATCAGGCAACGACAGATTACAAAACGCTGATAACAAAACACGATGTTGTCGAGCAGCTTTTAAAAGATGCTTTAATCGCTTTCAAGTCTCCTGCTAGAAAGTCTGACGCCGGTTTTACGGCTAAAATGCCAACCAACATAGAGATTGTAACCAACAAGCTTTTGCAGGCTTACAAGCTAGAGCCATATAGAACAGACTTATTAATTTCTGCGGCAAATGCACAGATTTATAACAAAAATATTGATCGCGCCGTTGGTCTTTTTAAACAAGCGTTGATTGCTGCCCCTGACAGCATAGATATAAACTCTTATCTCGCTGTGTGGGAACATGCAAGAGGCAACAAAGAGCAATCAAAACTATATCTTCAGACGTTGGACAAATTAAATAGTGGTAGATCTAACGACATTAAGAAAATTTTTAAAACGATTGATAGTGTTGCTTCAAAACCGTTAAAAACTGAGGCAACATATAATCTAAACGATCATGGGGCCATTGTTACTCTTGGTTATGCGCTTAACCTTGATGGCAGTATGAATGATATATTGATCAAGCGATTAGAAACAACCTTAAGAGTTGCAAAAAAATATCCGGAATCATTAATAATCTTAACTGGTGGTGTGCCAAAGGATCATAATACTGAGGGAAAAATCATGGCTGACTGGCTGGTTTCTAAAGGGATCAGTAAAAATCGCATCATTGAGGATAACTACGCTAAAAGCACCGTTGGCAATGCGCTATACAGCTCATGGGCGTTGGCGCGTCACCACATCAAACACGCGACTATAATTAGCTCCGCTAGCCACGTTCGACGCGGAGAGACGGTTTTCAATATAGCCAGTTGGCAAACTGGACCAGCATCAATAACATTTGATTCAGTGGCATACCCTGACAAGCCAATAAAAGAAATTGAGACCGCAAGCAAGGACGAAATGTTAGGCATTTATCGTGATGCATTGAGAACTTATGGGATGTGGAGCTATCGCTCGGAGCCGCTAACATTCCGATAACAACAAACAAAAAATAAAGACTATCTTGAGAGAGGCGATAAACACGCCTCTCTCTTTATTTACTCGGGTATCGCCCACTCACCTAATGGCACGTATCGCGCTTTGTTCTGTGTTCGGTAAAAGTTGATTTTCTTTATCTTCCAGCCGTAGCGTAAGTACTTGGTATCTGTCAAATAATACCCGTCTCCCATCGCAAACCGCTCTCGATGTTCTACGCTTTTCTCTTTGTCATTCAGAAATGTCGTCTCTGGATGATTCAGACTTGCTTTTCGCATTTCTGAAAACAGATGTCTGTTGTGTTTTGACCAAGCCAGTATAATGGTCTTCAGCGTTTTAGTATGAAATTCCCCAGTATATGGCTCACTCATTTCAGCATCATAGTCGGTCAATGTTGCGACAATCACGCCCTTAGCCCATTGTGGCACTTCCAGAGCTTCTTGAAATGCCTTTTCCGCTTGTTGGTGTTCACGCCATGCGTTTTCCCGCTCTTGTCGTTTGGCTTCTTCTTTGGCCTCCTCTTGCGCTTTGGCCTGTGCTTCTATTTGTTTGATTTCCATCCTGCCTATGTCTACTTGGGTGGCATCAAGCTGGTAGCTGTTGATATGTGCAATTAACGTTTGGTGATGGTCTTCGTGTAGCCACGATTTATCCTCCTCGTCTTTGTGTATATGATAATAGCGAAGCATACTTAAACAGTGCTCTGCAAATCCTTGGTCATTGCCTCCACAACCTAAATCCAAACGACATTCATGCTGGTGGTCGTTATCAAAGGTGACGGTCACTTTCGTTTTATCGTATCCACCAAGTGGGTTTGTTTTTGCCACGGCTAACGCTTTGGTTTCAAATTCAGTAAAGTCGTACTCGGTATCAGATTCAAACTCTCGTGATTCCGACCAGTGCACGAATACAGATAATGGCTTAATATAAGTTATCGCCCCACATTCCGTACTTAACGCTGTCATGGTAATGCTCCTCTCTCTTAAATAAAAAAAGCCGCAACCTCAACAGGCTGCGGCCAGAATGACTCAGGATGACTTACTCCTCATCGTAACGTTCGTGAGTCACAAGTGGGTGATAGGGCGTGGGATAGCCCGGGATTGGCGGACGCTCTTCTTCCAACGCTTTATCGATTAATGCCGCCGACGTGCCAATGGCGGTGGATACCGCAAACCCTGCGGCCGTAATGGTGCCAATCGCACCAAATACTGGGGCGGCTGTGATAATGCCTGCCACACTTGCTGTACCTGCTACAGCTTTAGCGACAGTTTGATACCAAGACATAAACGTCTCCTTTTTGGTTGTGGAATGAAAAAGGCCACCTCGAATTGAGATGGCCTTTAGGGGGTTGATAGTGTTGTTCGATAGAAAAACTCGGCAGCAATGGCATAGCGAGTTAGCCTTATCATTATTGACGATTCACAGTGATGAGGTCATAAGCCTGCATCGCCATGTACGCTAAAAAGTTGTGCTCCCATAATTGGTAGAGCTCTTTAGCCGCCCCATCGTCTTTAATGGGTTGCCATCCTTGCTGGTGGCAAGCAAACCATTCACCTCGACTGAAATCAAAATCGAGACCTCGTTCTAATTCTGGATAGTGATTGCCGATATAGGCAAAGTCCGTAATGTAGGTGTAATGCCACACGCCATCACTGTGTTTATTGAGACATATCTCCACCGGATGAAAGCCGCCTTTGTCCGCGCTATAACTCTTATCTCGAAAGTTAAAGATAATCCCATTGGCTCCCTTTAAGGATTCAGCGAGGTCATCGTCTAGTGTCAATTGATGCGCCAATGTCGTCACTAGACATTCCGTCAGTGCGTCAGAAACGGGCAGTAATGTGGATTGGATGTGGGAAGTTAAAAATCCGAGCTGTTCACGGACAATCCGTTGTTTAGACATGCTTAGCCCTCCTACAGGCAGTAAGACAGTGGAATAAAGGGTTGACTTGTTTTTGGTTAGTCAGAAAGACTCTATTTAGAGGAAGAGTGAACCGAAAACGGTTTGAGATTAAATCGCGTGCTTTTTCACGGCATGGTAAGGCGGCGCTGAGCCATTTATCCAGCATTTGCCTTGGTAACGAGTGACCAACTGTTGAAATAACCACATCTCAAATGCTGAACGTGGTGATAGGGAGACCTCAAAGCCTTCATCATCAAATCGCGCTTTCTCACGCCACGTGACATCCAAATCCAACAAGTGAGTAGACAGCGTGTCATAATGCGCTTGTTCCTTGTCATTTTGAGGAGCACGTAACCACACACTAAGGTGATGACAATACGGCATCACCTTATAATCTTGTGCGTGTATCAACGTATTACGCAGCGTGCGTATCCATCCTTCTGCTTTCGTATTTCGTCCATTGAGCTTTAACCCACCTGACTCGGCTTGAGCTGACCAGTCACAACCGTACTTCACTAACAAGTGATGAATGGTATCGACCCCACAAAACTGCCAATCACGACACCGTTTGTTGGTCTCAGGGTCAAAGAGGTTACTACAACCTATCAGCATATGGAGGACGAATAAATCCTCTTCTCGCAACAAGCACTGGTAGCGGTCATAAAGTCGCTGTTTGAGTTGATGCTCGCTCAGTCCCTCTATGTTGACGGTCAAGCGCTCCGTAAAGAAATCACGCAGTTGAGCAATAACGGCCACATTTAGCACTTTCAGCGCCATCGTTTCATACACAATGTCATAAGACATCATCTTTCTCCTTTTTTACAATAAATCATGGACGACCACTGGGTTAAGAGAGGCTTTATCCATTGCCTCATCCCTTCACTTCCGTCAGACGGATATCATCAAACTGCTCATTCAGTAATTGACGACAGAACATCCGTGACCAACTGAGCAGCAAATCCCGTACTTCCGGTCTATCTAACTCACACGCGGTAATATCAGGTTGGTAGAACCAACCACGCTTGACGTTAAAGTACAATTCGGGGGTCACGCTACGATGCGTCTCATCGGGGTAAGCAAAACTGGCAATAAACACCACACACCATGTCACACCTTGACGTTCTAACCGTATTTCCACAGGATGAGGACCACTGCGGGTCTGGTAATAAGCCGTGGAACGAAAGTTGATAGAGAGCATGGTGACGTCAGCAGGAATACTTGAGTGTGCCAATATCATCTCGATACTCTCAAGTAACGGCTTAGGTAAACACACGCCATAGTCATAACTGGCAATAATAGTCGTTGTCATAACCAGCCTCGCTCAGCAAAGGACACACACTCTTTACCCACCACAATATGGTCAAGTACCCGAATATCCACCAAAGCTAAGGCATCAACCAAGCGACGAGTGATGTTTCTGTCGGCCTGTGAAGGTTCAGCGATGGCTGAGGGGTGATTGTGAGCGAGTATCAGTGCAGCCGCGTTCTTGCGCAGTGCGACTTTAACCACCTCACGAGGATAGACGGTAGCAGCGTCTATCGTGCCTTGAAACAGCTCTTCAAAGGTAATCAGTTGATGTTGGTTATCGAGAAGCATCACCGCAAACACTTCTCGCTCATGGTTCGCCAGTTTGCAGCTAAGAAACTGCTTTACTGCCTCTGGGTTGTTGTAGGTATCACCGACTTCAAAGCTCTGCGCTAATATGTCGGCAGCGGTTTCCAGTACCTCCAAAGCAGTAACGGACTCAGGGAATTGGTAGGTGGTGGTTGATAAATGGGTAGGCATACATTCGGTCTCCTAGGTTGTGGACATTAAAAAGCCCGTAACGCATGAAAGCGATACGGGCGATTAAGAATAGAGATACACCGAGGTAATATAGACCTATAATTTTTTAGCTCTTATTGCGACACCAATACATAATTCCCAAAAGGTAACTCGTCATATTCGTCAAATTTATCCAAGTAACGACCACTATCATCGTAGACGTTATAATGGAATTGGCGGACAAAGCGTTGCAGATAGGCAAGAGACTGTTGACTACACTCAATAAAAAGCGTGGGCTTATTGTGTCGAATTGTATCTTGTAAACCCTCAAGCACTGAACGCTCATGCCCTTCGACATCAATCTTGATAAAATCAACAGACTCGACATTCAATTGAGCGAATAACTCATCACCAATGACCGTATAGATAGGCACACTGATTAAACCCGACGTATCATCGTGTGACTCGATAGACCCTTCTGGATCGTCTAAACGATGTTTCCGTCTATAGAACGTTTGGCAAGTAGTCGAATCACTCAATGCTAATGGATAAACACAAGCATTATCAAAGGCGTTATACTCAATCAACTGCTGCGTATAAAAGATATTCGCAACGTTTGGGTCAAAACCAATATAACGAACCTCTGAATTAATAGACTTGAGCTGAGTTAATAACAACCCCATGTTTGAGCCAATGTCTAATACCACGCGCTCTCTATCAGAATCATTGTGAAATGTTTCTTTTAATGAGCGATACATAAAGTGGTCATCTTCAACAAAGTAACCACCATTACGAATACCGTGTATTAATGGCACCTTTAATTGATAGCCTCTATAACGTACTTTTAGATACGGAACAAAGAGATGAGAAAGTAACGCACCGAATTCCCGATATGCTTTTTTAACAAGGGTGGTAAACCACCCTTTTTGATTACTAATTTTCATCGAGAAGTTTACCTTCAATTAAAAATATAACTTAAGTCATAAAGCAACTTTTTAGTAACCGGCGGAATGTTTGCAGAAGGTTTAAACTCACCCTCGCCAGCGGATTCAAACTTAGCGAGTGAGTTTCGTTTAGAACCACGATCTACCACTACTCCATAACCTACACACCAAACAGATTGCACATCCACAACACAATTATCTAATGTTCCACCATCCGGGAGGGTATAATCAGGACCTTTAGACATTAGTAAAGGATTAGGCTGTTCACCCGTCACCGTTTCCCAGTAGGTTTTATTAACCATCCCCGAATCTGAAGAATCGATTACCTTATAACTATACAGTTTATTTACGTTTCCAGTAATGGCATTCTTACTAATAACCACTGGGTTGTATTCTCGCGTTATATAACCAGAACTATTAGTACCACCACTGTTAGGCATTGTGTTAGTAATGTGAATTGTTTCGATATTACCGTCCACCTCAATGGTAACCACACGAAAATCAACATCAGCGGTATATGTGATTCGGTTTTCTTCCACGGTTACAAAATCGTTATAACTATAACCATAAGTGTATTTACCTAATTTACGATAGGTATAATCTTCAGGGTTAATCATCTCTGCTTGAGTAGTACTAGTACCACCCACAAATTTACCCGTGTTATCAATCACCGTTTTGCCGTTGATTTGAATTTCACCCTCGACGTTTAATACGGCGTCTTTTGCAAGCACCGGCGTCGCGAGTACGCTAAGAATAAGAGTAGCGATAACATTTCTTTTATTGAACATAATTTTTATCCTTTAAAATTTACTGTGCCTTTTTAATCGTCAACTTACCCTTTACCAATAACTTTTCTGGTATTGGATTATTTGCAGACACTAATGTAAACGTATCAGCATTAAGTACTTCTTCTGAATCTTCTTTAATGGTCATAACTTTAAAGCCATCTTTTATAACGGATTGGTTCTTTAAGGATTGTGTGGTTATTTTTGGTTTTACCAAGAGGGTATTTCCCTCATTATTAGAATTACACCCTAGTAATAATATTGACATAAAACCGATAATTAATAACTGTCTCATGGTACCTCTCCCTTGTAGATATATTAAAAACACTGCGTGAAATATTTCTCTCGTAGTATTAACAATAATATAGACCTATAATTTTTTAATATGTGACATTCGTTATTGCAAAGGAAGTAACTTCCTCCGAATGTCACAATGAGGACATTTTTTTAACTTTAAGAGGCTTTGTTGCCGAATTCANNGATTTCGGCAACAAAGCCACTTTAAGATCCAAAGATGACACAAGCGAATCATTGACTTTTTTCTACATAAAGCACATACCATCATGTTTTTATTTGATGAAATCATACTCTCGTTCACTAAAGCTTAAATTTATTTACCACCAAACTAAACGCGCACTATCGTGCGTCAGTCACCATGTCATTTCTAAATCAGATCTTAGTGTCGAACCGAATACTACTTCAAAGAGGAGGATCGCAAAATCTCCCCACTTATCGTTTAACAAACGACGATTTTAAAACCATTTGCGAGCAAGCCATGATACTGCTTTGGTTATTGCTGCTTTTGCTGCAAAATCACCAACGGCTTCTACAACATCGCCGACTTTATTCATAACCCAATCAAGAATGCCGCTTTCTGCATCTACTTTTGCTTTTTCGCTTACGTTTTCTTTTTTTGCCTTTTTTGCTGTTTGAACTTTTACTATTGCGCTTTCAGCATTCTTAATAAGTTTCTCAACAACATTAGAATGTCCCCAATGTAACGGCTCGTCGTCTCCCTCTTCAATCAGAGATGATACTGCGATTATGTTATCTAATGGTATATTAATTGCTGTGCTACAAGCTTCTCGTTGAGATTCAATTTCTTTTCTTAGCTCATCTTTAGGATGATATGGTTCTAGCTCCCAGTGCTTACCAAGACCTAATTTAGAAGGTAACAGAATGTCTGGTTTTGTTAGTACGACAATAAATCTTAAATCTTGAGGAATACTCTCTATCGTATCTCTCATGGATGAATAGTTGCGTCCAATAGTGTCTACAACAATGATTAGATCAGCTTCTGGT
This sequence comes from Vibrio sp. ER1A, assembly GCF_000733315.1. NCBI lineage: Bacteria > Pseudomonadati > Pseudomonadota > Gammaproteobacteria > Vibrionales > Vibrionaceae > Vibrio > Vibrio sp. ER1A. Next base: position 8,067 of record NZ_JPJA01000103.1, read on the forward strand.
AAGTGTTCTTCATAGCCTTTTCTGTATTTTTGGTCATTCTCTGGAGTGGCATCCCCAATACCAGGACAATCCAAAACGTGAATTGTCTCTTCTGATGTGATCCATTTAAATTCTGTAGTACAACCTTTACTACTTGAACTGGTCTTTAAGTTTGTTCCAAAGATGCTATTGATTAGTGTTGACTTGCCAACACCACTACCACCAATTACAGCGACCTTTAGAGGCTTATCTAATTCTTTGTAGAATTTGTCCAGAGCCTCTTGAACTTTCTTTTGCTGCATAAGGCTTAGACCTGTTTCTACAAGCTTCTTACCTACTACCTTTAAGTTCTTCTCCATTAACTCACTAATACTAGACTTACTGTGAGATTCTTTCCTCTCGATACTCATTACTTCATTACTTCCTTTCTTTTTAGTTAAGATGAAATCTTATACCGTCTCGAATATCGAGACAAGGTCATTTGTCGTTAAATTCACGACACTATGAAAAAATAAATTTACACATCAACAAATGAAGCCTTTGTCGCGTGGTTAAAGCAGGAACGACGAAACAAAGGGCTATCTCTTCGACAGGTTGCGGATCTCATTGGTAGGCATCATTCCATTATCGGCAATATTGAAACACAAGTTCGTAGGATGGATGTCGCGGAGTTTTATGAGTATTGCGAAAAGTTAGGCTTGAATCCTGAAGATTGTTTTCGATTTATTAAAGCAACGAAGAAGAAAGAGGCATTGAGAAACATCTCTTTATAGGCCATAACTGACTTATATCATGAGTGGTTGTACTTGTGCGGCTAGTATTAGCTTCATCGCAATATAGCTTAAGAGATAAATATGTCAGACTAAGAAGAGTAAGAGGTAGACTCAGCTTACTCTTCCTTCTTCTTACCTAACAATTAGCAACGAATAGACAGATTGTCGATGAAAGCTTTTTCGATATGATCGCTCCACCACTGCATCATTTCTCGTCGTTGCTCAACATACTGACTACGATTATACGCTGCCCTCACTTTATCCTTATCTGTATGCGCTAAAGCAGCTTCGACTAGATCGCCCGAGAACTGAGGTTGTTCATTGAGGGTCGTACTCGCCAAGGCGCGCAATCCATGCGACACCAGTTGACCCTTATAACCCATACGCTTAATCGCCATATTAGCGGTTTCACTGCAACAGTGACGAGAAGCGTCCTTATAGGAAGCAAATATATAAACACTCACACCGTGTCCATTGACGGCTTTCATCTCTTCGAGTAACGCTAAGGTTTGTTTAGTCAGTGGTACAATATGATCACGTCTTTTCTTCATACGATTTGCAGGAATACACCACTGTTGGTTATCCCAATCAATTTCATCCCAACGTGCACCCGCGGCCTCACTGGGGCGAACGATGGTGTGAAGTTGCCATTCAATCAAACACCTTGTGGTAAAGTGTACGCGAGCCCGGGCAAGTGTTTTCATGAAGTCGGGTAACATTTCTGGCGGTAACGTCTTCATATTCTCAACGTGAGGCTTTTTGAACGCTTCTTTAATGTCCGTTAATCGATTAAACTCAATCCAGCCACTGTTGCGTGCAAACTTCATGATTTCGTTCAGACGTTGACATACTCGACGAACCGCTTCTAGGTGGCCTTTGCGCTCTAATGGTCTTAATGTTTGAATCACCAATGGGGGAGTGAGTTCAGAAACAGGCACAGAACCAAGGTAAGGGAAAATATGCAGTTCTAAGGAGCGTAGAATATCATGAGAGTGTGACTCTGAAACATGGCTTTGCTTTACTAACAGCCATTCTTTCGCCACGTTTTCTAGAGTAGCGTATAAACGTAATTGCTCTTGAGCTGATTGTTGATCTCGATAAGACTTTGGATCTTTACCTTGCTCAATCAATGCGCGAGCTTCACGCGTTTTTTCGCGAGCTATTTTTAGGGAAGTATTAGGATAAGTGCCTAAGGTAAGGTTAATACGCTTAGAAAGAATAGGATGGGTATAATTGAGGAGCCATGTCTTAGTGCCGTTCACTTTCACACGAAGACGTAAACCGTTACCGTCAGACAAGATGTATTCTTTGCCTTTGGGTTTTGCATTTTTTATTTGGGTTTCTGTAAGAGGTTTGACTTGTTTTGCCATGATGGTACACCATTAAATTGAACACAGTGACAATGTACCCAATGGTGTACCTTCCTAACCACGTGACCTAGCGATGTGATTCGACATAAAGCGACGAATAAAGCTAGGCAACACAGAATTTCAGGCATAAAAAAAGACGTCCTAAGACGTCTTTCTTCAATGGTTTGGCGGAGTGGACGGGACTCG
>NZ_JPJA01000104.1:0-8505 GCF_000733315.1 Vibrio sp. ER1A
TAGTTATCCTAGTTATCCTAGAAGGAATCTATATGAAAATAATCAGTGTTTGGAATGAGAAAGGTGGTGTTGGTAAGTCCACTATTAGTTGGAACTTAGCTGGTGCCGCTGCTGCTAGAAACTTAAATGTAATGTTGGTTGATGATGATCCTCAAGCGAGTTGCCATTGGTTAAGTGAAGATGGTTTTGCTCCATTTGAAGTTGTTCATCATTTCCCTGACAGCGCGCCTGATGTTGATTTACTAATTGTAGATATGACGCCTTCTACTACGGACGAACCTCATGGGACAGTCGTTATTCCTTATCAGCCAAGTCGATTAGCTTATGGTGTTGTGTCAAAACATTTACCGAGATTAAACGAAATCGGAAGAAATGTGATTGAAGTTATTAGTATGGCTGATACTCGAAAAATGGAACATCGAAACTTTATAAAAGCCAAACAGAAATCAACGCCTACTATGCATGTTATTCCTTCTCGGAGTATTTATGAACGAGTAGTTGGTATGGGAAGGACAGTGTTCGATCCTGAGTTGAAAGGAATGTACGGGCTAAACTTGGCTCAAAAAGAGATTAATGAATTGCTTGATAAGGCCTTAGCACATGAGTAAAGCACCAGATTGGTTAAACAAAGCTAACCAAAACAAAACGGGTAATACGGTTGGAAATGTTGCAGAAGTCGGGCAAATTCGAAATAAGCCTGGTCCGAAAAAGTCAGTAGTTGTCAGAAAGAGTGTCGGGCTTAAGTTTTCAGAAAATAGAAATGAAGACATATCTAAGCTTGAGAATCTGCTCAAACAGCATGGCTTTGAACTGACTCGTGGACGTAGTGAAGCTGTAGAAGTTGCAGTTTCTGTTTTGCTTAAAATTATAGACACAACTAATGAATTTTCAGAATGGAACGATTTCCTAGAAAAAACTATTGGTCAAGAGGAAAGAGATATTCAAAATAAGATAACCTAGATAACCTAGATAACCTAGATAACCTAGATAACCTAGATAACCTAGATAACCTCTCGATGTAGTTTTCGACGACAGACATCGAGAGGGCATTTAACCCTACAGGAGAATTAAAATGCACGTAAATTGTAGCATTACCCATACTCTGAACGAAAGTGCTACAGATGAAGAACTGAACTTCTTACTTAAATTGACAGGTAGCCAACTATTGGCTCCTAGTCAACGTAAGACCATTGAGGCGTTCGTCAGTCGTAAGTCAATCGAGAACTTTCTGGGACGGGAAGAGGAGGGGGAGCAGAAGTTGAGCGACTAATTGCTCTGTCATGTTGGAGACAGTCTACCTACACTTCGTTTCGGTGGGGCAGCACTGTCTCTACATGGTTGCAATGCTCCTATATAGCAGTCAACCGCTTCAAATAAAATCAGGTTTCTTGCCGTTCATGAATTTCTGAGCTATATCGTCTTTCTCATCTTGCGATGCGTTCCTCCACTTGTTCCACTCTAGCTCCCAAGTACATCAAAGGTGCTTGGGAGCTAGAGTGGAATAAGAAGAACGAAGCTCTCATAGAAACACAAGCTTCTCTTGGCGAAGCTCAAAAGCTGAGTGCGAAATTGGAAGGTCAGTTAATGCGATACAAAGAGAGTTAAGACAAAGTATTAAGAAAGCTCTGCTGAAAATAGCCTGGGATCTTGTAAATTTTTCTATGTGAAGTTGTAGTAGGGCAATTACATCTAGCAGAGAAAATGCAACACTTATGCCATAAGCCGAGCAACATAAATAGAAAAGAGTATGATTTGTATGTCATTTAAATTTATAAGGGGGAATTATGACATTCATTCCATCATCAAATTGGCAAAACGTTGTTGGGTCAGCGTCGCGTAGATGCAGTTGTGGAACTTGGAAGCAACACTGGCTAAATTTTTCAAATCGAATGTGGCCTATGTCATGTTCTGTTTATGGGTGTAAATCACCGGTGATATTGGGAGCTCATGTAAGAAATAATCTTGTGGATGGTGAATACATCGTCCCTATGTGCGCATCATGTAATGGTCGTGTGACGCCATTTACATTGAGACTCAATACTTTTATTGTTTCCGCAAATAAATCAATCACATGCGGTCGATAGGCAGGTTTTAACGTAATGTCACGGGTCAACCCGTGACGTTGTATCGAGATAACATAAATTAGTTTGCCTTACAATTTTATTCTAGAGAGCCACACGATGCCTGATTCAGAAATTAAATGTGCAATTAAGCAGTATGCTGAAGCTTACGAACGGCTTCAGGTTCTTCAAGAAACCGAGCCTTCGATACCAGAGGGCGACCAAAAAACGGGGAGCATAGGTGAGTTCTATTCTTATCGATATTTGTCTAGCATCTTTCCTAACAGCAAATTAACTTATGGTTCCCATAGTGAGAAGGGGTGGGATATTCACGTATCAGGGGTTGATTTGAAAGTGCAAGTAAAGACGGTTTCTGCTTACTCAAAAACACGCACTATATCTCCACTTCACAAAGACTGGGATGTATTGCACATAATTTACGTCAACAAAGCGCTCCAGCCTGAAGGTTTTTGGATTATCGAAGACAACCGCTTTTTTGGTGACAAGTCACTGCTGTCTAGCAAGAAGTGTCGTCATCCCACAAATACTAAGCAGTTAGGATCTAAAGATATACCCTTTGGAAAAAACCGCATTGATGAATTACTTCAAGCGCTATGATCTCATTAACCGAATGTTTGAAAGCGGGCGATATGATCACGCTACTAGACGGATTTTATTTTTAAACTGTAAACGTATTGCCGGTAATATTTCACTGCTGAAGAAAAAAGAAGCCAGCTTGATTCCTACTATGAAGCGTATTTAAGTGTCAGATAGCTTCACTGGTACTTCAAGAAGGATGGCCAGTTATACGCTTGGTTAACTTTGTGGTGAGGCGATAGAGTCGCTGTGTGGGTAACACTAGTTTGCCCCCCATTATCAGTTTCGGCAAAGATTTCGTGATAGCGATTTTGCTAGGTTTACCCAAAGAAACATAATGTGACGAAGTTTGAGTATACGCGGCGAAAGTGTATGTCCATGCTGTAATAATTGAACTTATTAGGGGCGGACTCACATGGCGTTTCGATTTGAGATTATAATAGGTGTGTTCGAGGTTTTAGGCAAAGGAAACATTAGAATGGAGCGTACAGCGGGAATCGAACCCGCATCATCAGCTTGGAAGGCTGAGGTAATAGCCATTATACGATGTACGCTTTATCTTCATAGTCTTTGATAGTCAGTTGGTTGTCTAGTCAATTTTTGATTAGAGTCCCCAATCAATTCGAGCCCTGTAGCGTTAAACGGTGCTATATTGAAACCTGTACTTCGTAATATAAGGGAATCAATAATGCCGACCTATCAGGTCATCTACTTTAACACCAAAGACGTCGTGATGGACAACGAAACCATCTTTATGAAAAGCCTGACGAACGCAAAACGCTCAGCGGAGCATCATGCACCAGACGGGACTAAGCAAATTGAAATAAAAGATTTAATGGATAGAGTGCTTAGTCGATTGACGCTGGATGAAGGCTGGGTCGATAACATCGAAGATTGACGTTGTCTTATCTATCAGGGGACATTTGAAGTATCGTGAATAAAGACACAGGTTTGATTCGTTTTTAGGACTAATTTCTGACACAGCTTCATTTGTTTGTCTGACAAGGCTTGATCACGGTTGAGCTGACTTAGAAAGCCTGTCAGTGTATCTCTGTCCAAGTTACTCAGTTTTTCAGAGTGCATGAGGAGGGTTGTGTTGAGAAGTTCAGAGAGGTTTCTAGCGCTCATAAGCGCCACTCCTTGTCCCACGCTCTTTGTTCCTCAATCTCTTCTATACGCTTGCGGATATCCATTGTGTTCAATTCATCAGGTATCCGTTTAATTCCTTTTCCTTTCGGGTTGATATTAAATTGCTTCTGCTTTTTCGTCGGTTTAGGTAACTTGTTCACATCTCATCCTGTTTCTAGTGATTAATTGCTGATTTCACGGCTTGGCCTAGTTTGGCTAATAAAACAGCAATGATACTACACAATCTCTAAAGGATTCTGCTAGAAGGCGTTGACTGATCGCTGCCCCATTTTTAGGCAGAACAAATACTCATTCACATCCTGTTAATGCGCATTTCTCATGCTGTAAATTATCCAAATCGGAGCTTGCATATAACGTTATCAGAGTTTGTAAGCTGCATTGTTATCAGAAGTCATCTCGGGTAGGCTACTTGTCAATTCTTGAGAAAGTGAACATGGTCATGTCTTCATATTTATTACCTGTAATATTGTCTGTTGTGATATTAACTGGCTGCTCAAATCGACCAGAACATGCGATGGCTCCTTTACTGGCGAGTAATCGAGTCAGTGAGTTGAAAAATGAAATGGCTAATATGGGGCAGAATTCACCTATTATCTCTGTTAAATCTATCAGGAGTACGATCTACCTTTCTCTCATGATGCCCAACATCAATCAGGCACAATTAGCTAATCGCATTACTCAGCGCTACTGTCAGGATAGAGAGACACGTCGTTTACTCGATACAAATGTAGACTATCAAATTACCGTATTTGACGCTCAACAGAAGAAGTTGGATTCTTTTCACATCAGTGACGGGCAATGCCATTGACATCGTGGCAGCGAGACGAGTTTGCCCCTTTTCGTGTTCACAGCATCCCCAACAATTACAGTCATCCCCTTGAAAAAGGGGATCTCATTCAGCGCGTCCCGCAGCCAAATTACGTGACCTAGTCGCCAATTTTCAGTCACCTACACGCGGTAGGAGATCCTCACTTTCGTGAGGATGACGGCTATAGGGGGCATGTTAGAAGTGAAGGGATGTAGAGCATTAATTAGATGGTACGCCCCACACCTACACTAAACTCAGCTATGTCGCTGAACTTCGGGAGGTGCCATCATGTCGGCTATTAAAACTATTGGTATTGATCTAGGTAAATCTACTTTCCATGTCGTTGGTCATGATTACACTGGCCAACAACGTTATAGACACAAATTCTCTAGATCAAAGTTACTTCAATTTATCTCGGTTCATGAGCCAGTACTAATAGCAATGGAAGCTTGTTGTGGGGCGCACTGGCTTGCTAGAAAATGCCAAGATTATGGGCATCAAGTTAAACTGATCCCTCCACAATATGTTAAGCCCTATGTTAAGAGTCATAAAAACGACTTCATTGATGCTGATGCGATTGCTGAAGCTGCAACTCGACCTAGGATGAGGTTTGTCTCACCTAAAACTGAGCAAGCGCAGCTGGGAGTAGTAATTCGAAGAATCAGAACAGGCTATATTCGAGAGCGCACCGCAATCATGAACCGTATAGGCTCAATCCTCACTGAATTTGGGTTCAGCTTTCCACGCGGACACGCAAATATGAAACGGCTTTTTCAGTGGTTGGCTGGTACAGGCCAACAGGTTCCACCTTTGCTTATTTTTGAGTTGCGAAATCAGCTTGATCATTACAATGAGCTTAATAACAAAATCAAAAACAAGACAAAAAGCTAGAGACTCTAAATAGTGGTAATGAGTTATTCACGATTTTACAAACAGTACCTGGAGTCGGGCCTATGACCGCTGCTTGCTGCATATCTTCGGTGTCCGATCCTGAAGATTTTTCTAATGGCCGTAACTTCGCTGCATGGCTGGGTCTCGTTCCATTTCAGTATTCAACAGGTGGGAAGCCGAGAATGCTTGGGATCTCTAAGCGTGGGAATAAAGAATTACGAGAACTCTTTATACACGCAGCCAGAGCAGTACTCTGGAGAGATGGAACGGCTGAACAATATTTTGGTAAGTGGCTAATAGAGCTAAAGCATCGAAAGCCTTTCAATGTTGCTTTGGTAGCATTAGCGAATAAGCTAGCAAGGATTGCTTGGTCTGTTATGGCAACGAAAAAGCCTTTTGAAATAAGAATATAAATCAAGTTTGCATATGAAAATGAAAGATGACAAAACGGTTAGACCACCAGATTGAAGACCTTGTGGACAGAACAGCAACTTAGAGTGCTTTCGCATTTTTGAGGACAATCTGGCGCGGATCTCATCGTAGAGCTGGGGCTAAAGTAAATTGGTCTCAATTAGACTCTGAATACATTAGCGCAAACCAACTCCGTTATTTTGGAATTTTCACTTGCAAAACGGGGCATACCATACATTCTGTCCAAAAGTTTGCTAGAAAAGTGGGCTCAAAATTACTTTTAGGTGAGCATCAAGGTTTTGAGTCATACTTAACTAAGTACCAGCTTGAAGAACTGGTATAATAAAGGCTTGTATTTTAGAACTTTACAGTAATTCTGTGATTGATTAATGTGATTCCGAAATTCATCAAAATCGGGAGTTAATTGTAGATGCTCGCACTTATAATTCCGAATTCTCGCACTTATCCGGTTTTACTTGCTCACAATCAGTGATTTTATCTTTCGCTCCGTGCTCACATTCATTGACCGTATCGAATAACCTGCCCACATTAAGTGATTCTATCCGTCACTTCTGCTCACTTTATTTGATTGTATCCGGACTGATGATCTCTCCCATTTCTTTACGGATCTCGGTTTCCAATAGTTCTGGATCAGGGAGTTTATCTTGTAACTCTGACGGTAATTTTTTGGTAAGTTGGTAGCCTGATACACCGACAGGCTTGTCAATGCTTCTCAAGGCATATTCCACTTCAAAGTGATCTCTTTCTCGAAGGTAAGGAAACTCAAAGTTTCCTTACCTTTGAACGTTCGAGCTAAATCGAAGTTAATTTAATTGATTGTAATTAATTTGTGATAATGGCGTGACTGAATGAAGCGAATGGTGTTGCAAAAGTGCTATCGTGGTCGGTTTGCTCAAATTGCAGATAAACTTATCCATAGGAAGGAACTAAGCTGACCTCAATTGCCCTTCCAAAACAGTCTGTCTTATCAATTCTTCGCGGCTTTCTCCCGCTCTAAAACTAACAAACTCTAACCTGTCTCTGCAGAATAGGCATTCGTATGGGTCAACCTTAGCGTACTTCTTTAGCATGCTGGCATAGCAAGGCAGCGTTGGCGCCTCCTTGCTTTCCATCTCTAACGCATCATAAACTTTTGGCAGCATTTCACCACGGCGACGATTCGACAGAAAACCGTAGTAGCGGATCATTTTAAAGTGCTTATCGGGAATGTGTTCGATGAGCCGGCAAATCAAATCCTCAGCGGCTAAAGTCAGCATTTCCTTTTCTCCTGTTCGATGGTTAAGGTATTCAAACGTCAACTGACTTCCTTTGCTGTAGTGGTGCAAGCGAGAGCCTGAAATTGGTGGTCGCTTCAAATAGCGACCTAGGTAATTGACCGTCTTATGATGTTGGTCTGTTTTCTTACCAAAATGCAGTTTCCAACGGCGGCGATATTGGCTACGCAGAAAGGCGAACCAATCCTCTTCATGGCGGATGAACGGGCAATCGGCTGCACTTAAATCAAGCTCTGAGTAATGCGCGCTTAAGAGCTGTGTGATCGCTGCACGCCAACATGCTTCGGTTACTTTGGCTTTGAAATAAATTGGCTTCCACTGTCCTGTTCGTTGGCAAATTCCTCCCCGTGTCGCTGAAGCGTGAACATGACAATTCCAATTGAGCTTGCGCCCGTAGGTATGAAGCGCACAAAAAACACCAACTTCTAAGCCTTGCCGTTTCGCCCAAGTCGTTAAGATGTCGGCCGCGCATTTGAATAATCGATTAAGCAACCAGCGATTATGACGAAAGATTGGCCAGAGAGTGCTTGGCATCGTGAAGGTGATGTGTTGCCATTCGCAATCTGGCAGCACATGCTGTTGTTGGCGTATCCACCTTTCGGTGGATTTCACGCCACAACTGCTACAAGCACGAGACTTGCAAGTTTGATTGAGGTATTTGGTATAAGTACAGCCAGAACTTTTGCACTTATAGAGCCGTGACCCCATGCTCGATGAGCCACAAGCCATCATTCGGGTGACGTTATCGACAACGACATCTCTGATTTCAGAGATGTGTTTACTGAGATAGATGGCCCAGGTGCTATTGCGTGCGAATAGTTGCCTGAGCGAACGTATGTGCATTAGAGAGACTATCGCTACTCTTCGCCGAATAAGTCCTCTTCATCACAGAATAAATTTTCAATTTCTTCTGTAAAAGCTTGAGCTTGCTCCTCAATATCATCTTCACCAATCTCCCCTAAAGTAGCTAGATGATCGTGGCTGTATGTGAGACAAGCGGTTTTCAGTGCCTGGTAAGCTTTCTCATCCTGAAGCTTTACGCTATCAAGGATGAGCCGTGCCATAAAACTTAACGCGTCTAATCGGCCTTTGGTATCGTTGAGTTCAAACTGCAGCTGTTCTATCGATTCTTGAGGGGTGAGATGCATGTGATTACCTTCATATTTTCAATGTATTAAAGGCATTCTAAAGTGGAATTGGCTCAAAGGTGAACTCTAAATTGTCAATACGTTGTAAAGCTTAAGTCTCTTTGCTTTCGAGCGTAGCTCGCTCAGGCGACTCTGTCGCCGGCTTG
>NZ_JPJA01000105.1:0-8783 GCF_000733315.1 Vibrio sp. ER1A
GGGGTTTTGCGCCCATTTCAGCGAAAAGTCCAATGTGAGCCTACAGCCCTTTATTTATAAGGGCTGACGGGAACGGCTTATTTGCTAATATCCTTCTTAGGCCACCAGTTCGACCATGCTCTCCTCTCTCCAAGGCTCTAAGTTCTCAAGCAGTTTCTCTAGAACAATATTGTCTTTTTGAATAGTAATATGCCAGTAGCTCTAATCTAAGCGCTCCCACTTGGAGAAGAAATAGGTGCATTTATTTCGAGAGATTTTCCTTGGAACCACTTTCGCCATCCTGTAGTTTGTCTTGATACATGCCCAAGTTGTTCAGTCAAAGCAACCAGAGCGCCATGAGGCAAGAATTTTAATTCCCAAGCTAACATTAATAAACTTTGTACGGTTTCTAAAAGTGCACTAAGTTCTAGTAATAAATCTAGGGCTCGCAATATTCCTTCGAGAGATTTTCCGTACAAATTAGCTTGAACAGAGTAACGAATACACTTCGTGAGTTCGTTGAGGATTTGTTCTCCTGTTGTAAAGCGAAATGCTTTGGGTAAGTGTTGATGTTGGTTCCAATACAATTTGTACAACTTTTGTAAATCATAGTAGAGACGATTATGACGAAACTCTTTATTCAAAATTCAAACCTTAAATATCACCATCAACTCGCAGCAGAGTTGCTGCAATGTGTAAAAACTTCGGGAAGCAGTCAACAAAAATCTGCTAACGCTTTAAAGTTCCCGAAACTATGCCATGAGCTGTCAACCGAAATATTAACTAATACATATCAACCTTATTCTTATCATCATTTTGCAATCACAGAACCTAAGCTTAGAGAAATATATGCCCCTGCATTTAGAGATCGCATAGCTCAAATGTGGATTGCACTACAATTGGTACCTATCATGGAAAATCAATTCATTGATGACACCTATGCTAATAGAAAAGGTAAAGGAACTCTTGCTGCTATTGCAAAAGTTCAAAAACTAATGCGCCAACCACGACATACTTGGGGGCTACAGCTCGACATTTACAGTTATTTCAATAGCATTAATAAAAGAGAGCTTCTAACGCAACTACACAATCTCATTTACAACTCAAAATTAAGCCCATTGCGCCAATATTGCCTAGCCAATCTGATAGAAAAGATCATAGAGCAGGATGCCACGAAGCTACAAAACGAGCGAACTGGAAACCAATACTTACTTAACCAAATCCCGTTACATAAGAAACTACAGTTTAACAATACGGAACAGGTTGGGTTGCCCATAGGTAGCGTTACTAGTCAACTCTTCGGTAATTTTTACCTCAACAACCTTGACCACGAAATAAAACACACACTGAAGGTTAAGGGGTACGTTCGGTATATGGATGATTTATTTATCTTATCTAATTCGCCTGAAAAATTGCAAGAATGGAAAGAACATATTGAATGGTATCTCACTTCTCGCCTGCAATTAAAATTACATCCTACAAAGGTGCATTTATCACCTATTGAGGAGGGGTTTGATTACTTGGGATTTCGTGTATTTCCCCATTATAAACATGTTCGCAAAACCACCATTTCATCATTAAAAGAGCGTTTGCGCTACTTTAATGTAATTCTAGACACTGGCGCGACTAACGTCGTTTTAAAGTCTAGACCAAGTCGTGGAAGATGGAGTAAACATGGTATCCATTATGCACCACTTTACATCCAACTAAAAGCCATGCAATCAACGATAAATAGTTATTATGGACTACTTAGTCAAGCCAATCATTGCCAGTTAAGAAAGCAAATATATCATAATAATTTTGGCGAACTTAAACGTTATTTATTACCCAATAACGGTTATTACACTCACTTCACAATAAAAAAAGGTCTTCACTTTAATAAGATGGCTCCGGATGTTTTATGTTGGCCTGAGACGCAGGATGCGTAGTTCGTGTTGCTCGGATTGTTGCTGTTGACGTTGCCATTGTTGAGGTTCACGTTGTAATAGTTAGAACCATCAGGCGTCGCCGACCAATAGTTGTTGTTGGTCGGCCAACCGCGCGCGTTTGCATTTATTGTTTAACTCGAAGTGTTGCCTTTCGACTCGCTTCCCTTGAATACCCATAAGGTCATAAATGCCGATAACATACCAGGGCCCACATGTTAACATCGTAACATTAACATTCTCTGAGCACGACATTGTCGCTATGTACCCTGTCGATTTTCCGAGAACCATCTTATTAAAACGTTATATCGCTTGCTTGACAGCAATCAACAACCAATCTAATGAAGAGCTTGAAGCTTTCGTCATCATCACTTTATTAACGATGGCTTCGGGTAAAAACAATCGAACATATCGACGATTTAACAGATCGTCATCACAAGGGTTATAAGGTGATTTCTCTTCAATATCGTCCATTTAAGGTAAGGAAACTCAAAGTTNNCGACTCTGTCGCCGGCTTGCCTCCAAGACTGCCACTCAGAAAAATCGATGATTATTTCTAACTCAATAACCGCCTCTGTACCTACATCAATTCCGACTTGCTTTAATGATTCTATAGGAAGCCCACCATACAACACCTCTCTTCCATTCAATTTCTTAACCTTTTTCCTTAACACCTTCAATGTCGGTAATTGGTCCTGTTTAGATACCCACTGCTGCCAACCAAAGAGTGATTGCTCATAGAAACGTACAAACATCCCCTCTTTTATACCAACAATACGTTGACTGCTTTCAACCAATGCTAATTTAGTTTCAATATTCACTTATCTTCCCTCCTAAAAAGTGCCAGATGCAACTCTGGCACTTCAAAAATTAAAATTAAAAACTAAAACGTTAAACTCTAAACGCTCAACTTTAAGGATTTGAGACGCAGGATGCGTAGCCCGCGTAGCCCGGACTGACGCTGCCGACGCCGCCAACGATGAGGACCACGCTGTAATAGCGAGAACCAACAGGCGTCGCCGACCAATAGTAGTAGCCGGTCGGCCAACCGCGCGCGGTAAACATATTACCAGATGCGTCGTATAGCTCCACTTTTAACTCGTCTCTTGTCGCTAAACGCCAGTTCCTCCGTCCGCCGAGACTAAGGGTGTTGTAGGTAGTACATAGTGCATTTGCGTTAGTCCAGTTGAATAGGTAGAAATTACCACTTGGGCCGTAAGTTCCATTTTCAGTATAAATACCGTCTGTAGCACTACCGCCAATGCTGTCTAAGTAGGCCTCTGATGGTGAATTGGTAAATAACTTACCAGTACCTGTATCGAAGATATCAATACATGTACCCGCCAAATCCGCACATACATTCACATCCACCGTATTACTGGGCACGCCATCCTTCGTGGCCGTGAGGGTCGTATTACCCACCTCAACCGCAGACAATAAACCGGTTGGTGACACAGTAGCCGTCGCCGTATCGATAGGAGTCCACGTCACTGAGGTAGACACGTCAGAGGACGTCGCATCACTGAATGTCGCTGTTGCCGTTAACTGCTGAGTCTGACCTTTTGCTACGTTGACCGGTGAAGGCGTCACTTGAATCGATGTAATGACCGCTGCCGACACATTCACATCCACCGTATTACTGGTCACGCCATCCTTCGTGGCCGTGAGGGTCGTATTACCCTCGTTAGTAGCAGTAAATACGCCAGGCTCATCAAAGCGTCCTACATCAGGGGCGCTTGTACGCCAATCACTCATGGTTAAATCCGTCAATGTGCGAGATGAACCATCAGAGTAGTGACCAACCGCTTCAAAGGGCTGCTTGTTACCTACCGCAAGCGTCAATTCACTAACACCTCGTGTTGTTATCGGTGAAGCGGTGATATCTATACGTTCTAATTTTACGGTTGATTCAGAGAAAGCACCTTCTGAATTACAACCGGTTAATAGCATTAATAGTGGAAAAATCACTATTGCAAATAGAGATTTAAAATATTTATTCATAGTAATACAACCTATTCTTGAAACTGGAAGCTAGGGATGGTGATTTCAACTCGGCGATTTTTAGCTCGTCCTTCTGCAGTATTGTTATCTGCAACAGGTTGAGATTCACCCTCACCTTTCCACTCAAGTTGCGTCGGTGTGGCACCCAATTCAATCAGTTTATTGACAACCGCTTGAGCACGACGCTCAGAAAGGTTTTTATTGTAGAGTGCTGAGCCTGTTGAACTAGTGTGTCCAACAACTTTGGCCTGAGCTTGTGGGTAAGAATTTAATACTGAAGAGGTCTCAGTTAATTGGTCAATAAACTCTTGACTAAGTTCGACTGAATCAAAACCAAACAATCCATCTGTAGTTTTTGGTGAAAAGGTCTGTATTTGAGGAGGTGCTTTTACAGTGGCTGTCTCTTTAACGGGAGTATCTTCAATAATAGACGTTGGCGCTGTTTTGACTAACGCTGGTTGAGTTGTACTGCCAAACGTATAGGTTAGACTGACCAACAATCCATGACTATCATACTTACCCGTATTTGACTTACCAATACTGTCAATGTATTGATAGCCCGTTGATAATCGGACGTTAGGGTTAAAGTGATAGTTAATCCCTACCTCACCGAGAGGAGAAAAACCTGTCGCATCGCTCTTACTTGAAGACAGTTGCGTTTTTTCCATATCCCAATAAGCAGCACCAAGCCGACCGTATAAACTTAGGTTATCTTGTAGGTACCAATCGTAACGAAGAGCACTTTCAATCAACCAAGTTTTAACATTATTAGATGTGGCGTCCGCCTTTAGTTTATCGTGATATTGATAGCCTAAATCCCAACTCCAAGAGGGCGTAAACTGTAACCCGCCATAGAGACCTAAAATTGTGCCCTCTGGATTTGAATGATTGTAATTGTCGTCTAGGGCCCATTGATACCCCCCCTTTACGCCAACAAAAATCTGAGGGGACTCCGTCGCAGCCAGTACTGGAATACTGAATAAACTAGTAAGTAATATTATTTTTTTAATGATTTTCATATAGATAGATAGATAGATAGTATCATTTTTGAGCAAACATTGCTTGGATGCTGGGGCTTAAATCAACTGGTCGGATTTGTTTGTACTTTATTTTCTACAAAGAAAGAACTCTCATCTTATCCAAAAAATGAAAACCAAAATAGCCGGTCTCAGAGAGATAAATATCGATAGAAGGTAACGCAAAAAATCGAAATAGACTCACAAAATAGAGTCCACAGATAATAACTGGTTTTGATGCCTTTGCTTTGCTATCAGAACACTAGAATTATTCAAGATAGCGATGCTAAGCATCGAGCTAGGGCGCTGTTAATTCGTTGATACTCTTATCATTCAGAGTACGTTATCCTATCCTTACGTTCCCCTCCTCTAGATTTTTACGTGGTTCAATACTCAGGTCGTAGACGTCGCCACCACACACCAAAAGAATTTGTTCCCCCTGCAACGAAACTCCTATTTGAAAAAGACAATGCTTGGGAAAAGGTGCTTTGGAAACACGCTCAGACTTTTAGTCTCTGGCTAAACACTACGATTGTGGTACGCCAGACTGTCCGCATACTAAGGTCATCTGCCAAAGCTGCAAAACGAAGGCTTGCAGCTCTTGTGGTACTAAGTCCACCGAGCAATGGATACATACTCAACTTGATGTCATGCCAGACTGTGAACATCAACACATCACGTTCACTATGCCGAGCGAGCTATGGCCTATCTTCGAAGCCAATCCATCATTACTCAATGATTTATTCTCTCTTGCGGCGGACACGCTGCTGAAGTGGGCAAAAAAGCATGGACTTGAGGTAGGGATATTCGGAGCGCTTCATACTTATGGTCGAGCTCTTAATTGGCATCCACATATCCATTTATCCGTCACCCGTGGAGGGTTAGATAAACACAACACCTGGAAGCCTATCTACTTTAAAAAGAAGCACGTCGAATATCACTGGCGGCGCACTCTCATCAGGCTTCTCAGACAAAAATACGATGACCTCAACTTATCCACATCGACCACCAATCACATTCAGGATTACCGTCAATGGAACGTCTTCTTAGAGCGTCAATATCAACGCTACTGGAATATTCACTTTGCCAAAAAGACGAAAGAGCTAAAGCAAACGGTGAATTATTTGGGTCGTTACCTGAAGCGCCCACCTATATCCGCATCAAGGCTGCGTCGTTATAGCGGGGGGACGGTGGTTTTTAAGTATCTAGATCATCGAGACGGAACGCATAAAACGAAGACGTTGACGCAAGAAGAGATGATATTGCGGTACGTGAGTCATATCCCACAGCACCATTTTAAAATGGTGCGTTACTACGGCTTTCTATCTAATAGAAAGCGTGGTCGTCTACTTCCGTTGGTGTATTTAGCTTTAGAAAAGAAAAATCTAAAACAGGCTGAGCCCCTCACGTATGCCAAACAATATAAAGGCTTTACAGGTAATGACCCGTACCAGTGTGTGCTATGCGGAGGCAGAATGGAATTTACAGGTTTTATGAAAGGCCCAAAGAATGATCAACTACTGGATAATCGTCGAATGAGCATGCGTGAAGGGCGGCGGTTAGGCGTGGCAGCGTAGGATAAGTCCGTCTAAATCCAGTGATTTAGTAGAAAAAACACCCACATTGTCTATAAAACAATCTGCCCTTAAATCTGCAGTAAACACTCACGATTCAAACTGGAAATTTACCCCGTAAACGACCTTGATGGTTATGATTGAGTTTCCTAACCATCAAGTTCACTTTCCGATCTCGTGCAACATTAAGCCATGCGCTTGTCTGCCTTGCATTAATCGGCGCTTAAAGTCATGAGGTTGCAATTTTCATTATTATCAACAAGTTAGGCCCTTGTGGTTTATCATCGCTACCAGTTAACCATATACACTATGGGGCTTATGACCCCCTATACCCTATCACAGTATAAGCGAACGTCCTACTTGCGAGCTACGCTAAATAGCTGTTCCAAATAGTAGATCACAGGAAGGGAACTCAGTCCTGTTTGAGCGATCAGATCTATCGCCAAACAAACCCACCACTCGCTGAGGACTGAGAATGGCTATCTTAGCACCACTATGCCGCGCTGAGCGCAAGCGCATGCAAAAATTGATTCAAAAAACCAACGATAAGCACTTTGCCAGGCGTTTGATGGCGATGTTGATGTTGCATCAAGGGCTGCCGGTTACCCAAGTTCAGCACATCACCGGCGCAGCCCGCTCCAGCATAGGCCGATGGTTGGGCTGGTACACCCAATGTGGCATCGATGGACTGAAATCAGAGAAATCGGGGCGGATTGGATGCCCAAAGGGCAGCAAAAACGTGTTGTCACCCCGGGTAACAACCGCAAGTACTACTTGGCAGGAGCGCTACATACCAAGACAGGAAAAGTGCTTTATGTGAGCAGCGCCAGCAAGGCATCGGAGCTGTTTATTACGGTGCTGGAAAAGCTCAAACGACATTACCGCAAAGCCAAAACTATCACGCTAATTCTGGATAATTACATCATTCACAAGAGCCGTAAAACCCTGGCTTGGCTCAAGAGCAACCCCAAGTTCAGGTTGTTGTTTCAACCGGTATACTCACCTTGGGTCAACAAGATAGAGCGCTTATGGTTGGCACTACATGAAACGGTAACCCGTAATCACAGTTGCCGAAACATGCGGGAACTTCTTGGCAAGGTATGGCATTTTAGGGAAACCGTTTCGCCTTTCCCTGGCAACGGACACGGTATCGCGAAAATGTAGCAGTATTCGGATCAGCTATTTAGGTGTTTGATTTTATATGAGGGCGTTAAACCGTTTCACAAATCCTTTGAGCGTGAGTTGCATCATTTTTTTGTTCGGCCTGATAATCGATAAGGAGAGACAAACGTTGGAGCAATAGGTCGAACTTCATATCCTACTTTTTCAAGGTCCGAACCCAAAAATAAGCGCTGCTACAACTTCCAATTAAACACGGTGGTTTGTATGCTAAGGCTTCCAATAGTTTAGCGCGACTTATTTTGGGTTTACAAAGGACAATATTACCTTTGTGAGCAGCTTCATGGAGTACAACCCCATTTTTATCAGGCCGATACCTAATACAGTTACAGCCATGTTGGTCTCTCCGTATGAAATGGTTAAATTACTGCCACAGAACGCTCACTTGCCAACTTTTGAGCTACTCGAATCACCGTTCTAGTAGACACATTTGTCAACTTTGCGGTATCACTGATACTTAACCCGTTGATAACTCGTAGCTGATAGATCTTTTCGTGTAGATCAGAGTCAGCTTGCCGTCCTCTGTATTTACCTTCCTCTTTGGCTTTCTTTATTCCTTCAGCCTGACGACGACGGCGATCTTGGTAATCTTTTCTTGCGATAGCAGCTAGCATATCCATCATCATGCTATTTATTGCTTTGATCATCGATCCGGTAAATTCATCGGTGATTTGGGGAGAGAATGCAACATGACTGGTTGGTAAATCCAGACTAATCACCTTGAGTTCTTTTTCGTGCAGCATTTCTTTCAATGTGAACCAGCTTTCTTCATCAAGACGAGAAAGACGATCAATTTGCTCTATGATGATTGCATCACCAATTGCCGCATCATCAAGCAATCGAAGAAGCTCTGGTCTTTGTAAAGAAGCTCCCGATTCATTCTCAATATACCAACCCGCTATTCGAAAGCCCTTTTGCTGTACAAACTCCTGCAAAGCTTTCTGAGCACGCTTTGCATTCTGATCAGAAGTTGATGCTCTTAAGTATCCAAAGATGTACATAAGTTCCTCAAGGTGACATTTAGGTTATGATCTAAACGTGTATGACAAATAGGTTATGACAAAATAGGTTTTGATGTCAATTTTATGGCATGACGTATAGGTATACTT
>NZ_JPJA01000106.1:0-9147 GCF_000733315.1 Vibrio sp. ER1A
AATTAATAGTTACGGTCATTACTTATTGTTGATATTTCTATTTATGTCCCCACAACTATCCTACGCCATGAATTATCATAGTGCGGTCAAAGAAATAATCTCTCGACTCAATAAAGCGGAAGAACTATATCGAGAGGGGCAACAAAACGAAGCTAAAACCACAGTTCAAATGGCTTACTTCGAAGTATTTGAAAGCTTGGAAGGTCCCGTCCGCATTAATTATTCACAGAAATACGCGTACCAATTAGAATCTAAATTTGGCGAGATACGAAAAATGATCGTCGCTAGAGAATCTATTGAAAACGTTCAAAGTGAAATTGATTGGTTAAAGCAAGAGGTGGCTAACTTACCGAGTATTCTAGCTTCTGGGCATAAGCTCCTCGCCGAAAATACCAACCTTCATACAGATGATATTCTTCCTTTTTGGCGAGATGCCGTAACCTCTATTGATACACAACTGAATGAGGCACTAACTGAGTATCGAGAATCTGCCGAACAACCTGATGAATCCACGAAAAAACAGCAACGAGCTTTCGAGTTGGTTCAGCAAGCGCAATTCAAAGGCTTTAAAAATACCGAGCTCGAAATCACAATAAGATTGAACCGTTCAGCGGAAAAAGCGGCTGAATATAATGCAGCATTTCGTTCATTAGCGAAAATAGCCAAACAAGAATATAGCCAAAAACATCTCATTCAATTTAGCTATGAGCTGGCAACCTTAGTACAAGATCTAAAGGATGAGTTACCTGGTCTCCCCCCAACTCGCGATTTTCAGTCTGTCTCAGACTCCTCTTCCGAAGTATCATCAGTTCAATCAAAAGATTGGCGGCCTGTCGTCAGTAGCATTATTCAAGTTGTCGACGGTGCTATAGGGCTCTATAAAAATGGCGATACCAACGGTGCAATGTTGGCAATGCAAGATGCCTATTTCGACCACTTTGAAGCCTCAGGAATGGAGAATGCCGTTGGCTCTAGAGACAGTCGCTATAAGTCAGAGTTAGAAGGCTATTTCACTCGAATCGTCAGCATGTTAAAGGCAAATCAAAAGGTTGATGATATACAAGTGCAAGTGAAGCTCTTAAAACAAGGATTGATGGACGCCTCTGACACGCTTTCTGAAGGAGATTTAGGATGGTGGGCCATGTTACTTGCAAGCTTCACCATCATCTTCAGAGAAGGGCTTGAAGCCATGCTCATTGTGGCAGCAATTACAGCATACCTAATCAAGAATGACGCATCCGATAAGCTTCATGTCGTTAAAAACTCAGTCGTGGTAGGTCTTATCGCCAGTGCCATTACAGCCGCGCTATTTCAATGGTTGTTCGAGAATGCAGGCGCAAGTAGAGAGCTATTGGAAGGCATCACCATGCTGATTGCCGTCGTGATCCTATTTTCAATGAGTTATTGGCTTCTTTCAAAAGTAGAAGCTGTTCAGTGGAAGCGCTATTTACAAAGCAAACTTTCAAACTCAATTACGACAGGCTCCCTAATAGGACTTTGGTTAGCAAGTTTCCTAGCGGTTTATCGCGAAGGGGCTGAAACCGTGCTGTTCTATTTTGCATTGGCGAGCGATGCCACTGCACAAACTATGACGGCGTTAGTTGCAGGCTTCCTTGTTGGCGCCGTTCTACTTGCTGTCATCTTCTTCATCATGCGATATAGCGTAGTCAAACTCCCACTCAAGCCATTCTTTATTTTCACCGGCGGATTTATGTACTTAATGGCATTTGTGTTCGCAGGTAAAGGCGTGTTGGAGCTTATCGAAGGTAAATTATTCGACCCAACACTTATTGCTGGCGCGCCAGAATTCGCAGCGCTTGGAATCTATCCATACTTAGAAACCTTGTTACCTCAGCTCATCTTGGTGCTGGCAGCACTGTTCGCGCTCGTGCTCTTAAAGCTCAAAAATAAGCAAGACATGACTATCCATGCGAACTCATAGTTCAATTAAAACTTCGTAAAATCAAACAAGTAAAGGACATTACTATGTTTAACAAAAAACTCATCTCCGCAGCAGTGGCTGTACAAGCAATTTCAGGCATAGCTATGGCTAACGACCTACCATTCGTTGAACATCCAGCAGGTGAACCTGTTGAAATGAACGGAATGGAAATTGCCGCAGTTTACTTAAAACCAGTAACCATGGAGCCACAAGGTATGATGCGCGCAGCATCAAAATCGGAGGTTCATCTTGAAGCAGACATTCACGCCTTAAAAGGCAACAAGAATGGATTTGCGGCAGGGGAATGGATCCCGTACCTAACCATCAGCTACACACTGAAAAACATGGATACAGGTAAGACTCAAGAAGGCACGTTCATGCCAATGGTTGCAGCGGATGGTCCTCACTATGGCTCGAATATCAATATGTTAGGTGTTGGTAACTACGAACTCACTTTCCATATTGACCCGCCATCAAAAGCAGGACTACTGCGTCATACAGACGAAGAAACAGGTGTAGGTCGTTGGTTCAAACCGTTCGATGCGAGTTATGAATTTAAATACGTAGGTATCAACTAACCATTGCTTTATCAGCTCAGGCGATTGCATTAGAGCCTGAGCTGATCTTGTTTGGTTGTTTAAGTTTTCTCTGCCGGTCAGATTACAGTATGAGTTTCTATCTTTCCCAAGTCTTACTTGTCTATTTACTACCCGCACTCCTATTTGGTGCCATTTGGGCAACACACAGTACCCGCATGTATGTGCATCAAATCGGATGGGTTTTGCTATCGCTATTTTCCGGAGCATTACTGTTCTTCCTGTTACCTTTTAGCCAGGTCAACATATTAGCCGCCTCTACTAGCTACTTAGCGATCTTATTACTCACCGCAATTGTTAGCCTTTTGTTCTCAATATCACCGCGACCACTGATTGCTTTACAGAGCCTAACAACTCTGCTTGCCAGCTTTATGTGGGCGAAAGTAGCTAAGCTGACCATGTTAAGTACGACAAACGTAATCAACACTGAGCTTATCCTCAATGTTACAGCTATCATCTTAGGTTTTTTGGCCATTGCGTTTATTCATGTTACGTCGAGTTTGACTGTCACAGCATTAAGCAAAGGTGCGCGACGATTTTTAATTGTGCTGCTATTGGTGATTGCCGCCCTACCATTATCTGGTGAAATCATTCTCGCCAGTATGAAGCTAAGTATTGTTGGCTTAGATAGAGGCTTATTGGCATATGTTTCAAAAGTCACTAACTTTTCTTGGATGACGTCTTATGCGGTTTTAGTCATTTCATTGTTGTGTTTGTGCTATTTCTATCGCTCTCAAATTCAACCGTTAAAAACACAAGTATCTCATACCTCTCTTGCCATTGAGGGGTTTTGCGCCCATTTCAGCTGAACTCGGCAAAACACAAGGTCACATTTAATCTCGCTACTCTTGCTGCTGTACTTATCGCCTTACTCTATTGGGATCTTGTCGCTTCACAACCCATTCATCGTTCAGAAGCACAAAGAATGGAGATGGCAACGGATGGTCGGGTTCATATCCCGATTGATGAACATTTAATAGACGGTAAGTTACATCGTTTTGACTGGGTAGCCAGTGACGGCAAGGTCGTTCGCTTCTTCGTTATTGACCGATTTGCAGGTGAAAAGAAATTTGGTGTTGTGTTTGATGCCTGCATGTTATGTGGCGACGCAGGTTACGCTCAAGTGGGTGACCAAGTCGTTTGTCTTGCATGTGGGGTGCATATTTTTATTCCATCTATTGGCAAGCCAGGTGGATGTAACCCTATTCCAATGCCTGACTGGCGGGTTGAAAACAACGAGATTGTTGTAACCCAAGCGACACTAGAAAGCGGACTAAAGTACTTCAGTGAAGTAGTAGAAGTTATGGCAACCGATCCCGTTAACGGTAAACAAATCAGCAATATGGATGCTGAGCACAGCTATTCATTCTCCGGAAAAACGTACTTCTTCACCTCGGAAGACTCATACGAGACATTTAGAGAAGACCCCTGGAAGTATTCCGATGTTAAACCTGTTAACCCACTCGGAGATTAGCAATGTTAATTCGAATGCTACGTCAATCATGGCGTCATGACTCCAACAGAAAAAGACTGGCTGTCATTACTGTATTCTTAGCAGCAAGTCTAATTTCGGCCTTATTAGCAATATCAATCAATATTGGCAACAAAATGTCTATGGAGATGAAAAGCTACGGTGCGAATATTGAGATATCACCTGAAGGGGAAGTAAAGCTGCCCGAACTCCTCGCTCATAACGTCAATAAACTGGAAAAAGACGATCTGCTTGCCGAAAGCGAGTTACCTAACATCATGGATATATTCTGGCGCAATAACATAATTGGCTTTGCTCCATTCGTGAAAGGTCAGGTTAAAGATGTAGAGTCGAATCGCACCATTCGCATCATCGGTACTTTTTTTGACAAAAACCTCCCAGTTGCCGACGACCACGAATATCGTACCGGTAACAAAGTCATTTCTACCTATTGGCATATTGATGGGCAATGGCCCAGCGACGAAAAAAACGAAGTACTGATTGGTAAAACGTTAGCCAAGCAGCTGTCATTGTCGGTTGGAGATACCCTCTCCCTCGCTGGTGAGAGTAATGTTAAAAACGACTTCAAAATCACTGGCATTCTCACTAACGGTACCAGCGATGAAAGCTCCGTTGTGATGCCGTTAAATAAAGGGCAGCAACTCCTAGGTTTAGAAGGCAAAGTCCAAAGCGTAAAAGTGTCTGCTCTGACCGTTCCGGAAAATGCTCTGTCTAAAAAAGCACGCGAAGATCTAGAGTCTCTCGACTCTGATGAATATGACTTGTGGTTTTGCACTGCGTTTGTTTCTTCTATTTCGTTCCAACTAGAAGGGGCGATGAACAACGCCTTAGTAAAACCGCTTTGGCAAGTAGCTGCATCTGAGGGTGCCGTTATCAGTAAGATTCAGGCGCTATTGTTTGTTGTAACTTTTGCTGCACTGATTGCTTCAGCAATGGGTATCGCATCTCTAATGACCAATGCGATCCTGCAACGAGCCAAAGAAATCGGGTTAATGAAATCACTAGGAGCGCATAATTGGCAGGTTTATGCCTTGTTCTACTCCGAGTCCATATTGTGTGGCATTTTAGGTGGATTGTTGGGCTGTTTGTCTGGTTGGGGGTTATCCAAAGTCATCGGCTACGCCTTGTTTGGTTCTTCTATTTCATTTGACTGGATCATTGTTCCTGTCGTTCTACTTATCTCTACTTTGATTACTGTTCTTGGAACCTATTTCCCATCTCGCAGAATCGCATCACTGTACCCAATAGAGGTGTTATATGGCCGAAAATAAACCTCGTTCAATGTTATCAACACTAGTATGGCGGTCGCTAAAACTGCGTGCACAGCGCGTCCTGGTGGTTTTTCTCGCACTCACCGTTGGCGCGGCAATCATTACCGCAATGGCAGGCATATATTTCGATATCAATGAAAAAATGAGTCATGAGCTTCGTAACTATGGCGCTAACTTCTTTGTTGGCCCTGAAGCCACTAAAAAGCTCACAACGCAGCAATACCAAGAAATAAAATCACTTGCCCCTAAAGATAGCCTCATTGCATCTAGTCCTTACCTATATGGCATGGTTCAAGCTGAACTAGAGAAGGTCGTATTGATGGGTATCGACTTTTCACAACTGAAGAAGCTCGTACCTTACTGGCAAGTTGAAGGTCAATGGATCGGAGTATCCTTTGATGACCGTAACGTCATGATAGGTAAAAAGCTCGCTGAGAAGTTAGAGCTGGGCATAGGCTCAGAACTTACTGTATACGGAAAACAAGGTAGTTACAGCTTTAGAATCAAAGGAATCGTCGAGTCAGGTTCAGACGAAGACAATTACTTAATCGTAAATCTACCGTTTGTGCAAAAGTGGCTCAATAAAGGTGATGAGATTAATTTCGCCATGTTTAGCCTAACCAACGACAAGCAACAAGTAGCTCAGTTCGAGCAGACGTTGAAACGTCATTATAGTGATCTTGTGATCAGGCCTATTCGCAAAGTCTCCGCCTCAGAAGGCAAGGTGCTTGATAAAATAAAACTGCTTATGGGCATCGTTGCTTTGGTGATTTTGGTGTTGTCGACGTTGTGCGTAAATACGACGATGACTTCTATGATCGCGGAGCGTCGTTATGAATTTGCGCTGCAAAAGTCATTGGGCGCATCGAATCAATCCATTAAGCGCCAAATCGTTTATGAAACCTTAATCATTACTCTCGCCGCTGTCATTAGCGGTTTGGTGATCGGCTACATTCTGGCTCAGTTTCTCGGACAGTCCGTATTCGGCGCAACCATCGATATTCGAATACCTGTTCTATTGATTACCAGTTTACTTTCATTTTGCGCCGCCTTGGTCGCGGCCACTCTTCCGACAATTCGAGCGATACGAATCGACCCAGCCAAAGTCCTGAAAGGAGATTAATATGTCTACATTCGCTATTAAAACAGAGGGACTTTGCAAAGTATTCGATCAAGTCCATGCACTTGACGATATCAGTATTGAAGTCAAAAAAGGTGAGTTTGTCGCCATTATGGGGGCATCAGGTTCAGGCAAAACCACCTTGATGAACATTCTTAGCTGCCTAGACAGTGCAACATCAGGAACGGTTATTTTGGATGGTGAGGATGCTGGCTCTCTCGATGAAGAAGGACGACGTGCCTTTCGCGCCGAGAAAATTGGTTTGGTGTTTCAGCAATTCCACCTAATTCCTTATTTGACGGCGTTGGAAAACGTCATGTTGGCTAAACATTACCATAGCGTTCCTGACGAAGACGCTGCGAAAGCGGTGCTGACACAAGTGGGATTGGGTCACCGTTTTGATCACCTTCCGAGTCAACTGTCAGGCGGGGAGCAACAACGTGTATGTATTGCTCGCGCGATTGTAAATGAAAGTCCAATCATCTTCGCCGATGAGCCTACCGGAAATCTTGATGAAGAAAATGAGAATATCGTCCTTGAGATTTTCAAAAAGCTTCATGCTCAAAACAAAACTATCATCATGGTCACCCATAACCCGAGTTTAGGGCAATTTACTGACCGCATTATTCGCTTACAACACGGTAAATATATCGGTGAGGAAATCCTGGATGTGGCGTAACTATTTACTGATTCCACTCCTCAGTACGGTAGTGATAGTTACAGGATGTAAAGAGCAAGTTGCCAAAATTGGGGCTGAAAGTCCCGACATCGTGGCACTAGATTCTCGCGACACTGAACTCAGTATTCATGATTATAAGGGTAAGAAAGTCGTGCTCGAATTCTGGTCTTCTACCTGTGGTGCCTGCATAGCCATGATGAAAAAATGGCAAGACATTTATCAAAGACGCTCAGATGAAGTCGCCATAATCGCTATTAATATTGACCAGTACGACGTCGACCTTGATGCATTTCGTCACAAATATCAGTTCACGTTTCCCATTGGCAAAGACCAACTAGGAATATCTAAAGAACGATTCTCTATTGGCGTCACACCTACCACTTATCTGATTAACCAAAAAGGCACACTTGTAGATATGCATATTGGTTACTCAGCAAAACTAGATTTAGATAAAGTTATTAACACATTGTAAATATAAGGAATATTAAGATGTCACTGCGAAAATTCTTGTTGCCCCTTGTCGCGTTATTCAGCCTACTGTCTCTCGTACCTGCAGTTAATGCAAGCACTCCAACGCTTCAAGACAAGGTCCAAATAGACTCTCCTGTCATCTTCCAATTAGCCAGCGGAGCGAAAGGCACTGGGTCTAAAATGACGATTTACAATAACAGCGACCAAACACTGATTATTACTGGGTTTCATATCAACGAGTTTGACAAAACCATGCTTCACAGCACCAAATATGAAGCAGGGAAGCGTGTCATGTTCATGGTTAAAGACATTACCATTCCAGCAGGAAAAAAAACCGCATTAACCCCAAACACTCACCACTTTATGATGTTCGGCCCTAAACGCACCTTAAAACTGGGGGAGTTTCTAACCATGACTGTCGATACCAACCAAGGTCAATTTAAGGTCATCGCACAAGTTGTTCCTCGCAAGCTTAAATAGGTTAAGACCATGCGTTTTGTCACTACACTTGTTATCACTGCCAGCGCAACCCTTCTTGTTGCCTGTACAGAACCTGACCTAAAAAAGCAGCCACCTAAGCCAACCGAACTCGACCAACGCCTTACTTTGTTGGAATCTGCTGGACTAATGCAAAAACGGTTACCCGTCTCGACACTCATCGACAAGTATGTTGATGTGAAAACCGTTGACCTCAATAGTGGCGAATTTCGACCGTCGAAGTTCGATGTCGACGAATCACTAACCCATTATCCACTTTCACCCACTAAAGCGACTTCCTTGTCGGCTAAGGATGATATAGCGGGCATAAAAATGCGCGAAAATGCGCTGCCTGTCTACTTTATCCATGACGAAAACGGGGTCACTTATCGTCTTGTTATGCCTATTCGGGCTCAAGGGAAATTCGGGTTGATATACGGATACTTAGGTCTAAATAGTCGTGACTTTAGTATTGCGGGGCTTAAGTTCTACAAGCACCAAGAGAGTAAAGGTCTTGGCGCGGAAATAACCGACAACCCAGATTGGTCAACACGTTTCGCGAATAGACTGATTTTTAAAGATAATAAACCATCAATAACCCTAAGCCAAAAACATAGCCTTTCTCAAGATCCCTATAGAGTAGATGGTATTAGCGGAGCCACTTACACCAGTAAAGGCGTAGAGCACGCTATTAACTTTTGGACTGGAGACCTTGGATTTGGCAAATTTCTTGAAAAGTTCAGGGCACAAACGCAATAGCACTAAGGGGGGTACGAAGAATTAGGCTCCCCCTTCCTTCCAGTTGGAGAAAATTATGGCTTTAGAGCGTGGAAAAGTAACGGAAGAACAGTTAAGCCTGTTACTTAAACTTACGAAGATCAGTTCAAGAAAAGTCATTACAGCATTAGAACTGTATCTGGTCGAGGGTTTAACCCAAAAGGAAGCAACCAGTCGAGTAGGAATCAATCAGAGCTTTCTAAGCATTCGTTTAAATACTCTGCGCAGTATCGACCGAGTAGTTGAACAGCTGCAGGAATATTATTCTTAATATTAACTATTATCATTTGAAGCTAAGTATTATATGTGGCTTGGAAAATAC
>NZ_JPJA01000107.1:0-13140 GCF_000733315.1 Vibrio sp. ER1A
GATTTCGGCAACAAAGCCGTTTTCCAACTCCAATTCATGTATGGTGTGTTATATATATCGATTTTCTTCTTAAACACTAACCCAGAAGCAGTGCCATCGCTTTTTGCATGTAATATATATTCAGGCACTATCGGCTTATAGTCGGTCTCACCTGAAAAGACTTCTTTTTCCCAAAAACTAAACGTATTTTCATCAAATTTAGGTAGTTGAACTAAGTCTTCCGACGCATATGAGAAGAAACTTGTTAATGCTAAGAAGTACCAACAATTCTTCATGTTCTCTCCATAACCATCCTATTCATGCCTTACCCCTTTAATACGGAAGTACGACTAGTTAGACCGCGAATATATCGATGAATCCACCCTTTCGATTTTAATCAATAATAAAGTACAATCAACCAGTTCCAATAGTTAAGTATTATCAATTTCGAAGTAGATAATCCAAGTTAGTGATTTAGTTCATCAGTGTTGAACCTAAATCCAACCTAGCTCTGTGCTAGACCCTTTTGAGTAGCAATCTTTAATTTAGTACCCTTAACCAAAAGGCAATTCGCGTGTTAGGGTGACTTGTATTTTCAGTTGACAGCAAAGTCAATCCTATCAATTGTAATCTGAAAACCAAACAGCATTTCTAAACAACCTCCAGTCCACAATCATTTGAAATGAGCATTCTTCCAGATTATTATACCTCCCCCCTGCCCTCCTAAATATACCAACATTCAGGAAAGCTTCTTAGTTTAAAAGGGTAAACACTAACATTCTGGGTAATACTTCAAGTGTTACAGCGTCACTTTTTATA
Source organism: Vibrio sp. ER1A (assembly GCF_000733315.1). Lineage (NCBI taxonomy): Bacteria > Pseudomonadati > Pseudomonadota > Gammaproteobacteria > Vibrionales > Vibrionaceae > Vibrio > Vibrio sp. ER1A. Next base: position 799 of record NZ_JPJA01000107.1, read on the forward strand.
AATGTAAGTGTATAGTTCTCTCCCCTTCAGACCAAAAACTTAATGTATCGTACAAAATTCATTTTCATCCAATGAACTCTACCCCCCCAAATGCTATACGATCATTTCGATGCTAAACAATTAAACGTATTGATTCTTGAAGTCTTGTGTATGATTATGAAGCTTAAGTTAAATGCAATTTTAAGTTGGCATCCAATTACTTTCCTTAAAACACAATAATATCCCATTTGTTTATTCTTCTTCATCAGCTCGTATATCACACCTACCTTTAAATTTAGAACTACTACAACCAACCTAATCTTCATTGTAGACTTGATACATTTAGATAGAGTGATTAGAGTTAAATATGTTGTTGATGCAAGTTATCTAAAAGAGTACGGTTTTTTGTCATTAGTCACATGGTCTTTGAGTAGATTAAAGCGCGAGTTGAATGTAATTCAGGAAAAGCGAGTCGTCGATTTCCGTTATTCACGACACCTGGTAAATACGTGTATAACTAAGCTATATTTAGCGGCCTAAGATAGAAATTCAAGAGACTAAACCCTTTTGGCCGCAATGTGTTGAAACTCATGCAATTATAGATACCTAACAGTTCAATTGTGGAAGGTACTACTTATAGCTCCAGTGAATATTGCCACAGTCAGGAAGACTGCACACCTTGTAAATACGTTCTCCATACTCGCAGTCACGCTTTACCAACATTAGTCACCAAAGCCCACTTAGTGATAGATACGTCAGCGACAACACGTCATCCCCGATTGCTAGCAAACACTTCAGGTTCATCTTACCAAGTACGTTCTAGTTAATGTTTTACTAGCATTTTCCTTCCTAATTAGTTATTCCTATGTGCGACCAAAATCTCATTAAACTAGGTTAAGCACTATAGAATAGCACTCTCTTTTGCCCTTGATACGTCCAGGAAAAATCAAATTTGGATGTACGTTCGCGCTAGTTGGTCACTTTTGTAGTGACTGAGCCATCGACTGGAACTCGAAACTTGTTGACTTTAGAACCAAAACGATAGAATCAGGTATACCAGTTGCCTAAGCAATCTTGCTCTTAGCTGCCGTGTCTAGTGAGCTTAGTCCTTATGTTCGCAATGAAAAAGTTGGATTCAGTGTTGAGTGAACTAATACCGTCGTAAATGGAAACTATATTTTGCCCAAAATCTAAGAACGTAAAAGTGACTATGAATTGTCTCATTCAAGATCTGATAAGGCCGCCCATACCAGTATCACACTCACAACATTACTCCATAGGTGGTGTAGTCACCTTCGATTATCCGAATCATTCTGCAGAAAAGAACGAATCAGAGACAATAAGTACCGAAGCCATGATCAAGAGCGTGCTATGGCCTATCTTCGAAGCCAATCCAACATTACTCAATGATTTATTCTCTCTTGCGGCGGACATGCTGCAGAAGTGGGCAAAAAAGCACGGACTTGAGGTAGGGATATTCGGAGTGCTTTTATGGTCGAGCCCTTAATTGGCATCCACATATCCATCTATCGGTCACCTGTGGAGGGTTAGATAAACACAATTCCTGGAAACCTATCTACTCCAAAAAGAAGCATGTCGAGTATCACTGGCGGCGACCTTAACTTATCCACATAGACCACCAATCATATTCAAGATTATCGTCAATGGAACGTCTTCTTAGAGCGTCAATATCAACGCTACTGGAATATTCACTTTGCCAAAAAGACAAAAGAGCTAAAGCAAACGGTGAGTTATCTAGGCAATTACCTGAAACGCCCATTAATATCCGCATCGAGGCTGCGTCATTATAGCGGTGGTACAGTGGTTTTTTAGTATCTAGACCCATCGTGCTGGAACGCATAAGACGTTGACGCAGAAAGAGATGATATTGTGGCACGTGAGTCGTATACCACAGCGCCATTTTAAAATGGCGCGTTACTACGGTTTTCTATCTAATAGAAAGCGTGGTCGTCTACTTTCTTTGGTGTATTTAGCTTTAGAAAAGAAGAGTCTGAAACAGGCTGGGCCACTCACGTATGCCAAACAATACAAAGGGTTTACAGGTAATGATCCGTACCAGTGTGTACTATGCAGAGGCAGAATGGAATTTACAGACTTTATGAAAGGCCCCAAAATGAGCAACTACTGGATAATCGTCGAATGAGCATGCGTGAAGCGCGTCGATTAAGCGTAGCAGCGTAGGATAAGTCCGTCTAAATCTCGTAATAACACCCACATTATCAATAAAACCATCTGACCTTAAATTTGCAGTAAACACTCACGATTCAAACTGGATATTTACCTCGCAAACGACCTTGATGGTTATGATTGAGTTTCCAAACCATGAACGTATTGTTGTCAAAGTCGTGTGCACTTTGTTTGCTTTCGTTAAGATAGATTCCTGCGGTCATTCGTCGACCAAGCGATAGTTCAACCTCAAATAGGATAGAGCCGCTCAATCAAGGAAAAATCTAGTAAAGTTACACTCCCTTTACGAAGCCTAACAAGATTTGATATTTTTCAACTGGATGTCAATGAGTTGATACTTCATTGTTCGCCAATACTGCTCTGGAAGATTCTTTACCTTCGAGATTTGCTCTGAACGTTAAGGTTTTTAGATACAAGCATCAGTATTCATATTTAAATACGGACATTGTTCGTTGTTTAAAACGCAACAGCCAATCTACTATTAATTGGGACGTTCCATTGACTGATGGATTGTATTAGATACCTGATATTCATTGATACTAATGTTCGAGGAAACTGACATACGCCAAACTACCATGGCTCAAAACGATTATACTCCTGGTATAGTTGTTGTATTTAGAAGTATTTTTGTTCAGGGCTCTTATTGTAACTAAGATATAGAAAGCTCATAGTTGATCATCCTAATGTTAGATTGTTAAAACCTTTTCTTTGTTTTTTGGCTGCGTAAGTCCAATTCATCAAAACGTCTTCCTTTCTTCAACTATGATTACCTTAAGGTCCTTGTTTTACTTTTAGCAAGTCGATATTACACCATAATCAATAAACGAAACACGCAACAATTAGAGTTTTGGATTTAGGGTATTTATTAGATTATATAGTCAGAGTGTAGTTTGTAAGCTCAAGTATATATTGAACATAACACAGGGAAACCGATGGGATTTAGGCAAAGTAATCTATACCATTTTCCAACCACTATAAGTTGAATCATAAAAACCATCAACTCTTGCATAACGGAAGAAAGCTGACTTTGTAAAACTAATCGTTACATCCACGATTAAACGATAATTGAAGTTTGTACTTAATTTTTCGATATCGAATCAACGTGGAAGATTATTTCAAAGTAGTGACATGACGCAGCTTCTTCATGTAACTAGTGTGTGAAGTCGATAATGTTTCCGTACTGAACGCATTAACACACAGACAATTTCTAGACATTGTCTGCGTGTTCTTTAGATAAACTAATCGTCTCTATAGCACATCAATACACTAGTAGTTAGTGTTACAAGATGATTGTTAATTCTGTATGGAGCCTTACGTTAATACGTAATGTTTGATAATTCAAAGGCAAATAACTCACACCACTTTAGAGCAACTCATTACTGTGTATTCGTTGTTTTAAATGTTATGTATCCTAGCTCATCAAACTAACAAAAGTCCCACTAAATATTAATGAAATAAGTTATGTTATAGACCATTTTAGGCCACCTTCTCGAAATGCCTTTTGTGTCCGATTAAGAACTAGCTTACCTAATGATACTTTTGTAGAGCTATGCTGGTTTCTGGTGTATGGAAGAAAAAGGAAGTTGCGGTGTAATCTGTTGATGCTGTTCTCCCCAGAACGATTAACAGATAGGTATACCGCATGACTGATAATACAGTTGTTTCATTGAATACACCACACTGAACTGATACGTCAAGGGGCTTGAGATTTAATTGCACAAGCTGTTGAAGCTGAGCTTCAACGGCTACTAGCCCAACATCAGAATTTAATGGTTGACGGCAAGCAAGCCATTGTCCGCAACGGTTTCTTACCTGAGTGAACCTTGCAAACAGGTGTCGGTGATGTCGAAGTGCAAATTCCTAAGGTACGAGATCGCTCAGGGAATGGCGTCAAGTTTAATAACAACTTGATACCGCCATATCTCAAGCGAACAAAGAGCGTTGCAACACTACTCCCGTTACTCTGTCTCAAGGAGATATCTACGGGCGATATGCTGCCTGCTCTGGAATCTCTACTTGGTAAAGATGCGAAAGGCCTGTCAGCCAACAGAATCTGTCGCCTCAAAGAGCGCTGGTATGCTGAGTACGAACAGTGGCGCAGGCGTGACCTGGGTAGGCGTCACTATGATCACGTTTGGGCTGATGATGTTTACTGTCACGTTAGTAGAGAGGTGTAGATATCGGAGGTCGCCGTATCATTAAAAAAAAAAGAAGAAACTTGTGAATGCGTAGAGGTACAAGCAAATAGAAGGATGTGCGAATGAGGAAGACTGCANNACTTTGAGTTTCCTTACCTTGGACAATAAGCTCTGCTTACTCGTCATCATTGGTGTCGATGACTCTGGACGCAAGGAAGTCCTTGGCGTTCTACGATTACCCAGCAGAGCACTGGGTTCATATCAGGACAGCCAACCCAATAGAATCGATGTTCGCCACAGTACGTTTACGCACGAACAAGACAAAGAACTGTGGAAACAGAAAGACTAAGTTGATGATGGCCTACAAGTTAATGCGCAGTGCAGAGACGAAGTGGCGTCGTCTACGAGGTTTTGCACTCCTAGCGGATGTTGTAAAAAATGTTCGCTTCATCAATGGAGTGAAAGAAATGAAGACTCATCAACGGGCTACTGAATGATCTCCATACACCACATTTGACAATAGCTTCTTTTTGTATTTACTTCATCGTATTCTCTTAGAAAACAAGTGTTTCGACAACAATAGAATAGCTTATAGTAAATTCGCTAATTGAAATCGCTGATTGTATGTTTGGAAGACATTGCAACTACTATATCCTAGAACAAAGTGAATTACGTTTATCTTGTTTACTTTCGCCAATTCATTCGCGCGCTTTAGTTTTTGTTATACGGTAACTCAATCGAACTCATAACTAGACCTGTTTTAGAACACTCGTAGTCAGCTCTTTATCGAAGGAACGTTCCACGCTAGATAATATTCATTGTCCGAATGGGTTTAAGTTAACAACTATAAATCGTTTAACAGTAAATATATTCAGCGTTATCTTTGGCTCCTTCACTAGCACTTTCGCTCATTCTTAATATCAAGCTCTCAAGAATTTTCTTCAAGACCGTTGTATATATGAATATAGTGCCGTGCAGCTACTTAAACCGTTAACAGAATATTGGGGCAGGGGAGGGCTATTATAGAAGAACCAACAAATTAATACATTTCGCCGGTGTTTGGCAATGCGACGTATCTATAGTAATCCTTCAGGTAAATATAACTATGGGAATTGCTGCAAGATCAAGTAAGCCTAAGTAAAATGTGTTGAGGACCAGCTATAGTTAGTGAAGATAGTAATTAGAAACCTGTTAATTATTTGGTGAACAACCCCCCTTGTAAATCTCCCAAAACCAACATAAGTCCTTTTATATCAAGGACTTATGCTTATATGGACATTGGTGCAACAGCCTTACCTAGCAAGTCTTTCCCTGACAAATGTCTCAATATCACCTAACTCCTCTTTTGTTAAGTACCCAAATTCAAACTTAGCTTTCCGCCCATCAGAACTTACGTTGATTCTTGCATATTTATTTCGATTCTCAAACAAAACGAGATTTTCGACTCTTGGTTCGGCCTTTTTGGGTTTTGCGAGCATCTTATCCAATGTATGTTGATAATGTTCGAGAAGTTGAACTTGGGCAAGTTCAACGTCCTGAGAACTAATCACATTGAATACCTCGACTTCATCGACAAACTGATCGACATCAAACTCATGTTTCTTCAGCAAACGTTCAATCTTAGCCAATGCAGAGTAAAACCTTGTTGGAACACCTTCGCAATCTGGAAAAGTGCTAATTAGGCGTTCATTAATACTCGCTGCCTGTAACTTTTTTCGCATTGTTTCTCTGCCAATCCCCAACTCCTTTCCTAGAAGCTCGTAGTCATTCGGATCTATATCATTTTGAATGGCAAAAGCTACATAAGATTTACCTTGTTCACGCCATGAAAAGGGCTTAACTTTTTGCGTCAAGTCCACATAAGCTTTAATTTCGTTGGGTTTTGGTGACTCGTCTAATACCCATAGCGGTAGATCTTTACCCGCTTTGATTGCACAGAATCTACGACGGCTTGAATCAAATAGCTCGTATAATTTGGTCTCTGGGTTAAGGTAGGCAACACCTTCTTGTTTAACACCTTCTCTCACAACCTCATCATAAATATCTCTTACTGCTTCCATCGTAAGTGACGATTGAGTTCGAGTATTTAAGGAATGAGCAATCGTCTTAGATTCAACGTCTTCAGCTTTAATAATGACGTGGCGAACCTTATACAACTTAGTTCCAAACTGAATATCTTTCTTCAATGCTTGTGACGTTGGCAATTTCAATCCAGATCTAGCTGACAGATTCCCTGTTTTCTTACCTCGAATATCAGACATCTAATTGCTCCTTACTTTGCTGCCAAAGCAACAATTTCATTTTTAAATTGGTTATAAAACAAACGTACCGAGTCAACCGCGACATCAAATTGATGTGCCGTGCAAATTTCTTCTGATTTTTTAATGTCTAAAACAGTACGACCAATCTCGGCAGCTGCAGTAAAAGCATCACTGTGAGCAAGAGTTTGCGTGAATAAGTGATTTCTTACAGAACGGAGTAACTTTTGTACTGTTTGGTACTCTGGTTTGCTATTTTCGTTGTAGTTAACAGCAGCCATCTTAACCCATTCAATATTCTTTCCCTCAGAGGGTAGCCTTTGCAACCTTTCATGTAAGTTTGTCATGAAGTTAGCAGTAGACGCATAATCATAGTATCTTGGTGTTACGGGAACCAAAATACAATCTGTAGCTTCCAACGCTGACCAAGTAATAGGACTATCTTGTGGCGGCATATCTATATAAATAATGTCAAATTCTTCCTTTAGGAGAGGGAGAACGACTTTACTCAGTTTAGTGAGAAGTCGGTCTTGCTCACTTTCTTCTAACTGCCAGTATCTATCAACAAAACGTTCATCACTTGGGAACGCAGTAATCACGGAGAGATTTGTTAAGTGAGTTGAGAACGGACAAGCTTTAACAATATCTTCAAATGAATAACCATTTTCAAGCAATGCGTTAACAGCGTTATTTTCATCTTGAGACTCAAACTCTGCTAACAGTAAATCAGCCATAGTGACATAAATGCTATCTTCGGCTAACTGCATTGTCCCTTGTCCAGCAGAGCCCTGAGGATCCAAGTCAAGTACACATACTCTGGCGTTAAAGTTCAGATCAAGAGCAGTCGCCGTGGCAAGAGCAAGCGTTGTACTTGTTTTACCTGTCCCCCCTTTATGGTTGGTAACTGTTACGGTTTTACCGTTATGATTATCAGCATACTTTGGAAAATCAAAGTAATCGAGCAACATATGTACTTGCTCATTTGTAAAAAGATGAGACCTATTTTGGTATATCGGTTCTGAAATCAGCCCTTCATCCATGACTTCTTTGAGCTTTTTGTTGAAAGTTGGTTTAGAACCTCCAATCAAATCCCGTAACTCAGTTTTATTTAAGCAATGGTTGTATATTAGACGATCGACGCCATCCACCATATCCGCATCGGAAACAGAAACACGTAAACTTTGCTTTAGGGCTTCCTCTAAGCTCGTTTGCTCTTTATGCATATTTTCGGCAATACTACCGATAGTACCAATAACAGTCATTTTTCCAACCTCAAATGTGTATTTTCTAATAATACAGTAAAATCTCCAGCCATCAAGAATTTTACCATTATATAGTTAATTTAATCTATATTGGTAAAAAATGAATGAAGTTTTACAAGCCGGCGACAGAGTCGNNAACTTTGAGTTTCCTTACCTTTAAAATCGAGTGACTCAGTCAAGTAAGAACATCTTCCAAAGAACAGACAAAAGCAATCAAAACTAGATGAGAGTAAATATGTTAGGGGAGGGGAGGAGAAGGGAAGCCATAAGGTGGTATTCACTTACCACCCTAATTCTTTTATAAGCCATAGGATAACAATATAAGATACGTACAATATCTCTGATTCGTACACTTCAGCCAAAAAGTAATGAACGTCAATGAGCAACTAAGTTACTGATTGTTCACTATTACAGTTTCAACTTTAAATCTCAGACATGCTTTCTTAGACAAATTTGAATCGATGTGCAGTTCCGGTTCCTCTCACCTCAGTCTACGGACTTTACGTCTAACTGACTGAACACATGTATAGCAACCACATACTTTCGAAATCGAATGGTCGATAATCACTCGCACAACAAGTTAGATACGCTACACAGTATCAACTTATAGAGGTAAAACCCTTACTCTCTTTGTACTGTTAACTTCACTCGTTATTTTGGATTTACGTCAACCAATAGATACACATTCAACATGGTAACCTTTAGTCACTTACATCAGAGATGGTAAAAGCAACATAGATAAATGCCATCGAAGGATGCGCATAAGCGGGCCAACAAGTAAAACACGGATAAAGTGATCTTTTACACGGATAACATGTACTTTAAGCAACAAATTATGTGATGGAACACGGAATATTTGTTAAGTTAACTTCGAAACGCCTTTAAAAACACGGATAATGTGATCAATTAAAAGGGGAGTTTTGCTAGATCCTAAGCGCGAGTCATCTCATCACACTGCAAGTTTCCAGTGCATTTACCAAAAAACGGATAATTTGTAGTATTAAGTGAATCTCATCATCAGAACCACCGCTACTAAGTCACGATACTTGTACACATAATAGCCAAAACGTTAGGGTTTGGTATAAAAATCAAACAGACCAAGAGCAAGTTGAGTACCACTTTTGTAGAAATAAAAGACGGAAAACTTGTGCTAATAATAAATATTAACGGATTTTAGGGGTTGTAATAACTAAATATCAATAAGATACATTAACGAGCCTATCTTTGAGCACGGAAAATCTGTTTGATCACACGGATAATATGTGATTGAGCACGGATTTTTAGATCAACAGCACGAATTATATGATCATTAATACGGAGAAAGTGTAATTAAACACGGATTAATAGATCAATATAATGAGATTACACTAAGTACGACGGGCTTAAAGCTACCTAATTAGCTCAGCACACCACATAAAAAGTACAATAAGTAAACAACTTAGGCTCAATGCCACTTGACTTCGTTCGCAATCTAAATACACGGATAATGTGTAATAGTAATGAAGGAACACGGAAATCATGTAAAACAACCACAAAATTTCAACAGGTTACTGAGACAACCTCAATGTATTACACGGATTTAAGGATCAATACAATTGACATAAAAGTTGTCATTTGTATCGAAATCAAAGAAATCCTTTTGCGGTTCACAAAAATCAACAACAATGAATACAAGGAAAACTAGTAATAAACACGGATTTTCTGTATTCATACACGGAGAACATGTAATAAACGCGGATTTTAAGTAATAGTTACACGGATATGATGTTATACTTTACCCAATTAGCATCAAACAGAGAAAGAACCATGGGTAGCAAGGTCAATACGACAAGAAAACACACCTTACCTAAGCAATTCAAAAAAGCACATAAACTTGTGTTTTCACAGCAAGATTTAACCCAACGTGAAGCTGACCTGTTCGCGTTAATGATTGCGCATATGAAACCTGAAGACTGGGATAGTGATGATACCCCTGTGTATGAGTTTACATCAACTCAACTGTCACGTTGGTTAGGAATTGAGCCCAAGGAGCTAGCTAAGACTCTCAAGCCGGTAGCTGATAGATTAACCAAAAAGAATATCGGTCTCCCTGTCGACGACGACTCAGACGATGTACAAGAGTTTGATTTTATATCAATCTTTAAGCGCGTGACTTATAAAGATAGAAAGCTCACGATGAAGCCAAATGACGAGCTAAAAGAGGCTTACATCGAATACAACAATAGTTACGCTCTCATTAACACCCAGAGCTTCCTTAGCCTAAAAAAGGAGTATGCAAAACGTCTATATGAGATCTTAAGTAGATTCAAAGGTGGTGGTACTTACCTACAAACTTTTGAAATTGCGGATCTTAAAGGGTTATTTGGGCTCCATGACCCAGGCGGAAAAATCAAATCAGGCAAGCGATCATTTGCAAATAACAGTGTGTTTATAGAACGTTGCATCAAAGCAAGCATCAAAGGAATTAAAGAAGATCCGGAAACCAACCAAGAAATTGTGTTTTTTGACTCTGAAGATGGAAAAACACACGGCTATGAAGTTTACAGAGAAGGGAGAAAACTATCAAAAATCAAATTTCTTTACAGATGGGTAGACAAAAAGCAGCCTGTACAGACACTTAATCTGGACGAAATTAAGAAAGTAATATCAAGCCTAGAACTCAAACGCAAGAACGGTGTTGAGCTCACTATCGAGGAACTCAAAAACCTCGCTCATTCATATGCGTCAATTGGTGAGAACGATAGAGCTAGTAAGATCGAACTAGCCATTACCCGCCGCAAGGATGAAGAAGAACAACGTGTAAAAATTCAAAGCTCGTTAGAAGCGTTTATGAACGAAATCAACCTACTCGCACCAGACGATAACTACTGATAATTCAATAAGATATGCAACATATCCACAAGCTAAGAGTAACGTGATAAGTTATTAGCATCTCTTAAGTTCAATACACGGAATTTATGTAATGTATAAACGAATTAAAAGATCGAAACGCACGGATATACAGATCAAACATGAGGATCAAGAGATCATAAACTCGGATTAAGCGATCAACCACTCGGATTAAGAGATCAAAATGACGGATAATGTGTAATGCCACTTCACTTTTTTTACTTTTAAAACAAGAAGTTACAGGACATCATAGATCTTATAGATCTAATAGACTACATAGTTTTTAATATATTTATAATAGTTACCTATAGTATCTGTGGGTAATAACAGCAAGAACGCAAACTATGACGTAAAATCATTCTTTCTTATATTAACGATCGCTCGCGAAGACTACAGCGTTTAAACCGCTGTATCATTCAGATGAATCTAACAAGAATCGAAAGGTGTTTAGTGTTAGGTTATAACCTCTTGCTAAAAAACCATTTAGTAACCAAAAAATGACGTCAGCTCAATATCTCTTTGTCCACCGTGGCTCAGTCACATATTGAGTCGGCAACAAAACCTGAGGTATACAGTTAAGGAGAGGAATAAGTAAAAAAGCATGTAACTATAGGTAATCATCAGGCCTAAATTATCACACTTTGTCCCTCTACACTGAAATGCGCCTAGTCATCGCAACCAAGCCGATTAGAAAGGATGAAACAACTAGATAGGCAAAACCCCTAACAAAAACAAAGATGTGTCAAGAGAGCTGCTAACAATACTCGCACGTCATTGAACAATAGGTTTAATGAAACATCTCCCTCTCGCCATCTTCATAAAGCAACTCATTGGTGGAGCACAATGTTCAACAATTACAATATCCAGGGAGAGAGAAACTCACAAATTGACCAAATATTTAAAAACCGCTCAAAGCTAAGTGTGTATGAAACTAAAAACACTGTATGAAATACCACCTTTCTAGTGGTGTGATACCTCTCTTTTTACTCCATAGTTTCAGTGTTATCGACTCTTAATCTGAATAGGGGCGAATAAATACTATAAATTTCGTGCCCATGATAAATTCAACTAGCGCTTTACTTATCAGTTGTTTTGCATCCATTGAACATCTAGTGCTCCTATGTATTGGTTGTTAAGAAATTACCTTTGAGGTCATTCGAAGGTGCTACAGTTAATAAATATTGATATTTTTAAGTAGACCAGAAACCAACTCTAACTGTTCGAATCAAATGCAGCTAAGGAATGTAGGTTCGAATCCAGGTTTTGTCGCTAATGTTATCCTTGTTCATTGACTAAACACCTAGCTCACCTGTGTTTTTGAACTCTTATCATCATCACTTACTTCAGTTTACTCCGACTATCTCTTATAAAGCACTTAACAACGCTAGCGACGAGTGAACAAATTGGAGAATCTAATTATCAAATCGTTCCGATTGCCGACCAATAAATAGGGCAACTTTTTCAAGAACTCGCGGAAGCCAAAAACCAACTTAGATGTATGCATATTGGCAATAGAGTATTGAAGCAATAAGAAGCTGGTAAATGAAGTGGGAATACCTAGTATACTTCCAAACTTTAATCTAAAAGGGGCTTTGTTGCCGAATTCAG
>NZ_JPJA01000108.1:0-8688 GCF_000733315.1 Vibrio sp. ER1A
CTGAATTCGGCAACAAAGCCCGTTGACGGTCATTTCATCGCTATCTAAAAACTTATTGATGGGTATTTTTAGTGGTTTATTCGGTGTACTTTTAAGCTTAGTCGGTGCATATGATATATCTGTCGGTGGAAACGGTGAATATCGCTTAATGCCAGAGATGCTGGAGGAACAGCTGAGCTTTGGCTTTTCATTGCTGCCAGTGTTGATTGGATTATTTGGTCTTGCCACAATTATCACTGCGTGTTGTGCCAAAAAAGCCAATGATGTTCAGGCCGATCAAATTAAACTGGATAAAAAAGAAAAATTTAAATGGTCAGTCTTTAAAGGACAGCTTCCTAACATGTTGCGTTCTGGTTCTATCGGCACATTTGTTGGCATGTTACCTGGTATTGGGGGAAGCGCTGCTTCTGTACTGGCTTACACACAACAAAAAAACATTACCAAAAACCCCGAACAAATGGGTAAAGGGGCTCCTGAGGGGATTATTACCTCTGAATCAGCCAATAATGGTCTCACTGGAGGGGCATTGATTCCGTTGCTATCTTTGGGCATTCCTGGAGACTCAACCACAGCAGTATTGATTGGTGCTTTCACGCTGCAAGGGATCCAAGTTGGACCACTGTTCATCAATGAGAACTTTGAAACGTGGAACTTTATGGTAACGTCCTTGGTTTTGGCGAACTTGGTGATGTTCCTAGTGATGTTCTTTGCCATTCGTTATGTTGCCCGCGTAGTGATGATTCCTAAGTACATCCTATATCCAATTATTGTCATGATGTGCGTCATAGGCGCATTCGCGATAAATTATGGAATTATGTTTGACGTTTGGACCTTGGTGTTATTTGGTATATTTGGCGTCGTCGCTCCCAAACTGGGTCTCGAAGTGGTTCCTTTTATCATTGGGTTTATTTTAGGTAAGTCAGCAGAGGTGTATTTTGTTAAAAGTATCGAGGCATACGGTGATCTATCAATATTCTTCACTAAGAGTCCAATTGCCGGTGTCCTTTGGGTAATCATATTGGCTTCTATCGTATTCTCAGTACGTTCAGCAATTAAGAGCAAACCTAAAGTGCAAGCGGTTTAACAGGTTGTAAGTCAATGATTGTTCCCACTGGTCTTCGATTCATGCTGATTTTCGCAATAGGTTTTCACCCATGTCGACTTGTGTGAAGTGTGATAGCCAGTGGGGTATTGTTGTATTTAAAATTGTGGCTTTGCGAGAAGTCGTTTCATTAGCAATTAGCTACATAGATAGGCTTTGTTGCGTAATTCGATAGAGCTAAATCAGGAAGTGACGACCTGAGCGGCTACATCGCTAAAATATCGTAGCATTAAGCTGATACATCGTACGATCATAGAGGTGTTAGGTGATGGCGTTTATGACACGAGAAATAGCCATGATGCTATCCGAGTTAAAAGAGCTGTTCTCTTCATTCCACCAAGGGAAAGAGCAGACTTCTGGTAACAAGGACATCCTCGCAATCTGGAGATAGGCTGTCAGAAGCTCAACGGCTCAAATAAGAAGTAAAAAACCGGTATGGTTATTACAAGCGTTCACTCTCGCGAGCAACCATGCATCGAGTAAAGCGGTTGTTAGGTGAGGAAACTAAACCTAAGAAACTACAATGATCAGGTTGGTATCTACCTCATGATTAAAGCGTTCAACAAATTTACAGGGCTTGAGACGCCTCTAGCTATATTTGTGGAGGAACCGCTTTTAGTCCTCTCGGATCCAATTTAATGATGCCGACATTAGAGCTTATGTAACTAATCAAAAATTAGCTTTAATAGGTCGGAATGTTTGGTTTGGTAGCCTCGCACATTAAATTGATTTGTTGTGCAGCCTTCTTTAGCTCTTTTTTTGCTGTAGTTTTCTTGCCTTTTTTGTCTTGATGCTTGACGTCTACAGTGAGGGCAACCTATTTCTCGGGTGAGAAAGTTAGCTGGTGAAACTTGAAAATTACCGTGTATAGGGCAAGTGATAGTGACATGCGTTCGGTTGTTTTCATAGTTAACTTTCGAATAATCATAGAGCTCACCAAACTTTTCTTTAGCGTTAGCTAGAAATTGTGTTGCTCTTTCTTCTTTACTAGTCATGGTTTTTTAGTGTTTAGTCACAGGGTGGAGAAGTAGGTGAGCTTGGAACGTGTCACTATTCCATTCTTTCATTTCGGCGATGAACCAGCCTTGTTGATTAATAACATCAATGAGCTCTGGTGCGCGTTCCAGTTGTATCAACATAGATAAGGGAGCGACTTGTGAATCATCATGGTTAAAGCAATGTTCGATATGCTCTTCTAACATGTATAGAATACCTGGCTTCGCGGTTTGACCCTCTTCAAATAAGCGGGACTCAATCCGCTCTTCATCGTAGAGATAGACCAACAATGAATAGAGCTTTTCTGCCCCAGCAATTTTAGTTTGCTTGGCTTTCTCGTTTATCTCATACAGTTTCATTTCCAAATTACTTCCTTTGTTTCTCGCGGTTTGGATCATTAGCTTGATGTCTTTTTTGATATTTGCTAACCCTTTATCATTGAGCTTTGGCTTGAGGTATTTAAGTAGAATGTCATTGCGCTTTGTGACAGGAACATAGCGAGAAGACATCGATACTTGAAACAAAAGATGGAGGAGGGCGTTGCTGACTAAGCTGTACAGATTTTTATAGTATTCGAAGTTTTTTCTGATTTGCATATTGGTTTTTGTGTTTGTTGGAAGGTGGTGATTATCACTGTTGTTTTAGAGAAACATTTGAACTTCTTATATTGGGTCAACTGTCTATATTTCAAGCTATAGCTAGCTATAAGCTATCAAACATAATTTCTTTTATTAAGTTCTCTCTCTCTGCTCCTTCTTTTTTCTCTCTTTGTTAATTTTGGCGTTACCTTTCGGGCAGGACATTTCGTCGCGCTGCTCCTCGTATCGCTAACTTGAAACACAACTATCGAGCCAAGCTCGATGTGCTTCTAAGTTCCAGATACCCAATTCTGAACGCATTCGTTTTGTTATCACTTCACTGCGCATCGTCGTGACCTCCTTTTTGTCATTTCACTGCTTTCTATTGAAGTTCGAGTAAGGGACTGGTTTGTCTGTGTCGAGCTTACTTTTACTCGCATCACTGTCTGTCGCTCGCAGGGTGTTCAGCATCCTTTACCAGAGTCTCATTTACATGGGTATATGAACGCTATCGCGCCCTTGTTAATGAGACCCATGGAGAAGGACTGGACAACCAAGCGGCTCCAGAAAGTGATACTCAAACAGAAGGAAACTCCTATGACACAACCAAATGCAACCCCAACTTTCTCTACATGTCAAAACAGCGACCCACGTCTCGCCGTGGGGCACGTCAGCTCTCCTAAAAATGATATCTCTCGATCTAGGGCGTTGTTGGCGATGCGACGAAAAATCCGACTGCAGAAGCGTGAAAAGCGTCCTGCTATGTCGTTAAGCAAAGCGTTTCAAAAGGTACGTCAACTGAAGGTGCTGAGGGAACAACGACGAGCTGAAAAACGTGTGATCATCGGTGTGCTTAAAGAAAGTGGGTTATATCTAAAAGTTTGTCAGTGCCTACCCAAACAACGTATGTTGGGTATCGAAGATATCGATAGGTTATGTCATCGCTTAGCGAGCACGACTGCATTGCAGCAATGGTCATGGTTCGTTGTAGGGAACGCGTTATTTCAAGGGGTGGTGATGTTCTCTCGCTTTAAAACCGTCGTGCCGGCACTGCTGCTGAAAAGTACCGCGAATGGTTTCGAACTGCAGTCGTTCCACTTTGATTTTTCAACACAACAAATGATGGGGTAAGACGTAATGAAAGGTCCGATACAAGAAGTCAGTTATGACCGAATGCAAACATCACCCCAATCAAGCCTACTTGATACAGCATGGGCCTGAGCAAGTGAGTTTTGCGCTAAGGAACACCATTCACACTCTTATGACAGGAGCTTATGAGCTTCGTAAGGCCGGTTTAATGACAAAGCCAGTAACACACATTCTGAATTGCCGCTTACGCGAAGTAGGGAGGTAAATTATGAAAATGCCAACGATCTTCAATGCAATGTCATTAACTGGTCTTCGGTGTATCAAACTCACGTTTGCCAAAGACTCGATATCTCCAACATTGATGGAAAGCCGTTGTATTTTGTTGAGACCCACTGTGCCTTAGGGCGAAATGGCTTTGTAGTGAATCCTTTAAAACTATAAAAGAAGTCAAATTGCGTTTGAAAGGCAATATCTAATTCACGGTTTTAATCCATTTAATCCCAAAAATGAGGTAACTATTATGTCTGGGTATTGTTTTGAAATATCAGCTGTCTGCGCTAAGTTTGGTGTGTTGCAGCGTTTGGTGGCGTCTGATACTGGTAATGTCCTAGCTCGTTCGCAGCGCAATGTGAATCCCACTCGTGCAAAGAGAATCTCTCAATATATCCAAAATAACTCAGAGAACTACGTATTGACCGGGGGCTCAATGAACAGCCAGAGTTTATTGAATCGGAGCACACCAACGTTGGACTGTTAAAAGTAAGGGCGAACTGCGTAGCCATAACATTCCGTTGATGCTGTGTTTGGATATGTCTCTGGAAGAGTGTCAATAAGCGTTTTCAGATATCAATAGCCACACAGTGAAACTCAATACCAGCATCAGCGATACCTATAATCAACGTGACGATTCTTTTCGATATGAGTATTTAAGCTTGATCAATCTCAGAAACGGTTTGGACAAAACCCTTTTAGAATTATTACTCTAATAAGAAGATTTTGAACCACTACAAGTATGGGGAAAGTCCACTTAACTCAATTTCCTGCATTGGTGGTGAAGACAAATTAAATTACGCAGTATCAATAGCTACCAATTATAAAACTAGGTTTGATGTAGCTCACTTAATAGATGTGTATAATTTCGCTGAGAGAATTTAGAGCAGTACGCAGAACAGAGTCCTAGCGACACCATCCAAATAACAGAGGTGCCGCATATGGAAAAGCAAAACGGCTTTGTTGCCGAATTCAAATCCACCCTATTAGTCTCGCGGGTGAATAGTTACGCTTTTTTTAGTTCCTTCATGCTGCAACCAGACTTAACCATCGCAGCTATAATACTTCAAACAGTCGCTAGGGTTCTGCCCTAAGTTCTTTTGCCAACATCCAGCTTTAGACTCCTATTACATCTCAATAACTATACTTTCCGGTCGACCTAATTGAGAGTAATACATTGTTTCGGTCAACCCTATATCCTGAATTGTCATGTCAACCGTTTCTATCGGCTTATTAGCAACTTCGCTAATTAACTTTAAAGATTCATCATACCAATTTGGATGATTCGTATTTATTAAGTAATTGCACTGAATATGCAGTTCCGTATACTCTTCAGGTGTAATCCATTTCAGCTCGTCTCTAAAAGACATTAAAAAATCGGTGCAAAAGGACATGCGTAGAAAGCCAGTAATAAATGTACGCCATGTTAATACCTCTACTCTCATTTTCTGAATAGCCTTTAGAAAAGCACTTATTCTGTATACTAATCGACCAACGAAAATGGCAGATTTTATCGCATTCACAGGTAATAATGTACCCAATACAGAGATACTACCTCTAGCAAGGAATGAATTTGCAACTGATGCATGTGACCCTGCTAATGCTGAAGTTAAGCATGCACTCAAAATAACAATTGGTGGTGATATTATCGGCAGGTGCCAAATGTCAACTTGATCACTGCCAATTTGTAGCCAACCATATGAATCAGTACCGCCATGATTTCCATGGCAATCCATTATTAAAATACTCCCTTTAATTTCGTTGAGGGCAATTACAAACTCATCTTCAGACCCCACATCTACAATCGTTATTTCGATGTCATCAACTAATTTTGAGTAATGAGTTAGTGCCTCTTCGAGTTTATACTTCAGAGGATCATTTTCTCTAAATGAACGGATTACAGTGATGTTTAGCAACTCATTTTTTTTAACTGTAACATTGGAAAAATTAGTACAACTTTGAAGAAACATGTTACCCGGTGTAGTAGGGATTTTAGATGTTTCATGTGTGAACATGAGTGGGATTCGATCAAGAGAAACCCAATCTAGATGTATGTTTGAACAAAGTGTTATTGAATTTGAATTTTGAACGATAAAATCAATAAGTGGCTCATCAATCTCCCCTCTCATTTTTTCAACTAAATCTTTGAATTTTCGATCAAGCTTTCTTTTTGATTTATCTGTACCAGAAGAAACTAAGCTTTCAATATCNNTATTCAATATCTTTAAAATTACCATGGAAAAAATTTAATGAGTTAGCTAGACGAACCGCTGGCACACAATAAGAAGTACATAACATATTGATCGCTGCCGATGACAAACGTAATTCACTTTGTCTGGTTGAAAGTATCATTTGAAAAACTTTGTTTTCAAAAACTTTCGTAACATCTTCTTTGTTGAAATCTCGCATATTAAATCCGGAGTAAGATTTATTTCTAAATACTCCGTCAATTAGAAACTCTTGGGATTTCTTATTTTTTAAATCTCTTCTAATTTTGTTCCAGAATTGATCTTTGAAGTTATACAGGTGAGTAAAAATGCTAGGACAGTATAGGACTAAGTCTGATTTTAGTGATGTGGATTTATACTCATTTGTTAAGGAAAGAACTTTTTGTGAGGTATCCAGAATAGCTTCAATGTATGGTTGACGTTCATTACTTCCTTGTAAGGCATTTGTACCTGAGAGACTGTAACCAAGTGAATATAAGACTGCTTCATTCGCATTTGAAACAGAGTGGCTATACGATTTTTGATCCAGTTCTATCTGCTGAGTAGTTCTTGCTACTCTTGATGATAAGAAGTCTTTTGACTTTTCATTTAAGTCGCCATTTTCTTTTAGTGAATTTAATCTTTCCGAAATTTTTTCATCCAAAAGAAAAGGAGTAAATTCATCCCTCAACACAATGTCGCAGATATCTGACCAGCCCACAGCTAACAGCGGATATTTTGAAGCTTTACTAATATCCTTAACATACGTAGCACTCTCTTCATCTACGCAGTAACAAAATATAAATGGATGTGCTTGAAAGACTTCAAACCATTTTTTAAAGGCGATTTTATCAAGCAAAAAGTTATTGCTTACAGATAAGTTTATGCGATGTCGTATGAGCTCTTCATGTGAAATGAAAAGTTCATTTGCTGAAGTTGGAAGTATGCTCATGTATTCAAGCAATCTAGAGTGCTGACTAGAAATCAAATCGATCAAGTAACCTTGAAAAGGCGATTGATCCTTAATGTCTTCTGATCGCGGCATTATCAGCACATGCAAAATCGAAGTTTCAACAAGGTTAGGATACATATAGCTCACTCAAACTATCAAAAAGTTCTATCTTACAAGCTACGACAACTGCTTGATTATTCAATTGGGGATTACTCTACATATATCATAAAAAAGTACTGAATTTCATTGTATTTCAGTATTCGAATGAACTTTAGCCGAGTTAAATGCGTAGTTTATTGATACTTAAAGTTATTTCAGTAATTGCAGCCTTAAGTACTTGTAAACAAATCTTAGCTGTATGCTCTCTTGGTGTGAAGCCTGATGACATTTGTTGATAGGGGTGAATGTAATTACGAAAGTCCCTTAAAGTATGTGAAAATTTATGGGTATCAAGCTGAATTAGTTCTAAGTCTTTTGCCACATCAATAAAGGCGGCAAGAGCCCAGTCATGAAACGGTTGAACTTTACCTTCACGATTTTTGGGGGAAGACTTCACTGTGTTAAATGCTCTCGGATAACTAGAAGCTAATCCAAGAAAAACCCCTTCTAAAGTGCTACCAGCGATTAGAATCGTAGAAAGATAAGCTGCCGAACTATAAGTTTTTTCAATTTCATCTACTCGTTTGTTCAGTACGTCAGTTACGGTAGGGTCCAAGCCTAAATCAGAGATAGTGAAACCACTAAACTCACGACTTAAAAAGTCAGACTCAGACAAACTATTTGATTTCACGCTATCCTCGTTTAACTCCACTTTATGAAGTTTCTTGAAGGATATTTCAGCTTCATTTCTAACAACTTGCCATTTGTCAAAAGCTAAATACTGGTTAAGTTCGGCGATCAAGCGATCCAACTCGTCAATACGGCTAATAAAATTGACGGGATTGAATACTGCTTTAATGCATTTATCAAGTTGAGGTGTTCCATTGATTGCTTCTAAACAATCGTCTGTATACTTCCAACGGGAGGGGAAGCCTTGTCCATATGAGTGATTAAAACCTAGAGCATTAAAAAATTTAACCAAATTTGGCCCAGAACGATACTCAGTATCTTCATTTATTAAGTTTCGAAGTTTTTCACTCGTTTTGCTGCTGATGATCATTCAAATTCCTCCAGTACATAACGCGTCTTAGACAGCGAACCTGCTTCTTTTGTATCCTTATAATGCCTCCTTTATTCTGCTATATCAAAAAGTCAGTGTGTTAATGACGGCTAGAGTAAACTAGTTCGCAAGATGTTGCTTAAGTAGGATGCAGGGTGCTTTTTTACGACCTTTAGATAAATTTTAGTAGGGGAAATCTGTTGTATCGCAATATGAATAAACTTTTGCTCTAACTCGAATAGGGGCGTGCGACGTGTAGCCGCATGAAGCGCTGTTCACCGCTCATCGAGTGAACCATCTGTATCACCAGACGAACCCAGGACTCTGCATACAGT